>CAWAPY010000015.1:0-321133 GCA_963784055.1 uncultured Actinomycetota bacterium
CTACGCGCGCCGAAGTTCGAGCACAGGGATGATCCGGAGTCCGTCAGTTTGGCGTTCGTACTCGGCGAAACCCGGGTAGCGCCGGGCCTGCTCAGCGTAGATGCGATCGCGTTCATCGCCGATCAGATCGCGGACGGTCACGTCGTACGTCTCGGTTCCCCGTTCGACGCTGCCTTCACCGGCGGCTGCCAGGTTGTAGTACCAGTCCGGGTTGATGGGTGCTCCACCTCGGGTTGCGAATACGTAGATGACGTTCGGATCGTTGTCGTGCGCCAGGTACATCATCGGGGTGACGTACTCCTGCCCGCTCTTCCGGCCAAGGTGATGCACCAGGACCAGCGGGGCGCCCTCGAACGTCCCGCCGACCTTGCCCTCGTTCGCTCGGAACTCCTCGATGGTTTTCGCGTTCCAATCGCTCATGCCGAACTCCTGTCGTTCAGTTGCACCGAGCGACGCTTCGCATCTCACTCACGCGATCCGGGCCTCCAACGTCGGTGATCCTGCGAGATGCGCCGACAGGAACCGTCCTGCTCTCTCCAGCGCCTCGACCGCTTCCTCGAGGATCGGGTGATACGCCTGGAAGACGTGGGGCACCCCCGGAGTGATGTCGAGGGTGATCTCGACGTCGGCGCTGGCGGCCACACCGGCGAGGCGGATCGCGTCATCGAGGAGAACCTCGTGCGATCCCGCCTGGATGATCAGCGGCGGCAGGCCGGAGAGCTCGGCGAAGATGGGGCTGATCAGGGCGAGGCCGGCATCTTGGCCTGCCGTGTAGTCGGTGACCCGGGCGAGCAGCGCCTCTGGGCTGAGCAGCGGGTCGACCTCGCGCTTGGTTTCCATGGTCGAGCCGGCCAGGGTGAGATCGGCGTACGGCGACATGACGAGGGCCGCGGCCGGCAGGGGCAGCCCGTGGTCGCGGGCGTTGACCAGGGTGGCGATGGCGAGCCCGCCGCCGGCGGATTCTCCCGCGAAGACGATGTCCGATGGGCGATGCCGTCATCGAGGAGGGCTTCGTACGCCGCAAGAGCGTCGTCGACCGCGGCCGGATACGGGTGCTCGGGTCCGAGCCGGTAGTCGACGGAGATGACCTTGGCGTCCGTCCGTCGGCCGACCTGCGAGGCCAGCTCGGCAGCGAGGAAGGCGTCCCCCATCACGTAGACGCCGCCGTGGAAGTAGAGAACGGCGTGGCGAGGTTCGATCCCGTCGACCGTGATCTCGGCCGTTGGGACGCCGCCCAGCGTGGCTGCGGTGACGGTCACCTCGGCAGGCAGCGGCTGCGCCGACAGCAGCTCTCTCAAGAGTCGCCGTTGCTCGCTGACGTCGCTGTCGGCGGGGAAGGCCGACTTGTCGCAGGATCGCGTCGAGGGTCTGTCGCTGCTCGAAGCTCATCGATGATCTCCCTCGGTTGCGGCGGTCTCGACGGCGCTCATGGGTGCACCTGCAGGCCGATCCCGCGGTTGAGTCGCATCGACTCCATCAGCCAGAACGCGACGTCCGGGGTGAACACGTCCGCGGCTGCGAGCACGCCCGTGTACTTCTCGATGACGGGCGCGGCCGTCGCCTCGCCCACCGCATTCAGGTAGGCCTTCACGGCGCCCCACATGTTCCCGACCGCGCCGTACTTCTGGAAGTAGGGCGTCGGATCGACGGTGGCGAGGGCAGTCTTCGCGCTGTCCTCGAGGTCCGTCATGTACTGCTGGTGCAGGGTGACGTCCTCGCGCTTGCCGAGCCGGCCCAGGTGGCCGCTGATGAGGGTCTTCCAGGGATAGGTCAGGGCGGTCGCCGGCATGGACAGGTATCCCGGGATGTCGTCGGACAGGTTGACGACGTACACGGGCACCCAGCCCACGTTCACGATGTCGACCATCATCAGCGCGTCGTGCTCGGGGAAGTGGATGACGCTGTTGTCGGGCGTGTGGTTGGCACCGTGCCACGCGAGCTCGATCCGCTCGCCGCCGATCTCCAGGGTCCGGCGATCGCTGAACGTTTCCTCCGGTGCGGGCCGGGCCGGGTCGTCGTCCCGGAGCAGGAGCCGCCGGGTCTCCTCGTGCCCGATCCGCACGACGTCCTTGCCGAACAGCGAGGACGCGCCGACATGGTCGGCGTGATGGTGGGTGTGGACCAGGTGGGTCACCTCGTTGCTCACGCCGTTGGCCTGGGCGATCTCGTCGATCGCGCGCTGGAGGTTGTGCCCGATGCTCGGCGGGGCATCGAAGAGGACGACGCCGTCGGGCGTGGTCAGGAACGCGGCCTGGTAGACGCCGTCCGTGACCCAGTAGAGGTTCCGCTCGACACGTCCGACGTAGTAGCCCTGCTCGTTAGGGGCAGGGCCGAACGACGCGGGCGGGATCGGAGCGTAGTCCGGAAGAGCCGTGTCGGTTGTCGTTCCTTGCGCACTCATCGGTTTCTCCTCCCTCCGTGGGTTCGTGAGATGGGCTTTCCCACGGCAGCGATGAAGATCCTCGCGGCCGAGGTCGGCACTCGAATCCCGGATCTCCTTAGTCCCGAACAGATCTGGCCTCAGCGCGCTACTGTCGGATGATGCTGATCGAGCGGCCGCCACAGGTCACGAGTCCAGGGAGAGCACCTGGTTGGGCGGAAGCGCGAGCGTGCGGTGCTCGACCGGCTGCTCGAGAGAGCGCGTGGCGGAGACGGCGGCGTCTTGGTGGTGCATGGCGAGCCGGGCGTCGGCAAGACCGCTTTGCTCGAGTACGCGATCGAGGCAGGGCAGGGGTATCGCGTCGCCAGAACCAGCGGGGTGGAAGGGGAGATGGAGCTCCCGTTCGCCGCGCTCCAGCAGCTGTGCTCGTCGTTCCTCGAGCTTGCGGACAGGCTCCCGCAGCCACAGCGCGATGCCCTCGACATCGCCTTCGGCCTGAACGCAGGACCGCCTCCGAACCCGTTCCTCGTTGGACTGGCGGTCCTCGGGCTGCTGTCGGAGGCTGCCGAGGACGGGCCGCTGTTGACCGTCGTCGACGACGCGCAATGGCTCGACGCTGGGTCGGCACGCGCACTCACGTTCGTCGCCCGGCGACTCTTGGCGGAGAAGATCGCGCTCGTGTTCGCGACGCGCGAGCTCGGCAGCGCGCTCACGCGCCTCCCGGAGCTCCGCGTCGAGCCGTTGGGGCACCGGGACGCGAGGTCGCTGCTGGAGTCCAGCTTGCCGGCGCCACTGGATGAGCGCGTGCTTGACCGGATCGTCGACGAGACGGGCGGGAATCCGCTCGCGCTGCTCGAGCTGCCGCGCGGGTTGACGCCGACGCAGCTCGCGGGCGGCTTCGGGCTGCCCGCCAACGTGCCTCTCTCGGCGAGCATCGAGGAGAGCTTCACGCGACGCCTGGCGGCTCTTCCCTACGAAGCGCGACGTTTCTTGCTCGTGGCGGCGGCCGACCCGGTCGGCGATCCGGCATCGATCGGACGCGCTGCCGAGCTCCTCGGCATCCCCGAAGCGACGGCGGGCGCCGTCGAATCGGAGGGCCTGCTGGTGTTCGGTTCCAGGGTCGTCTTCCGCCATCCGCTCGTCCGGTCCGCGGCGTATCGAGCATCCGGAGTCAAGGAGCGGCGCGAGGTCCACCGGGCGCTCGCCGAGGCGACGGATCCAGACATCGATCCAGATCGCCGGGCTTGGCACCGGGCGCAGGCGGCGGCAGCGCCCGATGAGGAGGTTGCCGCGGAGTTGGAACGGTCAGCAGCACGTGCGCAGGGGCGGGGCGGCTTCGCTGCCGCCGGGGTGTTCCTCGAGCGCGCGGCTGCGCTGACGCCGGATCCTTCAAGGCGCGCGGAACGCGCTCTCGCCGCGGCGCAGACGAACTTCCAGGCAGGCGCTCTCGATGACGCGCGAGATCTGCTCTCCGCGGCTGAGACGGGCATCCTCACCGACCTCGAGCTCGCGCGTGCCGACCTGCTGCGCGCGCAGATCACGTTCGTCGCGACGCACGGCAGCGACGCACCGCCGCTCCTCCTGGAAGCGGCCCGGCGGCTCAGCTCGCTCGATCCGCCCCTCGCCCGGGAGACCTATCTCGATGCATGTTCCGCGGCCCTGTTCGCGGGCCGCCTCGCCCGACCAGGCGGGAGTGCACTGGACATCGCGCAAGCCGCACGAACGGCGCCGGCGCCTGGCCGCAAGCCCCGCGGTCCCGACCTGTTGCTCGACGCCCTGACCACGTTGCTGATCGGAAGCTACGAGGCTGCCGTGCCGATGCTTCGCCGCGCCGCGGGTGCCTTCGGCACCGATAGATCTGCGACCGAGCAGATGCGCTGGATCTGGCTCGCGACGATCGCATCGGTGCAACTCTGGGACGACGCGACGTGGGAGGCGTTGTCGGAGAGGCACATCCGGATCGCCCGCAAGACCGGAGCGCTCGGTGATCTCCCTCTTGCCCTCACGCAGCGCATCTACCTCCATCTCCTCACGGGCGAACTGGATGCGGCGACGTCGCTCGTGGAGGAGATCCAACGGGCGACGGACACGACAGGCAGCGACCTTGCTCCGTATGGCGCTGTGGGACTCGCCGCCCTCCGCGGTCGCGAGGCTGAGGCCACCTATCTGATCGAACGGACCCGGGCAGAGGTGACGTCGCGCGGCGAAGGCATCGGACTCTCTGTGCTCGGCTGGGCTGCGGCGGTCCTCTACAACGGCCTCGGCCGGTACGAGGAGGCACGCGAAGCCGCTCTGGGCGTCGCCGCGCACGACCTCAACCCTTCGATGTGGGTGATGCCCGAGGTGGTCGAGGCGGCGGTCCGGGCGGGAACCCCCGAGGTGGCCGAGGACGCCCGCCGGCGGCTTGGGTCGATCGCTCGGGCCAGCGGCACGGACTGGGTCGTCGGGATCGCATCACGCTCGGAGGCGCTCCTCGCCGAGGGGCCGGCGGCGGAGCACCTGTACGTCGAGGCGATCGACCGGCTCGGTCGGACCCGTATCGCTGTCGATCTCGCGCGCGCCCACCTCCTGTACGGCGAATGGCTGCGGCGTGAGCGCCGGCGCATGGACGCGCGTGTGCAGCTGCGCTTCGCGCACGAGCGATTCTTCGACTTCGGGATGGACGCCTTCGCTGAGCGGGCGAGGATCGAGTTGCTGGCGACCGGCGAGCATGCCCGCAAGCGCACCGTCGACACCTCCCACCAGCTCACGCCGCAGGAGGCGCAGATATCACGCCTCGCGGCGCAGGGCAACACCAACCGAGAGATCGCCGCTCAACTGTTCATCAGCCCGAGCACGGTCGAGTACCACCTCCGGAAGGTGTTCCGGAAGCTCGATGTGAAGTCGCGTACCCAGCTCGCGAGCCGTCTCCCGTAGCGGCGGCGCCGATCTTGACCGAGGCGTTCACCACCCAAGCGTGAGAGAACGCGAGGAGGGAGTAGCCTCCCCGATCACAGGCTTCGGAAAGGAGCGGATCGATGCCGATGATCGATGTCTACGCGGCGGCCGGCACGTTCAGTGACCAGCGTACGTTGGCTCGGAACCTCGCTACCGAACTCATGAAGATCGAGGAAGTGCCGGACATCCCGATGTTCCGGAAGAACACGGCCGCGTTCGTGCACGAGCTTCCCTCGACGGGGTTGTCGAACGTCGACGGAGACAGCACGTATGTTCGCGTTCAGGTCCTCACGAACGCCGGCGCGCTCGATCGTGACAAGCAACTCGCCGTGGTGAGCCGACTCACCTCCCTCGTCGCCGACTCGGCAAGTGATCCGTCGCTCGCCGACCGCACCTGGGTCCTTCTGACGGAAGCGCCCGACGGCGGATGGGGTCTTGGTGGCTATGCCAACACAAACGCGGAGCTCGTCACAGCAGCTCGCGCCCAGATCGCCGAACTGCAAGCCAAGAAGCCGAACGACTGAACGCAGCCCAGAGATCATGGGCGGAACAGAGTGGATCGGGAAGATATGCCGTGACCTGCTGTGGGAGGAACCCCTCTTAACCTGTGGGAAGTCCTCTGGAATGGACAGAAAACGTATGGTGAGGGAGTTCTGAGAACACCCCACCGACGGGTGTTCTCGATACTGAGCCTCTGACAGCTCAGACGGAACGTGACACGGCGAAGAGCCGCCAGGTTCCTGGGACGCCCTTCAGGTCGTGCTCACCACGGTCCTCGAACGCGATCTCGGATCCCACGACGAGGTCCTTCACCGTGGAAGACACCACGGTCTCGCCGGCGCCGGCCTCGGCTAAGACGCGCGCGCCGAGGTGGACCGCGATGCCCCCGACGTCTCCGTCGACGAGGTCGATCTCACCCGTGTGCAAGCCGGCTCGCACCTCGACACCGATCGCGCGGAGGAACTCATGGATCGCTTGGGCGCATCGGATCGCGCGGGCGGGACCGTCGAAGGTCGCGAGGAATCCGTCACCTGTCGTCTTCACCTCTTGTCCTTCGAACCGGTCGAGCGCGCGACGGACGAGCTGGTCGTGCTCGGCGAGGAGCTCTCGCCATCTGGCATCTCCGATCTCGGCCGCGCGGTCGGTCGAGCCGACGATGTCGGTGAAGAGCACGGTCGCGAGCACGCGGTCGTGTCGCGGAGCCGGGCGGGATCCCGTGACGAAGTGCTCGATCTCGCGCAGCAGGGCATCTTGGTCGCCCGACCACAACAGGCTGCCGCGGCCCGGCAGCTCTACGTACGTTGCGCCGGCGATCCGTTCGGCCAGATAGCGGCCGTGCCCGGATTCGACCGGCGTATCCGCCCGAGCGACAACGAGCGTCGGAACCCGGATGGCCGGCAGGATCCACGGATGTCCGTCGCGTTGATCATGTCGACCATCGAGGCGGCAGTTCCCGGGCTGACGGAATGGCGCTCGTACCGCCCCCATGACTCGCGGAGCGCGACGTCGTCTGCGTCGTCCGGATCGAACAGGTCGAGCATCATCCCCGTGCCCCATGTCGACCCGAACGCCTCGACGATCTCGCGCGCCTGGGTTGCGGTGAGTCCCCACGGATAGTCATCCGCGCGCGTCAGTCGCGCGAACCCGTCGACGATGACGAGGGAACGCACGCGGTCCGGGTACGTCGCCGCGAAGACGCACGCCATGAATCCACCGGCCATCGCCGTGACGATGGCTGCCTTCTCGCTCCCGATGTCGTCGAGCACGGCCCGCAGGTCCTCCATCCACTCCTCGAGCGTCGGAAGCGCCGTCGCCGGCACGGGATCCGACAAGCCGACGCCGCGCTTGTCGAAGCGGATCACACGCGCGAACGCCGACAGACGGTCGTTGAACCGCGCGAGCGGTCTGACCTCGCGCTCGATCTCGACGTTGCTGAACCACTGCTCGGCCACGACGAGGTCCACGGGACCCGAGCCGAGCGTTCGATAGGCGATATGGACGTCACCGCTCTTCGCGTACCGGGTGGTGGTCGCCATCGGGCTTCAGTGTGGGCCGACGATGTTCGGCCGGCAAGCGAGGAACTACGTGCGGACGTGGAACCGGAGGATGGTGACGTCTCGCGACCGCGTGCTACTGACCGGTTCCAGGTCGATCCTGGGGAGGCCCGGAGGGGAGAAGCGGATGCCGTCGCCGAGCAGCACCGGCATCACATACACCAAGATCTCGTCGACGAGCCCCCGCCGCAGGCACTGGCCGGCCACGTCGGCGCCGAGGATCTCCAGGTTCTTCCCGCCCGCAGCCTCGAGTGCCGTGGCGACCGCCTCCCCGATATCGCCGCTGAGGAACGTGACCTCAGGGTCCGGCGGGTCCGGCCGCTCGTGCGTCAGGACGAAGAAGGGTCCGGAGAAGGGGTAGTCGACGCTGCCTGGCTCGTCGGCCTCCATCCTCTTGCCCACCTCGTAGGTCCGCCGGCCGATCAGCATAGCGCCGGTAGCGGCCGCCATCTCCTGGAGATCGTCCGGTGCCACGAAGTCGGCGGGGGGGCGACCAGCGCCAAAGTCCATCGTGTGGCCGGGACCGGCGATGAAGCCATCAAGCGACATCGACCTGTTCACGACCACCTTTCCAGTGCCCGTATCGCTCACACTGTTCCTCCAGAAGCGTGCAGTACGTCTGACGTGCAGAGTAGGGCCCGAACCCTCGTTGAGTAGCAGAACGTACCTGCGCGATCCGCGAGAAGCCATCCCTCCTTGTACACACCTGACCGGATCAGTCAGCCACCCGGGTGACGAGGTTGATGAGTCGGTCCTGCACGAAGACCACGTTCGCGGCCTGTCCCTGGCCCAGATAGCGCCGAACGCGTTCACGCCTGAGAGCCTGCTCGAGCACATCGTCTCGTTGGGTTCCGGCCGGCACCTCGAAGCGGTCGCGCGTCTTGCCGTCGATCTGGATCGCCACCGTCACGCGATCGAAGAGCAGCGCGCCTGGATCATGGGTCGGCCACGACTGCTGGTGAACCGAGTACTCGCCGCCGAGCCTGGACCAGAGCTCCTCGGCCAGATACGGAGCCAATGGGGCGAGGAGGAGCACCAGGGAGCTCGACACCCTCGACCACTCCGAGCTCGACATGGCTGACTTCTCGCGGCGGGCCCAGCGGACGAGTTCCATCAGGGACGCGATCGCGGTGTTGAATCGCATCGCCTCGAGGTCGGCCCCGACCGCAGCGATCGTTCGGTCCACGGTACGGATGTCGACGCCACCGTTCCCGGCCAGGTGGGGCTCGGTGATGAGGCGCCATGCCCTCCGCACGAATCGCTCGATGCCCGCGACGCCCGCATCCGAGAAGTCCCCGCCCTCGTCCCATGGTCCGATGAAGAGCAGGTACATGCGTGTGACGTCGGCCCCGTGATCGGCGATGGAGCGATCCGGGTTCACGACGTTGCCGCGGCTCTTGCTCATCTTCGCGCCGTCCTTAGTGAGCATCCCGTGGAGACGCAGGCGGGGGAACGGCTCCGAGAACGGGATCAGGCCCAGATCGTGCAGCGCCTTGGTGACGAACCGCGCGTACAGGTGGTGGCGCATGACGTGCTCGGGACCCCCAGCGTACGAGTCGACCGGGAGCATCCGCTCGGTCCTCTGCGGATCCCAGGGTCGGTCGTGGATGTCGCTCGAGGGATACCGAAGGAAGTACCAGGCCGAGTCCAGGAACGTGTCCGAGACGTCGGTCTCCCGCTTCGCGGGTTCGCCGCAGGTGGGGCACGCGATAGCGACGAAGGATGCCACGGCGGCGAGCGGCGAGACGCCCGTGCCGGTGGGGCGGAAGTCGTCGACGTCGGGGAGCACGACCGGGAGGTCCTCCTCCGGGACGGGCACCGTCCCACAGTCATCGCAGTACACGATCGGGATCGGTGGTCCCCAGTAGCGCTGTCGCGAGATCAGCCAGTCGTGGAGGCGGTACCGGACCGCGCGCCGGCCGACGCCACGTGCCTCGAGCCAGTCGGAGATGGCATCCCGGGCGAGCTCGGAGTGGATGCCCGTGAACTCACCCGAGCCACGCAGCACTCCTTCACCGGTCCACGGCGGGACCGCGGTTGTCGCTTCCTCCGGCCGGATCACCTCGACGACGGCGAGCCCGTGAGCCTCGGCGAACGCGAAGTCACGCACGTCATGGGCCGGCACGCCCATCACGACACCGGTGCCGTACGTGGCCACGACGTGGTCGGCGACGTAGATGGGGACCTCATGGCCGGTCGCGGGGTGGATCGCGGATACCCCGGTGAACGCGCCGGTGCGCTCCGGTGGAGTCGGTGTTCGGGGACGTCCGCCTGGCGCGTCGAGGCGCCTGCGCAGCGCCTCATCCACGTACGTGCGGACGGCATCCTCCTGCTCGGTGCCCGCGACCAGCGACTCGAGAGACGGGTGTTCCGGGGGTAGAGCCAGGAAGGTCACCCCGAACAGCGTGTCGGGCCGGGTCGTGAACGTCTGAAGCCGAACGTCCGTGCTTGCGACCCGGAAGTCGATCTCCGTGCCCTCCGATCGGCCGATCCACTCTCGTTGCACGCGCTTGGCGGAGTCCGGCCAGTCCAGTTCCTCGAGACCTCTGAGGAGCTCGTCCGCGTACGCCGTGATCCTCAAGAACCACTGCCGCATCGTTCGCAGGACGACTTCGGTCCCGCATCGTTCGCAGCGATCGCCCTCGACCTGCTCGTTCGCGAGCACGGTGAGGCAGTCTGGGCACCAGACCACGGGCGCCTCGCGCCTGATCGCGAGTCCCGCCCGGAAGAGCTGGACGAAGAGCCATTGCGTCCAGCGGTAGTAGGAGGGGTCGCTCGTCGCGATCGCGCGACTCCAGTCCCACGCCGCGCCGAGAGACGTCAGCTGTCTGCGGTAGTTCGAGATCGTGCGCTCCGTCAGGGTGCGCGGGTGCTCTCCGACCTTGATGGCGAAGTTCTCCGTGTGGATCCCGAACGAATCGAAGCCCATCGGCTGGAAGACGTCGCGACCTCGCATCCGCAGGTACCGGCCGTAGGTGTCGGCGCCGGTGTACGTATAGGCGTGACCGACGTGGAGCCCTTCGGCCGAGGGGTAGGGGAACTCCACCAAGTTGTAGAACTTTCGGTCGGCGGAGACGTGCTCGATGTCGATCTCCGTCGATCGATCGGCCGCCCAACGAGCTTGCCACGCTGCCTCGATGGCGGCCGGTTCATAGCTCCTGTTGTCGTCAGCTGCGGCCATCTGTGCACTCCTCCCAGATGTTCTTCGCGCGGGCGGAAGAGAGTCGCTGCCGCTGCGAAACACGAGGCGGATCCAGGCAGAGGCAGCCGAGGAAGCCGCGAGCGCGGGGCGCTCGCGGCTAGGTAAGGAGGAGGGTCGTCAGGATGACCGCTCGTTTCACGACGACATCATCGCACGGGCGCAGTCAAGCCGGGTCCTCCGTGGTGGGGCTCCCTGATATCGTTCCCACATCGTGGGTCGTCGTCCGACGGGGAGAACCTCATGACGCGCGGGGTGGTGTCGATCGTCCGCGACCCGGAGGACGCGCTCGCCGCCCGGCCGGCGGTCGGCTGGGCGATCGAGCGGCTCCGGATGGCCCTCGAATCGAGGGGGGCGCAGGTCGACGTCCTCCACGCGGGACCGCTAGACGACCTCGCCGGTCACGTGCTTCTCGTGGCCGGGATCGAGAGCGCACGGGCGCGGATGGTCCTCCAGGGCGCCGGGGTGTCGATCCCGGCGGTGCCCGAGGCCCTCGGCCTCGTCCCGGGCGGTTCGGACGGTCGACCCCTCCTCCTCGCGGGTGGTTCGGACGAGCGAGGGCTCGTCTATGCCGTGCTCGAGCTCGCGGACCGTGTCGAGCTGGCATCGGATTCCCTCCCGGCCCTCCGGGTCGACACACCGATCGTCGAGCGGCCCGCCAACGCGGTGCGAAGCGTCGCCCGCCTCTTCGCCAGTGAGAAGGACGACAAGCCCTGGTTCCACGACGAGGGCTTCTGGCGTCGCTACCTGTCGATGGTGGTGGCGCAGCGCTTCAACCGCGTCAACTTCATGGTCGGGCTCGGGTACAACTTCCCCTGGAACGTGACCGACGGGTACCTCTACTTCGCGTATCCGTTCCTCGTGGACGTGCCCGGCTCCGGTGTTCGGGTCCCGCAACTCCCGGACGAGGAGCGCGAGCGCAACCTGCAGATGCTGAGGTTCGCCTCCGAGGAGGCTGTCGCCCGTGGGCTGGACTTCCAGATCGGGTTGTGGACGCACGGGTACGAGTGGTTCGAGAGCCCCGATGCGCGATACGCGGTCGAGGGGCTCACCCCAGAGCGTCACGCCGAGTACTGCCGCGACGCGCTCCAGGCCCTGCTGGAGGCCTGCCCGGCGATCGGTGGGTTGACGATCCGGACCCACGGCGAGAGCGGCGTCCCGGAGCGGAGCTGGGACTTCTGGCGGACGGTGCTCGACGGCGTGGTGGGATCCGGCCGCCGGGTGGGTCTCGACCTGCACTCGAAGGGTCTCGACGCGCCCACCCTGCAGATGGCGCTCGCGACCGGTCTGCCGGTGACGCTCTCGCCGAAGTACGCGGCCGAGCACATGGGGCTCCCGTACCAGCAGGCGGCGATCCGGGAGTCGGACCGCCCCTCGTCTGAGGCCGGAGAGCGCTCGGTCTCTCTGAAGGGGCGGTTCATGACGGTGTGCGAGGGCAGCCGTCCGTTCACCCGGTACAGCTACGGCGACTTCCTCCGAGAGGATCGGCCCTACGACGTGGTGTTCCGGATCTGGCCGGGAACCCAGCGACTGCTCCTGTGGGGCGACCCTGCGCTCGCGGCGGGGTTCGGCCGCCACGCGAGCCTCGCGGGGACCCAGGGTCTCGAGTGGGCCGAGCCGCTCGGGCTCAAAGGTCGCGAAGGCTCGGCGCTCCCCGGCTCGAGAGACGGATACGCGGACCCGTCGCTGTCGGGCGCGGATGACTGGGAGAAGTACGCGTACACGTTCCGGCTGTTCGGACGGCTCGACCTACGATCCGGACTCCGATCCGGAGACGTGGCGTCGCTCGCTCCGCCCGGCGTTCGGTTCACTGGCGGCGTCGGCGGAGACGGCGCTCGCCAGCGCGAGCCGGATCCTGCCGCTCGTCACGAGCGCGCACCATCCGTCCGCGTCGAACAACTACTACTGGCCCGAGATCTACACCGACCTGGGGATCGTTGGCGGAGACGACGGGTCGGTCGAGACCCACTACTACGACACACCAACCCCGAAACGGTTCGGCACGGTCGTCGCGCTCGACCCCGAGATCTTCTGCGGCGCGGAGGAGTTCGTCCGCGAGATCATCACCGGGCGACGCAGCGGCCGGTACTCGCCTCTGGAGGTCGCCGGCTGGCTGGAGCGCCTGTCCGCGGATGCGGCGGAGCTCCTCGCGCGGATCCAGACGGAGGTCCAAGACTCAAGGGCCCCCGAGGTCCGGCGTCTCGTCGTGGACGTCGCGATCCAGGAGGCCCTCGGCCGCTTCTTCGCGGGGAAGATGCGCGCCACGGTCCACTACGAGCTCGCTCTCGGCATCGGGGATCCGGCCCCGCTCGCGGAGGCGGTGACGGCGTATCGCGCGGCGCGTGCCGCGTGGGTCGACGCGATCGATCGAGCGGCGGGCGTCTACGTCGACGATCTGACGTTCGGACCCCAAGCGTTCCTCCGGGGAAGCTGGTCGGACCGGCTGCCGTCGATCGATCGAGACCTCGACGCGTTGGTCGCACTGGCTGGGACGTCCCTGCCCCGGACCGAGGTGTCCGAGGACGAGGCTCGACGCCTCATGACCGACGTCGCAGCCGAAGCGCCCACGTGGACCCTCTCGCACACCCCACCGCCCTCGTTCCGTCCTGGTGAGCCGCTGACGCTGCACCTCGCGGTGGGCGACGAAGGCTCGTCCATCGCAGCGGTGGGACTCCGGTACCGCCACCTCGACCAGTCGGAGAAGCACGAGGAGGTCGAGATGGCGCGCGACGCGGACCGGTTCGTCGCAAGGATCCCGGGCGGCTACTCGGACTCGCCGTACCCGCTCCAGTACCACTTCGTCATCTCGGATGTTCGAGGAGGGACCTCGCTCCACCCGGGTCTCGGCGCCGCGCTGTCGGACCGGCCCTACCATGTGGTCCGCCAGGAAGAGGCGCTCCGGCGAGTGAACGGATCGGCCTGAGACGCAGCACGCGAACCTGTTCGAGAAGGGTCATCGGTATGGCGCTCTTGGCGCGAAGGATCGAGACGCTCGGGACGGAGAACGCGTTCAGCCTCGGCGTGGACATCCAGCGCGTCGTGAGCCGCGGGATGGACGTGGTGAGGTTGAACCTCGGGGAGCCCGATGTCGATTCGCCTGCTCACATCAACCAGGTCGGGGCGGAGCAGATCCTGGCGGGCAACTCGCACTACACCGACCCCCAGGGGATCCCGGCCCTCCGCCGGGCGATCGCGAGCCACGTGACCCGGACCCGCGAGGTAGAGGTCGACCCGGGACGCGTGGTCGTCACGGCGGGAGCCAAGCCGTCGATCGGCTTCACGATGCAGACCTATGTCGATCCCGGCGACGAGGTCATCTACCCGAGCCCGGGGTTCCCCATCTACGAGTCGTGGGTGACCTACGTCGGCGCGACGCCACGCCCCCTCCATCTGTCGGAGGAGCGAGGGTTCGCCTTCACCCCGGACGACCTGGCTGCCCTCGTCACGGATCGGACCAAGGTCATCATCCTGAACTCGCCGTCGAACCCGACGGGCGGGGTGCTCTCGGAAGGGGACCTGCGGGACATCGCGAGCGTCATCCGCACCCGCTGCGGCCCGGACGTCCGGATCTACAGCGACGAGATCTACGAGCACACCCTGTTCGATGACCTGCGGCACCGCTCGATCATCACCGAGGAGGGGATGGCCGATCGGACCGTCCTCATGAGCGGTCACTCCAAGGGCTTCGCGATGACCGGGTGGCGTCTCGGCTGGGTGATCCTGCCGACGGTGGAGGAGGCAGCCGTGTTCACGCGGCTGAACATCAACACCGTCTCGTGCGTGCCGCCGTTCATCCAAGAGGCGGGGCGTGCCGCCTACGAGAGTCCCGAGTCGCTCACGACGACCGGCGACATGGTGCGCGCGTTCGGGGAACGGCGTGACTGGGTGGTCCCCGCGCTCAACGAGATCGACGGCATCCGATGCCAGATGCCGAAGGGCGCGTTCTACGTGTTCCCGAACGTCGTGGACTCGTGCGAGCAGCTCGGGATCCTCAGGGCGTGGGACGCGCTCTCCGACGACGCGCGATCTCGCACCAGCCCCTCGGCGATGCTCCAGATGTTCCTGCTGTATCGATACGGCGTGGCGACGATGGATCGGAACTCGTTCGGCGTGATCGGGGCCGAGGGCCAGCACTTCCTGCGACTGTCGATCGCCGCCAGCCTCGCGCGGCTCCGCGAGGGTGTGGAGCGGTTCGCGGAGGCGGCCGGGGACCGCGAGGGGTTCCGCTCGTTCATGGAGGAAGAGCACCTGTGGGACGCACCCGCCGTGTGAGCGGATCCGGGCTGCGCCCCTCTCCGCCGGAAGCTAGGGTGAGGCGGTCCTCGGCGAGGGAGTGGGCATGTCCGAAGGCAAAGCCCGTCTGCCGCCACGGTGGTTCGTCGTGTCGGCCTGGCACGTGCACCGGTGGATGTTCCGGCTCACGGGGGGGCGCATGGGCCTGTGGCGCCCTCGCCCGGGGAAGTGGGGCGCATTGAGGCTCACCACGACGGGACGTCGCAGTGGCCAGCCCCGGAGCGTGATCATCGGCTACTTCGAAGACGAGCCCAACCTGATCTCGATGGCCATGAATGGCTGGGGCGCGGCCGAGCCGGCCTGGTGGCTGAACCTGCAGGCGCACCCTGAGGCGGTCGTCGAGCTGCCCGGTGGCATCCGGCGCGAAGTGCTCGGCAGATCCGCGGTGGGCGTGGAGCGTGAACAGCTGTGGCAGCGCTGGCGCGAGATCGACGACGATCTCGACGGCTACGCCGCACGACGCCCGGGCGAAACCGCGGTCGTCATCCTCGAGCCGCGCGCGGCGGCCGGCTGAGGCCCTCTGCAGTCTGAGACGGCCCGGCGTTCACGCCTCCTCCCGCAACGGTGTCGTTGCGTCGTCGGATCTGTCGATGCCCTCTGACGAGGTGTAGCGCAGCAGCTCCGGCATCGCGATCGCGAGGACGACCGTTCCGATCAGGGACGCGACCCCCCCGAGACCACCGAGAACGTCGCTCCCCAGGCGCTCGCCGTCATGCCCGCGGTCAGGTCGCCCAACCGCGGCCCCCCGTTGAGCACGAGGAAGTTGACGCCCCACACCCGCCCACGCACACCGTCGGGAACCTCGTGCTGGATGATGGAGGCGCGAAGGATCGAAGCGACGATGTCGGCTCCACCGGCGACCGCGAGCAGGGTCAACGCGATCCAGAGGTTGGAACCCGACAGCCCGAACCCCGCGATCGCCGCGCCCCAGACCGCAGCGGACGCCATCAGCGTGAGCCCCTGTCGATGCACGTTGCCGAGCCACCCGGCCGTGAGCGACACGACCAGGGCTCCCGCCGGGATCGCGGCCATCAGGAGGCCGACGACCTCCGGACCGCGGTGGAACTGCTCGGTGGCGAGGATCGCGAACAGCGCGCGCCGCATGCCGAAGGCCATCGCGATCAGGTCGACCCAGAGCAGTCCCGTGAGCACCCGCCGGCGTCGGAGGTACGCGAATCCGTGGCGGATCGCGGACAACCCCAGCCGTCCTTCCCGTCCGTCCTCGCTCGGCTGAGGGTCGAGCCGAAGGAGGAGCGAGACCGTCAGGACGTGCCCCAGGACCGCCATCCCGTACACCGCCGAAAGGCCGAACCGGGCGAGGACGGCACCTCCGATGAGCGGGCCCAGGATCATCGTGACGTTCCACACGACGGTGTCGAGGGTCATCGAGGCGACGAGGTCGGATCGTTCGACCACGGCGGGGATCAAGGCGGAGCGGGTCGGGAAGTGCAGGCTCGCCACGCATGATCCGAGGGCCGAGGCCGCGAACAGGAGAAGATCGGGGGGTCGCCGACGAGACTGCCCACCCAGAGCATCAGCACGGTGATCCCGAACCCTGCCTGCGTGAAGAGGAGGAGCAGCCGTCGATCGATGTGGTCGACGATCGCAGACCCCCCGAGCGTTCCTGCGGCGAGGGCGGCGAACTGGATCAGCCCGAGGAGCCCGAGCGCGGACGGGGATCGCGTCAACTCCCAGGCCTGCACGAACAACGCGAGGCTGACCGCGCCCATCGCCATCCCGGCAGGCAGGGCCGCGAGCCACAACTGCCGGAAGTCTCTCCGATCGGCGGAGGGGGCCGGTCCCGACGGACATCGTCTGTACCACGCCGGGCGTTCGCGGTGTTCCGTTGTTCGGCGCGGCTGGCGTTGGGACGATCTCCCTCATGAACCCCGTCAGTGTGGGAACGTTACCATACTCAAGACCCCGACCGAGGAGGCGAGGATGAAGTCGATCCACCCGTCGCGGGAACTCGCGAAGCCACACCCCAAGCCCGAGTGGTTCAGCGGCCCCGTCTACGTCCAGGCGCTGAACGACAAGGAAGCCATGACCGAGCTCGAGATCCTCGCGGTCTACTTCGATGCCGGCTCGCGGACCAAGCCGCACATCCATTCCACCGAGCAGTTGCTGTACTTCATCGAAGGAGAAGGGGTCGTCGCGGACCGGACGGCGCGTCGGCGCTACCGGGCCGGCGGCATGGCGGTGATCCCGGCCGGGGAGTGGCATTGGCACGGGGCGACCGACGATCACGCCACGTGTCACCTGTCGAATCCGGCCGGGTGGGCCGTCCACGTGGCCACCCGACGTGTCCCTCGACGACTGGGATTCCTACATGACCGGGATCGAGGACGACTGATGAGCCGTCGTTCCGCCCTTGCGCAACCCCCCCGGGCGGCTGGGTTTACGGGGAGACCTGGGAACGTTACCATCCGCCCCAGCCGTGGCTTCGTATATGGACCAGGGGTCGGGCCCATCTCGCGGCCTGACGACGGGAGTGATCGGGCGGCTCCACGTCCGGTCCGAGGGAGGTGGCGCGGTATGAGGTGGCAACGAGCGTTCGGCGCGATCTTGGCGATCTCGCTGGTGATGGTCGCCTGTGGCGGCGACGGGGACGGGGGTGGTGGCGGAGGCGGCGGTGGATCGCAAGAGCCGGTCACGCTCGACTTCTGGGTCTTCGAGGCGGGCGGGATCGGATTCGTTCCTCAAGACGCTCGAGTCGGACTTCGAGGACGCGAACCCGAACATCGACGTCAACATCACCGCCTACCCGGAGGAGAACTACGGGGTCAAGCTCGACACCGCGATCGCGGCGGGGAAGGCGCCGGACCTCGTCCTGGTCTTCGGCCCCGAACAGATGCGCGCGGGGCTCCTTCTGCCCCTTGGACGACGTCGTGGAGGAGAACGACATCGACCTCTCGACCTACGTGCCGGCGATCGTGCAGCCCGGGGACGAGTTCAGCTGCGCGTACGAAGACCACCTGTACTGCCTGGGGTCGTACGCCGGCTCGGTGCAGATGCTCTACAACAAGGACATGTTCGACGACGGCGGGGATCCCCTATCCGGCGCCGTGGCCGCCGATGACCCCCGACGAGTTCGTGGACATCGCCTGCCAGCTCACGGACCAAGAGAACGGGGTCTGGGGTGGAGCGGCGTCCGGATCCGCTCGCCTACGTCCCCTTCGACATGATGTTCAGTCCCGACGGCCGGACCGCGCAGGGATACGTGAACGGGCCAGACTTCGTTCACGAGTTCGAGATCCTCGCCAACGCCTACGAGCGACGGGTGCATCCCCACCTCGAACATCCTCGATCCCTGGGAGCAGGGGAGGGACTACTTCGCGAGCGGTCAGCTTGCGATGGTGATCACCGACTTCCAGGACCTCACGAAGGTGGAGAACGCAGGGATCGATTACGGCTCGACCGCGTCCCCACGCCCGAGGGCGTGGAGCCGTACTTCTTCGTGTGGACCGACAGCGTCGGCGTGATGGCCGACACCGACAATCCCGAGGAGGCGAAGGCGTTCGTCGCCTACGTCACCACCGAGGGGCAGACGGATCCGCTACGAGACCTCGGGCGACATCCCGCTCGATCTCGCGATCGCGGAGGAGATCGACTGGGCCGACGGGATCCCCGGCCGCGAGGACGGTCTCGAGGTCCTGAGTCACGCCCGGCCGATGGTCTTCGTGCCGAACCGGTGGGACGTGGCCGGGCCTTACTACGACGCGTGGGGACTACGTCCTCGCGGGCGAGAAGACCGCCCAGCAGGCACTCGACGACGCGGCGCCGGACATCCAGGACAACGTCGAGAAGGCCTGGCGCGACTGGGAGAACTCCGGATAGCCGTTCAGGCCGACGCACCCGCCGCCGCGTCGACTCGACGCGGCGGCGGGCGCCTTTCTCGTAAGGGCGGGGATAGATGATGCGCAGCGCTCGGAAGGGGTTGATGGCGCGGAAGGAGCAGCGCGCTGCCTATCTCTTCTTGTCGCCGTGGCTCATCGGACTGGCGGTCTTCTGGGTGATCCCGATCCTCGCATCCGCCGTGCTGAGCATGAGCGAGTGGAACATCATCACGGACCCCGAGTGGTTGGGGCTCCAGAACTACAAGGAGATGCTGTTCGAGGACCGGTCGTTCTGGGTGTCGATCGGGGTCACGCTCAAGTTCATGGTGATCTCCGTCCCTCTGTATCTGATCTGCGGGCTCCTCCTGTCCCTCCTGCTGAACCTGAAGATCCGGGGATCAACCTGTTCCGTACGATCCTGTTCCTCCCCTCCGTGCTGAGCGGCGTGGCCGTCGCGGTCCTGTGGGTCGCGTTGCTGAACCCCGACGTCGGGGCCGTCAACACGGTGCTGAGGGCGATCGGGCTCGACGATCCGCCCCGGTGGCTCCAGAGCCCGGCCTGGGCTGTGCCCTCGGTCGCGCTCGTCGGACTGTGGGGGATCGGGGGCGGCGCGATCATCTATCTGGCGGGGCTGCAGAACATCTCGGCGCAGCTCTACGAGGCCGCGCTCCTGGACGGGGCCGGCCCGCTGCAACGGTTCCGCTACGTGACGCTCCCGATGCATCACACCGACCCTGCTGTTCGTGCTGCTCACCGGCTTGATCGACGCGTTCCAGGTATTCGACCTCGCGTACGTCCTGAGTCGCGGGGGCAGTCAGGGGGTCGGGGAATCGCTGCAATTCTACCTGATCAACCTGTGGAACGAGGGGTTCGTGAACGGAAGGTACGGGTACGCCTCGGCGCTCGCGTGGGTGCTCATCCTGATCGCCGCGGCGATCGATCCTGGTCGATCTTCCGGACCTCGGGGCGGTGGGTGTACTACGAGTACGACCCGGATCGGGAGCGCTGAGCCACGTGAAGACGACGATCGAGGCGCCGCCGATGACGGAGATCCAGCGCGGAAGCTCCGCGATTGCCCTCCATCTGGCGGTACCGACTGCGGAGGGTCTCCTTCACCGTGGTGATGTACTTCCTCCTCCTCGGACTCTGCGCGTTCATCCTCTTGCCCGTCTCGTGGATGCTCACGACGGCGCTGAAGCCCGATCTCGCGCCGGTGTTCACGGCGACGACGGAATGGGTGCCCACCGAGTTCTGGGAGTGGGACAACTTCCGTCGGGTCCTCACCGAGGTGTACCCGTTCTTCCGCTACATGATCAACAGCACGACCATCGTGGTCGCGAACATCATCGTCATCCTGGTCGCGATGCTCCCTGGTGGGGTTCGCGTTCGCTCGCCTGCGGTTCCGCGGGAGCAAGGTGCTCTTCTACATCCTGATCGTCTCGATGCTGATCCCGTGGCAGGCGCTGATGGTGCCGCAGTTCCTCTTCTTCGTGAAGCTTGGCTTCTACGGCAGCTACATCCCTCTGATCATCCCGTCCTTCTCGTGGGTCGCCTTCTTCGTCTTCCTGATCCGGCAATACATGCGCACGATCCCCGAGGATCTGGACGACGCCGCGCGCGTGGACGGGCTGAACACCTGGCAGATCTTCTGGCGGATCATCCTGCCTTTGTCCACGCCGGTGCTCACCGTGTGCGCCGTGTTCACGTTCCTCTGGCGGTGGAACGACCTGCTGGGACCGCTGATCTACCTGGACAGCCAGGAGAAGTTCACGGTGCCGCTCGGTCTCGCGAACCTCGTCACCCTGGCCGACACGCCGTGGAACCTGACGATGGCCGCCAACCTCGTGTCGATCCTGCCCTGCGTGATCGTCTACTTCTTCGTCCAGAAGAAGCTGATCGGGGGTATCGCCTCCGTGGGGCTCAAGGGCTGATGCGCGCGCGGCGACGACCCCCTCCCCGACACGATCGGAGCTCGTTCGATGGCTGAGATCACGCTCGACGGCGTCACGAAGGTGTTCGCCGACGGAACGGAAGCGGTCCACACCGTGGACCTCCGGGCACCGGATGGCGAGTTCCTGGTCCTGGTGGGGCCGTCCGGATGCGGCAAGACCACCGTCCTGCGGATGATCGCGGGTCTCGAAGATCCGACCGATGGCACGATCCGCATCGGCGGGCGGGAAGTGAACGAGGTCCCGCCGGGGGACCGCGACGTCGCGATGGTGTTCCAGAACTACGCCCTGTACCCGCACATGACCGTCGCCCAGAACATCGGGCTCAGCCTCAAGATCCATGGGGTCAAGCGGGACGAGCTGAACAGGAGGGTGCAGGAGGCCGCCGACGTGCTCCACCTGGAGGAGCTCTTGCACAAGCGCCCTCGCGAGCTCTCCGGCGGCCAACGGCAGCGCGTCGCGATGGGTCGGGCGATCGTCCGCGAGCCGCAGGCGTTCCTGATGGACGAGCCCCTCTCGAACCTGGACGCGAAGCTCCGCGTGCAGATGCGCGGGGAGATCCTCCGCATCCAGAAGGACCTCCAAGTGACCACCGTCTACGTGACGCACGACCAGACGGAGGCGATGACGCTCGGCGACCACGTCGCTGTGATGAGGAGAGGGGTGCTGCAGCAGGTTGCCTCGCCGCAGGAGCTCTACGCGCGCCCCGTCAACCTGTTCGTGGCCGGTTTCATCGGTTCGCCGGCGATGAACCTCGTCGAGGCGACCCTCTCGCGCGAGGGTGACGGTACGTTCGTCGAGTTCGCCGGCCGGCGTCTCCGGATCCCCGCCGAGGTCGAGTCGGCGCGTCCCGGGCTGGCCGAGTTCCGGGGCCGGTCGATCATCCTCGGCCTCCGTCCCGAGAACATGGACGACGGTGCCCTCGTCCCCTCGTCCGACCCGGACAGTCGCTTCCCCGTGACGGTGGACCTGGCCGAGAGCATGGGGTCGGACGTGTACCTGCACTACACGATCGAGGCTCCTCCGGTCTTCACCGAGGACACGAGGGAGCTCGCCTCGGACATCGACGAGAAGGCGCTCACGGATCTGAAGGAGCAGGCGAGCCAGCGGAAGAACTCGTTCGTCACCCGGGCCCGTCCCGAGACGCGAGCGAGGTCCGGCGAGCAGCGGGAGATCTACGTCGACACGCGCAAGCTCTACTTCTTCGACCCGGCCACCGGACGATCGATCGAAGGTGACGAGGCCCGGACCAACTCGCGTCCGAGCCTCACGGTTTCGGAACAGGCCTGAAAGAGGCGCGGATGGCAGTCGATGTGAGACGGGATCTCGTCGAGCGGGCGCTGGCCGACGGCAACGGCGTCCTCGCGTTGGAGCCCGCGTGGGTGGGCAGGGACTTCCTGCCGGCGGGCCGGCGGCTCGGTGTGGCCGAGGAGGCGTACGACCTCGGAGATCGCGGCGAGCTCTGCGAACGCTGGCTGGGGTCGACCACGAAGGCCGACAATCGGGTCGGTCCTCCCGACGAGGGCTTGAGCCATCTGGCGGTCGACGGTCCCGGCCGGATCACGCTCAAGGAGGCGGTCGAGGCGGCGCCGGACGCGATCATGGGCGCGGAGTACGCGGCGACCCACACCGGCCTCGACCGCCTGGCGAAGATCTTCGACTACGCGGATCGGCTGCCGCTGCACCTGCACCAGCGCCAGGAACACGCCGCGCTCGTGGGACAGCACTCCAAGGACGAGGCGTACTACTTCCCTCCCGGTCTGGACATGGGGACCCACCCCGAGGCGTTCCTCGGCCTGCATCCGTCGATCGTGGAGGACGGGGATCACGAGATCCTCCTGCCGTACCTCGAACGGTGGGACAGCGATCGGATCCTCCTGCATTCGCCTGCCTACCTCCAGTCCCCGGAGGAGGGGTTCCATATCCCGTCGGGCGTGCTCCACGGACCGGGGACCGCGCTCACGATCGAGCTGCAGGAAGACTCGGATGTGTTCGCGATGCTCCAAGCGGTGGTGGGCGAGACGCCGATCTCGAAAGACCTGCTCTGGAAGGACGTGCGGTCGGAGGATCGGCAGGCCAAGGGCGAGCGGTTCATCCTGGATCTGATCGACTGGGAGGAGAACGGGGACCCGCACTTCTATGCGAACCACCATCTGTCGCCGCAACCCATCGAGGGGTCGCGCAACGACGCCGGCGAGGAGCACTGGATCTTCTACAACACCACCAAGTTCAGCGGGAAGAAGCTCGTCGTGCGCCCGGGCAGCTCGTACGTGACCCACGATCGAGGCGTGCACACCATCCTGGTGTGGTCGGGGCGGGGGACCTACGGCGGGCTCGAGGTGCAGGGCGGCGACGCCGACAGGGACGAGCTGCTCGTCACGCACGATCGCGCCCTCTCCGGCGTCGAGGTTCGCAACACGGGCTCAGAGGATCTGCTCGCGATCAAGTTCTTCGGTCCGGACGTCAACCCGGACGTCCCGATGATCCAGCGGCGCTGAGTTTCGATGCGAGCGGCGCCATGACCTCCGAGGAGGGGATCGTCCGGTGGGGATCCTGGGGACCGGCAAGATCGCCCGCGTCCTCGCGCGGGCGATCGCGGAGTCACAGGACGGAACGCTCGTGGCCGTCGGGAGCCGGGATGGCGAGCGAGCGAAGGCCGTAGCGGAAGAGTTCGGCGCCACTCGTCACCACGTCAGCTACGAGGGGCTCATCGAGGACGAGGGCGTCGACATCGTGTACGTCGCGACCCATCACCCCGCGCACCGGGAGTGGGCCGTGCGGGCCGCCGAAGCGGGCAGGCACGTCTTCTGCGAGAAGCCGCTCGCCGTGCGAGCCTCCGATGCGGCGGAGATCGTCGAGGCCGCGAGGGCGAACGACGTGTTCCTCCTCGAGGCGTTCGCGTACCGGTGTCACCCGCAGACGGCAGCGCTCTCCCGACTGCTGCGGGATGGTGCGATCGGTGAGATCCGGATGGTCGACGCGGTCTTCGGATACGACGCCGGCCCGGACCCCGGCAACTACCTGCTCGCGCACGAGCTGGGCGGTGGCGGGATCCTCGACGTGGGCTGCTACACCACGTCGATGGCGCACCTCGTGGCGGCCGCCGCCGCGGGCGCAGCCGCCGTTGAGGCCGTCGACGTGGTTGCGGCTGCCACGCTCGGCCCGACGGGCGTCGATGTATCGTCGGCAGCGACGCTCGTCTTCGAGGGAGGCCTCCTCGCGCGCGTGGCCTGCTCCATCGAGGCCAACCTCGAGAGCAGCGTGCGGATCTACGGATCCGAGGGGGTGGTCGCGATACCGTCACCGTGGCTCCCGGGTCGGATCGGCGCCACGGCCGAGATCGTCGTCCGGCGCCGGGGGAGCGAGCCGGACGTCGTCGCCGTCCCGCTCGAGTCCGACGTGTACACGGTGGAGGTCGATGCGGTGAACGGGTTCGTCCGAGCGGGAGAGCGGTCGCCGTCGGTGATGCCGATGGAGGAGTCGCTCGCGAACATGCGGACGTTGGATCGGTGGCGGAGGGCCATCGGCTTGTGGTACGAGGGTGACGACGAGGACGCGGGAGACGAGCGTGGCAACCGTCGCTGACGTTGCGAAGAGGGCCGGGGTGTCGGTATCGACGGCCGCGCGCGTGCTCTCCGGCAACGGCTACGCCGCCGATTCGACCCGTCGCCACGTGCTCGATGCGGCGAAGGAGCTCGGCTACGTGCCCAATCAAGTGGCACGCAGCCTCCGGACTCGGCAGACACGGATGATCGGGCTCCTGATCGGCGACGTCGAGAACTCCTTCTATTCGTCGATCGCGAAGAACGTCGAGTCCGTGACGAGGGAAGCCGGGTACCACGTCGTCCTGTGCAACAGCGACGACGACGCCGAGAGCGAGCGCGAGTACCTCACGCTCCTCGAGTCCATGCGGGTGGACGGCCTGATCGTCACGCCGACCAAGAAGAACAGGAGGCACCTGGCCCGGGTGATGCGCGACGTCCCGATCGTCCAGGTCGACAGGCAGGTCGAGGGGCTGGGAGCGGATGCGGTCGTCGTCGACAACGAGGGTGGCGCGTTCAGCGCGGTCTCCCACCTCATCGATGCGGGGCATTCGCGGATCGCGATCCTCACCGGCGAGCTGGACGTGGCGACGGCCAGCCAGCGACTCGCCGGCTACCGCCGCGCCCTGAGCGAGCACGCGATCCCGATCCAGGAGTCCCTGATCAAGTCGGGTTCGTTCCATCGGGAACATGCCATCGAGGACGCGACGGAGCTGATCGGGGCGAGGCCGGCCCCCACGGCGATCTTCGCGGCGAACAACATCCTCGCCGAGGGAACCCTCATGGCCCTCGAGCAACAGGGCCTTCGCGTCCCCGGCGACGTGTCGGTCGTGGGATTCGACGACGTGCAGTGGATGAGCATGGTCGACCCGCCGCTGACGACCGTGCGGCAGCCGCTCGCCGATATGGCCCGCACGGCCGCCGAGCTGATGCTGCGCCGTCTCCGCGAGGGGCGTGCGGGTCGGCCGAGCACGGTGGTCTTCGAGACCGAGCTCCTCGTCCGCGACTCGGTCGCGCCGATCCGTGGCTCCAAGGCTCGGAAGACCGCATCCGTCAGATGAGGGTGGCGATCGGCCTCGACGTCGGGACGACCGGCGCCCGGGCCGTCGGTGTCGACGAGCAGGGAGGGGTCGCGGCCGCCGCCACGTCCGAGTACCCGTTGCTCACGCCCCGGCCGCAGTGGACGGAACAGGACCCGGCGGAGTGGTGGCGCGCGTCCCGGGAGGTGCTGGCGGCGGTGGCCGAGTCGTGCCGGGGTCACGAGGTCATCGGGATCGGGCTGACCGGACAGATGCACGGTTCCGTGTTCCTCGACGCCGCCGGGGAGGTGATCCGTCCCGCCCTGCTCTGGAACGACCAGCGGACGGGTGCGCAATGCGAATCCATCACGGAGAAGGTGGGGGCCGAGCGCGTGGTCGAGATCACCGGCAACCCGGCGCTCACCGGGTTCCAGGCGCCGAAGGTGCTCTGGCTCCGGGATGAGGAGCCGGAGCATTACGAGCGTGTCGCCACCGTCCTGCTGCCGAAGGACTACGTCCGGCTCCGGCTGACCGGCGAACGAGCCACCGATGCCTCGGACGCCGCGGGGACCCTGTTCCTCGATCTGCGGGCCAGGACGTGGTCCTCGGAGGTGCTCCGAGCGCTCGACGTGCCCGAGGACTGGCTGCCCAGGGTCCTCGAGGGGCCCGACCGCTCGGGCGACGTATCGGCCGGGGTCGCCGACGAGCTCGGGCTCGCGGCACGGATCCCGGTCGCGGCCGGAGGCGGCGACAACGCCGCGGCGGCGATCGGGACGGCGGTGACGCGCCCGGGTCTCATCTCGAGCTCGATCGGGACGAGCGGCGTGCTCTTCGCGCACGCCGACGAGGCCGCCGTGGATCCGTCGGGCCGGATCCATGCGTTCGCCCACGCCGTGCCCAACCGGTATTGCCTCCTGGCGGTCACGCTCTCGGCGGGCGGCTCGTTGCGCTGGTGGCGAGACGTGACCGGCCTCGGCTACGACGAGCTCGTCGCCGAGGCCGCGACCGTCCCGATGGGGAGCGAGGGGCTCGTGTTCCTCCCGTACCTCACGGGGGAACGCACGCCGCATCTCGATCCGCTCGCGACGGGTGCGTTCGTCGGCCTCACGGCGAGGCACACGCGGGCGCATATGACGCGTGCGCTGATGGAAGGCGTGCTGTTCAGCCTCCGGGATGGGCTCGAGATCATGGGCGACCTCGGCGTGCACGGAAGCGAGATCCGGGCGATCGGCGGCGGCGCGACCTCACCGCTCTGGCTCCACCTCCAGGCCGACGTCTACGGCGCGGCCGTCCTCCGGCTCGCGGTCGAGGAGGGGGCGGCCTACGGTGCGGCGCTCCTCGGCCATGTGACGGCCGGAACGTTCGCGGACGTGGCGGAGGCGACGTCGGTGGTGCGGACCCTCGACGACCCCACCGAGCCGGATCCGCGGGCCGTCGCGGCCGCCGAGGAGACCTACGGCGTGTACCGAGGGCTGTACGGCACGCTGCGCGACGACATGCACCGGCTGACGGCGCTCACGTCCTGATCGAGGATCGGGGAGACGACCCAGGGAGACGAGATGGACATCTGCCTCATGATCGAGGGCCAGGAAGGCGTGACGTGGGACCAGTGGGTCGCCCTCGCGCGCGCGTGCGAACGGCACGGCTTCGAAGGTCTGTTCCGCTCGGATCACTACCTCGCGTTCGCACGACAGCGCGAGCGCGGCGCGCTCGACCCGTGGGCGACGATCTCGGCCCTCGCGGCCGTGACCGAACGGATCCGGCTCGGCACGATGGTCTCCCCGGTGACCTTCCGCCACCCCGCGAACCTGGCGAAGATGGTGGTGACCGCCGACCACGTCTCCGGGGGCCGGGTCGAGCTGGGCATGGGCGCGGGGTGGTTCGAAGAGGAGCATCGAGCGTTCGGGTTCCCGTTCCCCGACACCCGTGAGCGGATGGACATGCTGGCCGAGCAGGTGGAGATCGTGCATGGCTTGTGGGGTGGCGAGGGCGACGTGTTCTCGTTCGAAGGGAAGCACTACCGCCTCGACGCATGCCCCGCGCTCCCGAGGCCGTATCAGGACCCCCATCCGCCGCTGATCATGGGAGGAGGTGCCGGACCGCGTTCCGCCGCTCTCGCCGCCCGGTGGGCGGACGAGTACGACGTGGTCTACGTGGATCCGGCCCGGGCGAAGGAGCGGGTCGACCGAGTCTCGGCAGCGTGCGAGGCGATCGGCAGGGACCCGGGAACGGTCCGCCGTTCCCTCCTGACGAAGACGATCGTCGGCGCGGACGAAGCAGAGGTACAACGTCGAGCCGCCGAGCTCATGGAGTGGGAGGAACATGACGGTGACGCAGACGCGTATCTCGCCGACCTTCGAGCGACGCACGCCATGGGGACGCCAGAGCAGGTGCTGACCCGCCTCGCCGAGTTCGCGGCGGCAGGGATCCAGCGCGTCCTCGTCCACCAGCTCGTCCACACGGACCTCGAGCAGGTGGAGCTCATCGGCCGGGAAGTCGTCCCGGAGGCAGCACGGCTCTAGTCGAGCGGGTTAGACCAGAGAAAGGGCTGCTTCGAGGAACATACGGCTTTCGCCCGAGAGTCCGAGCATGCGCGCCTCTGCAGGTGGGCGGAAGACAGCCTCCTCCTCGTAGTCATCGATCACCCCGACTCTCTCGTCGACCGTCCGGGCCTCGGTCACATACACGAGCCAAAGGAAGTCGGGAAATGGATACTCGTAACCGCTCGGCTTGGGGGTGACGTGATGGAGGTGCATGAAGCCGAGCTGCACCGGCGGATCGATCCGCAACCCGGCCTCTTCCAACACCTCCCGACGAAGCGTCTCCTCGGGTGTCTCACCTCGCTCGCGGCGCCCTCCGGGAAGGACATGCCACTCATCCCTGTTGCGCACGGTCAATACGTCATCACCCCGACGTACGACAGACCGCACGGATGTGACATAGGCCAGCGGCGGGGAGTCGCGGCTCAGATAGCTGGCGGTCCGCAGTCGGATGATGCCGCCGCGCCAGACCGCCTCACCATTCGCGACCGGCTTGTGCCCACCCAAGAAGTCTGCCAAGTCAGTGTCATCGCCGGTTGCGGACTCTTGGCTCATGGCTCAAGTCTCCTACGAGGAGAGTTCCGTCGCTCCCTTGGGGCGAGCGTGAGAGGCGAATGAAGCGAGTCTGGGATGCGCGAGTGTTCACAGATACTGAAGGTCATGACCACGGGGATCGAGGCGCTTGGTGCCTCACCGGACGTCCTCGAGAGGTTGATCCGCCGAGAGGACCTCTCTGGTGACGAGGCGGCCGCGGCGCTGTTGCGCTCGCGCGGTTCGAGAAGGTGACGGTGGTGTTCGAGCAGCCGTCGGCGACGTGAACCGCGCACGGCTGCGCGAACTGGGCTTCGAGCTCGGCACTCGCGCCGAGGGCGGCGTCTCCGACGACGGTGCGTGGTTCGCGACGGCGCCGGACGGCGCGCCGGTGGTGCTCAAGTGGTTCCCGGACGAGACCGTCGCCGAGCGCTATGCGGTCCTGCTCCCCGCCCTTGACGAGCTCCGATCACGCGGCGTCCCGGTACCGGAGTACCCGCACGTCCTCGCCGTCGATGGCTGGATGGTGTCGGCACAACAGGTCCTGCCGGGTGCGTCGGTACGCAACCCGTCACAGGCGATGGTGGAGCAGGTGGTCGAGTGCATCGCCGCCCAGGCCGGTGTCGCCTGTCCGCTGTTGCCGCCCGACCTGCTCCCCTGGGGTGCGTCCGTCGTGCACACGCTCACGGTCGGCGTGGACGGGTGGGCGATGCACGAGCCGCTGCGCACCGGGGGTGCTCGCAGCGCGGCGGTGCTCGACCGAGTGGAGGCCGTCGGCGCCGACGCCGACCCAGCGTGGTTCCCGATCGATGGGCTCGTGCACACGGACCTGCACACCGACAACATCCTCGCCGGCGACGACGGCACCCTCACCGGGATCATCGACTGGGAGGGCGCGTGCGCCGGCGATCCCCGCTTCGATCTCGTCAGGTTCGCGTTCGACCTCGACGGACACGATCAACCGGTCTGGGACGTCGTCGAGGCCACCGGCATCGAGCGGCGTGTGCTTCGAGCGTACGTCGCCCACCACGCGCTGCGGTGCACGTCCTGGCAGATCCACCACCACACCGATGACGTGACCCGTCAGCTCGACCGCGCGGAACGCGTCCTCGATCGGTACGAGGCCTAGGAGCGGCGGCCGTGATGCAGACGTCTCGATCTCGATCCAGGGACAGAGCACCTACGTAGACCCAGACGTGCCTGGGAAGTATGGACCGGAGGAACTCTCTCAGTACGGGAGAGCCGAGACCAAGGAAGGACGAGACATTGTCGCCGGACCTCGTTGAGATGATCGAGCGATATCACCGAGCGGTAGACGCGTTCGTGACGGGAGACCCGGAGCCGCAGAAGAAGCTGTTCTCGCGGCGCGACAACGTTACCCTCGCCAACCCGTTGGGGCCTCCTGCCCGTGGCTGGGATGAAGTCGAGGACACCCTGGATCGTGCCGCTTCCCTGATCCGAGAGGGCGAGCCTGTCGCCTACGAGCGCATCTCGGAAGGTGCGACCGGGGATATGGCGTACATCGTCGAGATCGAGCGGACCCGGTTGAAGGCGGGCGACGCCGATGAGATCGCGCCAGTTTCGCTTCGCGTGACGACCATATTCCAACGTGAGGACGATGCGTGGAAGATCGCCCATCGACATGCCGATCCCATAACCACTCCGCGGCCGATCGAGTCCGCCTTGGAGTCGTAGAAGCCACGCGACGACCGTCGCGGCCCGCACCTACCACACGTTCGAACGACCCTGCTCACAGGGCCTTGAGGTAGTTGACGACGGGCATCGGCGTGAAGCCAGCCTTCTCGTATGTCCGGCGAGCAGGAGCGTGGCCGACGTCTCCGCCAGTGGACACGAGAACGACCGCCATCCCGGCATCACGCAACCGATCGGTGGCCACCCCTGTCAGTTGCGTCCCAAGCCCGTGATTCTGGAAGTCGGGATCGACCGCCACCATGTAGATCTCGCCCACGTGGGTATTCGCGTCCACGACCGCCGAGACGAAGCCAGCAACCTCCCCGTCCACTTCGGCGACCCACACTTCTGACTTCTCATCACGCAACGTCTTCTCGACATCGGCCTGTTGTTGACGACGCCAGTCGTCGCCGTACAGGCGTCCGAAGATCTCAACCCCCATCACATCTCGCATCGAGTCATGCACTGGGGCCCAAGCCCGGAGTGAGATCCGAACCACGAGGGGCTCGTCGGCTTCGAGATACGGGCGGATGGTCGTTTCCACAACGCGGCAGTCTCCCACGAGGCACCCGTTTCCCACAGACCGAGGTTGGAGGGTGGCGTGCGACGAATCCTCGTCACGAGGCCGCCGAATAGTCGACGAGATTCCCCATCCGGTCGGGCGATCCGTCCAGATAGAGACGGAGGTTCGCGCAGAAGAACTCAACCTCCCAACGCCAGCTCTCGGGTGCGTTCCCGGAGATGTGCGGCGTGATCAGGAGGCTCGGGGCCGACCAGAGATCACTGTCCGAGGGCAAAGGTTCCTCGGTCGTGACGTCGAGCATCGCCCCCCGGATCGTCCCTTCCCGCAGGGCATGAACGAGAGCCTCCTCGTCGATCAGGCCTCCGCGGGCGACGTTTACGAGCAGGGCCGTCGGCTTCATCACCGCGAACTCGGGCTCGCCGATCAGGTGGCGCGTGCTCGAATTCAATGAGGCGCACAGGGCGACGAAGTCGCTCGCGGCGAGCAGCTCGTGGAGCGCGTCCGAAGGCAGCAGCCTGTCGAGCGGCTCGCCGCCAAGGAACAGGGGGATCGCTTGGTCGCCCATACCTCCATCCCGAGCGCTCGTGCGGCGGTGGCCAGCTCCCGTCCGACCGCCCCGTACCCGACGATGCCGAGGCGCTTGCCTCTCAGGAGGGACACGTCGAACGAGTCGGCTTCCAGCCACCGTCGTTCGCGCTGTCCCTCGAGCCAGGAGGGGATGTTGCGGGAGAGCATCGATCATCCCCGCGACGGTGTACTCGGCCATCGCCGAGGCGTAGGCGCCCGCCGAGTTCGTGAGGAGGATCCCACGTTCCGCCATCGCGTCCAGCGGGAGGTGTTCGACGCCCGCAGAGATGCTGTGAACCCAGCGGACGTCCCCATCCGTGATCAGCCGCTCGAACGTCTCCTGGTCGATCCCGGTGACGACCACCTCGAGGCCGGAGGGCGTTCCCTCTCCGAGAGCCGGATCGTCGTCGGCGATCAGGGCTGCCCTGCCGGCGGCCGCCGAATCGATCTCCGGCTGATGGCCATCCAGGAGGAACCGGGGCACTACGACTGACGGGATCCGATCGGTCGCCATGGGCTCGGCGACGGATGATAACGGTCTCACACCCTCCGTCGGATGTGCCACGATCGGGTGTGTCCCTGAGGGTGCCGGAGCGTCTCGCCGAGAACTGCCGGAAGGCTCCGGAGAGGATGGCGTGGCTGGAGCGGCTTCCCGGGGTCGTGGCGCAGCTCGTTCGACGGTGGGCGGTCACACTCGGGCCGCCCTACGACGGACCCGAGGTCAGCGCCTCATGGGTGGCACCGGCTCTGCGTGCGGACGGAACGTCGGCCGTGTTGAAGGTGGGGCTGCCCCACATGGAGGCCGAGCACGAGATCGACGGACTGCGGTTCTGGGACGGGGATCCCGACCGTCCGACTGTTCGAAGCCGACGACGCCCAGGGCGCGATGCTCCTCGAGCAGTGCGAGCCCGGGACGCCGCTCCGGTCGCTCCCTGAGCACGAGCAGGATGTCGTGATCGCCGGCCTTCTCCGCCGGCTCTGGCACGTTCCGAGCGCTCCGCACCCCTTCAGGCCGCTGTCCGAGATGATCGGCTCCTGGACCGAGGAGACCATGTCGAACGAACCCCGCTGGTCCGATCCGGGACTCGTGCGGGACGGTCTCCGCGTCTTCGATGAGCTGTTGCTCGACTCAACGAACGACCACGTGCTGCTCTCCACAGACCTCCATGCAGGGAACGTGTTGCGCTCGCAGCGTGAGCCGTGGCTCGTCATCGACGTCATGCCCTTCGTTGGCGATCCCGCCTACGACGCGACGCAACATCTCCTGAACTGCGAAGCGCGGATGCACGACAACCCGCACGGCACGATCGATCGGTTCGCCGACCTCCTCGAGGTGGACGCCGAACGAGTGCGCGCGTGGTTGTTCGCACGCGTCGCGGCGGAATCAGGCGGCGACTGGGACTCATGGGCGGACCTCGCCCGAATCCTCGCCCGCGAGTGATCCGCTTTGCGGAATCCGCTCGAGCCGGCGAATGGAGTCGACGGCAGTCCACGCACGCCAGGTCGCACGCGGAAGAGACCTCCCGCGAGCGGTTGCTCCCTCAGCGCCGCATCGGTGAGTCCGGACCGTGCGGACGTGACGAAAGAATCCGAGAGGTCGGGGCCGCCGAACATGCAGCTCGTCACCTGTGTGACGGGGAACCGGACGATCGCGTCCACGCGGCCGTCGGGGGCGAGGCGTCGCACCGCGGAGCCTCCCCAGAACGCGACCCACAGGAAGCCCACCTCGTCGACGGTCATGCCGTCCGGGAGCCCCCACTCCCGGGGGATCTCGACATGAGGTCGGCGGTTCGAGACGGCGCCGGACATGTCGTCGTAGTCGAACGCATCCACGCGATACGTGGTGCTGTCGATGTAGTACATCGTTCGGTCGATCGGGGCTCCATCCCAATCCGTTCGAGATGGTGACGTCCTTCAGGACCCTGGTCAGGCGATGATCCGCGTCCAAGCGATACAAGGACCCGAGCGGCCTGCGCCCCTCGACGTCCTTGGTCCCGGCCCAGAAGCGTCCGGACGGGTCACACTTCCCGTCGTTCATCATGGTCTCGGGCACGTCGGCTTCGACCTCGGCGACGCGCTCGAGATTTCCCGTCGCAGGATCGAGGAGCAGGAACCCGCTGTTCGCGGCGAGCGCGATCCGGCCGGAGCTCGTGGGGAGCGCCGCTCCCACCGGTTGCCCGACCTCGAACACCTCGTCACGGTCGGTTCCGGGATCGAACCGATGGACGAGGCCCGTCGTGATGTCGACCCAGATCAGGACGCGTGCATCGGCGTCCCAGGACGGTGCCTCGCCGAGATCGGCGCGGGCGTCAAGGAGCAGCTCCACGTCACCGACCACGCTGGGCTCCTACACGAACCGGGCGCTCAAGCCGCCGTCGACGAGGATCGACGCGCCGGTGATGAAGCTCGCCTCGTCGGACGCGAGGAACGCCACCACGTTCGCGATCTCACTGGGCTCGCCGATCCGGCCGAGGGGATGGATCGCCAGCCATCTCGCGCTCGGCGGCGGCCGGGTCGTGCCGACGACTCCACGCCGATCAGCATCCGGGTCCTGGTGTAGCCGGGGCAGACGGCGTTCGCGCGGATCTCGTACGACGCCTTCATCCAGCGCGAGGCTCCGCGTCATGCCCACCACGCCCGACTTCGCGGCCGCGTAGGGGAACTTCCCGGTGCGACGTCACGAAGGCGTGGATCGACGGCGATCGTGACGATCGACCCACGCCGTTGGCTGCGCATCTGCGGCAGCGCGTGCTTCACGCTCAGCCACACCGCCTTCAGGTCGATGCCGACGAACGCGTCCCATTCCTCCTCGGTCATCGTGGCGGCGTCGAACGGGACGGTCGACCCCCGCGTTCGCCACCACGACGTCGAGCGAGTCCGAAGCGTTCGATCGCGATCGCGGTCGCACCGCGCCACCTGCTCCTCGACCGTGACGTCGGCACTCGACGAACTCCACCGGGGCGCTTCCGTTCGTCAGCGCCTCGACGACCTCGCGGCCGGCGTCGGGCGTCGATGTCGCAGAAGACCACGGCCGCGCCCGCCGCCTGCAGCCGCTCGACGCAGGCCCGCCCGATCCCGTGGGCGCCTCCGGTGACGAAGGCCACCCGTCCGTCGAGTGACGTCATCGCACTACCAGTCCAGGAGCGAGCCGTCGGGTGCGAACGCGAGATGTGGAGCGCGGCGACCCGCCGGGGTGGGCCGCGGCGACCTCCTCGACGAGCTCGACGCCGATCCCCGGGCCCGTGTCGGCGGCATGGCGTAGCCGGCCGTCGGTCTCGAAGGATCGGTCCGACGATCTCGCCGCGCCACGGCACGTCGTCGCGGACCTGTTCGAGGATCAGGAAGTTCGGCAGCGCGAGCGCGAGGTGGATACTGCACCATCGTCCCGATCGGCCCGTTCGGGTTGTGGGGAGCCACGGACGACGAAGGACGTCTCGGCCAGCGCCGCGATCCGTCGGAGCTCGGAGACGCCGCCGCAGTAGCAGACGTTCGGCTGGATCATGGCGCAGGCGCGCTTGTCGAGCAGCTCCTGGAACTCACGGCGCGTGGACGAGCCGCTCGCCGGTCGCGATCGGGATCGGGAGCGCCCGCGCGACCTCGGCGATCGCGTCGGCGTCCCCGGCTGGACACGGCTCCTCGAGCAACCACGGCCGCTAGGGCGCGAGCGCCTGGCCGAGCTGGATCGCGATGGCGGGCGTGGTCCGGCCGTGAAGGTCCACCATGATGTCCGCGTCGTCACCCGCTGCCTCGCGGACACGCGCGACCAGCTCCGCGGTCTCGTCGTACGGCCGCCGCGCCCTCCAGTCGCTCGGGCCGGGCGGCATCGGGTACACCTTCATCGCGTCGAAACCGGCCTTGCGGGCTGCCCCGGCGGCGTCGGCCCATGCCTCCGGATCCCGCGCGTCCCCGCCCAGCTCGGACCCGAGGTTCACGTACGTCCGGACGCGGTCGCGGACGGGACCTCCAAGCAGCTCGAACAGGGGCACGCCGAGCGTCCTTCGCCTTGATGTCCCACAGCGCCTGGTCGATCCCTGCGACCGCGCTCATCGTGACGATGCCGCTCCGGAAGTACGGGCCCCGGGCCATCCGCTGCCACAGGCGCTCGACGGGGCGGGGGTCCTGACCGACGAGCAGCGGTTCGAGGTCCTGGACGGCTCCGCAGACGGCTCGCGTGTGCCATCCGAGCGAGGACTCTCCCCAGCCGACGAGGCCCGGCTCGTCGGTGTCCACGCGCACGAAACCCAGTCGCGGTCGCCCGCGTCGACGACCACCGTGGAGACGCCCGAGATCTCACGATGGAGCGGATGATAACGTTGCCACACGTCGCGGGGAGGAGTGCTGATCGAGGTTGTGGTGACCCGGGTGCCTGCGTGAGCAGCGTGGCGTTCCTCGGTCTCGGTGCCATGGGTCGACCGATGGCCGCCAGGCTCCTCGACGCCGGGCACTCCCTCCGCCTCTGGAATCGCACACCGGGTCGAGACGAAGCGCTCGTGGCGGCGGGGGCCTCTCGGACGGCGACCCCTGCGGACGCAGCGCAAGGGTCCGAGGTCGTGATCACGATGGTGGCGGACCCGGCCGCCCTGGAGCAGGTCCTGTTCGGCCCGGACGGAGCCTCGGAGACGATCGCGCCCGACGCGATCCTCATCGACATGTCCACCGTGGGTCCCACGGCAATCCCCGCGCCGCCGCGGAGAAGCTCGAGGCCGCGGTGTTGGACGCTCCCGTCCTCGGCAGCGTCCCCCACGCAGAGGCGGGGACGCTCGCGATCTTGGTGGGCGGCGATCCGGGCGTCCTGGACCGATGCGCCGGGAGTCCTCGGAGCGCTGGGGACCGTGCGCCACGTGGGTCGCCTCGGCGCCGGCGCGACGGTGAAGCTCGCCGCCAACGCGGCGAACATGTCGACGATGGTGTGCCTCGGAGAGGTCCTCGCGCTCACCGATCGGGACGGCCTCGAGCCGGAGGTCGTTCTCGACGCGCTCGGCCTCGGACCGCTCGGCTCGTTCGTCGATCGGTTCCGTGACAAGGTGCTCGGCCGAGTGGAGAGTGTCGACTTCCGCTTGGCGCTCGCTCGCAAGGATCTCGCGCTCGCGCTCGACCAGGGTGAGGCCGATGGACTCGATCTCACGATCCCGAGCTCCGCGATGGCCAGATGCGACGAGGCGATCGGAGCAGGACGTGCGGACCAGGACAACACGTCCGTGATACCGCACATCCGTGAAGGGCTCGGGTGAATCGCGTGGGCGACGAGAGGAGCCGGAACGTGGACCTCGTGACCACCTCGGCGTCCACCGAGCTCGCCCGGCGGTTCCTCCCGGTCGTCGTCGGTGCGCGGGTCGGGGACGCGATGGGTGCACCGTCGGAGGGGATGAGCTCCGAGGACATCTCGACTCGGTTCGGCTGGATCGACTCGTTCACCGGGGACGGCACCGACGACTCGCTGATGGCGACCCTGCTGGCCGATGCGTTGGTCGCGAGCGACGGCCACGCCGGCGCGGACGCTTGGGCCGCGCAGTTGGTCACCCAGCGCCAGCTCATCGACGCGAAGAGGAACAAGTTCTTCCCCTCGGTGCTCCACACGGTCGAGAAGCTCGCCTACGGGTTCCCGCCGCGCCGCGTGGCCGCCGGCAACATGCCTTCCAGCAGCTCGGCGATGTGCATCTGGCCGGTCGGGCTGGTCAACGCCGGCGATCCTCGCGCGGCGGCGGCGCAGGCCTACGCGCTCGCCTCGCTCATCCACGTGGGCGAGGTCGACTTCTGTCAGGACGCGGCCGCGGCGGTCGCGGCAGCGGTGGCCGCCGGGATGCAGCCGGGCACCAGCGTGCGCGAGGCCTGTGACGAGGCGCTCGCCGCTCTCTCACCGACGAGCGGCGCGCCGATGCGTGACCTCATCTCGGAGGCCGTGGCGGTGGCCGAGGAGGCGTCCGGATACGAGGAGCTCCGAGCGCGATACCTCGACCGGTTCACGCAGCGGATCGCCTGCGATTCCCGCGAGACGGTGCCCGCGGTGTTCGCGCTGGCCACGCTCGCCGGGGGCGACCTCCGCACGGGGGTCGAGTTCGCGGCGAACTTCGGCCGCGACACGGATACGATCGCGAGCATGACGGGAGCGATCTGCGGCGCGGTGGGCGGGCCCGACGCGATCCCCGACGGCTGGATCGCGACGCTCGGCCCATCGGCGGTGAGCGACGCGGAGGGACTCGCCGGTCGGCTCGCCGAGACCGCCCGTGCCAAGGTCGCCGATCGTGAACGCCGCGCTCGCTCCGTGCCCGGACTCGCGGCGGAGCTCGCCGCCGAGCTCACAGATGGATAGCACGCGGTCCTTCCTCGAGTCGATCGGGCTTCCGCCCGGAGATCTCTCACGGCGCTCCCGGACTCGCCGAAGCGGTTCCCGGACGGCGCGTCGTTCCGCATCGAGATCCCGAGCACGGAAGGTCCGAGGTCCCTCGAAGCGGTCCTCGACGAAGCGGAACGACGCGACGTGCCCGTCCAGCGGGTCTCACAGGGGAGCGGGAGCTTCCTTCTCACCGACGACGAGCTGGACGAGATGGGCCGTCTCGCCGCGGAGGCGCGGGTCGAGGTGAGTCTGTTCGCGCAGCCCACCGCCGCCTGGGGCCCCTCGGCCGCGGCTCGGACGGAGGGTGGGGCGGCTGTCGGGGGCGCGAGCTACGGTCAGGAAGGTCTGGTGCATGCGCTCGAGGACATCCGGCGATCGGCTGCCCATGGGATCCGGAGTGTGCTGATCACGGACGTCGGGCTGCTGGCGGCGTTCCAGGCGATGCGCGAGGCAGGTGAGCTTCCGCACGACATGCAGGCGAAGATGTCGGTCGCGTTCCCCACCACGAACCCGAGCACGGCGCGGGTCCTCGCCGGGTTGGGGGCGAACACGCTCAACGTCGCCTCGGATCTGTCGCTCGCGCAGATCGCCGCGATCCGTGCGGCCGTCGACGTGCCGATCGACTTCTACATCGAGTCGCCCGACAACCTCGGTGGCTTCGTCCGGCTGTACGAGCTCCCGGAGCTGATCCGGGTCGCCGCTCCGGTGTACGTGAAGTTCGGTCTCCGGAACGCGCCGAACCTCTACCCGTCGGGGACGCATCTCGAGGCCACCGCGATCGCTCTCAGCCGTGAGCGGGTGCGCCGGGCACAGCTCGGGCTGGAGATGCTCCGGCGGGCCGGCTCCTCGGCCGAGACCTCGGCACGAGGCGCCGTGGGGCTCGCGGTCCCGATACCTCGGCGGCGCGGAAGTCGCTGCTAGCCCGGATCGCTCTCCGTCGTCTTGAAGAGCGTGCCGTCGTAGAGCCGCTTGTCGCGCACCGTCGCGGCGTGGTGCGGCTCCTCCCCGGCCAGGACGCGGACGGCGTCCGCGCACGCCTCCGTCAGGCAGCGCTCGTGCGCGAACGGGACGTTCCCGGCGATGTGCGGAGTCGGGAGGACGTTCGCCGCGTTCCGGAACCAGGCGTCCTCGGGCGGGGGCTCCGGGTCGTAGACGTCGAGGGCGACCCGCAGCTCGTCCGCGCGGACCCGGCGCCAGAGCGCTTCCTGCTCCACCACGGCCATGCGGCTGAGCAAGATGAAAAGCGATCCCGGCGCCAGCGCGTCGATGACGTTCGCATCGATGACGCCCAGCGTGGTCGGCGTCGGCGGGATCGCCACGACCAGGATGTCGCTGCGACTCGCAAGGTCGACCAGCGAATCGGCCCGCGTGAGGGAATCGGCAGCGGCAACGTCGTCCCCCACGAACGGATCGAAGACCGTGACCGCGCACCCGTACGGCTCGACGAAGCGACGGTAGTGCCGGTTGATGCTGCCGTATCCCGCCAGGCCGACGCGACAGTCCGCCAGGTCGCGGAAGACGTACGGGCGCCCCGTCCGTGCGGAATCCGGCCATCCGCCGGTCCGGACGGCATCGATCGCGGCCGGGATGTCGCGCAGCAGCGCGAGTGTTATCGCCACCCCGAACTCGGCCACCGTCCAGGTCATCGTCCTGGACGAATCGACGACGGTCACCCCGCGACGGGCGGCCTCGTCGATATCGATCCACCCGAGCCGGTAGTCGAACGTCCCCGCGATCACCTTGAGCCGTGAGGCTCGCGCGAGGCGCTCCTCGTCGAAGGGCGCCACCTCCCCGATGCTCAGCCACGGCGAGGCGACGAGGGCGGCGACCCCGTCGAGCTTCGAATCCAACGCCTCCGCCTGCGCCTCGATCGGATCGTCCTCTGCCCACTCCAGGACCTCGACCGTCCCGTGCGGGGAGAGGGCGGCCTCGGCCAGGTTCCGGTAGCGCTCCCCGCCGTGGAAGAAGCGACGGGAGCCGCTGGCCGAACCCCAACCGGACTCCTTGGGCATCACGAACAGGTAGACCGTCGGGAAGTTCTGGACGCCGCTGAACCCGAGCGTCCTTGATCTGTCGGAGGAAGACGGGCATGAGGCGGAACGGATCGGTGCCGCACACGCCGCGAGCACCGGCGTCTCCTTCACGACCGGAAGGACCTCGGCCCCCATCTCGATCACGATCGCGTTCGCGTCCCCGTACGGCATCAGCCCCGCGAGCGAGCCACGGCCCGCCATCCGGTAACGGCCGGAGTTGTAGATGATGAGCAGATCGACCCCGCCGGCTTCCGCGCACTTGGCACTGAGAGCCGGTGCCGGCCCGGCGCCGACGACCGGTCTGCCGCCCGCCACCTGGGCGCGGAGCCGTTGCGAGCGACCTCGTCCCGGATGTCATCCGCCCTCCTTCGAGCATCGGTCGTACGAGCCGCTCGGCCATCGCGAGCGCGAACTCTGCATCGTTGATCGTCCAGGTCGAGCTCGTGCACCTCGACGTTATCGGTCCGAGGCTGCTCGAAGCACCGCGCAAACAGCGCCTCGTCGGCCGCCGGATCGTGGAACGGCTGCCCCTCCGTGGCGATCATGCGAGACGCCCCGGAGCGGGATGATAGAGAGCCGTCGGTCCGGTCGCTCCGTTCAGTTTCGTTGCGAGCCGCCGCCCGAGCTCGGCGCATTCTTCGGGCGTCGTGCGCATCAGAGTGACGGTGGGGTTGTGAACGTAGAACGTGCGCGTCCTGGAATCGCTCCGGCACCGTGTCCTTGCGGCCCGAAGTTGACCATGTCGAGTGCGCCGAGCGAGACGACCTGCGGGATGCCCTCGGCCCCCGCGACCTCGACGCGCTCGGGGTGCGGCCGGGCAGGACGCCACCGACGAGTTCGTCGCATAGCTCCGTCGTCGTGACATCAAGAACGCCCTTGAAGAAGCCGGCGCGGACGAGTTCCTCCATCGACTGGCCGCCGGTGCCCGTCTGGTGGAAGACGAGGACCTCGTAACCGCGTTCCTCCAGCCACTCGCGCGCCGCGGTCACAGCCGGAGTGGTCACTCCGAACATCGATGCGGCGATGAGGGGTCGCTCTCGCCGACCTCTGGGAGCGGCCATCTTCGCCATGCCGACGATCGCGGCTGCAGCGTTCCCGATGATCCGCGCCGAGATCTGATTGATACCGGCTACATCGACGACGGAGTACATCATCGTCACGTCCACCGCGCCGACGTACTGGTGCGTGTCGCCGGAGGCCATCGGTAGAGACGAGCAGCTTCGGGACCCCGACGGGCAACTGATCGATCCCGATCGGTCACGCCGTTCAGCCTCCGGGGTCCGTGTCGTCGAGCAACGGGACCTCATGGCCCTTCGCCGCCTCCGGGGTTCGATGCAGGTGACCGATCCGGCCGCCCGGCGGCGTCGCGGCCTCGAACCAGAACGCCTCGAGGGTCTCGTAGACGCCCACCACGTCGTGCTCGGTCCCGGTCGGGGTGCAGACGATGTCCCCCGGACCCACCGTGTACGTCTGCGACCCCACGAGCACCCGCGCACGTCCGGAGAACACCAGCCAGTACTCGTCGCAGTCGTGGTAGTGGAGATCGAAGCGTCCGTTCGGCTCCACCCGGAACGTTCCCGCGCTGGTCACGTCGGACCACTCGGGCCGAGCGTCCGGGGACAGGGTTCGCACGACCGTCAGGTCCTCAGACATCAGCACTCCTTCCTCGCCGGACCGTCTCGTGCCGCGCGTCATCCCCGCCCGGGATGACCTCGAATCCGGGGAGCGGTCGGTGGATGCTCCCGTCAGGCGTGCGGACGTCCCGGTACCTGCCCAGGAGCGCCAGGTCCGCCAGCCCGAGATGCTCGTCATACTTCGCTTGCCACCAGTACGGGTACAGCAGCGCCGGCGCGCTCACATCGTCGAGCCGGCCCAACGCTTCGTCGTCGAGGGACAGCTCGGCGGCCGCGAGATTCTCGATCAGCTGCGCGTCGGTTCGGGCTCCGAGCACCAGGGACGCCACACCCGGCTTGTGCAACAGGTACGCGAGCGCAACCTGGGGGACCGTGCATGCTCGTGTCTCCGCGATGTCCACGAGGACGTCGATCGTGTCCCAGAGCTTCGCCTCGTCGTAGATCGGGGGGTCCGGCCACCCACGCATCCGGCGGGTCCCGTCGGGTGGGGGAGCGTCGCGTCGCCACCTCCCGGTGAGCAACGCGCCACCGAGAGGACTCCAGACCAGGATCCCGACGCCCTGATCGAGCGCGATCGGGACGAGCTCGTACTCCGCTTCGCGCGCCTGGAGCGAGTAGTAGATCTGCTGGCTAGCGAAACGAGGCAGACCTTCCAGCTCGGAGATCCCCAGCGCCTTCATCAGATGCCACGCCGACCAGTTCGAGACGCCGATGTGCCGGACCTTGCCGCTCGCGACCAGGGTGTCCAAGGCGGAGAGCGTCTCCTCCAGGGGCACGGTGCCGTCCCAGCCGTGCATCTGGAGGAGGTCGATGCGGTCGGTGTCGAGTCGGCTGAGGCTTCCCTCACACGAATCGATGATGTGCCGCCGGGAGAGCCCCGATCCAACGGACTGGCTCGTCCCGAAGAAGACCTTGGTCGCGATGATCGCCTCGTCCCGGCGGCCGGCCAGCGCAGCGCCGAGCATCTCCTCACAGCGCCCGTCGCCGTAGGTCTCCGCGGTGTCGAACAGGTTGATCCCGGCGTCGAGGGCGATCGCGGTTTGGCGCTTGGCGCCCTCGGCGTCGACCTCCCCGAACTCCGCGTGTGCTCCCCAGCCCGTCGTGCCGAGCCCGAGCACCGACACCATCAGGTCGGATCCACCCAGCCGTCGGCGCTCCATCGAAGCCTCTCTCGGTGCGGGAACGTTAGCCGGAGACGATCCCATCGGGTTCACCGTACGGTGATATCGGTCTCGTTCGTCGAGAGAGACTCCCCGTCCGAACCGAGGACCTCCATCGTCACGCGATAGGTCCCAGGCTGCACGGTCGCGGGGATCGGCCAGTCGATGCGGTCGACCTCGCATGCGGCATCCGCCGGGACCGTCATGGTGAGGCCGTTCTTGCTCGCGATCTCGTCCGAATCGGTGCGGACGATCTGCCACGAGACATGGGCGCCCTCGAGCTCGTGATGGAAGTCGTTGGTGACCCAGACCGTCGCGGTGAACGAGGTGCCTCGGTCGTAGACCTTCTCGCGTCCGATGATGTAGGGGTCGGGGTTCCGGTCGAGGCTGATCAGCACCCGCCCGTACACCGCCTTCATCGCCTCGTACACCTGGTAGGGGCGCCGGTAGTAGTCGAGCAGGCCGGAGCCCATGATCGGGCACGGGTCGCTCCAGTAGTAGTGGTACATCGAGGCGATCGGGCGGTACTTCCGCTGGCGGAGGTACTCGATCTGCTCCTTCACGACCTGCGCCTCGTAGCCTGGTAGTCATCGATGAACTCGCCCAGCGAAGCGCGCATCGGCACCTTCGCGAACCCGAACGCGAGGTTGTAGAAGCCACCGTGGTACTCCCAGGTGTCCCAGTCGGGGGGCCACAGCTTGTCCTCGGGGATGAACGTCTCCAACGTCTCGCGGACCGGGATCGAGCCGGCACCGAACTCGACGATGTTCGGCGGGAGCTCGACCTGGTTGAGGTCCGTGTCGCCGTCCCAGCAATAGCCGATCATCAGGTTGTAGACGCCCTCCCGGTAGTCGCCGAGGTGGATCCAGCGCACCGGGTCGACCGTGCCGAGCGACTCCTTCAGGATCGGGCACAGGCGGTGGTAGTTGTTCGGCTTGTCCGGCAGGAGGTAGACCTCGGGCTCCTTGAACACGGACCACATCCCGATGCTCGCGTGGTTGCTGAGCATCAGGCCCATGTCCACGATCATCTCGCTGGCCCGTTCGATGAAGTCGTCGCTGTCGCTCACGCAGTAGTGGAGCGGGAAGACCTGCCAGACGAGGAACCCCATCTCGTCGCACATCGAGTAGAAGCCGTCCTTCTCCACGTGGCTGCCGATGCGGATCGAGTTGATCTCCATCTCGCGCATCTTCGGGAGGTCGTCGGCCCACATCTGCTCGCTCGCCTCGCTCATCCACTGGCTCGAGATGTAGCGCATGCCGCGCAGGAAGATCCTGCGTGCCGTTGAGGATCCACTGGCCGGTCTGCTCGTCGTGCACGACCTCCTTGATTCCGAACCTCTGCATGACCGAGTCGTCGTGCGCGGTCACGGTCGGCCGTGTAGAGGTCCGGCATCGCCCTGGTCCCAGGTCCACCAGAGGTGGGCGTCCGGAACGGTGAGCACGAGCTTGTGCGTGGTGCGACCGGGTTGGAGGGCGACGGGCCGCGTTCGGTCGAGCGGCTCACCTCGAAGGTCTTGGGCTCGACGGTCAGCCCCAGAGTCCGTCTCCACCACCTGTGCGGTCGTGTTGTGGACCGTGACGTCGACACTCACGAAGGCCGTGCCGTCTGGCTTGTCGAGCTTGTCGCCGAGCCAGTCCTTCTTCACGCCGATCTTCGTGAAGATCTTCACGTGGTCGACGTATACGTCTGGGCGGGCGATCAGCTCGACGCTGTCCCAGATGCCCCCGGAGTTGCCATCCGAGCGGAACGACGTCATCGACCCCGGCCGGTGCATCGCGTCGATCATGTGGCCCTTGATCTGGGAGATCGCCTTCGCCTGGTGTGTGCGGTAGGGGACCGAGAGCGGGTTCTCGGAGAAGTCGACCTGGACGTACTCGGTCTCGTCGCGCGGCGCGCCGTCCTTGACCACGACCACGTTGTCGCCATCGAGGTCGACCCGGTCGGTGACGTCGAACTCGAACGGGTTGAACATGCCCTCGTGCGCGCCGAGGAACTCGCCGTTCAACCAGACATCGGCGAAGTAGTCCACGGCGCCGAACCGGAGGAACAGTCGCTGGCCCCTGAGCTCGTCGGGGACGCGGAAGTCCCTGCGGAACCAGATCGTGCCGAAGAAGTCGCCGACCTCGGTCAGGTACCAGTTGGTGGGGAGCTGCATGTCCTTCCAGGACGAGGTGTCGAGGTCCCGTTGGTGGTAGCCCAGCGACTCGCCCGGCTCGTCTCCCTCCAGCGCGTACTTCCAGACGCCGTCCAGGCTGAGCCGCGGCCGTCCCTCGTGTAGCGAGATCATCGGATCGATCTCTTCCTCGGTCCTGGAATGTGGGAACGTTATCAGGCCTCCTGCGCGTACACCTCGATCCCCTTCGGAACGAACGCAGGGGTCGTCGCATCAGAGGATCTCCACGTGGTCACCACTCCCATCGCCCCGTCGATTCGTCGGGATCGTGTCGAGCTCGTAGAGGGCCTCGTCCTCGAGTACGCCTTCGTGGAGGAAGACCACCTCGTGTCCCTCGACGCCTCGATGACGAAGAAGTTCTCCAATACCCCGAGGAACTTCGTGGTCCGGAGGCGAGCGCCCAGCTCCTCCACGAACTCTCGCTCGATCGTCTGAGCTGCCCGTTCGCCGAACTCGACCGTTCCGCCGAGCGGGCGATGGAAGAGGGCTCCATCCGATCCAGTCCTTCGGACACGAGGATCGCTCCGTCCCGGGGTCGCCTGACGATCGCCATCGCCTTGACGACGACCGCACGCTCGATCGGCCGATCCATCACTCCTCCTTCCGGAGCGTGGCAACCGACGTCGCCGGATCTTGATGGCCTCGAAGAGATCGAGTCGCGGCGAGGAGACCGTCAAACGACCGTCGCTCGCGCGCCACTCCAGTGGCTGCCCGGCCACCAGGGCTGTCACCTCCGCCGGTTCGCCCTCGTACGGGATGACGACGTCGAGGCCGTGCATCGCCACTGGCTCGACGTAGCTCACGCCGAAGTGCCCGGAGGTGTTCACGAGGTGAAGGAGGTGGCCGTCGCCGCGCTCGTGGAGCGTCACTTCGACCATCGGCGAGAGGGTGCCGCCGACGGGTTCGATCGCCACGAGGCGCTGGAGCACGTCGGCCATGAAGTCGGACGTGTTCGGGTGACCGGTTCGGTGGAAGAGTGCTCCGCAGTTCCACGGCACGTGGATCCCGCGTCCACTCCCGAAGGGATGGGTCGTCAGACCGGGGGCATCCGTCGCCTCGGGGAGGTCCAAACGCTCCGGCGGACCGAAGGGTCCCGGTGGGATCACAGACAGGAGGCTGCTGCCGGCCTGTGCTCGGTACGCGGTGTCGACGTACTGGCCGTCGAGGAACACGAGGTCGGTTCCGGCGAGTCGAGGGAACGAGTAGCATCGCCCGATCCGCAGGTACGCGCCACGCATGTCACGGATCTCCCGGATCCGCTCGATCCCGAGGCAGTCGAGCGCCGGCCCGTCACGCGGCTCGAGCTCGGCGTCCCGCCATCCGCTGCGGCCGCTCGACACGAGGGTTCCGCCGCTCTTCACGAACCGGTCGAGCTGAGCCGCCGCGTCGTCGGAGAGGGGCTGGAGGTCGGGGAGGACCACACCGTCGTAACCGGCGAGGCGCTCCTCGGTCGCGGCATCGATGAGGAGGACGTCGAACAGGAAGTGGTACTCGGTGAGGACCCGGAACCATCCGCGGAACTCGTCGGCGTTCCCGTGTGCGCCGGTGAGGAGCGCGACCCGCGCGCACGAGCGGAGATCGCGGTACTCGTCCTCGTGGGCAGCGTGGTAGCCGAACAGCTCGCGAACGGCGCCGGCACCCGTTCGATCGTGGCGACGGTCCAACCGGCCGATCACGTAGTAGTCGAGGCCGCCGCCGTTCGCGAGCGCCTGGGCGAGGCGCAGGCGTTGCCGCTCCGGCGATACGGCGACGTGCCGGAAGGGGTAGTCGACGAAGTCCACCGACGCGCTGCTGGACACCGTGCGAGGGAGGGAGCTCACCACCCACTTCGTGTTGGCGGAGGCGCTGTATTGCCAGTCCGGGAGCGGGCGGTCGAGCGCCGTGTTCGACTCCTGCCGCACGAAGCCGCCGCCATCGTCGGTCGGCCGGTCGATCGCGAGGTCCGGTCGAAGCCGGCGGATCATCGCGTCCATCCGCTCCTTCGACGAGCGCACGACACCCTCCCGGAACGCGACGTAGCGCCGGCAGGTCGGATCCTCGATGTCGGAGGCGGTCGGGAGCTCCAGTCCGAACGAGCTCCGGAACCCCTCGATGCAGGCATCGCAATGGCACAGACCGTGGTCGATCCCTCGGTAGTCGTGGGTCTGGAAGCCGGCCATGTTGAAGAAGATGCCGTCCACGTCCAGGTCGGTGATCGTCTCCTCGACGATCTGCGGGGCGCACTCCTGCTGGTAGCCGCCGGAGGGACAGACCCAGACGTCGCCTTCCTCGTCGACGATCCCGCCGTCGGCCTTGCGGTAGGCCCACTCGGGATGGAGCTCGTGCAGGGCCAACCGGACCTTCGAGAAGTCAGTCCTGGCGATCACCTTGATCCCGGCGCCGTGGCAGGCCTCGATGATCGTCGCCAGGCTGTCGCCCCGGAGGAACGCGCTCTGCGTGTGGAACGGGAGCGATGTCGGATAGCTCGCGACGATGCCGGACGTGTTGATCATCGCGACAGTGGCGTGCAGCTTCCGGAGGGACTCGACGTATCCCTCCGCGTCGATGTCCTCCATGTCGCGTTCGCGGAGGTTGGTCTGGATCAGCCGCCAGGGCCAGTCCTCCCACCAGCCGGGCTCGGTCAGGCGGGTGCTCGAAGGGCTCATCCGGCGTGGCTCCCTTCGTTCGCTCGTCCGCTCCGCTCCCGCAAGAGTGTGGGAACGTTACCATCCGCCCCCGACGGTTCCGCCGTCTGACGCAACGGAGGTGACGCATGGAAGAGCGGATCGGCTTCATCGGGCTCGGGGTCATGGGGAAGCCGATGGCGCGGAACCTGCGGGCCGCCGGCCTCGACCTCGTCGTGCACTCTCGCTCACCGGGCCCGGTCGATGAGCTGGTGGCGGAGGGCGCCGAGCGCGTATCGGATCCGAGCGAGCTGGCAGCGGGCGTCGACGTCGTGATCACGATGCTCCCCGACACGCCTGACGTGGACCTGGTGCTGTTCGGCGAGCGTGGCGTCGCGGATGGGATCCGTCCGGGGTCTCTCGTGATCGACATGAGCACGATCCGGCCGACGGAGGCGAGCCGCTTCGCGGGGCGCCTGGCGGCCGCCGATGTCGCGATGCTCGACGCGCCGGTCTCCGGCGGTGAGCGGGGTGCGATCGACGGGACGCTCTCGATCATGGTCGGGGGCCGGGATGACGCGTTCCGGCGCGCGCTCCCGATCCTCGAGGTCCTCGGCGAGAACGTCACCCACGTCGGTGGATCCGGTGCCGGTCAGGTCGCCAAGGCCTGCAACCAGCTGATCGTCGGCGCGACGATCCAAGCGGTGGGGGAGGCCCTCGTGCTCGCGGCGAAGGCCGGCGTCGACCCCGCGACGGTGCGCGAGGCGCTCCTGGGCGGGTTCGCCGGTAGCAAGATCCTCGAGGTCCACGGCCAGCGGATGCTGCGGGGGGACTTCACGCCTGGCTTCCGGTCCGCGCTGCACCTCAAGGACGCCGGGATCGTCGCCGAGACGGCCGAGGAACTGGGGTCTCCGACCCCGTCGTTCGCCGTCGCAGCAGCAGCACTCGGCACGCTCGTCGCGACCGGACGCGGTGACCTCGATCACGCCGCGCTCGTCACGCTCCTCGAGGACCGGGCCGGCGTCATCGTGTCGGAGGCGTCCGCCGAGCCCGACCGGCGGCCGTCCGAAGGAGAGAACTGAGATGCGACTAGAGCTGAACCTCGACTTCGAGGAGCGGTTCGCCGCGGACCGGTTCTTCTTCGGCGTCGCGTATGCCCCGTACTGCGAGGGAGGAGGACTCAATCGACCCGACGGGTTCAAGAACACGGACTGGACGCGCCGCCCACCGGGCGACACCAGCGACGGTGAGGGGATCCGCTTCTGGACGAACTACGCCGACCATATCCGGCTGGCCGCCTCGCTCGGGCTGAACGCCTTCCGGATGGGCATCGAGTGGGCGCGCTGCCAGCCGTCCCCATCCACCGAGCAGACCGACCCACCGGAGTGGGACGCCTCGGCGCTCGACCACTACGCCGACATGGTGGAGCTCGTGATCGACCTGGGGATGCAGCCGATCATCACGCTGCACCACTTCACGCATCCGCTCTGGCTGGGCCTGGACATCTGGCTCGAGGACCGAGGCCCCGATCAGCTCGTCGCCGCGGAGATCCGGATCGTAGACGAGATCAACACACGACTGATGGCTCGAGGCGGCAAGAAGATGGCGCACTTCCTCGTCTACAACGAACCGAACCTGGTCCCGCTCTTCTATCACTCGCTCGGCTGGTACCCGGTCGAGCGCATGGGCCCGGAGTACCTGCTCCCCGCGTTCGACACGATGCTGTCCCATTACGTCAAGGCCTACGACGGCCTCCACGACCTGTTCGAGGCGCGAGGCTGGGGGAGTCCGAACGTCGGGTACACGATCGCGAGCCTCAACCCCTACGAGTACGACAAGCAGCTCGACGACCTGCTGCGGCTGCGCAGTTGGGGAGTGGCGCGCGAGGACGCGGCCGCGCGGATCGCCGAGTGTCGAGCCGCATGGCGGACGCGGATCGACGATCTGGCGAGGTCTCAGCTGACCGACGAGCAGTACGGACGGTACGAGGAGATGGTGGGGACCATCGCCGGGCTGCTGCCCTCCGAAGGATTCACCAAGACGCTCGATGCTGTGTACGCGTCCCCCCGGGCGAAGAAGCTCGACTACCTGTCGCTGAACGTCTACGAGCCGTTCGGGGGAGCCCGCCGTGAGCCCGGCGACACGGATCGGCGAGTCAAGTGGGAGCGATACATGATGGACGGCGAGGTCTATCGCACCTTCATCCTGGCGAAGCACGACTTCAACACCGACCTGCCGATCTACATGGGCGAGAACTCCCTCGGGAACCTCCAACCGGCCGGCGAACCCGCCCAACCTCGCCCGGACGGCTGGTCGAGGGAGCGGTACCTCAAGACGTACCTCATGGAGATGATCCGCTGCATGAAGGAAGGCGTGCCGATCGAGGGATACCTCTACTGGACGCTAGTCGACGACGTGCAGCCGCCACGCCTCGGTCTCTACCACTACGACTTCGTTAACCACCGCATCCTCGACACCGATGGCTTCGGTCGGCCGTCCGGCGAGATCTATGGGCATCTCGTCGCCGCACTGCGGAGCGGTGACAAGAGGACGATCTCCGATGCCTTCGTGAACGCCTATGGGTCGGAGTAGTCCGGCCGGCTGTCGCTAGGGCTCGGAGCCGACCAGGGCCGGCAGGGCGCAGCCGGCTCGCGTCATCTCCGCTTCGGCCTCGAGGTACTGCAGGATGCGGGATTCCGGAGGGCCGGGACCGACACCGATGACGTAGATGCTGTCGGGGCCGGGTGTGTCGTGCCCCGGCTCGAGGTGCGCGACCCTCGCCTCGTCGAGGCGGTTGCACGAGACCTTCCGTAGGAAGGTGAGCGTTCCGATCGCAGCGAAGAGCATCCCGATGAGGGCGAGGACGATCAGCGCTCCCAGCGCGAGTTCTTTGAGCCGCTTCGGCATGTCACGAGTCCTCCGGCAGTGTGAGAGCGCGGGCGGCCACCCCCATGGCTCTCGATCCTCAAAGATATACGTTCGATCTGTTGGGGAATCGCGACGTGCCTAGCGTCGACGACGGGACCGCGCATCCAGCCACCAGGGGTCGAAGCCGCGGTCGTTCTCGTCGACCACGGTGCCGGGAGGCACGACGGCGTCGATCGCATCGAGGGTGTCCTCGTCGAGCCGCACGTCCGCTGCGGACACCAGGTCCTCGAGCTGCTCCATCGTCCGGGGGCCGATGATCGCCGAGGTGACCGCAGGGTGCGCGAGCGTGAACGCGACCGCCATGTGCTGCATCGGTACGCCCGCGTCCGCGGCGATCTTGTCGAGGTCCTCCACGAGGTCGAGCTTCCGCTGGATCGCGGGGCGGGACTCGTCGAACTGCGCGGCGACCTGTCGCCCTTCGGCGCGCCCGGCCCGGGAATCCGGCGACCGGTCGAAGGCCCCCCGCCGGTAGCGGCCGGTCAGCCATCCTCGGCAGAGCGGGCTCCAAACGAGCACGCCCATCCCGTACTGCTGGGCGACGGGCAGGACGTCGAGCTCGATGTGACGCACGAAGATCGAATACGGAGGCTGCTCGGTCCGGAAGCGCGACAGGCCGCGACGCTCCGCGGTCCACTGCGCCTCCACGATCTGCCAACCCGGGTAGGTCGAGGAGCCGAAGTAGCGGATCTTGCCCTGCCGTTGGAGGTCGGTGAGCGCGCCGAGCGTTTCCTCGACGTCCGTGTCGGCCTCGGGACGGTGGATCTGATACAGGTCGATGTGGTCGGTCCCCAGCCGGCGAAGGCTGTTCTCGACCTCTCGCGCGATCCACATCCGGGAGTTGCCCTTCTCGTTGATCCCGGGCCCCATCCCACCGTGGACCTTCGTCGCGAGGACGACATCGTCGCGACGTCCCTTCAGCGCTTTCCCGACGATCTCCTCGGACTCTCCGGTCGAGTACACGTCGGCCGTGTCGACGAAGTTGATCCCCGTGTCGAGCGCCGCGTGGATGATCCGGACGCCGTCGTCGACATCGGTGTTCCCCCACGAGCCGAACATCATCGCCCCGAGGCAGTGGGTGCTCACGCGGATGCCGGTCCCACCGAGCGTTCGATATTCCATCCTCGCCTCCTGTCGGACGCCGTCGCGGGCGTGTGGGAACGTTATCATCCGCCGATCGAGCCCGAGGACGTGCCGCCGTGTCCGGTCGCACCGCAGGGGTTGAGCACATGAAGATCACCGAGGTCCGTTCGTTCCGCGTGGAGGGGGAGGGGCCTGCCTGGGAGTTCGAGGACCGGTCGGTCGAGTCGCTCGATCGCTACCCCGGCCATGTCCAGGCCGCCGGCGCTCGTGACGCACCGACGCACGTCAGCGCTTCGTACGTCGAGATCGAGACCGACGAGGGTCCGTCGGGACTGTACGGTCCGATCGATCTCCGCCAGGCGTTCCTGATCGCCACCGACCTCCGGCCATTCCTCCTCGGCGCCGATCCGCTCGCCACGGAGCTGCTCCACGACCAGATGTTCCGCCTGCACCGCCACGGTCGCGCCGGTCTGTTCGTCACCGCCGTGAGCGCGGTCGACAACGCGTTGTGGGACCTCCGCGGGAAGGCTGCGGGGGAGCCCGTCTACCGGTTGCTCGGAGGCCCGACGCGCGACAGGGTCCCCGCCTACGCGAGCATGCTGGGGCACTCGGTCGAACCGGGGCGAGCGGCCGCCGCAGCCGTCGAGCACGTCGCCCTGGGGTTCGATGCGCAGAAGTGGTTCTTCGCCCACGGACCCGCTGCCGGCCGAGACGGGCTCAGGCAGAACCTCGCCATGGCGACGGCGGTCCGTGACGCCGTCGGCCCCGGCTATCCGCTGATGTTCGACGCGTTCATGGGCTGGGACGCCACCTACGCCGAGGACATGCTCCGAGGCCTGGAACCGGTCGAGCCGCACTGGGTGGAGGAGCCGGTCCCGCCGGAGCGCCTGGAGGTGTTCCGGCGCCTGGCGCGGACGACCTCGATCCGACTGGCCACCGGCGAGCACGCCGCCACCCGCTGGCAGGTCAAGGCGCTGCTCGACGCCGGGGTTCGCGTGATCCAGGCCGATCCGGACTGGGCGGGCGGGATCACGGAGCAGCGACACATCTGTTCGCTCTGCTCGGCGTACGACGTCCCGGTCGTGGCGCACGGACACGCGGTTCCGGTGCCCCTTCATCTCGCGGCGTCGCAGTCGCCGCAGGTCGTACCGATGATCGAGTACCTGGTCCGGATCCAGGAGCGGAACCAGTTCTTCCACCGGACGATCCACCGTCCCGTGGAGGGAGCGCTCGAGCTGCCGACGGCGCCGGGCCTCGGGATCGACCTGGATCCTGCGAAGATCGAAGATCGGCGCGAACTCGACTTCATCAGCTGACGAGGGAGGAACGAGATGGAGCAGCGGAGGCTCGGCCGCATCGGCCACATGAGCAGCGTGCTGATCTACGGCGGCGCCGCGCTGGGTGACGTCAGCCAGGAGGTGGCCGACACCTCGATCCAGCAGGCGCTGGATGCAGGGATCAACCACTTCGATACGGCCGCGGGGTACGGCGACTCGGAGCTCCGGCTGGGCGAGTGGATGCCACGGATCCGCGACCGGATCTTCCTCGCGAGCAAGACGGGCGATCGGACGGCCGACGCCGCGTATGACTCGATCCTGCGATCGCTCGAACGCCTTCGCGTCGAACGCCTCGACCTGCTCCAGCTGCACGCGGTCTGTGATCTCGAGGACCTCGAACGCGCCACTGGGACCGGAGGGGCGCTCGAGGGAGCGCTGCGGGCCCGGACGAGGGGCTGATCGGCGCGATCGGCATCACCGGCCACGGCATGAAGGCACCGGCGGTGCATCTCGAGGCCCTCCGGCGCTTCCCGTTCGACACCGTGCTGACCCCGTGGAACTACCGGCTGTCGATCGAGGATGGCTATCGACGCGATCTGGAGGCTCTCGAGGAAGAGATGCACGACGCGGGATGCCGGCCTGATGTTCATCAAGGCCGTCGCTCGGAACCTCTGGCGTCCCGGCGAGCATGCCTTCGCCACCTGGTACGAGCCGCTCGACGAGCAACCGACCATCGACGCCGCCGTCGCCTTCGCACTCTCGCGACCCGCGGTGACGGGGATCGCGACCCCGGGCGACGTCCGCCTGTTGCCGCTGCTGATCGAGGCGGAGCCGCGGGCGGGTTCGGCCACGGTCGAGGCGGCCGCCGCCGAGCTCGCCCGTGTCCCGGAGATGGAGCCTCCCTTCGTGCGCGTGCCAGGACGAGAGATCCCCGACTGGCTCGAAGACGTCGTTCCGGGGGCGTGACGGCGGCCGGTCGCGATGTCCTTCGCGTCGGCATCGTCGGCGCGGGTGGGATCGGTCGGATCCACGCCGAGCACGTCCGGTCCGTCGAGGGAGTGCGCGTCACCGCCGTGTCGGACGTGGACGAACGGCGCGCCGACGACCTCGCCGTCTCCTGTGGAGGGAAGTCCGTCCGCGACTTCGAGGCTCTCCTCGACGAGACGGATGCGATCTACGTCTGCAGCCCGCCGACCTTCCATCGTGACCACGTGGTGGCTGCGGCGTCGGCGGGGAAGCACGTGTTCTGCGAGAAGCCCCTGGCGACGACGCTCCAGGACGGGCGGGCGATCGTCGAGGCGATGGCGGCTGCCCAGGGGCACGCGATGGTCGGCTTCAACAACCGGTTCCGGCCGGCCTTCCGTCGATGGCGCGAGCTGATGCGCGACGAGCTCGGCGCGCCTCGGTCGGGATTGATCGTTCGGCTCGCCCCCTCGACACCCGCACGCGACGCGAACTGGCGGACGACGGCCGGCCTCTCCTGCGGCATCACGATCGAATCCGCCGCCCACGATGTCGACACGATCCGATGGGCGCTCGGCGAGGTCGGTTCCGTCTCGGCGGCGACCTCGTCGTCGATGCCAGACCTCGAGGGCTACGACGATGCCCTGCACGCCGTGCTCCGCCTCGACGTCGGAGCTCCGGTGAGCCTCGTGATCGATTGGTCCTCGACGATCTCGATGTCGTCCCGGGGCGTCGTCGGGTCCGGCGGCACGGTCGCGCTGGCCGGGCCGGACATGTGGACGATCTCGGAGCTCCGCTGGGCGCCCACGGATGGGCCCGAGCTCGTCGAGCCGATCGACAAGGCCGAGGGAGCGGACCTCGGGTATCTGGCGGAGACCGAGCACTTCATCACGAGTCTCATGGACGATCGTCCTCCCGCCGTCACGATCGACGACGGTTTCGCGGCGCTCGAGGTCTCGCTCGCGATGCGGCAGGCGGCGGCCGATGGCATCACCGCGCGGGTACGGGACGCCTGAGCCGTCAACCCACCGTGTCGTCGAACGGCATGCCCAGCGCCTCGTAGCCTCTCCGGCGATCCGGACGATCGACGTCCTGGATCCTGCGAGCCCGGTCCACGACCTCCGCGGCGACCTCGGACGGGACGACGATCACGCCGTCGTCGTCGGCGACGACCAGGTCGCCGGACCTGACGGGCGCTCCCGCGCAGACGATCGGCTCGCCGTCCGAGACCGGCCGGATCCGCCCCATCGGGTGCGCCGGTGACCGGACCGTGGAGAAGACCGGTGTTCCCTGGATCGTGCATTCGTACGAGTCGCGGCACGCTCCGTCGATCACGAAGCCGACCGTGCCTCGAGCTCTCCCGCCGAGCGTGTTCGCGGAGCCGAGGATCCCCGCCGCCGTCCGTTTCGCATCGATCACGAGGACCTCGTCGGGCGCGCCCCACGGTCCGGCCTCGCGCCACAGGCCGTCCGGCCCCGGGGCGTACTGTCGTCGGGCGAACTCGTCATAGCTCATCTCCTCGAGCGGCCTGTCGGTCACGTCGTACGCCATCGGGTGCGCGATGCCCGCGAAGCGGATCCCCGGGAACATCGGGCGCATCGCCGGGTCCATCTGGAACCGCTCCTGCAGTCCCAGGGAGTCGAGCGCGTCCGCGATATCGGACGTCCGGACCGCCCGCGCAGCCGCCAGGACCTCGTGGTCGATCGTCATCGGTCACCTCCGGGGGCCGCGACGAGCACGGCGTAGGGGTCGAGCGTGGGGACGTCCACGACCAGCGTGCCGTTCTCGACCTTCGTCGGTGAGCTCCGACTCTCCGGCGAGCGTGAGGAGCGTGCACACGGCGTCGGCTCCCTGCCATGGGATCCGGAGGCGGAGCCCCTCGATGGGCGTCACCGCGTCTGTCGCGGCGTCGTAGCGGTAGTCGAGCAGGTGGAGCACCTGTCGGTCGCCGCTCGCGTACCGCACGACGCCGACGCCGGGATCGGAGCACTCGATCCTCGCGGACGTCCGAGCGCCGACGCTCGTCGACGATGCGCTCGCGGTCTTCGTCCCGATAGTCCTGCCAGAAGTCGATCAAGCATCTGTCCGTCCACCGTGCGCGCGAGCAGCGGGTCGAGCGGGCTCTCGGAGAAGACCACGAGCTCGCCGCCGGCTCGAGCGAACGACGTGAGGGCCGCGGTGGATGCCTCGCCGAGCCCGCGCGCCTCCGGGATCAGGACCGCTCGGTAGCGCTCGAGCGAGGCACGGTCGATGCCCTCGGGGTTGAAGCGTCCGTCCCCGGAGAACACGACGTCGAACTGGATGCCGACCTCGGCCATGCGCCTGCGCCAGCGCCAGGTACTTCGCGTGGCCGTCGGACCATCGGAGGATCGGACCGTCCGCGTAGAGGATCGCGACGTCGTTCATCGAGACGGAGTCTTCGTACAGCTCCCGGTGGCCGGCGATGAAGTTGATGTATCCCTTCAACGCCTCCGGCGCCGTCGCGTCGAGGCGCGTCTGCACGTCGACGCCCGGCCACCAGTAGTAGCCCCAGCGCCCGCCGTTGGCGTAGGCCTCCAGGAACATCAGCTCGTAGTAGCGCTGGTGGTCCTCTCCGGCGAGCTGCTTCGGAACGTTGATGCTCGGGCAGATCCACGTGGGCGCGCCGTTGAACGACGAGCCGAGCCGGTACCAGGGTGCGAACGTGCCCCGCGGGAGGAGGAGGTGGGGCGATGCGATGTCTCGACGCGGTAGTCGTTCTCCATCAGGACGAAGTCGACGTGCGGCCCCCACAGGCAACCCCAGAGGGCTCCGAACTGCGTCACGAGGTTCCCGAGGTAGGCCGACGTTCGCGCTGATCGCGAACGCCGGGTTCGTGCGTCGGCGGCGTACGCGCGGAGCTCCCCGATGAAGCCGATCATCACCGCGAACGCCTCGTCCTCGTGGAAGCGGCGGTAGCGCGTCGTAAGATCGTCGTCGGCGCGGATCAGCGCTGCCGGAGGGCTCGTCGTCGATCGAGGCGACCTCCGTGCCGGCGTCGCGCGGCACGGAAGCGGTCCAGGCACCGGGTGCAGAACCCGCATCCTCCCGGCTCGCGGTCCATCAGCCCGACGCTGGTCATGATCTCGTCGAGGTTCACGACGTCCATCCCGCGGTCGACGCCGGCCTGCGCAACGCTCCATCAGGTAGCCGCGGAACGCGTCGCTGTAGATGCAGCGGCGTAGACGGGCTTGGACTCCCAGTAGTACCAGTCGCACTCCGCGGGCGCGCCGCTCGATGTCGCGGCAGACCTCGTCGAGCAGGTACGCCGTCGGCGGGTCCTCGTACACGCGTCGGGGTCAGCGCGATCATCGGCACCGAGAACAGGACCCGCTGGCCCGGCCCGTGCGCATCCTCGACGTCGCCGGCGAGTTCGGCGTTCGGGGTCGGCCCACATCCCGTTCACCGTCGTGCCGAACGCGTCGCGCCGCCTCGGGAGGCATCGGCGACGGCGGCCACGAACTGCACCTGCCGGTACCACTTCATCGATCGACCTCCCGTCTCCGCGTCGACGGTCGATCCGCCACGGCCCGGCGACGGAACCATGATATCGTTCCCACATCGCGACCCCCGAGGTCTGGACACCCCACGTCCCGCTCGGGAACGTGGAGGAGCGGGACGGATGAAGGCGCCGGCGGTGGTGTTCCTCGAGCCCAAGCGGGTCGAGATCCGGGAGATGGAGCTCCCCGACCCGGGCCCGGGCGCAGGTGGGGATCCGGACCGTGTTCTCGGGCATCAGCCAGGGGACCGAGCGCTGGGCGCTCACCGGCCGCTACGGTCACTTCGACCACGACTACTCCGCCTACTACCCGTGCTCGCCCGGCTACCAGGGGGCCGGCGTGGTCGACGTGGTGGGCGCCGAGTGTCGCGGACCTCGAAGGTCGGCGACCACGTGTTCACGATGGGCACGCACTTCACCGATCCGGACCACAAGTACCCGGGCCCCTGCCAGGCCTCGCACTCCGGCTACCTCGTGGCGCCACGCCTCGGAGGTGTGGCGCGTCGACCCGTCGGTCGATCTCGCCGCGGCGTCGCTCTTCCACATGGCGGGCGTGTCCCGGCACGGCGTGCGGCTGGCCAAGGTCCAGCCGGGCGAGCTCGTCGCGTGATCGGGCTCGGCATGATCGGCCAGATGGCGGCGCAGGCCGCGCGCCGGGTGGGGGCGAGGGTGATCGCGACCGACCTGATCGCCGCTCGCGCGGTCCAGCTGGCCGCGAAGCACTCGGCCGACAGGGTCGTGGACGCGAACTCCGAGAGACTGGAGGACGGTCGTCCGCGAGGAGGCGCCCGACGGCGCCGACGTCGTGATCGACACCACCGGCGACCATCGGATCTTCGACCGCTGCTCGGCCTGATCCACCGCGAGGGGCGGATCACGATGCAGGGCTACTACCCGGACCCGATCTCGATCGACTTCCACCCCACGCACATCCAGCGGCCCACGGTCGATCTTCCCGTGCGGCTGGGACGACGAGTTCAACGACGAGCTCGCCGAGGACATGGCGACCGGGCGGGTCGCGATCGAGCCGCTCATCACCCACCGGATCCCGTATCCGGGAGGCGCGCGAGCGGCGTACCAGCCTGGTCGTGGAGCATCCCGAGCATTCGCTCGGCATGGTGCTGGCTAAGTTGGCACGGAGACGCTAGAGGCCGATCGCGTGTTGCCACGAACGCTCGCAGAGGAGGGACCTGAGCCTATGGAACGCGGCGTGTACTTCGACGGATGGTTCCCTCGTCAGCACTGCTACCACCCGAGCCTGCCACCGCGGCGGCTCAAGATGATCGAGGACCTCGAGGCGTATCACGCGACCTCGCTGGTCTGGGCGTCGCTCGGCGGCGGCTCGATCTCGCTGCCGTACCTGGAGCGAGGAGGCGTGGGGCGAGGTCGACTCGCGGTTCCGCTTCTACGGCTTCATGAACGACGCGGAGTTCATCGCAGCGCTGCCAGGAGCGCGGCATCAAGGTGTTCGGCTGCGTCTTCGAGGTGCAGGGCTGGGAGTTCCCGGTCGAGCTGAACGAGGACGAGACCGAGGTCCTCGTCGATGAACGAGCTCCGCGGCGTCGGGCAAGAAGGCGTGGCTCGGCCTGCGCGAGTTCACGCAGAACACGTACCCGAAGATCTGGAAGCCGCTCGAGGACTACTTCCCCGACGGGCTCGTGAACAGCGACGGGGAGAAGGTCACCGACATCCTCGAGGAGTGCACGTCGCGCGACATCTACGGCGAGGCGTGCCACTCCACCTGGGTCGAGGTCCCGGAGCAACGAGCACTACGCCTATCTGATGGACCGCAACAACCCGGTCTGGCGCGAGTACCTCAAGGCGATCATCCGGATCCAGATCGACGCGGGCGTCGCGGGCGTCCACCTCGACGAGGCCGACCTGCCGATCTTCGCGACCGGCTACGGCGGCTGCTTCTGCAAGGACTGCATGAAGCTGTTCCGCGCCTAGCTGCAGGCGCTGCCGGCCGAGCGGCTCCCGGAGGACCTGAAGGACACGGACCTCGAGACCTTCCACTACGGCTCGTGGTTGCTCGAGCGCGGGTACGACTTCAAGTCGGACCGCGAGACGACGCCGCTGTACTGGGACTACATCCGGTTCCAGCGCGAAGACGATCGTCGGCTACTTCGCCGAGCTGCGCCGACTACATCAAGGAGTACGGGACGTCGAAGGGCCGCGACGTCCTCGTGTGCGGCAACTACTACTACCTCTCGCCGCACTACTACCCGTTCGAGCCGAAGGCGGACATCCTCGTCACCGAGATGAACGCCACGAGCTACCGGCAGCCGGCATGGTGCCGTTACGCGGCCGGGTTCGCGAGAGGCAAGCCGGTGATCGTCGTCGAGAACCCGTACGGCGGCGTGGGGCCCGAGCTGCTCCCGAAGCTCCAGGAGGGCAAGGGCTACGACCTGTTCCGGATGATGCAGTACGAGGCCTCGGCGCTCGGGATCAACATGAGCGTGCCGTACGGAGCGTGGATGGGCGAGCGTCATCGAGGACTCGTTCTGGGCGCCGCACGACCTGAACGTCGAGATCCAGGACTTCATCACCGACAACGAGCGCCTCTACTCGACCGAGACGTTCTCCGAGGTGGCGGTGCTCTTCAGCATCCAGAGCGCGTTCGACTGGGAGGAGCACGACGGGCTGGAAGGAGCGGTTCCCGTTCTGGCCGACGGTGCGACGGCCTCGTCGAGCAGCACCAGCCGTTCGACGTCGTGGTGCTTCCCGAGGGCGAAGCTCCGCGAGGACTGGATCACGTCGGAGCGACCTCGCGCGGTACCGAACGCTCGTCCTGCCCGAGTGCACGTTCCTCACGCCCGCGCAGGTCGAGGCGATCCGCGGGTACCTCGAGCACGGCGGTCGCGTGATCGCGACCGGCGAGCTCGGGCGCGAACCTCGATCGCGTCGGAGCGAGCCGCGCTCTTCGGGCACCCGCATCTGGTGCGTTCGACCGACGGTCCGGGCGCAGGACTTCACGGGCGGGCCCCAGGTGGTGGTGAGCCCCGGGGTCGACCTCGCCGTCAACATCCATCGGGTGGGCGACAAGGAGGCGGCGATCCACGTGATCCGGTACGACTACGACGAGGAGCGCGACGAGGTGCCCGGTCCTCGATCGGATGGTCCTCGACGTGCGGCTGTCTCGACCCTTCCGGTCGGTGAAGGCGCTGAGCCCGCTGGGCGAGGTCGGCGCTCGACTCACGTTCAGCCGCGAGCGCCGGGAGATGCACCGCGTGGAGCTGGAGAACGTCCCGCTGTACTTCGTGGTCCACTTCCAGTAGCCCGCCCGTCAAGGGCCCGCCCGTCATGGGAAGGAGCATGGGATGGACGAAGGCGTGCGTGACGACGATTACCGACCACTCGATCTTTCCCGAGTGGCGAACGCGGGGCTCGATGCGCTCGACACGCGGAGTTCCCCACCAACGGGACACGTAGCGCTCCACGGGATCCCCTTCCAGGTCGCCGGCGGCGACGAGCCCAGATTCGTGCTCCTGGAGCCCGGGGGCGCGACCGTCGACGTCCCGGTCGATGGGCGTGCCGACCGCGTGATCGTCGCGCACCGACGGCTGCGACACGGCGGTGCCGAGCTCGACCCTCCGCCCGGCGCGGTCCAGGCCACGTACACCTTCCACCTCGACGACGGAACCTCGGAGACCGTTCCGATCCGCGAGCGGATCGAGATCGTGGCGGCGCGCCGACGAGGGGTGGGACGGCACCGTGCCGTTCGCGGCCGTCGGGAGCGGCGAGTTCCAGCTTCCCGATCGCCATCGCGGGGCATGGGACGAGCTCGGCGTGCGGCAGACGCGAGATCGTGTACTCGAGCACGGCCGGCTACTCCTTGTGGGTGTGGCAGCATCCTCGCCCCGAGGTTTCGATCGAGCCGGATCGAGCTCGCGCCAGGAGACGGCTCCGTCATCGTCGCCGCGATCACCCTCGGAACGGCCAGCGAGGACCCCTTCCCGACGGAAGCCGCCCGGACCGTGCGCGTGACCGCGACCGGCGCACGGAGGTCCGCTGTCCGAGCCCGTCGTGGAGGTGGATCGAGGGGAAGCCGGGTATGCCTTCCGCCTCCCCGCTCGGAGCGTGCAGGAGTACCTCGATGATCCACGGCGTGGCTTCGGAGAGGACGCCGACCCGGAGAGCTCGAGCGCGTACGTGCGTGTCGCGGCGGTGCCCTCGGCGACCGTGACGGTCAGTGACGGCGCGGACCCGGTGGGTCGCTTCCGGTGGGGGGACCTGTCCGCGGACGGCGACGCCCTCGATCGCGACGGGGTCCGGGTCGAGGTCGATCGAGAAAGGTCGCAACTGGGTCCACGTGACGGTGCTCGACGAGGAGACCGGCAAGCCCGTGCCGTGCCGCGTCCACTTCCGATCGCCGGACGGCGTTCCGTACCAGCCGCACGGCCACCACGACCACGTGAACTCGGACCTCGGCACGTGGCACATCGACGTCGGGGGGGACCTCCGACTCGGCCGCACCACGTACGCGTACATCGACGGGACCTGCCAGGGATGGCTCCCGCAGAGGCGACGTCATCGTCGACGTCGCCCGCGGCTTCGAGTACGAGCCGCTCCGCCAGGTCGTCCACATCGAGCCGGGCAGGCGGGAGCTCGACGCTCCGCCTCCGGCGATGGGCGTCGCATGAACGAGGAGGGTTGGTACTCGGGCGACTCGCACGTCCACTTCCTGTCGGCGCAGGGGTCGCTCCTCGAGCAGCAAGGCGAGGACCTGAACGTCGTGAACCTCCTCCAGAGCCAGTGGGGGAGCCTGTTCACCAACACGGAGGACTTCACCGGCGGTCCCGTCGAGGCGTCGGACGGTCGGTACGTCACGTGGGTGAGCCAGGAGAACCGGCAGCCGTTCTTCGGTCACATGGTGCTCTGGGGTCTGCGGCGGCCGGTGATGCCGTGGTGCACCGACGGCCCGATCGAGGCCGAGCTGGGCTCGTGGCAGGAGACGACCCTGAGCCACTGGGCCGACGTCGCCCATGAGCAGGGCGGCGACGGTGGTGATCCCGCACTTCCCGCAGCCGAACGGCGAGCCTGCCACGTTGATCGCGACGGGACGTGCCGACGCGGTCGAGATGATCGTCCAGCGCCCGGCCCAGACGCTCGAGTGGTACCGCTACCTGAACGGCGGATACCGCGCTCCCGCTGGTCGGCGGGACCGACAAGATGTCGTCGGAGGTTCCGGTCGGGCTGTACCGGACCTACGCGTACCTCGGCGACGAGGGATTCTCCTTCGAGGCCTGGACCTCCGCGGTGCGTGCCGGTCGCACGTTCGTGAGTGCCGGACCGATCATCCGGTTGTCGGTTGACGGGCACGGGATCGGCGATCTCGTTCGCTTGTCGGGGCCCGGCACGGTGTCGGTGGAGGCGATGGCGGAGAGCGTCCTGCCGATGGCCTCGCTCCAGCTCGTCGTCAACGGCGAGGTCGTGGACGCCGTCTCCGAGCCATCGCCGGCACGACGACTCGCGCTGTCGGCCGACGGTGCGCATCGACGGCGACTCCTGGATCGCCGCACGATGCGGAGGGCCCGGCCTACTTCGACGGCCCGAACGCCATCGAGACGTCTGGGGACGCCGGGATCTTCGCACACACGTCCCCGATCTACGTCGCGTGCACGGAGGATCCATGGTCGCGCGCCGACCCCGCGAACGACGAGCGGATGCGCGTCCTGATCGAGTCCGGTCTCGACCGGATCCGACGCGGCCGCCGGTACCCGGAGGAGCCGGATCACGCATCACCACACCGAAGCCGACCACGGGGCGTTCCTCGAACGTCCGTTCCACGAAGCCCTGGATCGGGTTCGAGCCCGCATCGAGGCCGGGTCCATGGAGGCCGGGCCAAAGACGACCGGACCGGAGCACGATCGGTGAAGATCGGCGTCTGCTCCGCGAACTCCGGCCCGTACACGACGCGCGAGGCGCTGCTCGATGTGGCCGACCAGTCGGAAGCAGCGGGGATCGAGTCGATCTGGGTCTCCGAGCACCTCGTGGTCGCTGACCCTCGCAAGCCGCCGTCGCAGATGAATCCGGAGGATCCGATCCTCGGGCCGGTCGCCACATTGGCCTTCCTGGCGGGCACGACGCGCTCCGTGCTGCTCGGCACCGGGGTCGTCGTCCTCCCGCTGCGGAATCCGCTGATCCTGGCTAAGGAGCTCGCCACGGTCGACGTCCTCTCCGGTGGGCGGCTGATCTTCGGAGTGGGCGTCGGCTACGTCCAGCAGGAGTTCGAGGCGCTCGGCGTGCCGTTCGACGATCGCGGTCCTCGAACCGAGGAGTACCTGGCAGCGATCCGCGCGGTCTGGACGGAGACGCACCCCTCCTTCGGTGGCCGGACCGTGAAGGTGGGAGGCGTGCAGGCGCACCCACATCCCATCCATCAACCCCACCCGCCGATCGTGATGGGTGGCTACGCGCCTCCCGTGATGCGCCGGACGATCCGGGAGGCCGACGGGTGGTACGGCTGGGGGCTCGACCTCGACGAGACCGCGCAGCGACTCGAGATCATCCGGGAGACGGCGTCGCATGTGGCGAGGGGTGAGGGTCTCGGGCCGCTCGAGATCACGATCACGCCTCCGGGTGACATCGACGCGCGCGAGGCCATGCGCTACGCGGAGCTCGGCGTGTCTCGCATCAACCTGATGCTCCCCTGGGATCTCCCGGACGGCGGGCTTCCCCGGTTCTTCGCCGAGACCGTCGCCCCACTCGTGGAATCCGCAGGGCGTCTGATCCGCATAAGGAGTTCGACATGGGGAACCGGCACCTCCGAGGAACGACCGGGTCGCGGATCGCGCGGCTCGTGGCCCCTCGGTCCTTCGACGTGGGGACGCAGCTCCTGCCGGATCCACCACCGGGCCACGTCCTCGTCAGGATCCTCGCCTGTGGGGTGTGCGCGAGTGAGCGGCACGCGGTCGAGGAGACCCTGCCCTCCTATCCCCTCGAGATCGGCCACGAGCCGGTCGGCGTGATCGAGGCGACCGGTCCCGGCGTGGACGGCTTCACCGAAGGAACGCGGGTGACCGGAGGGTTCGGCCCCTCGTTCGCCGATCGCGTCGTCGCCGATGCCGGGCACGTGGTGCCGGTGCCTGATGGCCTGGCCACCATCGACGCGATCGGCGAGCCGCTCGGCTGCGTGGTCGAGGCACGCAGGAGGACGCCCATCACGGCCGGGGACCGGATCGCGCTCGTCGGTGCCGGGTACATGGGATCGATGATGCTCCAGGTGTTGCTCACGACGGGCGCGGGTCACGTCACCGTCATCGAACCTCGTGCGGACGCCCGGGACACCACCCGCGGGCTGGGCGCCACCGAAGCTGTCGACCCCGACGACCTCGCGTCGGGCGACGCCGACGAGTCCTTCGACGTGGTGATCGAGGCGACGGGCACTCAGGGCGGCCTCGATCTCGCGACCCGCCTCGTGGTCCAACACGGCATCCTCTCGATCCTCGGGTACCACCAGGGCACGCGGTCGGTCGACATGCAAGCCTGGAACTGGAAGGCGCTCGAGGTCGTGAACGCCCACGTCCGGCGTCGCGACCTGCTCAACGACGCCATCCGTCGCGGGCTGGACCTCATCCGGTTGGGGCGGATCTCGCCGGGTGACCTCGTCACCCACCGCTACGACCTGGAGCATGTCGGCGAGGCGTTCGGCGCCTTGGCCGACAAGCCGGATGGATTCATCAAGGCCGTCGTCGTCATGGAAGGAGATGGAGGATGAACGTGGTTCGTCTGGGCGAGCGGACTCTCGGCGAGGAGAATCGGCCGGAATGGTGTGACCTCGTGGGTATGGGTGCGTTCCGGATCCGCCCGGAGGCCACGTTCGACCGCCACTTCCACGACTCTCCCGAGTACTGGCTCTTCTACGAAGGGAAGGGGAAGGTGACCGTCGGCGCCGAGACGTACTACGTGCAGGCCGGTGACGTGGTCTGCACCCCGGCCGGCTCCTCCCACGACATCGTGGAGATCTACGAAGAGCTCGAGGGCTTCTACCTCGAGGAGCCGCTCCCCGAGGGCGGGACGATCGGACATCAACACGAGGACGAGGGCGAGGCCACGGGTCATACGGTCCCGAAGGTGCCGCTCCCCGACGACTTCCCTGCCGCCTCTCGAGCCGGCGTCATCGGAGCGTGAGCCGCGTTCCTTCCTCGGTCGCTATCCCTTCAGCCCAACCGAGGCGATCCCGCCGATCAGCTTCTCCTGGGCGAAGAAGTAGAGCAGCACAGCAGGCAACATCATGACGAGGTTCGCGGCCATCAAGAGGTTGAGGGCGGGGAAGCCCGACGTCACCAGGTTCGCCATCCCGATCGCCACGGTGAACTCTTCGTTGCTGTCCAGGTAGATGAGGGGACCGAGCAGGTCGTTCCACTCTCCGAGGAACACGAACACCACGCAGACGGCGAGAACCGGCTTGCACAGCGGCAACACGATGTGCCAGAAGACCTGGAAGTGGTTGGCGCCGTCGATCCGGGCGGCGTTCTCCAGGTCGCGCGGGATCGTTCGCATGTACTGACGGATCAGGAAGATGAAGAACGCGTTGCCGAAGAACGCGGGGACGATCAGCGGCAGGTAGGACCCGTACCACCCGATGTGGAAGAACATAAGGAACTGCGGGATCATCAGCGTCTGCCACGGGATCAGCAGCGTGATGATCAGCAGGTTGAACAGGAACTCCCGCCCGCGGAACCGCAGCCGCGCGAACGCGTAGGCGACGAGCGCGCAGGAGAACACGGTCCCGACGATGTTGCCCGCGACGATGATCAACGTGTTGATCGTGTAGCGCAGGAACGGTGCGGTACCAGGCGCTGCCGCTCCCGAACCGGTCGTTCGCTCCCGACCGAGCAGGGCTCGGGAGAAGTTCTCCCACTGCCAGTGATCCGTCGGGAACCACTGCGGAGGGAACGTGAACACCGGTTCGAAGTCGGGCTTGAGCGCGACCGTGATCATCCACCCCAGCGGCAGCAGGATCACGGCGCAGAGCCCGAGCAGGGCGGCATAGAGCATGGCGAACCTCGCCGCCCGCCGGTATCTGGGCCTCCGAGCGCGACGGACACGCCGCTCGATCGTGTCGCCGGCCTCGGCCCGGACCGTCACGCGCTAGGCCTCCTCCGACTCGTAGTAGACCCACCGGCTCGACGTGACGAAGATCAGGACGATGACCACCGCGGCGGCGAGCACCAACACCCATGCGAGCGCCGAGGCGTAGCCGAACCGGCCGCTCCGGAATCCCTCGTTCCAGATGTTCAGCACGTAGAACAGCATCGATCCCCGCGTGCCGCCGCGGCTCCCGCCGAGGACGAAGGCGGTGTCGAACACCTGGAACGCCTCGATCAGACCGATCAGCAGCGTGAACAGCAACGTGGGCGTGAGGAGCGGGAGCGTGATGGTCCGGAACGTCTGCCATGCTCCGGCCCCGTCGATCCGAGCCGCGTTGTACAGGGCGGGAGGGATGTTCTGGAGCCCCGCGAGGTAGATGATCGCGCTGCCGCCCACTCCCCAGAGGCCCATGAGCACGATGGCCGGCACGGCCCAATCGGGACTGGAGAGCCATCGAGGCGGGTCGTCGACGCCGACGGCTCGCAGGCCCTGGTTCACGATGCCGAGGTCCGGGTTGAGGAGTGACACCCACAGGGCCGCCACCGCCACGCCGCTCAGCACCGACGGCAGGAACAGGATCGTCCGGAACAGGTACATGCCTCGCACCCGCTGGTTGAGCAGGAGCGCCAACGCGAGCCCGGCGACCTGATACAGCGGCACGGCGAGCACGATGTACGTCAACGTCACCCGGATCGACTGCCAGAAGTTGTGGTCGTCGATCATGTCGCGGTAGTTCTCCGTGCCGATGAACCGCGGCGAGGAGATCAGGTTCCAGTTCGTGAATGACAAGGCCAACGACGCCAGGATCGGTCCGACGACGAACAGGATCGTGCCGAGGAGCCACGGCGTTGCGAACAGGAACGCCGCGCGCTCCTCCTTCTTGGCGATGCGGCCGCGACGCGGCTTCCCTCGACGACGTTCCGGCGTCGTTCCCGCGACGCTGGGCCCGCGCGTCAGATCTGCTCGAAGGTCGACCATGCTCGATCGAGGTTGCTCTGGATGTCCGTCGCGGCTTGGTCCATAGCCTCCTGGGCGCTCATGTTCTCCTCGACCATCAGGCTGAACGCGTCCCAGAGCGGACCGTCGAGCGTGAAGATGTTGGCCGGCAGGAAGATGTTGGGGCGGGCGAGATTCGCGACCTCGAGCACGTTGGCGCGGCCGGGGCTGTCGCCCGCCCAATCCTCCTCTTCGGCGATGGCGTTGTTGAGCGGCTGCTGCCCGGCCCGTGCCCGCAGGCGATTCCCCTCCGTGGCCACGAACCCGATGAACGCCTTGGCGGCCTCAGCTTGGTCGGTGTCCGAGAAGATGCTCCAGGAGTCGGTCCATGAACCGACCCAGGGGAGGTCGCCCTCCTTCTCAACGGGGGTCGGCGCCGCGCCCCAGGGGATGTCCGCCTTCTCGAGCGTCGGGATGGCAACGACGTTGTCGATGAACGTCATCGCCATCTGACCGGTCGCGAGCGGATCGGTGTCGCCGAAGAATTCGAAGTCCGACTCGGCCGGGCGGTGCCGTCGCGCACCATCGTTGCGAGCACGTCGTACATGTGCACCGTCGGCGCGTCGTTCAGGTACCCCTCGACCGTCCTTCCGTCCTCGCTGAAGAGGACCCTCCAGTCCATCCACCAATCGGTCGGCTCCGCGAAGCCACCCCAGACGTAGTCGGAACGGTCGTCGCTCCGCTGCGTGAGCCTCTCGGCGAGGGCCGCGTATTCGTCCACCGTCATCGGGTCGGTCGCCGACGGGTAGGGCTCACCGGCGTCGTCGAACAGGTCCTTGTTGTAGAACATCAAGATCGCGCCCGTGTACGACCCGAGGCAGTACGTCTCGCCGTCCACCACGCAACCGGAGAACGCGTTCTGGTTGAACTGGGAGACGTCGATGTTCTCGGAGGCGATGACATCGTCGATCGGCAGGCTACCTGCCGGCCGTGATCCATCGTGTTTCGTACAGGTAGCCGATGTCCGGAGGACGGCCCGCGGCGAGCGCGGTGTCGATCTTCGTGACGTAGTTGTCCTCCGGGATGTTCGTGAGCTTCACCGTGATGTTCGGATGCTCATCCTCGAACGCCGCGATCAGCTTCGGCAGGAAATCCGCCTCGCCCTCGAAGGCCCAGATGTCGATCGTCTGGGGCTCATCGACGGCCGCTTGGTTCCCCGGCGGTTCCGGCTCGTTGCTCGTGCACGCCGCGGCGACGAGCGCCCCCACGACGATCGTCACCAGCGCCGCCCTGTGCCTATGAATCTTCATCGCGAACCCCCTTCGAGCTCAGGTCGAGATCCTGTCGCCGGTCGCCGGATCGAAGAAATGCAGCGCGTCCATGTCGACGACCAACTCCACGTCGTCGCCGTCGCCCGCCTTCGTCCGGGCGGTGACCCTCGCGACGAACGTCGTCTCGGTTGGATCGATCGGCGTGTCGTCATCGCCCGCGCCGGCGCGTCCATCGGTCGCGACCGGCACGCGGTTCGTCTTTACTGGGAAATGCAGGAACGCCTCGGGGCCCATCGACTCGCGGAGCGAGACCGACACGCGCAGTCGCCGGTCGGCCGGTGCTCCCGGAGCGAGGCTCGCGTCCTCGAGGTCCTCGGGCCGGATGCCGACGATCACCTTCTTCCCGGCGTAGGACCGAAGTGCCGGCCGCGTCTCGAACACGCGCTCCGAAGCCCGCAGGCGTTGCTCGCCGAACGCGATCGTCGTGCTGCCGTTCGACGACACGAGATCTGCTTCGGCGAGATTCATGGCGGGGGATCCGATGAAGCTCGCGACGAACAGGTTCGCGGGAGCGTCGTAGACGTCCTGCGGCGCCCCGACCTGTTGCAGCGTGCCGTCGTTCATCAGCGCCAGGTTGTGGCCGAGCACCATGGCTTCCGTCTGGTCGTGCGTGACGTAGATCGTCGTCACGCCGAGCTCGCGCTGGAGCTCCGCGATCTCCGCTCGCATCTCGACCCGGAGCTTCGCGTCGAGGTTCGACAGCGGCTCGTCCATGAGGAACGCTTGCGGATCGCGGACCATGGCTCGGCCCATCGCGACCCGCTGGCGCTGGCCGCCGGAGAGCTGCTTCGGCCGCTTCTGCAGCAGGTCGTCCGTCAGGCTGAGGATGCGGGCGGCCTCACGGACGCGGCGATCGATCTCGCCACGCTCCACCTTGCGCATCCGCAGGCCGAAGGCCAGGTTCCGGTACACCGACATGTGCGGGTACAGGGCGTAGTTCTGGAAGACCATCGCGATGTCGCGATCCTCGGCAGCACGTCGTTCACGACCTGCTCGCCGATCCGGATCGTGCCGCCGGTGAGCTCCTCGAGCCCGGCCACCATCATCAGCACGGTGGTCTTGCCGCACCCGGACGGGCCAACCAGGACGGTCAGTTGGCCGTCGGGGATCTCCAGATCGAGCGTCTCCACCGCCGATGTGCCGTCGGGATAGACCTTGGAGACCCCGTCGAGCACGATCCCAGCCACGGTTCAGCCCCCGCCGGGACCTGCCGGCGTGGTCTCGCGATGGCGGTGGACGAGCGCCTCCGTGCGTTGGACGAGGTCGGAGATCCGTGAGTTGTCGAACCCTGCGATAGCGCTGCTGATGCGATCGCTGAGCGGCTCGACCCACCGCGCGGGGAGCGCTGTTGCTCCGAACTTCGCTCCGAAGATCGAACCGGTCGTCGCACCGGTGCAGTCCGTGTCCCAGCCACCTTCGACCGCGAGACCGATCGTCCTGCTGAAGTCGTCTCGTCCCCACAGGAGGGCGGCCGTGATGATCGCGGAGTTGTTGATCGTGTGCACGAAGCTGTAGTGGCCGTGACGAACCTCGATCGCGTCGCGGGTCTCCTCCCACGACCTGCCCTCGTCGAACAGCCCGAGCACGTGGCGGACCGCCTCGGTGAGCCGCGAGCGAGGCGGTACGAACCCGAGCGCCGACTCGATCGCCGACCGGAGGTCGGGGACGACGAAACAGGAGGCGATGAGCGCCGACGCCCACATCTCCCCGTAGATGCCGTTCTGCGTGTGCGACAGGGAAGCGTCACGGAACGCGAGCTCGGCGGCGGCGGCTGGGTCGCCGGGCGAGACGTAGCCCCACATATCGCCGCGGATCTGGGCCCCGATCCACTCCCGGTAGGGGTTGCGGAACGTGGCCGTCTGCGGCGGTTGAAGGCCGTGGATCAGATTGCGGTACGCGGCCCGCTCCGCCGTATACGTCTGGGCGAAGGGAAGGTGGTGCAACCACTCATGACCCACCTGCTCGGCTCCGAAGCCGGCGCCGTGCTCCTCGAGCACGTGCAGCCCCAGGATCGTGTAGTCCGTGTCGTCGTCGCGCGCCATGAACCGGATGTTCCCGCGGGTCGTTTCGGGCCAGCACCAGTTGAGGGCGAGGCCGTCCGGGAAGGGGTCCAGGCGCGGGAGGTAGTCGTCTATCGGGTACGCGTCCGCGAGGTCGAGGTAGCTCCGGATGCGCTCGCGGCTCCACCCCTCCACCGGCTTGCCGAGATTGCAGCCGGCGCATCGCCCGAGCCACGCTCCCTCCAGCCGATCGCGGAGAGCCGTTTCGTCCAGCCCGAGGGCGGGGAGCTCGGCTCGATCGAGGGATGCCTGGATGCCGGCCCAGTCCGAGGGTTCCTCGTAGCTCCAATCGGATCGGATGGCTCGCCCTTCGAGGGTCTCGAGGAGCTTCTCTTGCTCCGAGATCGATCCGTTCTTGGCAGCTGCCCGCACGTCGGCGTCGAGATCGGCGACGTCGAAGCCGGACTCGGCCCGTTGCGCGAACTCGTCCGAGAGGATGTCGCCGAGATCCAGGACGTCGTGCACCGTGCCCTCCCGTTCGAGACCCGCGTCGGTCGGGTTGCTACGCTAGAGCAAAACGTTTTTCCGCGTCAATGACTCGACAAGGAACCCAACCGCCATGAGTGACGTGACCATCGTCGATGTGGCCCGCCACGCCGGCGTCAGCATCACGACCGTCTCGCACGCGATCTCCGGGAAACGCCGGGTCGCGGAGGCGACGCGGGCCCGCATCGAGCATTCGATCCAAGTGCTCGGCTACCGGCCCAACGCGTTCGCGCGCGGACTCCGAACGGAACGATCCCAGATGGTCGCGCTGATCATCCCGGACATCACCAACCCCTACTACCCCACGCTCGCCAGGGGGATGCAGGATGCCTTGCTCGCAGGTGGATACCAGACGCTCGTCGGTAGCACCGACGGTGAGCGGGCGCAGGAGCTGACGTTCCTCCACGATTCGCTCCAGCGGAGGGTCGACGGGATCGCGATCGCGTCGTTCGCCACGGTGGCCCGATCGCTCGGCTCGGTCCTCCGGGCGAACATCCCGGTCGTCTCGATCGGCGACAAGATCCGGCATGCCCACGTGGACTGCGTCCGGACCGACGACGTCGAGGGGGCGCGGGACGCGACCACCTACCTGATCGAGAAGGGCTATGAGCCGATCGCCATGATCGGCGGTCCTCCCGGGGATCTCCCCGAGCGACCACCGACTGACGGGCTATCGAGCGGCGCTCGGTGAGGCCGGCATCCGATCCGACGCCTCGCTCCTCGCGGTCGGCGACTTCACTCGGGCGGGAGGCGCCGCCGCCATGCGCGAGCTCCTGGGGCGCGGGGACCATCCGCCGAGGGCGGTCTTCTGCGCCAACGACCTGATGGCGATCGGTGCGATGGACGCGATACGGGAGTCCGGGCTTCGAGTACCTCGCGACGTCGCCGTGATGGGCTACGACGACATCGAGGCGGCCTCGCTGGTGACGCCGGACCTCACCACGGTGGTGAATCCCGCTGGCGACATGGGGCGGGAGTGTGGTCGGCTCCTGCTGGAGAGGATGTCGGGGGCGTACCACGAGGGCCGCCGCGAGGTGGTCATCCCGCATCGCCTGATCGCCCGGACCTCCGCGTAGGAGACGACGGGCGGGCAGCGCAGCGCCGGATCGAGACGGGGAGGGAAGAGCGATGGACGCCGAGGTGGGAGCCGCGCTCCAACGGCTCGAGTCGATCGATCCGAGCATCCAGGCGTTCGTGACCGAGCCGGCCCGCCGGAGCCGGCTCGAGTCCAGCCCACCCGGCGACGGTCCCCTCCACGGCGTGGCCGTGGGGGTCAAAGACCTCTATCGGGTGAACGGCCTCCCGACGCGAGCCGGCTCGCAGCTGCCGGCCGAGGTCTTCGAAGGTGAAGAGTCGTGGATCGTGACCACGCTGAGAGACGCCGGGGCCGTCGTGCTCGGGAAGACCGCCCTGGACGAGTTCGCGTACTGCGAGCCGCCTCTCACGAAGAATCCACGTGATCCGGAGCGCACGCCCGGGGGATCCAGCGGCGGCTCCGCCGCCGCGGTCGCGTCCGGGATCTGCCGGCTCGCCGTCGGCTCGCAGACCCTCCAGTCCGTCATCGTCCCGGCGTCCTACTGTGGGATCGTCGGGTACAAGGCCACATTCGGGCGCATCCCGTTCGACGGGATCCCGCTGTCTGCGTCGATGGACTCGGTCGGTTTCCTCGCGCCGTCGGTCGCCGGTCTGCGATCGGATGTCGCCTCACTCGTCCCTGGCTGGCGCGATACCGAGCCGTCCGCGCCACCCGTCCTCGGGATCCTCGAAGCGTGGGGAACACCCGAGATCGTGGCCGATGGCTGGAGCGCTCACCGACGGCACCTCGACGCCCTCAGTGGTCGAGGTGTCGAGCTTCGATCGGTGGTCGTGCCCTGGAACGACCCCCGCGGCCTTCGCGACTGGGGTCGGCGCATCGGGGATCTCCTCCACGGCGAGATGGCCCTCGCGCACGCCGGCTGGTTCGATCGCTTCGCCCACCTCTACCGGCCGAGGACCGCGAAGGCCGTTCGTGCAGGACGGACCATCCCGCCCGAGCGGGTCCTCGAGGGTCGGGAATCACGGGGCGATCTCGCCAGCCTCTTGCAAGACAGCGCGTCGACGTCCGGGATCGACGCCTGGGTCTGTCCGGCGACCGTCGGCGTGGCCCCGATCGGATATCAGGAGACCGGCGACGGCACGATGACGGCCTTCTGGTCCTACGCGGGATTCCCCTCGATCACGGTGCCGGTCTTCGATGGCCCAGGCGGCCTGCCGCTCGGCATCCAGCTCGTGGCCCCGCCCGGGAGGGATGAGCATCTCCTCCACTGGGCCGGGCTCCTGGAGGTTGCTCTGGGGCGCGATCGCCCTCGCCGCGAGCCCTGAACCGTAGACGCACGCGGCCCGTAGTAGGCGTGAGAAGGACGACCCGCGCCCACGCGCCGTACAGATCGGAGTACGGAATGACCACCCGTCCATCCGCTCGCCGCGCCGTCTGCCTCGCCACCGCCCTCGTCGCGATGCTGCTCCTGGCGCCTTCCGCCCAGGCGGGCCGGGGCGGGGCGCTCGCCGGCCCCACGAACCTTCGCGTAGCCGCGATCTCCCCGCACAGCGTCACCCTGGCGTGGGATCCGGCGGTGAACTCCGGCAGCTTCCTGTACGTGATCCGAGCGAGCTTCGGCTACCAGCTGGGCGTCCCGCAGACCGAGACGACCTACACCTGGACGCGGGACATCTACCCCGGCAGGACGTACTCGTTCGTCATGTGGGCGGGCAACGCCAAGGGCCAGGAGTCGAAGCAGAGCAACACGCTGACGGTCACCACTCCTGTCGACACCACTCCGCCCGCAGCGCCCGTCGTCTCCGTGACCGGGAGGACCTCGTCGACCGTCGACCTCGCCTGGGCCCCGGTGGCCGACGACGACCACACGTGCTGCACGTACCGTGTGTTCGCGAACGGCTCCCTGGCGAACGTGAAGCAGACGGGTGAGCGGTCGGTGACGGTCCTGCGGCTCGCCGGCGCGACCACGTACTCGTTCACGGTGGTCGCCGTCGACCCGTCACGGAACGCGTCGGCGCCGAGTGCTGCCGTGACGGCGACCACGCTGCCGTCCACCGACACGACCGGTCCCACGGCCCCCGGCAACCTCATCGCGTGGGACTTCGGCTGCGAGACGTGGCTGTTCTGGGACAAGTCCACCGACGACGTCGACCCGCAGTTCGCGATCCTCTACGAGTTCCGCGTGAACGGCGTCTTCGACGGCACGTCGATCGACATCACCCGCTGGATCACGTACGGCACCGAGACTCCGTCGAACACGTTCACGGTGCAGGCGATCGACAGCGCCGGCAACCGATCTCCGGTGAGCTCCATCACGCTCGACAACCAGGTCTGCTGAGGAGCCGCGCTCTTCCCTAGCGCAGCTCGTCGATCGTGGCGGTGGCGACGATCCCTTCGACGCTGCGCGCCAGATCCGCGTCCAGCGTGACGAACGCGTCGGCCTGCAGCAGCGTGAGCGCCACGTACTCGGCGTCGTAGGTCGAGTCCCATCCCAGTCGATCGGCAACCTCCCAAGCGCGTCGCCGGAGCACCGCATCGCCGAGCAGTCGGATACGGATCCGCCAGATGCGCTCCAGCTGGTCGCGCGCCTCCTCAGCCTGCATCTCGCCTCGATGGACGGCCTCGTGCAGGACCGACAGCGTTTGGGAGCGCAGGAGCGTCGGTGCGAGGAGCTCGTGTTCCGCCCGCACCTCCATCCCGGAGCTCGCCAGGTGAAGGACGGCGGTGGAATCGACGACGAACCTGGTCATGGATCCCTCGTGTCGAACAAGCGCGCCACGCTACCAGCGCGACCACCACGCTTGGCCCACCGTGCGGTTCACCGGGTTCGGCGGTGGGTACGGAGACGACGATCGCGCGCTCGCTCAGTCTCGACGAAGAGAGAGAGGAAGTTTGATCCTCGTCACCGGTGCCTCCGGGGCCATCGGCTCACGGCTCGTCGATCGGTTGATCGAGGCGGGGCACGCACCGCGTGTGGCCGGACGTCACCCCGAGGGCTTGAGAACGCGTTGGCCCGCTCTCCCTGCCGTGGAGCTGGACGTCCTTCGTCCGGCCACCTCGGGTGCCGCCCTGGAGGGGATCGACGCCGCGTACTACCTGGTGCACTCGATGGAGTCCGGATCAGGCAGCGGTTTCCGGGAACGTGATGCCGAAGGGGCCCGGACCTTCGCTGGAGCGGCCACGGAGGCGGGGGTTCGACGCGTGATCTACCTGAGCGGGCTCGGTCGAGACGACCAGGCGCTCTCGGAGCACCTCGCGAGCCGCCAGGAGACCGGGCGGATCCTCGCCGAGGACGGTCCTCCTCTGCTGGAGCTGCGGGCGGCGATGGTGATCGGGTCCGGAAGCGCGTCCTACCGGATGCTGACCGACCTCGTGAACCGACTTCCCGCCATGGTCCTCCCTCGATGGGTGTCGACGCCGTCGCAGCCGATCTCGATGACCGACGTGCTCGCCTACCTGGTGGCGGCGCTCGAGGTGGACCTCTCGGAGGACCGAACGATCGTGGAGATCGGCGGTCCGGACATCCTCACCTATCGGGACATGATCGAGATGGTCGCGGAGGAGCGCGGGAAGCATCCCGTCCTGGTCACCGTCCCGTTCCTCACGCCGAAGCTCTCGTCGTACTGGTGCGCGATCACGACATCGGTACCGATGGCGACCGCCCAGCCGCTGATCGAGGGCATGACCGTGCCCATGGTCGTGCGGCCGGAGTCGGCGAGCTCGCTGTTCCCCGACATCAGACCCATGTCGTTCCGCGATGCCCTCAAGGAAGCGATCAGGAGCGAGGCGTAGGCTCGGGGTCCCGCGAACGGTGACGGGGGTGCCGATGAGCGAGGAACGGACGCGCCTCGTCCGCGAGCTCACGGACGGTGGCTGCGTCGCACCGGAAGACGAGGCCGACAGCTTGCTCTCCGCGGTGCGTGAGGGCGTGGGTCCGATCGAGGAGCTGGTCCCCCGACGACTGCGTGGCGAGCCGCTCGCGTGGATCACAGGGTCGGTGACGTTCTGCGGCCTCCGCGTGGGGATCGACCCCGGCGTGTTCGTGCCTCGTCCGCATACGGAGGCCCTCGCGCGGCGGGGCATCGAGCTCCTGCCGAACGAGGGCGTCGCCGTCGACCTCTGCACCGGAAGCGGGGCGGTGGCGGTGGTGCTCGCCGCCGCCCATCCGCGAGCCACCGTCGTGGGCACGGACGTCGACCCGGTGGCGGTCACGTGCGCGCGCCGGAACGGCGTCCAGGCGTCCGTGGGCGATCTCGATGAGGGCTTGCCGTCCACGCTCCGCGGCCGGGTCGACCTGATGACCGCCGTGGTTCCCTACGTGCCCACCGAGGAGCTCCACCTCCTGCCGAGGGACGTGCTCGCGCACGAACCCCGCGGCGCCCTCGACGGGGGATCGGGCGGAACCCGTGTGCTCGTGCGCGCCGCCGGAGTGGCGAACGGGTGGCTCCGCCCAGGGGGGAGCGTGCTGCTGGAGCTCGGCGGCGACCAAGCGGCGGAGATGATCGCGGTCCTCACGGACCTCGACTTCACCGACATCCGTGTGCACACGGATGAGGACGGGCAGGATCGCGCGATCGAGGGCCGACGGAGGCCGTTACCGCCGGGCGCGGTCGGGCAGGGTTGACTCGCCGACGTTCGCGTCCAGCCAGGCGACGAGCGGCTTCGAACGCTCGAGGAACGTCACGATCCGGTCCTTGGCTCGTTTCGTCCCGAGCCACGCGCCGGCCGGCCATTCCTGCCACGCGATCAATCCCTTGAACCGCAGGAGCTCGATCCGGGGATGGTCCTTGGGGTAGCCCTTCGGCGCCGTCTTCAACACGTCGTGCCCGTGGACGTCCAGTCCCTGCGTTCGCGCGCTCGACACGATCCTCGTCAGGTCCTCGCCGGAGCCGTCATCCGCGACGGCCTCGCGGTAGCGCTCGAGCTGGTCGGGCGCCATCTCCCACTTCCCGCTCCCGACGGCGAGGCCGCGCGCGTCCACCTGGATGTAGCCGTCACCGAGCGTCGCCCCGATCGCGGTCTTGTACGGCGACTTGTCGCGGCTGAACCGGATGTCGCGATAGGGACGGAAGATCCGGCCCTCGCCGAACTCGGGCTCCAGCTCGGCGAGCAGGTCCTCCATGGGCGCGCGCACGATCGTGTCGTACACGTCCTTGTGCCCCTGCCAGTACGCCTTCGAGTTGTCGGCCTCAAGGCCTTCGAAGAACTCGAGCGCCTCCACCTTCCATCCGTGGAACGCCATCGGATCCGACCTCCTCGACCCTCGTCGCCGGATCGAGAGCCTATCCGGCGCGGCCGACACGCCTCACGAGACGGGCGAGGAGGATCGAGCCCGGCTCAGGTGCAGGCGACCGTCCCTGCGTCGTCGAACTCCGGGTCGCCGGGCACGGAGACCCATGCGTAGTCGTAGGAGCTCTCGTGCAGCGTCATCTGCAACACGCCGAACGCCTTGTTCTGGGTGGCCTCGAGGTTCTCGGGCATCGGAGGACGCCCGAACGCATACAGCTGTCGCCCGCCCGTGCCCACCGTGAACTGCACCGTGCCTCCGGCGACGGCGTTGCCGTGCGCGTCCTGTGGAGCCCACCGCTGGTAGAGATGGTTGTTCCCGTCGAGCACGACGTCGACGCCTTCGTCGGCGAACACCTCCCAGATCGGGACGAGGTAGTCGGTCTCGGAACCACCGAACTGGGTGGTGCCGTCGTCCTCGATCCACTTCTGGAACGGCCGCCAGTCGTAGCGAGGGTGATGCATGAACGCGAGCGTGCAGGTCGCGTCCGCGTTCGCCTCGAGGTCCGCACGGAGCCAGTCGCCCTGGGGCGTGCCAGGCCCGCAGCCGGGGTCGTCGCCGCAGATGGCGGAGTTCAGCGACACGATGTGCCAGGCCCCGAGGTCGAAGGAATAGAAGCCGAGCGGGGGATGGGCCGCGGCGCCGAAGTAGGCGAAGTAGCCGGCGGCATCGGTCGTCCCGTACTCGTGGTTCCCCGGCGTCGGCATGGTGATCTCCCGGAGGTCGCCGAACTGGACATCCCAGACGCGGAGGAACTCCGAGAGCTTCCCGTTGCTGTACTGGAGGTCGCCGATCGCGAGGAACCGGTCGGGATCGATCTCGCGGATCAGGTCCGCGACGTCTCCCGATCGGCACGCGCCCATGCCCTGCCCCTGCGTCAGCGACTGGCAGGCGATGTCGCCCACGGCCACGATCACGGGATCGTGCTCCGTCGCACCGGCGCCGGGCGCGAGGAGGCCGGTCGCCGCAGCCAGCGCGATCACGGCGGCCGAGAGGCGGATCGAGCGGGTGGAGCGGCGCATGGGATCTCCTTCCGGGGGCGGGGGCGCGTATTCAAGCACGCCGGGCACCGTGGTGGGAATGTCTCCCGGAGACACCGGCCCCGCGCCCGACGTCAGAACGTGCCGTACAGGTCGCTCGAGGGGTCGAAGAAGCCGCCGGCCGGGCGGGCATGCGCGTGCCAGTGCTCCGGGATCCGGCGTCGCTCGGGGTCGATCCAGTAGCCGTCGTGCCCGTACCGGTCGGTGGCGATGCGCTCGAGCCGGGTCAACAGTACCGTCTCGAGCTCGGCCCCGGGCAGCCCGTGTGCGCGCCACACGATCATCGGGGTTCGGCACACGAGGCACTCCGCGACCCAGCAGTCGTCGTCCTCGTGGAGCCACGGGGTGACCTGTTCGGCGGCGCAGAGCTGACAGTCATCCATCGAGGCTCCTCTGGAGCTCCGCTCGATCGCCGGCACCCACGCCGTGGTCGTCGAACCAGCCCTGGTTCGCTTCGACCGCGAGGACGAACGGCTCGTCGATCCCGTACGAGGGGCACGGGTCCGTCTCGCACGGCTCCATGTCCAGGACGTCGATCACGAGCCCGGACTCGTCGACGAAGGCCACCGAGAGCGGCACGAGTGTGTCCTTCATCCAGAACGTGCTGTCGACCGGCCCCGGCCACACGAAGGCCATCCCGTGATCGGCGGGGAGCTCCTCGATGCCCATCAAACCCCTCCGTCGTTCCTGCGGATCGTCCGCGAGGTCGACCGCGAGGGTCGCGTCCGTTCCTCCGAACGTCATCGTCGACCCCGGGCGGGCATCCGAGGGCTCGGGTGTGTCGTCGGTACACGCCCCCGCGAGGATCAGTGAGACCAGCGCCATGATGATCCGCCGCATCACGTCATCGTGCCACGGTCCGCGTCCGACCCATTGTTATCATCGCTCCTTGCCGCCGGAGTAGCTCAGTCGGCAGAGCGCCTCCATGGTAAGGAGGAGGTCAGGGGTTCGATTCCCCTCTCCGGCTCCACCTCTTCCATCTCACCCTCCTCATCCACCCGCGCGCCAACATGCGACAAGATGCCCCCATGGGCATGACGCCGTCGCCCCCAATCCCCCCACGGCCCGACCTGCCCGTCAGATCGTCAGCCGGGAGGAAGTCGCGCTGGCTGGCGGTCGGGATCATCGTCGCTACGGTCGCCGTTCTCGTGATCGGCGCCGTCGCGGGGATCGGAGGAAGCGACCCGCCCACGCGGGGAGTCGCCGTCACGTGGGAGGAGGGTCGGACCTACGAGTTCGAGATCGTGTCCTGGGCCGAAGGCGTGACGGACTCGCCCGAGGGCGCGACCCGGAGGGCCGACGCCGTCGAAGACGTCCGATTCAGGATCGATGAGCTCGGCGGTGATGGATCCGTGGTGGCATCGATGGAGGTCACCGATCGAGATCTCCAGGTCGATGGGGGAACGGGCACGTTGCGGGACCCGTTCACCGTTCGGGTCGAGCTCAGCCCGGAAGGCTTCGTTTCCAGCCGATTCGGCTTCGGTGTGCCGACGGGCGTCTCGGAAGGCACCGGGCTCCTGAGTCCGGGTCAGTTCATCCCGGTGTTCAAGCGTCGCGACATCCGACCCGGGGACCGTTGGGAAGACCACCTGAGCGTGGACAGCCTCTCCGGTGGCCCGCCGCTGGTCTGGGACCTCGTGGGACACTTCCTCGGGACGGAGACGGTGAACGGTCGACAGCTGATCCACATCGAGGCCGATCTCACCGCTCCAGCGGGGACGGAATCGTTCCCCGATCAAGGAGTGGAGTTCATCGCCTCCGAGATCGTCGTCGACCAGGACATCTATCTCGATCCCGAAACGCACCAGCTGATCCTCTTCGAGAGCGAGCAAGAAGGCAGGGTTGAGATCCGTGCCCTCGAGAGTGGCGATGTGTTGGCCCGATTCGACGGAACACTCGGACTGCGCGTTCGGAGCACCTCGTGATCCCGCTGCGTGACATCAACCCGACGAGCCGGACGGCGTGGGTCACGCTCGCCCTGATCGTCGCCAACGTCGCGGTCTTCCTGCTCTGGGAGCCGACCTTCGCCGCCCAGTCCGAGCAGCAGGAGTTCTTCTTCTGCCAGGCGCAGATCCCGTTCGAGCTCACCCACCAGACGTCGCTCGCCGACGGCGGAGTGGAGGCGCTCGAGGCGATCCAGGAGACGTTCCGGGCGGGGGAGAGCGAGGCCGCCGGGCTCCAGGACTTCCTCGAGCAGCGATGCCCGGACAAGAGCTGGCTGACCTCGATCTTCGTCTCGATGTTCCTCCATGGAGGCTGGCTCCACCTCGCCGGGAACATGCTGTTCCTCTGGATCTTCGGCAACAACATCGAGGACCGGCTCGGGCGGATCATGTTCGTCTCCTTCTACGTGCTGGGTGGACTGGCCGCGACCGGGCTCCAGGTCGCGTTCGACCCGAACTCGGCCGTTCCGAACGTGGGCGCGTCCGGCGCGATCGCGGCGATCCTCGGCGCCTACCTCGTGATGTTCCCGAGGGCGCGGATCCATACGCTCGTGATCTTCGTGTTCATCACGTTCCTCGACCTTCCCGCCACAGTCGTGCTGGTGGGGTGGTTCGTCCTCCAGCTCTTCAGTGGGGTCGGCGAGATGGGGAGAGAGCTCGGTGGTGGGGGTGTCGCGTACTGGGCGCACGTGGGCGGCTTCGCGTTCGGCCTGGTCGTAACCTGGCTCTTCTTCCGGTCCCGCGGACGGCGTGATCGATACGCGCTGCCGCCACCACCTCCGTTCCGGGACTGACGGCTATCCGATGACCGCGCGGAGGTAGTAGAGCCAGAACGCCGGGATCTCGCGCGTGATGAGCCCTTTGGTCTGCTGGATCGAGGTGGTCCTGGCCGGCACCGTCCACACCTCCACGCCGGCCGCGGCGTAGGCCAACTTGATCCGAGGCAGGTGGTAGAACTGGCTGACCGCGAGGACGCGGTCCAAGCCGCGGTCTCGGAGGATCCGCGTCGTGTTCGCGACGCTCGCCGAGGTCGTATCGCCCTCCGGGTCCAGGACGACCGCGCCGGTGGGCACACCCAGGTCCACCGCGAGATCGCGCATCACGACCGTCTCGTCGAACCCCGTAGGCTCGATGCCGCCGGTCATCACGATCGTGTCCGCCAGGCCTTCGCGATACACCTCGCTCGCGGTCAGCACACGGTTCGCGAGCGTGATCGACGGGGTGCCGTCGAGCCGAACGCGGGCGCCGAAGACCACGATCGCATCGGCGGGCCTCCGGTAGTCCGTCGTTCCGAAGAAGGCGATCTGCAGCAGCGGGAGGCCGACCACGAAGACGAGGGAGACGATGGCGACTGTGCCGATCGCGATCCTCCGCGGAACCGTGGGCGCCGGCCGGAGCATCGAGAGGGCGACGAGGCCGAGCACGATCGCGATCACGAGCGACAGCGGCACCGGGCTCCGCGGCTCGATGCTCCCGGTGTCCCAGACGCGGTAGTAGCCGATCGCGTTCCACAGGACGATCAGCTCGACGACGGCGACCGCCACGATGGACAGGGTTCGACGCCGTCCGGGCGACGCCGGTCGCACGCCGTGCGCCACCAGCGCCGTTCCGACCGCCACCATCAGGACCGCACCGACCGGGTCGGGAAGGAAGCGCAGGTCGATCCACCAGATGTTCGGATCGAACGCCGGGTTGCGGAGGCCGGCGAGGACGTTGAGCAGCGAGAGGGCGCCGAACCACACCGCGAGGACCCGAGCGCCGACGTGCAGGACCTCGGAGACGCCCGCGTCTCTCCGGGTCTGCTCGACCGGAACCGCTACCGGGGTCGCTGCCACCGTGGCACCGTATCCCCTGCTCAGGAGCGGGGCCAGGGTTCGTGCCGCGAGCGCGTCGTCGCAGGTAAACTGGGCGACCGCCGGGCGGGGTAGCTCAGTGGTAGAGCAAGCGGCTCATAATCGCTGTGTCGGCGGTTCGATCCCGCCCCCCGCTACGAAGAGAGCCGAGTAGACCTCCGAGGAGACCACGAGAGATGGGCAAGAAGAAGTTCGAGCGGACGAAGCCGCACGTGAACATCGGCACGATCGGCCATATCGACCACGGCAAGACCACGCTGACCGCTGCGATCACGAAGCGTCAGGCCGAGAAGGGCATGGCGGACTTCACGCCGTTCGATCAGATCGACAAGGCTCCCGAGGAGCGAGAGCGCGGGATCACGATCGCGATCGCCCACGTCGAGTACGAGACCGACAATCGCCACTACGCCCACGTCGACTGTCCCGGCCACGCCGACTACGTGAAGAACATGATCACGGGCGCCGCCCAGATGGACGGCGCGATCCTCGTGGTCTCGGCGGCCGACGGCCCCATGCCGCAGACGCGCGAGCACGTGCTCCTCGCCCGCCAGGTGGGCGTCCCTTCCATCATCGTGGCGCTGAACAAGTGCGACATGGTCGACGACCCCGAGCTCCTCGACCTCGTCGAGCTCGAGGTGCGGGAGCTGCTCTCGTCCTACGAGTTCCCGGGCGACGACGTGCCCGTGGTGCAGATCTCCGCCCTGAAGGCCCTCGAGGGTGACGAGACGTGGAACGGCAAGATCGACGAACTGCTCGCCGCGTGCGACTCCTACATCCCCGAACCGACCCGAGACACCGAGAAGCCCTTCCTGATGCCGATCGAGGACGTCTTCTCGATCACCGGCCGTGGCACGGTCGTCACGGGCCGGGTCGACCGGGGCACGCTCGCCAAGATGAGCGAGATCGAGATCGTCGGCATCAAGGACACGCGCAAGACGATCGCCACCGACCTCGAGATGTTCCGCAAGCTCCTGGACGAGGTCCAGGCCGGCGACAACGTGGGCGTCCTGCTCCGCGGCATCGACAAGGAGGACGTCGAGCGCGGACAGGTCTTGGCGAAGCCGGGTTCGATCACTCCCCACACGGAGTTCGAGGCCCAGGTCTACATCCTGTCCAAGGAGGAGGGCGGCCGACACACACCGTTCTTCGACGGCTACCGTCCCCAGTTCTACTTCCGGACCACCGACGTGACCGGCCAGGCGCACTTGCCCGGGGGCGTGGAGATGGTGATGCCCGGCGACAACGTGGAGATGAAGGTCGACATGATCGCCCCGATCGCGATGGAGGAAGGCCTGCGCTTCGCGATCCGCGAGGGCGGCCGGACCGTCGGCGCGGGCAGGGTCACGAAGGTCGTGAAGTAGCGATGGCCCGCAAGGAAGGCAACCGCCCCAAGATCACGCTGGCCTGTTCTGACTGCAAGCGGCGGAACTACAACACGGTGAAGAACCGCGTGAACGACCGGGACCGGATCGAGCTCAAGAAGTACTGCCGATGGTGCCGCTCGCACACGCTGCACCGCGAGACGCGCTAGCGATCGCGATCAGGACGCGTCGACGTCCGTCTGCGGGAGCTTCTCGTTCGTCTTGACCTTGCCGAAGCGGATCGCCGCGACGACGGCATCGGTCTTGGAGTGAACGCCGAGCTTGGTCAGGACGTTCTGGATGTGCGTCCGCAGCGTGTGACGGCTCATCCCGAGCTCGTTCGCGATGTCGACCGAGGCCTCGCCGGCGGCTACACGCTGGAGGATCTCGAGCTCTCGAGGCGTCAGGCGCTCCACCCGCTGCGCGAGCTCGCCGTCGGTCCGCCGCTGCATCCGGAACCGCGCCAAGGAGAGCTCGACCTCACTCACCGCGTGAAGCGGCTCACCACGGTTCGCCCGGCGGATCGCGTCCGCGAGCTCCGAGACGGCCTGGGTCTTCCGCAGGAACCCGCGAGCTCCGGCTTCGACGGCACGGGCCAGCACGACATCGTCGTCGTGACCGGACAGGAGGATGACCTTCGTGTCCGAGGCCTCCCGATGGATCCGCCTGGTCGCTTCGAGTCCGTCGACACCGGGCATCCCCACGTCCATCAGGAGCACGTCGGGGTGCTGCACCTGGGCGGACTCGATCGCAGACTCGCCGTCAGTGACGACCTCGATCACCGTGAGATCGTCCTCGTTGTCCAGCGCGATCTGCAGGGCCTCACCGAAGGAGCGATGATCGTCGGCGATGACGACTCGGATGTCCCCCTCGGCCGTCCCAGATGCCTTGCGGTCCTTCGGCCTGGCTCGGGCAGCCATATCGCGGCATCGTAGGCATGTTGGTCTACGGAATCGAGTACCCCCACCGCCGGATTTTCCCGGGTCCCCCGTCTGAGGGACGCCGGACGCCCCCCGACCGGCGTTGGATACCATCCCCCCGATGAACGCGGCGGTCGCGGGAAAGGCCTATCCGGAGACGCCGTTCACGGTGGATCCCAGCCGTGTGGCCGCGTTCCGAGGGGTGTTCTCCCAGGTGAGAGGGGTCCCGGTCACGTTCGTGACCGCGGCGGAGTTCACGGTCGATCCCCGTGGTCGTGGCGGACCCGGAGCTCGGGATCGACTTCTCCCGCGTCCTCCACGGGAATCAGGAGTACGAGTTCCGGCGCCCCCTGGTGGAGGGGGAGACCTTGACGATCAGGAGCAGGATCGAATCGATCCGCTCGCTCGGAGGCAATTCCTTCCTGGTGCTCGCCACCGAGCTCGTGGAACCCGGCGGCGAGATCGTCTGCACGGCGCGGTCGACGCTGATCGAACGGGCCGCGGATTGAAGCCGTCGCCGGTCCAGGTCGAGGCGGGGTCGGAGCTCCCGACGCTCTCGCGCATCGTGCACGCCGAGGACGTGAAGGCGTACGCGGAGGCCGGGGGAGACGCGAACCCGCTCCATCAGGACGACGCCGTTGCGCGCGCCGCGGGGTTCCCGGGGATCGTCGCGCACGGGATGTTCACGATGGGACATCTGGCCGCCTGCATCGCCGAGTGGGCGGGGGGTCCCGAGCGGGTGCGGCGGATGACCTCACAGTTCCGCGCCCCCGTCTACATGGGCGAGGAGATCGTGGCGGGCGGGCGAGTGAAGTCGGTCGACGCTGAGCGGGCGATCGCCGTCCTCGAATGCTGGGTGAAGGTCGAGCGCGACGGGCAGACGGAATGGCCGATCAAGCGCGGTGAAGCCGAGGTGCTCTTGGGCGACTGAAGGAGGAGAACCGTCTCCTACGCGCCCAGCTGTCCCTGCGCGTCCCGGCGCTGCGTCCGTCCCGACATCGCCTGGATCGCCTCGCTCATCCGATCGACCACGATCTGGACGTCGTTGCCGTAGCCCTCGTCCACCATGACGGTGACCCGGTCGATCTTGTCGGCCAACCGCTCGGCGACCGTGAGCATCGACTCCGCCGTCGACTGCGACTCCTTGTGCAGCTGGTCGGACATCGACTGGAACCGGCGGTCCACCGAGCTGAGGACGTCGTTCGCGAGGCCGGCGTGCAGCTCCTTGATGGAGCGCAGTGTCTGCCGCAGGAGCTCGGCGTCGTCGTTCGCCGGGGCGGCCGAGCCGAGCCGGTCGGCGAGCGCCTGGTTGTCCGAACGGATCATCCGGGCGATCGCCGCCACGCGGTCGTCGACGTGCGCGCGCATGCGCTCCTCGAACGCCTGCTGTTGCTCGGCGAGCATCGTGTCGATTCCCTCGATCGAGCCCACCGACGCGCTCATCCGCTCCACGGTTTCGCCGAGCGACGATGCGATCGCGATCTCCGCGGCCTCGGCCGTCTTCTCCACCAGGGCCTCGCCGACCAGGATCATCCGCTCTTCGACGGTCTCTCGGAGCAGCACCTCCTGCTCCGTCGTCTTCTCCTCGATCATCTTCCGGAGCGCCTGGGAGTCGCTCCGGATCAGCTCCGCCAGACCCCGCACCCGGGCGTCGATGAACCGCTCCATCGCGGACTTCAGGGCCACCTCGTCGCGGCTGTGGATGCCCATCCCCTCGGACATCAGCTCGAGCTTCTGTCCGATCGCCTGAACCTCCTCGCGGACCGTCGCGCCGACGTTCGCCGTGAGGTCGCCGTCCTGCGTCGCGAAGGACTCGGCGTGGGCTTCGACGCGCTGGGCGAGACGCCCCACCGCTTCGGCGCCTCCCTGCACGTAACCCTGCATCGCCTCGACGACGCGAGAGGTCTCGCGCGCCACCATCTCGCCGTGCTCGCGGACCTGCTGCATGATCGTGTCGGTGAGCGTGCGGTCGCGCTCGTCGAGGTTCTTGAACGTCTCGGCGATGTGATGCTCGACCTGCTCCAGCTGGTTCCGGACGCCTTCGACCCCGTGGAGGGTGGGGGAGTCGGCGATCTCCCGGATCGAGGCGACCGAGGACTCCATGGCCTCGCGGGTCGCGCGACCGGTCTCGGCCAGGTCGCCGAGCGCGTCCTCGACGCGCCCCGCCCGGGTGGACAGAGCCTGGAACCGCTCGTCGCTCGACGCGATCAAGCTCCTGATCGCTTCATCCTCGAAAGGAGGCTCACGATCCGCTCTTGCTCGGGACGGACGTCCTTCGCCGACGATCGCCAGAGCTCGGTGGCCACTTCGCGCATCAGGATCGTGGCCTGCTGCTCGAGCGCCTGGAGGCCCTCCTCCACGCGCTCGTCGACCACGTTCGTCAACGCGTTCGCGATCTCTTCCTCGGCGGGAGTCAGGACGGGTGGCTCAGGCGCCTGCTGTCGGGTGAACAATGGGGAACGCCGGCGGCCACCGGCTCCTGCCGGCCGTGCGGTGCGCTGTTCGTTCATGCGTGTGCCTCGCGATCCGGGGCCGCTGCGGCACGTCTTGGAACGGAAGGATAGGTCAGGTGCGGCCGTGCTCCCGTATCTGGCGAGGAAATCCCCCACGGGTCAGGACGCCGGCTCGGCCATCCGGGGGAGGTCGATCGACGACGCGGGAACGCCGCAGGTCGGCGCGATGGTTCCTTTGCCGGGCCCTGAGGCCGACCCTATACTGAGGTCTCCGAACGTCCAGCCACGACGCTGGGAGGCCCGGAGCCCAGGGGCGTAGCTCAATTTGGTAGAGCACCGGTCTCCAAAACCGGCGGTTGGGGGTTCAAGTCCCTCCGCCCCTGCAAGGGAGCACGCATGAACCGGCAGATGAAGCGGATGCAGGAACGGCAGGAGCGCGCGCAGAAGCGCGCGGGTGCCGCGCGTCCTGCCACGCCGTCCGCCGCCACCAGGAAGGCAGCCGTGCAAGAGCGACGCAAGCGAACCGGTGCTCGCCAGTTCCTGAAGGAGGTCCGACAGGAGCTCAGCAAGGTGGACTGGCCGACCCGTCGGGAACTCGTGTCCTACTCGATCGTGGTGCTCGTGACCGTGACCGTCCTCACGGCCTTCGTGTTCGGTCTCGACTCCTTGTTCACGAGGTTCGTCTTCGACGTGCTCGGCAACTGATGAGGACCGACGTGAACGGATCCGGATCGATCTCCGACGAGCGTGACCTCGCGCAGGTGGACCCGTCCGACGCCCCCGTCGTCGAGGAGGGTCTCGAGACGGCGGACGCCGTGGAAGAGCCCGCCGAGGAGGTCGCCATGGAAGTCGTGGAGCCCGAGCCCGTGGATCCGCGACCGGACCCGGAGCCTGTCGAGCCCGACCCGGAGCCGGTCGAGCCGAACCCCGAGCCCGTCGAGATCGACGCGGCCGAAGCGGAAGCCGAGTCCGTTGAAGCGGCCGCCGAGCCGGAGCCCGAGCCCGTCCGAGCTGCCGCGAAGCCGGAGCCCGAGCCCGTCGTCGACGAGGACCCCTTCCGCGGCCATGGCGACTGGTACGTCGTCCACACCTATTCCGGCTACGAGAACAAGGTGAAAGCCAATCTCGAGTCGAGGATCAAGACGATGCAGATGGAGGGAAAGATCTTCGGCGTCCACATCCCGATGGAAGACGTGATGGAGATCAAGTCCGGGAAGAAGCAGGTCGTCAAGAAGAAGCAGTTCCCCGGCTATCTCCTCGTGCGCATGGTCTACGACAACGACTCCTGGTACGTCGTGCGCAACACGCCCGGTGTCACCGGCTTCGTGTCCGCCGGGACCGGCACCAAGCCCACGCCGCTGTCGAAACACGAGGTCGACAAGATCCTCACGGTGAAGAAGGAAGAGGTCCGTCCGCAGGTCCGCCTCGGGTTCGAGGAGGGCGACATCGTGCGGATCACTTCCGGTCCCTTCGCGGACTTCAACGGGACGATCAACGAGATCAACGCAGACCAGGCCAAGCTCAAGGTGCTGGTCAACATCTTCGACCGGGAGACGCCGGTCGAGCTGTCCTTCGACCAGGTATCGAAGGTCTAGCGCTCAGGCGCTCAGAGGAGGTAGTCGAAGCGATAGCGCATCGAACGAGACGCGGGAGGCCGAGAGGCCGCTGGGACCGCAGGAGGTGGACCGATGGCTCCGAAGAAGAAGGTGCTCGCGACCGCGAAGCTCCAGATCGTCGCCGCGCAGGCAACCCCTGCCCCTCCGGTGGGCACGGCCCTGGGCCAGCACGGCGTGAACATCATGGAATTCTGCAAGCAGTACAACGAAGCGACCCAGCAGTTCGCCGGACAGGTGATCCCGGTCGAGCTCACGATCTACGAGGATCGATCGTTCACGTTCGTCCTCAAGCAGCCGCCGGCCGCGGAGCTGATCCGCAAGGCGGCCGGGATCGAGAAGGGCTCGGGTGAGCCGAACCGGGAGAAGGTCGCCCGGCTCTCCCGGCAGCAGGTGAAGGAGATCGCCGAGCGCAAGATGGTCGACCTGAACGCGAACGACATCGACAACGCGATGCGGATCATCGAAGGGACGGCGCGCAGCATGGGTGTGGAGGTGGCCTCGTGAGCGCGAAGCCCGGGAAGCGCTACCGAGAGGCGTCCGAGTCCTTCGATCGTGAGCAGCAGTACCTCCCTGCCGAGGCGATCGAAGACTTGAAGTCGCTGCCCGGGGCGAAGTTCGACGAGACCATCGAGGTCGCGTTCCGGCTCGGTGTCGACCCCCGGAAGAACGACCAGGCGATCCGCGGCACGGTGGCGCTGCCCCATGGCACGGGCAAGTCGGTCCGCGTCGGCGTGTTCGCGGCGGGGGAGAAGGCGCGCGAGGCGCGGGATGCCGGTGCGGACGTCGTCGGCGGCGAGGAGCTCGTCGAGGAGGTCATGAAAGGGACGATCGACTTCGACGCGGCGGTCGCCACGCCGGACATGATGGCGTCGGTCGGGAAGGCTGGCCGGGTGCTGGGTCCGCGGGGACTGATGCCGAACCCGAAGACCGGAACCGTGACGAACGACATCGCGAAGGCCGTCGCCGACATCAAGGGCGGCAAGGTCGAGTACCGGGCCGATCGCACCGGCAACGTCCATCTGATCATCGGGAAGAAGTCGTTCGAGGAGCGCAACCTGCTCGAGAACTACCTGGTGGTCATCGACGAGCTCCTGAAGGCGAAGCCGTCCTCGGCCAAGGGCCGCTACATCAAGTCGCTGGCCGTCTCCTCGACGATGGGCCCGAGCGTGCGGATCGACGCGTCCAAGCCCCGAGGCGTCCAGATGGCGGCCGCGGAGGGATAGTCACCAAGCGGCGGCTGCCGGAAGCGCCGGACAACGATCGCGGCGCCGTCCTTCTGCTGGGAGACAGGACCCGCACAACGACGTATTCACTTGCCGTGCAACCTGGTCTACACTTCGTCCCCCAATCGGTCCAGGCCATCTAGGGGACAAGCCCCCCATGGGGGCGAGGTGGGAGATGGAGCAGACGACCATCGGCGTGCTCTTGGTCCGGAACGAAACCCTGCTCTTCACCGATGCGCTCGCGATCGCCATGGACTCGGAGCCCTCGGTTCGTCTGATCTCGAAGCCGTTGTCGCTGGACGAAGCCCTGGAGCTCTGCAAAGAACAACGTCCGGAGGTGGTGTTGCTCGAGGCCTCCGAGATGTCCGAGGGATCGGTGCGCGGATCCGTGCGGACCCTGGCCCAGGCGTGCGACGAGGTTCCCGTCGATCCTGCTGGCCGATTCAGAGGTCGATGACTCCTTCTTGGTGGCGGGTATGGAGGCGGGAGCCAGTGGGATCGTGGACGGCACGGCCAGGATCGGTGAGGTGGTCGGAGCCGTCCAGGCCGCGGCCGCCGGTCACCGAGTCGTGGATCAGGACCGCTTCGTCACCGCGGTGGAGGTGACCGCGCGGGCGCGCGAGCTGAAGCGGGAACGAGCCGAGCGCGCGAGTCAGCTCACCCGGCGCGAGCGTGACGTGATGGGGTACCTGGGGCAAGCGATGAGCAATGCCGACATCGCTGACCGCCTCTCCATCAGTCCCAGGACGGTCGACAAGCACGTCCAGCACCTCATCCGGAAGCTCGGGGTGAAGTCGCGTCTCGGCGTCGCGATCCTCGCATCTCGGATGGGTGATCTCGCGTAGGACGTCGCCCCAGGAAGCGCGTATGCCTTGCTCCGCGGTTGTGCCGATGTGGAACGCCGACGGGTCTGCCTACCGTGTGAGCGAGGATCCTCGATCGTGCCCACGGGAGATGCCCTTCCGAGGGCGAAAGGGAGGGATGTCGATGTACCGACCCACGCACGCACAGCGGATGTACCGACCCGCTCACGTCGCGAGGGAGAGCCGCGTGTCGCTCTTCTCGAAGTTCCTCGTCGCCTTGACCGTGTTCGGGCTCATGGCGACGACGGCGCTGGCGGTCAGCAACGCGCACTTCGTCGGAACGCCGACCGCCACTCGGAACGACAGCACCCTGACCATCTCGGGGAAGGTGGCCGGCCTCGGCCAAGTCGAGGTGATCACGGTCACGATCTCCGGTGATGTGGCGTGCATCAACCCGGGATCGAAGCACCCCAAGGCTGCGAACAAGGAAGCGGTGACCGGTGGTGCAGATGTTCCCGTCCAGAACGGGAAGGCCAACTTCAGCGTGACCACCAACGTTCCGAGCATCTCGCCGTCCTGCAGCCCACCGATGACGCTGGTGTTCTCGAACGTGACGGTGACGGTGACCGCGGTCGACGGGACGTTCCTGCAACACACGTTCTCCGGAACGTTCTAGTCGGTTCCACCATCGCAGCACGTGGTCCGTGCTGAGCGCAGAGGGGCGGCCCATCGGCCGCCCCTCTGTCGCGTCGCTGGTACCCTGAGCGCTGCCGCAGACAGCAGGGGCGCGTGAGCGCACAATCCCGATCGGGTACCTGCCGAGGCGACGACCATGCGTGGCCGACACGCATCGTCGTCGGGGAAGGTCGCGCCGCGCGCGTCTCCGTTGTCTGCGGGGACGCGTTATTCATAGAGGAGGCGCGATGCCGAGTACCCAGAAGATCCAGCGGGTCGCGGAGCTGAAGGAGCAGATCGAGGGCTCCACGGCGCTGCTGCTCACCGAATATCGCGGGCTCACCGTGTCCGAGATCACCGAGCTGCGGAAGTCGCTCGGCGAAGGGGGCGCACGGTTCGCCGTCATCAAGAACACCCTGATGCGCCGCGCGCTCGAGGACACCGACGCCGCCGGGCTGGGGTCGCTGTTCGAGGGGCCGAGCGCCGTTGCCTTCGTGCTCGAGGACCCGGTCGCCGCAGCCAAGAGCGTCACCGCCGCAGCGAAGAAGTTCCCTGCCCTGGTGTTGAAGGGCGGATTCGTGGAAGGGCGCGTGCTCTCGGCCGACGAGGCCAAGATCGCTCGCCGACCTCGAGTCCCGCGAGGTGATGTTGTCCAAGATCGCGGGGTTGATGAAGGGCGAGATGTCCCGCGCGGCCTCCATGTTCCAGGCGGCCCAGTCGCGGTTCCTGTCAGTGCTCGAGGCCTTCAAGGCGAAGCTGCCGGAGCCAGCACCAGAGGCCGAAGCAGCACCAGAGGCCGAAGCAGCACCAGAGGCCGAAGCAGCACCAGAGGCCGAAGCAGCACCAGAGGCCGAAGCAGCACCAGAGGCGGCCGAAGCAGCACCAGAGGCCGAAGCAGCACCAGAGGCGAACGGAACCAACGACGAGGAAGGGGAGTGACCGTGGCGAAGTCGAAGATCGGGACGGAGGATCCTCCTCGAGCAGTTCAAGGAGATGACGCTGCTCGAGCTGTCGGAGTTCATCAAGGCGTTCGAAGAGACGTTCGACGTCACCGCGGCAGCCGCCACGCCGATGATGGTGGCCGCGCCGGGCGGCGCAGCCGGCGGCGACGGTGGTGCTGAAGAGGAGCAGTCGGAGTTCGACGTGGTCCTCACCGCCGCCGGAGACAAGAAGATCCAGGTGATCAAGGAGGTCCGGGCCCTCACGAGCCTCGGTCTCAAGGAGGCCAAGGATCTCGTGGACGGAGCCCCCAAGCCCGTCCTCGAGCGCGTCAACAAGGAAGCTGCCGACAAGGCCAAGGAGCAGCTCGAGGCCGCGGGCGGGAGCGTCGAAGTCAAGTAGACCAGGGGAGCAACCCGGGGTGACCATGAGGCGGCACCTCGGGTTCCCCTCGTGGCAACCCTTGTGCTACGGTGCGCGCCAACGTTCGTACGTCGAGGGGGAGCAGTCGTATGCGGCAGAGCGATGGGAAGCACTTCGGACAGCGACTTCGTGAATCCAGGGTCGCGGCTGGGCTGAGCCAATCGGAGCTCGAGGACATCTCCGGCATCCCCAAGGCGCGACTCTCCCGCTACGAGAACGGGCATGTCGAGCCCTCCATCCAGACCCTCGCCCGCTTGTCGCGAGCCCTGAACGTGTCCGAGGCGTCGCTGCTCGGCGATCAGCGGGCCATCCTCGAGGACTTCTTCAACGTCCTCTACGACCGCGGTGTGCGCATCACGTCCAGCGAGCAGGGCGCGCGGATCGCCCATGCCATCGCCGACCTGCTCGAAGCCCTGAAGACCGATCCGGTCGTCGCGGATGACCCACTGACGCGGGTGCCGGACGCGGTCGAGCAGTCCCTCGCCGCCCCGATGCTCGGCTAGGTCTCGTCGGCGCCGAATCGCAGCTCGAGATCGAGGGAGCCTCCCCGGACGCCGGAGAACGTCGCCCCGTCCGCCCCTCGTCGGAGTTCCCGTGAGGTGGAGACGACGTTCGACCCGTCGGGGAGGACGATCCCGATCTGGAACCGCACGCCGGACAGCGTCGGTTGCGGGAGGACCCTGAGCAGCAACCGTTGCAGTCCGTCGACCGCCCCGACGGCGTCGGGGATGTCGTACGTGACGGTGAGCGTCGCCGACTCGCCTCCGCGAACGAGGATCGAACCGGTTACCGAGGTGAGTCCCACGTCCCGGCCGATCTCGATCGGGCTCGGCCGACTCGTCTCGGCGGTGATGTTCTTCGCCGTTGCCGGCACGAAGAGTGTGACGTCGGCGGCGAACGTGCCCACCGGGATCTCGCCCACCGGGCGACCGAGGAGGACCGACGGCGGATCCGTCCCCGCCCCGTTCTCGAACAGGATCTCCGCCTCGACCGCGGCGGACCCGTCGGGCTGGATCCGGATCGATTGACGGACCGTCGTGTCCACCAGCGCGCCCACGTGGGAGCTCCCGACCGCGCTCCAGGACGCCGCAACGGGGAGCACACCGTCATCGGGCAGGCCGGCGCCGCCATCGAGGCCGAGGCTGTGGATGATCCGACGCTCGGCCCTCCCCGGGAGGTAGATCGACAGGTGCCGGTCGCGGGCGCCGCTGGCTGTCGCGAGGGCGAACGATTCCACGCCGGGCCGGCGATCGAGGAACGCCTCGAGGATCGCCCTGACCCGGTTGGTGTGCAGCCGAGCCGTCCGGGGCGGTGTGCTCCCGAGGAAGGCTTCGATCTCCAGCGCCCTGGTCGTGGTCCGGTCGGATAGGGCCTCGGGCGAACCGACCGTTTCCACGTCTCCGATCGCCCAGACGATGTCCTCGAGCGCCACCGCGTCGATCTGGATGACCCCGTCGAGATCGGTCAAACCGGCCGCGTCGGCCGCCTCGAGCAGGGTTCGCGCCGTCCTCCTCCAGTCGATCGAGGTCTCCGCACCGATCAACTCGCTCGGTGCGGGCATGATCGACTCGAGCTCGAGTGAGCCGTCACGAGCCACCAGGACGCCGACCGTCGCGGGCGTGCCGCCGCCGGGGCGAGGGATGCCAAGCGTCGGGACGCACAGGAGGTACCGATGCTCCCCGCCGAACATCGCGGCCGCGAGCCGCAGCGACTCCTGGAATCGGATGGCGAGGTCGAGCCGGAGGGTGAGGCCGTCGACCGCGTCCCGATAGCCCGAGGCGACGGGCCCGAGCAGCCCGTCGCTCCCCGCATCCTCCAGCGCCCGAAGGGCAACGCCGAGCCGTCGCGTCACCGCCTCCATATCGGGGATGGCTTCCTCGAAGGCCTCGATGTCCACGCTCCCGGCCGCGGACGAGGCAGGGATCCTGATGTCGGTCCACCCGAGCGTCCGAGCGACCCGCACCATCGCCGCGCCGGCTTCGGCCGTCGCCCGGGAGGCGTCGGCGACGGCCGCCGCCGCATCGATGTTGTCGCCCGCGATGGGCAGGAGCCCGGCGATGCCCATCGAGGGGTGCCCCACCGCCCCCCGGGCGGCATCCGCCGCCCGAGTGGCGGCCTCGAAGTGTGGCGCTGCCGACCCCGGGTCTCCGGTCACGATCGATTCGATCGCGATCGAGAGCTCCGACCGAGCAGCCGTGAGCCCGCGCACGAGGTTCCTGCCCGCCCAGAGGCCATCCAGGACGAGGAGCGCGGCGAACGTGGCGATGCCGGCCACGGCGCCGAGGGCGACCCGTCTCCCGCGGGTCCGTGGTCGCCGGGGGCCGGGTGGGGTGGGCTCCGAGGCCATCGCCGCGACCCTACCGCCGGCAACCGCGTTGCACCATCAGATCCCTTGGCAGGTTTCCTTGGCAAAGCGCTCCTGGGAGTAGCCTGCCCATCTCCTCCAGCAGTCCGGCTGGCCTGGGTCTGATGGCGTCCAGGCAAGGCCGTTCGGCGGCTTGACCCTCGGTGCCGGAGAGGCGTACCCTCCTGGGCAGCCGCCGTGCCCCTGGGCAGGTGCCGTTGACGGTGCCTGCTCCTCCTCGTAGACTGCTCGTTTGCCGTGCCGTCCACCGCGCTCTGCCGTGCGCTCTCGACGTCTCCCGGGAGGGGTTCTGCTTGCCTGACCAGCTCGTGCCTGTTCGGAATCGTGTCAGTTTCGCCAAGCTCGACGAGGTCCTCCAGCTTCCCGACCTCGTTGCGATCCAGAAAGACTCCTTCGATCGGCTCCTGAACGAAGGCCTCAAGGAGGTCCTCGAAGAGGTCTCGCCGATCGAGGACTTCACAGAACAGTTCCAGCTCTATTTCGGCAAGCACGAATTCCGAGCGATGAAGTTCTCGGAAGAGGAATGCCGCGATAAGGACATCACGTTCTCTGCTCCCTTGTTCGTCGAAGCAACATTCGTCAACAAGGTCACCGGCGAGATCAAGGAGCAGGAGGTCTTCCTGGGCGACTTCCCCATGATGACCGATCGCGGGACCTTCATCATCAACGGCACCGAGCGCGTCGTGGTCTCTCAGCTGGTGCGCTCGCCGGGCGTCTACTTCAGCAAGGAGCCCGACAAGACCACGGACAAGGACATCTTCATCGCGAAGATCATCCCGTCGCGAGGTGCCTGGCTCGAGTTCGACGTGGACAAGAAGGACACCGTCGGCGTGCGGATCGATCGCAAGCGCCGGCAGCACATCACCGTCTTCCTGAAGGCCCTCGGCTTCAGCGCGGCGGAGATCCTCAAGCTCTTCGACAACGCGGTCTCCATCCAGAACACCCTCGAGAAGGACCACTTCGAGACCCAGGAGGAGGCGCTCGAGGACATCTACCGGAAGCTGCGGCCGGGCGAGCCGCCCACGGCCGAGAGCGCGAAGACCCTCCTCGAGAACCTGTTCTTCAACCCCAAGCGCTACGACGTCGCGCGGGTCGGTCGCCACAAGGTGGACAAGAAGCTGGGCGCCGCCGAGGGTGAGCTGCTGAAGCAGCTGCGCTCCCATCACAAGGGCCTTGGCGAGCTCGACAACCCGGACCGGAAGGCGTGGGAGCAGATCCGGTATCGGGTCTTCTCCTCCATGCAGAAGGAGGAGGCGGCCGGACAGGGGGCGCCCAAGTACAAGGCGGTCCTCACGTTCGAGGACATCCTCAAGACGGTGGGCTACCTGGTGCACCTGCACGCAGGCGAAGCCGGCTACGACCCCGACGACATCGACCACTTCGGCAACCGCCGGATCCGTTCGGTCGGAGAGCTGATCCAGAACCAGATCCGGATCGGCCTCTCGCGCATGGAGCGGGTCGTGAAGGAGCGGATGACCACCCAGGACGTCGAGGCGATCACGCCGCAGACCCTGATCAACATCCGTCCGGTCGTCGCCTCGATCAAGGAGTTCTTCGGGACCTCGCAGCTGTCGCAGTTCATGGACCAGACCAACACGCTGTCCGGGCTCACCCACAAGCGGAGGCTGTCGGCGCTCGGCCCGGGAGGCCTTTCGCGGGAGCGCGCCGGCTTCGAGGTCCGAGACGTGCACCCGTCCCACTACGGCCGGATGTGCCCGATCGAGACGCCCGAGGGTCCGAACATCGGCCTCATGGGGTCGCTGTCCAGCTTCGGCAGGATCAACGAGTTCGGGTTCATCGAGACCCCCTACCGGCGCGTCGAGAAGGGCCAGGTCACGGCGAAGATCGACTACCTGTCGGCCGACGAGGAGGACCGCCACGTCATCGCCCAGGCGAACGCGCGCCTGGCTCCGGACGGCACCTTCCAGGACACGCAGGTGCTGGTGCGCCGCAAGGGCGGCGAGGTCGACCAGGTCTCGCCCGACGAGATCGATTACATGGACGTGTCCCCGAAGCAGCTGGTCTCGGTGGCCGCCGCGCTGATCCCGTTCCTCGAGCACGACGATGCCAACCGCGCCCTGATGGGCGCCAACATGCAGCGCCAGGCCGTCCCGTTGCTCCGCGCCGAGGCTCCACTCGTGGGAACCGGCATCGAGTTCCGTGCGGCCGTCGACGCGGGCGACGTGGTGCTCGCGGACGAGGCCGGCACCGTCGAGGACGTGTCCGCGGAAGCGATCGTGGTCAAGGAGAAGACGGGCAAGCTGCGGACCTACGACCTGATCAAGTTCCGGCGGACCAACCAAGGCACGAACTTCAACCAGAAGCCGGTCGTCGACATCGGCGACAAGGTGCAGAAGCGGCAGGTCATCGCCGACGGGCCGTCCACGGATCAGGGCGAGATCGCGCTCGGGAAGAACCTCCTGGTCGCGTACATGCCGTGGGAAGGCCACAACTACGAGGACGCGATCATCATCTCCGAGCGTCTCGTGAAGGACGACATCCTCACGTCGATCCACATCGAGGAGCACGAGGTCGACGCCCGCGACACCAAGCTGGGGGCCGAGGAGATCACCCGCGACATCCCCAACGTCTCCGAGGAGATCCTGAAGGACCTCGACGAGCGTGGGATCGTCCGGATCGGCGCCGAGGTCAACACCGGCGACTACCTCGTCGGGAAGGTCACGCCGAAGGGCGAGACGGAGCTGACGCCCGAGGAGCGACTGCTCCGCGCGATCTTCGGTGAGAAGGCGCGCGAAGTGCGCGACACGTCCCTCAAGGTGCCGCACGGCGAATCGGGCAAGGTGATCGGCGTGCGCGTGTTCAACCGGGACGACGGCGACGAGCTTCCTCCGGGTGTGAACCAGCTCGTGCGCGTGTACGTGGCGCAGAAGCGCAAGATCTCCGACGGCGACAAGCTGGCCGGACGCCACGGGAACAAGGGCGTGATCTCCACGATCCTTCCCGAGGAGGACATGCCGTTCCTCGAGGACGGCACGCCGGTCGACATCATCTTGAACCCGCTGGGTGTCCCGTCGCGGATGAACCTGGGCCAGGTGCTGGAGGCCCACCTCGGGTACGCGGCGCTCGTCGGGTTCGACAAGGCGGGTGAGGACCACACAGGTCCCGTCCACGTGGCCACGCCGGTCTTCGACGGCGCCAAGGAGGACGAGATCCTCGCGGCGATCCGCAGCTCGCACGCCGGCCCCGACGGCGAGAAGCTGATCAACGACATCGGCAAGGCTCGGTTGTACGACGGTCGGAACGGGCAGCCGTACGCCGAGCCGGTCACCGTCGGGGTGGCGTACATCCTGAAGCTGCTGCACCTCGTGGACGACAAGATCCACGCTCGGTCCACGGGGCCGTACTCGATGATCACGCAGCAGCCGCTCGGCGGGAAGGCGCAGTTCGGCGGCCAGCGGTTCGGGGAGATGGAGGTGTGGGCCCTCGAGGCCTACGGCGCCGCGTACGCCCTCCAGGAGCTGCTCACGATCAAGTCGGACGACGTCCTGGGCCGTGTGAAGGTCTACGAGGCCATCGTCAAGGGAGAGAACATCCCCGAGCCGGGCATCCCGGAGTCCTTCAAGGTGCTGATCAAGGAGATGCAGTCGCTCTCCCTCAACGTCGAGGTCCGGTCCTCCTCGGGCGAGGAGATCGAGCTGCGCGAGACCGACGAGGACGTCTTCCGTGCGGCCGAGGAGCTCGGGATCGATCTCAGCCGGCGCGAGCCGGCGGGGGCGGACTTCGATTGAGGGCCGGCGGGAATACGGCGGGGTTGTACGTAGTGCGGGGACGGGTCGAGAAGGCGGAGGTCTAAGTGCTTGATGTGAACTACTTCGACGAGCTTCGGATCGGGCTGGCAGCAGCCGACCAGATCCGAGCCTGGTCCAACGGCGAGGTCAAGAAGCCGGAGACGATCAACTACCGCACGCTGAAGCCGGAGAAGGACGGGCTCTTCTGCGAGCGGATCTTCGGTCCCACACGGGACTGGGAGTGCCACTGCGGCAAGTACAAGCGCGTGCGCTTCAAGGGCATCATCTGCGAGCGCTGCGGCGTCGAGATCACCCGGTCCAAGGTCCGCCGCGATCGTATGGGTCACATCGAGCTGGCGGCGCCGGTCACGCACATCTGGTACTTCAAGGGCGTCCCCTCGCGTCTGGGCTACCTATTGGACATCGCCCCCAAGGACCTCGAGCGGATCATCTACTTCGCCGCCTACGTGGTGACCCGCATCGACGAGGAGCGACGTCACAAGGACTTCCCCGAGATCGAAGAGGAGATCGAAGGCGAGAAGCGCGAGATCGAGGCCGATCGGGACGACCAGGTCAAGCGCCGCCTGTCCGAGCTCGAGGACCGTCTCAAGGAGCTCGAGGCCGAGGGCGCGAAGGGCGCACAGCTCTCCGCCGCGAAGCGGGAGGCGCAGCGAGACGTCGAGCGCATCCACGAGGCCGCCGGCCGCGACACGCAGCACCTCGACGACGTGGTGTCCGCGTTCAAGAGCCTCAAGGTCAAGCAGCTCGTGGCCGACGACGCCGTCTACCGCTCGCTCCGCGAGCGCTTCGCGGACTACTTCGACGGTGGTATGGGCGCCGAGGCCATCAAGCGGCTGCTCTCCGACTACGACGTCGTCGCCGAGGGCGAGGCCCTCCGCGAGACGATCGAGAACGGCAAGGGCACGAAGCGCCTCAAGGCGATCAAGCGGCTGAAGGTCGCGTCCAACTTCGTCGAGGGACGCTCGAGCCCGATGGGCATGGTGCTCGACGCGATCCCCGTGATCCCGCCGGACCTCCGTCCGATGGTCCAGCTGGACGGCGGCCGGTTCGCGACCTCGGACCTCAACGACCTGTACCGGCGCGTGATCAACCGGAACAACCGGTTGAAGCGGCTGCTCGACCTGCAGGCACCCGAGATCATCGTGAACAACGAGAAGCGGATGCTCCAGGAGGCCGTCGACGCGCTGTTCGACAACGGCCGGCGGGGCCGTCCCGTCACCGGTCCGGGCAACCGGCCGCTGAAGTCGCTCTCCGACATGCTGAAGGGCAAGCAGGGGCGCTTCCGGCAGAACCTGCTGGGCAAGCGCGTCGACTACTCGGGCCGCTCGGTCATCGTGGTCGGGCCGGAGCTCCGCCTGCACCAGTGCGGGCTACCGAAGCAGATGGCGCTCGAGCTCTTCAAGCCGTTCGTGATGAAGCGGCTCGTCGACCAGAACCTCGCCCAGAACATCAAGAGCGCCAAGCGCATGGTGGAGCGTGCCCGTCCGCAGGTGTGGGACGTGCTCGAGGAGGTCATCAGGGAGCACCCCGTGATGCTGAACCGGGCGCCGACGCTGCACCGTCTGGGGATCCAGGCGTTCGAGCCCGTCCTGGTGGAGGGCAAGGCCATCAAGATCCACCCCCTCGTCTGCGCGGCGTTCAACGCCGACTTCGACGGGGACCAGATGGCCGTGCACGTCCCGCTGTCCGCCGAGGCGCAGGCCGAGGCCCGGATCCTGATGCTCTCGACGAACAACATCCTGTCGCCGGCGCACGGTCGCCCGATCGCGACGCCGTCGCAGGACATGGTGCTCGGGCTCTACTACCTGACCCTCACGCAGAACGAGGAAATGAAGGACGAGGAGATCCCGACGTTCGGCTCAACCGCCGAGGCGTTGCTTGCCCTCGACCGCGGTCATCCGCTGCACGATCCGGTCCGCGTGCGATTGACGGGTCAAGCGCTCCCCGAGGAGCTTCTCCCGGAGGGCTACGACCCCAAGGCCGACGGGTGGAAGGGCCGCACGCCGGTCATCCGGACGACCATCGGCCGGATCGTCTTCAACACGGCGTTCCCGGACGACTTCGAGTTCCGCAACGAGCCCGTCCTGAAGCCGGACGTGGCGCGGATCGTCGACGAGGTGGTCCACCGCTACGACCGCGCGCAGGTCGAGATCGTCCTCGACAACCTGAAGAACCTCGGATTCGACTACGCCACCAAGGCGGGGGTCACGATCGGCGTCGAGGACGTCACGACGCCGCCGGAGAAGCAGAAGATCCTCGACGAGCACGAGAAGCGTGCCCAGAAGGTCGAGCAGCAGTACCGCAAGGGCATCATCACGGACGACGAGCGTCGCCAGGAGCTCATCGAGATCTGGACGCAGGCCACCGACGAGGTCAAGGACGCGATGGAGGCCCAGTTCACGAAGACGAACCCGATCTTCATGATGGCCAACTCCGGCGCGCGCGGGAACATCATGCAGATCCGGCAGCTGGCCGGGATGCGTGGCCTCGTCGCCAACCCGAAGGGCGAGATCATCCCGCGCCCGATCAAGTCCAACTTCCGCGAGGGTCTGTCGGTCCTCGAGTACTTCATCTCCACCCACGGCGCCCGGAAGGGCCTGGCCGACACCGCGCTGCGGACCGCCGACTCGGGCTACCTCACCCGGCGACTCGTCGACGTCGCCCAGGAGGTCATCGTCCGCGAGGAGGACTGCGGCACCGATCGGTCGATCGGCGCCGTGGTCAACGTGACCCGTCCCGACGGGACCGTCGTGAAGGGTGCGCACACCGACACCGCGCTGTTCGGGCGCGTCCTCGCGGAGGACGTGAAGGTCGGCGGCAAGAAGATCGCCGCCCGGGGGGCCGAGCTCTCCGACGAGCTCGCCCAGTCCGTCATCGACTCCGGTGTGGAGACGGTCCAGGTCCGCTCGGTCACCACCTGCGAGGCGGAGATCGGTGTGTGCCAGGCGTGCTACGGCCGCTCGCTCGCGAGCGGGCGCCTCGTCGACATCGGGGAGGCGGTCGGCATCATCGCCGCCCAGTCGATCGGCGAGCCCGGCACCCAGCTCACGATGCGAACCTTCCACACCGGAGGGATCGCCGGCGAGGACATCACGCACGGGCTGCCCCGCGTGGTCGAGCTGTTCGAGGCGCGGAACCCCAAGGGGATGGCGCAGATCACCGAGCTCTCGGGCGAGGTGGCGATCGAGGACGACGACGAGAAGCACGTCCGGCGGATCCGGGTCACGGACGAGACGGGCGACATGGTCGAGTACCAGGTGTCGTTCCGGGCCCGGCTCACGGTGTCCAACGGCGACATGGTCGAGGTCGGCCAGCAGCTCACCGAGGGTTCGGTCAACCCGCACGAGAAGCTCCGCGTGGAGGGGGTGCTGGCCCTGCAGATGCACCTCGTGGACGAGGTCCAGCAGGTCTACCGCTCCCAGGGCGTGACGATCCACGACAAGCACATCGAGCTGATCGCGCGGCAGATGCTCCGGAAGGTGCACATCATCGAGCCGGGCGACTCCGATCTGTTGCCGGGGGACCTGGTGAACCGCCGGGTCTTCGAGGAGACGAACCAGGAGGTCGTCGAGGCCGGAGGGGTGCCCGCCTCGGCTCGTCCCGTCCTGCTCGGGATCACGAAGGCCTCCCTCGCCACGGACTCGTGGCTCTCGGCCGCCTCGTTCCAGGAGACCACCCGGGTGCTCACGGACGCGGCGATCCAGAGCAAGGCGGATCCGCTGCTCGGGCTCAAGGAGAACGTGATCATCGGCAAGCTGATCCCGGCGGGCACGGGGATGAGCCGCTACCGCAACGTGGCCGTGAAGATCAAGCCCGACGCGATCCCCGAATACTGGCTGACGCGCCAGCGGGAGCTGGCGGAGCTGGCCGAGGGCGACGGCGAGCCGGCCCTCGTGGGACTCACCCGGCAGCAGGCCGAGAGCATGCTGGGCGGGGTCGCTCGGTCCGACGAGGAGTAGAAGCCCGGTGAGCGGGCTCCTCGGGACCTCCCGGGGAGCCCGGCAGGAGGTGTCGGCGCGTGGGCGCGCAGGTACCCTAAGGGTTGATCCCGCGCAGGCCGGCCCTCACGCCGGGTGGCATCCGGTGCGGTTGACACCTCGTGCTCACGACCAGTAGCTTTGGCGGTCGCGCCCGGGCACGGCGAACAGTGTCGGGCGTCCGGCTCCGGTCGGAGCGACAACCCCGCGGGTGGTGGCGTTCGCGCTGCGCCCCAAGGGTTCGGCCCGAGGCTCCCAAGCCCCGGTGGATGAAAAAGGAAGAGTGCAGACGAGAGAGCTATGCCTACCATCCAACAACTCGTACGGAAGGGCCGATCCCGCCCCAAGAAGCGGACGAAGAGCCCTGCGCTGAAGGGCTCGTCCCAGCGGCGCGGCGTCTGCACGCGCGTGTACACGATGACCCCCAAGAAGCCGAACTCCGCCCTGCGGAAGGTCGCGCGGGTCCGGCTCACCTCCGGGATCGAGGTCACGGTCTACATCCCCGGTGTCGGCCACAACCTCCAGGAGCACTCGATCGTGCTGGTCCGCGGCGGTCGTGTGCGCGACCTGCCCGGCGTGCGCTACAAGATCATCCGCGGCACCCTCGACACCGCAGGGGTCCGCGACCGCCGCAAGGCACGGTCTCGCTACGGCGCCAAGAAGGTCGGCGAGTAACGTGCCGCGCAAGGGACCTGCCGTACACCGGGGCATCACGCCAGACCCCGTCTATCAGAACCCGCTCGTGACCCAGCTGGTCAACAAAGTGCTGTTGCACGGCAAGAAGACCGTCGCCGAGCACATCGTCTACGAGGCGCTCGAGCAGATCAGTCAGAAGACCGCCAACGACCCCGTGATCACCCTGAAGCGTGCGGTGGACAACGTGCGCCCGATGCTGGAGGTCAAGTCGCGACGGGTCGGCGGCGCTTCGTATCAGGTCCCCGTGGAGGTGAAGCCCACCCGCGGCACGACGCTCGCGCTGCGGTGGCTCGTGAACTTCTCCCGCGCCCGACGCGAGAACTCGATGGCCGAACGCCTGGTCGCGGAGATCATGGATGCCTCGAACGGGCAGGGAGCCTCCGTCAAGCGGCGCGAGGACATGCACAAGATGGCCGAGGCAAACAGAGCGTTCGCGCATTACCGATGGTGATCGACGAGCACCACCCGGCCGGCCCCCAGGGGCCGGTTTCCCGTGTGGAGGGGACCTCCTGATGGCGGTCCCCGCAGAGAGGATGCAGGTGTCGCAGACCGAACAGAAGGTGAAGGAAGGCAAGGGGCTCTCGATCCGGGAGTACCCCCTCGCTCGCACGCGCAACATCGGCATCATGGCGCACATCGACGCCGGCAAGACCACGACGACCGAGCGGATCCTCTACTACACCGGGAAGGCCTACAAGATCGGCGAGGTGCACGACGGCACCGCGCAGATGGACTGGATGGTCCAGGAGCGCGAGCGCGGCATCACGATCACGTCGGCCGCCACCACCTGCCAGTGGAAGGGCCACTGGATCAACATCATCGACACGCCCGGCCACGTCGACTTCACGGTCGAGGTCGAGCGGTCCCTCCGCGTCCTGGACGGCGCCGTCGCGGTGTTCGACGCGGTGGCGGGCGTTGAGCCCCAGACCGAGACCGTGTGGCGCCAGGCGGACCGCTACAAGGTGCCCCGGATCTGCTTCATCAACAAGATGGATCGAACCGGTGCCAACTTCGAGCGCACCGTGGACATGATCGTCGATCGCCTGCAGGCGACCCCGCTCATCCTGCAGCTCCCGTGGGGCACCGAGTCCGACTTCCATGGCGTGATCGACCTCGTCCAGATGAACGCCCACTACTGGGAAGGCGACATGGGCGAGGAGTGGCGCGACACCGAGATCCCGGAGGAGTACCGGGCCGCCGCGGAAGCCGCCCACCACGTCCTCTTCGAGCGGCTCGCCGACCACGACGAGGCCCTGATGGAGAAGTTCGTCCACGAGGAAGAGCCCACGATCGAGGAGATGCATCGCGCGATCCGCCGAGCGACCCTCGGGAGCCTCGGCGTCCCGGTGATGTGCGGCTCCGCCTTCAAGAACAAGGGCGTCCAGCCCCTGCTCGACGCGATCGTCGCCTACCTCCCGTCGCCCGCCGAGGTGCTCCCCGTGGAGGGTCATCTCCCCAACGACGAGTCCACGCACGTCCAACGCGCGCCCGAGGACTCCGAGCCGTTCGCGGCCCTGGCCTTCAAGATCATGTCCGATGCCTTCGTCGGCCGGCTGACGTACCTGCGCGTGTACTCCGGTGTGCTGCGCGCCGGCTCGCACGTCGCCAATGCCACCAAGGATCGCAAGGAGCGGATCGGTCGCATCCTGCAGATGCACGCCAACCACCGTGAGGACATGGCGGCCGCGTACACCGGCGACATCGTCGCCGTGGTCGGCCTGAAGCACGCCACCACGGGAGACACGATCTGCGACCCCGACCACCAGGTCGTCCTGGAATCCATCAGCTTCCCCACGCCGGTCATCTCCGTCGCGGTGGAGCCGAAGACCAAGGCGGACCAGGACAAGCTGGGCACCGGTCTCGCCAAGCTCGCGGACGAGGACCCCACGTTCGTCGTGAAGTTCGACGACGAGACGGGCCAGACGGTCATCTCGGGGATGGGCGAGCTCCACCTCGACATCATCGTGGACCGCCTGAAGCGAGAGTTCTCCGTCGACGCGAACGTCGGTAAGCCGCAGGTCGCCTACCGAGAGACGATCCGTCGCGAGGTGCACAAGGTCGAGACCCGCTTCGTCCGACAGACGGGCGGCCGCGGACAGTTCGCGCACGTCGTGATCGACCTCGAGCCGACCGGTGCCGGTGGTGGCTACGAGTTCCTGAACAAGATCGTCGGCGGCAAGATCCCCCGGGAGTACATCCCCGCCGTCGACCAGGGGATCCAGGAGGCGCTCGACAACGGGGTGCTGGCGGGATACCCGATGGTGGACGTCCGGGCGACCCTGATGGACGGCACGTTCCACGAGGTCGACTCGAGCGAGATGGCGTTCAAGATCGCCGGTTCGATGGCGCTGAAGGAGGCTGCTCGCAAGGCCGACCCCGCGCTGCTGGAGCCGGTGATGGAGTTCGAGGTCACCACGCCCGAGGAGTTCATGGGCGAGGTGATGGGCGACGTGACGTCGCGCCGAGGCAGGATCGAGCGCATCGACGACGCCGGCGGGCAGAAGGTCATCAGGGTCCTGGTGCCGCTCGCCGAGCTCTTCGGCTACGCCACGGACCTGCGGTCGCGGACCCAGGGCCGCGCCGCGCACAGCCCGATGCAGCTCCACGCGTACGCAGAAGTGCCGGTGCAGGTGTCGAAGGAGATCATCGCCCGGGTCTCGGGCGAGTAAGGCCAGAAGGGGAGAGCAGTCATGGGCAAGAAGAAGTTCGAGCGCACGAAGCCACACGTGAACATCGGGACGATGGGTCACATCGACCACGGCAAGACCACGCTCACGGCCGCCATCACCAAGCGGCAGGCCGAGAAGGGGATGGCCGAGTTCACGCCGTTCGACGAGATCGACAAGGCGCCGGAGGAGCGCGAGCGCGGGATCACGATCGCGATCGCCCACGTCGAGTACGAGACCGACAACCGCCACTACGCGCACGTCGACATGCCGGGACACGCCGACTACGTGAAGAACATGATCACGGGCGCCGCGCAGGTGGACGGCGCGATCCTCGTGGTCTCGGCGGCCGACGGCCCCATGCCGCAGACCCGCGAGCACGTGCTGCTCGCCCGCCAGGTCGGCGTCCCGTCGATCGTGGTCGCGCTGAACAAGTGCGACATGGTCGACGACTCCGAGCTCCTCGACCTCGTCGAGCTCGAGGTCCGCGAGCTGCTGTCCTCCTACGAGTACCCCGGTGACGACATCCCGGTCGTCCAGATCTCCGCCCTGAAGGCGCTCGAGGGCGACGAGGCGTGGATGGCCAAGGTCGACGAGCTCCTCGAGGCGTGCGACACCTACATCCCCGAGCCGGTCCGGGACACGGACAAGCCATTCCTGATGCCGATCGAGGACGTCTTCTCGATCACCGGTCGCGGGACGGTCGTGACCGGGCGGGTCGAGCAGGGCGTCCTGAAGAAGATGGGCGAGGTCGAGATCGTCGGACTGCGGGACACGCAGAAGACGATCGCGACGGACCTGGAGATGTTCCGGAAGCTCCTCGACGAGATCACGGCCGGCGACAACGTCGGGGTCCTGCTCCGGGGCATCGACAAGGATCAGGTGGAGCGCGGTCAGGTCCTGGCGAAGCCCGGGTCGATCACGCCGCACACCGAGTTCATGTCGAACGTGTACATCCTGTCCAAGGAGGAGGGCGGCCGGCACACGCCGTTCTTCGACGGCTACAAGCCGCAGTTCTACTTCCGCACCACCGACGTCACCGGCGTGGCGCACCTGCCCGAAGGGGTGGAGATGGTCATGCCCGGCGACAACGTGGAGATGCGCGTGGAGCTCGACAAGCCGATCGCGATGGAGGAAGGCCTCCGGTTCGCGATCCGTGAGGGCGGACGCACCGTCGGGGCCGGCCGGGTCACCAAGGTCCTGAAGTAGAGGACACCGAGGAAGGCGAGGGGAACACGTGGCGGGACCGAAGATCAGGATCAAGCTCCGGGCGTACGACCACCGGATGCTCGACGTCGCCGCCCGTGACATCGTCGAGCACGTGACGCGGACCGGCGCCAAGGTGGTCGGGCCGGTCCCCTTGCCCACCGAGCGTTCGATCTACACGGTCATCCGCTCGCCGCACAAGTACAAGGACTCGCGCGAGCACTTCCAGATGCTCACGCACAAGCGGTTGATCGACATCGTGGACGCGACGTCCAAGACGGTCCAGGAGCTCCAGCGCCTGAACCTGTCGGCCGGCGTCGACATCGAGATCAAGTTGTAGGAGCGATGGCAGAGACGAAAGGGATCTTGGGCACGAAGCTGGGGATGACCCAGATCTTCGACGACACCCGTGCCGTGCCGGTCACGGTGATCAAGGCGGGTCCGTCGGTCGTGTCACAGATCAAGACGAAGGAGACCGACGGCTACGACGCCGTCCAGCTCTCTTTCGGCACCGTCCGCCCGCGCGACCTCACGAGACCGATGAAGGGACACTTCGAGTCGCACGATGCCACGCCCGGTCGCCACGTCGTCGAGCTGCGCACCGACGATGCGGCGAGCTACGAGCCCGGCCAGGAGATCACGGTCGACGTGTTCAGCCCGGGGGACCGGGTGGACGTGGTCGGCGTCTCGAAAGGTCACGGCACGACGGGTGTGATGAAGCGCCACGGGTTCCACGGCCTCCGGGCCAGCCACGGCACGAAGCGCAAGCATCGGGCTCCGGGAGCGATCGGTGCCTGCGCGACGCCGAGCAGGGTCTTCAAGGACATGCCGATGGCCGGCCAGCACGGCAGCGTCCGGGTCACCGTGTTGAACCTCGAGGTGGTCCAGGCCGATGTCGAGCGCGGTCTCCTGCTCGTCAAGGGCGCGGTCCCCGGGCCGAACGGTGGCCTGCTGATGGCGCGTTCCGCCGTCAAGTCGCTCCCGAGCAAGACCTCGGCGGAAAGGACCGCGTGATGGCCTCGATCGAGAGTCGTCGACGCAGCCGGGAAGAAGGCCGGCTCCGTGGAGCTCCCGGCCGAGATCTTCGAGTCGAAGGTGAGCGTTCCCTTGATGCATCAGGTCGTCGTGGCCGGTCTCGCCGGCATCCGCGCGGGGACGCACTCGACGAAGACGCGCGCCCAGGTCCGCGGCGGCGGCAGGAAGCCGTGGCGACAGAAGGGCACGGGTCGCGCACGGCAGGGATCGATCCGGTCTCCGCAGTGGGTCGGCGGCGGCGTGGCGCACGGGCCCACACCCCGGGACCACTCGCAGAAGATCAACAAGAAGATGCGCCGCGGAGCGCTCCGCTCCGCGCTCACGGACGCGCTGCAGAGCGGGAAGCTCGCCGTGGTCGACGACCTGGACTGGAGCGAGCCGAAGACGAAGCAGGCCGTGGGCGTGCTCACGTCCTTGGAGCTCGCTGGGGCGGATCCTGCTCGTCCTGCCCCAACCCACGGAGTCCGGCAGCGTGGAGAAGTCGTTCCGCAACCTGCCCAACGTGAAGATCGCGTACAGCGGTGGCCTCGGCACGTACGACGTGCTCCTGGCGGACCGGGATCCTGTTCACGGGTGCCGCGATCGAGCGCCTGACCGGGCCGCCGGCAGGGTCTCCGACCGGTGCACAGGAAGGGTCGGCCGGCCAGGCCGAGGAGGCGGCGGGATGAACAAGTCACCTCGCGACGTGATCGTCCGCCCCATCGTCTCGGAGAAGTCCTACGCGGGGATCGAGCACAACACCTACACGTTCCTGGTGGATCCGCGCGCGAACAAGACCGAGATCAAGGAGGCGGTCCAGACGATCTGGGATGTCCAAGTCCTGTCCGTCAACACGCTGAAGCGGCGCGGCAAGATGAAGCGCCGCGGGTACACGCGCGGGCGCCGTCCCGACGAGAAGCGCGCCGTCGTCACGCTCGCACAGGGCGACAGCATCGAGATCTTCGAGGGTGGGGGGTCCTAGCCATGGCCGTTCGGAAGTACAAGCCGACGACGCCCGGCCGGCGTGGAGGAAGCGTCTCGACGTTCGACGAGATCACGCGGTCCACGCCCGAGAAGTCGCTGCTGACCAAGGGGCGCAAGAAGGCGGGACGAAACGTCCACGGCCGGATCACCACGCGGCATCAGGGCGGTGGCACGAAACGGCGCTACCGCCTCATCGACTTCAAGCGCAACAAGGACGGGATCCCGGCCAAGGTCGCCACGATCGAGTACGACCCGAACCGGAGCTCGCGGATCGCCTTGCTGCACTACGCCGACGGCGAGAAGCGGTACATCCTCGCGCCCGATGGGGTGCGCGTAGGAGATCAGTTGATGTCCGGCGAGGGCGCGGAGATCCGCCCTGGGAACGCCCTGCCCTTGCGGAACATCCCGGTCGGCACGGTCGTCCACGCGGTGGAGCTGAAGCCGGGCGCCGGCGCCCGGATGGCTCGCTCCGCGGGCACGAGCGTCCAGCTGATGGCGAAGGAGGGCAAGCTGGCCACGTTGCGTCTGCCTTCCGGAGAGATGCGCACGGTCCCGTCCATCTGCAAGGGCACCGTCGGCGTGGTGGGGAACGCGGAGCACGAGCTGATCGCGATCGGGAAGGCCGGGAGGAACCGGTGGAAGGGCAAGCGGCCCTCCGTGCGAGGCGTCGCCATGAACCCTGTGGACCACCCGCTCGGCGGCGGCGAGGGGAAGGCCTCCGGTGGGCGCCATCCGACGTCGCCGTGGGGCAAGAAGGAAGGCCGCACGCGGAAGAAGAAGAAGGCGTCGAACGCGCAGATCATCCGGCGTCGCGGGAAGGGGCGTGGCTGATGGCGAGATCGGTGAAGAAGGGGCCGTTCGTGGACGAGCACCTGATGGTCAAGATCGCGGGGATGAACGAGCGGAGCGAGAAGAAGGTCGTCAAGACCTGGTCGCGCCGTTCGACGATCGTCCCGGACATGATCGGACACACGATCGCGGTCCACGACGGCCGCAAGCACGTCCCCGTGTTCATCTCGGAGTCGATGGTCGGGCACAAGCTCGGCGAGTTCGCTCCGACCCGCACGTTCCGGACGCACTCGAGAGATGAGCGAAGGACGGGTCCTCGATAGATGGAAGCGAAAGCTACGGTCAAGTACGTCCGCACGTCGCCGCGCAAGATGCGGCGGACGGTGGACCTCATCCGCGGTCAGCACGTGGGTGAAGCGAAGCGCATCCTCCGGTTGTCGACGCTGGGTGCCTCGCGCGACGTGGAGAAGTTGCTCGATTCCGCGATCGCCAACGCCGAGCAGCGGCCGGGCGTGATCGCGGAGAACCTGTTGGTGTCGAAGGCATGGGTGGACGAGGGACCGACGCTCCGCCGGTTCCGTCCCCGGGCCTACGGCCGGGCCACCCGGGTCCGGAAGCGCACCTCGCACGTCACGGTCGTGGTGGAGACGATGGGAGACGAAGAGTAGTGGGACAGAAGGTCCACCCATACGGGTTCCGGCTGGGGGTCATCTACCCCTGGAAATCGAACTGGTACGCGAACCGGCGCGACTACATCGAGGCGCTCCACGAGGACGTCTGGATCCGCAAGCACATCCGCTCGCGGCTCTCGCGTGCCGGGATCTCCTCGATCGACATCGAGCGCAAGGGCGATCAGATCTGGGTCTACATCCGGACGGCTCGCCCCGGCATCGTCATCGGCCGCAAGGGCGCCGAGGTGGACCGCCTGCGCAAGGACGTCGAGCGCTACACCAAGAAGCGGGTCGACGTGAAGGTCGAGGACATGAACCAGGCATCCAGCGAGGTGCGGCCCGACACGGACGCCGCGCTCCTCGCGCAGGGCGTCGCCGAGCAGCTCGCCGGGCGGGTGGCGTTCCGGCGGGCGATGCGCCGCGCCGTCCAGACGGCGATGCGTGCCGGTGCTCTCGGCGTGCGCGTCGCGTGCGCCGGGCGCCTCGGCGGGACCGACATGGGTCGCAAGGAGTGGTACCGGGAGGGTCGTGTGCCGTTGCACACGCTCCGGGCGAAGGTGGACTTCGGAACGGCGGCCGCCAAGACGACGTTCGGCGCGATCGGCGTGAAGGTGTGGGTCTACCACGGCGACGAGGTGCCGCACCGCGAGCAGGAGAGCGAGCGGGCTCTGGCGCGGGCACACGCCCGTGCCGAGCGAGGGGAACGAGGGGCGAAGCCGGCCGCCGCCCGCGCCAAGGCGCCGGCCAAGGCCGAGCCTGTTGCGGCGGCACCCGATTCCGTCGCTCCCGACGCCGCACCCGTCGAGGAACCGGCGCCGACGGCGCCCGAGTCCGGTCCGGAACCGGCCTCCGCCACCCCGGAGGCGATGGAAGGTGCGGAGACGTCCGTCGCACCCGAGGCCGCACCGGTGACCGAGGCGCCCACCGAGGCGCCCGACGCACAGGAGGGCGGTGAGGCCTGATGCTCGCCCCGAAGCGGATCAAGCACCGCAAGCAGCACCGTGGGCGGATGCGCGGCCTCGCCAAGGGCCACACGGATATCCAGTCGGGCGACTACGCGATCGTCGCGATGGAGCCGGGCTGGATCACGAACCGCCAGATCGAGGCCGCCCGGGTCGCGATCACCAGGCACATCCGCCGCGGCGGCAAGGTCTGGATCACGATCTTCCCCGACAAGCCCGTCACCAAGAAGCCCGCGGAGACGCGGATGGGCTCCGGCAAGGGGAACCCGGAGGGCTGGGTCGCGGTGGTCAAGCCGGGCCGCGTCATGTTCGAGCTGGCGGGTGTGAACGAGGCGCTCGCCCGGGAGGCGATGGGTCGCGCGCAGCACAAGCTGCCGATCCGGACCAAGTTCATCACGAGGGTGGGGGAGTAGCGATGGCCAGCAAGACCGCCGAGCTGCGCGAGCTCACGGATGCGCAACTCCTCGAGCGGGCCGAGTCCGCGAAGGAGGAGCTCTTCAACCTGCGCTTCCAGCTCGCCACCGGTCAGCTCGGACGACTCGTCGTCGATCAAGAAGGTCCGCCACGAGATCGCGCGGATCGCCACGGTGATGCGCGAACGCGATCTCGAGGCTGCGCGGGAAGCCTCATCGAACGCTGGGGTGGGGGCGCCGAGAACAGGAGCGCCGGCGAATCGAGTCCGGAACGGAGAGCGAGCAGTGAGCGAGGAGCAGATGACGCAAGAGCGTGGGCGCCGCAAGACGCGGACCGGGGTCGTGGTCTCCGACGGCATGGACAAGACCGTCGTCGTCCGGATCGACCGCTCGTTCCGACACCCGCTGTACGACAAGACGGTTCGGCGCTCCAAGAAGCTCGCCGCCCACGACGAGTCCAACGAGGCGCACGTGGGCGACCGCGTCCGCGTCGTGGAGACTCGGCCGCTGTCTAAGTCGAAGCGCTGGCGGCTGGTGGAGATCGTGGAGAAGGCCAAGTGATCCAGCAGGAGACCCGTTGCCGTGTCGCGGACAACACCGGAGCGAAGGAGCTCCTGGTGATCCGTGTGCTCGGCGGGTCGGCTCGCCGCTACGCGAGCATCGGCGACACGGTCGTCGGCACGATCAAGGATGCGCTGCCCGGAGGTGGGGTCAAGAAAGGGGAGGTCGTCAAGGCCGTCGTCGTTCGGACCTCCAAGGAGCGGCGTCGTCCCGACGGCTCCTACATCCGGTTCGACGACAACGCCGTGGTGCTCCTCACCCCGGACTCGCGCAACCCGCGCGGGACCCGCATCTTCGGGCCGGTGGCCCGGGAGCTCCGCGACCGCCGCTACATGAAGATCGTGTCACTTGCGCCGGAGGTTCTGTGAGGGTGGTGTTCTGAGGCATGCCGGGAGTCGACATCAAGAAGGACGACACCGTCCGGGTGATCTCGGGCAAGGATCGCGGCCGGGAAGGCCGCGTCGTGCGCGTGCTCCCTCGGGAGGGGCGCGTGATGGTGGACGGCGTCGCTCTCGCCAAGAAGCACCAGCGCTCATCGGGCCGCCGCGCGCGCGGCAGCTCGCAGCAGCTGCAGCAAGGCGGGATCATCGACGCCGAGATGTTCGTGAACATCTCGAACGTCCAGGTGGTCTGCACTGCCTGCGGCGAGGCGACCCGCATCGGCCATCGGATCGAAGGCGATCGGAAGGTCCGGTTCTGCCGGAAGTGCGAGACGGAGCTGCCATGAGTGCCAAGACCGCCACGGAAGACACGTACACACCCCGCCTGCGGGCACGCTACCGGGAGGAGCTGGTCCCGGTGCTCCAGGAGCAGCTCGGGCTGGGGAACGTGATGCAGGTTCCACGGCTGGAGAAGGTCGTGGTCAACATGGGCGTGGGCGAGGCCGTGAAGGACGGCCGCCTGCTCGACGCGGCCCTGGAGGATCTCGCCACGATCACGGGGCAGAAGGCGGTCGTGACGAAGGCGCGGAAGTCGATCGCCGGCTTCAAGCTCCGCGAGGGGATGGCGATCGGCGCGAAGGTGACCCTCCGGGGGGCTTACATGTGGGAGTTCGTCGATCGACTCGTGTCGCTCGCGCTCCCCAGGATCCGTGACTTCCGGGGGCTGAGCCCCGCTGCCTTCGACGGGCATGGGAACTACACGCTCGGTGTCACCGAGCAGCTGATCTTCCCGGAGATCGACTATGACAAGGTGGTGAAGGTCACGGGCATGGACATCACGATCGTGACCACCGCGACGACCGACGACGAAGGACGAGCGCTGCTCGCCGCCCTGGGATTCCCGTTCGCCCAGTCGGCGGCGGAGGCGAGCTGAGGCCAAGGAGACGGCACAAAGAGATGGCGAAGACCGCACTGATCAACAAGCAGAAGAAGCAGCCGAAGTTCCGCGTGCGGGGCTATACGCGGTGCCTGCGGTGCGGCCGCTCACGGGCGGTCTACCGCAAGTTCATGCTCTGCCGGATCTGCTTCCGTGAGCTCGCGCACCTCGGAGAGCTGCCGGGGGTGACGAAAGCCTCATGGTGATGACGAAGCCGAAGTTCTCCTCGAACGTGAGCGACCCGGTCGCGGACCTCCTGACGAGGATCCGCAACGCGAACCTGGCGTTCAAGGACGAGACGGTGGCGCCGGTGTCCAAGCTCGCGGACTCGGTCCTCAAGATCCTGGACGCCGAGGGCTACATCATCGGGTTCTCGCGCGAGGGCGAGGGCGTGCATCAGGCCTTCCGGATCCGGCTGAAGTACGGTGTGCGTCGGCGGCGCGCGATCACCGGACTCCGGCGGATCTCGAAGCCCGGACGACGCATCTATCGCGGCCGTGACGAGCTCCCGCGGGTCCAGGGCGGGCTCGGGATCGCGATCATCTCGACCTCGCACGGGGTGATGACGGACAAGGACGCCGCACGCAAGGGTGTCGGCGGCGAGGTCTTGGCATACGTGTGGTGAGACGGCTGAGCACGGAGCACGGGCAGGGATGAGGACGACATGAGCAGGATCGGCAGACAACCGGTGGAGATCCCCGACGGGGTCGAGGTGCGGGTTGACGAGGCCAACCAGGTGACCGTTCGCGGTCCCCGGGGTGAGCTCTCGCAGACCATGCACCCCACGATGCGCATCGTCACGGAAGAGGGTGTCGCGCGCGTGGAGCGGCCCGACGACGTCGGGTTCAGCCGCAGCCTGCACGGGCTCACGAGGTCCCTCCTCGCGAACATGGTCGAGGGTGTCACGAAGGGCTTCGAGAAGCGCCTGCAGATCGTGGGGGTCGGCTATCGCGCGATCCTGAAGGGCAACGACGTCGAGCTGCAGGTTGGCTACTCCCACCCGGTCCTCGTGCCCCAGCCCGACGGCATCGAGTTCGAGGTGCCCGCCCCCACCCAAGTGGTGGTGCGGGGCAACGACAAGCAGCAGGTCGGTGAGGTGGCCGCCACGATCCGCAAGATCCGGAAGCCCGAGCCCTACAAGGGGAAGGGCATCCGCTACGAGAACGAGTACGTCCGGAAGAAGGCCGGCAAGGCTGCCAAGGGGGCGACCGCCTGATGGACGCCAAGACGAGGCGGATCGCGCGTGTCCGTCGCCATTCGCGCGTCCGCAAGAAAGTGGCGGGAACCGCGGAGCGGCCGCGCCTGGCCGTGTACCGCTCGAACCGACACATCTACGTCCAGCTCATCGACGATGGCGCGGCCGCGACGCTCGCCGCCGCCTCCGACGCGGAGGTCGGGAACTCGAAGGGCAAGACCGACCGCGCCAAGGAGGTCGGCAAGCTCGATCGCCGACCGCGCGAAGGGCGCCGGGATCGACCGGGTCGTGTTCGACCGTGGTGGACGGCGGTACCACGGCCGCGTGGCCGCGGTCGCCGAAGGTGCTCGAGAGGGAGGACTCCAGATCTGATGTCGCGACGCTATGACTCGAGGGACCAAGAGAAGAGCCCGTACGAAGAGCGGGTCATCTTCATCAACCGGGTGGCGAAGGTCGTCAAGGGCGGCCGCCGCTTCTCCTTCGCGGCGCTGATCGTCGTCGGCGACGGCGCGGGCCGCGTCGGCGTGGGCTACGGCAAGGCGAAGGAGGTGCCGGCCGCCATCGCCAAGGGGGTGGAGCTGGCACGGCGCAAGATGTTCGAGGTCCCGATGATGGGCACGACGATCCCGCACGAGATCGTGGGCCAGGCCGGTGCGGGTCGGGTGCTGCTGAAGCCCGCCGCGCCGGGAACCGGCGTGATCGCCGGCGGTCCCGTCCGCGCGCTGGTCGAGGCGGCCGGCATCAAGGACATCCTGTCGAAGTCGATGGGCTCGTCGAACCAGATCAACATCGTGAAGGCCGCGATGGCCGGGCTCAAGGCGCTCCGGAAGCCCCACGAGGTCGCCATGATGCGCGACCGCGAGGATCACCAGGTGGCGCCCAAGCCGATGCTCGAGGCCGTGGCCGCCGCGGAGGCGCACGCCCAGGCCGCCCGGGCCGAGGCACTGACGGAGGTCTACGGTGACAAGGCTTAAGGTGACCCAGACGCGCAGCGTGATCCGCCGGCCCAAGGACCAGAAGGACACGGTCCGGCGGCTCGGCCTGCACCGGATCCGCGACAGCGTGATCAAGGAGGATCGCCCCGACATCCGGGGGATGCTCGTGAAGGTCCGTCACCTGGTGCGCGTCGAGGAGGTCGACTGATCGATGAAGCTGCATCACCTCCGCCCCGCCAAGGGCGCCAAGAAGGAACGGACCCGCGTGGGACGCGGGCGTGCGGGCGCTCGCGGGAAGACCGCCGGGCGAGGGACCAAGGGCACGGGAGCCCGCGGCACGATCCGCGCCGGGTTCGAGGGCGGGCAGATGCCGCTGATCCGGCGCATCCCAAAGCTCAAGGGCTTCAAGAACCCGAGCCGGGTCGAGTACGCGCCGGTGAACGTCGAGATCCTGGCCAAGTACTTCGACGGCAACGTCACGCCGGACGCGCTCTACCGGCACGGGCTCGCGCACAAGGGAGCGAAGATCAAGGTCCTCGCCCGCGGCGAGCTCGACAAGAAGCTGACGGTGAAAGCACACGCCTTCTCGAAGGCGGCGAAGGAGAAGATCGAGGCGGCCGGAGGGACCGCCGAAGTCCTCAGCTGAGCTACCCTAAGTCACCGTGCTGAAAGCGTTCCTCAACGCGTTCCGGGTGCCGGACCTCCGCGCGAAGATCCTCTTCACGCTGTTCGTCATCGCGGTCTTCCGACTGGGCTCCTACGTGCCGGTCCCCGTCGTGGACATCGGCATCCTTCAGAACCAGGCGGACGCGGGCGGATTCCTGAACATCATCAACCTGTTCTCCGGCGGTGCGCTGACCCGCCTGTCGATCTTCTCGCTGGGCATCATGCCCTACATCACCAGCTCGATCATCATGCAGCTGATGACGGTCGTGATCCCCAAGCTCCAGCAGTGGCAGGAGCAGGGCGAGACCGGCACCAAGAAGATCAACCAGTGGACCCGGTACGTGACGGTCGTCCTCGCATTGCTCCAGTCCACGGGTCTCGTGTTCCTGTTCCACAACCCGGACGCGTCCGGGTTCGCCGACGTGTTCCCGACGGACACCTTCACCGGCGCCAACGTCGCCTTCATCGTGCTGATCATGACCGCGGGGACCGCCTTCATCATGTGGTTGGGCGAGCTGATCACGCAGCGAGGGGTCGGCAACGGCATGTCGATCCTGATCTTCACGAGCGTGATCTCCACGCTGCCGGCGGAGGGGAACGCGATCCTGCAGCAGGGAGGCACCGGCAAGTTCATCGCGATCATGCTGATCGGCCTCGGCATCATCGTGGCCGTGATCTACGTCGACCAGGGGCAACGCCGCGTGCCTGTCCAGTACGCGAAGCGGGTGGTGGGCCGGAAGATGACCTCGGGGGGAAGTACCTATCTGCCGCTGAAGGTGAACCAGGCCGGCGTGATCCCGATCATCTTCGCCACGTCGGTCCTCTACTTCCCCGCGCTGCTGAGCAGCGTGTACCACGCCGAGTGGTTCCAGAACTTCGTGAACAACCACGTGCAGAACCAACGGAGTGTCGTCTACATGTTCCTGTTGGCCATGCTCATCATCTTCTTCTCGTACTTCTACACGGCGATCCAGTTCGACCCGACGCGTACCGCGGACAACCTCCGGAAGAACGGCGGGTTCATCCCCGGCATCCGGCCCGGACCTCCCACCGCCGACTTCTTGAACCGCATCCTGATCCGGATCGGGTTGCCGGGCGCGATCTTCCTCGCGGTGATCGCGCTTATCCCGACGGTCGTGTTCGCGTTCTGGAACATCCAGCAGTTCCCGTTCGGCGGCACGTCGATCCTGATCGCCGTGGGGGTCGCCCTCGAGACCATGAAGCAGATCGAGTCGCAGCTGCTGATGCGTCACTACGAGGGTTTCCTCGGATAGTCGGATGCGGCTCGTACTGCTCGGCCCCCCGGGCGCGGGGAAGGGGACCCAGGGAGTCCTGCTCGCCGAGCGCTACGGCATCCCCCAGATCTCGACCGGCGACATCCTGCGCGACCACGTGCAGCGAGGGACGAAGCTCGGCATCCAGGCACGCTCGTACATGGATCGCGGCGAGTACGTGCCCGATGGTGTGGTCGTCTCGATGGTGATGAACCGCCTCGAGGAGGCGGACGCCGACAAGGGGTTCATCCTCGACGGCTTCCCCCGGACCGTCGCGCAGGCCGAGGCGTTGGAGCGGGCGCTCGCGGAAACGGAGGAGCCGCTCACCGCCGTCCTGAAGTTCTCGGTCGGCGGCGAGCTGGCCGTCCGGCGGCTGCTCGGGAGATACACCTGCCCCAACTGCGGACGGACCTATCACATGGAGTTCAAGCCGCCGGCGCAAGACGAGCTGTGCGACATCTGTGGCGCCACGCTCGAACGACGAGCCGATGACGACGAGCTCACGGCCCGGAGGCGTCTGGCCGTCTACCGGGAACAGGCGTCGCCTCTCGAGCGGTTCTACGCGGAGCGGGACCTCCTGCATCAGATCGACGCCGAGGCCTTGCCCGACGAGGTCGTCGACCGGACCATGGGCGTCTTGGAGGAGCTGCTGTGATCATCCGCAAATCGGCCGAGGAGCTGGAGAAGATGCGGAAGGCCGGCCGGATCGTCGCCGGCACGATCGATGTCGTCGTGGCGGCGGTCGAGCCGGGCCGCTCGACCCTCGATCTGGATCGGGTGGCGGAGCGCTACATCCGGGGCCAAGGGGCGATCCCGTCGTTCAAGGGGTACCGAGGCACCTACCCCGCCTCGATCTGCGCGTCGATCGACGACGAGATCGTGCACGGCATCCCGTCGGGGACCCGGAAGCTCAAGGAGGGGATGGTGCTCTCCCTCGACTTCGGCGCGATCTGGGAGGGATTCCACGGCGACGCCGCCGTCACGGTGTTCGTGGGCGGGCAACCGCCCTCGGAGGAGGCCGCGACCCTCGCGAAGGAGACCGAGCATGCGCTGTACGCGGCGATCGACGCGATCCACGTCGGGGGCCGTCTGTCCGACATCGGCCACACGATCGAATCCGTCGCCGACGCTGCGGGGCTCGGCCTGATCAGGGAGTACGGCGGACACGGGATCGGACGGAGCATGCACGAGGAACCGTTCATCCAGAACTGGGGTCCACCCGGTCGCGGTCCGGAGCTCCGGCCGGGCCTGACGATCGCCGTGGAGCCGATGCTGACGCTCGGGGGCGAAGCCAACCGCGTCTTGGCCGACGACTGGACCGTCGTCACCATGGACGGTTCCCTCGCAGCGCATTTCGAGCACACGATCGCGATCACCGAAGACGGCCCCGAGATCCTGACCGCCCGGAGCTGAATCCGCGGTCTGCGGGTATACTTCCTCGTTCGCCCCTTCTGGAGGCCGTGTTCGCATGTCCGGCCAGCAGGGGTCGAGAGCAGAGAGAAAGCCCCGTTCGAAGGAAACAGTGGGAGCGTGCCGAAAGACGACGTCATCGAGGTCGAGGGGACCGTTGTCGAGCCCCTGCCGAACGCCATGTTCCGGGTGGAACTGGAGAACGGGCACAAGGTGTTGGCCCACATCTCGGGGAAGATGCGGATGCACTACATCCGGATCCTCCCGGGGGACCGGGTGAAGGTGGAGCTCTCGCCGTACGACCTCACGCGCGGGCGCGTGGTGTATAGGTTCAAGTAGCTCCAGAAGAAGAGCAGAGGAAGAGCAGATGAAGGTCAGGCCGTCCGTGAAGAAGATGTGCGATCGGTGCCGGGTGATCCGGCGCCGGGGCGTCGTGATGGTCATCTGCACCAACCCACGGCACAAGCAGCGGCAGGGCTAGGAGGCTCGAAGGAATGGCACGGATCGCAGGCGTGGATCTCCCTCGCGACAAGCGGCTCGACATCGCGCTCCGATACATCTACGGCATCGGCCCCACGCGTGCCTACGAGATCGTGTCGGGGTCGGGTGTCGAGGGCGGGACGAAGGTCCGCGACCTCTCCGAGGACGAGGTCCTGAAGATCCGCGCCTACATCGACCAGAACCTGAAGGTCGAGGGAGATCTGCGCCGCGAGGTGGCGCAGGACATCAAGCGCAAGATCGAGATCGGCTGTTACCAGGGCGTCCGGCACCGTCGGTCGCCTCCCGGTGCGCGGGCAACGCACGCACACGAACGCACGCACCCGCAAGGGCCCCAAGAAGACGATCGCGGGGCGCAAGAAGGCCCAGGCGAAGAAGTAGCGCGGATCAGGCAACGGAAAGGGATCGATGGCGAAGCCCAAGGCGAAGAAGGCACGGCGGCGGGAGAAGAAGAACGTCGTCCACGGCCAGGCGCACATCAAGTCCACGTTCAACAACACGATCGTGACGATCACGGACCTCCAGGGGAACACGCTCTCGTGGGCGAGCGCGGGCAATGTGGGCTTCAAGGGCTCCCGAAAGTCAACGCCCTTCGCCGCGCAGCTCGCCGCCGAGAAGGCCGCTCGCCAGGCCCAGGAGCACGGCGTCCAGAAGGTCGACGTGTTCGTGAAGGGTCCGGGATCGGGCAGGGAGACGGCCATCCGTTCCCTCGCCGCCACGGGCCTCGAGATCTCCGTGATCCAAGACGTCACGCCGGTTCCCCACAACGGGTGCCGGCCTCGCAAGCGTCGGCGCGTCTAGCGTTCGGCTCGCCCGGCACCGATGGGGTGTCCGGGACGCACCACGACGCGGGGAAGGAATGGTTGATCCCCCGCCGGAGGAGGAAGCAACATCGTGTTCATCGTCGCCAGACCCGAGATCTCCGAGAACGAGATCTCACCCATCCGTTCCAAGTTCACGATCGAGCCGCTCGAGCCGGGGTTCGGCTACACGGTCGGCAACTCGCTTCGGCGGACGCTGCTGTCGTCGATCCCGGGAGCCGCGATCTCGTCGGTTCGCATCGACGGTGTGCTGCATGAGTTCTCGACGATCCCCAAGGTCAACGAGGACGTCACCGACATCATCTTGAACCTCAAGGAGCTCGTGCTCCGCTCGGATCTCGAGGAGCCAACGACCGCCTATCTGAAGTCCAAGGGTCCCGCCGAGGTCACGGCGGGCGACATCGCACCCCCGGCGGGGATCGAGATCTTGAACCCCGAGCTCCACATCGCCACGCTCGGCAAGGGCGCGTCCCTCGAGATGGAGCTCACCGTCGAGCGCGGCGTCGGCTACCGGATGGCCGACAAGAACAAGAAGGCACGTGACCCGATCGGCGTGATCCCCGTGGACTCGATCTTCTCGCCCGTTCGGAAGGTGTCGTACGCCGTCGAGGACACCCGCGTGGAGCAGATGACGGACCGCGACCGGCTGATCCTCGACGTCGAGACGGATGGCTCCGTCACGCCGCGCGAGGCGCTGGCGTCGGCAGGCGGAACGCTCCTCGAGCTCGTCCAGCTGTTCGCGGACCTTGCCGAGGCGGCGAGTGTCTCCGTCGGGCCGGCCGAGGACGAGGACCAGCCGAGCGACTACGCCATCACGGTCGAGGATCTGAACCTGTCGGTGCGGTCGTACAACTGCCTGAAGCGCGAAGGCATCAACACCGTGGGCGACCTGGTCCAGAAGTCCGAGTCCGAGCTCATGGACATCCGGAACTTCGGCCAGAAGTCGATCGATGAGGTCAAGGCCAAGCTCGAGGAGCTCGGTCTCGGTCTGCGGGAGGAATAGGAGCCGTGCCCAAGCCCAAGAAGGGCCCTCGACTCGGTTCCAACCCGGGTCACCAGAAGCTCCTGCTGTCCACGCTGGCGGCGCAGCTCTTCGTGCACGAGGGGATCCGGACGACCGAGGCGAAGGCGAAACAGCTCCGTCCGTTCGCGGAGAAGCTGATCACGTTCGCGAAGCGGGGTGACCTCGCGGCACGCCGCGAGGTCCTCCGCGACATCCCCGACCGCGATGTGGTCGCCAAGCTCTTCCACGAGATCGGCCCTCGGTTCGAGGAGCGGCAGGGTGGCTACACGAGGATCCTGAAGCTCGGCCCGCGCAAGGGCGACGGCGCCCCGATGGCGCTGATCGAGCTCGTGGAGCGCGAGGAGTCGTAGCACCGGATCCCGATCCTGATGTCGGTCATGGTCCTCACGCTTGCCTACGACGGGACCGACTTCCACGGCTGGGCGAGACAGCGCGATCCCTCGATCAGGACCATCGAAGGGGAGCTCGTGCCCCATCTCGAACGGGTCCTCCGGGAACCCGTGAAGCTGTCGGTGGCGGGACGCACCGACGCCGGCGTGCACGCGCGTGGCCAGGTCGCGTCGTTCCGGACGGAGACCTCGGTCGCACCCGAGCGACTCCAGAAGGCGCTGAACTCGGTGCTCGCACCCGAGGTGGTCGTCGTCCGTGCGCGGCTCGCACCGGACGGGTTCGATGCCCGCTTCTCCGCGACGGCCCGGGGATACCTCTACAGGATCGACGAAAGCCCGGTCGCGGATCCGTTCGCGGGCCGATCCGCCTGGCATCGGCCCGGGCGGCTCGCGCTCGCTCCGATGCGACTGGCGGCCGGGGACCTCGAAGGGAGGCACGACTTCAGGAGCTTCTGCCGGGATCCGGGGAACGATCGATCGACGACCAGGGATCTCCGGCGGCTGACCGTCGCGCGCGCGGGCGATGGCATCTCCATCCGGGCGGTGGCCGATGCGTTCCTGCACCAGATGGTCAGATCGCTTGTCGGGACGCTCGTGGCGGTGGGAGAGGGCAAGCAGGACGCCACCGCGATGCCGGGCGTGCTCGCCGCCCGAGATCGATCGGCGGCGTCGGGCGGGCTGGCCCCTCCTCACGGCCTCACGTTGGAGCGGGTCAGCTATCGGTGAGCGAGGCACTGTGCCCTCGTCCGGAGGGAGCTTTGACGGGGGTGCGTTTCCGCAGGTAGCATGGGCCGTCGGCCCCTCGGGCCGACATCTTTCCGATGAAGACCTACTCTCCCAAGCCTGAGCACATCGAACGCCGCTGGTACGTCATCGACGCCGGCGAGCAGGTGCTTGGCCGGGTTGCCACGGAGGCGGCGGTGGTCCTCCGCGGCAAGCACAAGCCGATCTTCGCCCCGCACATGGACGTCGGCGACAACCTGATCATCATCAATGCCGCGAAGGTGGTGCTCACTGGCGGCAAGGAGACCAAGAAGGTGGCCTGGCGCCACTCGGGGCATCCCGGCGGCATCACCGGCACCCTGTACGAGGAACTCCTCGAGAAGCGGCCGGCGTTCGTCGTCGAGAAGGCCGTCCGCGGCATGCTCCCGAAGAACCGGCTCGGTCGCGCCATGATCAAGAAGCTCCACGTGGTCCCCGGGCCGGAGCACAACCATCAGGCACAGAAGCCCCAGGAGTGGAGGATGGGGATGCGGCCCGCGTGGGAGGGCCTGCCCACACCGCCCCCGGCAGCAGTTGGGAAGAAGGCCTCGCCGAAGGGCGAAGCGGCCGAGACCCCTGCCGCAGCGAAGCAGGCGGCGGCGGCGATGGAGCCGGCGGCCACCACGACATCGTCGCCGAAGGGCGCGGCCGCCCCGACGGGGACCACGACGACGGCGAGGAAGACGACGGCGAAGAAGCCGACGGCGAAGAAGCCAACCACGGCGAAGTCGACCGCCGCCAAGAGCGCGGTGAGGAAGCCGACCGCCACGAAGAAGCCGACGGCGAGGAAGACGACGGCGAAGAAGCCGACCACCGCGAAGACGGCGAAGAAGAAGGAGACGTAGTGGCGACCACCCCGACGACCCTCACGACCGGACGGCGCAAGGCGGCGATCGCTCGTGTCCGGCTGGTGCCCGGCACGGGCGAGTTCCGCATCAACGATCGTTCGCTCGATGAATACTTCCCCACGCGCGTCCACCGGATGGTGGCGCAATCACCGCTCCGTTCCGTCGGCCGCGACAAGGACCTCGACGTGGTCGCCTCGATCACCGGTGGTGGCGTCAACGGACAGGCGGGGGCCCTCCGCCTCGGCATCGCCCGCGCGCTCCTCGAGTTGGAGCCGGACCTCCGGGCACAGCTCAAAGCCGAGGGGTTCCTGCGCCGCGACGCCCGGGAGAAGGAGCGTCGCAAGTACGGGCTGAAGAAGGCTCGGAAGGCTCCGCAGTACTCGAAGCGCTAGTCGGCCGAGCGCTCGGTCGCGAGCTCCTCGAACGAGCCCGAGGGAAGATCCTCATCGGGTGCCAGCGCGAGCGATCCATCCTCCGCGGCCGCGATGAGCTCTCTGGCTCGATCGGACGCGCCCTCGGGCACGAAGAGGATCACGGGCCCCGTCCGGTAGGGACCGAGCCCCTCTCCCTTGGCGAGCACGTCGAGCCCCTCGGCCTCGAGGAGGCCGCGCACGAGCACCCCTCGGATCGGGTCGAGCGACTCGAAGACGCGGACGAGATTCACCGGCCCATCATCACCCGGACCGGCGTGAAACGTCCACGGACGTTCACGTCGAGCTCCCGCGCCGTCCACCTTCGATGCCTGGCGAGCGCGTACCCTGGCTCTCATGAGGGACCCAGGGTGAGCGTCCCGGGCGTCCTGTTCGTGTGCGTCCACAACGCGGGCCGGAGCCAGATGGCCGCCGCCTTGCTCGAACGACATGCCGCCGGCCGTGTCCGGGTTCGGTCGGCCGGCTCCGTGCCCGCCGACCGCCTGCATCCCGCCGTCGTCGAGGTCATGGCCGAGATCGGCATCGATCTCGCCAGAGAGCGACCCAAGCTCCTGCGAGACGAGGCCGTGCGTGACTCCGACGTCGTGATCACGATGGGATGCGGAGACGCGTGTCCCGTCTTCCCCGGTATCCGCTACGAGGACTGGGAGTCTCGAGGACCCTTCGGGGAAGCCGATCGAGGACGTCCGACGGATCCGTGACGACATCGACGGACGGGTCCGGCGTCTGCTGAAGGGGCTGACCGGTCAGGCGGAGAGCGCCGAGCGGAGCGAGGCGAGCGGCTCCGGGCGCACCCGGAAGTAGACCCACTTGCCGCGGCGCTCCCGCTCGAGCAGTCCGGCCTCGTGCAGGACCTTCAGGTGGTGGCTCACCGTCGGCTGCGACAGGCCGATCGGCGCCGTCAGATCGCATCCGCATGCCTCCGAGCCGGGGCACGCGGCGATCAGGCTCAGGAGGCGCAGCCTGGCCGGGTCCGCGAGCGCCTGGAGGGCGGCCGCCAGGGTCTCGGCCCCTTCCTCGCTCAGGGGTGACGACAGCAGGGGTCCGCAGCAGGCATCGAGGTCCTGGATCAGCTTCATGCGGCTCATATTGACAGGTGTCGATGTGTCAGGCAACATATCGACCGCCATCGATGTGATGGCCAGAGTCGATAGGCCAGAGGTCGATAGGGAGGTGACCCGGATGGATCCGGACTGCTGCCCGCCCGGCTGCTGCTAGGCGTCTGAGGGTGGTGGGGGCGCGGGGCCGAAGGCCTCGCGCCCCCACCACCCGCAGTAGCATCACCTGCCCTATGGCGCGCCTCTTCGGGACCGACGGCGTCCGGGGCATCGCCGGCTCCGAGCTCACCGCCACGCTCGCGCGAGGGCTCGGCCGGGCGGCCGTCCGTGTGCTCGCCGAAGGCGTCGAGCATCGGCCCGTGCTGGTCCTCGGGAGGGATCCGCGGGAGTCGGGGACGTGGCTCGAGGAGGCCCTCGTCGCAGGGATCCACGAGGCCGGGGGCGACGTCCTCCTGGCAGGCGTGGAGCCCACGCCTGCCATCGCGTTCCTGACGATCGACGTGGGCGCCGACGCCGGCGTGGTCATCTCGGCGTCACACAATCCTCCCGAGTACAACGGCATCAAGTTCTTCGGTCCGAACGGCATGAAGCTCCCGGATGTCGTCGAGGACCGGATAGAGGCAGGGCTGTCGGACGCCTCGTTGTCCGGCGCCCATCGAGGGGTCGATCGAGGACCTCGCCGGCGGCCGCGAGCGGTACCTGGCACATCTCGAGGCCGCTGCCGGAGCGCGGCTCGACGGGATGACGATCGTCGTCGATTGTGCGAACGGCGCTGCGTCCGGCGTGGCCCCGGCGCTCTACGAGCGACTCGGGGCGACCGTGCACCCGATCCACGACGCCCCCGACGGACGCAACATCAACGTCGACTGTGGGGCGCTTCACCCCGAGGTGGTGGGAGCGGCGGTGGTGGAGCTGGGCGCGGACGCCGGCGTCTCCCACGACGGCGACGCCGACCGCGCCCTGTTCGCCGATGCGACGGGCGCGCCCATCGACGGTGACCAGATCCTCGCCGCGTGCGCGATCGCGCTGAAGGAGGCCGGTGCGCTTCCCTTCGACGCCGTGGTCACGACCGTGATGGCCAACCTCGGCTTCCATCGAGCGATGCGGGACGCCGGCATCACCGTCTCCGCCACGAAGGTGGGCGACCGCTACGTCCTCGAGGAGATGCTCGAGGAGGGCGTGATGCTGGGCGGGGAGCAGTCCGGCCACCTGATCTTCCGGGACCACGCGACGACCGGCGACGGCCTCCTGACCGCGGTCCGGTTCCTCTCCCTCGCGGCCGGGAGCGGTCGCTCGGTCGCCGATCTCGCCGGCGTGATGCAGCGCTACCCGCAGGTGATGGAGAACGTCCAGGTGCGAAGCCTCACCGAGCTCGACGGCTCCGAGCCGGTCTGGGAAGCGGTCCGCGCGGCGGAGGAGGAGCTCGCCGACCACGGCCGCGTGCTCGTCCGCGCGTCGGGGACCGAACCGCTCGTCCGGGTGATGGTCGAGGCCGAGTCGGAGGACGTCGCGCGCCGCCATGCGGAGACCATCGCGGGCGAGGTGCGGAAGCACCTCGGCACCTGAGCGCCGCTGTCCGGGGCCTGAGCGTCGTTCCTCGCGCAGCGGACGCCTGTTACCCTCGACCCTCCATGTGCGGCATCGTCGGCTACGTGGGGCCCGACGAGGCCCTCCCCATCGTCCTCGAGGGACTCCGACGTCTGGAGTACCGCGGGTACGACTCGGCGGGCGTCGCCGTGCTCGACGGCGGCCTCACCGTCGTCAAGCGGGCGGGCAAGCTCTCGGAGCTCGTGACGGCGCTCGACGAGGACGGACACCCGGCCGGGACGGTCGCGATGGGCCACACGCGCTGGGCGACGCACGGCGCGCCGACCCACCGCAACGCCCACCCGCACCTCGACTGCTCCGGAACGGATCGCCGTGATCCACAACGGCATCATCGAGAACTTCCAGCAGCTCCGAGCACGCCTCGAGAAGGAAGGGCACACCCTCGCGTCCGAGACCGACACGGAGCTCGTCGCCCACCTGATCGAGGAACGCCTCCGGGACGGCGGATCGTTGGTGGAGGCCGTTCGCGTGACCGTCCGGGAGCTCGAAGGGGCGTACTCGCTCGTCGTCATGTCGTCGGAGGAGCCCGGTCTCCTCGTCGGCGTGAAGGTCGCGTCCCCGCTCGTCGTCGGGGTCGGTTCCGGCGAGAGCATCCTCGCCTCGGACATCCCGGCCGTGCTCGGACGGACGACCACGGTGATCCCCGTCGACGAGGGACGGATCGTCGAGGTGCGAGCGGACGGGGCGACGTTCTCCGACTTCGACGGCACCCCCGTGCATCCGGAGTCCATCGAGGTCGACTGGGACACCGCGCGGGCGGAGAAGGGCGGCTTCGACACGTTCATGCTCAAGGAGATCCACGAGCAACCGAGCGCGATCCGCGACACGCTGGTCGGGCGGGTCGACGAGATGCGCCGACTCGCGCTCGACGACCTGCGGATCTCCGACGACGTCCTCCGCGAGGTGGACAAGGTCTTCGTGGTCGCGTGCGGGACGGCGTACCACTCGGGCCTCGTGGCGAAGTACGCGATCGAGCACTGGACGCGGTTGCCCGTCGAGATCGACATCGCCAGCGAGTTCCGCTATCGGGACCCGGTCCTCAGCTCCGACACCCTCACCCTCGCGGTCTCTCAATCCGGGGAGACGATCGACACGCTCGAGGCCGCCCGGCACGCGAAGCGCCAGGGATCGCCGCTGCTGGCCGTCACGAACACCGTGGGCTCGTCACTCGCCCGGGAGGCCGACGGTGTGATCTACATGCATGCGGGCCCGGAGATCGGCGTGGCAGCGACGAAGACGTTCGCGACCCAGATGGTGTCGCAGTACATCCTGGCGATGTACCTCGCGCAGGTCCGAGGCTCGATGTTCCCCGAGGAGATCGCGGAGGTCCTGACGCGGATGGGGGAGCTCCCGGCGAAGGTCGAGCAGGCCATCGCCCTGGACGAGCAGGTCCAGGAGCTCGCTCGCCGATTCCAGGGCTCGCGGGACTGGCTGTTCATCGGGCGGCACACCGGCTACCCCGCAGCCCTCGAAGGGGCTCTGAAGCTGAAGGAGATCAGCTACGTGCACGCGGAGGGGTATCCCGCCGGCGAGCTGAAGCACGGCCCGATCGCGCTGGTCGAAGACGGTGTGCCCGTGGTGGCGGTCGCGACCACGTGCCACGTCTACCCGAAGATGCTCTCGAACATCCAGGAGGTCCGCGCGCGCGGCGCCGAGGTGATCGCGGTCGCGACGGAAGGGGACGAGCAGATCCGCGGTGTGGCCCAGCACGTGCTTGAGGTTCCGGAGACGCCGGAGCTGCTCTCGCCCGTCGTGGTGACGGTGCCGCTGCAGCTCCTGGCCTACCACGTAGCCCGGTTGCGAGGCTCCGACGTCGACCAGCCGCGGAACCTCGCGAAGAGCGTCACGGTCGAGTAGCGTCCGGGCATGGCTCGGGCGATGCGGTCTCCCGGTGCTCGTCCTCGTTCTCTCCGGCTCGTGTTCGTGTTCATCGTGATCGCGGGCGTCGTCGTCGCCGGCGCGCCTGCACGTGCGTGTTCCTGTGCCGAGATGGACCTCGGTTCCCGGCTTCCGGACGCGGACGGAGCGTTCGTGGGCACGTTCGTCGATCGGAGCGAGATCAGCGACCAGCTGGCCTCGATCACGTTCGACGTCGAGCGCGTCATCAAAGGCGCGTTCGGTCCGAGGGCGATCGTGCGGACGAACGCGTACGGCGCCTCGTGCGGCCTCGAGTTCCTCGACGGGCCACGGACCGGCCTGCTCCTCGACCGAGCATCAGACGGCGTGTGGGAGTCGAGCCTGTGTTCGATGGTGCCGCCCTCGCAGCTCCTCACGATAGGTGGAGATCGTCCGCCCGACCCGGAGATCGCGGCCGTGAGCGCGGGATGGAGTGCCGTCTGGGTGGGGGTTGGCATCCTGGCGGCGGCTGCGCTGGCGCTGCTCGTCCTCGTGTTCGTCATCCGCCGAGGTCGTTCGCGGCCGGAGGAAAGCGGCGTGGCGTAGCCTTCTCGCGTGGACATCGTTGGACTGGGGGTCGACCTGTGCGAGATCGCGCGGATGGAGCGGGCCATCGCGCGACACCCCACGTTCCGTGACCGGGTCTTCACGCCGGAGGAGATCGCCTACTGCGACTCGAAGGCCCGCCCGGCCGAGTCCTATGCAGGGCGGTTCGCGGCCCGTGAGGCCACCATCAAGGCGCTCGGCGGCTACCGAGGCCGCCGATGGCAGGACATCAGCGTCACGCGACACCCCTCCGGCGCGCCCGCGATCCGTCTCGACGGCAACGCCAAGCGGCGGGCGGACGCCATCGGGGTCACCGAGGTGCTGATCACGTTCACACACGAGCGGACGAACGCGGTGGCGTTCGCGATCGCGGTCCGATGAAGCCGGTCCTGACCCCCGATGAGGCAGCCGCCCTCGACCGCGACACGCAGGCGGAGGGCGTCGCGGCCGAGGTGCTGATGGAGCGGGCGGGCCGCGCGGTAGCGCGGGCCGCGTGCGAGCTCGCCGGCGGCACGTATGGGCGCCGGGCGGTGGTCGTCTGCGGCAAGGGCAACAACGGCGGCGACGGGCTCGTCGCGGCGCGCCGCCTCGCTCACGCCGGCGTGCGGACGACCGTCGTATCGCTCGAGGACCCCGACGAGCTCCGCGAACCTGCGGCCTCGAACGCCCGGCGCCTGGCCGAGGTCCCGGGCATCCGCGTGCGGACGTTCGACGAACATGCCCTCGGGCGCGAGCTCGCCCGCGCGGACATCGCGGTGGATGCGATCTTCGGGACGGGGTTCCGTGGCATGCCGGAGGACGACTGGGCCACGGCGATCGCGAGCGTGAACGAGGCCGACGTGCCGGTGGTGGCGGTCGACATCCCCTCCGGCGTCGACGGCACGACGGGGGCCGTGGAGGGTGAAGCGGTCCGTGCGGATCTGACCGTCGCGTTCGGCGCGCCCAAGCTGGGCGCGGTCCTGATGCCCGGCGCGGAGCATGCGGGCATCCTGCGGGTCGTCGACATCGGTTTCCCCGACGACCTGCTCCGAGCGCGCGCCTGGCTCACGGAGCCGAACGACGTGGCCGGATGGCTGCCTCGGCGTGACACCGACACACACAAGCGCGCATCGGGTGTGCTGGTGGTGGTGGCCGGGTCGCGCGCGATGACCGGGGCGGCCCGTCTGATCGCGATGGCCGCGGGCAGGGTCGGCGCGGGGCTGGTCCTCGTGGGCGCTCCGGAAGGCTGCATGCTCGCAGATCCAGGCCGGCCTGACCGAGCCGACGTTCCTGCCGCTCCCCGAGACGGCCGACGGCACCGTGGCTGCGGAGGCGGCCGCCCCCGTGCTGGAACGGCTGGAGGGGGCCGACGCGCTGGCGATCGGCCCGGGCCTCACGACCCACGCGGCGACCGTGGCGTTCGTCCGCGACGTCGTGCATCGTTCGCCCGTCCCCCTCGTCCTGGACGCAGACGGCCTGAACGCGTTCACGGCAGACGGCGCTGCGCTCGGGGACCGCGCGTCCGACGCCGTCCTCACGCCGCACGTCGGGGAGTTCAGCCGGTTGACCGGCGTGAAGGCCCGCGACCTCGACGCCGACCGCCCCGCTCACGTCCGGGCGCTGGCGAGTCAGACGGATGCCGTGGCACTCCTCAAAGGGAGCCGCACCGTGATCGCGAACCCCGAGGGGCGGTTGTTCGTGAACGTGACCGGGTCGCCCGTGCTCGCGACCGCCGGCACGGGTGACGTCCTGACCGGGATGATCGGTGGACTCCTCGCCCGGGGAGTGGCGCCGACCGAGTCGGCCGCAGCGGCTGCCTACATCCACGGTCTGGCCGGGGTGTTCGCGGGCAGGGACCTCGGTGAAGGAGCGGTCGCGGGCGATGTCGTGGAGCGCGTCCCCGAGGCGGTCGCCCACGTGGAGGTCGAGTGAGCGCCAGATGAGCGCCAACGTGAGCGCGAACGTGAGCGCCAAGTGAGCGCCAAGGTGAGCGACGACTATCGACCCACCTGGGTCGAGGTGGATCTGGAGGCGATCCGACACAACGCCCGCGTCCTCAAGCCCGAGACCGCCGAGCTGATGGCGGTCGTGAAGGCGAACGGCTACGGCCACGGCGACGTGGAGGTGGCCCGCGCCGCGATCGATGCCGGCGCCACGTGGTGCGGGGTGGCGCTCGTCGAGGAGGGTCTCCGACTCCGTTCCGCGGGGATCGAGGCCCCGATCCTCGTGCTCTCGGAGCTCCCGGCCGGATCGGAGGCCGTCGCGCTCGCGCACCGGCTCACGCCGACGCTGTATTCGGAAGGCGGGCTCGAGCGTCTCGCGTCCGCTGCCCGGGGATCGGTGCCCGTGCACGTGAAGGTCGATACCGGGATGCACCGGGTCGGGGTCTGGCCACCGGAGGAGGCTCCGGAGTTCGCGCGACGCGTGCAGGAGGCCGGCCTCGAGGTCGAGGGTCTCTTCACGCACTTCGCTCGATCGGAGGAGGACGAGGTCACCACCAAGGAACAGCTCGGGCGACTCCTCGAGACCGCCGATGCAGTCCGGACCGCCGGCGTGCGTCCCCGTGTTCTCCACGCGGCGAACTCCGGCGCGACGATCCTGCATCAGGAGTCCCACCTGGATCTCGTGCGACCCGGCATCGCCCTGTATGGGATCGAACCGGCCCCGGGGATCGGCGCGCATCTGGGTCTGCGTCCGGCGCTCGCGTGGCGGAGCCGGGTGAGCGCCGTGAAGCGGCTCCCGGCCGGAGAGGCCGTCTCGTACGGGCATCGGTACCGGCTCGAACACGCCGCCTGGCTCGCCACCGTGCCGGTCGGCTACGCGGACGGCTACCCTCGGCAGTTGACGAACCTCGGGTCGGTGCTGATCGGGGGTCGGCGCCACGGGATCGCCGGGACGGTCACGATGGACCAGCTGCTCGTGGACTGCGCGGACGCGGAGGTCCAGGTCGGCGAGGAGGTCGTGCTGATCGGGAGCCAGGGGGACGAGACGATCGGGGCGGACGCGCTCGGCCGGCTGATCGGGACGATCGGGTACGAGATCGTGAGCCGGATCGGGGATCGCGTCCCGAGGCGGTACGGATGAAGAAGGCCTTGTCGACCGCGCCCCGGGTGGCCGTGGGTGCCGCCGCCGCCGCGGGGGTGGTCGCCGCCGGCCTCGCGGGACGGGCGGTCTGGCGACATCGGCGTCCGGTCGGCGGCGACCGCGCGTGGGGGCCGCCCCCGGACGATCTGGGACCGATCGAGGCGTTCGACGGGACGAAGCTCGCCGTGCGCGCGGCGGGTCCCCCGGAGGGCTCGATCCTGCTGTTCTCCCACGGGTTCAGCCTCGACATGACGACCTGGCGCGAGCAGTGGTCCGACCTCGGCGACGAGTTCCGCTGCATCGCCCTCGACCACCGCGCGCACGGCCGCAGCGAGGTACCGGCGACAGGTGACGTGAGCCTCCGGTCGATGGGGAGAGATCTCGCGACGGTCCTGGACGCGGTCGCGCCGGATCGACGCGTCGTGCTGATCGGGCACTCGATGGGTGCGATGGCGATCCTCGCGCTCGCCGAACAGCGCCCGGATCTCTTCGGCCCCCGGATCGCAGGTGTCGCGTTCCTCGGGGCATCCGCCTCGGATCTGTTGCGCGGCGCGATGGGAAGCGTGACCGACCTCCTGCGACCTCGTCTCGGATCGCTCGCCTCGGCCGCCCGCCGCGTGGACCGCCTCCGCAAGGCGATCCTGGCCGGCCCGGCCGAGGTCCCGGCGATCGTCGCGCGCGTGACCCAGTTCGCGCCCGAGGCCTCGGACGACGTCGTCGACCACGTGCTCCATCTCGCAGAGCACACCTCGTCCCTGGTCTGGACGGACGGACTCTCGGAGGTGATGCGGATGGACTTCCGACACGCCCTCGCGCGGATCACGGTGCCGGCGCTGGTCGCGGTGGGGGATCAGGACCGCGTGACGCCGCCCGCCGTCGCCGTGGAGCTCGCCGGGGCGCTCCCGGACGGGAGGCTGTTCCTCGTCGAGGGAGCAGGTCACATCGCGATGTTGGAGCGGCCCGAACGGCTCAACCCGGAGCTCCGCTCGTTCGCGCGTCGGGCCCTCTCCCTCGGACCGGGGCGGCGCCGGAAGCCCCAGGGAACGAGGAAGGACGGGGCGGCATGACCCGCACGCTGGCGGACATCGGGGCCGAGGCGGCGGAGTGCACGCGGTGCCGCCTCGCCGAGGGCCGGACCCAGGTCGTGTTCGGCGTGGGGAACCCGGATGCGGACGTGCTGTTCATCGGTGAAGCGCCCGGGTTCCACGAGGACAAGCAGGGCGAGCCGTTCGTCGGAGCCGCCGGGCAGTTGCTCACGAAGGTTCTCGGCGACGTCCTCGGCCTCGACCGCGGCGACGTCTACATCTGCAACATCCTGAAGTGCCGGCCACCCGGGAACCGCGATCCGCAGGATGACGAGATCGAGTCCTGCACGCCCTGGCTCGTGGAACAGATCTCGTCGATCCAGCCGCGCGTGATCGTGACGCTCGGCAACTTCGCGACGAAGTTCGTCCTGCAGACCCAGCAAGGGATCACGCGGATGCGCGGGAAGGCCTATCCATGGCACGGCAGGACGGTGATCCCGACATTCCACCCGGCCGCGATCCTCCATGGAGGTGGGGAGAAGTCCCGACAGTTCAGTGAGCTCCGCGAGGACTTCGAGCTCGTGCGCGACACGCTCGCCTCGGTGCGGCCGACGGCGCAGGCGCCCGAGACCGCGCCGGCACTCGCGTCGTCGCCGGCACCCGTGCAGGTCTCCGATCCTGCGCCCGTCCGCGTGCCGGACGCCGACGTCGCTCCGGCGCCCGAGGAGCAGCTCGAGCTGTTCTGATGCATGCGCATCGAGCTCACGACCGCTACCGCCGACGGAACGCGGGACGTCGGTGCGGCTCTCGCGACGCTGCTGCTGCCTCGCGATACCGTGGTCGCTCACCGGGGATCTCGGAGCGGGCAAGACCACCCTGGTCCAGGGGATCGGGAGGGGGCTCGGGGTGGATGATCACGTCGCCTCGCCCACGTTCACCCTGGTGAAGGAGTACGCGGGCAGCCTCGACGTCGCCCACGTCGACGTGTACCGGCTCGAGCGCGTGCAGGACGTCGTCGACCTGGGGCTCGACGAGCTGGGTGGCCCCGATCGGGTGCTCCTCGTCGAGTGGGGGGACGCGGTCCAGGAGCTCCTGCCCGAGGACCGGCTCCGCGTGGAGCTCACGACGGGAACGGACGACGACGCCCGCCGGATCGTGCTCACGCCTCGGCGGACGATCGTGGGCGCTCCGGTGGGAACGGCTCGAGCAGGTCCTCGAGCCGTTCCGCCGACACGACGCATCCGGCCCTGTCGCAGAGGGGGCGCCGTGATCGTCGTGGGGATCGAGACCTCGACGCCACACACGTCGGTGGCGATCGGCTCGGAGCGCGAGCTGCTCGGTGTCGTCTCGGTGGCCGGTAAGGCTCGCCAGGAGGCGGTCACACCTGCGCTGGAGCGGCTCTGCGGATGGACCGGCGTCGAGCTCGGCCAGGTCGGCGGGATCGCCGTGGGGATCGGGCCGGGCTTGTTCACGGGGCTGCGCGTCGGCATCGAGACCGCGAAGACGCTCGCCCAGGTCCTCAGCGTCCCGATCGTCGGGATCACGAGCCTGGACGCGTTGGCGTTCTCGGTGCGCCACACGCACAAGCTGATCGTCGCGGTGATCGACGGGCGCCGGCGCGAGGTGTTCTCCGCGATCTACCGGGCGCTTCCCGGAGGGGTCGTCCGAGGCAGCGAGTACACCGTGGCGACGCCCGATCACCTCTGCGCCGAGCTGGAAACCGTGCCGGGGGAGATGCTGGCGGTCGGCGACGGTGCCATCCTGTACCGGAACCAGCTCGAGGGGCTGGGGAGCAGGGTCGAGTTCGCCTCGACGATCCGGGCGCACCCGGAGGCCGCGGCGCTGGTGGAGCTGGCGGTCCCGCGGTTCCTGCGGGAGGAGCACGACCGGCTCCACGACGTGGTGCCGATGTACCTGAGGAAGTCGGATGCGGAGATCGCGTGGGACAACCGGGACCGAGGCGCCGGCGCTTGAGGTGACCCCCATGCGCCGCCGGCACCTGCGCGGCGTCATGGCCATCGAGCGCCAGGTCTACGCACGGCCGTGGTCGCCCAACCTCTTCGCGGCAGAGATCACGGATCCGAACGGCCGCTGCTATCTCGTCGCCCGCGTGCACAAGGAGATCGTCGGGTACGGCAGGGCTGATCTGCTACGGGGACGAGGCGCACATCACCAACGTGGCTGTCGACCCGATGCATCAGGGGCACGGGATCGCGACGCGCCTGCTGGCGGAGCTGATCCCGCAGGCCATCGAGATCGGAGCGCGGGCGGTGTCCCTCGAGGTTCGCGTCACGAACTGGGGCAGCGCAGCGGATCTACGCTCGCTTCGGCTTCCGGCCCGTCGGCATCCGTCGCAACTACTACCAAGAGGTGAGCGAGGACGCGCTCATCATGTGGACCGACGACGTGAGGACCGAGTCGTACCGGCGGCGCCTGGACGAGATCGAGGAGACCCTCCCGCAGGGCGTGCGCCCCGCGTGATCACCCTCGGCATCGAGACGTCGTGCGACGAGACCGCCGTGGCGGTCGTGGAGGACGGCTTCCACGGTGCGGGCGAACCTGATCGGCGCGTCAGGAGCACCTGCACGAACGGTTCGGAGGCGTGGTGCCCGAGGTCGCCGCTCGAGCGCACGTCGAGTCGCTGAACCCCTTGCTCGAACGGGCCCTCGGGCGAGGCGGGCGTCGGGTTCGGGAGCCTCGACGGCGTGGCCGTGACGGTGGGGCCGGGGCTGGTCGGCGCGCTCCTGGTGGGGATGGCGGCCGCCAAGGCGATCTCCCTCTCCACCGGTGCCCCGCTGATCGGCGTGAATCACCTGGAGGGGCACGTCTGGGCGAACTTCCTCGCTCATGGCGAGCCGGACCCGCCCTACGTCGCCCTCGTCGTCTCGGGCGGTCACACGATGCTCGTGCACATCGCGGAGATGCATCACCACGAGGTGCTCGGGCAGACGCTCGATGACGCGGCGGGAGAGGCGTTCGACAAGGTGGCGAGGCTGCTCGGCCTGGGGTTCCCCGGAGGACCGGCGCTCGATGCCCTCGCGACCCAGGGCGACCCGGCGGCGGTCCGCTTCCCGAGGGCGATGGCGGACTCGGGTGACCTCGACTTCTCGATGAGCGGGCTGAAGACCGCGGTCCTGCGCTATCTCCGAGCCGAACAGGCCGCTGGGCGTGACGTCTCCCTGCCGGACATCGCGGCCTCCTTCCAAGAAGCGATCGTCGACGTCCAGGTGGCCAAGACGGTCACCGCGGCGAAGGAACGTGGCGTGGAGACCGTCCTGCTGGGCGGCGGTGTGGTGGCGAACACGAGGCTCCGGGAGCGGATGGCCGAGGAGGGGGCTAGGCGCGGGTCTGCGGATCCTGTATCCCCCCGCTCGAGCTCTGCACGGACAACGCGGCGATGATCGCCGTGGTGGGCGCCGCCAGGCTCGGTCGCGGGGAGCGCTCCTCGCTGGACATCGGCGCGGACCCCAACCTAAGGTTGGCGCCGTGACGACCGTCCTGGTGACCGGGGGCGCCGGGTTCATCGGCTCGCAGCTCGCTGAGCGCCTTCTCGCCGAGGGCCACCGCGTGGTGTCGGTCGACGACCTCTCGACCGGGCGGATCGCCAATCTCGTCGAAGCACGGGGCTACGGCAAGGAGTTCTCGTTCTTCAACATGGACGTGCGCGCCGACGGCCTCGCGTCGCTGTTCGAACGGAATCGCCCCGAAGTGGTGTTCCACTTGGCGGCACAGGCGGGCGTGCGGCCCTCGCTGGAGGACCCGGTCCACGACGCGAGCGTGAACATCATGGGACTCCTCAACGTGCTGGAGGCGGCGGTCGGGGTCGGTGCCCGGAAGGTGATCTACGCCGCGAGCGGCGGGACCGTCTACGGGGAGCCCCGACGCCTGCCGGTGAAGGAATCCGCCGCGCAGAGCTCCCGTCCGATGTCGCCGTACGGCATCTCCAAGAAGGTCGGATTGGACTACCTGTCGTACTACCAGCGGTACCGGGGGATCGACTTCACGGCGCTCGGCCTGGGCAACGTCTACGGACCGAGACAGGACCCGACCGGAGAGGCCGGGGTCGTCGGCGATCTTCGCCTCGCAGATGCTCTCGGGTCAGGCGCCGACGATCTTCGGCGACGGGAACCAGACCCGCGACTACGTCTTCATCGACGACACCGTCCACGCGTTCGTCCAGGCGATGGACGGCGGGTCGGGCAAGCTCGTGAACGTGGGCACCGGCCTGGAGACCAGCGTGAACCACCTCTATCGGCTGCTCTCGGAGATCACCGGGTTCGCCGGTGAACCGGAGCACGGTCCTCAGCCGGCGGGGGAGCTCAGGCGGATGGCGCTGGACATCTCTGCGGCACCCTCCGCCATCGCCTGGAAGCCCTGGACCCATCTCGAAGACGGACTGGCCGAGACGGTTGCCTATATCAAGGGAATCTGAGCCATCTGCCGTGCTCCGTCCGCCGAATCGCCTAGGCCGATGATTGACGACCCTCTGTCGGATGCTCTACGGTGCTCTGTGGAAGGGAAGCGAGCGGAAACAGGAGGAGGGTAGATGACGTACGAGTCCCCCCGGATCATCGATTATGGGTCGATCCAGGCCCATACCTTCACCAACACGGGACAGGTTCCCGGTCAGGGCCCGAAGGGCAAGGACTGGCAGGACTGCGCGTGGGACAAGTTCAACGAAGAGTCCTGCGGGGAGCACGTCTCCTGACGCTTCACCTGAAGTCGGGAAGGGCGCAGCCATCCGGCTGCGCCCTTCGCCTTTCCTAGGTCCGCCTGATCGCGGTTCGCGATGGGCTCCCTGGCGCTCGTCATCCCGTCCGCTGCCCCGATGCCGGGAGCGGTCGAGCGGATGCTCGCGGCGGCACCCCACCGGGGCGCACCCGGCTCACCCGTCGCGATCGGGGACGCCTCGCTCGGCATCACGACCGATCGATCGTGGTCACGCCAGCATCGCGTCGGACGGCGATCTCGTAGCGGCGTACGTCGGCATCCTCGACAACGGCGCGGAGCTGGGACGCGAACTCGGTCTGCTCCGAGAAGGACACCCCCCACCATCGCCGGCCCGCGATATATCTCGAAGCGCATCCGTCGATGGGGAGACGTCGCGCCCGGCGCGGATGCGTGGACCGTTCGCCGCAGTCGTGACGGACGGCGAGACCGTTCGCGCGACGCGGGATCCCCTGGGTCTGCGATCCCTCTTCTACCGACGGGACCCGAAGGGCATCTTCATCGCCACGGAGTTGAAGCAGGTGATGGCGGGGTGCGAACGTCCCGCTCGACCCCCGACCTCGACGTGATCGACGCGATCGTGTTCGGCGAGTACGACGACGACACGCCGACGGCGATCGCAGGGTGGAGAGCGGGTCCCTCGGGGCATGACGGTTCGACTCCGTGGCTCCTCGGCCGCCCGGTATCGCTACTGGGATCCTCGCTCGATCCTCGAGACCGGACGATACGCGGCGTCCGAGCTCCCGAGCGGTTCGACGAGCTGATGGCACAGGCCGCCGATCGCGCGCTGCTCGGTGACGACGTGATCTCGCTCTCCGGAGGCACGGATTCGTCCGCCGTCGCCGCGTACGCGGCGCCAGTCGCACCTCGAGCGATTCGGGCGTCCGCTCGCCGCTCTGTCGGTCGTGTATCCGCGGTTCCCGGCCGTGGACGAACGGGAGGAGATCGAGCTGGTGGCGGATCGGCTCGGCCTGGAGCTCCACACGTACGAGGAGTCGTCGAAGACGCTGGATGAGGTCTCCACGTGGATGCAACGACTCGACGAGCCGCTGCCGTTCTTCTTCCTGGCGGAGTCCGCCGAGCATCTCCGCAGAGCGCATTCGATGGGGTACCGGAACATGCTGACCGGCGAGATGGCGGAGTGGGTGGTCGAGCGACGGAGCTACCTCGATCGCCGCACCTGCTCCTGAACCGGCGCTTCGGCGCCGCGCGCGACCACCTGATGCGTCAACGCCGCGTCCACCGCACCTCCTACGGGGGGATCGCCCGTCAGGTCGGCGCGGCGTTCCTCACGCCTCGGATGCGGATGGCCTGGGATCGGGTCCGTCCGGCGCGGGTCGCGGTGCCCGGATGGGTCGACGAGTCGCGCTTGCGCGGAGTTGAGGCTCGGTGGGCCACCCGGGCGCGCGAGATGTGGCGCGGGTACCAGACGGCGATCTTCTTCGGGCCCGGACCTCGCCGCCGAGGCCGAGGACGTAGTGGAAGCGGTCACGGGAGTGAGCGTCCGGCGCCCGTTCGCCGATCTCGACCTGGTCGAGTTCTTCCTCTCGCTGCCGGCCGAACAGAAGTTCCCGGACACGCATTTCAAGAGCCTGCTCCGGAGCTTCCTCCGCGGCCGTCTGCCGGACGCGCTCCTCGATCGGCCCCGGAAGGCCGTGTTCAACGATGCGGTGATGGCTCGGGCCGATCACGCTCGGCTCCGGGAGCTCCTGGTCGACCCACCGCATCGTCTGCGGGGCATCGATTACGGGCTCCTGCGGGATCGACTCGATGCGGGCGACCTGGAGATCGGTGAGTACGAGCGCGCGAAGAACCTCGCGGCCGTCCACGCGTACCTGGCCCGCTGGTGAGTTGGTCTCCGCGGCCACGTCGATATCGTGGAGCGCCCATGGAACCCTTGCTGACCGAGAGTCCGGACGGAGATCGTCCGAGAGAGTTCCCCGCGCTCGACGTCGTCGACGTCCACCGCCGGTTCCGCGACGTCGAAGCGCTCCGGGGCGTGACCCTCGAGGTCTGGCCGGGCGAGGTGCACGCGCTCCTCGGGCCCAACGGCGCCGGGAAGACGACGCTGCTCCGGATCCTCGTCGGCCTCCTGATCCCCGATGCGGGCGATGTCGGCGTCCTCGGCCAACCGCTCGACGCGATGACCTCGCGACACTTCCGCCGTTCCTTCGGGTTCGTCCCGTCCGGCGATCGCAGCTTCTACCTGCGGGTGAGCGGAGCCGAGAACCTCCTGTTCTTCGCGCGGCTCCACGGACTGCCCAAGCGGCAGGCGGCGACACGTGTCCCGAGAGCTCCTGGCGATGGTCGGTCTCGAGGAGGCCGCGGACCGCCGGGTGGGTCTCTACTCGCACGGGATGCAGAAGCGCCTGTCGGTCGCTCGCGCCCTCCTCACGGAGCCACGGATCCTCTTCGTGGACGAAGCCACGCACGACCTGGATCCTCTCGGCGCCGAACAGATCCGGGAGCTCGTACGCGAACAGGCCCGCGAGCGGCGTCGCGGTCGTCTGGACGACGCAACGGGTCGAGGAGATCCGAGGCTTCGCCGATCACGTCACGCTGCTGCAAGGCGGGAACGGTTCGGTTCCAGGGGACGGTCCCGCAGCTCCTCGCGTCGGTCCCGCGTCGACGGTTCCTCGTGCGCGTGCGACCGGGAGCGGATCCAGACGGCGATGCAGGCTGCCGTGGACGGCACTGGCCGAGCTCGCGAGAGGGCAGCGACCCGGAACACTTCGTCCTCGGCATGGCCGAAGGTGAGACGCTCGGCCGCGCGATCGCGGCGCTCGAAGCGAGCGGCATGTCGATCCTCGCCTGTACCGAGGAAGGGTCCGGCGTCGAGGAGGCATTCCTCTTCCTGACGCAGGAGGAGCAGCCGTGAGCCGGGCGCGCGGGGACCGCCGCCGGGTCCGGAGCGTTGCGCGAAGAGCTTCGCAAGCTCCTCGCGTTCCTCCGCCGCGATGTCCTGGTCGCGTGGAGCTACCGGCTGCCGTTCGTGACGGATTGGATGGCGATGATCCTGCAGGCGTTCGTCTTCGGGTTCGTGGGGAAGCTGATCCCACCTTCCTCCCTGCCCGACGTTCGGCGGCGAGCCGGTCGACTACTTGGAGTTCGTGGCCGTGGGGATCGCGATCTCGTCCTTCCTCGCGGTGGGATTGTCGCGGCTGATGACCGTGATCCGGCAGGAGCAGGTGCAGGGGACCCTCGAGGCCCTCCTCCTGACGCCGACCGCCTGGTCCACGATCGAGGTCGGATCGGCGTTCTACGACATCCTCTACGTGCCGGTTCGGACCGCGGTCTTCCTGAGCCTGACGGCGGTCCTCTTCGATGCGAACTATCACCTCGATGGCGTCGGGCCGGCAGCGCTGGTGCTCCTCGCGTTCATCCCGTTCGTCTGGGGACTCGGGGTGATCTCGGCCGCGTCGACGCTGACGTTCCGGCGAGGGGCCGGCGGCGTCGGGTTCCTCGTCTCGATCGCGACCCTCGGCTCGGGGGCGTACTTCCCGCTCACCGTGTTGCCCGACGTGGGTGCAGCAGATCGCGGCGTACAACCCGATCGCCATCGCGGTGACGGCGATGCGGGAAGCCCTGCTCGGCGGGTCCGACTGGGTGGACGTCTGGCCGTCGGTCGCGCGGCTGATCCCGATGTCGGTCCTGGCGATGATCCTGGGGGCCGATCGCGTTCCGGGCGGCCATCGCGCGGGAGCGACGCCGGGGGACGCTCGGGCTCTACTGAGCGGGGCCGGTCCCGCCGTCTCGCCGTCGGCTGTCCTCGCTCGCCACCCGCTGGAGGAAGGTCCGCTCGTCCTCCTTCGTGCCGGAGGACGTGAAGATCGCGCCCGGCGAGGATCCTCCGTGGGTCATCGCTCGTAACCGCCGGGAGGCGCGATCCCGGACGGCCCGTGCGGTCGCGACTCCCGAGTCCCGGGTGAGCTGAGCCCAGAACACCGCGGGGCTCTCGCGACCGACGGAGCTCTCGGTGGGGAATCGGTGGTCGATCCGGTCGCTGAGGCCGCCGCCACGTCCGCGAGGCGAAGAGCACATCGAGCACGTCCTCGGGAACCGGCGCGCCCAGCGAGCGACGTGCGCGGTTGAGCGTGATCGCGATGCTCCGACCCGCCTTCCATGCTCGGGCGCGTTCGATCACGTCGTCCCACGGCGGCTGATCGACGACGATCGCGCGCTCGATGTCCTTGAGCCAGATCAGACGGTCTCCTCCGGAGAGGGCGGCGTGCAGGGCCACATGGAGCAGCGTGTCGACCGGGTCGAGGGTCGGGAACGGAACGACCGCCGACGTCGACCTCGCGGGATCGTTCGAACAGGTCGTCCGTGTCGATCGCGAAGCCGTCGCGGACGTTCTCGCGGTTCAGCAGGTGCCAGTGGACATCGGCGAGCGTTCCCATCGGCAGCTGGAAGTGGAGCTGGCCGCGCGTATCCGCCCGGGTGAGCGCCCAGTTCCGGTCGAGCGAGGAGCGAGCCTACCCGCCCGGAGGGCGTCCACCGCTCGCTCGAACGAGTCCGGGGGGATCGAGCAGATCGAGATCCTCGTACGTGCGGAGGTCCGGCTGAAGGGTAGAGGTGCTCGGAGAGCACCGGGCCCTTCACGACGAGGAACGGGACGGCGGCTGCGGCCGAGTGCACGGACGCACGAGGTCGAGGTCGGCCAGCACGCGGAGGTGGGCGGCCGTTCTCGTCGCGTGCGTGCGCGCGAGGGCTGCGACGGCCTCGTCGCTCACGTGCAGCGCCGGACGTTCGGACGGCGGCGGCAAGGAAGGGGACGACACGATGCCTCGAGGCGTGCTGTGCGAGCTGGGCGAGCTCGTCGTCGTCGAACTGGTCGAGCACCCGTCGACGGACGTCCGCCGGGCGGTCGGCGGCGCAGGCGACGAGCGCCGATCCCGAGGGCCTGTCGGCTCTTCATGCGATACCTCGCGAGCTCCTCGTGGGATCCCTTGCCCGGCGGAGGTCCGACGTCGACCCGTTCGACCTCCACCCAGGCGTGCGCTTCTTCATCGCGGGCGTCGTGGGGGAGGCCGATCACGAGCTCCGCCGGATCTCCCTGTGCCCGGAGGAGTCGGAACAGGACGAGCGCATTGACGAGACATCTCGGGCGGAGAGGTCCGATGTGGAGCGTCCCGTGGACGATCCGGGAGAGGCGCCGGGCCTCGACCCGTGGCGAGTCCGTCGCTGGTCGGTGGCTCCGAAGCTCTCGACCACCCTCGGCAGCGGGGTCGCGTCGCAACCGCCAATGGACGAGCAGGAACGTGCCGCCGATCCTGGCGGCGAGGCGCGCCTTCGTCGCGAATGGGAGCGGAACCCGAGCGACTCATCGGCTCCGGCACCCGCTCGAGCTCCCGGACGACCGCGTCGAGCACGTCGTATCGCATGGGCCGGTGAAGGTTCCAGATCGGAACGCGCGCCGCGAGCTGCGTCACCCCGTCGAAGCATCTGGTGCGATCCTCGTCCGTCGGGGTGCTGAAGGACAAGGCCCAAAGGTCGGGGATCGCCTCCTCGGGGGCAACCCGTTCCAGGCGCGGGTCCCCGCCGTTCGGCCTCTCGGAGGAGCACGATCGCGTCGGCGGGGACTGGATCGCCGGTGCCTCGGAGCTCGGGTTCGATCGCCAGATGGACGCGCTCATCGATCTGGAGGACACGGCCGCCGGGGACCTCCGTGGGTCGATCGGGATCTCGTCGAACCCGGAGCATCGCCGGTCCCGGGACTACGGCGACGCCTTCGGCGGAGAGGCGGAGGCACGTCGAGTCCTCGCTCAGGAGGCGATAGCCGGCCCCCACCAGCGCGGCGGCCAGGGTGGTCTTGCCGAAACGGCCGGGCGCGCCGACCACGATCGAGCGCCCACCGGTCTCGACGCTCGCCGCGTGGAGGGAGTGATCTCCGCGGGCGAGGAAGCACAAGACCGTGGGGATGCCCCAGAGCCGTTCCTCACGGAGCAGCGGGGCGGCATCGCGGGGGATCTCGATCGAGCCGGCGTTCGGGTCGACGTGGAAGGACCCCATGTCCGAGACCCACAGACGCCAGCCGGTGGTCTCACGGAACAACCGCGCCGTGAAGGGACGCTCGGGTCGGGGAAGCCACTCTCGGAGCGGGCTCGCCACTCTCGCCCGTGTCGTCGCGCCGGGTCTCGACCACCTCGAGGACGCCGGTCGCGCCACCTTCGCGGAGGTACTCGAAGGCGAGGTCGGACCGGATCTCGTACCCGAAGCAGACGTCGTTCGCCATGTCGTTGTCGGGGCACGCCTCCTGCCTCCGCGCACACAACCCTACGCGACCGCTCCGAGATCGCAGGCGCGGGGAGCGCACGTTTGCCCATCTCTGGCTCTTCCCGGTCAGCAGGCGCGTGGATAGCATGGCGCCTGTCACCCGGCGGTCGGGTGAGTGGAGAAGCGGAGACCGATGATCGAGAGCGGGGCGGTGATCGTCCGGAACCCCCGGGTGGAGTACCGCAAGCTCGCCGAAGGGGGCGGGGCGGTGCTCCTGAACCTGGATACGGCCTCGTATCACGGGCTGAACCAGACCGGCTCGTTGATCTGGGAGACGGTGGGGGACGGGAAGCCCCTCGGTGACGTCGTCCCGGAGGTCGCCTCGTTCTTCGAGGACGCCCCCGCCGATCCTGGCGGCGGAGGTGACGACGTTCATCGAGGAACTCGTCGAGCGGGATCTGCTTCGAGTCGATCACGCGTCGTCGACCCCGGAGGGGGAGGCACTCGGCTCATCGGGGGATCGTCGAGGGTCAGGACGAGGCACCGAGTGACCGATCGATGGCGCGGGCATCCCGCGTCCACGGGGTGACCGTCGGGATCGCTGCACACCTCTGACCCGATGTCCATGTGGCGTCAATCGAGCTCGGCCATCTTCTTCACGACGGCTGCGTCGAGACGTCGTTCGAGGTCCTCGCACCGTTCCCTCACGTGATCGGGAAGTCCAAGGGCGCCGTGGCCGCGGCGGGGACGGTTCTCGACGTGCATCACGAGCCGGGGTGAGTACTCGAACCCCAGGAAGCGGCAGATCGCACGCATCGTCGCCGCCGGATCCCCCACGAAGGCGTCATAGGACACGAGCGTGACGTCCGGACGATCATGGAGCCCATGTTCGAAGTAGAGCGAGTTGCGGACATACCAGAAGAGCGCCGCCGCGGCTTCCGGCGACAGAGACTCGAAGTCGGTCGATCGGATCACGTCCCAGCTGGTCGTCGAGAGACCCTGAGCCTGCCAGCGATCGAGCCCGCGGCCCGCCGCCAGCTGCCTCAGCACCTGGAGGTTGTTGGACCCGAACGTCGCCACCGCTGAGCGTGCCCGACCTTCGTAGCGACGGTAGATCCAGATCGCCTTGCCCGCGGTCGGCGTGTTCAATGCATCCAAGAGCTCGGGAACGCGATGTGAGTCACACAGCGGCTTGAACAGCACGAACGCGTGTCCACTTCGCGAGACCATGGCGCGGATCTGCTCGTTCGATCGGAGGCGAAAACGATGGAACGCCTTCGTGTCGTCCTCGTTGTGCACCTCGAACTCGGGTGACATCTCCAGTCCGCGCAGCATCATGTTCGTGCCCGACCGCTGGAGACCGACGACGAACACCGGCACCGCGTTCGGCGCGACGCGGTGCGAACGACGCCACCGCCACTTGGCCGCGGTCGTTCGTGCCCGCTCACCCGGAGGGAGCTTGTCCTCGCCGACGACGAGTCCGAGTTGACGGGCCCACCGGATACGGCGACGGATCCGCCACGTCATGCGACGCAGCCACGACTCGCTTGAGGGATGTCTGCCCTTGTCCACCGGGGTTGCGGCCGACTATAGCAACGGCTTCGCATGACGCAGGCTGTGTCCCCACGTTCGCCCGCACCGCTCACCGTTATCATGGCCGGAGTCCGTCGACTGATGCGTCCAGCACGACGGTCTCTGATGCAGGGAGCCGGATGAACCAGCACGAGATCGACAAGCTCCAAGAGGTCCTCGATCCGTTCCTTGCCGTTCGCGAGAAGGTCCGCGTGCTGGAGGCGGGGTGCGGCTCGGCGACCCACCTCGACTTCCGCGACAAGGCGTACGTCGTCGGTCTCGACCTGTCGGAGCGGCAGCTCGAGCGCAACGCCTCGCTCGACGAACGGATCCTCGGCGACGTCGAGTCGTACCCGCTTCCACTCCGCGAGTACGACGTCATCGTGTGCTGGAACGTGCTCGAGCATGTCCCCCACCCGGAGCGCGCCATGCGGAATTTCTCGAACGCAGTGCGCGACGACGGCATCGTGATCATCGCCATCCCCAACGTTCGCTCGATCAAGGGACTGGCGACCAAGTTCACGCCGTACCGGTTCCACCTGTGGGTGCATCGGTCGCTTCTCGGTCGAGCCGATGCCGGCACCGACGGGCGCGGCCCGTTTCCGACGTTCCTGCGCGCCGCGATCGCCCCTCGGGCGTTACTGCGCGCCGCCTCCGATGCCGGTCTCGCGGCCGCGTACGTGGCCCTGTACGAGGGCAATCAACAGAGACGACTGCGGGAGAAGTTCCGTGTCGTCGGAGCGGCATGGAGCGTCCTCAAGTGGTTCGTCCGCGCCCTCTCGTTCGGGGCGATCAGTCCGGATCAGACCGATTGCTTGTTGGTGCTCAGGCGTGACCGCGTTTCGCTCGAGCCGCGGTGAATCCGCCGACGCGCCATATCTCGATCAGTAGAGTGTGAGGATCGCTCTCCGACCGGGATGCGTGTTCCAGATGTCCGTCGACGGGAGGTCGACGTGGAGATCGCAGAGTATGTGCGGCTGATCGCGCGACGATCGCGGTTCGTCGCGTTCGTCGCCATCGCCGCGGCCGTCGCCGCGACGCTGCTCTTCCTGACCAGCCCGCGCACGTACGTGGCGACGACGACCGTCCTCGTACCCACGCCGCCCGGATCGACCTCGTTGTTCGCGTCCGTCTCGCAGTCCGTCAGCGACTTCGAGGCGGCGGTTTCCACCGACGGTGTTGCGAGCCAGGTCGCATCCGATATGGGCCTATTGCCCGGCGACGTGGCCGGCGTCGTCGAGGCGGAGCGGTTGTCCGGCAGCGGCGTCGTCGAGCTGCGCTACGAGCACCGCGACCCGGAGTTGGCCGAGCAGGTGGTCGCAGGCGTGAGCCGCGAGGCCCTGATCCTGCTGCTGGGAGCCCGCCTGGAGCCGTTCGCTGCCCAACTCGAGATCGCGCAGAACCAGTACGACGACGCGCAAGCCGACTACGACGCGTTCTTGAGCGAGACGGGGTTCATCAACCCGGAGCAGGTCTTCCTGCAGGAAGAGAACGAGGCGCAGGACCTCCGCAACCAGATCGGGGCGGCGATCACGGCGGGAGACGACGAGCTCGCGGCAGCCCTGCAGGAGCGTCTCGATGAAAAGACTGCCCGGAACGCGCCGCTCGCCGCCGAGTTCCAGGCGATCCAGAACGCCCAGCGCCGGACGGACGAGGCGCTCAGCGCCGCGCAGGTCGCGAACGATCAAGCGCTCGGAGCGCTCGAGAGCGTCGAGGAGGGCTCGAGCGGCGCCGATCTCGCCGAGCGATGCCGTCGCGGTCTCGCGGACGCAGACGTTCGTCAGGACGGTCGTTCCTACGATCGTGATCGCAACCATCCTGGCGATCGGTCTCGTCGTTCTCCTCGAGATCGTCCCCGCTCGTCGCTCACCCATCCGGGCGCGATTGAAGAGCAGGTTGCCTCTCGACAAGCGCTACCGGTCGTCGATCGTTCCTCGTCTCCAGGCGCTCGCCGCGCGACGCGAGGAGGAGGCAGACAAGGAATCCGTCGCTCCAGTTCCCGAGGCGTCTGAGGATGCCGGTGTCCGCCGCCCGCCGTCGCAAACGTCTGGAGGTTCCGGTGGTATGCGGCCGGGTGAGCGGCCGAAGAAGCTGAGGTTGCGGCTCGATCCCGCTGAGGAGGCTCTTGCTGCCGAGGAAGCACGAGCCGTGCAGGAGGCGCGGGCGGTCCAGGAGGCGCGGGCGCGTGCGGCCGAGGAGGCGAGGACGAGGGCCGCCGAGGAGGCGAGGACGAGGGCCGCCGAGGAGGCGAGGACGAGGGCCGCCGAGGAAGCGAGGGTGCGGGCAGGCCAGGAGGCACGCGCGGCCGAGGAGGCGAGGACGAAGGCCGCCGAGGAAGCGAGGGTGCGGGCAGTCCAGGAGGCACGCGCGGCCGAGGAGGCGAGGACGAGGGCCGCCGAGGAAGCGAGGGTGCGGGCAGTCCAGGAGGCGCGGGCCCGGGCCTCCGCGGAAGCAAGGGCGAAGGCCGAGGCGGAGGCCCAGGCTGCCGAAGAGGCCAGGCGCAAAGCCGCCGAAGAGGCGAAGGCCAAGGCTGCCGAAGAGGCGAAGGCGAAAGCGAAGGCCGCAGAGGAAGACAAGGCCAAGGCTGCCGAAGAGGCGCGCAAAGCGGCGGATGAGGCCAAGCGCGAAGCCGCCGAAGAGGCGAAGGCGAAGGCCGCGGAGGAAGACAAGGCGAAGGCTGCCGAAGAGGCGAAGGCGAAAGCGAAGGCCGCAGAGGAAGACAAGACCAAGGCTGCCGAGGAGACGAAGTCCAAGGCGGCGGATCAGGCCAAGCGCAAGGCGGCCGATGAGGCGAAGGCGAAGCGGAAAGCTGCCGAGGACGACAAGCCGAAGGCGCGAGAGGGGTCCCCCGCGCGGAGCGACGGGCGCGCCTCCGGTGTGCGCGAACCGGATGTCGCTTCGCAGGGAACCGGCGCGCGACCGGCGCCGAGCGTCGCGACGGACGGTCGACCTCAGGATCCTGCGACCCCCGGAGGTGCGGCCCCCGCGAAGGCGCGTCGCTCGGGATCCGCCAAGTCTCGTCGCAAGAACGCACGTGCGGCCCGAGGAGGTGCTTCCCCGCAGGGATCGGGCGACCGCTCGACGAGCGCTGCCGAGATCGGTGGATCCGGAGCGGAGTCCCGCGGTGACGAACCGGCCGGCCGCGATCCGGCCTCGGCCAACCGGTCGGCCGAGCCCCGGCCGGCCTCCACGGGTCCTGCTGTTGAGGAGGCGGATCAGGCGAGGAACGAGCGGGCGCCGGACTCCGCGCCGACCCGTCGCTGAAAAAGATCGCGCGTCTCGACCCGAACTTCTTGCAAGTGGACTCGGTGGGTGAGGTAGGATTCCGGCTTAACCCGATCGGGGGATGGGCGCGGGCGATCGGACATAGCCGCCACCTCGACCTGGTTCGCGGATGTGTCACGATCGGTCGTCCCGGGTAAGAACCCGCATCGGGCCTGGGTCGTACCCGAGCGGCCTAGGCAATATGGCCTACAGGAGGACGCACTTGTCGACACATCCCCCCGCCTCCGTGCCAGCGGAGGAGCATCGACAGTCGGTAGACCGATCCACTGGCGAGGAAGAGCAGTCAACCGCCCTGGATGTTGCGGTGGGCACGGACGCGTCCAAGGTCGTCCTCGACCTGACGGAACCGACCCGGCCCTTGGTGATCGATCTCGTCCGGCCGGAGGTCGCTCCGCCGGACGTTCCCTCGTATCGGAAGGAGCCGGTCGAATTCCTCGGCCGAGTGGGGATGCTCGCGGCGCGTCCCTGGCAGCGCGCGACCAAGCGGATCGTCGACATCGTCGGCAGCCTTTCGATCCTCATCGTGTTCTCGCCGCTGATGCTCGTGATCGCGATGGCGATCCTGCTCACGTCACCCGGGCCGGTGATCTACGCACAGCGGAGGATCGGGAAGGACGGCCATCCGTTCACGATGTGGAAGTTCCGCTCCATGGTGGACGGCGCTCACGAGATCCGCCATCGGCACGCGCGCGACAACCGGCACACGGTGGGACCGGTCTTCAAAGATCCAGAACGACCCCCGGATCACCCCTGTCGGTCGTGTGATCCGCCGGTTCAGCCTGGACGAGTTTCCCCAGATGCTCAACGTGCTCCTCGGGGACATGAGTCTGGTCGGGCCGCGCCCGGCCCTACCCGAGGAGTACGCGCTCTGCGACGAACACGTTCGTCAGCGGACACTCGTCCCGCCGGGGCTGACGTGCATCTGGCAGATCAGCGGCCGCTCGGACGTCGATTTCCTACGCTGGGTGGACATGGATCCTCGCCTACATCCGCACGTGGTCGCTCCGGCTCGACTTGAAGCTCCTCCTCCTCACCCTCCCGGCGGTCGTGAGAGGCCGCGGGGCCTACTGATGACGATGGTGCAGGTCACGCGGGAGGAGCGGCGAGACTCGCCCAGCCGCGACCGCGCGGAGACGGCGTTCATCGTCGGGCCCGCCCGCTCCGGCACGACCCTCCTGTACAAGGCGCTCTGCCTCCATCCGCAGGTCGCGTTCATCTCCAACTGGCGATCGCGGTTCGCCTGGCTTCCCGCGACCGCGGCCCTGAACCGCGTCGCTCGCCGTGCACCGTCGCTCGAGCGAGCGATCTGGTTCCGTGGATCCGACGCCTATGCCTACGGACGGGCACGCCGGATCCGAGATCGCCTCTTCCCGAGCCCGGTGGAGGGGGAGCCGGTGTACACGCGGGCCGGCGTTATGCGGCCCGGCGGGCCGGCGTCGGGTTCGATCGACCCGAGCGTCGAGCTCCCGGCGGCGTTCGACTCGATCAGGGCGCTGAGCAGCGGGACGTGCCTCGTCTCCAAGCGGATCGCGAACAATCTGCGGATCCCGCAGCTCCACGACATCTTCCCCCGGGCGCGGTTCGTAGTCCTGGTTCGGGACGGGCGCGCGGTCGCGGAGTCCCTGTCCCGCGTCGACTGGTGGGAGACCGATCACGTGTGGTGGTATGGCGGCACACCGACGAAGTGGCGCGCCGAGGGCGGAGATCCGTGGGAGATCTGTGCTCGGAACTGGACGGAGGAGATCAACGCGATCGAGGGAGGACTTCAAGCGGTTCCTCCCGATCAGGTGATGAAGCTGCGCTACGAAGACGTCGTGGCCGACCCACAGCCGGCCCTCGAGTCGCTGGCCGGCTTCATCGGTCTGGCGGACGATCGGGACTGGCGCGCGTCGGTGAGCTCCGTGCCGATCCGCGACCACAACGAGGGCTGGAAGATCCGGCTCGATCCCGACGTGGTGGAGCGGATCACCGCGTTCCAGCGGCCCGAGCTCCAGAGGTTCGGCTATGTCGACTGAGCGCGCTCCGTCGTTCGCGTTCGTGCTCGGCAGCGGTCGCTGCGGATCGACCCTGGCGCACGACGTGCTGGCGCGGCATCCGGACGTCGGCTTCGTCTCGAACGTCGACGACCGGCTGACTCCCCTCGGGCTGCGAGGACGAGGGAACGGCCGGCTCTACCGCATGGTCCCCCCCGCGTTCACGGAGAAGGGTCGTCCCCGGTTCGCCCCCTCGGAGGGATATCGGGTCCTCGCGAAGGAGGTGTCCCCGGCGCTGGTGGCGCCGGTCCGCGATCTCGTGGGCGACGACGCGACGCCGTGGCTCGCTCAGAGGTTCGAGCGCTTCTTCGCGGAGCGCGCGCGTGTGCAGGGCGCTCCGGTCTTCCTCCACAAGTTCACCGGGTGGCCGAGGGCAGGGTTCATCCACCGCGTGATGCCCGACGCGAGGTTCGTGCACATCGTGCGGGACGGGCGGGCCGTGGCGAACTCGCTCCTGCAGATGCCCTGGTGGCGCGGCTATCAGGGGCCGACCGAGTGGAGATGGGGTCCCCTCCCGGAGGGATACCGGGAGGAGTGGGAGTCGTCGGGGCGGTCGTTCGTCGTGCTGGCCGGCCTGGAGTGGAAGATGCTGATCGACGCCTCCGAACGAGCGAAGGCGGAGGTTCCGACCGCGCAGTGGCTCGACGTCCGGTACGAGGACGTCGTCGCCGAGCCGCGGGGAACGCTCGAGGCGATCCTCGCCTTCCTGGGGCTCCCCTGGACGGACGGGTTCGAGAAGGGGTTCGCTCGGTACACGTTCCGGACGTCTCGGACTGAGGCCTACCGGAACGAGCTCTCCGCGTTCGATGTGGACGCTCTCGAGCGGTCCCTGGCCGGGCACCTCGAACGGTGGGCGTACCGGAGCGGATCGGTCGTGCAGGGCGTGATCACGTGACGCGTCGAACGCCACGGCTCGTCGCCGCCATCCTCGGGTTCGCCCTCATCGCCCTCTCTCCCACCTCGGCGGGGGCGGCCGAGGTCCCGACCTACGTCGACACGATCGGCGGCGGGAACGCGGGACACGCCGACATGTATCCCTCGGGCGTCGACGTGGACGCTGCTGGGAACATCTACGTGGCGGACACGGGTGACGACCAGGTCAAGTCGTACGGTCCAGGAGGTGGGCTCCGATGGGTGCGCGGCTCCCGAGGCCCGAAGGCCCCGGGCCGTTTCGAGAACCCCCGCGACGTGGCCTTCCTCAACGGCAAGGTCTACGTGGCCGATACCGGCTACAACCGCGTGCAGGTCCTCGACGCGGCGGATGGAACCGTCGACTCGGTCTGGGGTGTGCATTTCGGAACGATCATGGGGATCAGCGCCGGCGTCGACGGCGCGGGGAACCCCGTGATCCTGATCGCCGAGATCAGCTCCAGCACGATCCGCGTCTACACGCCCGGCGGCAGCTCGATCAGGTCGATCGGCACTGGTCCGGGGAACGGCGTCGGCGAGCTGAACCAGGCGCGGGACGCAGCGACCGACGCCGATGGCAACGTCTACGCGGCCGACTACGCCAACAGCCGCGTCGCGGTGTTCGGACCGAACGGAGGCTGGATCCGCGCGTGGGGTGTGAACGGCACCGGCCCCGGCCAGATGAAGCGACCGTACGGGATCGACCTCGATGCAAGCGGTGACGTCTACGTCGCCGACTCCAACAACTACATCCACCGGTTCACCGCGACGGGTTCTTTCGTTCGTGTGTATGGCAGCCCCGGAACCGGCGCCGGGAAGTTCTCGATGCTGCGCCGCGTCGCCGTCGGGAGCGGATCCTCCCCGACGTCTACGGCGCGGATCTCTGGAAGTGGAAGGTGGAGATCTTCGGATCGTCCGGGGCCAACCTCGCGACGATCGGGGGAACGCCGCCGGCCGACGGCTTCTTCAACGAGCCGTACGGCGTCACGGTGGACGGCACCAACGTATTCGTGACCGACATGGTCAACCAACGGGTCCAGCGCTTCTCCTCCGGCTCGCCGTACGGGTTCCAGCTGGCGTGGGGCGAGCGTGGCTGGGGAGAGGGGAACCCGGGGTTCAACTGGCCCAAGGGGATCGACATCCAGAACGTGGGCGGCACCAGGACGGTCTGGGTGGCGGACACCAAGAACAATCGGCTCCAGGAGTTCCAACCGGACGGCAGCCCCACCGGCGTGAAGTTCGGTAAGGCCGGCGCTGCCGTCGGCCAGCTGAAGTGGCCCTTCGGGGTCGCCGCGGTCGGCGCCGACCTGATCGTCGCCGACTCGAACAACAACCGCGTCCAACGATGGGCCCCGGGTGGGCCGACGGTCGAGTGGACCAGTTCCGGCGGCGGCGGGGTCGCCTTCTCGAAGCCGAAGGCCGTGGCCGTGCACGGCGGGCTCGTCTACGTCGCGGACACCCAGCGCGATCGCATCGTGGTGCTCGACGCGGACACCGGTGCGTTCGTCGACGCGTTCGGCGGCGCCACGCTGGGCAGCGCGGATGGTGTCGCGGTCGAGCCGGGTGGTGACGTGTGGGTCTCCGATTCTCGGAAGCACCGGCTCGCGGAGTTCGCCGCCGACGGGACGCTCCTGCAGACGTTCGGCTCGGCGGGGTCCGGGAACACGCAGTTCAATAAACCGCTGCATCTCGCGACCCACGTGACGGGCAGCGGTGCGGTGCTCCTGTTCGTCGCGGATTCGTGGAACGACCGCATCCAGATCTTCCAGGTGGGCTGATGACCGGAGGGGGAACCATGCGAGGACATGGGATCGGATCGATCGCCGTGCGGGTCTCGACCGTCGCGGTGCTGCTGCTGTCGGCGCTGGTCGGCGTGTCCTCGCCGGCGTCGGCCGTGACAGCGACGTACGACCAGACCTTCGGGTTCAAGGGACCCGCGGGCAACTACGCCTACGGCGGCGAGTGGGATCCCAGCACGAACACGATCCTCTGGGGCGACTACTGGAACTACCGGGTCAAGCGCTACACGATCACCGGGCAGAAGTGCACGACGGCGATCTGCGACGGGAGCCCGTTGATCGTCACGAAGACCGTGCCAGGCGGCCAGCCCGGCGGCATCGGCGGCCCCTACGACATCGCTGCCGACATGAGCGATCTGGACGGCAGTGGCCGTGCCTCGTTCTGGGTGGCGGACCAGAGCAACCAGCGTGTCGTCCAGTTCAGCTACACGGGCCAGTGGCTCCAGACGATCGGCGTGATGAACGCCGGCCTCCCGACGGGCACCGACGCCGCCCATCCGGGTCACCGGTACGTGCGCGGCTGCTCGAGCGGCAACATGGAGATCCCCACGCACGTCTGGGTGGATCCCGGCAACGGTCGCCTCTACGTCTCCGATCCCCGATGCAACGTGGTGAACGTCTTCACCCACTCCGGGGACTTCCTGTTCCAGTTCAACTGGTCGGGCTGGAAGACCGCCACGGGACTCGGCGCACCGAAACCTCGGGGCGTCAACGGCGGCCGCGACTTCGACGGCGACGGCCAGGGTGACGTCTACGTCGTCGAGCACAACTTCCGCGCCGTGGTCGTGTTCGACCGCTCCGGGCAGTACCTGGGGATGCTCGACCGGATCCTCGAGATGAACGACCCCCGTGGCCTCGCCGTGGACCCGACGTCCGGCGACGTGATCACGGTCAGCGCGTACAAGAACAAGCTCTACAAGTTCGACTATCAGACGGGCAACCTGATCGCCTCGTGGAACACCGTCGATGGGGTGGGGGGAAGCACCCGATTCGACTCGGTCCGGTTCGCGGCGGTCGACGGCAACGGGAACATCTACACGGGCGACACCTGGGGGGCGCGGCACCCCGACCCTCGCACCGGCGCCACGTGGACCGGGCACCAGGTCTACAAGTTCACGAACAGCGGATCGCCGCTGTCTTTCGCGACCGGCCCGGAGCCGCCGCCCGATGGCGGGTACAACAAGAGCAACGGCGTCGCCGTCGGCGGTGGCTCCGTGTTCGTGATCGACTCGTTCGGCAACCGCGGGCAGAAGTTCGACGCGTCGTCGTACTGCCGCTCCGCCGCCGACTGTCCCGGCTGGCAGCTGCAGTTCGGGTCCCGCGAGCCGCCGGGGAAGAACTCGCAGGGGTTCGGGTATCCCCACGGCCTCTCCCTCGGCGACGGGCACCTGTGGGTCGGGGATTCGCGCGCGGTGTCGATCTGGACGCCGGATGGGCTGTTCGCGCATCGCATCGGGGTCCAAGGGAAGACGCCCGGGACGTTCAACGGGGGCGTGACCGCGTACGCGCCCGGGGACGGCAAGCTCTACACGGTCGATACCGGGAACTGCCGACTCCAGATCTTCGACGTGGACGCAGCGCTCTCGCAGTCCACTCCGGCACCGCTCTCGTACATGGGGGCCTGCGGTTCGGGCTCGAACCAGATGGCGGCTCCCAGGGGCATCGAGGTGCAGGGCGGCACCGTGTACGTCGCGGACGTCAACAACAACCGGATCATGATCTGGAACGTCGCGTCGAAGACGGCGACGAGCGTTCGACCCAGTTGCGGCGGAACCACGTTCATCAAACCCACGGGGATCGCGTTCGATCCGACCAACACCTGGCTGTACGTCGGCGACGTGGGCCGGAAGCGGGTCGTGCGGATGAGCCCGGACGGCTCCACCTGCCAGGTGGTGACCACAGGGTCTGGGGCTCCCGTCCCGTTCACGGGGCCGGCATGGGTCGACCTCGACTCGAGCGGCAGGCTGTACGTCAGCGACGCCAGCGGCTATGTGTCACGGTTCACGGTCAGCGGGTGAGGTGACAAGATCCAGCTGAGCGAGCGGTCGGAGGGACGGAGGGAAGAGATGGCATCCAGATCGGTGGCTCTCCCTCTGGCTGAGATGCCGACCCTCCGATCGAGTTCCTCGTGACGAACGGCGGGGGCACCCTCAAGGGCCCGATCCACCTGATCGACTTCGGTGCCTGAGCTGCGCGGGGAGGAGGAGCCGATGGCCGGTGAGCGCCCCGACGTCGTCCTGGTGGTGTTCGACACGGCGAGGCGTGACCGCTTCGGCTGCTACGGGCACGCTGCTCCCACCACGCCGACGACGGACTCGCTCGCTGCGACGGGGACGCTGGCCGAGACGATGATCTCGAACGCTCCCTGGACCCTGCCCTCGCACGCGAGCCTCTTCACCGGGCTGTACCCATCCGAGCACGGCGCGCAGTGGCAGACAGGACGTCGGTTGGGCCCACGAGTGGAGCTCACCCTCGCCGAGTACCTCCACGGCCTCGGGTACGAGACCGTGTGCGCGACGAGCAACGCTCTGATCTCAGCCGGGACCGGCCTCGCCCGGGGGTTCGATCGGCACGTCCATCGATCCGATCTCGAGCGCGGATGGCGCGAGAAGGTCCGACAGGTCCGGAAGGTCGTCGGTGGAGGGGACTCGGGTGGCGACGTGATCGAACGAGTGGATCAGTCGGCAGGTGGGCGCGATCCGCCGACCGCTGTTCCTGTTCGTCAATTACCTGGAATGCCACTGGCCCTACGCGCCACCGCGTCGCCTGCATCGCGAAGTCGGGGGGCCTCGGTTCGGTCCCGCCGCCGACATCCGATATCGGATGTCGCTCGCGAGGCGGGTGGGACCATGGGAAGCGATCGGCACGGCGGACGAGGAGACCCTCGCGGTCTACTCGGCCCTCTACGACGGTGAGCACAGGAACGTCGACCGCCACCTGGCGAACCTCCTGGAGATCCTCGAGTCCGCCGGTCACCTCAGGTCGGGCGAGACGATCGTGATGGTCACGTCTGACCACGGTGAGCACATCGGCGAGCACGGGCTCGCGGACCACCAGGCGTCGCTCGACGACCATCTCGTCCGGGTGCCGTTCGTCGCCTGGGGACCCGGGATCGTTCCGGCCGCGCGCCGAACCGACACGTTCGAGTTCGTCGACGTGCTGCCGTCGCTGGCACGATCACTGGGTGGCGAGCTCCCCGTCGCGTCCCTGGCCGAGCGTCGCTCGGATCTGTTCACGGCGAACGGGGGCTCGGCCGGCGACGGCCTCTCGTTCGCCGAGTGGAAGGCCTGGGGGCCGGAGGACCTCGCTCGTGTGAGCGCGAGGCACCCGTCGTTCGATTTCTCTCCGCTCGTCCGCGACCTCGTCTGCGTGCGAAGCGATCGGTTCAAGCTCGTCCGCTCCGGCGACGGGCGCGAACAGCTCTTCGACCTCGAGGCAGACCCCGGCGAGGATCGGGACGTGTCTGGTGCGCATGTCGATGTGGCGGCCCGGCTGCGGACCGCCCTCGATCGGCGGCTCGAGACATGGCGCTCGTCTGCCGAGGAAGCCCCGACGCTGTCGGGGGACCAGGAGGCCGAGATCGAGCGCCACCTCACCGAGCTCGGCTACGCCTGAGGCCGCCCGTGCAGGACCATCGGCGCGAGCTCGCGAGGAGCTCCTCGACGATCGCGGTCCTCGCCGGCGCGGGGGTGTTCATGGGCTTCCTCGTCGACGCCACGATGGCGGCGGTCTTCGGAGCCGACGCCGGCACCGATGCCTTCTTCATCGCGGCGACGATCCCGTTCGCGCTCGCCTCGCTCCTCCTGGCGTCCGCGAACCAGGTCCTCGTGCCACTCATCCACGGCTGGTTCCTCGAGGCGCCCGCTGACGCGATCCGCCGGGTGGAGACCCTGCTCGGCACCGCCCTCGTCACGGGGGTGATCGCCTCGGCCCTCGGGGCCGCATCATCGTCCGTGCTGCCGCTCGTGATCGCCCCCGGCGCATCGTCCGACACGAAGCGCGCGGCGGTCACGATGACGGCGTTGCTGTTCGCGACCGTGACGACGCGGGTCGGCGCCGAGATCTTCCGGGCGCTGCTGAACGCTCGGTCCTCGTTCGCCGGACCGGCCGCGATGCCGCTCGTAGAGCACGGGGCGGTCCTCGTGACGATCGTCGTTCTCTCCGGCCGGCTCGGCATCCGCTCGGTGGCGGTGGGATACGTGGTGGGAGGCGTCCTCCAGCTCGTCTTCGTCGGGGTGGTGGCCGCGTTCCGAGGCCTGTTGGTGCGGCCGAGGGTGCGGTTCCGGGATCCCGAGATCAGGTCGACGGTGCGCCTGATGACGCTGCCGCTGTCCGGGACCGGTCTCACGATGCTCGCCCGCGCAGCCGAGCGATTCCTGGCGTCGTTCCTGCCGGCGGGACAGATCACGATCCTGAACTACGGGTGGGTCGTCGTGAACAGCATCGGCGGCGCGGTCTTCTTCCGGAGCGTCGTGGTGGCCCTGCTCCCGCGGCTCGCCGCCGTCCGGGACGACGTCGTCGCCACGCGACGTATCGTCGCGGACGGCGTGCGGCTGATGGGGCTGGTCTCGCTCCCCCTGCTCGCGATCCTCGTCGTCCTCGCCCAACCGCTCGTGGCGCTCGCGTTCCAGCGCGGCGCGTTCGGCGTCGAGCAAGCGACCCTCCTCGCAGGAGTGGTGGCCGTCTACGCTCTGCAGTTCCCTTTCGACGCGGTGAACCGGGTCTGCATCTCCTACTGGTATGCCCGGCTGAACACCGTCGTCCCGTTCGCGAACGTCGTGATCATGGTCGCGCTCGACATCGCGTTCGCCGCGATCCTGTTCGTGCCGCTCGGCATCTACGGGATCGCCATCGCCTACGTCCTGTCCAGCGTGGGCTACCTCGTCCACGGCGCCGTTACGGTGCATCGGACGATCACCCTGCCGGTCCGACCGCTCGCCGTCACGCTCGGGAAGATCGCCCTGGCGTCGCTGCTGGCCGGCACCGCCGCGGCGATCACGCTGGCGTCGCTCCCCGATGCCGTCGACCTCGTGATGCGACTCCTCCGCCTCGCGGTCCCCGGGGTCGTGGGTCTGGTCGTCCTCCTGGCGACGCTCGCCGCCCTCCGGATCCAGATCTGGGGTCTGCTCTTCGGCTCGCGCGCACCACCAACGCACGGTGAGCCATGAGGTTCCCCGCGTGCGTGTCGGGGGGACGCGATCGGGGTCCGTCTCGATGGCTCTCGATCGCGCTCACGCTCTCCTTCGCCGCCGCGGCTCCGATCCCGGGCACCGCCGCTGACGCCGGATCCGCCGAGAGATACACAGGGGTCTCCAGCAGGTTGCAATCGCTCACCGCGATCACGCCGACGGCCCCGGAGCATCGAGACCATCCCGAGCTCCATCTGGTCTCCGCGATGCTCCCGTGGGGTGCGCTCGAGCCACGGGACGATTCGTTCCATTGGAGGACGATGGACGCGAACGTCGCGGACGCGCGCCGCCACGGCTATCGACTGATCGTCCGGATCATGGCTGGCAGGGCGTCACCGAGCTGGCTCGCCCGGGGCGGGGCGGCGACCCTCCGCCTCCTCGGCACCGACCCGAACTCCGCAGACCACTGCGAGTGGATCACCACGCCCGTCCCGTGGGACCAGGTCCTGGCCTCCGAGTACGAGGAGCTGATGGGGGCCCTGGGCGGATGGCTGGAGCGGCCCGACGGGTCCGGGGGCAGGAACGCCGATCATGTCTACCTGGTCCCGGTCTCGATGCCGAGCGTACTCGGCAGCGAGATGACGATCGGGTACGGCTCGAACGAGCCGTGTCCGCCGGGGACGGGCGGCGCCGGAGCGCCGCTCGCGGCGACGAACCGCGCGGCGTGGGACGCCGTCTCGTCGGAATCGCAACGCCGTCGATGGACCGAGGCGGCGTGGAGGCGGGCGATCTCGATCCACATGCGGCAGCTCCCGGCGGACACGAGCTCCGTGATCGCCTATGGCGCGCTCTTCGGCGACGGACAGGCCGCCTCCCTCCGGATCGCGGGGAACGAGGTCGCGTGGTATCGGCCGCGGCTCTGGTCGATGTACACGAACCTCCAGCCGTCCGTGCGAGCCGATGGCTCGCTCGGCCCGTGGAGCGAGTTGTGTCGGCCCTGCCACCAGGTGATCCTGGCCGCGATGGGGCAGGGAGGCCACGTGGGGTTCCAGGCCGCGGGAGCGACCGTGAATGACACGGCCAGGAACTTCCGCACGGCGATCGACACCGCCCTGAGGAGGTACGAGCCGTCGTTCCTCGAGACGGGTTGGCAGCGGATCGATCGATTCGAGCCCTACCTGCTGACGGGGGACCGAGCGGTCCAGGCTCGCATCGCACGAGCGGCGGACCCGTGTCCCAGATCCGCCACGACCTGCTGCTGCGCCGTCTCGGATGTCCGCAAGAGCGGGATCACCTCGCTCATCGCGATGCGACGCGGAGGTCGATGCCGCACCTACCCCGTGCGGAGTGACGTCTCGTAGACGTGAACGGCCTCGTTCGATGCGTGACGTCCTCCGGGCGGCGCGTGAGCCGACCTCCGGCCGGGCCTACCGCACCCTGCCGAACGATGCGTACACCTCTTCCGTTCCGTCGACCGCCTTGTCCCATGCGTACGAGGACAGGATGACATCGCGCAAGGTCTTGGCATCGCGTCGCTCGGAACGGGGGTCGGTCAACACCTGGCGGAGTGCCCCGGCGAGCGACCGTTCGTCGCCCGATCGGAACGTCCGGTGTCCGGGGCCGTCGTCGCCGACCACCTCGAGATGGGGTGGGATGTCGCTCACCACGAGCGGGATCCCGTAGGAGGCAGCTTCGAGCAGCGTGAGGGGGAGTCCCTCCAGCGATGAGGGGAGGACGAATGCTGTCGCGTTGGCATACAGCTCTTCCAGTGCCCGCCCGTAGACGTAGCCGGGCATGAGGACGCGACGATCGGAGGCCGCGAGCGCTTCCAACGACCGAAGGTAGTCGTCCGTGTAACTCGATCCCCCGGCGAGGACGAGACGCCGGTCCGTCTCGAGGCTCCGGAAGGCGCGGATGAGGACATCCGGCGCCTTCTCGGGGACCATGCGCCCGACGAAGAGGAGGTAGTCGTCCCCGCGCAGACCGAAGCGCTCCGTGATCTCGTGGGGGGGACGGAGCGTCGGTTCGTTGACGCCGTTCGGGATGTAGACGGTTCGACGCCGGTGTCGATCGCGGTAGTACGTCTCGAGGTCTCTGGAGACGACGATCGTCACGTCGGGTACCCGCGCACTCAGCCACTGGGCGAACCGCAGGACGATCCGTGCGGATCCTCCCCACTTGGCGCGATCGGCGTCGAGGCCGTGCACCGTGACGACCACCTTCGCGCGAGACAGGAACCTGGGCACGACGGCGAGCATGGCGGGACCGACCGCATGGTAGTGGACGATGTCGGCTCCTCGGACGATGGCGTCCAGGGTGGACAGCGCGCTGTGAACGATCGCGTCGAGGTGTTTCGAGTTGACGGTCGGCAGGTACCTCGGCCGCATCCCCAGGTACCGATCGTGCCGTTCGTCGGTGTAGTTCGTCCGCGTGTACACCGTCACGTCGTGTCCCCTCATCGCGAGGCGCGAGCCGATCTCTTCGACGTGGTGCTCGATACCGCCGAATGTGGCGGGGACCCCTCGTTGCCCGATCAGGGCGATCCGGAGTGGTTTCACCCGGGGGACCTGCGACCGGTCATCTCGAAGGCCTGCTCGTAGATGGCGTCGAGGCGGACGAGGTGTCGTTCGGGGGCGAACTCGCGCTCGGCTTTGGACCGTGCCGCGCGCCCCATCTCGAACGCGCGCGACGGAGCCTCGACGAGACCCTGCACGGCCTCGCCCAGGGCATCGGGATCGTCGACGGGGACGAGCAACCCGTCGCGGCCAACGTCGATCAGCTCGGGGATGCCGCCGAGGGCGGAAGCCACCACGGGAAGGCCGGCGGCGAATCCCTCGAGGATCGACAGCGGCATGTTCTCGTACCACCGTGACGGGACGACGAGGACGGAGGCGGTCCGAAGCAGCTGGTGGAGCTCCTCCGCGGGAAGCCGTCCGTGGAACCGGATCCGGTCGGACACGGCCGCCGACGCCGTCAGGCGTTCGAGCTTCTGCCGGGCCGGGCCGTCGCCCGCGACGTCGAGGCGAAGCCGAGGTTGGCGTGCGACCGCCTCGATCAGGACGTCGACCCCCTTCTCGTCGGAGAGACGTCCGGCATACACGGCACCTCCTCCCGGCGTTCGCTTCGGCTGGATCGCGTGGACGTCCACGAAGTTCGGGATCCAGCGGAGCCGATCCGGATACACACGTCCCTCACGCATCTTCCCCTCCAAGAACATGCTCGGGCAGAGGAACCGATGGACGGCCCCGTAGATGCCGACCGCCGTATGAACCGTCATCTCGAGCCCATTCAGCGTGGATGCAGTGAGGGAACCGCCGTTGCATCTCCGGAGCGTCGGGCTCCAGAACCGTCGGGGCAGACACGCCTCACAGATCCGACCATGGTCGAGGAACCGGTAGGTGGGGCACGCGAGCTTGTAGTCATGGAGCGTCATCACGGTCGGGATGCCGGCGGCTCGGATCGGTCGAAGGATGGACGGCGAGAGCTGGTGGTAGATGTTGTGGAGGTGGACCAGTTCCGGTTCGAAGGCGTCGAGGACCGCCGACATACCGCGTGCGGCCGACGACGACCAGAGAAGCCGTCCCGCCCCTTGAAGCTTCCCCTGCAACGAGGATGGGGCGGGCTCGAAGTCGACTCGGGACGGGAACCATCGTTCGAACCGGGTGGGCGCGTTCTCCGGATGACGCATCCCGAACAGCTCGACCTCGTGACCCTGCGCGCGCTGCAGCTCAGCGAGATCGAGCATGTAGCTCTCCGCCCCCCCGCGCCGATACAGGAACTTGTTGACGTGGAGGATCCTCATGATGCGGGGGCGTTCGCGGCCGGGAACCGCGACCCAGCGATCGCCAGCACGACGATCGTCATGAAGTACCAGAGGATCACCAATTGCGTGATCATGTTGGCGCTCAGGCTCAGGACCACGATGCCCGCGAGCGTCGCGGCGAAGGCAACGGCGAGTCCTCGAGGAACGCCGGGCGGGGCTCGGCCAAGGGTCGCGCGAGCCTGGATCCCGAGCGTGATCAGCAGCCATGTGTAGGCCGCGAGACCGAGGAAGCCCGTCTCGACGAAAACGCGGATCGGGTCGTTGTGGGGAGGAGTGCTCGCGGCTGTCGCTCCGAGCTCGACCTCTTTGAATCCGATGCCGAACAACGGGTCGTCCTGCAGTGCCAAGACCTCTTGCCAGTACTGCAACCTCCAGACGAGGGAGTTGCCCGGAGCACCGCTTTCCTTCTGGCTCTCGGACAGGTCGGACAACCGCACCCTGATCGACGGGATCGCGAGCACCGCCACGATCGATGTCGCGCCGAGGAGCCAGAGGATACGTCGGTCCTGGAGGATCCCGACCACGATGAGGGCGAGGACGGTCGCCGCCCAGGCCCCACGCGAATACGTCGCGATCAGGCACGCGCCGCATGCGACCGCGAGGGGGCCCAGCACCAGCTTCCACCGTCGCTGGACATGCGGATACAGACTGACTGCGAGCGTGAACATGAGGAACAGGTAGGCGGCGAAGGGATTCGAGTGCAGGAACGTGCCCCGGACCCGGTCGAGACCTGATGCCGTCAACACCCCTCCTCCACCCGTGATCTGGCGGAACCCGACGAGGAGCGGCACGATCGCCGAGCCCAGGGCCGCGAGCAGGACGAACCGCATGCTTCGTTCGTCGCGGACGAGGTGGCCGAGCACCGCCACGATCACGATCAGCGTTCCGAATCGGCCGACCTCGACGAGGCTCTCGAGCGGATGCTCGGAGAAGAGCACGCTGATCAACGCGCACAGGAAGAGCGCCGCGATGGGGGGAACGATCGCGGCGACGGGTGAGGCCGACCGCACCGGGTCTCCCCGCCGGGCGAGCAGCCAGAGGCACGAAGCTCCGACGAACAAGACGGAGATGGCTCCCGCAGCGTCCAGGGTCCTCGAACCGAAATCGATGGTGTCGATGCTGGCGCGGATCACGAGGATGCATCCGACGAACACCTCGAAGCGCGTCGCAGCGAGCACGAGCACGCCGAGCCCGACCGCGACGGCGACCGGGAGCAAGACCATGCTGCGGTTCCCACCGGGAGCGGCGAGCCCGCTCAGCACTGCGGCCGCGACCGCGACGGCTCCCCCGAGCGCGAGCGGCCGCGTCGGCAGCGAGGCGTATCGGTCGAGCGTCCTGTTCAATACGGTCTCCCCGTCCATCGTCCCGCGTGCGTTCGGGTCGGAGGCGGAATGATAGGCGCCGCCACGCCGGTCGCGGCCGACCGCGGGAGCCGCGGCCCGCCCTTCGGGGAGCTCCTCGGGTCTCCGCTCCTCGTCCACCCGACACCTCTCGAGCCTCCGGCGGCCTCGGGACGTGAACATGGCCGGGCATCTCGATTGACCCTTCGGCGCTCGCGGAGCTATCCTGCTAGCACTCAGGGGGGGTGAGTGCTAACCCGCCCCGACACGTACGAGGGAGGAGACAGGCATGGCGAAGGACTTCAAGCTCAAGCCGCTCGAGGACCGGATCATCGTGCAGCCAAGCGAGGCCGAGGAGACCACGGCGTCCGGGCTCGTGATCCCCGACACCGCGAAGGAGAAGCCGGTGGTCGGCACCGTCGTCGCGGTGGGCCCCGGGAAGTTCAACGAGGACGGGGACGCCCGTGTCCCGGTCGATGTGGCCGTCGGCGACCTGGTGATCTACTCGAAGTACGGCGGCACGGAGTGGAAGGACGCCGACGGCACCGAGTTCCAGATCCTCTCGGCTCGCGACGTCCTCGCGGTCGTCGGGAAGTAACCACCAGATCAGCGGCAGGGCTCGCCAGACGGGCCCGATCGCATCTCCGAGAGGAAGCCAGAGAAAGGGAGGACACCAGTGGCCTCGAAGCTGCTGAAGTTCGGTGAGGAGGCGCGGCGCGGCCTCGAGGCCGGCGTCGACAAGCTCGCCGACGCGGTCGCGATCACGCTCGGTCCCAAGGGACAGAACGTGGTTCTCGACAAGAAGTGGGGCGCACCCACGATCACCAACGACGGCGTGACGATCGCCAAGGAGATCGAGCTCGACGACCCGTGGGAGAACATGGGCGCCCAGCTCACCAAGGAGGTCGCCACCAAGACCAACGACGTCGCCGGTGACGGCACGACGACGGCGACGGTGCTCGCCCGGGCCATGGTGAAGGCCGGCCTGAAGAACGTGGCGGCCGGCGCGAACCCGATGGCGCTCAAGCGAGGCATCGAGCGAGCGGTCGAGGCCGCCGTCGAGGCGATCAAGGCGCAGGCGAACGACGTGGAGACCAAGGATGACGTCGCCAACGTCGCCTCGATCTCGGCGGCCGACCCCGCGATCGGCCAGACGATCGCCGAGGCGATGGACAAGGTCGGCAAGGACGGTGTCATCACCGTCGAGGAGTCGAACACGTTCGGGATCGAGCTGGAGTTCACGGAAGGGATGCAGTTCGACAAGGGCTACATCTCTCCCTACTTCATCACCGACCCCGATCGCCAGGAGGCCGTCCTCGAGGATCCGTACATCCTGTTCGCGAACAAGAAGATCTCGAGCGTGCAGGAACTCGTCCCCGTCCTCGAGAAGGTCATGCAGGCCGGCAAGGCGCTGATCGTCGTGGCCGAGGACCTGGAGGGTGAAGCGCTCGCGACGATCGTCGTGAACAAGATCCGGGGGACGTTCTCCTCGGTCGCCGTCAAGGCTCCCGGGTTCGGGGACCGTCGCAAGGCGATGCTCCAGGACATGGCGATCCTCACGGGCGGTCAGGTGATCTCCGAGGAGGTCGGACTGAAGCTCGAGAACGTCACGCTCGACCTGCTCGGCCAGGCCCGCAAGGTCGTGGTGGCGAAGGACACCACCACGATCGTCGAGGGCGCGGGCTCGAAGGAGGACGTGCAGGGCCGGATCAACCAGATCAAGGCCGAGATCGAGAAGACCGACTCCGACTGGGACCGGGAGAAGCTCCAGGAGCGGCTCGCGAAGCTCGCGGGCGGCGTCGCCGTCGTCAAGGTCGGCGCGGCCACCGAGGTGGAGCTCAAGGAGAAGAAGCACCGGATCGAGGACGCGGTCTCGGCCACCCGTGCCGCGGTCGAGGAGGGTGTCGTTCCCGGCGGCGGGGTCACGTTCGATCCGTGCCGAGTCCGCGCTCGACAAGCTCGACCTCGAAGGTGACGAGGCCACCGGGGCGCTCATCGTGCGGGATTCACTCCAGGAGCCCGCTCGCCGGATCGCCCAGAACGCGGGGTACGAGGGGTCCGTCATCGTCGCGCACATCCGTGAAGAGAGCGATGCGCGCGGCTTCGACGCCGCCACCGGCGAGTGGACCGACATGCTCAAGGCCGGCATCGTGGACCCGACGAAGGTGACCCGTTCTGCCTTGCAGAACGCCGCCTCGATCGCGGCCCTGGTGCTGACGACCGAGAGCGCCGTCGTCGAGAAGCCCGAAGAGGATGAGGAGACAGCGGCCGGCCACGGCCACATGCACTGAGCTCCTCATCGAACGACGCACGAACGGAGGCGGGTCCGATCGGACCCGCCTCACGTTTGCGCCCCGGCACAACGGATGCGAGGATGGCTCCACGGGACCCCGCAGAGGGGCCACGAGACCGGTTTGGAGGGGAAGCTGCATGCGCAAGAAGCTTGGCACCGCCGTGGGCGCGGCCGCGCTCACGTTCGTTCTGAGTTCCTGTTGGGCGCTCCAGAGCTTCGGGGTGAAGGACTACACCCTGGCACCAGGGCAGTCCACGAAGGCGCGGTTCGTGATGCGCCCGGCGGCGGGCTCAGCGACGGCCAGTCGCATGTTCGTCATCATCGGCGTGGGCGCCATCGGTTTCGCCGGGGCCGACACGGACATCGGCGTCCACGAAGGCGACGTGGGGCGTGACGGGAACCTACGGTGGGCCGTCACCGATGGGCGTCGAGAGCAGCTTGGTGACGGCGATGGGTACGGACTGCGAGGCGAGCGGGCTCAACTTCGCGGACATCAGCGGCGTCCTCGTGGAAGGCCTTCGCGACGCCGACGAACAAGAACGACAAGAACAAGTTCGAGAAGAAGGCCGTGATCGACGTCGTGCTGAAGGCCAAGGCGGCCGAGGTCGACGCCGGCTCGAACTACTCGATCATGGGCGTGGTCGGATCGTGGACCGACGACGGCGACGGCAACCCGGAGACCTCCGGGTCGTCGGACGATGCGTACCAGTGCTGGGGGATCTCCACCTCAGGCGTGACCGCGAGGCCGCTCCGTAGCAATCAGGACCCCGGGCGGCGGCGGGCGCGCGCCCGCCGCCCTCGTTCCTTCCCGCGGCCACGAGATGTGTGCCGAGGGAGCGGTCTAGACTCCGCGACGTGGCGTTCGAGGAGCTGATCGAAGCCTGGGACGGGGAGGAGGTCGTCGTCCATCGTGACGAGCCGACGTCCTCCTGGATGCTGATCGGCATCCACGACACGACCCTCGGACCCGCGATGGGCGGCACGAGGCTCGCGTCGTACCGGCATCCCTCCGACGCGCTCGAGGACGTGCTCCGGCTCTCGGAGGCGATGACCTGGAAACAGGCCGCCGCCGACCTCCCCTACGGCGGTGGCAAGGCGGTCATCGCCGTGCCCGAGGTACCTGCTCCGGGGAGCGACGACCGCCGGTCGCTCCTCCTCCGCTACGCGGAGCTGGTCGAGTCGCTCCACGGGACGTACGTGACCGCCGCCGACATGAACACGGGCGAGACGGACATGGACACGGTCGGCGAGCGCACGTCCCATGTCCTGGGCCGTTCGAGGGCGAACGGTGGTGCGGGCGATCCGGGGGCGGCCACGGCGCTGGGCGTGTTCCACGGGATCCGGGCCACGGTCGGTCGCGCGTTCGGTGACGACGCGCTGGAGGCTCGGTCCGTGCTTGTGCAAGGGCTCGGTTCCGTGGGGAGCCGCCTGGCGAGCCATCTCCACGACGCCGGAGCGACCCTGCTGCTCGCCGACGTCGACGCCGATCGGGCGACCACCCTCGCCGACGCGCTCGGGGCGAAGGTCGTCCGGGCCGACGACGTGACCGGGACCGAGTGTGACGTGTTCGCGCCCTGTGCCACCGGGAAGATCCTCAGCGAGGAGACGATCCCCGTACTGCGCTGTCGCGCGGTCGCGGGAGCCGCGAACAACCAGCTCGCGAGCCCAGAGGACGGCGAGCGGCTCCGCGATGCCGGGATCCTCTTCGCCCCCGACTTCGTCGTGAACGCGGGCGGCGTGATCCACCTCGCGGGCCGCGAGACGCTCGGGTGGGACGACGCCACGATGTCCGAACGGCTGGAGGCCATCGGGGACTCGCTCATCGACATCTTCGATCGCGCCGACCGGGAAGGGGTATCGCCCGCGACCGCAGCCGATCGCGTGGCCCGGGAGCGCATCTCCAGCGCTCGCCGGGCGTGAGCGACGTCGAGGTCCGGCCGCTCACGGCAGCCGACGCGGAGTCGTGCGACGCGATCGTCGCCGGGCTCCCGTATCACTTCGGTCAGGAGCAGGGCCGACGGGACTGTGCCGACGCGGTCCGACGCGATGCCGGTCTCGTCGCCGTCGAAGGACGCGAGGTCGCGGGCTTCCTGACCTACGTGCACCGTTTCGACGAGGCCGCCGAGATCACGTGGATGGCGGTCCGCGCCGATCGACGACGTCAGGGCATCGGGCACGCGCTGATCGACCGGCTCGCGGACGAGTTGGAGGCGGTTGGACGACGGACCCTGCTCGTCCTCACGGTCTCACCGAGCGATCCGGGTCCAGAGCCCGACGACGGGCTACCAGTCGACCCGCGCGTTCTATCGGTCGGCCGGTTTCGTCCTCGCGAGGATCTCCCTCGCGAGTGGGACGGGGGTGACACCGCGGTGCTGCTCGTCAGGAGCCTGGCCGCGGGGTGACCGCTCGGATCAGGCGAACGGCTTCTCCCGGCCGGCGTTCGCCAGGCCCACCAGGTAGAGCGCGCTGAAGGCGACGGCGGTGATCCCGAGGATCCACCACGGCCACGCCGCCGAGCCCTCCGCGACCCCGACCGCCGCGTGCGTGAGCGAGATCGCCGCGACCGACCCGTCGAAGAGCACGAAGGCCCAGCACCACCACCAGAGGTCATCGAGCTTCCTGATCACCAGCACGTGGAAGAACGCGAGGGCGATGCACGCCGCGCCCGTCAACCGGATCCACACGTCGTCCCCGGTCGACTGACCCATGACCCGCTCGGCGATCGTTCGCGGCACCGCGACGAGGGGAACGGCCACCACCAACAGCATGACGGCTCCGAGGCCCAGCGCGCGGCGCAGCACGGTCATCGAACAGGCATCTCCGAGAGGGCTTGGTCGGCGTTTCGGGCGGGTTGATAGCATACGAGAACCGTTGAGCCGCCCCGCGTTCCGGCGCGCCCGGCCACACGGTTTTCCGACGCTCGGGCCGGCGCACGAACGGGCCGACGCGACGAACTAGGGAGGATGTCGGCGCATGCAGCAAGGCCCTCGGGTCGCGGTGATCGGCCTGGATTGCGGAACACCCCAGCTCCTGTTCGACGACCTCGCGGCCGAGGTACCCAACATCTCGAAGCTGATGGCCGAGGGGATGTACGGAGATCTGGCCAGCATCACGCCTCCCATCACCGTGCCGGCATGGGCCTGCGCGATGACCGGCCGGACGCCGGGTGAGCTCGGGATCTACGGCTTCCGGAATCGGAAGGACACCAGCTACGAGGGCCTGAGCATCGCGCACTCGGGCTCGATCGGCGCCCCCGCCGTCTGGGATGCCCTCGGTGGGGAGGGCAAGTCCTCGCTGCTGATCGGCGTTCCTCCCGGCTTCCCACCTCCGAAGGAGTTCCCGGGCTGGCGCGTGGGGTGCTTCCTCACGCCGCCGTCGGCCGAGCACTACGCCTATCCCCAAGAGCTCGAGGTCGAGATCGAGGAGGAGCTCGGCGGGAAGGGGCAGTACATCTTCGACATCGCGAACTTCCGTCAGCAGGGGATGGAGTTCGTGCTCGATCAGGTCTTCAAGATGACGGAACGCCGGTTCAAGGTGGCACGCCGCCTCGTGAAGGAGAAGCCCTGGGACTTCTTCATGTTGGTCGAGATGGGCATGGACCGGCTCCACCACGTCTTCTGGCACTACTTCGACCCGAAGCACCCGCTCTACACGCCGGGGAACCCCTTCGAGGACGCGTTCCAGCGCTACTACCGCGCGCTCGACGATGAGGTCGGAGCGCTGTTGGAGCTCCTGCCGGAGGACGCGATCACGATCGTGATGAGCGACCACGGGGCGCGACCGATGATGGGAGGGATCTGCTTCAACGACTGGCTGATCGAGCAGGGCTACCTCGTGCTGAAGGAGCCGGTCAAGGGCGTGACACCCGTCGCCAGGACCGCGATCGATTGGGGGCGCACCACGGCGTGGGGTGACGGCGGCTACTACGGCCGGTTGTTCCTGAACGTGGCCGGGCGGGAGCCACAGGGCTCGATCCAGCCGACCGAGTACGAGACCGTCCGGAACGAGCTCGTGGCGAAGCTCGAGGCGATGCCGGGACCCGACGGCGCGTTGCTGGGCACCAAGGTGCACAAGCCGCAAGACGTCTATCCGGAGGTTCGGGGTGTGGCTCCCGACCTGCTGGTGTACTTCGGGGACCTCGAGTGGCGCTCGGTGGGCTCGGTGGGGAATCCGAGCGTCTACACGTTCGAGAACGACATCGGGCCGGACGGCGCGAACCACGACCGGACGGGGATCTTCGCGATGAAGGGAGCGCCCGGGCAGCCCAGCGGCAAGGTGGAGGGGCTCTCCCTCGTCGACGTGGGCCCCACGATCCTGTCGCTCTACGGGATCGACTCGCACGGAGCCACCTCGAGGAGCTTCCTGTGACGGCCACGGAGCCGCACGGATTCACCGTCTGGTTCACGGGTCTGTCCGGCTCCGGGAAGTCGACGATCGCGGAGATGCTGTACCACGAGCTCCAGGCGCGTGGGCTGAAGACCGAGATCCTCGATGGCGACGTCGTTCGACAGAACCTCTCGAAGGGCCTCGGCTTCTCCAAGGAGGACCGCGACACCAACATCCTGCGCATCGGGTTCGTCGCAGACCTCCTCACCAGGAACGGCGTCGCCACGATCTGCTGCCCGATCTCGCCCTACAAGGCGGCTCGAGATGCCGTGCGCGCCCAGATCGGGGACACCTTCGTCGAGGTGTACGTGCACGCGACCGTGGACGAGATCGCCGCGAACCGGGATCCGAAGGGCCTGTACAAGAAGGCGCTCGCCGGGGAGATCACCGGCTTCACCGGGGTGGACGACCCCTACGAGGCACCCGAGAACCCGGAGCTGGTCGTGGATACGTTGGCCGAGACCCCGGACCAGTCGCTGCAGAAGGTCATGGACACGCTGGCGAAGCTGCGGCACATCGACGACGCCACGCTTCGGGTGGAAGGGGACCGCGTCCACTCCGGGATGACCGACCTCCGGGTCACCGAGTCCGGGCACGTCGCCGACGAAGGCTGAGTCACCGGCGGCGGCTAGAGTCCCTGTCCATGGAGAAGCCTCGCTCGCCCGATCCCGTCTCCGAACCGAAGGCGTACCAGGACCACCTGCTCTCGCTCCTGGGTGCGGACGACCCCGCGGACGCGCAGGCGGAGGCCGCGGCTCGGTGGCGGTCGCTGGTCGCGGAGGCCGCGGATCGGAAGGACGTCCGCCCGGAGCCCTCGGAGTGGTCCGTGGTCGAGTGCCTCGGTCACGCCGTCGACGCGGAGGTCGTCTCCGCCGCGCGCTACCGATGGGTGCTCGCGCACGACGAACCACCCCTGATCGGCTACGACCAGGATCTGTGGGTGGACTCCCTCCACGCGGATCGACAGGACGATCCCGGCGAGCTCCTGGGGCTCTTCGAACCGCTCCGGGAGGCCAATCTGGCGCTCTGGAAGCGTTCCTCCGAGGAGGATCGAGCCCGGGTCGGCGTCCACGCGGAGCGCGGCCGCGAGAGCTTCGACCTGCTCTTCCGCATGCTCGCCGGACACGACCGTTTCCACCTGGCCCAGGCTCGACGCGCTCTCGACGCCGTCACCGGGGCCTGAGCGATCGCGCGGGGGTCGGCTGGTACGCTGACCCCATGCAGCGATCTGACGCCCATCCGGGTTCCCGGATGGGCGTCTCGCGTTCTCGGTGGCATCGGCGGGGGTGATCTGGGTGGAGTTCGAGATCGGGATCGGGAAGACGGCCCGGCGGGCCTACGGCTTCGATGAGGTGGCGATCGTCCCCTCACGGAGGACCCGGGACCCCGACGACGTCGACATCAGCTGGGAGGTCGATGCCTATCGTTTCGCGCTCCCGATGATGGCGTCCGCGATGGATGCCGGGGTGTCCCCGGAGACCGCCGTCCTGATCGGGCAGCTCGGTGGGCTCGCCTGTCTCAACCTCGAGGGCGTCTGGACCCGGTACGAGGATCCCGTACCGATCTACGAGGAGATCGCCGAGCTCGACGACGACAAGGCGACCCGCCGGATGCAGGAGCTCTACAAGGAGCCGGTGAAGGAGGAGCTGCTCGGCCGGCGGATCGAGGAGATCAAGGCAGGCGGCGTCGTCTCGTGCGGCTCGCTCACCCCGCAGCGGGTGGAACGGTTCGCCCCCGTCGTGCTGGAGGCCGGGCTCGACATCCTCGTGATCCAGGGGACCGTGGTCTCGGCGGAGCACGTCTCCACGCAGACGGAGCCGCTGAACCTCAAGCAGTTCATCGCCGGGTTCGACCTCCCCGTGTTCGTCGGGGGCTGCGCGTCGTACTCCACCGCCCTGCACCTCATGCGGACCGGGGCCGTCGGTGTCCTCGTGGGCGTCGGGCCCGGGAACGCCTGCACCACCCGGGGGGTGCTGGGTGTCGGCGTGCCCCAGGCGACGGCGATCGCCGACGCGGCCGCCGCCCGCCGGGAGCATCTGCACGAGACCGGTCGGTACTGCCACGTGATCGCGGACGGCGGGATGCGCACCGGCGGTGACATCGCGAAGGCGATCGCCTGCGGGGCGGACGCGGTGATGATCGGCTCACCGCTCACGCGCGCCTACGAGGCGCCGGGCCGCGGCTACCACTGGGGGATGGCCACGTTCCATCCCACCCTGCCTCGCGGCGCCCGGGTCAAGACGCAGCAGGTCGCGTCGCTGGAAGAGATCCTGGTGGGGCCGGCGCACGAGAACGACGGCACCTTCAACCTCTTCGGCGCGCTCGCCACCTCGATGGCCACCACCGGCTACGCCTCGATCAAGGAGTTCCAGAAGGCCGAGCTCGTGATCGCGCCGTCGATCAAGACGGAGGGCAAGACCTACCAGGCCGCACAGCGGGTGGGGATGGGGCACTAGGTGGCACCGGGATCGGCGCGAGGGACGATCCCGCGAGACCGGTCCTGGTCGTCGACTTCGGAGCGCAGTACGCACAGTTGATCGCCCGGCGCGTCCGGGAGGCGCACGTGTACTCCGAGATCGTGCCGCACGACGCCACGGCGGCAGAGCTCGCCACGCGCCGCCCGGCGGGACTGATCCTGTCCGGGGGGCCGGCGTCGGTCTACGAGCAAGGGGCTCCCTCGGTCGACCCGGGCCTCTTCGACATGGGGGTGCCCGTCCTGGGGATCTGCTACGGGCATCAGCTGATGGCCCGCGCGCTCGGGGGAGAGGTCGCCGCGACCGGCCAGCGCGAGTACGGCGGCACCGCGATGTCGGTCGATCGAACCGGGGGCGTGCTCCTCGCCGACCTCGCCGGCGAGGAGCAGGTCTGGATGAGCCACGGGGACGCGGTCACGCGGGCGCCCGAGGGCTTCCGCGTGACGGCTCGCACCGAGCAGATCCCCATCGCCGCGATGGAGGATCCGGATCGGGGCCTGTTCGCCGTGCAGTTCCATCCCGAGGTCTCGCACACGCCCCGGGGACACGACGTGTTGAAGCGGTTCCTCTACGACGGATGCGGGCTCCTGCCCGACTGGACGCCGGTGAACATCGTGGACGACGCCGTCGAGCGGATCCGGGCACAGGTCGGCGACGCGGAGGTCCTCTGCGCGCTCTCCGGCGGTGTCGACTCCTCCGTCGCGGCGCTCCTCGTGTACCGGGCCGTGGGGGATCAGCTCACCTGCGTCTTCGTCGACCACGGGTTGAACCGTGATGGAGAGCCGGAGCAGGTGGAGGAGACGTTCGGGCTGCACTTCGGCGTGCCGCTCGTCCACGTGAAGGCGCAGGACCGCTTCCTCGCGAAGCTGGCCGGAGTCACCGACCCCGAGCGGAAGCGGCGGGTGATCGGCGAGGAGTTCATCCGCGTCTTCGAGGAGGTCGCGCGGGACCATCGTGACGCCCGATTCCTCGTGCAGGGAACCCTCTATCCCGATGTCATCGAGAGCGGTTCGCGGACCGCGGCCAACATCAAGAGCCATCACAACGTGGGCGGACTCCCCGAGGAGATGGACCTCGAGCTCGTCGAGCCGCTGCGCGACCTGTTCAAGGACGAGGTCAGGCAGGTCGGCGCCGAGCTCGGCCTCCCGGAGGAGGTCGTGCAGCGACAACCGTTCCCCGGTCCCGGCCTCGCCGTGCGGATCGTCGGAGAGGTCACGGCGGAGCACCTCGAGAAGGTCCGAGGAGCCGATCGCGTGGTCCGGGAGGAGATCCGGCGCGCGGACCTCGAGCGGGAGACCTGGCAGGCGTTCTGCGTCCTCCTCGCGGACACCAGGACGGTCGGTGTGATGGGGGACGGCAGGACGTACGAGAGCCCGGTGATCGTTCGCGTCGTGACGTCCGAGGACGCGATGACGGCGGATTGGGCCAGGCTCCCGTACGACGTGCTCGACCGGATCGCCTCGCGGATCGTTCGGGAGGTTCCCGGGGTGAACAGGGTTGCGTATGACGTCACCTCGAAGCCGCCCGGAACGATCGAGTGGGAATGATGCTCACCTCATCACCAGGTTGACTCGCCGCGGTCCCACCTCCGTGGAGGTTTCGTTTCGATAATACGGCGGGAGGTGGTCACCGTGACCCGACGTCCGCTCAGGAGCAAGGCCCTCGTCTCGCTGCTGGTGGTGAGTCTCTGTGGTGGGTTGCTGGTCGTACCCAGCGCGGCCCACGACAGCGGGAGCATCACGCACAACTGGAGCCGCCATTACAAGCGGCTGGCGAAGAAGATCTTCTTCACGAAGCGACAAGCGAACACGAGGTTCCTCAACATCGGTGAGCAGGCGACCAACTCGACCCTGCTCGACGGACTGGATTCCACCGACTTCGCCTCGTCCTCGCACACCCATTCAGGCGCCGACATCACCTCCGGGACGGTGCTCTCGGCTCGGATCGACGCCCTGCTCGCGCGGGACTCCGAGGTCTTCGGGATCGTGACCGATGCCGATGGCACCGGGAGCGGGCTGGATGCGGATCTCCTCGACGGGATGAGCGCGGCCGCCTTCGCTCAGGTGGGCCAGTCGATGGCCTCCCTGTGGTTCAAGGACAGCGCCGACACGCTGCCGATCCTGGCGACCTCGGAGCGTGTCGTGTTCATCGCGCCAGAGAACGTCACGATCACCGGTGTGACGATCGAGCCGGCCGCGGCGCTCACGGCGAGCGATACGAACTACGCGACGATCACCGTCTCTCGCCGCGACGCGACCGGGGGGAACAGGGTCACCGTGGCGTCGAGGGCCACCCAGACCGCGGGCTCCGGTGGGACCGGCTCGTGGACGCTTTTCGGCACGGTCTCCTTGGGGACGCTCTCGAACACGTCCATCGCCGAGGGCGAGAAGCTCACGATCGAGGTCACGAAGACCGGCCTGGGCGTCACCCTTCCGGTGATGGTGCTCCAGATCGAGTATTCGATCGCCTGAGGACCTCTCGCCGCCCTTAAGGCCGGCTTGGGGGAGCCTCCCGTAGCCTGGGCTGATGGGCATGGATGGCAGGGTGCTCGCCGACCGCTACGCGGTCGGCGAGCTCCTCGGCCGCGGCGGGATGGCCGAGGTCTATCTGGCGACCGACCGGGTCCTGGACCGCCCGGTCGCCGTCAAGGTCCTGGGGAGCTGGCTGGCGGACGACGGCACGATCGTGGAGCGGTTCCGGCGCGAGGCGCTCGCGGCCGCCAGCGATCTCGCACCCCAACCTCGTGGCCGTGTTCGATGCCGGCACGGACGACGAGATCCATTACATCGTGATGGAACACGTGCCGGGGGAGACGCTCGCGGACCTGCTCCGGCGAGAAGGGCGGATCCCTCCCGGCCGGGCGAGTGGGATCGCCGGGAGCGTCGGCGACGCGTTGGCGGTGGCACATGCCGCCCGGATCGTGCACCGCGACGTGAAGCCCGGGAACGTGATGCTCACCGGCGACGGGCGGATCAAGCTCGATGGATCTCGGGATCGCCCGTGGTCTCGACGGAGAGGACATCACCCGCACCTCCTCGATCCTCGGTACCGCCGGCTACGTCTCGCCGGAGCAGGCCCGCGGCGAACCGGTGGACCATCGCTCGGACATCTACTCGCTGGGCTGTGTGCTCTACGAGATGCTCACGGGACGGCAACCGTTCGAAGGCGACAACCCCGTGGCGGTGGCCTATCAGCACGTCCACGATGCCCCGACCCCGCCCTCCTCGCTCGAGCCGTCCGTGCCCCCGTCGCTCGAGGCCGTCGTCTTGCGCGCGATGGAGAAGGATCCCGCGGCGAGGTATCAGAGCGTCGCGGACATGACGGCGGCCCTGGAGGACCGGACGGCGCCGGTGCCGCCGGTCGACCCGACCCGTCCGCTCCCGGTGACGATCCCCGCGACCCCGGCCGCGGCCGACGATGTCCCTACGGGGCCGACAGACGCGTTGCCACGAAGGGCCGATCGGCCGCAGCCCCGGCGACGGTTGGTTCCCTTGCTGATCGCCGCCGTCGCGCTCGCGCTCCTGGGCGGCCTCGCGTTCGCGCTGTTCGGCGGCGAGGATCCCCCCGACGGCGCCACGGCGTCGCGGAGCCCATCCCCGAGTCCGTCACCATCGCTTTCCCCATCCTCGTCACCTTCCTCGTCGCCCTCTGCGTCCCCCACTCCGCCGCCCGAGGACCCCCTCAATGCGGCGGTGACCGCCCTCCAGGACGTCGTGGCGGAGGGCCTCGCCGACGGCACGATCTCGGAGAAAGCAGCCGAGGAGATCGCGAAGGGCCTGGAGGAGTCGCTGAAGAAGTTCGTCGACGGTGACGCGGAGGAAGCGATCCACAAGCTGGAGGACCTCGAGGAGAAGGTTGACGAGCTCCTGGAGCACGACGAGATCCACCAGTCGCAGGAACAGAGGATCGATCGCGCGATCGAGGAACTGGCCGAGCAGATGTTCCTCGCCGCGTCCTCCGACGACGACGACTGACCCCTCTAGAGCTCCTTCGGTCCCTGCACCAGCGTCGCCGTCACGATCAACCGCTCACGGCTCGAGTACTTCGGGTGGCACGTCGTCAGGACCAGCGTAGGACGCACCGTGTCGACGATGGCCGCCCCCGATCCCGCCTCGGGCAGGACGTACCGGCGGGTCACCTCGTAGCGATAGGTCCCGTGCTTCGTGATCAGGTCGATCCGGTCGCCGACCTCGACGCGGTCGAGGTTCAGGAAGGGATGGAGATACGTCGTACGGTGCCCCGCGATCGCCACCTGACCGGTCCCGTCCCACGGATCGGCGGAACGGGGATAGTGGCCGGGTCCCTTCTTCAGGCTGACGTAGTCGGTGCCCTCCACGACGATGAAGTCGATGTCGATCGAGGGGATGACGATCGCGGCGTACGCCTCCCCTGTCAGGTAGCGCTCGTCCTCGGTGGGCGGTGTGGGGCGCTCGAAGAGCGGCCGGAGCTCGTCGCCGAGCACCTCCTGGGCGCGGGCCGTCTCCAGGCCGGTGCCCCACAGGAGCCAGCCGACGTATCCACCGAGACCGGCTGCCGTCATCAGGCAGCCGAACCCGAACGCTCGGAGGGCAGCACGGATCCGCGATCGTTCCCGCATCCCGTCACCGTACCCCGGGATCCGGGCTGCGGCATCTGCCGAAGGTCCAGGTCAGGGCACCGATCGTCGGTCGGGTCGCGAGGCCGCGTTAGCATCGTCGCGTGAGCGTCACCTCCCCCCTCCTCGACGGCCTCAACGACATCCAGCGGCAGGCGGTCCTCCAGACGGAGGGTCCCGTCCTGATCGTCGCGGGGGCGGGATCGGGCAAGACGAGGGCGCTCACGCACCGGATCGCCTACCTGATCCGGGAATGCGGGGTCTCGCCGGGGGAGATCCTCGCGATCACCTTCACGAACAAGGCCTCACGGGAGATGGCGGAGCGGGTCGGAGACCTCCTCGGCGGTCCGATCTCGCGCGGCATGTGGGTCCTCACGTTCCACTCCGCCTGCGCCCGGATCCTCCGGAAGGAGCACACCCACCTCGGAGTCCCGTCGAACTTCACGATCTACGACGACGGCGACACGGAACGGTTGATCGCCGGCATCTCGCGCGACATGGACATCGACCCGAAGCGCTACCCGGCGAAGGCCATCGCGTCCGCGATCGGGAAGGCCAAGGACAGGGTGCTCGGCCCGGCGGAGTTCGCCGACCTCACCTCCAACCTGTACGAGGAAACGGTCGCGCGGCTCTACACGGAGTACGAGCGTCGGAAGCGCGATGCCGGCGCCCTCGACTTCGACGACCTCATCAGCGAGGCCGTCCGGCTCTTCCGCGATCACACCGAGGTGCTCCAGCACTACCAGGAGCGGTTCCGGTACATCCTGATCGACGAGTACCAGGACACGAACCGCGCGCAGTACAAGCTCGTGAACATGCTCGCGGAGAAGTACCGGAACATCTGCGTCGTCGGCGACGCGGACCAGGGCGTCTACTCCTGGCGAGGCGCCACGATCCAGAACATCCTGGATTTCGAGCGTGACTATCCGGACGCCGCCGTGTTCCTGATGGAGCAGAACTACCGCTCGACGCAGAACATCCTCACGGTCGCCAACGCGCTGATCGAGAACAACGTCCAGCGGAAGCCCAAGAACCTGTGGACCGAGGCCGGCTCCGGGGACCCGGTGGTGCGGGTGCGCGCCAACGACGAGCACAGCGAGGCCTACTTCGTCGCGCAGGAGATCGAGCGCCTCCGGAGCGAGGAGGGGTTCCGCTATCGCGAGGTCGCGATCTTCTACCGCACGAACGCGCAGTCACGCGTGATCGAGGACGTCCTGATGCGGGTGGGGATGCCGTACCGCGTCTTCGGCGGCGTGCGCTTCTACCAGCGCAAGGAGATCAAGGACGTCCTCGCGTACCTCCGCCTGCTCACGAACCCGCAGGACGTGATCTCGTTCCGGCGGGTCGTGAACACGCCGAAGCGGGGGATCGGGGATGCCACGGTGGCCGCCGTGGAAGCCTTCGCGCGCGATGAAGAGATCGACGTGATGGAGGCGTGCCGCCGCGTCGACGAGATCGCGTCGCTGGCCGCGCGCGCGAAGGGCGCGGTGGCGGGCTTCAACCAGGTCATGACCGCGATCGCCGAGCACTTCGCGGACGGCGCCGGGCCCGCGCGGATGGTGGAGTTCGCGGCACAGGAGTCGGGCTACCTCGCGGAGCTCGAGGAGGATCGCACGGTCGAGGCGCAGGGGCGGATCGAGAACATCCAGGAGCTCTCGGGGGTGGCCGCGGAGCTCCTGGCCCGCGACCCCGACGCCGGCCTCGACGCGTTCCTCGAACAGGTGTCGCTGATCGGGGAGCAGGACGACTACGACGAGGAGGAGTCCTCGGTCACGCTGATGACGCTGCACATCGCGAAGGGACTCGAGTTCCCCGCGGTGTTCATCGTGGGGCTCGAGGACGGGATCTTCCCGCACTACCGGTCGATGACCGACTCGGCCCAGCTCGAGGAGGAGCGGCGGCTGCTCTACGTCGGGATCACCCGAGCACAGAAGCGCCTCTACCTGTGCCACGCGTGGGGCCGGACCTTGTTCGGACAGACGAACTACAACCCGCCCTCGAGGTTCCTGAACGAGCTGCCACCGAACCTGCTCGACGTGCGGGAGGAGGGTGGTTCCGGGCGAGGCCGGTCGCATCCGCGCGATGCCTCTCGCGGCGGCCGCGCGAGCCGGTCGGAGCGCGGGTACACGGTCGTCGGGCTCCCGGGGAAGGGACAGATCGACGTGGCGCCCACCGGCTCGTGGACCCCCTCGCCACCCCCGAGACGCGAGGTCCCGACCGTCGCCGAGGGAGACACGGTCGTCCACGAGCGCTGGGGCGAAGGGGTCGTGGTGGCGATCAAGGGACACGGGGAGGACACGGAGGCGACGATCGCGTTCTCCGAGGCCGGGGAGAAGCGGCTGCTGCTCTCCTACGCGCCGCTGACGAAGGTGGGGTCGATCCTCAGTCCCCGTCGGGGAAGGGGAGCGTCCTGGTCCCACGGACCGCGTCCCAGGCGATCACGGTCTTGGGTGTGGCGAACGAGATGAACCCGGCCGAGACGACGTCGATCGAGAAGGCGTGGAACGCGGGCTCGTCCGGCGCCCAGTCGATCCGGGCCTTGACCGCCTCGCGGTAGGCCCGCCGGAGCGCTGGATCGCGGACGTCGATCGCGCGTCCGGAGATCTTCGCGTCTCCTTCGGTGCCCATCCGGTCCGTGGTGCAGGAATGGAGGACGCACCGCGGATCGTGGAGGAGGTCGACGGCCTTCCGGCTCTGCCACATCATGCCGAGGATCAGGTGGCCCGCGACGAAGTCGAGCTCGCAAGGGCTGATCCGCGGCGACCCGTCGGCCCGGATGGTGCCGAGCATGCAGAGCTCCTGGCGGCGGAACCGTTCCTCCGCGCGTTCCGCGATCTCGGGGCACACGTCCGCGAACCCGTCCCAGCGCACGCCTCCAGCCTCGGTCGTCATGCGGACAGGCGCTCCAGCACGTTCCGGGTGATCCGGCGCACGCTCGCGTCTCCTCCTTCGATGCCGTACGTCCAGTCGGTGCAGCCGGCGTTGAACACGGTGCCTCCGCCCGGGTGCTCGAAGGAGGCGACGACCGCATGGTTGTGCCGGATGCGATGCAGCTCCTCGTGCCAGCCGTCCCCGAACAGCGCCTGGGCGACGTGCTCGAGCTCTCCGGGCTCGTCGGCGTAGCGCGATGGCTGCTCGTCCTGTGACCAGAGGGTCGCCGGCGCCGTCGCCAGGACCTGCAGGGTGTCGGGAGCTCCGTCCGTGTGCGTGGGAACCGGCAGACCGTCCTCCAGGGACAGCTCGCACCCGTCCACCTCGTAGCCGACGATCGCGTCGACGAGTCCCAGCGCGTCCCCGTAGCGGAGGTCGGTCCCCTCGAACGCCCAGTGGTCCGCCCGCCACACCGTGTAGGCACCGGACGCGCGGGGCACGCCGAGCCCGTAGCGCGAGTAGCCGCCTCGGGAGAAGGAGAGCCCGTCATCGCCGCCTCGGGTCGGCCGATCCTCCGGTCGGGCCAGGCGCCGGTGAGGAATCGCTCGTCAGGCGTTCCGAGCACGGGATCCTCGGCTGCTTGGTACTTGAAGCACGTCATCCCGCGATGACCGTCGTCGAACCGCACCTGCCACCAGCACGTGTTCCCGCTGAAGAAGGCAGCGTTGCCGCCTCCGGCGAGGAACGCCTCGACGGTGTCGCGCATCCCCCAGGACCAGTACTCGTCGTGTCCGACCGACAGGAGGAGCCGATGCCCGTCGAGCACCTCGGGATGCTCCTCGAGGTCCTGGGAGATCGCGACGTCGATCGCGAAGCCCTCGCGTTCGGCCCACGCCACGAACGGACGCTCCCATGTCCACCAGCCGGCGCCGCCGCTCCACGGGGAAGACGCCGTGTTCCTCGGCCCACCCGAAGTACCCGAGCGCCTCGCGGTCGGGGACGGCCTGAGCCTTCCGCGCCGCCGGTTCGGGTTTGGCGAGGAAGCCCCGGGCGAGCGGCCGCTCGAAGGAGACGCGCGTGCCGCCGGTGTACAGGGAGGGGCCGCCCCAATCGTTGTAGGCGTTCGCCGTGGAGGTGGACAGGACCAGCAGGATCGGCGCAGGCGACGCCGCGGGCCGGACGGCGAAGAACGCGTACGCCTCGTCGTCGCCCGCGGTGAGCCTCACGGAGTGGAAGCCCGATCGCCAGTCTTCGGCCACCGGGATCGAGAGGGTCGCCGGCCAGCCACAACCGTCGGCGGACGCGGTTCCCGGGACCGCGTGCTCGGTTCCCGCAACGGCGTCCGCCCGCCAGACCACCTCGACGTGCTCCTCCCTCGCGGGCGACCTCGACCCCGAAGGGGCCGGAGGACGATACGTGGAGAGCGACCTCCTCGCCAGGGAGCACGCTCTGAGGCCAGGCGTAGCCGTCGAGCACGGGCCTACCGCGTCAGGATCAGGAAGCCGGCGACGAGGATCACGATGCCGGCGACCAGCGGGGCGATCACCCAGGCGAACCCGAGGCGGCCTCGATACGGCCCGAGCGTGCCGACCTTCGTCGTCGGCTTCAGGCCGGGAGGACGGAACTGGAAGCGTTTCTTCGCCACCCGAGAAGTCTAGAGAGACGCGACGACGGTGACCGGCCGTGCGCCGGTCACCGTCGATCGCCGAACGGCGGCCTCAGGCGGTCTTGAAGCTCTCGACCGTCAGATGCCAGTCATCCAGGGTGAAGGTCGTGCCGCAACACGTCTGGACCTGGACCCGGACCGCGTACAGACCCGGTCCGAGCGGGCCCTTCGATCGCTGCATCGCGTGCATCTCGCGATAGTCGTCCCCGGAGCCCTCGCTGTCGAAGGCCGCGCCCGAGTTCGGCGCCGCGGGGCCGGGCTGCCCTTGCGAGCCGTTGAAGAGGATCCGCACGTCACACTCGTCTCCCACGAATCCTCCGCTGCAGATGCTCTCACCGCTGAACGTCGCGAGCAGGATCGCGCGCTGGCCTGCGGGGATCCGGATCGAGACGGAGGCGGTCGGAAGATTCGTCCACGTGGTACTCAGGGTGCTGAACTGAGCGCTCCCGCGAGCCAGCGCCACTCGCTGGTTCGCCTGGCCCGATAGCTTCGTGGTGGTGCCCCCGCCGGCCAGCGCCGTGGTGACCAGCATCCCGACCAGGAACGCCACGAGCGCCAGGCTGATGACCTTCCACTTGGTTCCTTCTCTCATCCGCTTCCCCTCCCGTCGATTGGGCCGGACGCTAGGCCAGCATCCGGAGGCTGGCAAATCGAGCACGTCCCTGACCTCGTGCTCGATCGGGTGGTCGCGCAACCGCTCGGTAGACTCGCGGGATGGCCGAGAAGCTCCGGGTGATCGTGGCGAAGCCCGGCCTCGACGGGCACGATCGCGGCGCGAAGGTGGTGGCCCGGGCTCTCCGCGACGCCGGCTTCGAGGTGATCTACACGGGCCTGTTCCAGACCCCCGAGCAGATCGCCGAGGCGGCGATCCAGGAGGACGCGGACGCCGTGGGGCTGTCCTGCCACTCCGGCGCGCACATGACGCTGTTCCCCAAGGTCGTGAAGGAGCTCCGCGCCCGCGGCGCCGATGATGTCGTGGTCGTGGGTGGAGGCGTCATCCCGGCCGACGACATCCCCAAGCTCAAGGAAGCCGGTATCGAGGCGGTCTTCACCCCGGGAGCGAACACGGGAGACATCGCATCCTGGCTCCGCGATCGGCTCGGGGCGAAGGCCTAGCGAGGCCGTCGAGGGACCCCCACGGATGGATCTCTACGAGCACATGGGCAAGGATCTGTTCCGCGCCCAAGGCATGCTGACGCCTCGGGGCATCGTTGCTTTCGGTCCAGAGGACGCCGAGGCGGCGGCGCGCGAGCTGGGCGGGCGCTCGGTCGTGAAGATCCAGGTCCAGGTCGGCGGGCGCGGCAAGGGTGGCGGCGTCGAACTGTGCGAGACACCCGAGGCCGCCGCCGCCGCCGCCGGCCGGATGCTGGGGACCGATTTCAAGGGGTTCCCCGTGACGCGGGTCCTGGTCGAGGAGCTGCTGCCGATCGCGAGGGAGTTCTACACGTCGCTCCTGCTGGATCGCTCGCGCGGGGACTACCTGGCGATGATGACCGCCGAGGGCGGCGTCGAGATCGAGGAGCTCGCGCGGACACGGCCGGAGGCGCTCCGGAAGATCCACATCGACCCGCTCCTCGGCCTTCGCGCCTATCACGTGCGCGAGCTGGTGGGAACGCTCCCGATGGAGGCATGGGAGGGTGCCGGCGACGTGATCCGGAAGATGTTCGAGCTGATCGTCGAGCGGGACGCGACCCTCGTCGAGATCAACCCGCTGGTCCTCCTGGACGACGATCGTGTCGTGGCGCTCGACGCCAAGGTGACGATCGACGACAACGCCCTGTGGCGACACCCGGACATCGCGGCGCTGGCGACCCAGTTCCCCATCGACGACGTGGAGGCTCGCGCGAAGGAGAAGGGCCTCCAGTACGTGAAGCTCGACGGGGAGGTCGGGATCATCGGCAACGGGGCCGGCCTCGTGATGTCGACCCTGGACGTCGTGGCGCAGGCGGGCGCACGGGCCGCGAACTTCCTCGATGTCGGAGGCGGGGCGTCGGCGGATCAGATGGCGACCTCGCTCGAGGTGGTGCTGTCGGATCCCGCCGTGAAGGTCGTGCTCGTGAACATCTTCGGAGGGATCACGCGCGGCGATCTGGTGGCGCAGGGCATCCTCGAGGCGCTCGAGCGGGTCGAGGCGCGGGTCCCCATCGTCGTCCGGCTCGACGGGACGAACGCGGAGGACGGCCGGAGGATCCTGACCGATGCCGCACATCCCCGGATCGTTCCGGCCTCGAACATGCTCGAGGCCGCTGAAGAGGCCGCCGACCTCGCCGGGGCCCGCCCGTGAGCATCCTCGTCGACGAGCGAACGCGCCTCGTGGTCCAGGGGATCACCGGGAGCGAGGGAACGTTCCACACGCTGCGCAACCGCGACTACGGGACGAAGATCGTCGCCGGCGTCACGCCGGGCAAGGGCGGTCAGGACGTGGAGGGGATCCCGGTCTTCGACACGGTGGCGCGCGCGGTCGCGGAGACCGGTGCCGACACCTCGATGATCTTCGTCCCGCCGCGGTTCGCGGCCGAGGCGATCCTCGAGGCCGCCGATGCCGGGATCGGGCTCGTCGTGTGCATCACCGAGGGCATCCCCGTCGGCGACATGGCGAAGGTCCACAGCTACCTCGAGGGATCGGGGACGAGGTTGGTCGGCCCCAACTGTCCGGGCGTGATCTCGCCCGGCGCCACGAACGTCGGGATCATCCCCGGAGAGATCTGTGCCCCGGGGGCGGTCGGACTCGTCTCGCGCAGCGGCACCCTCGTGTACCAGATCGTCCACGAGCTCACGCAACGCGGCATCGGTCAATCCACCTGCGTGGGGATGGGGGGTGACCCGGTTCACGGGATCGGCTTCGTCGAGGCGGTGGAGCTCTTCCAGGCTGATGCGGAGACCGAGCTGATCGTCCTCACCGGAGAGATCGGCGGCGACGACGAGGAACGGGCCGCCGCCTTCATCGCCGAACGCGTCACCAAGCCCGTGGTCGGCTACATCGCCGGGTTCGAGGCGCCGCCGGGGAAGCGGATGGGTCACGCCGGTGCGATCGTGACCGGGTCGAGCGGGACGGCGACCGCGAAAGCCGAGGCGTTGGAGGCCGTCGGCGTCGCCGTGGGCCGGAATCCCTCGCAGGTGGCCGATCTGGTCGCCGAGCGTCTGGGGTGAGCTCGCAGGCGCCTTCCGAACGCGCGGGGGCGTTCGCCGGCGCCCTCAGATCCATCGCCCACGCCGCCTTCGGTGGGATCCTCGCCGTCCTCGCGCTCCTCGTCTTCGGTCAGGTGCTCGGCCTGGCGCTTTCCCTCGCCGTGCGGTCGATCGATCCGGAGGCGGCGTCGAGGGTCGGACTCATCGCGTCGCTCGCGGCGTTCCGCGCTGACGTCGTGATACGTTCCCGCCCACGACGGGTTTCGGCCTGCCGCTGCCGGCCGGGCGAGCGGCCTCACACCTGGTTCCGATGGCGCTCACGCTGGGCTTCCTGTGGCTGGCTGCTCGGGGCGGCCGCCGCGCCGCTCGGTCGTGGGCCGATGCACCGGCGATGGCTCGCGCCGCCGTCGCGGCGGCAGGCGCCGGCCTTTCGGTGGCGCTCGTGGCAGCGCTGGCCGCGAAGTTCGCAACGGTGTCGTTCCCGGGACCCGACGTGACGGTCGAGGTGGACGTGGCCAGCGCGGCGGTGTGGGCAGGCCTGCTCGCCGCCGCCGCCACGGCGATGGGTGCCTACCTGGAGGGAGCTCCCGGGCGGGCCTCCGCCGCCGTGCTCCGGGGCGGTGTCGCCGCATACCTCTGGGCGCTCGGTCTCCTGGTGGTGGGCTTCCTGGTGATCGCGACGCTCGAGCCCATGGTGACGCGTCGGTACGTGGATGGCCTCGGGGCGTTCGGCTCGGTCGGCCCCGCGGTGTTCGGGGCGCACATCCTGGCCCTCCCTGCTCAGAGCGCGCTCCTGCTCATGCCCGCTTCCGGTGCGTGCGTCGATCTCGTCGCCTCGGGAGCGACTGCGGTCCGGATCTGCCCATGGATCCTCGACCCCGGGGGATCGTTGGCGGGCGCGTTCCTCCCCCCCGATCCGATGGCATTGTCTCCATGGTTCTGGACCCTGCTCGCGATCCACCGCTCGCGGCGTTCTTCGGCGGGCGTCTCGCGGGTGCGGCGCTGGCGCCCGCTCGCGGGGCGGTCCGCGGAGCGCTCGCCGGGATCGTCTTCGCGGCACTGGGGATGCTCGGGCGGCGTTCGCCGCTCCGAGCGTTGCCGTCCCGTTCTTCGTAGACCGGCTCCGCCTGGAGGTCGTCCCGTGGTCGCTTCGAGCCGTCGGGCTCGTCTGCCTCTGGGGTGTCCTGGGCGGGGCGATCGGGGGTCGCCTCGCGCGCCGCGACTACGAAGAGCCTGAGCTCCCGAGACCCACTTCCGCGTAGTTCGACTCGATCGTCGTGAAGCGACGCCACGCGGACGCCCAGCCGTCATCGTCCCGGGAGAACCGCTCGAGCGGCCTGCTCGGATCGCTCCGGAGCCAGATCCCGAAGAAGGTGCGGCCGTAGCCGAGCAGGTAGGTCGATCCGGAGTGGGTGTACTGGAGGACCTGGTTGTCGGAGAGGTCGGGTGCCGGCGAGCCTCCGGGTGGCTGCATCCCTGGTTGCGGCGACGCCCCTCCGGATGAGGATGTCCCTTGCTCAGAGCCGACCGGGACGTGGTTGGGCTCGAGGTTCACGAAACGGATCCAGGCGCTCCGCCATCCCTCGTCCGTCCGCGGGAACTGCTCGACCGGGCTCCCGGGCCCCTGCCGATCCCAGATCCCGAAGAGGTCCGCTCCGTAGCCGAGCACGTAGCGGTAGCCCGAGTGCGTGTACTGCACGGACGAAGGGGACGACGCGCCTGCCGTCACCATCGGCGGGGTGACGGTGTCCGACGGAGGGGATGTCTCGAACGCTGTCGGCGCCGCGGCCGAGGGAGCGGCCGGCTCCGGCTGTTGCTGCATCGCGGCGTCGGGGTCTACCCGGAGGTCGCTGAAGCAGTATCGACACTTGATCGCGTCGTCTTGGATCTCCTCGGCGCAGTACGGACACTTCTTCACGTCTCGTCCCTTTCCGTTCCTTTGCCGAACCTGGGAAGATCTCGGGACCCTTCCTCGGGGCGGAGGTCGAAAGGCTACCTCCGAAAACGCGAAGGGGCGAACCCGGCTCCCGGGCTCGCCCCTTCGGACGTGCGTGTGCGTCAGCTCACATGTCCGACGAGCCGGACGGGGGCATCCCGCCGCTGGGTGGAGGCTCGGTAGGCGGAGGCATGCTTGGAGGTGGCTCGGCGGCGGAGTGCTCGGCGGCGGAGTGCTCGACGGTGGTGTCCCGCCGCCCATCGTCCCGCCGCCGGTGCCGCCCATCTGGAATCCGCCGCTCGTCTGCACCTTCTGCCAGGCGCCCCATCCGATCGCGACCAACAGCACGAGGCCGACGAAGGCCGCCCAGCCTGGCGAGTTCGTCACAACGAGGAGGAACTTCAAGAGCCCGAATCCCGCCACACCAAGGCCGAGGAAGCCGGTGAGCTTGTCGGCGGACATCGTGCCCATATTCATGTTCGCCATCGAGCCCGTCATGGAGAGCACGCCGACGACGATGAGCGCGATCGCGAGCAGTCCCGCGAGGAGGCCGAAGATGCTGCCGCTCCCCTGCCACATGCTGATGGAGTTGTCGACACTGATGAGATCTTCGAGCCCGCCGAGATCGACGGACTGCCAGGCGAAGAAGCTGTCGATCAGGAGCAGGATGCTGCCTCCCGCGAGGAGCTTCTCAGCCGTCGACATCTTCGAGATGTCGAAGCCGGACGAGCCCGAACCTTCCATGCATCGCTCCTTTCAACCGCCGCGCGCTCGCGCGGCCGGGTGGATCTCTTCCGCTATCCAAGAGGGGCGTGGTCCCGGAGTCAAACACCCTGCCTGGGACGCCGTTCCATCATGCCGCTCACGATGACCCCTGCCACCGAGATCGCGCCGCCGGCCGCACCGAGCCAAGGCCCCCACGAGGCCGCCTGGAACGTCGGCGGGAACGCGATCGCGAGCGCCGAGCCGCCAGCACGACGAGACCCGTGACGGCGACGAGCGTCCCACCGGACCGGGACCCTCGCGTGCGGAACCACCAGGCCAGCGGCAGGAGGGCGATCGCTCCCACCGCCGCGACCATCGACCACCGGATGCTGGGGACCCACGCGCCGAGCAGGCGGTCGCCGGCGCCCGTCCGCGTCCACGGACCGATCGTCGCGACCACGGCCAGGACGGCTCCGGCGACCGTCGCCCACGACCCGGTGAAGGACGCACGGGCTCCGGGCGGCACGATGAGCGCCGGGTCGCCGAGTTCGACGGCGAGGCACTCGGGACCGATCACGCGACCCCGCACCGGCACGGCGCACGCGAGGCAGATCGGCTCCTCGCAGGCGGCGCATCGGGCGACGGCCGCCCTGCCCGGATGATGGACGCATCGCTCGTGCGCGATCGCTCCGGGGCCGTCGCCGGTCGGGGTCGTCCGTTCACCGACCGGGCCTTCGGCGGCCGCATCGGTTCCCTCGGGGGTCGTACGGATCCGCTCCTCGGCCTCCACGCGGATAGCGTACGGCTTGCGTGACCGGTGCCTCTGGTAGCGTGGCCGGTCCATGGGGGAGCGGATCGCGGTGCTCGTTTCCGGCTCCGGGACGAACCTCCAGGCCCTCCTCGATCAGCCCGTCTGCGGCCCCCGGATCGCCCTCGTGCTCTCGGATCGGCCCGGCGTGAAGCCCTCGAGCGGGCGGAGCGCGGCGTCGAGACCGTCGTGCTGGAGCGGAAGACTTCGAGGAGCGGGAGGCCTTCACCGAGCCGTGGTGGACCTCCTCCTCGATCGCGGGATCGAGCCTCGTCACCGCCGGGTACATGCGGGTGCTCGGACCCGCGATGCTCGACGCCTACGCCGGGAGCTGGCTGAACGTGCACCCGTCGCTCCTCCCGGCTTTCCCGGGGCGCATGGGGTCGCCGACGCGCTCGCGTACGGCGTGAAGATGACGGGCGTGACCGTGTACCTGGTGGACGAGGGGATGGACACCGGCCCGGTCGTCCCGCAGGAGGCCGTCGAGATCCGCGACGACGACGACTGGGATTCGCTGGAGCTCGGGTCCACGAGGTCGAGCACCGGCTGCTCCGGCGGCGGCCGCGGGCGCTGATGGACGGCCGGCTGCGGGTCGAGGGCCGGCACGTGAGGATCACGGGAGGCGACGTGAGCGAGACGGAAGGTCCGGCGGGCGCTGCTGGCGGTGTACGACAAGACGGGCATCGCGGAGATGGCCCGCGCGCTGCGCGGAGCTGGGGGTGTCGCTCGTCTCGAGCGGGGCACCGCGGCGGCGCTGCGCGAGGCCGGGCCTGGAGGTCACGCCCGTGGAGGACGTGACCGGGTTCGCCGGAGATGCTCGGCGGGCGGGTGAAGACGTTGCACCCGAGGATCCACGCGGGGATCCTCGCCGACCGGCGCAAGCCCGAGCACCTCGACCAGCTCGCCGAGCACGGCATCGAGCCGTTCGATCTGGTCGTCGTGAACCTCTACCCGTTCCGCGAGACGGTGGCGTCGGGGCCGGCTTCGACGACGTGATCGAGAAGATCGACATCGGCGGGCCGGCCATGGTCCGGGCGGCGGCGAAGAACTTCGAGTCGGTCGCGGTCGTGGTGGACCCGGCCGCTACGAGATGGTGATGGACGAGATCGCGCTCGAGGGCGGCCTCGCCCGGCGACACGGCGCGCGGCGGCCGCGGCCGGTTCGCGCACACCGCCGCCTACGACGCGGCCGTCGCCGGTTGGTTCGCCGAGCAGGACGACGAGGCGCTCCGGCGTTCGTCGGCCTGGCGCTGGAGAAGGTCGGCGACCTGCGGTACGGCGAGAACCCACACCAGCGCGGCGCGCTCTATCGCGGACGTGCGGGCGCCGGGCCCCTGGGAGGGGCGCGAGGTACTGCAGGGCAAGGCGATGTCGTTCAACAACTGGCTGGACGCCGAGGCCGCCGCGTCGCTGGCCGCGGCGCTCCCCGAGCGCGCGTGCGTGATCGTCAAGCACAACAACCCGTGCGGGGTGGCCGCGCCGGTCACCCGCGCCGAGTCGTACCGGCGCGCGTTCGACGTGCGACACGGTGTCAGCGCGTTCGGCGGCATCGTGGCGTTCCACGGCGACGTGCCGACGGCGCGGCGGCCGAGGCGATGCGCGAGGTCTTCACCGAGGTGGTGGTCGCGCCCGGCGTTCGACGACCGAGGCGCTCGAGGCCTTCGCGCAGCGCGACGAACCTCCGGCGTGCGTCGCGCGCGCCGCTGCCCGACGGCGCGGGCTCGACGTCCGGGCGATGCCGGGAGGTGCGCTGGTCCAGGATCGCGACGTGGTGACGAGACGCGTGAGGACTGCAAGGTCGTGTCCTCGCGCGAGCCGACCGCCGCCGAGTGGCGCGACCTGCTGTTCGCCTGGACGATCGCGTGGCGGGTGAAGTCCAACGCGATCGTGCTCGTGCGGGACGGCGCGACCGTGGGCGTCGGCGCCGGGCAGATGTCGCGGGTGGACGCCGCGTGGATCGCGACCCGCAAGGCCGGGGATCGCGCCGCGGGCGCCGTCCTGGCCTCCGACGCGTTCTTCCCGTTCCCCGACGCGCTCGAGGTCGCCGCCGACGCCGGCGCGACCGCCGTGATCCACCCGGGAGGATCGGTGGGCGACGACGAGGTGCTCCAGGCGGCCGAGGAACACGGGATGGCGGTCGTGGTCACCGGACGGCGGCACTTCCGGCACTGACTGCCTTGAACCGGCGTCCCCGTCGGCGGGCGCGCCGGCCCGGGTAGGATTCGATCCGTGACCGCCCGCATCCTCGACGGCAAAGCCGTCGCCGCCCAGATCCGTTCGGAGGTTGCAGAGCGGGTACGGGGGCTGCGGAGCGGGGCGTCACCCCGGCCTGGCCGCCGTCCTCGTGGGCGACGACCAGGCCTCCCGCATCTACGTCGGCGCCAAGCACAAGGCGTGCGCCGACGTCGGGATCCGTTCCGAGCAGGTCGATCTGCCCGGCTTCGTGACCGAGGACGAATGCTGGCGACGATCCGTCGGTTGAACCGCGATCCCGAGATCCACGGGATCATCGTCCAGCTGCCGCTGCCGGCGCACCTCAACGAGCTGCAGGTGCAGCGGACGATGGACCCCGCGAAGGACGTCGACGGCCTGCATCCGACGAACGTCGGCATGATGGTGCGCGCGAGCCCACGTTCCCGCCCGCCACGCCGTACGGCATCGTGGAGCTGCTGCTGCGGGGGAATCCCGCTCGAGGGTGCGGAGGTCGTCGTCGTGGGGTACGGGGATCTCGTGGGTGCGCCGCTGTCGATCATGCTCGCGCAGGACTCGATCCGCGGGAACGCCACCGTGACGAGCGCCACGTCGAAGACGCGCGAACCTCGCGACGCACACGCGGCGCGCCGACATCCTCGTGGCGGCCGCGGGCGTCCCCCAGATGATCACCGGCGACATGATCAAGCCCGGCGCCACCGTGATCGACGTCGGGGTGCACCGGACGGACGACGGGCTCGTGGGCGACGTGCTGTTCGAGGAGGCCGTCGAGGTGGCGGGCGCCATCACCCCCGTGCCCGGCGGCGTCGGACCGATGACCGTCGCGATGCTGCTCGTGAACACCGTGACCGCCGCCGAGCCGCAGGCCTACGGAGCGTGAGTCCGGAGCCGGCGGCCGGCTCGCCGCCCTGCTCGACGCCGGCGGTTCGCCGTCACCGGCGAGGTCGTTCCGCCGCGCTCCGGGACGGGGCCGCGGTCGCGCAGCACGCGCGAGCGCTGGTCGGCTACGTGGACGCCGTGAACGTCACCGACAACCCGGCGGCGTCGCCGCACATGTCTGCGGTCGGCGGGCGCGCGGTTCGTGCGCGCAGCGGGCGCCGAGCCGACGTCCAGCTCGTCTGCCGCGACCGGAACCGGCTGGGCCATCACCGCGGACCTGCTCGGGGCGTGGGCGCTCGGGGCTCGGGACCTGCTCTGTCCTCGGCGGAGATCCGATGACTCGGGGACGATCCCGACGCGAAGCCGGTGTTCGACCTGGCGGCCGAACGAGGTGGTCGCGCTCGCTCGGCGTCCGCGACGAGGGGACGACGGCCTCGGGCGCCGTGATCGAGGATCCGCCGCGCTACCTGATCGGCGTCGCGGACGTGCCGCTGGCCGAGCCCTACGACGCCGCGAGGCTGGAGGCGAAGCTCGACGCCGGCGGCGACGTCGTCTGGACGCAGATCGCGTACGACGTCGATCGACTGCGGCGTGGGCGGATCTCGTCCGGCGCCCGGGGGTCTTCGAGCGCGCGACGGTGCTCGTCGGCATGGTCCCGCTCCGGAGCCTGAAGAACGCGCGGTTCATGGACGGACTCTTCGGTGTCCACGTGCCCCCAGGCTGCGTTCGATCTGCTCGGAGGCGGCAGGGAGCGAAGCGGAGCGAGTCGGTGTCGAGTTCACGATGGCCGTCGCTCGAGGGATCCGCGCGATCGACGGGATCCCGGCATGCACCTGATGGGCATGCGGTCGCGACGACCTCGTCCGAACGGTCGTCGAGGGGGCCGGTCTCTTCCCCCGCCCGACGGCGATCCGTGACCTAGCCGCGCTCCTCCAGGGGTATCCAGGTTGGTTCGGGGGCCGATGTAGCGCGACCCGGGCGGATCACCTTGTTGTCCGCGTACTGCTCGCGCACGTGCGCGGTCCAGCCCGGCCATCCGGGCGGCGGCGAAGACCGGCGTCATCAGGTCGGTCGGGATGCCGAGCACGTGGAACACGGCCGCCGCGTAGAAGTCGACGTTCGGATAGAGGCCCTTCTGCTCGAACGTCGTCTCCTCGATCGCCTCGGCGATCTCGTGGAGCTGCGGCTTGCCGGCGCGCTCGCACGCGCTCGCCGACAGCCGCTTCAGCACCGTCGCGCGCGGGTCGTACGTCTTGTACACGGCGTGGCCGAAGCCGAAGATCTTCTCGTGGCGCTCGAGCCGGTCGCGCACGTACGCCTCGGCGTTCTCCGGCTTGCCGACCTCCTCGAAGCTCTTCATCGCCTCCTCGTTGGCGCCGCCGTGCAGCGGACCTTTCAGCGTGCCGATCGCCGCCGTGATCGCGCGAGAACATGTCGGCCAGCGTGGATGCGACGATCCTCGCGGTGAACGTGGAGGCGTTCATCGTGTGGTCGGCGTAGAGGACGAAGGTGGTGTCGAGCACCCGCACGTCCTCCGGGTCGGGCTCCTCGCCGTGCAGCATCCAGAGGAAGTTCGCCGCGTGCGGCAGGGCGGGGTTCGGCGGCACGATCTCCATGCCCGGTCCGCAGGCGGTGGTACGTCGTCGAGGAGCGATGCCGTCTTGGCGATCAGCCGCAGGGCCTTGCGGGCCTGCGCCTCCGGCGGACTCGTCCCACCCGTCGGGGTCGAAGGCCGAGGCCGCCGAGACGGACGTCCGCAGCATCGACATCGGGGAGGTCTGCTGGGCCAGCGTCCCCATCAGCTGCACCTGGAAGGGGTGGAGGTCCCGCTCGTCCGCGAGGAACGCGGCAGCGCGTCGAGCTGCCGCGCGGTGGGGAGCTCCAGGTGGTGGAGCAGGTACACGACCTCCTCGAACGAGGAGTGCGGCGGCGAGATCGCTCGATCTCGTACCCGACGTACGAAAGGCGTGCCCTTCTCGCCGTCGATGTCGGAGAGCTGGGTGTCCGCTGCGATGACCTCTCGGAGCCCCTTGTCGGCCACGTTCCTCCTCGTTCTCCGGGACCCGCTCGCTGCGCCGGTCGGAGACGCCGGCTGGGTCCGATGCGAGCTGCCAGGATAGTCGGACCCCGTTCGCGCCTGACCCGACGACGCTCGAGGAGGCATCCCGTGGCCCATCGCGTCACGCTGATCCCCGGCGACGGGATCGGACCCGAGGTGACCGACGCGGCGCGTCTCGTGGTGGAGGCGACCGGCGTCGAGGTGCGCTGGGACGTCCAGCGACATCGGACTCCGCGCGTGGGAGGAGCGTGGCGAGGCGATCCCCGCCTCCGCGATCTCGTCGATCCGGGACAACGGCGTCGCCCTGAAGGGGCCGATCGAGACGCCGCCCGAGGGCGGCGTCCGCAACGCCAACGTCGCTCTCCGGCAGGAGCTGGACCTCTTCGCCAACGTGCGACCCTGCCGCCGCTACCCGGGCGTCCCGTCCGTCTACGGCGACGTCGATCTCGTGGTGGTGCGGGAGAACATCGAGGACACCTACACGGGGATCGAGTTCGAGGAGGGGACCGTCGGAGGTCGAGCGCTGATCGCGTTCATCGAGGAGATGACCGGCGTGCGGATCCGCCGGGACAGCGGCATCTCCGTGAAGGCGATCTCGCGGTCGGGTAGCGAGCGGATCGTGCGGTTCGCCTTCGAGGAGGCCGCGCGACGGGGTCTCGGCACGGTCACCGCGGGCCACAAGGCGAACATCATGAAGTTCTCCGACGGGCTGTTCCTCGAGGTGGCCCGCCGCGTCGCCGCACGAGTATCCCGACGTCGCCTTCGACGACCGGATCATCGACGCGCTCTGCATGCAGCTCGTCCGGACCCCGGAACGGTTCCAGGTCCTCGTGCTGCCCAACCTCTACGGCGACATCGTGTCGGAGCTGGGCGCCGGGCTGATCGGCGGCGCCGGGGATGGCGCCGGGCGGCCATCTCGGGGAGGGGATCGCGGTCTTCGAGGCCACGCACGGAACCGCCCCGCGTCTCGCGGGACGGGACCGAGCGAACCCGGCGGGCGTGATCCTCTCGCCGTCGATGATGCTCCGGTACCTCGGCGAGCGGGAGGCCGGCGATCGGCTCGAGGAGGCGGTCGCCGCGCGTGCTCGCCGACGGCCGCGACGTGACGCCGGACCTCCGGGCTCCGGGCGACGAGCGGCCCGCCGTCGGGACGCCGCCGGATGGCCGAGGCCGTCGCCGGAGCGGCTCCGCGGTGCCGGATAGCATGACGCCGCATCCGAGTCCGAGGAGCTGAGGCAGCGATGAAGGTCACCGTGGTGGGCAGCGGGTTCGTCGGTCAGACGACCGCGATGCGGATCCTGGAGAAGGATCTCGCGGAGGTCTGTCTGATCGACATCATCGAGGGCAAGCCGCAGGGGCTCGCCCTCGATCTCCGGCAAGCGGCACCGATCGAGGGCTACGAGCCCTCGATCGTGGGCACGAACGACTACGCGGACACGGCCGGATCGGACATCGTCGTGATCACCGCCGGCTTCCCGCGCCAGCCGGGGATGAGCCGGATGGATCTCCTCGGGAAGAACGCCGCGATCATGCGAGACGTCGTCTCCCGGGTGGTGCCCGGGTCGCCCGACGCGATCCTCATCGTGGTCTCGAACCCGCTGGACGAGATGACGTTCCTCGCGGCGGAGGCCTCCGGCTTCCCCCGCGAGCGGGTCATGGGCATGGCCGGCGTGCTGGACTCGGCCCGGCTGCGCGCCTTCATCGCGGAGGAGCTGTCGGTCTCGCCGAGCGCGGTCGAGGCGATCACCCTCGGCTCGCACGGGGACTCGATGGTGGCCCTGCCCCGTCACGCCACCGTGAACGGCACGCCCCTGCCGGAGCTGGTCGACGACGCCACGCTGGATCGTCTCTTCCAACGGACGCGCGACGGGGGAGCCGAGATCGTGAGCCTGCTGAAGTCGGGATCGGCGTACTACGCGCCGAGCGCGTCGGTGGTCGCGATGGTCGAGGCGATCGCCCGGGACGCGAAGGAGGTGCTCCCGGTGTGCGCCTGGACGACCGGCGAGTACGGCATCAGCGACGTGTACGTGGGTGTCCCTGCCCGTCTCGGCGGCAAGGGCGTCGAGGAGATCGTCGAGCTCGACCTGAACGAGGACGAGCTCGCGAGGCTCCGGGAGGCGGCCGAGGGCATCCGCGCGAAATGCGCGGACCTCGCCGAGGTCTAGGGTTCCTCCGCGAGGCGATCCGACGGACCCCGGCGGGCCCACAGGAGCGTCGACACACCGCCCAGCGTCACGAGGACACCGCCGGCGATCGACAGCCACACGCCGCTCGAGTCGGCTCGCACGGCGAGATCGGGTTCCGTGCGCACCCGTCGGGTCGCCTCGTCGATCGAGATCCCACCGACCCGGCGACCACCTGTGCGATCTCCTCGACCGCTCGGTCCTCCGCCCGGACCGCGACCCACACCGGAAGGGCGACGAGCACGACGCCGCAGGCGACGAGGCTCACGGCGATCCCGACGCGAGCGCTGCCACGGAGCCGACGGACGAGCACCAGGCCGACGAGCGTCATGGCAGCGACCACCAGCGCCACGACGCCCTCCACGAGATCGAGCCCACGGAACTCGAGGTCGAGGAGGCCGCGGATGTCCCGGCGCAGCCCCGTCGACATCCAGATGATGGTCGTGCCCACGGCCGCGAGCAACGCTCCGGCGGCCGTCAGTCGCGAAGCCGGCCGCCGTGAGCCACCGCTCGTCCCGCACGGGAGGAGTCTCGCACCAGGCGACCCGTGGTCCAAGCACTACGATTGTGCGATGGCCCCGTTCATGCGCCCGCTGCGCGAGCACGTGGGCAACTTCTTCACCAACTGGTCCGAGTCCGACCTCCCGGTCGCCCGGAAGGTGGCGCTCACCCTGCGGAACCGAGCGATCTCCGTCGTGAACAAGGGCTGTTGCGGGCACCACGGCGAACCGGGCTGTTGACGCCTCCCCCCGGACCCCGGTCGGGGTCCGTCGCACCACCACCGCTAGGCGGCGAGCGCCCGCAGGATCGCGTCCGTGACCTGCGTCGTGGACGACGAGCCGCCGAGGTCCGGCGTCCGCACCGAGCCGCTCGACAGGACGGAGTCCACGGCCGTCTCCACGGCGGACGCGCCGGTCACCTCGCCGAGGTGGCGGAGGAGCATCGCGCCCGAGAGGATCATCGCGATCGGGTTCGCCACCCCCCTGCCCGCGATGTCCGGCGCGCTCCCGTGGACCGGTTCGAAGACCGCGTACTCCCAGCCGATGTTCGCTCCGGGGACCAACCCCAGTCCGCCGACCAGACCCGCGCACAGATCCGAGAGGATGTCGCCGTAGAGATTGGGAAGCAGGAGCACGTCGAAGCGAGCCGGGTCGCGGACGAGGCGAGCCGTCAGATGATCGACCTGCATGTCCTCGAACTCGACGTCGCCGCGGTCGATCTCCTCGTCCCGGGCGGTGGTGAGGAACAGCCCGTCCGAGGTCGGCATGATGCCGGCCTTGTGTCCCAAGGTGACCCGGGCGCGGCCGTTGGCCTTGGCGTACTCGAAGGCGAAACGCACGATCCGTCGCGTCCCCGCCACGGAGATCGGTTTCACCGTGACGCCGGCGTCGGGCTTGATCTCGACGCCTGCCAGGCTCCGGAGCTCGATCCGGAGCGCGTCGGCCTGGGGGGAGCCGGCCGCGAACTCGACGCCCTGGTAGAGGTCCTCGGTGTTCTCCCGGACCACGACGAGATCCACCTGCTCGTGACGCGTGGCCACGCCCGGCAACGACCGGGCGGGGCGAACGGCCGCGAAGAGGTCGAGCTCCTGCCGGAGCGCGACGTTGATGCTGCGGAACCCCGAGCCCACCGGTGTCGTGATCGGCCCCTTGATGGCGACCCGGGTGGTGCGGATCGCCTCGAGGGTCTCCTCCGGCAGGAGGTCACCATGCTCGGCGAGGGCCGCCGACCCCGCCGACCGCTCGACCCAATCGATCCCGGGAACCGCCGCATCGAGCACCATCCGCGCGGCCGAAGACACCTCGGGTCCGATCCCGTCGCCGGGGATCAGCGTGACACGATGCCGTCCGGTCATCGAGGCACCCTATCCACGATCTCCGCTCGCCAGTGCGGCTCGTGACGGTGAGCCGAACCTAGGCCGGTCGGCGAGGGCCGTCGAGCTCGAACCAGACCCATGCGCCGTCGGCGCCCGAGACGAGTCCCCATCGATCGGCGATCTGGCTGAGCAGGTGGGGGCTCCAGCCCCGGGACGCCGGACGATGGCGCGTGCGCAACCCGCCCAGGAGGACACCGGTGCCCGAATCCCGGATCTCGATCCGGGAGGACCCGTCGGCCGCGAGCACCTTCACGGACAGGACGTCGCCCTCCCCGAAGGTGCGGACCCCGTGCTCGTTCGTGATGAGCTCGGAGATCAGCAGCACGGCACGATCGAGGACGGAGGAGTCGCTTCCCGTCAGCGCCTCCCCGAGCGCGTGCTCCGCTTCCTTCTCGGCCGAGGAGCCCGCGGTCAGAGCGAACTCGGAGACCGCCTCGTCGGCCATGTGGCCACACCTATCGCCTCTCGGGCGACTTCGTCAAATCGAAGCGCGTGGTCAGGATCGGTCGAACAGGACGGCGCGCTTCACTTCCTGGATGGCCTTCGTGACCTCGATGCCCCGGGGGCACGCATCCGTGCAGTTGAATGTCGTCCGGCAACGGAACACGCCGGTCTTCTCGGACAGGATGCCGAGTCGCTCGCGCGGGGCGCGATCGCGGGAGTCGAAGATGAACCGGTGCGCGTTCACGATCGCGGCGGGCCCGATGTAGGTCTCGTCGGACCAGAAGATCGGGCAGGAGGTGGTGCACGCCGCGCACAGGATGCACTTCGTCGTGTCGTCGTATCGCTCCCGCTCCTCCGGCATCTGCACACGCTCCCGCTCCGTCTCCTCGTCGTTCACGAGGTAGGGGAGCACCGCGCGATACCCGTCGAAGAACGGCTCCATGTCCACGATCAGGTCCTTCAGCACCGCGAGGCCGCGGATCGGCTCGATCGTCACCTTCGGCGCCACGTCCTTGACCAGGATCTTGCAGGCGAGGGCGTTCCGCCCGTTGATCACCATCGCGTCGGAGCCGCAGATGCCGTGCGCGCACGAGCGCCGGAACGTGAGGGTCCCGTCGTGATGCCACTTCACCTGATGGAGGGCCTCGACGAGCCGTTCGTACGGATCCACCTGGATCGTGAACTCGTCCCACCACGGCTCCTCCGAGACCTGCGGGTTGAACCGGCGGATCCTGAGCGTGAGCGTCACCAGGGGCGTCGCCCCCACGCGACGCTCGTCCGAGGAGTTCAGGACGTCGGCGGGAGTGAGCGATGCCGCCATCAGTACTTCCGCTCCATCGGCACGTAGGGGCCCATCTGCACCGGCTTCGAATCCAAACGGATCGAGCCGTCGTCGTTCCGATACGCGAGCGAGTGCTTCAGCCAGTTCGCGTCGTCGCGCAGCGGGTGATCCTCTCGATAGTGGGCTCCGCGGCTCTCGTCGCGCGCCGCCGCCGCCGCGACGAGGGTCGCGGCGCAATCCAGCAGGAACCCGACCTCGACCGCTTCCATCAGATCCGTGTTGTAGACGTTCCCCTTGTCCGTGATCGCGATCCGGTCGTACCGCTCGCGGAGCGAACCGACGATCTCGCCCATCTTGGCGAGGCTCTCCTCGGTCCGGACCACGAACGCCAGATCGAACATCGAGTCCTGGAGCTCCGCCCGGATGTCGGCGACGTTGTCGCCCGTCTGCCGCGTGAGGATGCCATCCAACAGGTCGGCGGTCTGGGTGGTGGCATCGATCGCCATCGCCGGGAGGTCGGTCTCCTCGCAATGCCTCGCCATGTCGTCTCCGCCCCGGCGCCCGAACACGACGATGTCGAGCAGGGAGTTCGTCCCGAGCCGGTTCGCCCCGTGGACCGAGACGCAGGCGCATTCGCCGGCCGCGTAGAGGCCGGGCACCGGTGTCTCCTCGGACCCGGTGACCACGCGCGCATGCACGTCGGTCGGGATGCCCCCCATGGCGTAGTGGGCGGTGGGTTGGATCGGAACGGGCTCCGTCGTCGGCTCGACCTGGAGGTACACGCGCGCGAACTCCGTGATGTCCGGGAGCTTCTCCTCGAGGACACGGGGATCCAGGTGCGTCAGGTCGAGGAGGACGTAGTCGCCTCGCGGCCCGAGCCCTCGTCCCTCCTTGATCTCCTGGTAGATCGAGCGGGAGACGACGTCGCGTGGCGCGAGGTCCTTGATCGTCGGCGCGTACCGCTCCATGAACCGCTCGCCGTCGCGGTTGCGGATCACCGCGCCCTCGCCCCGGGCCCCCTCGGACAGCAACACGCCGAGCCGGTACAGGCCAGTGGGATGGAACTGGAAGAACTCCATGTCCTCCAGTGGGATGCCGCGCCGGAACGCGACCGACAGACCATCTCCGGTGAGGGCGTGCGCGTTCGACGAGACCCGGAACATCCGTCCGTACCCTCCGGTGGCGAAGAGGACGGACTTCGCCCGGAAGACGTGGAGCTCGCCGGTCGCGAGCTCGTACGCCACCACGCCGGCCGTGCGCCCGTCGTCGGCGAGCACCAGGTCGAGGCAGTAGAACTCGTTGAAGAACCGCACGTCGCGCTTCACGCATTGCTGGTACAGCGTCTGCAGGATCATGTGTCCGGTGCGGTCGGCTGCGTAGCAGGCGCGCTTCACGGCGCGCTCACCGTGGTTCGCGGTGTGCCCGCCGAAGCGGCGCTGGTCGATCAGTCCCTCCGGGGTCCGGTTGAACGGGAGGCCCCACCGCTCGAGCTCGTAGATCGCGTCGACGGCCTCCTCGGTGAGGATCTGGGCGGCCGGTTGATCGACGAGGTAGTCGCCGCCCTTCACGGTGTCGAACGCGTGCCACTCCGGGTAGTCCTCCTCCACGTTGCCGAGGGCGGCGCAGACGCCCCCTTGGGCCGCCCCCGTGTGTGACCGGGTGGGGTAGAGCTTGGAGATCACCGCCGTCTTGACCCGGCCGGAGGCTTCGATGGCGGCGCGCAGGCCGGCCCCGCCGGCGCCCACGATCACGGCGTCGTACGTGTGCGTGATCGTCACGACGTCGGCCACTTCGAGGGATCGAAGGTGACGACGATGATGGTGCCGAGCACCATCAGGGCGGCTCCCAGGATGACGAAGAACCCGTTGATCGCCCGCCGGGCGCCCGCCCGCCGCACGTAGTCGAGCAGGATCATCCGGAGGCCGTTCACGCCGTGGAGCAGGGCGAGCACCAGCATCAGCCAGTCCCAGGTCTTCCAGAAGAGGCTGGCCCAGCGGAGCTGGATGAACGCGAAATCGACACGGTCCACCCCTTCTTCGAAGACGTGCATGATCAGGACGTGCCCGACCGCGAGGAAGAGCAGGATCAGGCCGGAGATCCGCATGAAGAGCCAGGCCCAGAGCTCGAAGCCACCGACCGGGCGGCCTCGTCCGGCGCCGACGGGCTTCCCCTGGGGGAGCGGGGCTTCAGGACGAGCCTCGGTCGTCGCGGACATAAGCGTCAGCCCTCCAGGAGGAGCTCGATGATGGCCGAGCCCATGATCCACGTGATCGGGATCATCGATCCGACGAACAGGAGCGGCGGTCGCGATGCCCAGGAACCGGATGTGGCGAGTCAGCCCGGGGAAGAAGTCGATCAGCATGATCTTCACGCCGTTGAAGGAGTGATACAGGACGGCCGCCACGAGTCCGAGCTCCAGCATCCGGATGAACGGGTTGTGGTAGACGGAAGCCACCCGGTTATAGGCGTCCGGCCCCCAGCCGACCACCGCGGTGTCCACGACGTGGGCGAACAGGAAGAGGATGATCGCGAGGCCGCTCACACGGTGGAGGAGCCAGCTGTACTGGCCCTCGTGGCCCTTGTAGAGCGGGCCGAACTGGCCCTTCCGTTTGGTCTCCGTGCTCACCGAGGCTCAGCTTATCGTCGGCGCCGGTGCGTTCCCCGGTCTCAGCGGAGGGGTCTCGGCCTGCGGTCCGGGTGAGGCATGAGGTCCTTCGCCGCTCACCCGACGCGGACCGCGACCAGGACGCCGTCGCGGGTGGGGACGATCGTCGAGACGTAGCGCTCGTCCTCGGCGATCAGCCGGTTGTGCTCCAGGACGGCCTCCGTGTAGAGGGGACGCGCGTCGTCCGGATCGTCGACGGCCACCCGGCCGTACCACAGCACGTTGTCGCAGACGTACAGACCGCCGGTCCGGATCCGGTCGCTCGCCGCTCGCCATGCAGCGGGGTACCCGTCCTTGTCGATGTCGTTGAAGACGACGTCGAAATCGCCCTCGAGCTGTCCGAGCTCGTGCACCGCGTCGCCGACGTGGAACCGCACGCGGTCGGCGAGCCCGGCCCGCTCGGAGGTACTCCGCGGCCCGCACCTCGTTCTCCGGGTCGCCGTCCGTGAGGTGGACCTCGCCCTGGTTGCCGACCGCGCGAGCGTGCCAGTACGCGGAGTAGCCGAACCCGGAGCCGAGCTCCATGATCCGCTCGGCGCCCGCCGCCCGAGCGAGCACCTCGAGGGTCACGCCGACGTTGCGCCCGACGATCGGGAACCCGTTCTCCCGGGCGTACGACTCCATCTCGAGGAGGACCGGTTCGTCCCACCGTCGGAGCCGTTCCTCCATGTACGCTCGATCCGCGGGTCGACGATGTCCATGCGACCGAGCCTACCTGCGGGCGAGTTTCGCCAGGTAGACCATCGCCGCACCGAGGGCGATCGGCTCCCCGTACCACTGATCCGAGTACGGCTCCACCTCGGCGAGGTCGAGCTCGGTGCCCTCCAACAGGAGACGGAGATCGGCCGGTGCGTAGCACCTGAGCGACTGGGTCACGGCATCGTCCTCGTGGCCCGTCCGCCACATCCGCTCCGTCATCCGGCTCCCCTCGGCGTCGTAGCCCTCCAGGTAGCGGATCCCGCTGCCCTCCGGGAACTCCTCCTCGTTGCCGGCGGTCTTCGCGAAGTACCACGGCGTGAGGATGTCGATCAGGGCGCACCCCCCGATCGCCAGCCATCCACCCACACGGCGGAGGAGGCGACGCTGATCTTCGTCGTCCCCGATGCCGAACCCGTCGAAATAGGCCACGACATCGAACGGCTCTCCCGGATCCACCTCGTAGAAGTCGCCGGCGATCGAGCTGAGGGAACCGTCTTCGACGTCCCTGGCGAGCTCCGAGATGTGCTCCGCGAGCGTCGGCTGGAGCTCGATCGTCACGACGTCATGTCCGGCGTGGGCGAGCGCCGCCGCCGTGGAGCCGGTTCCCGCTCCGAGCTCGAGGATCCGCTTCGATCCCTTTCCGGCGAGCCTCCGCACCGCGTCGACGTGCGGGTCAGTTGCTGCGGGATCGAAGTCCGCCCATCGGTTCCGCCAGTCGGCCCACTCGTACTGCTTGCGGTAGAACTCCGGGGCCCACTCCATCGAGGCCATCATCTCCTCATCGTCGCTACGCTGCCTCCATGGCGGAGGACCCGCGGAGCACGGATTCGGGGATCGAGCTCCAGCCCGTGTACGGACCGGGCGACGGCGTCGCAGGTCGCGTGGGAGAGCCCGGCGCCTTCCCGTTCACCCGGGGCGTGTATCCCGACATGTACCGGGGGCGGTTGTGGACGATGCGCCAGTACGCCGGGATGGGGTCGGCGGACGAGACGAATCGACGGTTCCGCTACCTCCTCGACCACGGTCAGACCGGTCTCTCCGTGGCGTTCGACCTTCCGACCCAGATGGGGCTGGATTCCGACCACCCGCGCGCCGAGGGTGAGGTCGGTAAGACGGGCGTGGCGATCGATTCGATCGAGGACATGGAGCGGCTCCTCGCGGGGATCCCCTTGGATCAGGTGTCCACCTCGATGACGATCAACGCCACCGCGCCCATCCTCCTCCTCCTCTACGAGCTCGTGGCGGAGGAACAAGGCCTCGACCCCGCCAGCCTCTCCGGCACCGTCCAGAACGACCTGCTGAAGGAGTACGCGGCCCGCGGGACCTACATCTATCCGCCGCAGCCGTCGATGCGCCTGATCACGGATCTGTTCGCCTACGCGGGCGAGCGGATCCCGCGCTGGAACACGATCTCGATCAGCGGCTACCACATGCGCGAGGCCGGGGCGACGGCCGCGCAGGAGATCGCGTTCACGCTGGCGAACGGCATCGCGTACGTGCAGGCGGCCCTCGATGCCGGCCTCGCCGTGGACGACGTGGCGCCGCGCCTCTCGTTCTTCTTCGCCTGCCACATGCACTTCTTCGAGGAGATCGCGAAGTTCCGGGCCGCGCGTCGGATGTGGGCCGCGATCATGCGGGACCGTTTCGGGGCGAAGGACCCACGATCGCTGACCCTCCGCTTCCATACGCAGACCGGCGGTGCCACGCTCACCGCGCAGCAGCCGGAGAACAACATCGTCCGGACGGCGCTCGAAGCGATGGCGGCGGTCCTGGGAGGCACCCAGTCGCTGCACACCAACTCCTTCGACGAGGCGCTGGCGCTGCCGACCGAGCAGGCGGTGAAGATCGCGCTCCGGACCCAGCAGGTCCTCGGATTCGAGACGGGCGTGGCGGAGACGGTCGATCCGCTCGGTGGCTCCTACTACGTGGAAGCGCTGACGGACGAGCTGGAACGCGTCGCGACCGAGATCGTCGAGAAGGTCGACGCGATGGGGGGCGCCGTCCCTGCGATCGAGGCCGGCTACTACCAGGACGAGATCCACGAGGCGGCGTTCCGCATCCAACGAGGGATCGAGACGGGGGACCGGATCGTCGTCGGCGTGAACCGGTTCGTCGACACCGACGGGAAGGATGTCGAGCTCCAGCGGATCTCGGCGGAAGAGACGGCGCAACAGATGGCGCGGCTCCGCGACCTCCGCGCGTCGAGAGACCAGCCGGCCGTGGACGCCGCGCTCCTCGAGGTGGAGGAGACCGCCCGTGGGGCGGGCAACCTCCTCCCGCCCATGCGCGAGGCACTCCGTCTGCGATCGACGCTCGGCGAGGTGTCCGATGCGCTGCGTCGCGTGTTCGGGGAGTATCGCCCCACCTACTAGCTCCGAGCCCCGGCCCACCCATTAGTCTTCGCGCCGTGGACGTGGCGGTCATCGGTGGCACGGGTGCCGAGGGGCTCGGTGTGGCGATGCGCGCGGCCGCGGCCGGCCATCACGTGACGATCGGTACCCGCGACGCCGGGCGCGGTGCTCAGACGGCGGCGGAGGCCGCCGAGCGCGTGGGCGCCCCGCTGGACGGCACCGACAACGCCACGGCCGCGGCCGGCGCCGGCCGCGACGGCGTGGTCGTGGTGACGGTTCCCTACGCCGGTCAGGCCGAGATCTATCGCTCGATCAAGGACGCCGTCGCCTCCGATGCCGTGATCCTCGACGCCACCAGCCCCCTCGCCACGGCGGTCGGCGGCCGACCCTGGCAGGTGCTCCGCCCCTGGCATGGCTCGGCCGCCGAACAGGCTCAGGCGATCCTCGGCAGCGGCCCTCGCGTGGTCGCCGGCCTCCACACGATCGCGGCCGAGGCCCTGCAGGCCCTCGACCACGACGTCGACAGCGACGTGCTCCTGTGCGCCGACGACGCGGACGCCAAAGCGCGCGTCGGCTCGCTGATCGACGGCATCCCCGGCATGCGATGGGTGGACTGCGGCCGCCTCGAGATGGCCCGGGTGGCCGAGCCGCTCACGGCGCTCCTCGTGTCGATCAACCGCGCCTACAAGATCAAGGACTCCGGCTTCCGGATCGTCGGCCGCGACGCCTGGGGCGCGTCGCCCTAGTCGATCACCGCGAGGACCTGGCCGGTCTCCACGACCTGGCCGGCGTGGATCGGGAGGTCGGTGACCTCGCCGTCCCGGGTCGACGGGACGTGATTCTCCATCTTCATCGCCTCGAGGATGCAGATCACGTCGCCCGGCCGAACCTCCTGGCCCTTCTCGACCAGGACCTTCACGATCGTGCCCTGCATCGGCGCGAGGATCTCGCCGTGCACGTGCTCGCCGTGGTGCGCGTCGGGGGACACCGGGGGGTGCGGGGCGGGCTCCCTCCGCTCGTCGAAGATCCGGACCGGGACACGGCGTCCGTCCACCTCGACCAGGATGTCCGCTGGCCGGTTGGGGGTCGCGCCGGACGAGGCGAGATCCGGGTGCGCCGGCAGCTCCGCGTCGGCGAGGGCGCGCTCCAACCACGTGGTCGTATGCCTGCCGGCTCGGAACTCCTTCGACTCGAGGATCCACCGGTGCACCGGGATCGTGGTCGGCACGCCCTCCACCCGGAACTCGTCGAGCGCGCGGAGCATCCGCACCCGGGCCGTCTCGCGATCGTGTCCCGACACGATCAGCTTGGCGAACATCGAGTCGTAGTCGCCGGGGATCTCCCGGCCCTGCTCGATCGCGGAATCGACCCGCACGAACGGGCCCGCCGGCTCCCGGTACCGGGTGACCCGGCCCGGCCCGGGCAGGAAGTTCCTGCCGGGGTCCTCGGCGTTGATGCGGCATTGGATCGCGGCTCCGCGCGGGGCGGGGTCGAGCGCGAGCTTCTCGCCGAGGGCCACGCGGATCTGGAGCCCCACCAGATCGAGGCCCGTCACCATCTCGGTCACCGTGTGCTCGACCTGGAGCCGGGTGTTCATCTCGAGGAAGTAGAAGTCCCCGTCCTCGTCCATCACGCACTCGATCGTGCCGGCGTTCACGTAGCCGGCTTCCCTCGCGAGGTTCGTGGTCGCCTCGGCGAAGCGCTCACGGACCTTCTCGTCGAACAGCGGTGACGGCGTCTCCTCGATCAGCTTCTGGTGACGGCGCTGCACGGAGCAGTCGCGTTCGCCCAGGAAGAACACGTGGCCGTGGGCATCGGCCACGATCTGGGCCTCGACGTGGTGAGCCCGATCGACGTAGCGCTCGAGGAACACCTCGGCCCGCCCGAAGTACGACTTCGCCTCACGCGCCGCACGCTTCAAGGACTCCTCGAGATGGTCGGCGTCGCGCACGACGTGCATGCCCTTGCCGCCTCCGCCGAACGCCGCCTTCACCATGAGCGGGAACCCGATCCGGGCAGCCTGCTTCTTCGCCTGCGCGAGATCCACCGGTTCGCGGGTCCCCGGGACGATGGGCATGCCCGCCGCGTCGGCGACACGTCGGGCGGCGGCCTTGTCGCCCATCGTCTCGATCACCTCCGAGGGAGGGCCGACGAACGCGAGCCCCGCGTCCTCCACCGCCTTCGCGAACGCCGCCCGCTCGGCGAGGAAGCCGTACCCGGGATGCACCAGTGTCGCCCTCGACTTCACGGCGACCTCCATGACCCGGTCGATCGCGAGATAGGACGAGGATGCCAGTCCCGGTCCGATCCGGAAGGACTCGTCGGCCATCTCGACGTGGAGGGCGTCACGGTCGGCGTCGGAGTAGACGGCCACCGTGGCGATGCCGAGGTCGCGACACGTTCGAGCGATCCGGATGGCGATCTCGCCGCGGTTGGCGATCAGGAGCTTCTGCTTCCGCGCCATGTGGCGCCACGATATAGCGTCGAGGTCGGTGGACACGTGTTGAGCGAAGAGGCGCTCGAGCGGGCGCTCGCCGCGGCGGGGCTGTCGGCGCCCGTTCGCTGGGACGACGTGACCGAGTCGACGAACGCGACGGCACTGGTCCTGGCCGCCGAGGGGGCGCCCGCGTGGACGCTCGTGGCCGCCTCGCATCAGACGGCCGGCCGGGGCAGGCACGGACGCGTGTGGCGGGACCGACCCGGATCGGCGTTCCTGTGCAGCTTCGTGCTCAGGCCCGATTGGCAGCCGGACCGGGTCGGACTCGTGTCGCTCGCGGCAGGCGCGGCGATGGCGGAAGCGATCTGGGAGATCGCGGGCGTGGAGGTCGGATGCAAGTGGCCCAACGACCTGATGGCCGGCGACGCGAAGATCGGCGGGATCCTCGGTGAAGCCCAGGTCTCCGCCGAGGCCATCGCTCACGTCGTGGTGGGGATCGGCGTGAACATCGACCTTCCCGAGGGCGTCCCGGGGGCAGGGGCGATCGGGGACGTGGACGAGGAGGCCCTCCTCGGGAGCTTCCTCCGTCGATGCTCGTCGATGCTCGAGGAGACCTCCGACGAGATCGTGCCCCGATGGCGCGCCGTCTCGCAGACCCTCGGCCGCCGGGTCGAGGCCACCACCGCCGACGGCGACGTCACTCGCGGCGTGGCGGTCGACATCGACGACACGGGCGCGCTGCTCGTCGGAACGGATGTCGGTCCCGCGCGGGTGGCCTTCGGGGAGATCGAGCACCTCGATGTCGCAACGGACTGACGGGATGCCCGGCTTGCTGGTCCGGCGTCCGTCGCGCTAGGTTCCGCGCATGGCGTTCCCGACCCGGTTGCTGATCGAGGGCGAGGAACTCGTCATGGACCTCCGCCCGCATTGGATCGCGCTGATCATGCCCGCGATCGCGACGCTCGCGACCTTCGCGGTGATGATCGTCCTCTACGACGCGTTCGACGAGGACATCCTGGACACCGTGGTGGGGATCGCCGGGGGCTTGTTCCTGCTCGCGTACCCGGTCCGCAAGCTGGTGGACTGGCTGACGTCGCACTTCGTGGTCACGAGCGACCGGATCATCCACCGGCGTGGCTTCATCGCGAAGTATTCGATGGAGGTGCCGCTGGAGGCGATCAACGACGTGCGGTTCGAGCAAGGCGTGATCGACCGCATCATCGGGGCCGGAACGCTCGTGGTGCAGTCGGCGTCCGAGGCGGGCCGTCAGGTGTTCGATCACATCCGCAAGCCCGAAGAGGTCCAGAAGACGATCTATCACCAGGGAGAGCTGAACCAGCAGCGCATGATGCGTGGCAGCGACGGTCGATCGTCGCACTCGTCCACGTCGGAGCTCGAGCGGCTCGCCGACCTCCGAGCGCGCGGCGTCCTCACAGAAGAGGAGTTCCAGGCACAGAAGCGCAGGCTCCTCGGCTGACATGACGTCGGAGGGGCCGATCGTGGCGATCGACCACGTCTACTACTGGACCCGCGACATGGACCGGGCTGTGGCCTTCTACGAGACCGTCCTCGGTCTGCCGGTGTCGCGACGGGCCGGCAACGAATGGGCGGAGTTCCAGGCGGAGGGGATCCGCCTCGCCCTCCACGGGACCGAGGAGGCCTCGGTGCCGCCGAGCGGGACCGTCGTATTCCGCGTCGAGGACCTCGATGAGGCCAGATGGGCTCTCCAGCAACGAGGTGTCGTCTTCGACGGACATGAGTCCGAGGTTCCCGGGGTCGCTCGATTCGCGACGTTCCGCGACCCCGACGGGAACCTCCTGCAGCTGATCGAGTACCGGCCCCCGGGAGCACCTCCGACCTCAAGCGCCCGCTGACCCTTCCCGAGGATGGTTGAAAGGGGTCCGGGGACTTGCCACTCTGTTCCGGCCGGTCCGTCCACCTTCCCCCGGGCCGGGAGCGCTCACGAGATGACAGAGACCGTTCGACGCTTCCCCCGAACGACGCGCGTTGCCGTGGTGGCGGCGCTGCTCGGCGTGGTGTCCCTGGTCTCGACGGGGGCCGGCGCCGCGCCGCCCACGAAGGAGGATGTCGAGCGGGCGAAGGCTCGGCTCGAGGGCATCGAAGGCAAGCTGAGCGGGATCCAGCGCCAGCTCGCGATCACCCAGGAGCAGCTGAACGCGGCGACCGCGAGGGTGGAGCGCCGTCAAGCGGCGGTCGAGCAGGTCACGGCTGAGCTGATCCGGACCCAGGAGGAACTCGACCGCGCCCGGGCGAGCTACGAGCGGATCTCGACGCGCCTGAACGACCGGGCGGCGGCCGCGTACATGACCGGGCCGGCCTCCAGCATCGACTTCCTCCTGAATGCCGAGAGCGTCGCGGACCTCACCGATCGGATCGCCTACGTGGACGCGCTCGCTCAGGCGGACGCCGAGCTCGCGGTGAAGGTGGCGAACGAGAAGAACCGGCTCGTCGCGCTCGAGGCGGAGCTCGAGGACGACCAGCTGCGCGAGGTCCGAGAGCTCGAGCGCGCGCGCGAGGAGAAGAACGAGGTGGCCGCGCTCTTCGACGCGCAGCACAGCCTGCTCGCAGAGCAGGAGCGGCTGCTCGTCGTCGCGGAGCGGACGTTCAAGCGCACCGAGGAGAGCTACGAGGACTGGCTCGCGGAGGAGCAGGCCTCGATCGGCGACGCGATGGGCGGTCGGGTGTGGAACGGGGGCTCGCTCGCGCCGTTCGACCATGTCTTCGAGGTCTGTCCGGTCCGACAGCCGCGCGCCTACGGCGACGGATTCGGCGCTCCTCGATACGCGGGCGGCTACCACCTGCACAAGGGGGTCGACATCGTCGCCCCGCAGGGGACCCAGATCCTCGCGCCATTCGACGGTCAGGCCCACACCAGCTCGAACGGGCTGGGGGGGAACGTGGTGTTCGTGGTGGGAGTCGCAGGGCACCGCGTACAACGCGCACCTGTCGGGGTACTCCGCCGAGCTCGAACGGCGCGGTCTCGGCCGGCGAGGTGATCGGGTTCGTGGGGAACACCGGATCGAGCACCACCCCGCACGATCACTTCGAGTTCCACCCGCACACGATGCCCGGCTACTGGTACCAGGAGCTTCTACGGGTACGGCGTGATCGAGGACGCGATCAACCCGTATCCCTTGCTGCTCCAGGCCTGCGGCTAGCTCCGCCTCGTCTCCTATCCTGGAGCCGATGCGACCCGAGGACATCCGACACGTGGGCGTGGTGGGCGCCGGTCTGATGGGATCGGGCATCGTCGAGGTCTGCGCCCGCGCCGGGCTCCGCGTGACGTTCACCGAGGGCTCCGACGAGCTCGTGGCGGCCGGCCGCGCCCGGGTCGAGCGATCGGTCGCGAAGGCCGTGGAGCGCGGGAAGCTCGACGCGGCCGCGGCCCGGTGACCTCCTCGGACGGATCGACGGCGCCACCGACCTGGGGGCCCTCGGAGACGTCGATCTGGTGATCGAGGCCGCCACGGAGGATCGGGAGGCGAAGGCCGCGATCTTCGCGGAGCTGGGCCGGCGGACGCGTGCGGAGATCGTCCTGGCCTCCAACACCTCCTCGATCCCGATCCGGGAGCTGGGGGCCGCGAGCGGGCGTCCCGACTCGGTGATCGGGATGCACTTCTTCAATCCACCGCCGGTGATGGCCCTCCTCGAGCTCACGCCGTCAACGGACACGAGCGAGGAGACCTACGAGCTCGTCCGGGCCTTCGGGTCCGACGTGCTCGGCAAGACGTGCGTCCGGTCCGGTGACCAGGCGGGCTTCATCGTGAACCGGCTGCTGATCCCGTACCTGTTCGACGCGATCCGCCTCGCCGAGTCCGGGTTCGCGTCGCGTGAGGACATCGATACGGCGATGCACCTCGGGCTGGCGCATCCGATGGGGCCGCTCGCGCTCTCGGATCTGATCGGGCTCGACACGCTGCTCGCGATCGGCGAGGTGCTGGTGGAGGCGTTCCCCGGCGACCCTCGCTACGAGCCGCCGGCGCTGCTCCGCGACCTCGTCGCTCAGGGGAAGCTGGGGAAGAAGACCGGCGCCGGCTTCTTCGGGTCCTGAGGCCCCGTCACCGGGACGCCTCCACGCATCCGCATCCGTTCGGGCCGACGGTCGCGGCGTGCGCGGTCCCAGGTTCGAGATCGAGGCGATCGCCCGCGCGGAGCTCGATGTCGCCGTCGTCGGTGTGGAACACGATCGACCCGGAGAGGCAGAACAGCACCTTGTGGAAGGGATGGTCGTGGCGGCCGTAGCGATCGCCGGGCCGGTTCGCCCAGGAGCGCGGCGCGGAGCACCCCTCGGCCGCGAAGGCGGCGAGCGCGTCGGCGCGCGTGGCGGTGCCCGGTCGCTTCGTGGCGACCACGGTCAGAACACGATGCCCAGGATCTCGCGGGCGCGTTCGAGGTCGTCGATCCGGACGAGGATCGCGGCGAGCGCCTCGAGGGAGGCGCGCTCCTCCTCACCGGGCAGCTCGATCCGGACGTCCAACCCTCGCTCCCGGAGCCTGTTCGCGCGGGCGCCGACATCGGCGAGCCGAACCGAGGTGACGAGGGCGAAGTCCTCGATCCCCTTCAACCCCGATGTCGTCGACGAGGGAGACATCCCCGGTGAACTCCACGAGCAGGGCCTGGGCATCGATCAGGTTTGCCGCGTGCACGACGATCTCGACGCCCCCGTCGTCCGTGGCCTGCCCGCGCCGCGCGCCGATCTCCTCCTCGTCCAGCGCGGCCAGGAACGCGTCGGTGTCCTCCGCCACCATCGAGGTGAGCACGACCGGCACCTCCTCCAGAGCGAATCGATCGACGGATCCCGAGGTCGCATCTCCGGTCCGCTCGACCACATCCACGCGGCCGGGGGTGGAGGCTCCGCTCCCTTCCTGCTCCGGCGAGGGGCCGGGGACGAGCGCCGTGCCGCAGTCGAGGCAGATCGTGGACCAGGCGCCGTACTCGGCGAGGCAGTTCGGACAGTGCGTGAAGCCGGCTGCCGTCAACGGACGTCGCCGCGGCCGTTCACGGGAGGGACGCCCTTCCGCGCGAACTCCACCCATTGCCCGTGCCACGGCTCGCGCGCGAACCTCCTGACCTGCAGCGCGCCGAACCCCGTCGCATCGATACGTCCCTGCAGGACCCACGCCGCGGGCTTGGGGTTCTCGGCGGAGAAGTAGCGCTCGAGCGCCATCAGGATCGCCCGCTCCTCCTCGGGAGAGACCCCGTCCGGGATCTCGAAGCGCCGCTCGCCGTCGCTGCCGATCGCCATCTAGAGGGGGATGTTCCCGTGCTTGCGCGCGGGGATCGTCTCGCGCTTCGTGGACAGCATCCGGAGCGCTTTGATCAGCCGGGGTCTCGTCTCGGCGGGCTCGATCACGTCGTCGATGAACCCGCGCTCGGCGGCGGCGTACGGCGTCGAGAACTTCGAGCGGTACTCCTCGATCAGCTCCTGCCGGCGGGCCTCGGGGTCGGTGGCCTTCTCGATCTCCTTGCGGAAGACGACGTTCACGGCACCCTCCGCCCCCATGACGGCGATCTCGGCCGTGGGCCAGGCGAACGAGACGTCGGCGCGCAGATGCTTGGAGTTCATCACGAGGTAGGCGCCGCCGTAGGCCTTCTTCGTGATGACCGTCATGCGCGGAACGGTCGCCTCGGCGAAGGCGTAGAGCAGCTTCGCTCCGTGTCGGATGATCCCGCCGAACTCCTGCTGCGTCCCGGGGAGGAAGCCGGGCACGTCGACGAACGTGAGGATCGGGATGTTGAAGGAGTCGCAGAACCGGACGAAGCGCGACGCCTTCTCGGACGCGTCGATGTCGAGCGTGCCCGCGTTCACCTTCGGCTGGTTGGCGACGATCCCGATGGTGTGCCCGTCCAGGCGGGCGAACCCGGTGACGATGGTCATCGCCCAGAGCGGGAAGATCTCCAGGAACTCGCCGTCGTCGACGACGCGCCGGATCACCTCGTGCATGTCGTAGGGCTCCTTCGCCCGGTCCGGCACCACGTGCGTGAGCCCTTCGTCGACGCGCTCGGGGTCGTCGGTCGTGGCGTAGGCCGGGGGATCCTCGAGGTTGTTCGACGGCAGGAACGAGAGCAGGTACCGGACCCGGTTCAGCACGTCCTCGTCGTCCTCGCCGATCAGCGATGCCACGCCCGACTTCGTCGCGTGCGTCATCGCGCCGCCGAGCTCCTCGAACGTCACCTCCTCGCCGGTGACCGTCTTGATCACGTCCGGGCCCGTGATGAACATGTGCGACGTCTCCTTCGACCATGAACGTGAAGTCGGTGATCGCGGGCGAGTAGACGGCGCCGCCGGCGCACGGACCCATGATCACGCGAGATCTGCGGGATCACGCCGCTCGCCCGCACGTTCCGCTCGAAGATGAACCCGTAGCCGGCGAGCGATGCCGCGCCCTCCTGGATCCGCGCCCCGCCGGAGTCGTTGATCTGCACGAACGGCGCGCCGGTGGAGATCGCCAGGTCCATCACCTTGCACACCTTCTGCGCGTGCACCTCGCCCATCGATCCTCCGAAGACCGCGAAGTCCTGGGAGGCGACGAAGATCTTGCGGCCGTCGACCGTCCCGTACCCGGTCACGACACCGTCGCCGGGTGGCCGCTTGCGATCCATGCCGAAGTCGTGGGCGCGATGCACGGCGAACGGATCGGTCTCCACGAAGGAGCCCCTGTCCATCAACAGTTCGACGCGCTCGCGAGCGGTCAGCTTGCCGCGGTCGTGCTGCTTCTTCGCCGCGTCCCTGCCGCCGGGCGTGAGGGCCGCCTTCTTGCGCTTCCGGAGCTCCTCGATCCGGTCCTGGCTGGTGATCGTCTTCGCGGTCTCGACGTCCTTGTCCGTGGTAGCCATGGGCCGAGTCTATGCTCCCGTCCGCTGCCCGGGCTCAGCACTCCTTCGGGGGCCAGCCGGCGGCGAGCCACGTCCCGTGATCGACGACCATCCGGATCGTCACGATGGCGTTCGTCCGGCCGTTGAGCACGCGTGTCGACAGCTCCCAGGCGGGCCGGGTGTACCGGTCGTAGCGCGCCGGCCACATGTCGCGGTCGTGCTGGTAGAGCCCGCGGTACTGACCCGTCGGCGACGACGTGGCGGTGGGGTCGAGACCGCTCTCCCGCCGGGCGATGCAGATCGCTCGCGCACTGCCTCCGGGGACCGGGCGGAACCGCTCCACGGCGCAGATGATCCTGCGTCGCGCGAACGCCCGGTCCGATTCGCCGTCCAGGCGATGGAAGTCGCACGGACCGGGGAGGTGGTGTGCGGCCGCCGGGGTGGGTCCGAGGAGGACCCCCGCGAGGAGCAGGAGGACCGCGGCGACGGAGCCGGTTCGCGTCAAGGCATCATCTCGGTCGTGAACGTGCCGAACCGCCGATGGGAAGGTCCCGCTCGGCGGCTCTGCGCGACCCTATCCCTCCCGAGAACCCGTGTCACACAGGCTCACACGTCCACACGACCGTCCGCCCGCCAATAGGTGCCGGCCTCGCGGTCGAGGAACCCCTCGTCCACGAGATACCGGCGGAGGGAAGCGTGGTCGGTGAAGAACGCTCCGACGATCGCGTTCACCTCGCGCTCGTCGTACCGGACGCCGGGCTCGAACTCGAGGGCGACACGTTCGAGGACGACGCGCCGTTTCGACGCCTTCGTCGGTATCTCGGTGAGGCGCCCGTCTCGGAAGAAGGCACGGAGCACCGCCTCCTCGTCCGCGTTCGCCGCACCGAGCGCGATCCCCGCGTCGCGGGGCGGGCCGACCTGCTCCGCCGCCCATCGCAGGGTCTCGGTGTCGAGTCGGTACGTGCGGCGGTCGGGTTGCAGGCGAGCGATCCCGGCGTCCGCGAGCCGGGTCAGGTGCCGGCGGACCCGCGCCAGGGGCAGGTCGAGCGCCTCGGCCAGGGTGCCCGCCGCGGCCTCGCCCGCGGCCAGCGCGCCGGCGATCCGGAGGCGATCCGGATCCGCCAGTGCCCGAAGGATGTCGTCCGGGTGCTCGGTCATGTCGGTCTCGTTGCCTACCATGATGCGATGCTCCTCACCGATCCGCAGCGGCGCACCCTGGATCGGCTGATCGGCACCGCGGAGCGGCCCGTCTTCGCGGCGGATCTCCGCCAGCGCCTCGTCGACCGGATCGAGGGGGCGGCGCGGGAGCTCGAGCTCCGGGAGCCGCTCTGGCTGGGGAAGGAAGCCCTGAACCAGCTCGCCCGCTGCGAGGGGCGCTTCGCCGCCCGGCTCGAAGGGGAGGATCCACCGTTCGAGCATTCCGTCCACACCGCCGCCGGTGTGCTCGTCCACAAGGCCATCGAGGTGGACGTCGGGTCGCGCGACGGGCTGGAGCCGCACGCGATCGCCGTCACCGCGGCCGAGCGGCTGGCGGAGCGGGAGGAGCGATTCGCCGAGTACTGGCGGGAACGGACAGCCCGGAGCAGGACGAGCTGCTGATGGAGGTCGTCCGGAAGGTCACGCTGTTCCAAGGTTCGTTCCCCCCGCTCCGCGAGCTCCGCCGTGAGATGGCGCCGGTCACGGAGCTCCCGGTGAAGGCGCAGCTGCTCGGCGGCGACCTCACCCTGTCCGGGAAGATCGACCTCGTGCTCGGGGTCCCGGACCGGCTGGAACCGAGCCGCGCCACGCGGCTGGCGGTCGACCTGAAGACCGGGGGCGCCTGGCCCGAGTACGCGGAGGACATGCGCTTCTACGCCCTGCTGATGACCCTCCGGTTCGGGGTCCCGCCCTACCGTGTCGCCTCCCTGTTCCTGGATTCCGGCGAGTGGCAGGCGGAAGAGGTCGCGGAGGAGACGCTGTTCCATACCGCCGACCGCATCGTCGCCGCTGCTCGCTCGGCCGGTGCGCTCCTCGGCGGGCGTGAGGCCGACGCTCACCCCCGGCTCGTGGTGCGGTTGGTGCCCGCGCGTGCTCGTCTGCCCCAGCGCCGAGCCGCGCTCCGCCTAGTTCAGCGTCGGGTCCACCGGCATGGTGGCGAGGAGCCGGAAATCCGGACCCAGGCGACCCACGGCCGTCGACCACAGGCCTTCGGGATCGTCGGTGAAGACGTCGCCCGGCACCGCCGGCGCCGCGTGCCAGGCGTCTTCCGCCATCTCCGCCTCCAGCTGTCCCGCGCTCCAGCCGGCGTAGCCCGGCGAACACCCGGGCTCGGCGGAGCCCGCCGAGCGACTCCGTATCGCTCTCCTCCGGGAGGAAGCCGATCGTGTCGAGCGCGAGGACGCCGGCGCGTTCGGGATCCTCGAAATCGGCGAGCACGACGGCCGCCTCCGGTTGCACCGGCCCGCCGCGGAACAGCTGCTCACCCGGCGGGACCAGCGGGGAGAGGGGTGGTGCCGCCTCCTCCACGGTCGTCTCGAGCGGGTGGTTCAGGACGACGCCCACGGCGCCGTCCTCGTCGTGGTGACCGATCAGCACGACCGTCCGCCGGAAGTTGCGGATCCCACAGACCGGAGCCCGCGATCAGCAGGTGACCCTGGAGGCTGTCCATGTCCCCATCGTCTCAGGTGCGGCCCCCGACCGCTCCGGCCCGTTGCTAGGGTTCCGGCGCTCTCATCGCGTGTCGAGCACATCGAAAGGACCCCATGGCGAAGGATCTGTACGAGATCGGGGAGATCCCTCCTCTCGGCGAGGTGCCGGCCCGGATGCACGCGCAGCTCGTCCGGCCGGAGCGGTACGGGGAGCCGGTGGAGGCGATCCGCGACGAGGTGATCGACGTCCCCGAGCTCGGCCCGACGGACGCGCTCGTCCTGGTGATGGCTGCCGGGCGTGAACTTCAACAACGTCTGGGCGGCTCGGGGGGTGCCCGTCGACGTCACGAAGACGCAGGCGCGATGGGGAGAGCCGACGGACTTCCACATCGTCGGCTCGGACGCGTCGGGCATCGTCTACGCGCTCGGCTCGGAGGTCACCGGCATCGCGGTCGGCGATCACGTCGTCGTCCATGCGGGACAGTGGGATCCGGCCGACCCGTGGGTGCGTCGACGGGAACGACCCGGGTCTCGCGCCGACCTTCCGCGTCTGGGGATACGACACGTGCTGGGGGTCGATGGCGCAGTTCACCAAGGTGCAGGCGCATCAGTGCCTCCCGAAGGCCGAGGCGGCTCACGTGGGAGGAGGCGGCGGCGCCCACCCTGACCGGGTCCACCGCCTACCGGATGCTGCACGGATGGCCGCCGCACACCGTGCAGCCGGGTGACGTCGTGCTCGTGTGGGGCGGGGCCGGCGGGCTCGGCTCGCTCGCGATCCAGCTCGTCGCCTTGGCGGGAGGCCGCGCCGGTCGCGGTCGTCTCCTCGGAGGAGAAGGCCGAGTACTGCAGGCAGCTCGGCGCGGTCGGATCCGTCAACCGGACGGACTTCTCGCACTGGGGCGTGCCGCCCGCGTGGGACTCGCCGGACTGGAAGGCGTGGCTCGACGGCGCGAAGGGGTTCGGCAAGGCGATCTGGGACGCGGTGGGGGAGAAGGTGAGCCCTCGGATCGTGTTCGAACATCCCGGACAGGACACCATCCCCACGTCGAACTTCGTGTGCGACCGTGGCGGGATGATCGTGATCTGCGCGGGCACGACGGGCTACGACACGATGATCGACGTCCGCTACCTCTGGTACCTCCAGAAGCGCTACCAGGGGTCGCATCTCTTCAACGACGAGCAGGCGGCGGCGTTCAACGACCTCGTGCGCGACGGCAAGGTCCGCGCCACGCTCGGCCACGCCTACCCCTACGATGAGGCCGGGCTCGCGCACCAACTGATGGGGGACGGAGAGCTGCCGGAGGGGAACGTCGCGGTCCTCGTCGGCGCCCCGCCCGGCGCGACCGGCGCGGACTAACCGGCGACCTGCACCAGCTCGACGAGCACGCCGCCCATGTCCTTCGGATGGACGAAGGCGATCAGCGTGCCGCGGGAGCCTCGCCTCGGCACCTCGTCCACGAGACGCACACCCTCGTCCCGGAGACGGGTGAGCGACGCCACGAGGTCGTCCACGCGATAGGCCACGTGATGCACGCCCGGGCCGCGCGTCGCCAGGAACCTGCCCACCGGCGTGTCCGCGCCCAGCGACCCGAGCAGCTGGATGAAGGATGTCCCCGCCGGGAAGAGGACCTCCTCGACACCCTGATCCTCCACGCGCTCCCGATGGGAGGGCTCGACCCCCAGCGTGCGTCGATAGCGCTCGACGGATCCCTCCAGATCGTCGACCGCGATCCCGACGTGGTCGATGTCGAGGATCACCGCTTCCTCCGCATCCTCGGCTGCATGCGCGCGATCAGATCCTGCGCGGCGGCCACGTGGTAGAGCGGGAGCCCCAACGCCCGGGAGACGGCCGCGATGCCTTGCGCGCGAAGGTCGTCGTCGGGTTTGGCGCCGTCCCGATGGGGCGCGCGCAACACGTAGAACTCCACCAGGTCGAGGAACTGGACCAGCGACGGGGTGAGCCCGCCTCGCTCGTAGGCGTAGATCGTCTGTCGGGAGGATGGGGCGGCATCCTCGGCGGCCGCGGCATCGACCGATCGGTAGCCCGCCGCCTTCCGGAGATCGCGGAGCAGCGCGCCCACGACCGTGCGGTCCTCGGTGCTGATCGGGGGCTGCTTCGTCCGGGCCACGGCCGAACGATAGCCGAGCGTCCGCGACCCTCGGTGCGACTTTCGGCCCAGAGCGGCGTCCCCCATCTGGGGCCGAAGGGCGGATTCACGGGTGAGGAGGAAGGGTATACGGTGACCATCCGAGCACGACCCGGCCAAGGCCCAGAAGGCATCCCGCACGGCGCATCTCGGAGGAACGAGTGACGGAGAAGAGCCACAGCGCAGCGGCGGCGGCCCTCATCGCGGGCTCGAGCACGCTCCGAGCCGGGCGCGCCGACGTCTTCCGACAGCGGGAACGGACCAAGCGCAAACGCCTGATCCGGGCCATCGTGATCGTGGCCTCGCTGGACGCCTACCTCTGGTGGCGCTATTCATCGGGCCGGCCCCTCCAGCTCCCCACGATCCCGGACAGCTTCCCGTGGGAGATCTACCTCCCCGGGGGTCTGCTGATCATCGCGATCGGGCTGATGATCGCGCTGCCGCTCATGACCGGGCGCTCCCCACACATCACGGTGTACCCCGAACAGGTGGAGGTGGGGCTCACCGACGTGACGGGGCTGAACCTCCAGGTGGACGAGGTCATCCGTACCCTGGACGTCTTCCTCGGCTACGGGACGTTCCGCGACGAGCTCGGCGGTACTCCCCGCAGGGGCATCCTCTTCGAAGGGCCGCCGGGAACGGGCAAGACCTACCTCGCGAAAGCGATGGCGAAGCAGGCGGGGGTCCCGTTCCTGTTCATCTCGGCGTCGTCGATGGTGTCGATGTTCCAGGGCATGACCGCCTATCGGATCCGGTCGTTCTTCAAGGCGCTCCGGAAAGCCGCGCGCAAGGAAGGGGGCGCGATCGGCTTCATCGAGGAGATCGACGCGATCGCCGGGATCGAGGGATCGCGTGAGCCCGGCGACTCCGGTCGCGATGGATCGGAGCGTCAGCCACTTCATGGGCCCGGCGGAGAGCGGGATGGTGAACGAGCTGCTGATCCAGATGCAGTCGTTCGACCAGCCGCGTCTCCGCACGAGGATCCGCGGCAAGGTCCTGGCGTGGCTGAACGGCTACCTCCCGACGAGTTGGCAGTTCAAGATGCTCGGGCCCGAGTACCACAACCTGCTGCTGATCGCCGCCACGAACCGGGCTGACTCGCTCGACCCGGCGCTGATGCGGCCCGGCCGATTCGACCGGCGGCTGTACTTCGATCTCCCGACGCAGAGCGAGCGGGAAGACCTGATCGACTACTTCCTCGGGCGGAAGAAGCACCACGAGCAGCTGGACGACCAGACGGTCCGGGCGCGGATCGCGCACGAGTGCTTCGGGTACACCCCCGTGATGATCGAGCACCTGTTCGACGAGTCGCTGCTCGTCGCGTTACGCGACGGACGCCGAGAGATGAACTTCGACGATGTGATGGAGGCGAAGTTCGCCGAGGAGATCGGCCTGAAGCAGGCGGTGACGTACACCGACAACGACCGGCGCTCGGTGGCGGTGCACGAGGCCGGCCACGCGGTCGTCGCCCATTTCCTCGGGCAGAACCGCCGTCTCGAGGTCCTCTCGATCATCAAACGCCGGGGATCGCTCGGGTTGCTCGCGCACGGCGACGAGGAGGAACGCTTCACGCGGAGCAGGACCGAGATCGAATCCGGCATCGCGATCGCGCTCGGCGGCCTCGCCGCGGAGGAGCTCGTGATCGGTGAGTCCGGCACCGGGCCAGCGAGCGACCTGATGATGGCCACCCAGTTGGCCGCGCAGATGGTCGGATCGTTCGGGATGGCCGGGTCACTGATCTCCTTCGACGCGGTCTCGCACGGCCCGATCGGCGGGGCGAACCTCGTGGCCAAGGTCCTGGCCGATGAGCGCGGCAAGCAGAGCGTGGAGGACATCCTCACGGCGCAGAAGGAGCGCGTGCTGGAAGTGCTGGCGGAGAACCGCGACGTCCACGCGGCCCTGGTGCAGGCGCTCGTGGAGCGCGACGAGCTCATCCGCGACGAGATCCTCGCGGTGATCCGCGAGGCCCTCGCCGCCCGGGCCTGACCGCTCGCCCCGGTCCCTCGACCGAGCCGCGTCCACGATCGGCCGCCGTAGACTCGATCCGTGAGCCCGTCCACCCGATCCGTGATCGTCGCAGGCGCGCGGACGCCGACCGGGAAGTTCCGCGGCGCGTTCAAGGAGCTCCGAGCGGTCGAGCTCGGGGCGCACGCGATCCGCGCCGCCGTCGAGCGGGCCGGCATCGCCGGAGAACACGTCGACTACACGATCATGGGTCATGTCCTGCAGGCCGGCGCCGGCCAGATCACGTCGCTGCAGGCGTCGATCGGCGCCGGCCTGCCCAAGGACGTCCCGGCGATCACGATCAACAAGGTCTGTCTGTCGGGGATGTCGGCGATCGCGATGGCGGATCAGATGATCCGAGCGGGCGAGATCGAGGTGGCGGTCGCCGGCGGGATGGAGTCGATGACGAACGCCCCGTTCGTCCTCCCGAAGGGTCGGGAGGGCGTCCGACTCGGTGACACGGAGCTGATCGACTCGATGATCCACGATGGCCTCTGGTCGTCGTTCCTCGATCACCACATGGGTGAAGGCGCGGACGAGGTCGGCGCGGAGCTCGGCCTGACCCGGGAGGAGCAGGATGCGTGGGCGGCACGTTCGCACCGGCGCGCGCACGCGGCATGGGAGTCCGGAGGGATGGCGGAGGAGGTCGTGCCCGTCGAGGTCCCGCAGCGCGGGGGAGCCTCGGTGACGGTCGAGCGCGACGAAGGGATCCGGCCCGACACGTCGCCGGAGTCGCTCGCGGGACTGCGCCCGGCGTTCCGGGCCGAGGGCACGATCACCGCGGGGAACGCCTCCCAGATCTCCGATGGCGCCAGCGCGGTGGTGGTGATGAGCGCCGAGCGTGCGGAAGAGCTCGGGGTGACGCCGCTCGCCGAGATCGTGGCCTACGGGATGTCCTCCGACCGGTATCCGTCACTGCAGACGGTCCCGGCGATCGCGCTGGAGCGCGCGCTGAAGAAGTCGGGCCTGGCGGCCTCGGACCTCGGGCTCGTCGAGATCAACGAGGCGTTCGCCTCGGTGCCGATCCACTCCGCCCGGCTGCTCGGCGTCGACGACGAGATCGTGAACGTGAACGGGGGAGCGGTCGCCCTCGGCCATCCGATCGGCTCCTCGGGCTCGAGGATCGTCCTCACCCTCGTGATGGAGATGCGGCGACGCGGCATCGACCTCGGGGGCGCCGCGATCTGCGGCGGCGGGGGACAGGGAGACGCGCTCGTCCTGCGGACGGCCTAGCGCTTACTTGGCGCCTTGCCCTGCGAGAGCTGGCGCAGCTCGCGGACGAGTGCCTGCTCGGCCTTCACCCAATGGTTGGGGTCGTGCTCGACCTCCTCCACGACGGGCTCGGGCGCGGACCGATCCTCCTCGGGCTCCGTCGGTGCCGGGCCGGCCGCCCCGCCCGCCGGGAGGAAGACCGTGAACGCGGAGCCGCCGCCCTCGCGGGGTTCGATCTTGGCCCACCCGCCCTGCACCTCTGCGAGCCGGCGCACCATGGGGCTGAGCGAGGTCTCCGATGAGGCCTCCGCGTCCTCGACGACGATCAGTGCCCCGCCCCGCTCGTGCAGGAGACGCAGCGTGATCGTCTTGCCCGCCGGCGTGCGGTCGGCGACGCCGCCGAGCAAGCCGAGCAGGATCTGTTCGGTCCTCGTGCGGTCGACCGAGATGGTGACCGGCTCCGCCTCCACCCGCACGTCCTGGTCCGCCTCGATCCCCGACTCCTCCACGACGCGGCGCATCAGCGATTCGAGGTCGGTGTTCCGCCACTCGAGGGCGATCGTGCCGGTCACGAGGGAGTCGATGTCGGAAAGGTCGCGGATCGTGTTGTCGAGTCGGCGGGCGTTCGCGGTGAGTTGCTGGACGAGCTGTGCCTGCTCCTTGGCCCCGGGCTTGTGCTTGAGGAGCTGCGCCACGCCGATCATCCGCGAGATCGTCTTCTGCGCGTCCATCGACATCTCCTTCAGGAAGGGCGTCGACGTCCGACGATCCTCCACGGGCGCGGCCTCGTCGGTCTCCCGATGCTCGTGCTTCGGGCCCTGGAGCTCCCGCATCTGATCGGCCATCTGGTGCTGCCGGAGCTTCGCCTGGAGCTCCTCGAGCCGTTCGGCGTCGATCGCTCCCTGCCGCTCCATCTCCCGGACCCGCTCCTCCGCAGCCATCAGCTTCTCGCTCTGCCCGGCGAGCCGCTCCTGGGTCGCCGTCAGCAGCTCGTCGAGGTGCGCGCGACCTTCGTCCTCGGCAACCTCCAGCGCTCGCCTCGCCTCGATCTCCTGGAGGCGGCGGTTCATCTCGGTGTTCGCCTGCGCCGCGGATTCGAGCTCGGCGGCGAGGCGCTCCGCCCGCTCGGCGAGGCGTGCCGTCTCTTCCTGAGTGAGCGCGTCGGAGCTCTCGAGCGCCACACGGCTCGCACGCTCCGTCGCGAGCTCCGCCTGCGCCTTGTCCAGCGCGGCCCTGAGCTTCGCGATCTCTTCGGCGAGCGCGTGGCGATCCTCCTGGGCCCGACGGACCTCGTTCGCCGCGCCGTCGAAGGCACCCTGGCGCTCGGACAACCCGTGCTGCAGGAGCTCGATGCGGTCGTGCGCGGCCTGGAGCTCTGCGCGAGCGCTCTCCAGGTCGACGACCCGCGCCTCCGATTCCGCCCGTGCGGCTTCGAGGTCGGCACCGGCGGCGGCCACGCGAGCGCTGGCCTCTTCCGCGCCCCTGGCGGCGGCCGTCACCCGATCCTCGTACTCCTTCTCGGTCTTGGCGAGGTCCGCGGCATGCCGCGTCTCGGCCTCGGCCAATTGGGTCTGGAACTCTTCGCGGAGCGTGCGGACCTGGTCCTCCAGCTCCGCCTCCCGCTCGACGAGCTCGGCTCGGTGCGACGCCTGCAGGCTCTCGACCTCGGCCTTCACGGTCCGGAGCTCGTCGGTGAGCTCGGCCGCCCGCTGCTCCTCACTCCGCAGCGCCCGGAGCTCGCCGCGCGCGTCGTCCAGCTCGGTGCGGGCGCTCCGCAGCTCCGACTGCATCGCGTCCATCGCGTCGCGGGCGTGGAGTGCCTCCAGCTGGACGGCGTCCAGCTCTTCCTGGAGCTCACGCGAGCGCTCCGCCTGGCGCTGCAGCGTCTCCACCTGCTGGATCGTCATCGAGAGCTGTGTCTGCGCCCCTTCGAGCTCCGCCCGGAGGCCCATCGCCTCGGCTTCCACCTGCTTGAGGTCCTCGGTGGCCGGTCCGGCGATCGTGTCCCGGCGAGCAAGCAGCTCCCCGGCGATCCGGTCGCGCTCGGCCGTGACGCTGTGCAGGCGCTGCTCGAGCGCGCGAACGGCGGACTCGGCCTTGACCGCGCGCTCCTCGTCCTCGCGGCTGCGACCCGGGGGCTGCTCGCGGAGCATCCGCTGCGCCCCCTGGAGCTCGTCGAGGGTGGCCCGATACTGGTCCTGCAAGAGGGTCACCCGCTGCTCGGCTTCCTGTGCGCGGGTCTCTGCTCGACGGCGGGCTTCGGCCTCTTCCTTCATGCCTGGCTGGGGAGGCTGGATCACGCGCTTCGCCGACGCGCCCGGCGTGCGCCCGGGGATCACGGGTACGCGCTGTCTGATCTCCTGACCGTTCGACGCCTCCGCACCCCGGAACATGGGGGCTCCGGCCGCCAGCACGACGAGGATCAGCGCGCCGGCCAGGAAGAACATGTTGGTCCGCCACGCTCCGGCGGCACCAGAGATGTCGTCGGCGGGTCGCGACAGCTCCACGGCGGCGGTGCTGCCGGCACCGGAGGGGAAGTGGAGCCCGACCGTCACGATCAGGCGCCCGTCCTCGAGGCGCGTCTGGGGCTCACCGCGGAAGGCCGCGCTGATGCGCGAGCGCTCTCCCGTCAACCGCTGGCCGATGTTGCCGTCCTCGCTGGAGAAGAGGATCTCGCCGCTCGCCGCGAACAGGGTCACGCTCTCGAAGTCGCTGGGATCGAAGACGACATCGTCGATCGCGCGGGTGAGTTCTCGGATCCGCTCGGAGGCCAGGTCTCGTTCCAGGTCCTCGGGAGCGAACACGAGGGTGAGTGAGCTGTCGACGAGGGCCTCCGCCTGCTCGGCGACGGCGTCGAGAGCCGCCGCCCGCGCGCGGACGCTCATCCAGAACGAACCAGCCACTCCGAGAACGAGCAGCGCGATGAGTGCGATGTGAACCCTGCGTGCCAGCCCGTTCCCAGTCAGCATGTGCCTACCAGCCCCCTGTGCGGTCTCCCGGCCTCGTTATCGGCACGGCTCCGGAGCAGGTTCAGTGCCGACCGGGGGATTCCTCTTGGTCATTCGGGAGGGTCGGATGACCTAGGTCGGATGGCCGGGGCTGGACGCACGGCGGACGGGCGAGGCCGCAAGCTCAATCCTCGACGAGCGTCCTCTCCGTGACGCGCCACATCGTCCCCGTCCAGATCAGCGTCGTCCGCCGGATGGCACTCGGGCAACAATGGGCGTCGCCCGGTCGATACACCGATCCGGTGAGCACGAGGCCGGGCGAGCCCAACGGCCCCGGCTCGATGCGCCCGTCGCACAGATCCCGCCGGAACGTCTCCTTCAGCCGCGAGAGGTCGAGCACGGACCATCGCCCACACCCCCCGGAGCCGCCGATCCCCTCGAAGACCAGGGCGTCGTCCGAGCCGTCGCCGGTCACGTCGCCTGTGGCGATCTGGATCTCCTGGATACCGTCCTCGGGATCGTGCCGCGTGACGAGGGCCGTCCTCCAATGTGGGTCCGCATCGAACCGGCGCCAGACAGCCATGCCTCGGGGGAGCCGCGCGAAGTCCGTGCCGGGCTCCACCCACGCGATCAGCACCATGACGCCTCGGTCGGTGGACGCGAACCACTCGCCCGTCACGTCCGCGCCGTAGGGGACGAGCTCCTCAGGGGGGAGCTCGGGAGGTTCGAGGTCGGCCTCGAACGCGGTCGGCATGGTCCCGAGCTCCAGGTCGGGGCTCGGACTCGGCTCGAGACTGGGAGACGGTTCGGAACTGGGAGAGGTCGTCACGCTCGCGCTCGGGCTCGGGGGGTTCGGCGCCTCAGCCCCGCACCCCATCGTCGCGAGCGCGATGCTCAACACACCGGCCCAGATCCGCATCGTCCGATGCTATCGGCGTTCCGGTGACCCACTTGGAGCGCCCCGCGTAGGATGCGCGCGTGTCCTCGGCCGGCGCGCGCACCGTCTCCGACTCGGAGGTGACCCTCACCCAGATGATGGAGGTCACGGACGCGAACATCGCCGGGAACGTCCACGGTGGCGCGATCATGCGCCTCGTGGACACGGCCGCTGCCCTGGCCGCGATCAAGCATTCGGGGGGCCTGGCCCTCACCGTCGGTATCGACGAGATGTCCTTCCTGGAGCCCGTCCACATCGGCGAGGTGGTCGTCCTCAAAGCGTGCGTGAACGACGTCGGCCGGACCTCGATGGAGTGCGGGGTTCGGGTCGAGGCGCAGGACCCCCTCACCGGGTCCGTCCGGCACGTGAACAGCGCGTACCTCGTCTTCGTCGCCGTGGACGCCGACGGCCGTCCTCGACCGGTCCGGCCGCTGCTCACCGAGACGGAAACGCAACGTCGTCGTCAGCGGGAGGCGAAGCTCCGACGCGAGCGCCGGATCGCGCACAAGGAAGCGATCGACTCGGCCCGGGCCGCGAAGGAAGCACCCGAGGGCATCTGACCGTCGGTCCGGTGGGTGACGTCTCCCTCGGGCTTCTCCGTCCGCGTGGGAGGATGGCCGCAGGAGAACGAGACGACCACGAGAGGACCCTTCGGATGACTTCGGAACTCGCCGGCGCCCGTGAGCGGCTGGAGACCGCCGACGGAGCCCTCGACATCTACTCGCTTCCCTGGCTCGCGGAGACCGGCGTCGCCGATGTGAGCCGGCTCCCGCTGACGGTCCGCATCTTGGTCGAGAACCTCCTCCGTCGGGCCGGTTCGAGGGACGTCGCGGACGAGGACGTACGCGCCCTCGCCCGGTGGCCCGAACCTGCGGCGGACGTGGCGTTCATGCCGGGCCGGGTCCTGATGCAGGACTTCACGGGGGTCCCCGCGGTCGTCGATCTGGCTGCGATGCGCGGTGCTGTCGCCCGGGCCGGCGGAGATCCGGCGGCGGTCGATCCGCTCGTGCCGGTCGACCTGATCATCGATCACTCGGTCCAGGTGGACCTCTTCCGCTCTCAGGACGCCTACGAGGCGAACATCGAGTGGGAGTACCGGCGCAACGGTGAGCGCTACGCGCTGCTCCGATGGGCCCAACAGGCGTTCGACGGACTCCGCGTCGTCCCTCCCGGCGCCGGCATCTGTCACCAGGTGAACCTGGAGCATCTCGGCCAGGTCGTGAGCGTGCGGGACGGCGTGGCCTTCCCCGACACGCTCATCGGCACGGATTCCCACACCACGATGGTCAACGGGCTCGGGGTCCTGGGGTGGGGCGTCGGCGGGATCGAAGCCGAGGCGGCGATGCTCGGTCAGCCGACGTTCCTGCCGCAGCCCGACGTGGTGGGCGTCCAGGTGACGGGCGAGCTCCCCGCGGGCACGACCGCGACCGACCTCGTCCTGACGCTGACCCAGATGCTCCGCGCTCACGGCGTGGTGGGGCGGTTCGTCGAGTTCTACGGCGTCGGCCTCTCCTCCCTCGCCATCGCCGATCGAGCGACCCTGTCGAACATGTGCCCCGAGTACGGGGCCACGTCCGCCTACTTCCCGGTCGACGACCGGACGCTCGAGTACCTCCGATTCACGGGACGAGGAGCGTTGATCGATCGCGTCGAGCGGTACACCAAGGCGCAGGGGCTGTTCCGGACCGACGCCGATGAGCCGCCGGCCTTCACGGAGACGTTGGACCTCGATCTGTCGGCGGTCGAGCCCTCGATGGCAGGACCTCGCCGGCCCCAGGATCGTGTCGCCCTCCCCGACGTCTGGAACTCGTTCGTCGACGCCTTCCAACGCCATCTCGAGCCCGAACCGAAGCCGACGGAGCTCGGGCGATTCGTCGCCGAGGGGGGGACCCCCGCCGACAACGGGGAGCAGCGAGGATGGACCGAGGACGTCACCCCCAACGGCGACGACGTCCGGCACGGTTCCGTCGTGATCGCCGCGATCACGTCGTGCACGAACACGTCCAACCCCTCGGTCATGGTCGGCGCCGGCTTGCTCGCCAAGCGCGCGATCGAGGCCGGCCTCTCGTCGAAGCCGTGGGTGAAGACGTCGCTCGCGCCCGGATCGCGGGTCGTGACCGACTACCTGGACCGAGCGGGTCTGACCCCGTACCTCGAGAAGCTCGGATTCGATCTGGTGGGGTTCGGCTGCACGACGTGCATCGGCAACTCCGGGCCGCTCCCCGACGACGTCGCGGCGCGGATCGACGAGAAGAACCTGAACGTCGTGGCGGTCCTGTCCGGGAACCGGAACTTCGAAGGGCGGATCCATCCGCAGGTCCGCGCGAGCTACCTGGCGTCGCCGCCGCTGGTCGTGGCCTACGCCCTCGCCGGCCGGATCGACTTCGATCCGACGACGGAGCCCCTCGGCGAGGGAGACGATGGTCCGGTCTACCTCCGGGACCTCTGGCCGAGCCCGGCGGACGTGGCGGACGTGATCGCCGACGCGGTCTCCGAGGATCAGTTCGTTCAGCAGTACGCACGGATCTGGGACGGCGACGAGCGCTGGGCTGCGCTCCCGTCGCCGACCGGGTCGGCCTACGACTGGGATCCCGACTCCACGTACGTGCGCGAGCCGCCGTTCTTCGAGGCCGCGTCCGCGGAACCGGCGGGTGTCGGGGAGGTCGAGGGATCGCGTATCGAGGGCGCCCGGATCCTCGTCGCCGTCGGCGACTCCATCACGACCGACCACATCTCACCCGCAGGGGCGATCCGGCCCGACTCGCCCGCCGGCCGGTACCTCCTCGAGCACGGCGTGCAGCAACGGGACTTCAACTCGTACGGGGCGAGGCGCGGGAACCACGAGGTGATGATGCGGGGGACGTTCGCGAACGTGCGCCTGCGGAACGCGCTCGCGCCGGAGACCGAGGGACCGTGGACGACCCATCTGCCGAGCGGTGACGTCACCAGCGTCTACGAGGCCTCGGTCCGCTACGCGGAGGAGGGGACGCCGCTCGGCGTCCTCGCGGGGAAGGAGTACGGGAGCGGGTCGTCCCGGGACTGGGCGGCGAAGGGACCGGCGCTCCTCGGCGTGCGGTTCGTCCTGGCCGAGTCCTTCGAGCGGATCCACCGACAGAACCTCGTCGGGATGGGCGTCCTCCCGCTCCAGTACAAGCCGGGGGAGTCCGCCGCGGCCCACGGCCTCTCCGGCCGTGAGACCTATTCGGTCCTGGGTCTGGAGATCGGGATCGCCCCCGGCCAGGACGCGACGATGGAGGTCGTGCGGGAAGACGGGTCGTCGGCTTCGTTCGCGGTGACGGTCCGGATCGACCAGGCGGCGGAGGTGGCGATCTTCGCTCACGGCGGCATCCTGCCGATGGTCCTGCGCGAGGCGCTCGGGTCCGGCTAGTCTCGGGCAACCGCGTGCCAACGCTCGCCGGGAGGCGACCTACTGGACGGTTCCCAGCTCCGCCGTGTACACGGGCTCGGTCGTCGGCGCGTCGGGGCACTCCTCGGATTCCACGGTGACGGCCAGCAGGTCAGCGGAGGAGGGATCCGCGTCCAGGAACGCCGCGACGGCGCCGCCCTCCGGAGCGAGGCACGCCCCGCGGACGGGCTCGCCGTCCTCGATCATCCAGAGCTCGTACACGTTCCCCGGTCCCGGGTCGGGCAGGCCGGTCGCCCACACGAGGGCACCGGACTCGCCGGGCGTGAAGGACATGGCCAGCTCGCCGGGAGCGGCGCCCTCGAACGCCACGGTCGTGGATCCGGGGACACCTGGGTCCCCACCGTCCCGGGTCGCCAGCAGGATCGCGAAGACGACCGCGACAGCCGCCGCGACGCCGAAGGCTGCCTGCCACCATCCGAGCCGGGCGTCCCGCCGGGCCTCGAGGTGTTCGATCGGTGCCACGGCGGTCCGATCGTCGGTGAGGATCCGATCCGCCATGTCCTCGCGCACGGGCAGAGGGTCGAGCGCGAGCGCCAGCATCCCCGCGACCTCCGCGTGCTCGATCTCGAGCCGTCGGCACTCCTCGCAGTCGCCGTGCGCGGCGAGCTCTCGTTCCAGCAGCGCCGTGTCGCCCTCGTCCAGGCCGTCGAGGGCCCGGGCTGCGAGGAGCTCATCGATCAGTGCGTGGTCGCGGATCATCCGGTGCCTTCCCCGAGGCTCGCGCGCAGCCGGCGCATCGCGAGCAGCGTGCGGGACTTCACGGTCCCGAGCGGGAGCCCCGTCTGCTCGGCGATCTGGGATTGCGAGAGCCCCTCGAAGTACATGCGCTGGATCACCTCGCGTTGCTCGTCCGGGAGCGCACCGAGCGCGGTCCGCACGAGCTTGCGCTCCCGAGGGAGATCGATCGCGGCGAGGAGGTCGTCGACCGGATCCTCCACGATGCCGGGCCCCATCCCCGAGGCCTGTTCTGTCCGGCGCCGCTGCGCCTGCTCCCGTCGGACCGCATCGACGGCTCGGTGGTGGACCGTTCCCATGAGCCAGGATCGGACCGACCCCCGAGCCCCGTCGTAGCGATCCGGGTTCCGCCACACGGCGAGGAACGCCTCCTGGACGATCTCCTCCGCGACCTGCGCCTGTCGGACCAAGCGGAAGGCGAGGGCGTGGGCCACGGCGGCGTAGCGGCCGAAGAGCTCGCGGAACGCCTGGTCGTCGCCGCCAACCACACGTCGCAGGAGATCCTCGTCACGAGCTCCGCCCGGCTCAACCGAGCGCACGGTCGTGTTCCGGGTCGGGTCGATCGTCATCGCTGCGTTCGTGGCGCCCGCCTCTCGGGAGATCCGCCAGGACATCCGCCAGAAGATCAGATGGTCTCCGGAGGTATTCGCAGGTCATGGGCTCTCGGATGAGTGCGGGTGCATGCCGGCCTCGGCCGCGTCGAGTAGGTCCTCGAGGCCCACGGGATCGGCGGGATCGTAGATCGCGCTGCCGATCGAGAGCGAGATCGGCCGGGGATGGGTGCTCTTCGCATCGTGCATCGCGATCGCCTCCACCAGCCGGGAGAGGACCGTGACCTCCGCCCCTTTCGCGTCGCCCGCGAGGAGCACGCAGAACGTGTCCTTGGCGATCCGTGCGGGCAGGTCCGCGTCGCGGATCGCGCTGATCAGCACGTCCGAGGCCTCGACGGCGCGTTCGTCGACGTCGCTCGGCGGCGTCCCGCCCCCTTCCTGCTCGTTGAACCGCATGAAGAGCAGTACCAACGGGGTGCCGGCACGGTCGGCCATCCGGAGCTGGTGCTCGGCGATCGCGACGAAGCCTCGGAGGTTGGGCAGTCGAGTGGATTCGTCGATGGTCGCCAGCTCACGCCGCATCCGGCGGCGTTCCACCGCGTACCGCACCGCTCGCGGGAGCAATCCGTCCGCGATCGAGCCTCGGACCAGATGATCGTCCGCTCCCGCATGCAGGGCGACGGCCCCGTCGGCTTCGTTGCCCGCGGCGGTGAGGACGATGACGGCCGCGGCCGGCGTCTTCAGGCGGAGGGTCTCGAGCGCCTCGAGCGGTCCCACGTCGTCCAGCGCAACGATCACCCCATCCTGGTCGGAGCCAGGACCGAGGGCCGCGAGGTCGGGGATCCGGGCAACGTCGAAGCCGTCACGCTCGAGATCGGATCCGAAGCCCTCCCCCGTGCCGACCAAGAGCACACGGATCGCGTCACCCGTCACGTTCTCCCCCCTCGCGACGCGTCATCCTATCCCGGTGGCGATCCTCCACAGGAACGCCACGCGCGGGGACGGGGGCCGATCCACCCTCACCGGTACGCTGGAACGCGTATGAGCGACGCCGCGCAGGCCGCATGAGGTTCGTCGTCGACGCGGGCCCCGCCGCGGTCGCCGAGCGGACCGGTGTCGGGACCTATGTCTGGAACCTGCTCCGCTCCTTGCCTGTGGCCGACCCCACAACCGAGTACGTCGCGTGGTACGTCCGTTTCCGGTCACTCTTCGAGCACCGGCGTCCGTTCCGCGGTCTCGGCGTGACCGAGAAACGCGTCGTGTTGCCGTCGCGATTGATCGCTCGAACGGGTCGTTTCCGCATCCCTCTGGTCGAGGCCCTCGCTCCGTGCGACATCGTCTTCGGGACGAACTTCGTCCCGCCATCCTCGCGGAGCACGCCCTTCGTCGTGACGGTGCACGACCTGGCGTTCCGCCTTTTCCCGGCCACCGCTCCGCACGCAGTGGGGTGGTGGCGGCGAGCGGTCGAACGGTCCGTGCGCACTGCCACGAGGGTCGTGGTTCCCTCCGACGCGACCCGCGCCGATCTGCTCCGGTTCTACGAGGTGGATCCGGGGAACGTCGTCGTGGTTCCACTCGGCGTGGACCATGCGGTGTTCTCGCCGGCCCCTGCCGAACGGATCGACGAGATGCGCGCGCGATTCGGGATCGAAGGTCCCTACCTCGTGTTCCTCGGCCGTCACCAGCGGAAGAATCTCGACGGGATGCTCCGCGCATTCGCAGCGATACCCGATCAAGTCCGGCCACGCCTCGTCGTCACGGGCGCAGCTCCGTGGTCGCGGGATGGCTCGGACCCTGACGGACCAGCGCTCCGCGCACTCCCCGAGAGGGTGCGCCGGCAGGTCTCGTTCGTCGGTTTCGTTCCGTCGGAGGACGCGGCGGCCCTGCTCTCGGGATCGCTGGGGTTGGCCTTCCCATCGCTGTACGAAGGGTTCGGGCTTCCCGCCCTCGAGGCGATGGCATGCGGCGCACCCGTGCTCACCTCGAACCTCTCCTCGCTGCCCGAACTGGTGGGGGACGCCGCGGTCTTGGTGGATCCTCGGGACGACGATTCGATCGCCGACGGTCTTCTTCGGATCGTCAACGACGGATCCCTCCGCGAGCGACTTCGGACGGCCGGGCTCCAGCGAGCAGCCCGCTACGAGTGGGGCGCGACGGCGGAGGCGACCGCCAAGGTCCTCCACGACGCCGCCGTCGCGGGTGGTCGATAGGTGACCAACCGTGCCCGCGGTGATCGGGGACGTCCGTCTCCCCAGAGCGACGGGACCGGGCCGGAGCCGTTCTCGGTCTTGATGCCCGTCCATGCCGGGGACGATCCGGTCTTCCTCACCCGTGCGTTCGAGAGTGTCACGACGGACCAGCAGCGGCGGCCCGAGGAGGTCGTGGTGGTCCGCGACGGTCCGGTCCCGGGTCCGCTCGACGCGCGCCTGAAGGAGCTGATCGCCGGGTCGCAGGTACCGGTGACCCTCGTGGAGCTCGTCGAGAATCGAGGCGTCGCGATCGCGCTCCAGTCAGGGCTCGCGGCGTGTCGGTTCGACATCGTCGCGCGCATGGACGCGGACGACGTCTCCTTGCCCGAACGCTTCGCCGTGCAGGTGCCGTTGATCGAGTCGGGATCGGACCTGGTCGGCTCGGCGCTGGCGGAGATGGGGACGGATGAGCATGATGTTCGAGGGATCAGGCGTCCGCCGCTCACGCATGCGGCGATCGACCGATCTGCGCGGTTCTCCTCCCCGTTCAACCATCCGACCGTGGTGTTCCGACGCGCGGTCGTGGATCGCGTGGGCGGGTACGAGCAGCTGCCGCACTTGGAGGACTACTGGCTCTGGGCGCGCATGCTGTCCGGTGGAGCACGCGCGGCGAACGTCGCTCAACCGCTCCTGCTGTTCCGCGTCGAGGCGGGGACGTACGAGCGTCGTGGGGGGTGGAGGTTGGTCGGTCCCGAGATCGAGCTGCAGAGGCGGATGCGTCGGCTCGGCTTCACGTCGAGAGCTCAGTTCGTACGCAATGTCCTCGTCCGAGGAGCGTGGCGACTGGTTCCGGTTTCCCTCCGGCGCGCGATCTACGGTCGCGTGTTCGTCCGCCGAGGCGATGGCTCCCCGACCGCCACCGTCTGATGCGGGTCGCGCTCACGGTCGAGCAGTCCTGGACCCCGGTTCCGGGGGGCACCGCGATCGCGACCATCGAGCTGGCGGGAGCGCTCGCGTCCAGGCCGGGGCTCGAGGTGGTCGGGGTCGCGGCCCGTCATCGTCACCCCGCCCCCCCGGATTGGGCCGTCCCGATCCCGACCCACCATCTGGGGCTTCCGACGCTGGCGCTGTTCGAATCCTGGCACAAGCTCCGATGGCCGCCCGTGGAGCGGGCGACCGGACGGGTCGACGTCGTCCACGGGACGATCCTGGCGGTGCCCCCCAGTCGAGCCCCGCTGGTGCTCACCATCCACGATCTCTCGTTCCTGGCGAACCCGGAGCATTTCACCCGCCGCGGGGTCCGCTTCTCGAGACGAGCTCTCGATCTGGCGCTCGGCGAAGCTCGACTCGTGACGTGTCCGTCCCTCGCGACCGCCAGAGATTGCATCGCGGCTGGCCTTCCCCCGGACCGGGTCAGGGTCGTCCCCTGGGGGGTTCGTGTGAACCGTGCCTCGGATCTCGATGTCGAGGCGACCCGGCACCGCTATCGCCTCGAGCGGCCGTACCTCTTGTTCTGCGGCACCGTCCAGCCCTTCAAGAACCTCCGACGCGTGGTCGCGGCGTTCCGTCGTGTGGAGGAGTCGGACCTCGAACTTGTGCTGGTCGGTCCCGCGGGGTGGAAGGAGGACGTGCGAGACGAGCTGGCCGCGTTGGGAGGTCGTGGTCGTTCTCTGGGTCCGGTTCCCCGGAGCGACCTCGGCCCCCTGTACGCCGGCGCAGCCGCAGTCGTCACTCCCAGCTTGCGAGAGGGGTTCTGCTTCCCCGTCCTCGAGGCGATGGCGCAGGGCGCCCCCGTCGTGACATCCCTCGGAACGGCCACGGAGGAGGTCGCGGGCGATGCGGCGTTGCTCGTCGATCCCACGGACGTCGGTGCGATCGCGGCGGCGATCAGCCGGATCCTCGAAGATCCGGTACTCGCGCAACGGTTGCGGGAGTCGGGTCGTTCGCGAGCCGCTTCGTACACCTGGGAGCGAACCGCGGAGCAGATGGCAGGTGTCTACGCCGAAGCGTCGGGGGACGCCTCGTGAGTCGGCTGAAGGTGGGATTCAACCTGCTCTTCCTCAAGCCCGGCCGCGTGGGGGGCACCGAGGAGTACGTACGGAGGCTGCTCCGAGCGCTCGAGACCGACGGGGTCGATGAGGTCGACGTCACCCTCCTCGTCAACAAGCGTTTCCCGGAGGCTCACGGCGACCTCGCCTCCGCATTTCCGACGGTGGTCGCGCCGATCACGGGTGATGTCCCCGGCATCCGGATCGGGGTCGAGTCGTCATGGCTCGCGTACCAGACCGCGCGGCATCGGTTCGACCTCGTGCATCATCCGGCCAACACGCTTCCTCATGTGCGGACCCGTCCATCGTTGGTCACGATCCATGATCTGCAGCCCCTGCTCCGGCCGGAGGACTTCGGTCCGATCAAGGGCCCGTACCTCCGCGCACGCCTCCTTCGTTCTGCGCGTGAGGCGCGTGTGGTCACGACGCCGAGTCACTACGTCCGGGGTCTGGTGATCGACCGGATCGGCATCCCCGGAGGCAGGGTCACGGTCGTGACGGCGCCGGTCGCGTCGTCGGCTCCTGCGCGACCTGAGGATCCACCCCGGGATGATCACGGGATCGAGGAACCGTTCTTCCTGTATCCGGCCATCACGCATCCCCACAAGAACCACGTGACGCTGCTCCGGGCGTTCGCACGGGTCGCGGCCGCATCTCCCGGAGTCTCCCTCGTGTTCACCGGCGGTCCGGGGAGCGAGGATCACGCCGTCACCGGTGCGATCGACCGCTTGGGCCTGGGCGACCGGGTGCGACACCTCGGTTGGGTTCCCCGGATCGATCTGGACGATCTCCTCCGCAGGGCTGTGGCCCTCACGTTCCCATCTCGACACGAGGGCTACGGGCTCCCCGTCACCGAGGCGATGGCGTTGGGATGCCCGGTCGTCGCTTCTGCCGTGACCTCCCTTCCAGAGCTCGTGGGTGATGCCGGTCTCCTGGTACCCCCCGACGACGTCGACGGATGGGAGGCTGCGATGCTCCGCCTCCTGGAGGACGAAGCACTTCGATCGACGCTCATCGACCTGGGTGTCGAGCGGGTCCGTTCGATGACTCCGGACCATGCCGCGCGGCGCCTGCTCGATGCGTACCGGCTCGTCGTCGGAACGATGTAGGTGTGCGAGGCGTGCGACATCACGCGGATGCCGTGGGGCATCCGCTCGCGGGTGGTTCGCCTTCCCCCGGCACGTCGAGGACGAACGAGCGCGTGATCATGAGTGCAACCTGCGTCCCGTTGAGTTGATCGGACTCGACGACCGGGAGACCGGGGAAGTACGCCGCGACGACCTGCGCCTCCGCATCTGCGCCCGGTCGGAAGACGATGACGTTCCCGCGCACGTCCGATGGTCCTTCGTCCTTCGTCCAGACGCCCGGCGTCACGTCGAAACCGGCATCCGCGAGCAATCGGGAGACATCGCTCACCTTCCCTCGGGAGGCCACATCGACGACGGCGACCGACGTGTTGGCCTCTGAGGGTGGGGTGTTGAGCAGCTGCGTCCCCACGCTGCCGAGCGGACGACCGTCGCGGATCGCCGTGAAGATCCGCTTCGCCGACGGATCCATCTTCACCACCGACTTGGTGCCTTCCCACGCCGCGACACCGGGAACGGTGCGGAACTCGACGGCCCCCGTCGTCACCCCGCGCAGCTGACCGGCGAGGAACACCAGGTCACTGGGGAGGAACCCCTTGTCCCGGCGGAAACTCGCGATGATCGGTGAGACGAGCGAGGGGGCTTTGACGATCATCGTCGGACGCAGCATCTGGTTGATGAGCGCGCGGAGGAACTGTTGCTGCCGTCCGATCCTGGCGAAGTCGGGGATATGGTCGCACGGGAGATGGCGTGCGCGAACGTAGGCGAGTGCCTCGGCGCCGTCCAGATGTTGGCAGCCGGGCTCGATGTTCAAGCCGGCGTTCGGGTCCGCGATGTGGCCGATCTCGTCGTAGTAGACCTGGGTGGACTCTCCGGTGGGAAGTGTGGCGGTGAGCCATCCGGGGGTGTTGACGTGATACGACGGGATGCACATCGGCACACCGCCCATGGAGTCCACGATCCGCTGGAAGCCGTCGAGGTCCACGTAGAGGTAGTGATCGACCGACAACCCGGTCAGGTCCGACACCGTTCGCGCCATCAGTTGTGGTCCGCCGTTCTGGAGACCTCCTTCGAAGGCTGCGTTGATCTTGTCGAAGCCCTGCCCCGGGATCCGCACCCAGAGATCGCGCGGGAAGGACAGCACGATGGCGCGCTGCCGGATCGGGTCGATGTGCACGAGCATGACCGTGTCGGCGCGACTGGCGGGCGGCTGGCCATCGTCCGTCGGCGGAACCTGTTCGAGCGCGAACCCGCGGCGTGAGTCGCTTCCGAGAAGCAGGTAGTTGCAGGGCTGCTGGGAACACCTCCCGGTCTCGGCGACGGATCCTCCCGGAGGATCCTCTCGGTGCCATCTGGGTCGGTGCCGACATCGCGCAGCTGCACCCACTGGACGGTGAGGAGCACGGTCACCAGAGCAACGATGAGCGCTGTCGTCGCCGTCACCCCGAGGAAGACCCTCGTGAGCGTGCGGTGAGAACGCCTGCCCTCCACCATCACCTTCAAGGATATCGGGCGCTGTCGTCGTCCCTTCCTCCGTGTGTGCTGTTCCCGTGGTCATCCACCACGTGGCGTGATGATCCGTCGTGAGGGCTCGAACGGGAGCCGACGGCGCCGATGTGGCGACCACGGGTCGGGGCAACCGATAGCCTCTGTGGTCCGCCATGCGCATCGTCGTCGTCTCCTCCTACCCTCCACGGCACTGTGGCATCGGCATCTACGCCCGAGCCCAGGTCGACAGGCTGCGAGCGGATGGGCACGACGTCGTCGTCATCTCCCCCCCGACGGTGACGGCGACATCCGCGTGCCGTTCGGGCGGGGGCGCCAGTTCCGCGAAGCGGTGCGGGTCGGCGGCGAGGCGGACAGGATCGTCGTCCACTTCCAGCCGGGCGTGCACTATCTGCCCGGTGCGAGCGCCGCGATCTCGAAGATCCGCACATCGCTGGCGTTGCGTTCGCTGGTCCGCCGACGGCCCCAGGTCGAGATCCTGGTGCACGAGTCGACGCCCCGCCCTCCCCGTTGGCGGCTGGATCTCATCGATCCTGGCGCGGGTCTTCGCGACCGCCCAACTGTCGTTCCACACGGATGCCGAGCGCCGAGCGCTCGAACGCGACTATCGCGTGCGGGTGCGTTCGCGGCTGGTCGACCATCGGGACGGAGTGGGCGCCTCACGGACCCTCACCCGAGACGATGCCCGACGACGGCTTGGTCTGGACCCACGAGAGCCCCTCTTCCTCTGCGCGGGGTTCCTCCATCCATGGAAGGGGTTCGACCGAGCGATCCGAGCGTTCGAGATCGCGGGCAGTCCCGGCAGGCTCGCCATCGTCGGGTCCGTCCGCGATCCGACACCTGAGAACCTCGCGTACGCCGACGAGCTCCGCGCGCAGACCGAGAGGGTCGCCGGTGTCTCTCTCGTCGAGGAGTTCGTGGATGACGACACGTTCGACCTGTGGATCGCCGCGGCCGACCGACTCGTTCTGCCCTACCGGCGGGCATGGTCCTCGGGTGCGCTCGCGCGGGCCCGCGTGCTCGGGACGCCCGTGATCGCCGCAGCGATCGGTGGACTGATCGAGCAGACCGGGGAGGACGACGAACTCTTCGAGTCGGACCCGGAGCTCGTCACCCTGTTGCGGCGTGTCGGGTCCGTCGACGGCCAGCCGCCCTCCAGACCTCCGCGAGCCGTCGACGCGTGAGGACCGAGCGCAACCGCCCTCCGTTGTAGCCTGTCGCGCGATGGTGGACGATCGTCCGGCTGCGACGGTGCCCGGCACGGAACCCTGGGAAGGGACGACCCGGGAGCTCGCTTCGGCGCTCCGGGAACTCGTCGCGCAGCTGCGTGAGGACCAGGGGCAGCCGCTGCCGGAGGGTGAGGTGTTCCTGCAGTCACCCTCCTCGCTGCGACGTCGCCTCAAGACGCTGGTGTTCCGCACCACGCGACCCGCGACGCGCCGCTACGACCGCCTCGCCGCCGACCTGGCGATGGTCGCGAGCGACCTCGCGTCGCGGCTCGCCGAGGCCGAGGAGGTCATGCGGAAGGCACGTGGCGACTACGAGCGCTTGGAGGTAGCGCTCCGCGCCCTCTCGCCGTCGGGGACCGCGACCAGCGGCAGCGCGGTCTGGACGGAGATCCCGGACGGCTACTACTGGGCGTTCGAGCAGCGCATGCGCGGGGCCGCTGGGTCGATCGAGGATCGCCTGCGTGGCTACGAGGCCCTCGTGGTGCCACTGCGCGAGGCCCTCCCGTCGACCGAGGAGAGCCGCCCCCGCTGGGTCGATCTGGGATGCGGTCAGGGGGAGTTCTGCGCCCTCCTCCGGGAATGGGGATGGGACGTGGAGGGTGTCGATGCATCACCCGACGCGGTCGAGGCATGCCGGGCGCGCGGGATCGACGTGACGCTCGCCGACGTCCTCGCCTACCTGGAGACGCGACCAGACGACCCGGTCGAGGGCATCAGCGCGATCCAGCTGATCGAGCATCTCCCCAGGCGCGCCTGGGTCCACCTCTTCCAGGAGATCCACCGAGCGCTCGCTCCCGGCGGAGCACTCCTCCTCGAGACGATCAACGGCCAGAACCCGGATGCGATCGCCGACTACTTCGTCGCGGACGTGACCCACACGTGGCCGGGGCATCCGGAGACGTTGCGGCTCATGGCTGAGCACGCCGGTTTCGAGCGGGTCGATGTGCGATTCCTGCACGAGGATCACCGGGGACGGGCCCAGGACGTGACGATCTGGGCGGTCAAGGCGGCCCCATGACCGGCACACCCACCGAGAACGAAGACGCGGGTCCCCGGCCAGACCGGGATGATCCGCCCGGCGCGGAACCGATACCCATGGACGATATGACCACGGCCCTGGCCCGGGAGGTCTACTGGGCGGGGGACGGTGCCTCGCGACTGCCCGGCGACGCGCGCTCGCTGCGCGAACGGCTGGACGCGTACGCGTACCAGATGCGCGCCGACGAGCAACAGATCCTCCCCATCGGGGAGACGTTCCTGGGATCCGCCACCGGCTGGAAGCGCGGCGTCAAGCGGTTCGTGTGGCGCCTCACCCGGTTCTCGACGATGCGCTACGACCGGCTGCTGGCCGAGCTCTCGGAGATGAACGCCGAGCTCGCCCGGCGCCTGCTCGCGACGGAGGAGGAGCTCGCTCGACTCCACCGAGAGCTGGACGCGCGCGGCGGTGGCCGATCGTGAGGGTCGCCGTGCTCCATCCGCAGACGGCGTTCACGCGAGGGGGCGCCGAGCTCCACACCGGCTCGCTCGTGCGAGCGCTCCGTGAGTCGGGGCATGAGGCCGAGGAGGTCACGATCGCCGGCAAGTGGTATCCCGCCACCGAACTCGCCCATCAGATGGCGGTCTGGCGGAGCTTCGACATCTCCGAGTCCAACGGGCTGAAGGTGGACGCGGTGATCGCTCTGAAGTTCCCGGCGTACCTCGCGCCTCACGAGCGCAAGATCGTGTGGCTGATCCATCAGCACCGATCGGCCTACGAGCTCTGGGATCACCCGGACTACGCCGACCTCTCCCGGCAGGAGGAGGGGCCCTGGGTCCGCACGCTGGTGTGGAACTCGGACAGGCTCGGGCTGGGGGAAGCCAAGCGGATCTTCACGAACTCGACGAACGTCGCGGAGCGGTTGTGGACGTCGCTCCGGTTGAAAGGTGACGTCCTGTACCACCGATCGCCCGCCACCGAGGCGCTGCTCGCGCGCGACCCCGAGGAGCTCGGTGACTACCTGTTCTACCCCAGTCGGCTCGAGATCCTGAAACGACAGTCGCTCGTGATCGATGCGATGCGCCACGTCTCGACACCGGTGAAGCTCGTCCTGGTCGGTCGGGGTCCCGACGAGCGCTCCCTCCGCGAGCGGATCGCCGCCCATGGTCTCCAGGATCGGGTCACGCTCGAGGTCGGCGTCTCCGATGACCGGCTGCACGACCTGTATCGAGGCGCCCTGGGCGTGTACTTCGGGCCGTTCGACGAGGACTACGGCTACGTCACGATCGAGGCGTTCGCGGCCGCTCGGCCGGTCGTGACCCTGTCCGACAGCGGGGGGCCTCTCGAGTTCGTCCACGACGCGGAGTCGGGGCTCGTGGCGCAGCCCGAGCCGACGGCGATCGCCGCAGCGTTCGATCGGCTCTGGGCCGATCGAGAGGCGGCGCGAGCGTGGGGAGTCGCCGGCCACCGGTTGGTGCGCGAGCGGGTGCCCGAGTGGCCCGAGGTCGTCGCTCGGTTGCTCGCGTGAACCCTCGGCTGCGTGCGCTCGCAGGGAGGATGGCGCGGCGTGTCGGCCTCCGGCGACCCCCGGTGTCCGCGGTTCGCACGAACGGCAAGCTGGCGTTCGTCGGTCCGATGCCGCCGGCAGCGACCGGGATCGCATCGTACGACCGGGCGGTGATGGACGGACTCGGGCGCACGGGGTTCCTCCAGCGGCATCGAACAGACGTGGTCTGGCCGGTGCGATCCCATCACGGCCGAACGATCGCCGAGTACGACCTCGGGATCTATCAGCTCGGCAACAACGCCGGGTTCCACCGGCAGATCTACCGGCTCGCGCTCAAGACGCCCGGGCTGATCGTGCTCCACGACCTCGCTCTGGACGGGCTCGTCCTCGGGCTCGCAGCCGAGGGCGATCCCGCCGCGCTCGCTGCCGCACGGGAGGCGCTCTGGCTCCGCTCGCGGGTCACGGATCCCGGCGTCGCGATACACGAGCCGCTGCGATCCGTGTGGTGCGCCGCCGTCGCTCGCGCGTCCCGCGGCGTCATCGTCCATTCCGCGTTCGGCAAGCGCTACCTCGAATCGGTGGGGGTGCGCACTCCGATCTTCACCGTGCCCCACCCCGTGGTGGAGGACGAGGCCACGATGCGGCGGTCGGAGCCGCGTGCGCGAGAGCTCCGCGCGCCGCTCGAGGCGGCGGGGGCGCGCACGATCGTCGTCGCGCCCGGCGACGTCAACGAGGCGAAATGTCTCCCCGCCCTCGTCGAGGCGATCGCGACCCTGCCCCGCGACGTGCACGCGGTGCTCGTGGGGCGTCGCATCCCGGGAACCGACATCGCCGCGACGATCACCGCCCACGGAGTCGGGGACCGGGTCACCGTGCACCACGACGTGCCCGACCACGACTTCCGTGCCTGGCTCGCCGCCGCCGATGTCGCCGTCGACCTGCGGTTCCCTCACCGCGGAGAGGTCAGCGGCTCGCTCTCGATGGCGATGGTGGCGGGTGTCCCCACCCTCGTCTCGGCGACCGGGACCTATCTCGACATCCCGGAGGACCTCATCGTGCGCGTCGCTCCGGGCCCGGCCGATCCCGCGGAGCTGAGGCAACGGATCCTGGAGCTCAGAGACGATCCGGAGCGACGCGCCCGGATCGGCGCCGCCGCCAAGGCGCACATGGTCGCGATCCGCGACATGGACGCGACGGCCCGCGGCTACGAGGAGGCGATCGTCGCGACGCGCGCCCTCGTCGCCGACCCCTCCCGCGCCATCGTCACCCGATGGGCCGAGAGCCTCGCGGCCGTGGGGGTCGACGAAGCGCGCGTGGAGGAGGGGTACGGGATCTCCTACGTGCGGGCACTCGAAAGTTTCGAGCGAACGCCGTGATCGTTCCGCGGGTGAGCGCAGGGCCGTTGCTACACTCGCGAACGTCGCCCTGACCTGGGCGTTCGCCGCGAACAGGAGCCCGCCATCGCCTCGACCGCCGCCGTCGTCCGCACGTCCGAGTCCCCCCGCCTGCGCGTGGGGGAGCGAACGAAGGAGCTCGTCGCGCACCGCGAGGTCCTCGTCAACCTGGTCCGCAAGGAGCTGAAGGTCAAATACGCAGCGTCGGTGCTCGGCGCCGTGTGGTCGCTCCTGAACCCGCTCGTCTTCTTGGCCGTGTTCTGGTTCGTGGGCGAGGTGTTCCGGAATCGGGTCCCGGACTTCCCCGTGTTCCTGCTCTCGGGACTCCTGGCGTGGAACTTCATCGCGAACGCGTTGCAGGGAGGTGCGCGCTCCGTGATCGACAACGCGAACCTCGTCAAGAAGATGGCGTTCCCTCGTGAGATCCTGCCCTTGTCCGCGGTCGGTGTCGCGCTGGTCGACTTCGCGCTGCAGTCGGCCGTCTTCCTCATCTTCATCGGTGTGTCGGGGCACGGGTTGCGCCTGCCCGAGCTGTGGTTGCTCCCGCTGGTGCTCGTCGTCGCGGTCGTGTTCGCGACGGCGCTCACGCTCTGGATCTCGGCGCTGAACGTCCGCTACCGCGACGTCGGGCACCTCCTGGGACTCGCCCTCCTCGTGTGGTTCTGGGGGACGCCGATCGTCTACCAGGGGTGGCTCGTGCAGCAGAAACTCGAGACGATGACGATCCTGGGGTTCGACGCGTGGACGCTCTACCTACTGAACCCGGTCGCCGTGATCGTGTTGGGCTTCCAGCGCGCGCTGTACGGGGCCCCCGTCCCAGCGCCGGGGGAGGATCCCGTCCTGCCGCTGATCACGATGTCGGGCCAGGCGGGCATGCTCCTCGCGCTCCTCGGCGTCTCGGTCCTGCTCCTGTTCCTCGCCTGGCGCTCGTTCTTCCATCGCTCCGGTGACTTCGCGGAGGAACTGTGACGACCGCGATCCAGATCGACGGGATCTCGAAGATGTTCCGGCTCTACCGGGAGCGCCCGACGTCCCTCAAGCAGCGTCTGCTGGTGTCCCGCTCCCGATCCGAGGAGTTCTGGGCGCTCCGCGACATCTCGTTCGACATCGCGGAGGGGTCCTCGATGGGCCTGATCGGTCACAACGGCTCGGGGAAGACGACGCTGCTCAAGTGCATCGCCGGGATCCTCCGTCCGACGGCCGGCACGATCCGGTACCAGGGTCGCCTGGCGGCGCTCCTGGAGCTCGGCGCCGGCTTCCATCCGGATCTCACCGGGAGGGAGAACGTGTTCCTGAACGCGTCGTTCCTCGGCCTGTCACGGAGGGAGACCGAGCGGATCTTCGACGACGTCGTGGCGTTCGCCGAGCTCGAGGACTTCATGGATAACCAGGTGAAGTTCTACTCCTCCGGGATGCTGGTGCGGCTCGGGTTCGCCGTCGCCGTCCACGTGGACCCGGAGGTGCTCCTGATCGACGAGGTCCTGGCGGTGGGCGACGAGTCCTTCCAGCGACGCTGCCTCGATCGCGTGCGGCGGTTCCAGGCCGAGGGCCGCACGATCGTGTTGGTGACGCACGCGTTGGACGTCGTCCGCGAGGTCTGCGACGAAGCGGTGATGTTGGAGCACGGCAGGATGCACGCGATGGGGACGCCGGACGATGTCGTCCGCACGATGCGGCACCGGATGCTGAGCGACGACCCGACGTTCGTCCCGGAGCAGGGGAGCCGTGAGGTGGAGATCTCCGGGGTCGTGATCGAGTCCGAGGGAGGCCTCCGCGACACCGTGCGCCCGGGCGAAGGGCTCACGATCACGGTGGACCTCCGGGCCGACGCTCCCGTCGCCGAGGCGGCCGTCTCGTTCGCGGTCGTGTCCGGATCGACCAATCACCCCGTCCTGGAGGGGAAGACGTCCGAGCTCGGCGTCGATCTCGGCCCGGTCGACCGCAAGAAGCGGGTCCGGTTCCGGATCCCCCCGGCGCCCTGGGTGAGCGGCACCTACTTCGTGACCGTGGGCCTGGACTCCGCCGACGGTCGTCTGTTCCACGTGCAGACCCAGCACTACCCGCTCACGGTCCCGGACGTCGACCACGCCGTCCGTGCGCTCTCCGCTCGGCCGACCGTGGAGGTCGAGGACCTGTGAGCGGCGACCGCCCCGATGCGACCACGGATGGTCGCACCGGCACCGATCCCCCCCACACCACTCCTAGGGAGACGAGTCATCTCATGTTGATCGCGCTCATCCTGCTCTCGGTCGTGCTCGCCGCCGTCGCACAGCTCACGTTGAAGCACGGCATGGATCAGGTGGCCGAAGGAACCGGCGTCCTCCGCATCGACGCCGATTCCTTGCGCGACGTGGTGACGACACCGGCGATCTGGGCCGGCCTCCTCCTGTTCGGCCTCTCCGCGGGTGTCTGGCTGGCCGTGCTGTCGCGCGTGTCGCTCTCGTTCGCCTACCCGTTCGCATCGCTCACGTACGTCCTGATCCTCCTGGCCGATCGCTTCGTGCTCGACCAGGAGATCCCCGCGTTGCGCTACGCCGGCGTCGTCTGCATCGTCGTCGGGATCGTGCTCGTGGCACAGACCCGCCACGCATGAGCTCCGGAGCGGAGCGGGCCGGATGAAGGCGGTCGTCCTCGTAGGGGGAGAGGGCACGCGCCTCCGCCCCCTCACGGAGACCGTGCCGAAGCCGCTCCTGCCGCTGGTCGACCGGCCGATCCTCGACCACGTCCTCGACCACCTCGTCGTGCACGGCGTCAGGGAAGTGATCATGTCGTCGCCCTATCTGGAGGAGACGTTCCATCCCTTCCTCGAGGCGAGGGGCGGTCACCCCGCGGTCACCTGGGTCACCGAGCGGGAGCCCCTCGGGACGGGCGGCGCGATCGTGAGCGTCCTCGATCGTCTCGGCGACGAGCCGTTCCTCGCGCTGAACGGGGACATCCTGACCGATCTGGATCTGACCGTGATGCTCGATCGGCATCGGTCCCGCGCGGCCGCCGTCACGATCGCGCTGCATCGCGTGGAGGACGCGCGCGCGTTCGGTCTCGTCGCGACGGATCCCACCGGCCGCGTCACCGCGTTCCGGGAGAAGCCGCCGGATCCGGTCCCGGGGGACATCAACGCCGGGACGTACGTGCTGGATCCCTCGACGCTCCGCGACTGGACCCCGGGGACGTATCTCTGGATCGAAGGCGAGATCTTCCCGTCGCTGGTCGCGGATGGCGTGCCGATGTACGGGTTCGGCTCCGACGCGTACTGGCTGGACCTCGGGACGCCGGAGCAGTACCTCCGCGCGCACGCCGACCTGCTGGCCGGGAGGGTCGCCGGTCACGCCTACGACGCTCCCTGGATCGGCCCGGGCGCTCGGTGGATCCGTCGGCACGCGTCGGGAGGTCCGTCGCGATCGGCCCCGGCGCGAGGGTGGAGGGCGGTGCCGACGTCGACGACTCGGTGCTCCTCCCCGGTTCGGTCGTCGAGGAGGGCGCTCGGGTCGTGCGCTCGGTCGTCGGATCCGCCGCGACGGTCGGGGCAGGCGCATCGCTCGCTGGATCCGTGCTCGGCGACGGTGTCCGGGTAGGCCCCGGTGCGAACCTGGACGGGGTCCGCCTGGGCTCCGACACCACCGGATCCTGAGGGACCCGCGCCGCAGCCTCAACCACCCGGGGGACGGCACCGATGTGTGTAGGGTGTCCGACTCGACCGTGGGGAGCCCGAAGCTTCGACGTGCCCGTGTGCTCGTGACGGCCCTGGTGGTCGTCGTGGCGCTCTCGAGCGGCGCCGTCGCACAGGCGGTGGATACCTTCCGCTTCCACGGGTCCGGCTACGGCCACGGGATCGGGATGTCCCAGTGGGGCGCCTACGGGCTGGCGCAGGGTGGCTGGTCACATCGGAGGATCCTCACGCACTTCTACTCCAACACCCGTGTCGAGGCCTCCTCGACGCTGCCGAACAAGGTCCGTGTGGGACTCACGGCCGGCCGTTCGAAGATCCACCTCGGGGCCAGGAGCGGGCCGGTCGAGTTGTGGCTCGACGGACCCGGCGAGAGGTTCGTCGCGAAGATCCCGTCCGGGAAGACGTGGTCGGTCTCGGCCGCGCGGGCGGTCCGCAAGTACACGATCCGTGACGACGCGGGCGCCTTGGTCGGAGGGGTCCGGTGGGGTGGTCCCTCCCGACCGCTGTTCGCCACGTTCGCCGGGACGGGCGCGCGGGTCTTCGTCCCCGAAGCCGACGACGTGTGGCACGACGGATTCGCCTACGCCTACGGGTTCCTGGAGTTCGACCTGACCGGATGCGCGAACCGCTGCGCGGAGCGACTCACGATCGAGCTCCCGTTCGAGGCGTACCTCCGGGGGATGGGGGAGATGCCGAGCAGCTGGCCGGCCGCCGCGCTGAGGACCCAGGCCGTTGCGGCCCGGACGTTCGCCACGTACAAGATCAAGCGGTACGGGCTGCGGAGCGACTGCGACTGTCATCTCCTCGATGGCTCCGGCGACCAGGTCTACATCGGGTGGAACAAGGAGAGCGGACCCGACGGCGACCGATGGGTCGCCGCGGTGGTCGACACCCGCGGGGAGGTCGTCACGTATCAGGGATCGGTGATCCAAGCGTTCTACGCCGCGTCGGACGGTGGCTACTCCGAAGACGTCGAGGACGTGTGGCACGGCGGGAATCCGGCCTACGCGATCCCGTACCTCCGTGGCGTCTGCGACCCGGGGGAATACACGTCCGCGAACCCGTGGACGGACTGGACGAGGAGCTTCACCGCGTCCGACCTGTCGTCCCGGCTGGCCCCGTACACGGGCGGGATCGGCAGGATCAAGCGGTTCACCGACGTGCGGCGGGGGGTCTCGGGACGCATCGTCGATGCGACGGCGCGGGGGACCGACGGGTCCGCCACCGTCGAGGGCGACGAGCTGCGGCGGGCGCTGGGACTGCCCGACGGTCGGGTCTGGATCAACACGGACCGCAACATCGTGGGCGCGGTCCGAGCGAAGTACGACGCGCTCATGTGCCGGCCGGGCTTGCCGAAGTCTCCCGTGGTCTCGCTCGATCACGGATCCCGTCAGCTCTTCCAACGGGGCGGGATCTACCGCAACGGCCAGGTCGACCTCACGATCTGGCTGAAGGGAGCGATCCACTCCGAGTACGAGGCGGCCGGCGGCGCACGAGGCCGCCTGGGACTCCCGGTCTCCGAGCCGGTGTCGGTACAGCGGACCTCCGAGGGGACCGCCTGCTCGGGCTGCCGCCGGATCGTCCTCGAGTCCGGGCGGATCTACCTCAAGCCGAGCGTCGGCGCGCATGCGCTCTGGGGACCGGTGCTGTCGGCCTACCTGGACCACGGAGGGGCGCAGGGCGCGCTCGGATACCCGACGACGCGCGTGCGCAAGGTGGACGGCGTCCGGCGGGCGTCCTTCGAGCACGGCACGATCTCGTGCGCCGACGGCAGCTGCGACGTCAGCGTCGGCTGAGGCTCAACAGGGGCGATCCGTTCTCGGGTGCCTCTCCCGTGCACTCGAACCCGGTGACGAACCCGTTCACGATCGTGGCGGCTGCCGCCGGCGTGAGGGCGGTCTCGTCCGCCGAGACCGGGCAGGACTGTCGGTAGTTCCAGGCCGTCAGGGTGAGTGCCGTCTCCGGCGTCAGGGTGGGGTACGGAGCGAGGAACGTCGCGTTGCTCCGCGTGGCGATCTCCGCGAGCCGATCGACCACGGCCTGGGGCAACCCGCCGTCCGCCTCCGGGAGGTAGTACACGAACACCGCGCCGTGTTCGAGGGCGTGGACCGCGAGGGACTCCTCGAAGGGAGCGTCGTAGACCTTCGGGTCATCGGGAGGCTGCGATCCGTTGTGTTTCCCGGACGTCGCGGGTGGATCGGGGTACGTGATGGTCTCGCCCTGGGTCAGGTGCGGCTGCGACGGCGTCAGGTCGGGCCGGTGCTCGGGGTCCGTGCAGCCGGCTTCGCTCGCGGCCTGGATGGCGGCCTCCGGGATGTCGTCCGGCCCCTGGAAGGTGCGGAACAGTGTGATCGCCGCGACGGCGGCGACCGCGATACCCGCCGAGGTGAGCGTGCGACGGAGCGACGCCGCGCGCCGAGCGCGACGGCGCTCCGCCTCGCGGAGCCGCCTCGCTTCCTCCTTGCGATCGCGCCGTTCGAGGTTGGCGCCTCCTCGCGGAGCCTGCGCGTGCTCCGAGGCCGGATGGCGCGGTCGCTTCTTCTTCTTGGCCATCAGGTCCCCTCGATCATCCGAGCGAGGCCCCGGGCTCGGGGGCAGCGCCCGCGTAGTCCCGATCCTCCGCGGTCGGGAAGCTGTACTGCGAGGTGAAGTCGAAGGCCACCGCGAGGTCCACGCTCGCGCACGAGCGGAGCCGATGCCACGACACCAGGGCCATCTGCGTGCCTTCCGGGAGGATCCCGGCCGCATCGCCAAGGATGTCGTACGGCGCCACGATCACCCGGTCTTGCCCGATCTGTGCGTCCTGGAGGCGGCGGTCGTAGAACTCCCGCAGCCGCGCGACCTTCGCGACCGGAGCCGTCGGGTCGTACCAGACGATGCTCGCACCGTGCTCCAACGAGTGGATCGCGCGGAAGACCTCTTCGAGGGTGAGGGAGTCGTAGACGCCGGCCGGGAGCGGTCCCGGCGGGATGTCGGCGTGCGGGCCAGATGCCGGCGGCGTGGTTGGGTACGTGGACAGCGGCGGTCCCGCCGTGGGATCGATGTGCGCCCGATCCCTGTCCGCGGGGTCGTAGTCCGGGGTCGTCGCGACCTCGCCGCACCCTGCCTCGGTCGCGGCGGTCGCGGCCCGCTGGAGGAGCTGCGCGGGCTCCGGGAAGTCGCCGCCCGAAGGCAGGATCGTCGCGGCAGCGACGACGGCAGCGATCACGGCCACGCCGGCGGCGAGCCCGACCGTTCGGGCGCGGCGCTTCGACGCCAACTTCCGCTGGAGCTCCTCACGCTCGCGCCGCGCCTGCTCCTTGCGCTCGGCCTTGGTCAGCCGTCGGCCTTCGCCCGGCCGTCGGGGCGCATCCTCGCTCAATCAGGTGCCTCACTCATGGGTCGCCGAAGCTTACCGGCCGTATCGGTCGCGCACGGGAGCTCCGTCTTGCGGCAGCGAGGCTGCGGGCCTATCCTGCTCGCGCCTTCCCCCGTGAGCACGACCGGCCAACCGGCCGAGGGAGGGAGGGCGCGTGTCAGACACCAAGCACGACCAGATCGTGAGGGTGCCGCCGGCGGCGCGAGCGGAGCGGTCTCGATCGCTTCTTCAAGGTCTCCGAGCGTGGTTCCACGATCCGCATCGAGGTCGTCGCCGGGATCACCACCTGGCTCACGATGGCCTACATCCTGTTCCTGAACCCGCAGATCCTCGGGTTCGCCGCCGTGCCCGACCTCCAGCCGCTCGGACTGCCGTTCGGGGCCGTCCTCACCGTGACGGCGCTCGTCGCCGGGATCGCCACGATCGCGATGGGACTCTGGGCGAACTATCCGTTCGCGATCGCATCGGGCCTGGGGCTGAACGCGTTCGTCGCGTTCACGCTCGTGGCCGGCGAGGGGCTGAGCTATCCGGAAGCGATGGGTGTGATCGTCGTCGAGGGCCTCGTGATCACCCTCCTGGTCCTCACGGGGCTCCGGAACGCGATCGTGAACGCGATCCCGATGGACCTGAAGCGCGCGATCGCGATCGGGATCGGACTGTTCCTCACGGTCATCGGTCTCGTGAACGCCGGCGTCGTCGTCCGAGGCGAGGGGACCGTCGTCGCGCTGAGCGACAACCTGACGACGCTCCGGATGCTCACGTTCGCGATCGGCTTGGCGTTGTGCTCGATCCTCGTCGTGCGGAGGTTCCGGGGCGGTCTGCTGGTCGGGATCGTCGCGACCACGGTGCTCGCAGCCGATCATCAATGCGATCTGGGGCGAGAACGCGATCTGGGACGCGGTGGGCCCGGGGATCGCGCAGGTGCCGGACTCCCTCACGTCGTCGCCCGATTTCAGCCTCGTCGGCGAGTTCTCGTTCGGGTTCTTCTCGACGCTGGGGGTCATCGCGGCGATCGCGGCGGTCGTGACGGTCATGCTCTCCGACTTCTTCGACACGATGGGAACGGCGGTCGCGCTGGGCGACGAGGCGGGGCTCCTCGATGAGAACGGTCGGCTCCCCAACATGAACCGCGTCCTGCTGGTCGACTCGCTGGCCGCGGCGGCCGGCGGGGCGGCGAGCTCGTCGTCGAACACGACCTTCATCGAATCGGCGGCGGGCATCGGCGAAGGTGGCCGCACCGGACTCGCGTCCGTCATCACCGGCGTGCTCTTCCTCCTGTGCGTCTTCCTGTCCCCGCTCGCCGGCGTGATCCCACCCGAGGCCACCGCGCCGGTGCTCGTGATCGTCGGCTACTTCATGATGCGCGGGATCGGCGAGATCGACTGGCGCGACCCGGCGATCGGGATCCCCGCGCTGCTCACGATCGGTCTGATGCCGTTCACGTACTCGATCACGAACGGTGTCGGGGCCGGCTTCGTCGCCTACACGGCGATCAGGCTGATGCAGGGCAAGGCCCGGGACGTGCACCCATTGCTGTACGTCGTGACCGCTGTCTTCCTCTGGTACTTCCTCCGGGGAACGTTCGCGTAGACGGGTGACGGGCGGGGCCGTCAGGCCCCGCCCTCCGATATCGGGCCCACGGCCACGATGCCGAGCGGCCGCTGGTCGGGATCGAGCGCGAGCGCCGCGCGCGCTCGATCCGGATCGACGACGCGGCCCGGGTCCCAGGACCACGCGAGGCCTTGCGCGTGGAGCGCGACCAGGAGCGACCGGATCGCGGCGCCGGCGGTGAGGAGGGTCGCACGCTCGGAGGTGCGGACGGCCGCTCCCACGCATGGAACGATCAGCACGGGAGCCGTCCGGAGGGCATCGTCGGGGTCCTCAACGACGGCGAGGAGCCGGCGCCGCGCAGCGGTCGAGTCCACCGCGACGAACGAGCAGGCCGCCGCGCCGGAGGGCGCGCTCGCCACCCCCATCGCGTCTTCGAGGAGGGCTCGAGGGACGTCTCCGGAGCCGAACGCGCTGCTCGGACCGGCCGAGGCGAGGGCCACCGCGACGGATTCCCGGAACAGGTCGTCGGCCGGTGCGCGGACGAGGTCGCGCGCGGCTCCCGACGGCGCGTCCCCGATCGCGCGATCCAGTCCCCGGACGAGTGCCGCCGGGACCCGCGCCGTCTTCGTCATCACCAAGCCGCTCGCCGCCGCCACCGCGTCGGCGAGCGCCACGATCGTGGTTTCCAACACCGTGCCATGGTCGTCGGCGGTCCCACGCAGATCGAGCACCGCCGGTATGCCGGCGCAGCCGATCGCGACGTCGACGACCCCTTCGCGCCACGGTCGGCCGAACGTGTCGGTGACCACGACGCCCAACCGGGCCAGCCCGAGTCGGGCGACGAGCTCCTTCTGCAGCCGCTCGGCGCTCGCATCCGGGTCCTCGGGGAGAAGCGTCAGGAACCCAGGGGCGACGTTCGACGCATCGACGCCTGCGTTCGCGCACACGAGCCCGTGCCTCGTCCGCGTGATCAGCAGATCACCCCGGCGGGCGACGACCGCCACGGATTCCCGGGCCACCCACGACGCGCGATCGTCCCCGGGGACGATCCGGCCCTCGGCCTTCGAGACGACCTTCTGCGTGATCGCCACGACATCGCCCTCGCTCGCTCCGTGCAGGCGGAGCGACGGCTCGAGCAGCGATGCGAGATCGTCACCGGGCTCGACCTCCGGGATCCCCCCGAGCGGGATCAGCTCGATCGTCATGTCAAGGTCGCCAGCGCGGTCCGCGCCACCTGCTCCGCGACCTCGTCGTCGCGCATCACCGTGTCGGTGACCGCCACCCGTGCACCGACCTCGTCTCGCACGCGCGTGCGCAGCGCCCCGTCTTGCCGGTCGATGACCCAGGCGTCCAGGAGGTCGTCGTAGGCGCGGGCGGCGCCCACCGCCGTGACCTCGAGCCCGACGACCGGCATCAGTCTGTCCGCCATCCCGGCGAGCGGCCGCCCCCCGACGATCGGGGAGACCCCCACGACCGGCCTGGCGGCGACGGCCGCGCGCACGCCGGGGACGGCCAGGATCGGGCCGATCGACACGACCGGATTCGAGGGGCAGATCACGACGACGTCCGCAGCCTCGATCGCGTCGAGCACGCCGGGGGCCGGGGAGGCCCGCTCGGCGCCCTCGAAGCGGATCGCCTTCACGTCGTCGCGGGCGCCGCGCAGGACCCAGTACTCCTGGAAGTGCAGGTCCATCTCCCGCCCCTCCGCCACGACGTCGAGCCGTGTCTCCACGCGGTCCTCGGTCATCGGCACGATCGTGGCATCGATCCCGAACCGGTCGGCGATCCGAGCGGTGACGCCGGACAACGACATCCCCTCCGCCAATGAGCGGGTGCGGAACAGGTGCGTCGCCAGGTCGAGGTCGCCCAGCCCGAACCACGCGGCGTCGGGATCGAAGGTCCGGAGCTCCTCGGTGGCGCGGAAGGTCTCGTCCCGCCGGCCCCACCCTCGCTCCCGGTCGAACGCGTCGCCGAGCCAGTACGTGACCGAATCGAGGTCCGGGCACACCCGCAGCCCGTGCATGTCGAGGTCGTCACCCGTGTTCACGATCGCGGTGATGCCTGCCCCCGGCACGGCGCGCACGAGGCCGCGCAGGAACTTCCCTGCACCGACGCCTCCCGCGAGCGCGACGACCTTCACGATCGCAGAGCGTAGTAGCCTCCCGCCGTGGCGGCCGCGACGACACACGCTCTGCGGCGCGCGCTGGCGCGCGCCGAGCAGGGGAAGGCCGTGTCCGTGCCCGAAGCCGCCGAGCTGATGGCCGCTCGGGGGGCCGACCTCGACCGTCTGTCGGCGATCGCGGGACGCCTCCGTGATCTCGGCTCGGGGGATCGCGTCACGTACTCGCGGAAGGTCTTCGTGCCGCTGACGATGCTCTGCCGCGACCACTGCCACTACTGCACGTTCGCGAAGCCGCCGGCGAAGCTCGACTCGCCCTTCCTCTCGCCCGAGGAGGTCCTCGCGATCGCCCGTGGAGGAAGGGAGCGCTCCTGCAAGGAAGCGCTCTTCACGCTGGGGGACCGGCCGGAGGAGCGGTACGAGGTCGCTCGGGCGTGGCTCGCGGCCCGCGGGTACGGCTCGACGCTGGAGTACGTGCGTGCCTCGGCGATCAGCGTGATCGAGGAGACCGGGCTCCTGCCGCATCTGAACCCGGGGGTCATGAGCTACGAGGAGCTCGCCCGGCTCCGGCACGTGAGCGCGTCGATGGGACTGATGCTGGAGACATCGTCCGATCGGCTCTCCCAACGCGGGGGCGCCCACTTCGGATCGCCGGACAAGCATCCCGCCGTGCGGCTCCGGACGATCGAAGACGCCGGCCGGCTCGCGATCCCGTTCACGACCGGCATCCTCGTGGGGATCGGGGAGGACCCGTGGGAGCGCGCCGCGTCGGTCTTCGCGATCCGCGACCTGCATCGCCGGTACGGACACATCCAAGAGGTGATCGTGCAGAACTTCCGCGCGAAGCCGGGGACGGCGATGGCCCACGCGAGCGAACCGGACGCGGAGGAGTTCCTCGCCGCGGTGGCGACCACGCGCATCGTGATGGGGCCGAACGTCGGCGTCCAGGCGCCTCCCAACCTGTCGGACCCGGAGCAGCAGCTCCGGCTCCTCGACGCCGGGATCAGCGACTGGGGCGGCGTGTCGCCGCTCACCCCCGACCACGTGAACCCTGAGCGGCCGTGGCCGGCGATCGAGGCGCTCGCCGCCACCACCGCGGCGCGCGGCAAGTCACTCCGCGAGCGGCTCACGATCTATCCGCGCTTCGCCCTCGACCCGGATCACTTCCTGGCCGGCAAGATGCGCCTGCCCGTCGAGGCGCTGCTCGACGGGAACGGCCTGGCGCGGGAGGGTCTGGCCCCGAACCCCACTGCCTGGCAGGACCCCGATGTCACGTGGAAGCCGCGGGTGATCGATCTCACGTTCGCGAAGGGTCCCGAGGCCGGTCTGCGGGCGGACGCGGAGGCGGTGTACGGGGAGATCACCTCAGAGGACGCCACCACGGCGGCGTGGGCCGCGCGGACGGTCGTGCCGATGCGTCTCGGGGCGGAGATCCGCCAGGCGCTCCGCAAGGCGGAGCGCCATCGTCCGATCTCCGACGCCGAGGCTCTCGCCCTGTTCCAGGCCGAGGGCCCCGAGCTGGACGCGCTCCGGGCGGTCGCCGATGGCCTCCGGCAGGAGGCCGTCGGCGACGTGGTCACCTACGTGATCAATCGGAACATCAACTTCACCAACGTCTGCTACGTGGGATGCCGGTTCTGTGCGTTCGCCCAGCGGGAGGTGGACCCGGAGGCGTACACGCTCACGCTCGGAGAGGTGGCCGACCGGGCGGAGGAGGCGTGGGCCGCCGGGGCGAGCGAGGTATGCATGCAGGGAGGGATCCATCCCGATCTGCCCGGGTCCTTCTACCTGGATCTGCTCGACGCGGTGAAAGCGCGTGTCCCGGGGATCCACGTCCATGCGTTCAGCCCGATGGAGATCCTCAACGGGGCCACGAAGATGGGTGTCTCGTTCCGTGAGTTCCTGACGGCCTGCAAGGAACACGGACTCGGAACGATCCCCGGGACGGCAGCGGAGATCCTCGACGACGACGTCCGCTGGCTCCTCACGAAGGGGAAGCTTCCGGCCGACACCTGGGAAGAGGTCGTGCGGACCGCCCACGACGTCGGGATCCGGAGCTCCTCGACGATCATGTTCGGACACGTCGATGCGCCACCGCACTGGGTGGCGCATCTGCGCCGGATCGCCGCGGATCCAGAGGGAGACGGGAGGGTTCACGGAATTCGTCCCCCTTCCGTTCGTGCACCGGAACGCGCCGATCTACCTCGCCGGTCACGCGAGGCCCGGTCCGTCCCACACCGACAGCCTCCGCATGCACGCGGTCGCACGGATCCTCCTCGACGGAGTTATCCACAACGTGCAGGTCTCCTGGGTGAAACTCGGCATCGAGGCGTCGCAGGAGAGTCCTGCGTTCGGGCGCGAACGACTTCGGTGGCACGTTGATGGAGGAGACGATCAGCCGGATGGCGGGCTCCGGATGGGGCATCAGGATGACGCCGGCAGAGTTCGACGACGCGATCCGTTCGATGGGTCGCACGCCGGGCGTGCGGACGACGACGTACGATCGGATCGAGACGAAGGCCGCTTCGTGAGCGTGATCCGTCAGCCTCACTGACCGTTCTCGTCAACTCGATTGACCACACAGTTTCTTCCCCGAAGGGGTTGCACTCGCGCTTCCCCTTGGGGACGATTACATCGAGATGAGGGTCGAGGCAGAGAATCACCTGAAATTCCCTCTTGCCAGGGAGGCGGTTCTTCCCTCAGAATCACATGGATGTGATTTGGGGGGGAGAGCGGCGTGCATCACTACATCCCATGGCAGGAACGGGCGAGGTGCCGAGACCACGACCCTGAGGTCTTCTTCCCCGAGAAGGGGGGATCATCCAGGGAGGCCAAACGCATCTGCTCGGAGTGCCCCGTTCGGATCGAGTGCCTCAACTACGCGCTTCGCCGCGACGAGCGGTACGGCGTGTGGGGCGGGATGAGCGAGCGGGAACGGCGGCGCCTCAAACGGATGGCGTCGTAGGCGCAGGATCCTTCGTTCGCTACGGAGGAAAGGGGGACGGGAATGGCAGCACGGAAGACAGCCGCGCGGAAGCGGCCCGCCGCGAAGAAGACGGCGGCCCGCAAGCCGGCGCGTCGGAAGACGGCAGCCAAGAAGACGGCGGCCCGCAAGCCGGCACGTCGGAAGACCGCAGCCAAGAAGACCGCAGCCCGGAAGCCGGCACGTCGGAAGACCGCCGCGAAGAAGACGGCGGCCCGCAAGCCGGCCCGACAAGAAGACCGCAGCGCGCAAGAAGACGGCCGCACGCAAGCCGGCCCGCAAGAAGGCCACGGCTCGCAAGAAGACCGCGGCCCGCAAGCCGGCACGTCGCAAGAAGACGGCCGCACGCAAGCCGGCCCGCAAGAAGGCCACGGCTCGCAAGAAGACCGCGGCCCGCAAGCCGGCTCGCAGGAAGAGCGCAGCGAAGAAGCGCTGATCGCGAGCTCGTCGCATGTCGAAGGGGGGCGGAGACGCCCCCCTTCTCTCTCCCGCCATCTCCTCTCGAAGGACCCGCTGCTAGGCTCCCGCCGCGCCGTAGGCGCCCACCCGGATGACCTCGCCAGCCGCAACCCTCGCCTCCACCGGCACGGCCACACCCAGCGTGCTCGCCCTGATCGTGGTCGGGCCCGGGGATGCACCGTGGCTGCGCGATTGCCTGCTCTCGCTCGCGAACCAGTCGTACCCACGCCTCGGCGTCCTCGCGGTCGACGACGGCGCCGACGAGGATCCGCGGGAGCTGCTCCATCGCTCGCTCGGCCCGCGACGGGTGCTGCGGAACGAACGGCCGCTCGGAGCCGTTCGCGCGGTTCGCGCCGCCCTCGACCGCCCGATGGCGAAGGGCGCGGACTTCCTCCTCGTCGTGGAGCCATCCGCGTCCCTCGACCGGGATGCCGTCGGGCGGCTCGTGGAGGCCGCGGTCGGGATCGGCGTCGAGGACGTCGGGGTCGTCGGCGCCAAGATCGTCGACAAGGACGATCCGCGTTCGTTGCGCGACATCGGCCGATCCTCTGACCGGTTCGGCCATCCCGCATCCGCGCTGCAGCCGGGCGAGATCGATCAGGGACAGTTCGACCGAGTCCTCGAGGTCCTCTGCGTCTCGTCGGCGGCGATGCTGATCGCGCGAGAAGCCTGGGAGCGGGCCGGGGTGTGGGACGAGCGTCTCGACCGCGCGCACGCCGATCTCGACCTCTGCTGGCGGATCCGCGTCGCCGGGTACCGCGTGGTGATGACGCCGCTGGCCCGCGTGCGTGTCGCCGGAACGCCGGAGGGTGCAACCGGCGACCCCGCCGGCGGCCGGAGCCGACGGTACGAGGAGGATCGCGCCGCGATCACGGCGATGCTCAAGAACTACGGGCTCCTGTCGCTCGCCTGGCTCGTGCCCGCCGCGCTCCTGATGGGCGTGATCCGCATCGCCTACCTCTCGCTCGGCCGCCGGTTCGAGGAAGCGCTCGACGTCGTCGCGGCCTGGTGGTGGAACCTCGCGCACCTCCCCGGCACGGTGTCGCGACGGAGGCGCGTGCAGAAGGCCCGTCGGGTCGGCGACCGCTCGCTCCGGCGGTTCATGGAGTCGCCGGGCGTGCGATCGCCTCGGTGGTTCGCGACGGCCGAACGGATCCTCGAGGAGCAGCGCGCGATCGACGAGGCGGACGAGGGCGAGCCGATCCAACGGCGGCTGCGGGATCGAACGGCATCGCTCGTGGGCACGCACCCCGTGATCGTCGGGTCGCTCCTCGCGATCGTGGTGGGTGCGGTCGCCGTGCGCGAGCTGATCGGACTGGACGTCCTGGCCGGAGGAGCGCTCCCCGCGTTCCCCGCACGGGCCGGGCGATCTGATCGGCGAGCTGGCGTCCGCGGTCCGCTCGACGCCCCTCGGGGGCTCGCTCGCTCCCTCTCCGGCGCTCGGCGCGCTGGGCGCCCTTTCGTTCGCGGCGTTCGGGGATCCGGCTCACCGTGCAGAAGGCCGTCCTCCTCGCGGGACCGCCGCTGGCGGCGATCCTGATGTACCGGGCGGCGGTCCGACTGTCGGTGCGTCCCGGCCCGGCGGTCGTCGCGGGAGCGGCCTATGGGCTCGGCGCCCTGACGCTCTGGTCGTTCTCCGAGGGGCGGATCGGTCTGTCGATCGCGATCGCCGTGCTGCCGGCGGCCGCGGAGCGCGTGGAGACGGCCTTCGCCCGAGATGAGCCTCCCGGCGACCGGCAACGATTCGTCGCGGGAACAGCGGTGACGCTCGCCGTCGGGATCGCTGCGTACCCGGGCTTCGTCCTCGCCATCGCGATGCTCGTCCTGGTGCGTGTCTGCCTCGGTCCGGCGCGCGGCCGGGGACTCCTCCTGATGTCGCTCGGTGCGATGGGCGCGGCCGTCCTGTTGTTCCCGTTCGTCCCGACCCTGCTGACCGACGGGGGACGCGCCCTCGCGTCCCTGGTCGGCACGACCGAGCCAGATCGGCTCGCGCGACTGGCGATCGGACCCGGGCCCGGCACTTGGCCGATCGCGGCCTTCCTGCCGGTCGGTGCCGTCTTGGGCCTCGGACTCGTCCGCGGACGTGTGCGTGGTCCGGCCGCGCGCGCCGCCGTCGCGGCGGGCCTCGGCTTCATCCTCTCGTGGCTCGCCGCGGCGAACTACCTTCCTCCCGCGCTCTCGAACCCACCGGCGTACGCGCGCGCTCGCAGCGGTCTCCATGGCCGGTCTGATCGGGTTCGGGCTCACCTCGTTCACGGGCTCGCTCCGCCTCGAAGCGTTCGGACTGCGCCAGGTGACCGGCGGCGTGCTCGCCGTCGTGCTCGGGGGTGGCCTCTTCCTACAATCGGTGGCGGTCATGGCCGGGACCTGGGGTGTGGGCGCGCCCCAGGAGCGGATCCCGCCCGCCTGGACGGTCGTCGGTGGCGCCGCGAACGGCCCGTTCCGCGTGCTGTGGCTGACGGGAGACCTCGGCGGCGGTCTCCCGCCACCGGCCGGTGATCCGCAACGACGCCTGGAGGCGGGCCCGGCGACGATCCGCTACGCGCTCACCGATCGAGGAGGCGCCAGCGTGCTGGACATCGGCCGGCCGTTGTCCGGACCCGGGCCCGACCATCTGGAGCTCGCGCTCCGCGAGATCTTGGCCGGGACCTCGCGGCACGGCGGCGCCCTCCTCGCGCCGTTCGGCATCCGTTTCGTGGTCGCCGAGCGCGCGTGCCCTTCCCGACGCCGCCCGCGACGCCTTCGACGCACAGGTCGACGTCGAATCTCGGTGCCTGCATCGGGCTTCGTGATGTTCCGGAACGCGGTGGCGCTCCCGCCGGCCGCGAGCCTCGCGGCCGAGCCGGCCGACCTCGAGATCCTCGGCGCCGCCGACCCCTCCACGATCGCGATGTGGCGGACCGTGCCCGCCACGGCGCTGCAAGCGGGTGCCCGAAGGGTGGGACGGCGCCGGCGTCGACGGGGACGGTGTTCATCTCGACGGAGTACGACGCTGCGTGGGAGCTGCAGGGAGGCTCCCAGCGACCCGAGGTCGCGTTCGGTTGGGCGACCAGGTTCCGCGCCGAAGGGGAGCCGGTGCGGATCCGCCACGGTGGGTCGGTGCCCGCGAGGATCCAGGTCGCCCTGCTGACGATCCTGTGGCTCGCCGCGCTCTGGGTGACGAGGAAGCCCGTGGCTCGATGAGTGCCTCCCGCGAAGGCTCGGCGCGCGGACAGAGCGCTGTTCGCGCTCGCATCCGTGGCCTTCCTGGTCGTGGCGCTCACGTGGCTCGACCGCGCCGGGCCCAAGGCGCCCGGCGCTGCTCGCAGCCGGGGAGGCGCCCGTCGGGCGCATGGATCTGTCCGCACGGCGGCGGGCCGGACCTGTCGGTCGCGTTGTTCATCGCCAATCCGGGCGAGGCGGTCCGGCGACGGTCCGCGTGACGCAGCTCGGTGCGGAGGAGGCTGCGCCCCAGGCGGGCACCGTCGTGCCGGGCGGCACGACGGTGCGGGTGAACCTCCCGCCGGGGCACGAGGCGATGCGACCTCCGTCGAGTTCTTCGGGGGCTGGGTCGGCGTCGGGATGGGTGTCGTTCACCGACGCGGGTGCCGCCGCGGAGCCGTGCGCGGCCGAGGCATCGCAACGGTGGTACCTCGCCGACGGGTCCACCGAGCTCGGCGAGGAGTCGTACGTGGTCGTCGCCAACCCGTTCTCCGGGCCCGCCGTGATGGATGTGGTCTTGTATTCGGCGGACCAACCACCGGTCCGCCAATCTGAGTGGACCGACCTCGTCGTGCCGGCCCGACAGAGCGTCGCCCTGCATCTCAACGAACAGGTGAAAGGAGAGCCGGTGGTCGCGACGACGCTCGACGTCTCGGTCGGGCGGGTCGCCGCCGCATCCCTCGTCGTGAGCGACCGCACGACGGTGCGGAGCGCGATCGGATGGACCGAGCCCGGTACCGAAGCGTGGTTCCCGACGATGCAGGGGTCGGGCCAGAACGAGCTCGTCCTCCTGTCCACGTCGTCGGGGTCGATCCGCTTCGGCGCCACCTCGCTGAGCGAGGATCAGCCACGGCCGGCGGGCGGGCTCACCGAACAGGAGCACGGTCCGACCGCGGCCCGTGCCTACGCCGTCCCCGAGGAGAGCCGGGCCGACTGCGGTCCGACTCTTCACGCTGGAGGGCGCACTCGTCTCGGGAGCGCTGCGCGTGTTGGGACCGGGGACGACCTCGGCTCCACGGGGGGCTCGGACGCGGCGTCCGATGCGTGGGTGCTCTTGCCGGCTTCGGCGCAGATCCCGGGCGGATCCGGGAGCCGTGCTCGTGAACGACGGTGACGTCGCCGTGGTGGCCTCCGTCGAGCTCCTCCCGCAGGAGGGGGGCACGGCGCCCTCGACCGTCACGGTCACCGTCCCCCCGCACGCGACGGCCGCCGTGCCGCCGGACCTGTGGGCGTCGGCCCCTGGCTCGGCGCTCGCTGATCCGAGCCGATGGACCCATCGTGGCGCTCTCCGCGACGAGCTCCCCGGGGCCTCAGGACACCGAGGCATTCGCCCTCAGCATGGGTGTGCCGCTCCTGCCGTAGTCCCGGCGCACCACGGGGAAGGGGTTGCCTCCTGGCGTATCATCTTCGTTCCGGGTCCCGATCCCGGAACGACGAGCAGGATCCTCCCCATGGCCAAAGGACGTCACGAAGTGCGCGCGGCCCGCAAGCGATGGCCGCTGATCGTCGGTCTCGTCGCCGGCGTGCTCGTGCTCGCCCTGGGCGGGATGGCCTATGCGACGTTCCGCTACGAGCAGGCGAACTCCGGGCGCATGCTCGCCGGCACCGCGATCGGCGGGGTGAACGTCTCCGGGATGACCCGGGCGGAGGCGATCGCGGCCGTCCGCGTTCACGCCCGAGCAGGACCTCGACCGAGAGATCGTCGTGGTCGTGAAGGGCGAGCGCTTCACCGCGACGGCGCAGCAGCTGGGCCAGCGTCCGTGGGTCGGCCAAGCGGTCGACCGCGCGATGGATGCCGCAGAGCGGGTCGGCTGGGTCGAACGAGCGTGGCGACGCTTCCGGAACGATCCCGTCGACCTCGACATCGAGCTCGCCATGGGCGGGAACCGCGGCGTGGCGGGATTCGTTCATCGCGCGGCGCGACAGGTACGCGTCGATCCTCGGAACGCGTCGATCGAGATGGGAGACGGCGGTGGCCTGTCCTTCCGGCACGCGAAGGCGGGCAGGGAGCTGGAGGTCCGTCGCGCGGAACGGCTCCTCACCGCGGCGCTCGGCGACGGATCGGAAAAGGTGAAGCTGTCGGTGCGGTCGGTGGCCCCGAAGCTCACCGAGGACACGATGCTGCCGACGGTGGTCGTGCACGTCGACACGAACCGTCTGGACCTCTACGACGGGTTCGACGTGACGCAGAGTTGGGAAGTCGCCACCGCGAAGCCGGGATGGACCACCCCGGTGGGCGAGTGGTTCCTGTATCAGAAGCGCGAGAACCCGACGTGGTACAACCCGGCGCTCGACAGCTGGGGCGCAGGGATGCCTGCAGTGGTCCCCGGTGGGCCCGGCAACCCGATGGGCACGCGGGCCCTCTACATCACCGCCCCCGGTCTCATCCGGATCCACGGGACCACGTCGCCAGAGTCGATCGGTCGATACGCGTCGCACGGCTGCATCCGGATGCACAACGAGCAGGTGGAGGAGTTGTACGACCTCGTTCCCGTGGGGGCGAAGGTCGATCATCATGGGCTCGCGACCCTCGTGGGCATCCGAAGGAGACTTCCCCGACACACCCGACGGCTCCGATACCGTCGCCTGATCGTTCGCGGTCCCTGGTCGGGCGCGGCACCGTCTCGCCGACCGGGCTGACTAGCCCTTTCGGGCTAGGTGGGTCGGCGTTCGGCATCCCGCACGACCGTGCCTCGGGGGACCTGAGAATGACTCCCAGGTGTCTGCAGCTGGCAGGGGTGTCGCTGATAGCGTCCATCAATCAGCTGGATTGGCAGCTGGACGGTTTCCCCCGACAGATCCCGAACGGGCCTCGTAGAGCCCCCGCACGGATCCCCGAACACGGAGCGTGGACGATGCCACAGGCCAACACCTGCCCCGAGTGCAAGCAGGGCGATGTGATCTCGATCTCGATGAACGTGAGCGGCCGGGACCTCGCGTTCTCCACCTGCCACGCATGTGAGGCGAAGTGGTGGCATCGCGACGGCGAGCAGATCGTGCTCTCCGACGTCATCGAGACGGTCGTCCGGACCTAGCCTGACGCCCGCCGCGCGCCGTCCGTAGGATGGCGCCGGTGGACCTTTCCCGCATCTTCAAGGCGTACGACGTTCGCGGCACGGTCCCCGATCAACTGAACGCCGACGTTGTCAGGCGCATCGGCGCGGCGTTCGCGGACTGGAGCGGGGCGGGCGAGATCCTCCTCGGGCGCGATTGCCGCCTCTCCTCTCCGGAGCTCGCCGCCGCGCTGATCGATGGCGCCACGTCGCGCGGCGTCGACGTGGTCGACCTGGGGCTCGCGTCGACCGACCTCTTGTACTTCGCTTCCGGATCCCTCGATCGGCCCGGCGTGATGATCACCGCGAGCCACAATCCCAAGGAGTACAACGGTCTGAAGTTCTGTCTCGCGCGGGCCAAGCCGGTGGGAGAGGAGTCGGGCCTCGGGGAGATCCGAACGCTCACCGAGAAGGGCGACGACATCCTCGGGACGCGCAACGGCTCGGTCCGCCGGCGCGACGTCCTGGGTGCCTACGTCGATCACGTGCTCTCGTTCACCGACGTCGAACGGATGCGCCCGCTGACGGTCGCGGTCGACACGGCCAACGGGATGGGCGGGCTCGTCGTGCCGGCGGTGATGGAACGGCTGCCCGTCACCCTGCATCACCTGTACGCGGAGCTCGACGGGACGTTCCCGAACCACCCGGCCGACCCGATCGATCCGGCGAACCAACGAGACCTGAAGCGAGCCGTCCGCGAGCACGATGCCGACGTGGGGATGGCGTTCGACGGCGACGCGGACCGCGTCTTCCTGGTGGACGAGCGAGCGGACGACGTCAGCGGATCGATCCTCACGGCGCTCGTGGCGGCGGCGATGCTGGACCGTGAGCCGGGCGCGCAGGTGGTCCACAACCTGATCTGTTCCTGGACGGTCCCCGAGGTGATCAAGGAGCACGGTGGTGTGCCGGTCCGCACCCGGGTCGGCCATTCGTTCATCAAGCAGGTGATGGCGGAGACGGGCGCGGTCTTCGGCGGCGAGCATTCGGGTCACTACTACTTCCGGGACAACTTCGGCGCCGATTCCGGACTGATCGCGGCGGTGATCGCTCTCGGAGAGCTCTCGGATGCCTCGGTCCCGTTGTCGGAGCTCCTCGTGCAGTATCGGCGCTACGCGGGCTCGGGGGAGATCAATTCCCGCGTCGACGAGCCGCTGGCGAAGATCGAGGAGATCGCGCACGCGCTCCGCGACGGTCGCCAGGACCGGCTCGACGGCCTGACGGTAGAGTTCGACGACTGGTGGTGCAACGTCCGGCCGTCGAACACGGAGCCGCTGCTGCGGCTGAACGTGGAGGCCCGGACGGAAGAGCTCCTGGCGGCCAGAGCGGCGGAGCTCCTCGCCCTGATCGAAGGAGCGGGAGACGCCGGAGGGAACGCTCCGGGAACCTCCGGAGAGGGACGAAAGGACGAGACGTGACGCTCGACGCGGAGCTGTTGGAGATCCTCGTCTGCCCCAACGACCGGGGTGACATCGACTACCTCGAGGACGAGCAGGTGATCGTGTGCCGCACGTGCGGCTATCGCTACCCGGTGCGCGACGGCATCCCGGTGATGCTGATCGACGAGGCCGAGAAGCCCGGCGGTGGGTCCGGAGACACGAAGGCATGACGATCGACCTGGACGACCTCGAGGCCGTTCAGGCACACGATCCCGCGGGGATGCTGGCGGCCGTCGGCCAGCTCGCCTCCGACTGCCGTGAGGGATATGCGAACGGCGCGGGGGCGGGTTCTCTCCCGGACCTCGTGGACGTGCGCAACGTCGTGTACTGCGGGATGGGCGGATCTGCCGTCGCCGGCGATGTGTTGCGCTCGGTGTTCCGCGACCGGCTCGGTGTCCCCGTCGAGGTGAACCGATCGTCGGAGCTGCCCGAGCACGCAGGGCCGCATTCACTCGTCGTCGCGTGCTCCTACTCGGGGAACACGTCCGAGACGCTCGCGGCCTTCCGCGAGGCGATGAAGCGCGGCTGCCGTTCGATCGTGATCACCTCGGGCGGCACGATCGAGGACGAGGCTACCGACGCAGGACTCTCGGTGGTCCGCGTGCCCGGCGGTCTCCAGCCGCGCGCCGCGCTCGGATGGCTCGCATGCTCGATGCTCGGCGCGCTGGAAGCCGCCGGGCTCTTGCCGCCGCTCGCTGAGGACGTCGCAGAGACGGTCGAGCTCCTCGACCAGCGGGCCGCGGCCTGCGCCCCGGATGTCCCCACCGCGGACAACCCGGCGAAGCGCCTGGCGGTCGATCTGGGCGAGCGGGTGCCGGTGCTCTGGGGGGAGGAGGGGATCGGCGCCGTCGCCGCGGCCCGCTGGAAGACCCAGTTCAACGAGAACGGAAAGATCCCCGCCTGGTGGTCATCCATGTCGGAGCTCGACCACAACGAGGTGGTGGGCTGGACCGAGCCGTACGGCCGCTCACACGCGGTGATCGCGCTCCGGCACGACGGCGAGTCTCCGGAGGTGGCCGAGCGGTTCCCGCTCTCGCTCGCGATCGCCGCAGACGCGGGCGCATGGACCGAGGAGGTCCGTACGCACGCACGCTCGATGCTCGCCCGGATCTTCGATCTGATCACGCGAGGCGATCACGTGAGCGCCTACGTCGGGATCCGGCGGGGTATCGACCCGACGCCGGTCGACGTGATCACCCGCCTCAAGGCAGCGCTCAGCGGGTGAGCGTCGAACGCCTGGCGTCGCCGGGGGACGGGGTCACGGAGAGGATCGTCGACGCGATCCGCGAACGGACGGACATCGAGCCGGTCGCGGGCGTCGTCCTGGGCTCGGGTCTCGGTGACGCGATCTCGAACGCCTGGGAGCGAGCGGGATCGGGCGAACCTCTGGAGATCCCGTACGCGGAGCTGCCGGGGTTCCCGCCTCCCACGGTCCCTGGGCACGCCGGCACGCTCTGGCTCGGGACGATCGCCGAGCGGCCGATCGCGATGTTCCGCGGCCGGATCCACTTCTACGAGGGCCACCCGATGCCGCTGGCGTCGATCACGACGCGCGTCGCCCACGGCCTCGGTGCCCGGACGATGGTGCTCTCCGCGGCGGTAGGTGGTCTCGACCCCTTGCTGCCGGGCGGGTCGATGGTGGTCGTACGCGATCACCTCAACCTGATGGGCACCAACCCACTCACAGGTTGGCGCTACCCCGACGGCTCGCCGGCGTTCGTCGACGTCTCGGCCGTCTACGACGCCGCACTCTCCGACGCCGCCCTCCGCCTCCTCCAGGACCACGAGATCGCGGTGGCCGATGGCGTCTACGCCGCGATGGCGGGACCCGCGTACGAGACCCCCGCCGAGACGGAGATGCTCCGGCGGATGGGGGCGACCGTGGTCGGGATGTCGACGGTACCGGAGGCGATCGCCGCCCGCGCGTTGGCCATGCGGGTCCTCGGGCTAAGCTTCGTGACGAACGCCGCGGGCGGCGCCGTCTCTCACGAGGAGGTCCTGCTCGCGTCGAAGACGGCGGCGGAGGCGATCGGCCTGGTGGTGGCCGACCTCGCCGATGCCTTCTGACGGAGAGGACCGAATGGGACACGACATCAGGGACAGCGGGCTCGCGGAGTCGGGGCGCGGCAGGATCGACTGGGCGGCGGGCGAGATGCCCGTGATCGCCCAGATCAGGGAGCGGTTCGACAAGGAGAAGCCGTTGAAGGGCGTGCGGGTCGCTGCCTGCCTGCACGTCACGACGGAGACGGCGAACCTGATGGAGACGCTGGCGGCGGGCGGTGCCGAGGTGGCGCTCTGCGCCTCCAACCCGTTGTCGACCCAGGACGACGTGGCCGCATCGCTGGTCGAGCAGAGCGGCATCGATGTCTACGCGATCAAGGGCGAGGACACCGACATGTTCTTCAAGCACATCAACGCGTGCCTGGACCTCAAGCCGCACGTCACGATGGACGACGGCGCGGACATGGTGAGCGTGCTGCACAAGCAGCGCGTGGACCAGATCGATGAGATCATGGGCGGGACGGAGGAGACGACCACAGGCGTGATCCGTCTCCGCGCGATGGCGTCCGACCGCGCGCTCCGCTACCCGATCGTGAGCGTGAACGACGCGAACACGAAGCACCTGTTCGACAACCGCTTCGGAACCGGCCAGTCCACGATCGACGCGATCATGCGAGCGACGAACCGCTTGCTCGCCGGCCGCGCCGTGGTGGTGTGCGGGTACGGGATGTGCGGTCGCGGCGTGGCGTCGCGGGCCCGGGGGATGGGCGCGCACGTGATCGTCGTCGAGGTCGACCCGACGGCCGCCCTCGAGGCCGTGATGGAGGGCTTCCGCGTCATGCCGTTGCTCGAGGCGGCTCGCGTGGGCGATGTGTTCGTCACGGTCACCGGCGACAAAGGTGTGATCCGGAGCGAGCACATGGAGCGGATGAAGGACGGCGCGATCCTCGCGAACTCGGGGCACTTCGACGTGGAGATCGACAAGACCGCGCTGGCCGCGCTCTCGGAGGGACGCGTGCGGCGGATCCGTGAGTTCGTCGACGAGCACACGCTGGCCGACGGCCGGCGGCTCAACCTCCTCGGCGAGGGCCGGCTCGTGAACCTCGCGGCCGCGGAGGGGCATCCCGCCGCGGTGATGGACATGTCGTTCGCGAACCAGGCGCTCTGCGTGGAGTGGCTCGTGAAGAACCACGGTGGGCTGGAGGCGAAGGTCTACCCGGTTCCCACGGACATCGACGAGGAGGTCGCCAGGCTCAAGCTCCGAGGGATGGGTGTGGACATCGACACCCTCACCGCCGAGCAGGAGACGTACCTCCGCAGCTGGGAAGAGGGAACCTAGCCCTGGAGGCCGTCCGCATCCGCGCGCACTTCGAGCGCTTCCCCGCATCGCTCAAGGGATCGCTCGTGATGCGCGGAGCCGACGGGAATCCCCATCAGGTCCGGCTCGACGACGCGCGGGCCGTGGAGTTGGCGGGACGCGGTCCCGTGTCGATGGGGATGCCCACGGCGACGCTCGAGGTCGCGCCGAACCGGGACCTGTTCGTGCCGTTCGAGTTCCCGGTCGCCGAGCTCGCGCCCGGCTGGTACGCGATCGAATGCGCGGTGGCGATCGACGGCGCGCCCGAGACCGTCCGTCCCGGCGCGCGCTTCGCGGTCCCGTGGCCGAGGGGCGCGACGCGGAGGGATCAGGTCCCCGTCGGGAAGTCGATCGAGACGGGGGCGGGCACGGTGCGGATCGACGAGCTCGGATGCAAGAGCGATTCGATGGAGCTCCGGTACGGAGGCGCGGAGGCCTCGATCACGCTGGCCGCGGACGGGGCTCGGCTGCCGGTGTTGGAGACGGTGTTCGACGCCGAGTCGGGGGCCGGGTCCGTCGTCGCGTACCCCGTGCTGAAGACCCAGTCGATCGTGCGGATCTCCGTCAAGGACGCCGAACCGATCGAGGTCCCACTGCCCTGAGCGTGTCGGCGGCGCGCCGTAGCGTGCCGCCGTGCGCGAGAAGGTGCTCGACCGGGCGGTCGACGTCCTGTTCCCGCGGGCCTGCGCCGGGTGCGGCACGGGCTCGTGGCCGTTCTGCGAGGGATGCAGAGGTGCCCTCGTCCCCCTGCAGCCGCCATGGTGCCGGCGCTGCGGCCGGCCGTCGGCCGTGGACGTCGATTCCTGTCGCGACTGTCCGCCGGCACCGATCGTCTCGGCCCGTTCCGCGTTCGCGTATCGGGGGCCGGCCCGCGACGCGGTCCACCGGCTGAAGTTCTCGGGATGGCGAGGGGTAGGGGAGGCGCTCGCGGCCGCCGTGGCGGCGCTCGGCCCGCCGCCGGCCGACGCCGTGACGTGGGTACCGCTCGCCCGCCGGCGGCGGGCCGAGCGCGGGTTCGACCAGGCGCGCGTTCTCGCGCAGGCCCTCGCCCGCGAGCTCGACCTCCCTGCGGTCGCCCTCGTTCGCCGGAGGACGGCCACCACTCCGCAGTCGCGTCGGACGCGTGAGGAGCGGTTGCGAGCGATGAAGGATGCCTTCGCGCTCATCCCACGCCGTCCCGCGCCCGCGCGGGTCCTCCTCGTGGACGACGTCCTGACCACGGGGGCGACGGTCTCCGCCTGTGCTGCGGTGCTCTCCGAGGCCGGCGTCCGGGAGATCCACGTCGTCACGGCGTGCCGGTCCTTCTCGGACCCGCCTCCGAGCACGGACCGCCCCCCGGGACCACGTGGTTCGCGCCACCCCTGAGGCGATGCCTATACTCGGGAGGTGCTCCCGTCCGGGTCTGTGGTTGCCCGGGGATCAACCCCGGTAGTCGATGCCAGCCGCGGGCGAAGCGACCCACGTAAGGCGACCCTTGGTCGCCGAGCATGGAGCGGTTTAGAAGTAAGCCCTGCCCCGCGCCTCGCAGGAGGCACCGGGAGAGGGCGGGAGTCGGCGATCCTTCGTCACCACACGGGCCGCCGGCCAACGCCCCCGCAGGCGAGTGTGGGGTCAAAGACCAGGTCAGCCGGGCGGGAGCACACCCCTTCGGACGGCCGTTGATGGATCTCAGCTTCACCGGCCGCGGCGTGCCCCTGTCCGCCGACATCCGCGATCAGGCGGAGCACAAGCTTGCACGCCTCGAGCGGCTCGAGCCGAGGACCATGCGGCTCGACCTCGAGTTCGTCGCCGAGCACCATCCGAGCCCGGACGGGCTGAAGCTGATCAAGGCGGCGTTGAAGATCCCCCGGAAGACGTTCCGAGCGCACGCGGAGGCACCCGACGTGCTCACGGCGCTCGATCACGTGGCCGAGAAGCTCGAGCGCCAGATCCGCGATCACCACGGGAAGCGGCTCCGTCGATGGCGCAGGCGAGTACGATTCCCGCCGGGTGCGTCTCCGCCCTCCGCCGGGGACGATGAGGTGACATGACGCCGACCGAGAAGGGTCCCAACGAGAAGCTACGCGTGCTGATCGTCGACGATCACGCGTTGTTCCGCCGGGGACTCGAGATGGTGCTGCAGGACGAGGACGACCTGATGCTCGTCGGCGAGGCGTCGGACGGTGTGGAAGCCGTCGAGAAGGCACAGGAGCTGATGCCTGACGTCGTCCTGATGGACGTCCGGATGCCCAAGCGCTCGGGGATCGAGGCCGCCGGCCACATCAAGGAGCTCCTTCCGCACGCGAAGATCTTGATGCTCACGATCTCCGACGACGAGGGCGACCTCTACGACGCGATCAAGGCCGGGGCCGCCGGGTACCTGCTGAAGGAGATCCCGATCGAGGAGGTCGCCGACGCGATCCGGAGCGTGTGGGCCGGGCAGTCTCGCATCTCCCCGTCTATGGCCTCGAAGCTGCTCACCGAGTTCGCCGCGATCTCCAAGGAGGCGGACGAGCGTCCCCAGATGCCGGCCCCCAAGCTCACCGACCGCGAGATGGAGGTGCTCCGCCTCGTCGCCCAAGGGTTGAACAACCGGGACATCGCCAAGCAGCTGTTCATCTCCGAGAACACGGTCAAGAACCACATCCGCAACATCCTCGAGAAGCTCCACCTGCACTCGCGTATGGAAGCGGTCGTGTACGCGGTGCGGGAGAAGATGATCGAGATCACGTGAGGCGCCGATAACCCGCGATGGGCGATCCCACGATCGAGGCGTCGCGCGAGCTCTTCGACGAAGCGTTCGGGGACATGCGGGACGCGATCGACGGCCTCTCGGTCGATGCCCTCGCCTGGCGACCACCCGCCGGAGACACGAACCCGATCACGGTCCTGGCCGTCCACTCGATGCACAGCACCCGGTGGTGGCTCACGGTCGCGCGCGGCTTGCCGCTCCCGGATCGGGACCGGCCGTCGGAGTTCGTCGCGGAGACGGCCGGGGACGCCGAGCTCCTGGAGTTCTTCGACCGCATGGTGAGCGAGTGCCGGGAGCGGCTCGATCCGGCGGAGGCGTTCGACGCCGGTGCCGAACGATCCGTGCCGGACGATGAGCCCGTGACAGCGGGCTGGGCGCTCCTGCACGCGCTCGAGCATCTCCGGGAGCACGTCGCGCAGGCGCAGCTCACGCGACAGCTGTGGGACACGCGGTAAAGCGAGCGAGGGGGCCGCTCACCAGCCGTTGCGGTGGATCTGTTCCTCGAGAGGGCGTCGGCGGCGCTGTATCGACGACCCCGATGGCTCCTCGTCCGCGGCGCGGTAGCCAAGCCCGATGATCCCGATCGGACGGAGATGCTTGGGCACCTCGAACCGATCGAGGAGCTCGCGCTCGCCGTGCGTGATGCCGAAGAACCAGCCGCCCAGCCCCTCGTCCACCGCCGCCAGCAGGATGAGCATGGAGGCCATCGCGGCATCGATCTTCCAGAACGGCACCGGCCAGTTCGCCTCCTCGTCCATCCCGAGATCGATCTTGTCGGGCTGCGAGTAGCGGTCGAGGTACCGGCGCGCATCGGGGAGCGGGAGGATCAAGACGGTCGGCCCGTGCGCGACGGTCTCCTGTTCCCAGCCGAACTCGGGGTCGCGGGTGGTCTCCCAGAACGTGGCGATCGTCTCCGGGGTGTCGAGCACGAGGAGCTCGAGCCCCTGCGAGAACCCCGCCGAGGGAGCGCGACGCCCCACGTCGATCACGCGCTCGATGACGTCGTGTGGGACCGGCCGCCTGTCGAAGCGGCGCACCATCCGCCGATGCCGCACCACGTCGTGGAATTCCACCGGCCGAGCGTACCGACCCGGGCCGCCGGGTAGCCTGACGCGATGGGCGACGCGCAGGGGACGCGGACCGTGGCACGCCTCCTCGTCGAGTGCCTCGAGAACGAGGGCGTCGAGTACGTCTTCGGCCTGCCGGGGGAGGAGAACCTCCACGTGATCGACGCGCTCGCCTCCTCCTCGATCCGGTTCGTCACCACGCGGGACGAGCGCGGCGCGGCGTTCATGGCCGACGCCTACGGAGCCTTCACCGGCCGCCCGGGCGTGTGCCTCGCCACGTTGGGGCCCGGCGCGATCAACCTGATGCTCGGGATCGCGAACGCGCACCTCGACTCGCATCCGCTGGTCGCGATCACGGCCCAGGCCGGCCTGCACCGTCTGTACAAGGAGTCCCACCAGGCCGTGGATCTCGTGCAGCTCTTCCGTCCCATCACGAAGTGGGGCGGGATGATCACGGTGGACGAGGCCGTGCCCGAGATGGTCCGCAAGGCGTTCAAGCAGGCGCGGACCGAGCGTCCGGGCGCGACGTTCCTGGTGCTACCGGAGGACGTGGCCGAGCTCGAGACGACGGGCGCGCCCCTCCGCGTCAACGTCCCGGTCGACCCGGCGCCCGCGGAGGCACAGGTGGAGCGGGCGGTGGAGGTCCTGGAGGGAGCGACCGCGCCGATCGTCCTGGCGGGGCCGGGGGTCGCTCGGGACGACGCGATGGACGCGCTCGTCCGATTCTCGGAGCGGTTGCACCTGCCCGTGGCCACGACGTTCCTCGGCAAGGGCGTCTTCCCGGACGATCACCCCCACGCGCTCGGGACGATCGGGTTCATGGTCCGCGACTACGCGAACTTCGGTTTCGACAAGGCCGACGTCGTGGTGGCGGTGGGCTACGACCTGGTCGAGTACGCGCCGGAGCGCTGGAACCCCGGTCGGGACAAAGCCATCGTCCACATCCACCGGACCGTCGCCGAGGTGGACGAGGCGTACACGCTCGAGGTCGGCGTCCAGGGGGACATCGGCGCGGCCTTGGACGCGATCGCGGAGGCAGCCTCCGACATTCCCGACCGGGATCGGGAGCCTCCCGGCGAACGGCTGGTCCGTGAAGAGCTCAGCTCAGGTGCGGACGACGATGCGTTCCCCGTCCGTCCGCAACGGATCGTGCATGACGTCCGCGAGGCCCTGGGCCGGGAGGACATCGTGCTCTGCGACACCGGTGCGGTGAAGATCTGGATGGCGCGCCTGTTCCCGACCTACGCGCCGAACACGTGCTTGATCTCGAACGGCCTGGCCACGATGGCGTTCGCGCTCCCGGGCGCGTTCGCGGCCAAGCTCGTGCATCCCGAGCGGAAGGTACTCGCGGCGATGGGGGACGGCGCCTTCCTGATGAGCGCGGCGGAGATCGAGACCGCGGTCCGGGAGAAGGTGCACTTCGTCATCCTGGTCTGGGTGGACGGCGGGTACGGCCTGATCGGGTGGAAGCAGGACATCCATTTCGGCCGGCGAGCGGCCGTGTCGTTCGGGAACCCCGACTTCGTCCGGTTCGCCGAGAGCTTCGGGGCGAAGGGCTACGCGATCGGAGCGGCGTCCGAGCTGCTGCCCACGCTCCGCGAAGCGCTCGAGGACGATGCCGTGTCCGTGATCGCCGTCCCCGTCGACTATGGGGAGAACGCCAGGCTCGTCGAGCGCCTCGGAGCGCTCACGGACCCGCTCTGAAGTTCCGCGGAACGACGCAGGGGTTCATGGGTGCCCGGAGCATGTCCGCGTCTAGGATGCGGCCGCGATGACGGCGGCGACGACAGCGGGAACGGAGCGCGATCGGCTCGTTCGGCGGAACACGACGTTGCTCGCGTTCGCCCAAGGCTTCGTGCAGACGACGTTCCCCGTGATGCTCGTGATCGGCGGTCCCGCAGCGTCCCGGCTCTCGGGCCGGGAGGGAGCGGCCGGTCTCCTCTGGGCGGTCTATTTCGTGGCGGCCGCCGCGGGCGCCGCCCTGATCGGGCGGTGGATGGACCGGGCGGGGCGACGCCCAGGTCTGTTCCTCTCGTACGTGCTGGTAGGCGTTGCCGCGGCCGCCGCCGCACTGTCGATCCGCGCCGGGTCGTTCTGGGGACTTCTCGCGAGCACGATCCCGTTCGGCGTCGCCCTCGGAGGCGCGAACCTCGCGCGCGGCGCGGTCGCCGACATGTACCCCGCCGAGCGACGGGGGAAGGCGGTAGGCATCGTGCTCGCGGCCGGAACCGTCGGAGCTGTGCTGAGCCCGATCGCCGCCGCCGCGATCGAGGGCGTGGCGGGCGAGGGGTCGATCCTCCCCTGGATCGTGCCCGTGGCGGGCGCGATCGGTGCGCTCGCCTGTGTCGGGGCCGTCCGACCGGATCCGCGGGACCTGGCGGTGGTCGACCCGACGGTCCGAGCGGTCGGTGGCCGGAGCCCCCGGGAGCTGCTGCGCCTGCCCACGTTCCGCACGGCGTTGCTGGCGGCGGCGGTCGGTCAGATGACGATGATCGGCGTGATGGGCGTGACGCCGACGGCCCTCGACCACGCGCACCACGGCGGCACCACGATCTCGCTCGTGATCAGCACGCACATCGCCGGGATGTTCGCGTTCGCGCCGCTGATCGGCTGGTGGATGGACCGGGTGGGCCGCCGAGCCGCGCTGGTCGCCGGGTGCGTGGTCAGCATCGTCGGCGCGCTCCTCGCCGCTTCGGAGCTCAACGCGGTCGTGATCGGGGCGGGCCTGTTCGCGATCGGGATCGGCTGGTCGGCGACGTTCCTCGGGGCGACCGCGGTGATCAGCGACATCACGGCCCCCAACGAGCGGGCGGGCGCGTTGGGGTTCACCGACCTCCTGGTCAGTCTGACCTCGGCGTTGGCGGGTCTCGCCGGGGGGATCGTCCTCGAGGCAGCCGGCTACGGCCCGCTGGGGGTGGGTCTCGCAGCGCTCGTGGGTGCCGCGCTCCTGGTCGTCGCGCGGATGCGCGCCACGGAGGCCCGTGTCCGGGCCTGAGCGAGAGCGCCGGTAGAATCGAAGGATCCCGACCACGGAAGAGGACCTGTTGTGCCCCTGATCGAACGGTTCAGCAACATCGGCGAGGGCCGCCGACGCAAGGAGCTCGAGCAGCTCGCGAAGCTCGTCAACACATGGGAGCCGGAGACCGAGGAGCTCTCGGACGAAGAGCTCGCGCACAAGACGGTCGAGTTCCGCGAGCGCCTCGAGAACGGCGCACCGCTGGACGACCTGCTCCCGGAGGCGTTCGCCGCTACCCGTGAGGCGGCGAGGCGGACGATCGGCCAGCGTCACTTCGACGTCCAGCTGATGGGCGGCGCGGCCCTGCATCACGGTGGGATCGCCGAGATGCGCACGGGAGAGGGCAAGACGCTCGTGTCCACGCTGCCCGGCTACCTGAACGCGCTCCAGGGCGAGGGCGTCCATCTCGTGACGGTCAACGACTACCTGGCCAAGCGCGACTCCGAGTGGATGGGCGGGATCTACCGGTTCCTCGGGCTGGACGTCGGGCTGATCCAGTCGCAGATGAGCCCCGAGCAGCGCCGGCCGGCGTATGCCGCCGATATCACCTACGGGACGAACAACGAGTTCGGCTTCGACTACCTGCGCGACAACATGGCGATGCGGCTGGAGCACACGGTGCAGCGCGGCCACCACTTCGCGATCGTCGACGAGGTCGACTCGATCCTGATCGACGAGGCGCGGACCCCGTTGATCATCAGCGGCATGGTCCAGGACAGCGCGAAGTGGTACCAGACGTTCGCCCGGATCGCGCCGCAGCTGACGCGCGACGAGCATTACGAGGTGGAGGAGGCGAAGTTCCAGGTCGCCGTCACGGAATCCGGCGTGGCCAAGGTCGAGCAGCTGCTGAACATCGACAACCTGTACGACCACGAGAACACGATGCTCGTGCACCACCTGCACAACGCCCTGCGCGCGAAGGAGCTGTACAAGCGGGACGACGAGTACGTGGTCCAGAGCGGCGAGGTCAAGATCGTCGACGAGTTCACGGGCCGGATCCTCGAGGGGCGGCGGTACTCCGAGGGTCTGCATCAGGCGATCGAGGCGAAGGAGGGCGTGCGGATCAAGGAGGAGAACCAGACGCTCGCCACGATCACGATCCAGAACTACTTCAAGATGTACGACAAGCTCGCGGGCATGACCGGTACGGCGAAGACCCAGCTCACCGAGTTCGAGGAGACGTACGAGATCGGCGTCACCGAGATCCCCACGAACCGCGCGATGGTCCGCGAAGACCTGCAGGACCTGATCTTCAAGAACGAAGAGGCGAAGTGGAACTCGCTCGTCGACGACATCATCGAGCGGAACGAGACCGGGCAGCCGATCCTGGTCGGCACGGTCTCGATCGAGAAGTCCGAGAAGCTCTCCGGCCTGCTGAACCGCCGGGGCGTGAAGCATCAGGTCCTGAACGCGAAGAACCACGAGAAGGAAGCGATGATCGTCGCCCAGGCGGGACGCAAGGGCGGGGTCACGGTCGCCACCAACATGGCCGGTCGCGGCGTCGACATCCTCCTCGGCGGGAACCCCGAGTACCTCGCCCGTCAGGAGATGGCGGCACGGGACTTCGACAACGACCGGTACCTCTTGTTCGAGATGGACGAGGAGGAGCGAGCCGCGTACGAGGCGGAGTACGAGCCGATCTTCGCGAAGTTCAGGGCACAGACCGACGCGGAACACGAGGAGGTCGTGGAGCTGGGCGGACTGTACGTCCTCGGCACGGAGCGCCACGAGTCACGCCGGATCGACAACCAGCTCCGCGGGCGGTCGGGTCGCCAGGGCGACCCCGGGGCGTCGCTGTTCTACCTCTCGCTGGAGGACGACCTGATGCGGATGTTCGCCTCGGATCGGGTCTCCTCGATCATGGAACGGCTGAAGTGGCCCGAGGACGAGCCCATCGAGGCGAAGATGGTCACCCGTGCGGTCCAGAACGCGCAAGGGCAGATCGAAGAGCTCAACTACGAGCGCCGGAAGAACGTTCTGAAGTACGACGAGGTGATGAACGGCCAGCGCACCGTGATCTACGGCGAGCGCCGGAAGATCCTCGAGGGCGAGGACCTGAGCGAGGAGGCCCAGGGGTTCGTGCGCGACGTCGTCGGCGCCACCGTCGCCACGTACGCGCCCGCGGACGTCTTCGCCGAGGAGTGGGACCGCGAGGCACTGCTCACCGGCGTGTCGGAGGTGTATCCGGTCTCCCTCACGAAGCAGCAGGTCGAGGAGATCGCCGACGCGGAGACGCTCCAGGCCGCGTTCGTCGAGGACGCGCTCACGGCGTACGCCGCGAAGGAGGAGTCCCTCGGCGAGCAGATGATGCGCGAGCTCGAGCGCGTCGTCCTGCTCAACATCATCGACACGCGCTGGCGCGAGCACCTCTACGAGATGGACTACCTTCAGGAGGGGATCTACCTCCGGAGCTACGCCCAGAAGGACCCGATCACGGAGTACCGGCGCGAGGCCTACGACATGTTCGAGGAGCTCACGTCGACGATCCAGTCGGAGTTCGTCCGGTACATCTACCGGGTCGAGCTGGTCCGGCCGGAGCAGCAGCAGCGGCGCGCCTCCGCGCAGAAGGTCGCCGCCGTACGCGAGCGACACGGGGACGAGGAGGAGGCGGCGGCGTCAGCCACGGGCCAGGACGCCAATCCCAACCAGGTGATCAGCGACAAGGTGCCCCGGAACGCGCCGTGTCCCTGCGGCAGCGGCCGCAAGTACAAGAAGTGCCACGGCGCCGTGGCGTAGAACCAGGAACGAGTCCCCAGGGTCTAGAGACGATGGAAGGGGCCGGCGCTTCGCGCCGGCCCCTTCAGCGTTCCCGGTCGATCAGCGGCACTGCCCGCAGATCTCGTTCCCGTCCATGCCGGGCCTGGCCCCCGTGGTGGGAGTGAAGCCCGCGTCCGACTCGGCCGCCGGGTACGCCCCCGGGTTCTCGAGCCCGACGGGGTAGGTGCCCTCGGTCACCTGTGAGATCCCGTAAGCACCGGGGTTCTCGAGCCCGACGAATCCGGTCGCCTTCGGCGTCACGTGCGAGATGCCCACGACGACGGGGAGGCGGGCGCCCTGCTCACGGATCGCGGCCGTGGAGTTCGCGAGCCGCTCGGACTCGGTCACGGTGGTGACCGACCCGGCCGGCGCGTCCCGGTCGATGGTGGTCAACCCGATCAGCGTGGCGGCGGCGGCAGCCACGACGACGGCCACGGGCCAGATCGGGATGTGGACGATCCCTCTGCGGAGGGTTGCTCCCTGGGCGCTCATGGCTCCCCCTTCCTCTCTCGATCCCCTCGGGATCTTGTCGATGGAGCGACCTTAGGGACGCCCCGTTCGCGGGTCGGTGCCGGGCCACACCGACGGGACGTGACGTTCGCCACGTCGATCCGGTGTTGCGTCCGGGGATGAGGCCGAGCAAGAGAGCGGCCGACCGGGCCTTCGGCCCGGCCGGCCGCCGATGAGAGGGGGGTACCTCTCTCCTGTCAGGTCACGGCAGGCACTGCACGCAGACCTTGCCGTCGACCACGATCGGTTGATGCGGGGCGGCGAGCCCGGTCGACTCCCGCGCCATGGGGGCCGTCGAGCGAGCGGACCCGAAGGACGGCCAGAAGAGCAGTGCGATCACCGAGACGATCACGACCAGGAGTACGCTCGCGGCGCGCGTCGCGTTCCACGAGATCCCCGGGCTCAGGGCTTCGCTCCTCGTGCTCATCGTCGTTCTCCTCGTCTTTTCGCCCGCTTGGGGCCCGCCTGGTCCTTCCGTGGCGACGGTACCGGCCGGGGAGGATCGCGTCGGTGGTGTCCAGCACATCGGGGATGTGACGGCCGTCACTCGGGGGAGATCGGGGGAGCCGCCACTAGACTCGGGCACATGAGCGATCACTCCGAACGGATCGGGAAGCTCCGCGACCGCATCCTGGCCGCCAAGGAGTTCCTTTGACGTCGAAGGCAAACGTGCCCAGCTCGTCGACGTGGAGCGTGACGCGTCCGATCCATCGCTCTGGGACGACCCCGCCCGCGGTCAGCAGCTGACCCAGCGCCTCGCGCGCCTGCGGGATCACATCGACCGCTACGAACGCCTCGAGCGCTCCCTCGGCGACCTGGAAGCGACCGACGAGCTCCTCGAGGACGAGACGGACCCCGAGCTCACCAAGGAGCTTGAAGCCGGCCTCGAACGGCTCGAGCGAGAGCTGCAGGGGGTGGAGCTCACGGCGCTCCTCTCGGGCCCGTACGACGACCACGATGCGATCGCCACGCTCCAGGCGGGCGCGGGCGGGACGGAGTCACAGGACTGGGCGGACATGCTCCTGCGGATGTACGGACGGTGGGCGGAGAAACAGGGCTTCCGCATGGAGGTCGACGAGATCCATCACGGCGAGGAGGCGGGGATCAAGTCCGCGACGTTCATGCTGCACGGGACGAACGCCTACGGGCTCTTGTCGGCCGAGCGCGGCGTCCACCGCCTCGTCCGGATCAGCCCGTTCGACTCACAGAAGCGCCGGCACACGTCGTTCGCGGCGCTGGACGTGATCCCGCTCCTGGAAGCCGCCGAGGAGGAGGAGGTCGAGATCCCCGACGAGGACCTGCGGATCGACGTCTTCCGCTCGTCCGGCCCGGGCGGACAGTCGGTCAACACGACGGATTCCGCCGTGCGGATCACGCACCTGCCCTCGGGGATCGTCGTCGCCTGCCAGAACGAGCGGTCGCAGCTCCAGAACCGCGCCGTCGCGATGCGGATCCTGAAGGCCCGCCTCGCGGAGCTCGAGCGCAGGAAGCGGGACGAGGAGATGGACGTCTTGCGGGGCGAGCGCAAGGCCGTGGACTTCGGCTCGCAGATCCGCTCCTACGTGCTCGCCCCGTACCAGATGGTGAAGGACCACCGGACCGAGCTCGAGATGGGCGACCCCTCGCGCGTCCTCGGCGGAGACATCGATCGATTCATCGAGGCCGAGCTCAGGCGTCGGGCGGCGGTGGGCGAGTCGGTGTAGCCGTGCCGCCCGTTCGCCTCCGCCGTTCCATCGCGCGCGCGACGAACGGCGCCGACAGGAGCACCAACCAGACGCCTGCGCCGAGCCCCAGTCCGAGCATCACGGCGCCGTCGTGATAGGTGAGGACGACTTCTCCTCCCGACCGGAGGACGACACCCTGGAGGAACCCGTCCACCGGGATCGTGGTCGCGGCGCGCCCGTCCAGGGTTGCGCGCCAGCCGGCGTCGTACGCGTTCCGGATCGTCAGGATGCCTCCTCCGGACTCCGGGACCTGGATCACGAGCTCGGATCCGGAGATCGCCGTGGTCGCCGCGGGCGCCGCGGGCGCGCACTCGCCGACGCAGGTGAAGACGTCTGATGGCTCGATCACCGCCTCCTCCGAGGGATCGAAGCCGCTGGCCGTGATCGCGTCCATCGCCGAGGGCAGGTCGTCCACGAACTCCACCACCGAGGAGACGGTCGACAGTGGCTGCGCGTCGTCCAGCTCCCACAGCGAGTACCCATCGGCCTGCTCCACCACGCGAGCAGGGAGGGGAGGCTCGATGCCCGTGGGAACGACCAGGTACCGCAATCCCAGCACGCGGACGTTCTCGGGAGAGGGCACGTTGAGGACCGAGGCGTTGTAGAAGACCGACAGGTCGTTCGTGCTCCGGATGTACCGCCAGTAGCGAGGGAGCTGCACGGGGTTGTAGCCGAGGGCGTCCGGGATCCCGAAGAGCGAGCCCCGGCTCGGGGCGAGCGCCGGCCAGTCGAGGGGGGATTTCATCCACAGGTAGCCCTTCTCGTAGAAGGCGGCGGGCGGCGCCCAGGTGGCGTAGCGCCCGGGGTGGCGACGGATGTGTTCGACGATGGCCGTGGTTGCCAGGTAGTCGTCCTCGCTCAGCGATGGGAAGCGCAGGACCTGCGGCACGAGCGCCGGGTGGTCGCCGGTCTCGAGCCCGGTGAACACGGTGCCGCCCTCGTACGTCTGCGCGTAGACCGCGCTCGCGAACAGCTCCAGTGAGAGCAGCCCGACGACCGCGGTCGCCGAGGCCCATCGCCAGCGGCGCGTGGCGAACCCGAACAGCACCGGCGCCGTCACCAGCAGCACCCCGGCGAACATCGCGAACCGAACGGCGCTCCCTCCGGCGGCGAGCGGCCAGAGGAAGAACACGAGCGTGGCGGCCCCGAGCCACACGATCCCCGCGCGACGCGAGAGCGGGCGCTCCACCAGCCCCTGCAGTCCGGCGCCCGCCAGGATCGGCAACGCCAGGACGGCCACGTATCGGAGGCGGCCCGGATTGTGCAGATAGACGTCCCCGAAGGGGATCTCGAGCACGAGCGAGCGGAACCATCGGGCCCCGACGAGGAACGAGGAGGTCAACACGTAGGCGGCGATCGCGAGCCCGCCGACGGTCACGACGAGTACACGCAGCCGGCGAGCGCGAGCAGCGAGGAGCGCGCAGCTGAGCCCGACCGCTCCCGCGTAGGCCCCTGGCGCCGAGGCGAACCCCAACGGCCACGCCGCCCAGACGCCGTCCGATCCGAGCGGATCGCCGACCTCCGACTGCCCCGTATCGCCGAGCGCGCCGTAGCCACCTTGCAGGCTCGATGCACCGAGGAAGTCGACGTGCGGCACGAGGATCGGCAGCGCGGCCAGGGGGAGCACGACGAGGAAGAGCACCACCTGCCCGACGGCGGAACGCGCGCCCATCTGTCCGGCGCGGGCGTCCGCGACGACTCCCGCCACCAGGCAGGCGGTCGCGAACGCCGTCGCGATCACGAGCCCGTGACTCATGTGGGCCGCGGCGACCTGGCTCCACGCGAAGGCGCCGAGCGCCAGCCACGCGAGCCGGCCGGACCATCGTCCGGTGCGGCGGTATCCGGCCGCCGCGACGAGGAGGACGGTCGTCCACCCGAGCGCGCCGGCGAACGGCAGCGAGATCGCGATCGTGGAGGTCGACATGGTCATCGCGAGGACGAGCCCGCCGGCCGTCGCGGCGATCCGGCCGATCGACTCCATCCGAAGGAACGCGAAGAGTCCCAGGCCGGCGAGGAGCGGGTTGAAGACGATGAAGGAGCGGAGGGCGAGTCCGGGCGACAGCGTCGTGAACAGGAGCATCGGCGGCGCGTACAGCCAGCCGCTCTGCGGATCGGCGGCGAAGCGGTACCCCGCCATCTCGTAGGGGTTCCAGATCGGGATCCGGCCGGCGGCGATGGAGTCCCCCAGGAACGACCAGCGCGGGAGCCAGAACGTGAGGAGATCCGGATGCTGGTTGGTAAGGGCGCCGCCGACGACGAAACCCCGCAGCGCGAACAGGACGGACACGACGATCAGGGTGGGTCCGAGCCAGAAGACCGTGCGTCGCGCCCCGCGTGACGCGAGCCGGCTCGCATCCGCGGCGTCCACGGAGGAAGCCTACGGCACCTTCACCGCTCTCGCGGAAGACCTCTGGTAGGGTGGGCCGATCCCAACTCCCCTCGCATTCAACACGCCATGATCAGCCTTCAACGCGTTACCAAGACGTACCGGAACGGCGTCACCGCCCTGGAAGACGTCTCGGTCGAGATCGACAAGGGCGAATTCGTCTTCGTCGTGGGCCCGTCCGGCTCCGGGAAGTCCACGATGATCCGCCTCCTCCTGAAGCAGGAGGAGGCCTCCCGTGGCGACGTCTTCGTCGCCGGGAAGAACCTCTCCAAGATCACCTCCTTCAAGGTGCCCCACCTGCGGCGGAACATCGGCACGGTCTTCCAGGACTACAAGCTCCTGCAGGACAAGACCGTGTTCGAGAACGTCTCGTTCGCGCTCGAGGTGATCGGGAAGGCGAAACACGTGATCGACCAGCGTGTTCCGGAGATCCTCGAGTACGTGGGGCTGGGCGAGAAGCTGAACGCGTACCCGGACGAGCTCTCCGGCGGAGAGCAGCAGCGCGTCTCGATCGCGCGGGCGTGCGTGAACCGGCCGCTCGTGCTGCTCGCCGACGAGCCCACCGGGAACCTCGACCCCAACACCTCGGTCGACATCATGCGGCTCCTCGACAAGGTCAACCGCATCGGCACCACGATCCTGATGGCGACGCACGACCAGGCGATCGTCGACGCGATGCGCAAGCGCGTGATCGAGCTGGAGAAGGGGAAGGTCGTCCGCGATCAATCCCGAGGCGTGTACAGCTGATGGCGCCTCGTCTCGAGTCCTTCTTCCGGGAGACCGCGTCGGGTCTGCGGCGGAACGGCGTCGTCGCGTTCGCGGCGATGTCCACGTCGTTCATCGCATTGTTCCTCTTCGGCCTGTCCCTCTTGATCGCCCGGGAGTTCGAGCTCGTGACCCGGGTGCTGACCGGGAACGTCGAGGTCCAGGTCTACCTCACGGACCCCGTCAACGACGGGACCGTCGCGCGGCTCACCGAGAAGCTGCAACAGGTCCCCGCCGTCGCCGACGTGGCGTTCTGGAACAAGGAACGCTCGTGCCAGGAGTTCGAGCGGCTCTTCGAGGGCCAAGAGGTCTTCCTGGAGAACGTGGACTGCATGGAGGTGATCCCGACCTCGCTGCGGGTGAACCTCTCGGCGGTGACGGACTTCGAGCAGATCACCGCCTCGCTGGGCTGCCAGGTGGTCGTGGACGACGAGGGGGACCAGCACCAGGAATGCACCGAACCTGGCGTCCGGAACGTGGCCGACTACCAGAAGCTCCTCGATCGCCTCGATGCGCTGACACGGGTGCTGTCGCTCAGCGTCTTCGGCATCGCGGTGATCATGCTCGCGTCGGCGATCGGGTTGGTCGCCAACACGCTCCGGATGGGGATGTTCGCTCGCCGCAAGGAGATCGGCATCATGCGACTGGTCGGGAGCGACGAACTGGCGGATCCGCGTCCCGTTCCTGATCGAGGGTCTCGTCGAATCGATGCTCGGGGCGGCGGCCGCGATCGCGGGACTGTTCCTCGTGAAGGTCTTCGTCGTGGACAACCTGCGCGGCACGGCCCCGTGGCTCCCGCTGATCAAGAACAGCGACGTCGTGGTCATCACCCCGTGGATCCTCGTCGCGGCGGCGCTCGTGGCGATCATCGCGGGCACGATCGGCATGCGCCGATTCCTCGACGTCTGAGGCGGCCTGATGGGTCGCAAGGATCGCGAGGGCGAGCAGACCGTCGCGTCCAATCGCAAGGCGCGCCACGACTACACGATCCTCGAGACGTTCGAGGCGGGGATCGTGCTGACGGGGGGCGAGGTGAAGTCGCTCCGAGGGGGACGCGCATCGCTGGCGGAGGCGTTCGCGCGCGTCCGCGGCGGCGAAGCGTGGCTGGAGGGGATGCACATCCCGCCCTACGAGGCGGGAGACAAGAAGGCGCACCTGCCCGTGCGCCCACGGAAGCTCCTGCTCCATCGACAGGAGATCTCGAAGCTGACGGACGCCCAGCAGCAGGATCGTCTGGCGCTCGTTCCCCTCCGCGTGTACTTCACCCACGGGTTGGCGAAGGTGGAGCTGGCGCTGGCCCGCGGCCGACGCAGTCACGAGAAGCGCCAGGCGATCGCGGAGCGCGAGCATCAGCGGGAGATCCAGCAGGAGCTGGGTCGCCGCCGATAGGGTGGGGAGCGGCGGAGAGGGCCGACCGACGAGAGGATGGGTTGGATGCGGAAGCGGATGGCGATCGTACTGCTGCCTCTGGGGATCCTGCTCGCAGGTGCGTGCTCGGGATCCGATGGAGCGGCGAACGGCGGAGCGGACGGGGAGACCGTGTCGGCCGAGGCGTACGCGACCGGCGTGTGCGGCGCCATCGTCGATTGGGTCGACGAGATCCAGGGCCTGAACGCGGACCTGCAGGCGAACCTCGATCCCTCGAGCATCGATGCGCTGAAGGACGCGATGGTCACGTTCCTCGACGACGTGATCACATCGACCGATACGGTGATCGCCGAGGTGGAGGACGTCGGTGTCCCGGACGTCGAGGACGGCGAGGCGGCGGCCCAGAACCTGCTCGCCGGGCTGCGCGACTCGCGGGGCGTGTTCGAGGACGCGCGCGATCGTGTCGAGGCGATGTCGACGGACGACCCCGCGGCGTTCGGCGAGGAGCTCCAGACCGTCGGCACCGACATCCAGACCTCGATGTCCACGATCGGCGAGGATACTCGGCGGGTTCGAATCCCCGGAGCTCGACGAGGCGTCGAAGGACATCCCGGAGTGCGAAGAGGTGGCCGCCTCGGCGGCGTAGGCGCCCGTTCGGTCGTGGCGCCGACGGCTCGTATACTTGAGCGCACAACTGCATATGGGGGTGTACTGGCTTCGAGCAGGGCGGGTATCGCCTGGGAGAAGCGGGCCGAGATCCGGAGTCTCGTTAAACGCCGGACCAACACAAGCGCCAACGATGAGTACGCGCTCGCTGCCTAGTCACTAGGTAGCTGTCCGTCCGGGAGGGCCTGCGGCCCGGACAGGGCATCGTAAGCAGGACTCACCGAGAGGGCTCCGCCCGGGGGCCCTCGAGGGACATCGCACCCGGGCTGGCCGAGGGGTCCTCCGCCGGTGGGAGCCCCGAGGCGAGATCTACCCACCGGCTACGCCCGTAGAAGACCCAGACGGTCGTCCTGTCACGCGGGTTCGAATCCCGCCACCTCCACGAAGACTCCATCGCCTTCCTTCCGGAAGGCCTTCGTTCGGGAGGCTCCGGCCATCCCGCTTGGGGAGGGACCGTCGATGATCGGTTGGGTCGGAGACATCGAACACCTGACGCTCGAGAACGAGACGTTCCGCAGGGTCCTGTTCACGGGCGCACACGCACAGCTCACCGTGATGCGACTGGCCCCGGGCGAGGACATCGGCAGGGAGGTGCACCCGGATCGCGACCAGTTCCTCCGGATCGAGGAGGGACAGGCACGCGTCGAGTTCGGCCGGGACGAGGACGGGGTCGATGAGTCGCACGACGTCTCCGACGATTGGGCGATCGTGGTCCCGGCGGGCATCTGGCACAACGTGATCAACACCGGGACGGGTGAGCTCAAGCTCTACTCGCTCTACTCGCCGCCGGAGCATCCCGACGGCGCCGTGCATCGCACGAAGGCGGATGCCGAGGCGGCCGAGCACGCCGAGTGAGCCCGGCCGAACCTCGTTCGATCTCGCTGCAGCGAGCGCGGCGTCTCGCCGTGACCGCCCAGCTGCTGTCGTCGCCGCGACCGACGATCGATCCTGGAGGTCGTCGAGCAGCTCGGGGAGCGTCCAGATGGATCCCACGCGGACGGTGGCGCGCACGGAGCACCTCGTGCTCTGGTCCCGGCTCGGACGTCGGTTCCGCGTGGCCGAGCTCGAACGGATGTTGTGGCAGGACCGTTCGTTGTTCGAGTATCGGGCCTTCATCCTGCCGACCTCGCAGTTCCCCGTGCACCGGGAGACGATGCGACGCTATCCGAGCCGGCGCGACGGGTACGCCGCGCAGAGTACCTCCGCGCGAACCCGGGCTTCCGCCGATACGTCCTGAAGCGGCTCGAGGCCGAGGGGCCGCTGCCGACGCGGGCGTTCGAGGACCGCTCCGCCGTTGGCTGGAGGACCGGGGGGTGGAACGACAACGGCCGCAACACGTCGATGATGCTCGAGCTGCTGTGGGCCAAGGGCGAGGTGATGATCGCCGGCCGGGCCGGGCAGGAGCGGGTCTGGGACCTCGCGGCGAGGAGTCTCCCGTTCGACGCGCCCCGTCCAGGCGCGGGGGAGGAGGCACGCGGCCTCCTCGACGTGCAGCTGCGCGCCCTGGGCATCTCCAGGCTGACCGGGTTCGGGCGGACGTTCGAGAACACCCGGCCCCCCGGATGGGAGCGTGCGCTGGCCGCGCTCGAGCGCGAAGGGACGAGCGGTTCGCGTGAAGGTCGACGGGCTCCCGGGGAGCGGTGGGCGCACGCGGAGGTCCTCGATCGGGCGTTCCGAGGACGGACGGCGCTCCTCTCGCCGTTCGACCGCCTGATCCACGACCGGACGCGCGCCGAGGAGCTGTTCGGGTTCCGGTTCCGGCTCGAGATCTACGTGCCGAAGGCGAAGCGCGAGTACGGCTACTTCGTGTTCCCGATCCTCCACGGCGACCGCATCGTCGGGCGGCTCGATCCGGTGCACGACCGCGCGACGAACGTGCTGCGGGTGCAGGGGGTGTTCGCCGAGGAGGGCGCGCCGCCCGACGCGTGGCCGGCGATCCGGAAACAGATCGACGAGCTCGCCGCGTGGGTCGGCGCCGACGGCGTGGAGCTGCCTTCGCTTCCTCCCGTGTGGCGCTAGGGCGCGAACGCGAGGTGGTCGCCCTCGTGGATCGCGCGTAGCCGTCCTGGGACGCCACGAACACCGCGGTCGTGACGCCGTAGAGCGCTTCGGCCACCAGCGCTCCGATCGCGATGATCGGCGTCGGCTTCCCCGAGGACGACCGCGGCGGGAGCGGTGCCCAGCCGGATCGACTCGGCGAGGACGGTCGCGCTCGAGGACGAGCCGCGTCCCGACGGCATCACGAGGATCCGGCCCGTGACGACCTCGACCTCGCTGTGGATGGTTCGCCTCGACGACCTCACCGGTCGAGGGATCGAGCCCGCCCCAGAAGCTCAGCGGCTCGGCGAGGACGAGCGCGGTCCCGTCGACGGGTCCCTCGACGAGGAATCGACCCTCCATCAGCCGGCCCAGAGCGCCTCGTCGCGGGTCACGATGCCGGTCGCGGCCGACCGCACGCAGTCCTCGAGGCTGCCGAGGGCAACCTCGACGCCGAGGTTGCTCGGCGCGTACCACGCCCACTTGCCGGAGTCGGTCATGACCGGAGCGGCGACCTCGCGGAGCATCGGCGTGATGTACGTGCACGTGTCCGTCACGACGGTGACGCCGGCGTCGGCGAGTTCGGCCGGCGACATCCCCGATCGCGGCGAGCTGGGCGCGGCCCGTGTTCACGTAGAAGGGGACACGCGGGCGAGCCTCGGCCACGAGCTCCGTGAGCCGGAGCAGCTCCGCTTCGGACGCGTGGGGGGTCCCCACGCTCACTGCGCCGATCTCCGCGCCGTCCGGCACCGGCGAGAGCTCATCGCGCGCGGCGCGGAGATCGGGGAGGGTGACGGGCTCCTCGCGGGCTCCGGCCGCGGCGACGGCCTCCCACGTCGGCGCCTCCGGCGTGACGCCGATCGCGTGGAACAGGGCGACCGACCCGGAGCTCGCGGCCGCGGCGCCGATCGCCTTCGAGCGATCCTCCGAGGTCGCCGGGGCAGGCCCTCGATCGCCGCCACCTCACTCCCGGCCCGGCGCCCGAGGAGGTGGCCGAGGACGGGATACGAGGAGGTCCTGATCGAGGAGCCGGTCGGAGACGCCGACGCAGAAGGAACCGAGCGGTGGCGCGCCGGCCCTCGTCGGTGTGCAAGCCGTGGTCCGGCACGCGCCCGGTGACCGCCGCGCAGATGTCGATGAAGTCGCCGTAGCGGTTCGTCCTCGCGCCGAGGACGGAGTTCGCGAACACGATCGCGTTCGACTCCGCCCACGCCACGTGCTCACCGAACGCGGGGCGATCGGGGAGCTGGTACGGGGCGCACGTCCACGTCGGACGGCACCCCATCGCCACGTACGCGTCCATCAGCCGTCTCGCCCGCCCGCGCGTCTCGTCGTCGAGCAGGACGAGCTCCGGGTGGAGGAGGTCGAGCGAGCTGACGTTCAGCGTGGCGGGCACGGTGACCGACGCACCGCCCGCGAGGAGCCGCTCGGCGAAGTCCAGCCCGACCTGCCCGTGATACAGGCACGAGTCGATGTGCGCCCTCGTCACGTCCCGCAGGTCGCGGCGCTCGCGCCACCTCGGCCATCCTGACCACGAGCCGCATCGCGAGCGCCGCGCCCGTCGCCGGCCTCGCCGTCGAGGAGCGCACGGTCCCGGTCCTCGAGCTCGACCTCTCATCTAGCCGACCGGCGCGGGGATGCCGATCTCCGCCTCGGGATAGATGCCGGTGCCGAACTCCGCGTCGAAGTCGCGGCCGTCGAGCGTGTCCAGGAACGTGGTTGCGAAGACGGCGGCGAACTGCTGCCGGTCCAGGAGGTCCTGCTCGATCGCGTCGCGGGGCACGTACGGCCCGATGTTCCGCCGGTAGGGGTAGTCCCGCAGGAACGCCGCGACGTCCTCCCGCGTGGCGCCCGCGTCCCAGAGCACGTCGGCCTCCAGGTAGACCTCGGACGGCACGACGTTCTGGACGAGACCGAACACGCCCGCCGCCGAACTCGCGCTCGAGGTCGTCCCAGAGCTGGATCGGGTCGAGGCGGACGCCGCCCGACGGCGTCGGGGAGGGGGCACTGGCCGTGGTCCGCGGTGACGATCAGCGCGTAGCGGTCGGGGTAGCAGCGCGTCGAGCTGCGCCACGAGCCGGCCGAGCTGCTCGTCCACGTCGCGGAGCGCGTCGCCCGTCATCGGGTCGAACATCCCGAAGACGTGGCCGGTGTAGTCGGGTGCCTTGTAGTTCACGAACAGGAGGCCGGGCGCGTCCGGCGATCCGACCGGCTCGTTCGCGAGGGTCGCCTCGATCGAGGTCGCCCTGGTACCGGATCACCGGCGTGCTGCAGCAGTGCAGGTTCTTGGGTTTCACGGGGTCGAACGCGCTGTTGCGAGCCGGGTTCGGGGTGTAGCCGGCGCGGTAGTCGTCGAAGGCGTCGAGCGGAGGGTGTGACGATGGGCAGCCGGTAGAGCTCGTCGTTCTGGCTTCGCCAGTCCTGCGGCTCGCCGGTCTCGTCCCAGTAGACGGCGACCGGCCGCCGGTCGCCGGTACGCGATGGTCCGCCGTGGCCGATCATCCCGAGGTGCCAGACCTGGTACCCGAGCTCTCCGATCCAGGCCGCGTTGTCCGTTGCGTCGCTCCACAGGTCGGCGAGCGTCGGCACCAGGATGTCGCCGGGGTTCGCGCGACCGAGCTCACCGTAGGCCTTCCGTACCTTCCTGCCGTCGCGGAGGTTGTGCCCGGTGACGCCGTGCGTCCGCGGGTAGGCGCCCGTGCCGATCGTCGCGTGCGCGGAGGCGGTGACGGCGGGGAACGAGCCGTGGATCGCGTTGCGGAACGTCGCGCCCTCGCGCATGAGACGCCGCAGGTTCGGCCACGCCTCGGGGAACTCGTGGAGCACGTTCCATCCGCCGCCGTCGATCACGAACGTCACGACGAGCTCCGGCGGCGCCGACGGCCGCGTGATGCCCGGGAAGCGTCCTGCCCTCGCGCCCGAGCTCGAGGAAGTCGTCGAAGCCGATCAGCTCGGCGATCGTGGGCGCGACGTCGGCGAGGGAGACGCGCTCCACGGAGTCCGCCGGTGCGATCGCCGCGCCGTAGACGACGCAGAGGCACCCGTTCGAGGTACATCCACACGCTCGCATGACTGGTCCTCGGGTCGCGGGGAACCAACGATCGGGACTCCTGCGGGTAGTTCGCGCTGTTGAACGGGGCGGCGAGCAGCTGGACGTCGCCGCTGCGATCCGGGTGGTAGGCGCGTGCGACGAGCTCCATGTACTCGGCGCCGAGGTCTCGTGCCATCGCTTCCTGGACCGGTCGAGGGTCCGGGCGGGTGACGCGCCGAACCGTGCGGCCGAGCGCGGCGCCCCCCGTCGCGGCGGCGGCGCCCAGCAGCCCGGCGATCGCCAGGAGCCGCCGCCGCGACGGGTCCGTGGGTGCGGACATCCCCTGGACCGACCGGGTGGCCACGAGGGCGACCGTCGAGGCACACGATCCCGGCGATCACACCCAGCAGGGCGCTTCCCGCCACCCGACTGCGAGGCCCACGAACCCGCCGACCAGCACGAGCGCGAGCGAGGGCGAGCGTGCGGCGCGTTCGTCACGGATCCAGTTTCTCGCACCGGGCAGCGGAACGGAGCTAGGAGCGCTTGCGATCGAGGTCGAGGAACGGCATCGGCACGACGGTGGCCCCGACCTTCCCGCGCTCGCCCTCGACGGTCCACTCCACGGAGAGCCGTGTGCCCGAGCTTCGTCAGGTCCTTGTCCACGGAGCCGAACCCGACCATCTTCTTGATCGTGGGGCCCCATCCCACGGAGGTCGCGCGGCCGACCTGGGTGCCTTCCCGGTAGACGGGGACCGGCGCGCGTTGGACGAGCGCCGAGATCTGCGGCGCGAGGCCGTGCCTCGCGTACATCGCCTCGATCGCCGACCAGTCGAGGTCCAGACCGACGAGCCGCCTCGCCGGACCGCCCGCCTCGCGTTCCGCGAGCAGCGCACGCTTCCCCGTGAACTCCGCCTCCTTGTCGAACGCGACGAGGCGTCCGAGGCCGATCTCGAACGGCGAGTACTTGAGCTCGGGCGCGAACGCGTGCCGCGCGCTCGTGTACTCGGCCTCGATCAGGATCAGGCTGGCCTCGAGTCGGCAGATGTCGAGCGCCTGGATGCCCGCCGGCCGCAGGCCGAAATCCGCTCCGACCTCGAAGAGCCGGTCCCAGACGGCGAGGGCGCCCTCCCGCGGGATCCAGAGCTCGTAGCCGAGGTCGCCCGTGTACCCCGTCCTCGTGACGTCGATGTCGACACCCTCGATCGAGCCGGGACGGCGGCGGAAGTAGCGGAGGTCGAACCAGTCCTGCCCGGTCGCCCGCTCGAGGACGTGGCGGGAGAGGCGTCCCTGCAGGGCGAGGGCCGCGGTCGTCTCCGAGATGTCGTCGATCTCGCACGTCGAGGCCCGTGGCGTTCAGGGCGAACCACCGGTAGGAGGGATCGGCCGCCGTGACCCGGAAGCGGTCATCGTCGAGCCGGGTCACGGTCCCATCGTCGATGACCTTCCCTTCTTCGTCGCACCAGGGGGTGTAGATGACCTGGTCGATCGCCACGCGGGAGACGTCCCGCGTGATGACACGATCGAGGAGCGCCGCAGCATCGGGGCCGCTCACCTCGTACTTGTAGAGAGGCGAGACGTCGATGACGGCGGCCGCCTCGCGGATCGCGTTGTATTCGATGTCCACGAAATCGGCGAACACGGCGGCTGCGTGGTAGCCGGACCAGTCGCCCCACGCCAGCTTCGTGTTCAGGTCCCGCTGACGCTCGAAGAAGGCCGTGCCGACGCTCATCGGGCACAGGCTAGCCGAGGGCGATCTACGGGACCGGTCCGCCCGGGTGACTTCAGGTCAAGGCGGTCTCACGTCTCTCGTGGGCTCACGGCTAGCATCGGCGGCCGTGCGCCGACGGCGTTCGGATAGCCTTCTCCGACGACCCGGTGCCCGAGAAGAGCGCCGGGAAGAACATCAACCAGAGCAGGAAGAGGAAGCGGATGCCGCAGCGCTACGACGCCGTCGTGATCGGGGGAGGCCACAACGGCCTCGTGACCGCCGCGTACCTCGCGAAGGCCGGGAAGAAGGTCCTGGTCCTCGAGCGCCGCCATATCCTCGGCGGCGCGGCCGTCTCGGAGGAGATCGTCCCCGGCTACCGGTTCAGCGTCTTCTCCTACGTCGTCTCGCTCCTGCGCCCGGAGATCATCCGCGAGCTCGAGCTGCCCAAGCACGGGCTCGAGATCCTTCCCCTCGACGGGACCATCACGCCGCTCGATGGGGACTCGCTCTGGCGGGTGAACGACCACGGCCGCACGGTCCGCGAGCTCCGGCGCTGGTCGCTGAACGACGCCGAGGCCTACGAGGAGTACGGCCCGCTGATGGCGGAGATGGCGAGGTTCATCAAGCCGATCCTGTCGATCGTGCCGCCGGACCCCGGGAAGATCGCGGTCCGCGACTGGCTCCCGCTCACGCCGCTCGCGATGACGTTCAAGGACCTGCCGAAGCGGCTGCAGACGACGTTCATCCAGCTGATGACGATGTCGGCCGCCGACTTCCTCGACCAGTGGTTCGAGACGGATCCGCTGAAGGCCACGATGAGCGCCTCGGGCATCATCGGGACGTTCCAGGGGCCCCGGTCCCCGGGGACCGCGTACGTGCTCCTGCACCACTACATGGGGGAGATCGACGGCGCCTTCCGCGCGTGGGGCGTGCCGCGCGGCGGGACGGGGAGCATCTCCGACGCGATCGGGAGCGCTGCGCTGGCCGCCGGGGCTGAGATCAGGACGGAGGCGCCCGTCGCGCGGATCGACGTGCGGGGCGGTCGTGCTACCGGCGTGACGCTGGAGTCCGGGGAGCAGATCGAGGCCGGGATCGTCCTGTCCTCGCTCGATTCCCGCTGGACGTTCATCAAGCTGCTCGAGGACGGCATCCTGGATCCGGTGTTCCGCGAAGAAGTCCTGCGCTACAAGTACCGCGGCTCGAGCGGCAAGGTGAACCTGGCGCTCGACGGCCTCCCGGAGCTGGCGTGCAAGCCGGGGACGGGGGAGTGGCTCCGCGGCGCGATCTCGTTCTCTCCCTCGCTCGACTACATGGAACGGGCCTACGACGATGCGAAGTACGGTCGCCCCTCGCAGCGCCCCTACATCGACATGATCATCCCCACCCTCGTGGATCCCACGATGGCTCCCCCCGGCGGCCACGTGATGAGCTGCTTCGTGCAGTACGCGCCGTACCGGCTGGCCGGGGACGCGATCTGGGACGATGCGGCGCGGGAGTCCTTCGGGCAGAACGTGATCGACACGATCGAGGAGCGGTTCCCGACGATCCGGCAGCACATCGTGGGGTCGCAGTTCATCACCCCGAAGGACATCGAGGACGTCACGGGCTTGACCGAGGGCAACATCTTCCAGGGAGAGCTGTCGCTCGAGCAGCTGTTCTTCAATCGGCCGGTGCCCGGGTGGGCGCGCTACCGCACCCCGATCCGTGATCTGTGGATGTGCGGGTCGGCGACGCATCCCGGTGGCGGGATCATGGGCGCCCCCGGCCGGATCGCCGCGCTCGAGGTGCTGAGGGGTCGTGGCGGCCGAGGACGGCAGGGACGAGGGAGGGCGGCCTGAGCATGGGAGCCCGCTCGGACGTCGTCGTGATCGGCGCGGGCCACAACGGCTTGGTGGCCGCCGCCCTCCTCGCCAAGGACGGGCGGCGTGTCACGGTCCTGGAACGGGCTGCCGAGGTGGGCGGCATCCTCCGCGGCGGCGAGTTCGGCTCCGGGCTTCACGGCCCCCGGGCTCGCGCACACGGTCGGCCGTCTCCGTCGATCGGTGATCGAGGACCTGCGACTGGAGGACCACGGGCTCTCGCTCATCACGCCGCCCGTCCGGATGTTCGCGCCCCAGCCCGACGGGTCTTCGGTGACGTTCTGGGGCGATGCCGCCCGGACGGCGCAGGAGCTCCGGGAGCGGAACCCGCGCGATGCGGACGCCTACGTGGAGTTCGATCGGAAGATGCGAGCGGTGGCGTCGTTCCTCGCCTACGTGAACGTCGCCACCCCACCCGACATCAGCGCGCCGACCCTCGCCGACGCGATCTCCGGGCTCAAGATGGGGTGGGCGTTCCGAGGCCTCGGGGCGCGGTACGGGCGCGAGGCGATCCGCATGATGCCGATGGCCGTCGCGGATCTCGTCCAGGAGGCTTTCGAGGAGGAGGCCGTGCGTGGCCCGCTGTCCACTCGAGGCGTGCTCTACACGGCATGCGGACCGTGGTCGGCGGGGACGGCCGCGGTGTTCCTGAACGACTCCGCCGGCAACGACGGCGGGGCCGCGGGGACCGCCGTCGTTCGCGCGCGGGGGGACGCAGGCGCTCGCGGCCGCGCTCGCCTCGGCCGCATCGGGAGCCGGTGCGGAGATCCGCACGGGTGCGGAGGTGAAGGAGATCCGATCGGGGAGCCGCCGGGTCGTCGGGGTCACCCTGGCCGACGGCACCGAGATCGACGCGGGCATCGTCGTGTCCGCGGCGGACCCGAAGCGGACGCTGGCGCTGTGCGATCCCGTGGAGCTCGGCCCGACGATGCTCTGGCGCGCGGGCAACATCCGCCAGCCCGGAGCCACCGCCAAGGTGAACCTCGCCCTGTCCGGCCTCCCGGCGTTCCACGAGGATCCCGAGCGCCTGCAGGGCCGGATCGTGATCGGTCCCTCGATCGACTACGTCGAGAAGGCGTCGGACGCCAGGAAGTACGGGGAGCTCGCGGACGAGCCGTGGATCGAGGCGACGATCCCGTCCCTCGTGGATCCGTCGCTCGCGCCCGAGGGACGTCACGTGATGAGCGCGATCGTGCAGTCCGCCCCCCGCCACCTTCGGGCCGGGGAGTGGTCTCGGGAGCGCGAGCGGCTGGGGGACGTCACGGTCAAGACGCTGGAGCGGTACGCCCCCGGACTCGGCGAGCTCGTCGAGTCTCGGCAGGTCATCACGCCGGAGGACTTCGAATCGGACTTCGGGCTGACAGGCGGCCACGTCCAGCATGCGGAGCCCGGTCTCGACCAGTTCTTCGCGTGGCGCCCGTTGAACGGGGAGGCCCGGTACCGGTTCGTCCTCGACGGGCTCTACCTCGCCGGATCCGGGGCGCACCCGGGCGGCGGGATCACCGGAGGCCCGGGAGCGAACGCCGCACGGCAGATCCGCAAGGACGCCTGAGGCGCTCCCCACCCGTGGGACAGGTGCGGCCCGCGTCTCGTAGGGTGGCTGGGTCTCGTGGGGGTGACTGACAAGGAGGTCGCTCCATGCGAAGACGACACACGATGGCGGTGGCGTTGGTCGCCACGCTCGCCATCGCCCTGGCGGGATCGCTGCCGATCGCATCCGCGAGGACCGACGGACCCCTGCGCGAGTACGTGGTGCAGTACGAACGCGGGACCTCGCTCGCGGAGGGTCGGGTCGCCGTACGCGCGGCCGGCGGGAAGGTCGTCGACGAGCTCATCTCGATCGGCGCCGCCAAGGTCCTGTCGAGGAACCAGAACTTCATCCTCGACGCGACTGCGGAAGACGCGATCGCCGGCGCCGCGCAGAACCGCGTGATCGGCTACTCGGATCCCGCCTTGAAGGAGAAGGTGGACGATGTCGAGGCACTTTCCCCCACGAGCCCCGGCGGAAGCTCCACCGTCGAAGTGGCCGAAGGCGCGGAGCCGCTCGCTGACCTGCAGTGGGGCAACGAGATGATCGACGCGACGGTCGAGGGCTCGTACGCATCGCAGCCCGGATCCGCCGACGTCCTCGTCGGCATCATCGACACCGGCATCGATTCGACCCATCCGGATCTCGACGACAACGTGAACACGGCGTTGAGCCGGAACTTCACGACCGACAAGCCCGACATCGACGGACCCTGCAACCAGGAACCGGACAAGTCGTGTCAGGACCCTGCGACCGTCGACGAAGGCGGCCACGGCACGCATGTGGCCGGCACGGTGGCGGCAGAGCTGAACGGCCTGGGGATCGCCGGCGTGGCGCCGGGCATCACGCTCGTCAACCTCCGCGCCGGGCAGGACAGCGGGTTCTTCTTCCTGTTCGAAACGCTCGCCGCCTACGAGTACGCGGCGGCGAACGGGATCGATGTCGTGAACATGAGCTTCTTCACCGACCCGTGGTGGATGAACTGTCGCGACAACCCGCTGGACTCCGAGGAGGACCAGGTCGAGCAGGCCACCGTGATCGATCTGTCGAACGACGCTCTCAGCCAGGCATGGAACAGCGGGGTGACCCTCGTCTCCTCCGCCGGGAACATGCACACGGACCTCGGGCATCCGACGTACGACGCGATCAGCCCGGACTACCCGGAAGGAACGAACTACGTCCGGGACAACATCACGAACGAGTGCCTCGATCATCCCGACCGAGGGCGCTCACGTCATGTCGATCAGTGCACTCGGGCCGAGCGGGCGCAAGGCGTACTACTCCGACTACGGCGTCGAGCAGATCACCGTGTCGGCGCCCGGTGGCGACCGGCGGGACTTCTTCGGGACGCCGCAGTACAACACGCCCGGAACGCGGATCCTCTCCACCTATCCGGCGGACCTGGCCAAGGAGGAGGGGCTGATCAGTGGTGACTTCCGTTCGCGGAACCCGCTGGCGGTGGTCGACTGCGTGGGCCAGGGCGGCGCGAGGACGTGCGGTGTGTACGTCTACCTCCAGGGAACGTCGATGGCGTCCCCGCATGTGACCGGCGTCGCGGCGTTGATCGTGAGCGAGTTCGGTTCGGGGGTGGGCGCTGGGTTCGGGATGTCGCCGGCGGCGGTCGAAGAGCGACTGCGGTCGACGGCGACGAACCACGGCTGCCCGAGCCCGCGTCTGTTCGTGTACCCCGACCTCGTGGGGGCCGATCCGAACGTGCCGTTCGAGGCGTACTGCCAGGGCGGCATCGGATTCAACGGGTTCTACGGCGAGGGTATCGTGAACGCGCTGGCCGCCGTGTCGTAGTCGGCCGCGTCGCGATCGAGGAGACGGGCCGGGCGCCGGAGGCGCCCGGCCCGTTCCACGTCCGCCTGTGGCACACTGCGCGCCATGCCCGAGGACCGACCGTTCCGGATCCCGGAGAGCACGCTCTACTCCGGTGAGGACGCCGAGTTCGACGAGTTCGGCACGAACGACCTGCCTCAGTACTCGGACTTCCGCGGGTCGTTCTACAAGCTCCCGTGGGTCACGGAGGAGGAGGCGATCAAGGACGCCGGCGCGGACATCGCGATCGTCGGCGCCCCGTACGACGAGGGAACCTCGGCCCGGCCGGGCGCGCGGTTCGGACCGATGGCGATCCGAACCGCCCACGTGACGACGGGGAGCCCGTGGGCGTGGTCGCTCCAGACCGAGGCGTACCCCTTCGATGTCCTCACCGTGGTCGACGCGGGCGACGCGCCCGTCGTCCCCGGCCTGCCCGAGCGCAGCCTCCGGGTGATCCACGAGAAGGTCCGGCGCGTCGCCCGCGCCGGGGCCATCCCGATCGTCCTGGGCGGTGACCACTCGATCACGTATCCGTCCGCCGCCGCGGTCGCCCGGGTGCACGATCCGGCGCGCGTCGGGATCGTGCATTTCGACGCGCACGCCGATACGGCGATGGATCAGTGGGGATCGCTGATCGGCCACGGGCAGCCGATGCGCCGACTGATCGACGAGGGTTGGGTCGCCGGGCAGAACTTCGTCCAGGTCGGGCTGCGCGGCTACTGGCCGGACCGGGACACGTTCGAGTGGATGCGCGGCCAGGGGATGCGTTGGCACACCCAGGCCGAGATGGAGGAACGAGGGGTGGAGGCGGTGATCGACGAGGCGATCGCGCAGGCGCTGGAGGGCCCCGACCGGATCTACCTCTCGGTCGACATCGACGTGGTGGACCCGGGGATGGCTCCCGGCACCGGGACACCCGAGTCCGGTGGGATGCTGGGCCGGGAGCTGCTCCGCGCGGTGCGAAGGATCGCGGGTGCCGTCGACCTCGCCGGGATGGACGTCGTGGAGGTCTCCCCTCCGTACGATCACGCGGAGATCACGGCGATGCTCGCAGGCAACGTCATCATGGAGGCGCTCAGCGCGCTCGCCGCCGCCAGGGGCTGAACGGCCATCGCGCGGTACCCTCCCGCTCATGTGCCGAAGCATCAAGCGACTACGGGAACCACACGGGCAGGGGTATGCCACGGACGAGGAGATCCGTGAGGCGGCGCGTCAGTTCGTTCGCAAGGTGAGCGGGTTCGGGACGCCCTCGGGGCGACACGTCGAGGCGTTCGAGGCGGCCGTGGACGAGGTGACGGACTCGTCGCGGCGACTGCTCGAGCGGATCGACGCCACGCTGCGGAGCACCGCGTGACCGGCTACCCCCTCGATCCGTCGCCCGAGGAGATGCGGGCGATGGGCCGGGCGGCCGTCGACTACGTGATCGACTTCATCCACGGCTTGTCCGACGCCCCCGCCCAGAACGTCGACGGTGCGCTCGAGGCTGCCCTTCGGCTGAAGGCCTCGCCGCCCGAGGATGGCGGGTCGTTCGACAAGGTCTTCGCCCAGTTCCGCGACGCGGCCGCGCGAGCCTACGAGACCTGCGGCCCCGGCTACCTGCCGTACGTCCCCGGCGGCGGGCTGTACGCATCGGCGCTCGGACAGTTCCTGGCGATGTCCGTGAACCGCTTCCCGAACCTCTGGGAGGTCGCGCCGGGGTTGGTGCAGATCGAGCAGAACGTGATCCGGTGGCTCTGCGACCTCTTCGGCTACCCGGAGGAGGCGCGCGGCATCCTGACGACCGGTGGCTCGATCGCGAACCTGTCGGCCTTCGTCACCGCTCGTCACGTGAAGCTCGGGGAGGAGTTCGGAGACGGCACGTACTACGTGAGCGAGCAGGCGCACGCGTCCGTGCCGAAGGCCGCCGCGATCGCCGGGATGCCGCGGCGCGCGATGCGGCTCGTGCCCGTCGATGCGGAGCTGCGGATGGACGCCGAGGCGCTCAAGTCGATGGTGGCCGAGGACCGCGCCGCCGGGCACCGGCCGTTCCTCGTGGTGCCCGCCGCGGGGACCACGAACACCGGAGCGATCGACCCGATGGACGCGGTGGCCGACGTCGCCGAGGCCGAGGACCTGTGGATGCACGTCGATGCCGCGTACGGCGGCTTCTTCCATCTCACGGACCGGGGACGGGAGCGGTTCCACGGGATCGAGCGCGCCGACTCGATCACCCTCGACCCGCACAAGGGGATGTTCCTCCCGTACGGGACCGGCTCCCTCGTGGTCCGAGACGGCGCCGCGCTCCGCGACGCCCACTACGTGGGCGCCGAGTACCTGCAGGATCGAGCCCCCGAAGCGGAGCTCCCGAACTGGAACGAGTACTCGCCGGAGCTCTCGCGGGACCATCGGGGCTTCCGCGTCTGGTTGCCGCTCGTGCTGCACGGCGTGGGGGCGTTCCGGCAGGCGCTGGATGAGAAGCTCGACCTCGCGGAGCACCTCAGCGCCGCCCTCGCCGAGATCCCCGAGATCGAGCAGCCGTGGGCCCCACAGCTCTCCGTCGTGCCGTTCCGGCTGGCTGGAGCGACCGACGACGAGAACCGGGCGTTCCTCGCCCGCATCAACGACCCGAAACGGGTGTACCTGTCGAGCACCACGATCGACGGCCGTCACATCATCCGCGCGTGCATCGTCAGCCATCGCACCCACGGTGATCGGATCGACGAGGCCATCGAGATCATCCGTGGTGCTGTGATCGGCTAGCCATGCCGGAGATGCCCGAGATCCAGGCGCTCGCCGAGCGGGTGGCCGACGTCGTCGACGGTGCGTCGCTCGAGGGATTCGACCTCCTCCAGTTCTCCTCGCTGAAGACCGTCACGCCGCGGCCCGCCGAGTACGTGGGGCGCCGAATCGAGGGTGTGGGGCGGCGGGGGAAGTACCTGATCCTCTCCTTCGACGGTGGCGATCGCATGCTCGTGCACCTCTCGCAAGGAGGACGGCTCGACATCGAGGCGCCGCCGAAGTCCACGAAGCCGAGGGGGTCCGTGGCCCGGTTCCGGTTCGCGGAGCGGCCGTCGCTCCTCGTGAAGGAGTTCGGGAAGGAGCGCAAGGCGGGCGTCTGGTCGCTCCCCGCCGGCGACGACGGCCCGCTCACCGCGCTCGGCCCGGAGGTCCTCTCGGAGGAGGCGTCGACGTTCTTCCGGGAGAGCACGGACGCCCGGCGTGTCCACACGATCCTGCGCGACCAACGGACCGTTGCGGGCGTCGGCCGCGGATACTCCGACGACGCGCTCCACGACGCGCGCCTCTCGCCGTACGCGGTGCTCGGCAAGCTCGACTCGGATGAACGCGAGCGGCTCATCACCGGGCTCCACGGGATCCTCGCGGACGCCCTCGAGGTGGAGCGGCGACGCAGCGGGGGTCTCCCCACCAAGCTCGGCGATCACTTCACCGTCCACGGTCGCTGGGGGCAGCCGTGCCCCCGCTGCGGCGCCGACCTCCGCCGCGTGTCGTACGAGTCTCACGAGGTCACGTACTGCCCGGAGTGCCAGACCGGCGGGAAGGTCCTCGCCGACCGGCGTCTGTCGCGTCTCATCCGCTAGCGTCCGGGCGCGTGAGCGACGACCTCGACCCGCCCGCTGGACCGGAGGACGAGCTCCCGCCCCCGGTACCCCCCGAGGCGCGTCACCCGGGCTTCGTCGGCACACTGCGGCGCCATCGGATCGATCTCACGCCGCTGAAGGAGTCGGCGGACTTCCGCCGGCTCTTCGTGGGCCAGGCGCTCTCGGAGTTCGGCACCCAGATCACGTTCGTGGCGGTACCGCTGCAGCTCTACGTGCGCACGCGCTCGACGGCGATGGTCGGGCTGCTCGCGCTCTGCGAGACGCTCCCGCTCGTCGTGCTGCCGATCGTGGGGGGCGCGATCGCGGATGCGGTCGAGCGGCGTCGGTTCCTGATGATCGCGCAGGCGATCGCGGCGGCGCTCTCGCTCGGCCTCGCGGTGAACGCGTTCCTCCCCGACCCCCAGGTCTGGGTCCTGTTCGCGTTCTCGTTCCTGTGGGCCTCCGCCTACTCCCTGTACTCGCCGGCGTTCCGTGCGTGGCCGGCTCGGCTCCTGTCGCCCGACCTGTACACCTCGGCCCTCGCCCTCGAGGTCGTCTACTACCAGTCGGCCGCGTTGGTCGGACCCGTGCTCGCCGGCGTGCTGTTCGTGAAGTTCGGGGTCGAGTACGCGTACCTGATCGATGCCGTCAGCTACCTGGCGGTGATCGTCGCGCTCGCGGGGATGCGGCCATCGCCGCCGACGGCCGAGCGCGCGTCCGTGGGCTGGTCCACGATCGTGGAGGGCCTCCGGTTCCTGCGCGGGAACCAGGTGCTCCAGGGCACGTTCTGGATCGACCTGAACGCGATGATCTTCGGCCTCCCGGTCGCCCTGTATCCGGCGTTCGTGATCGACGTCATCGATGCATCGCCCGGCGTGGTTGGCCTCCTGTACTCCGCGGAGGCGCTCGGGGCGCTCGTCGTGGCCCTGGTGAGCGGCCGGGCCAAGTACGTCCGGCGTCAGGGGCTGGTCACGCTGGTCGCCTGCGTGTGCTGGGGCGCCGGGATCATCGGGTTCGGGTTCTCGGGGACCCTCTGGGTCGCCCTCGTCTTCCTCATGCTCGCGAGCGCCTCCGACATGGTCAGCGGTCTGTACCGCGACGCGATCCTCAAGACGGTGACGCCGGACGAGATGCGCGGACGGCTCGAGGGGATCGGGCTGGCGGTCGTGGGGACCGGCCCCTCGCTCGGGAACGCGGAGGCCGGGCTGCTCGCCTCGATCACGTCCGTGAAGACCTCGATCGTGTCCGGCGGCATCGCGTGCATCATCGGCGCGGGCGTCCTCGCCCTCGTCCTCCCGCGCTACCGGCGCTACGACGCCGCCGAGCCAGCTTCCTAGCGGATCCGCCCGAAGACCGGCGGACGCACCGGCACCATGCCCCGATCGGAGGACCACAGCGCGATGGGCGCCTCCGTGAGGGCCGCGAGCGAGATCAACACCCGGTCGTAGTTCACCCGCCAGCCGGCGAAGTCGCGCCACGCTTGGTCTCGATCGGGTTTCAACGGAACCCCCGCCTCGGCGAGTTCCGCGATCACATCGTTCCACTCATCACGGCCGATCGAGATCGGGTCGTCGGGGCGCGGGTTCGGGTCGTGCGCGATCTGGAAGTAGTCCGCGATGGCGCGCAGGCACAGATACCCGGATCGGATGCAGAACTCAGCTTTGACGTCGCGAGGGATGTCGACCGAAGAAAGGGTGAGCGCCGCCCCGTCGAGCACCGCGCCGGCGGCGGTGATCCACGAGTGGTCCGGATGGGAGGATCGGAAGAACGCCAGGGTGGGATGCGACGTGTGGGACTCCTCCACGTCGACGAACCATCGCTCCCACTCGGCCCAGACTTCGTGGATCTCCGGGAGCCGCCCGAGTTGCCAATAGCGCCAGATCATCTCGCGGGCCGACGGCGGAGAGCCGGCGCGGACCTCGAGGGCCGTGATGCCCACCTCGCGGCGGGAGAACGCCGCGTAGATCGTGGGGAGATACGTGATCAGCAACGCGAGCAGGAACAGGCCGATCGCGGCCTCGACGAAGATCAGCGCTGTGCTCCCCAGTCCTTCCGGGCGCGCGAAGCCCAGGGTGAACAGGGACGATCCGGAGAGGTCGAACGAGGCGCGCCACCCATCGTGGTCGGTTCCCCAGAAGATCAAGGTGAAGCCGGCGAGGACGAGCGCGAGCCACGTGGCGAGCGTGGCCATCAGTCCGAGCGGGGCGTACGCCCCGAGGATCCTGTCCCTGCGCTGGAATCGCATGGACGGCCTCGCGATGACGCGGAACAGCCCGCGGAGGAGCACGAAGACGGAGCGTGTGATCCTGGACGCGGACGCTCGCGGAAGCACGACGGTCTTCACCGCCGAGCCGATCGCCGCCGCGACGGTCGCGACGCCAACCACGACGGCGAGGATGCGCAGCGCCAGCACGCTTCGGATGGTAGGCGGTTCCGCTACTCCGCGGCGGCGGTGATCGCGTCCCTGGCAGCCGCCTCGGCGTGGATCTCGTCCGCGTGCGCCCGTCCCGGGATGAACCGATTGGCCACCACCGCGGCGGTCAGCAAGACGAGTCCGGCGATCAGCAAGGCGAGGTGGAACCCGCTCATGTAGGAATCGCGGAACGCTGCGGCGAACCCGCCGATCTGCTCGGGCGTGAGTCCCAGCCCGGCCAGCTCGGCGGGGGAGACGAAGCCGTGGGACGCGCTCTCCGCGACCGCGCTCGCCTGGCCCGGGCTCAGGCCGATCTCGCCGAGCTTCGGGCACGAGGACGGAGCCCAGGCGGTCGAACAGCACGGTGCCGAGGAGCGCGATCCCGAGGACGCCGCCGACCTCACGGCTGGTGTTCGTCATCGCCGAGCCGAGCCCCGGCGCGCTGCGGCCCGACCGAGCCCATCACGGCGGCCGTCATCGGCGCCATGGTCGCGCCCAAGCCCGTGGCCCATCAGCACGAACAGGACCGCGATGATCCAGAACGGCGTGTCGGGCTGGATGAACGTGAGGCCGAGTAGGCCCGCCGATGCCACCGTGAGCCCGTAGGTCATCGGGATGCGCGGTCCGATCCGCTGGGCGAGGTGCCCGGAGATCGGCGCCGTCACGATGATCATCACCGTCATCGGGAGGAACCGTAGGCCGGTCTGGAACGGCGTGTAGCCCCGGATCGCCTGCATGTACAACGTCACGAACAGGAAGATCGAGAACATCCCGAGGGAGACGGAGAACGCGACGGCGTTCCCGGCGCTGAACGTGGGGATCCGGAAGAACGAGAGCGGCATCATCGCCTTCGGGCTCCGGTGCTCCCAGACGAGGAACGCGACGAGGAGGACGCCGGCGGCCACCAGGGCCCGACGATCAGCTCGTCGCCCCAGCCGCGCTGGTTCGCCTCGATCAAGCGCGAAGGTGAGGGCGAAGAGCCCGCCGGTGCCGAGCGCCAGCCCGGGCAGGTCGAGATGCCGGGTCTCCTCGGAGACGGACTCACGCACGGTCCGCCAGGCGATCGCGAAGGCGAGCACGCCGATCGGCACGTTGATGAAGAACACGGTCTCCCATCCGCAGTGCTCGACGATGTAGCCGCCGAGGGTGGGTCCGAGCGCGAGCGCGAGGCCGCTCACGCCCGCCCAGATCCCGATCGCCCGTCGACCGCTCTTCCGGCGGGAACGTGACCGGTGAGGATCGAGAGCGTGCCCGGCATCAGCAGCGCGGCGCCCACGCCCTGGAGGGCGCGGAACATGATCAGCTGGCTGCCGGACGCGGAGAGGCCGCAGCCCAGGGACGCGAGCGTGAAGACCGCCAGGCCGGTGAGGAACATCTTCTTGCGCCCGTACCGGTCGCCGAGGATGCCGCCGGTGAGGAGGAGGGACGCGAACGCCAGGACGTAGCCGTCGATGATCCACTGGAGGTCCGAGACGGTTGCGTTCAGCTTGCTGGTGATCGTGGGGAGCGCGATGTTCACGACGGTGTTGTCGAGCATCGCCATCGCCAGGGCGAAGCACATCGTCAGGAGGACGATGACCTTCTCTCTCGCGTTCTCGCCCTTGAAACCCAGCAACGGCATGGTTGTTCCCTTCTGATCGATGCAGGTGGCAACACGCCTGACGGCGCGTCTGTTCCCTAGGTGAGCTTCGAGTACAGCCGGATCGAGAGCGGCATGAACACCGCGAGGAGACACGCCGATCCAGACCGTGCGAGAGCACGATCAGCTCCTCGACCGAGCCGCCCATGGTCGGATACTCCCCGAGCGCGTAGTACCGGGCGAGGTTCGCCCAGTGGGTGATCGGGTTGTTCCTGGCCACGACCTCGAGCCCAGTCAGCCATCCCACCGACCGGCACGAGGGCCGAGCTGATGAACACGAGCGGGAAGATGCCCGTGAACGCGGCTGCCTGGACCGCCTCCAGCTTCTTGACGGAGAGCGCGATCGCCGCCATCACCCAGGAGAACGTGAAGCTGACCGCCAGGACGAGGACGATCATCGCGATCGCGTTGACGAAGCCGTTCTCGAACGAGAAGCCCACGAGGTACGCCGATGCCGATCACGACGAGGAGCAGGATGAAGTTCTTGATCAGGTCCGACGTCGCCCGCCCGGCGAGCATCGCCGAGCGCGCCATCGGGAGCGAACGGAAGCGGTCGACCAGACCCGACTTCAGGTCCTCGGCGATCCCGATCGCGGTGGTCGTGGCGCCGAAGATCGCGTTCTGGACGATGATGCCGGGCATCAGGAACTTCACGTAGCCCCCGAACTCCTCCATGCCGGCGCGAACTGGTTCCGCGAAGACGTAGACGAAGAGCAGGACGAACATCACCGGCTGGACGAGCTCGAACACGAGGACCGCCGGGATCCGGACGATCTGCATCAGGTTCCGCCGGGCGACGACCAAGCTGTCGAAGAACGACAGCACCGCGCGCGTCCCGAGCGACGGGCTGCGACAAAGCGACGGCGCTCATCGATCTCTCCTCCGCTTCGCGTCTTCTCGGGCTCCGGCTCGGCTTCCTCCGCTTCCTCCAGCGCCATCTCCGCCGCATGGCCGGTGAGCGAGAGGAACACGTCGTCGAGCGTTGGACGGTGCAGTGCGATGTCTTCGATGACGATGGTCGCGTCGTCGAGCTCGCGCACGGTGTCGAGCAGCACCGTCGGTCCTTCGCTCCCGACCGGGACCCGGATCAGAGCCGAGTGTCTTCGTCGACCGAAGGCTCGCCCGCACCGAGCCCTCGGAGCGTCTCGGCCGCTCGTGGGAGGTGCTCGGCGGCGACGTGCAGCTCGAGCACCTCGCCGCCGATCTTGTCCTTCAGCTCCGCGGAGGTCCCCTCGGCGATCACGGTCCCGAGGTCGATCACCGCGATGCGGTCGCAGAGATTGATCTGCCTCCTCCAGGTACTGGGTGCAGAGGCAGCAAGGTCGGTGCCCTCCTTCTGGAGGTCACGGATCAGCTCCCACAACACGAGGCGGCTCCGCGGGTCCAGACCCGTCGTGGGCTCGTCCATGAAGAGGACCTTCGGACGACCCACGAGGCTGGCGCCGACGTCGAGCCGGCGACGCATGCCGCCGGAGTACGTCTTGGCGGTGCGGTGTGCCGCGTCGGCGAGCTCGAACCGCTCGAGCACCTCTTCCGCGCGACGCCGAGCTTCGGCCCTGGGCAGGTGGTACAAGCGGCCGACCATCTCGAGGTTCTCGAGGCCGGTGAGGTTCTCGTCGACCGCGGCGAACTGGCCCGCCAGGCCGATCACCGGGCGGAGTCGCGAACGCGTCCCTCACGACATCGAGCCCCGCCACGGTGGCCGTGCCCTCGTCGGGCTCGAGGAGGGTGGTGAGGATCCGGATCGTGGTGGTCTTTCCGGCGCCGTTCGGCCCGAGCAGCCCGAACACGGTGCCCTCCTCGACCGGCAGATCCACCCCCTTGACGGCCCGAACGTCGCCGAATGACTTGGTCAGGCCGTTGGTGGTGATGATCGCGTTCGCCATGGCCGCGAGGATATCGACGGTTGCCGACAGCGACATGTCCGCTGGGTAACGGGACGATGACGCCCGCAATCACGTAATCATCATTACGGAGGCGGAATAGGATGGCATCGCCGGTCCGTTCAAGCGGGCAGAGCGAGAAAGGAACCCAGAGATGAACGAGCTGGACATCCAGGCCCTGCCGTTGCTGCCCCTGACAACGGGCGTGGTGCTTCCCGGCATGGTCGTCACCCTCACGATCGAATCCGACGAGGCCCGTGCGGCGCTCGGCGCGACCGCCGAGGGCGACGACGCTCCTGCTCCTGACCGTCCCGCGGATCGAGGGTCGGTACGCGCGGGTGGGCGTGGTGGCCAAGATCGAGGACGTCGGACGCATGCGCAACGGCGTCGAGGCCGTCGTGATCCGTGGGCTCCGGCGCGCCACCGTCGGGCTCGGCGTCCCCGGAACGGGGGAGGCCACGTGGGTCCAGATCGAGACGGCGGACGAGCCGGTGACCGCCCGCGCCCACGAGCTCGCCAAGGAGTACCGCGGGGCCATCGAGGCCATCACGGACGCCCGCGGGGTGCCCGCCGTCGCGGAGTTCCTGCGCGGCGTGACCGATCCGGGGCAGCTCGCGGACACCTCCGGGTACTCGCCCGACCTGTCCTTCGAGCAGAAGGTGGAGGTCCTCGAGACCCTCGACGTCCAGGCGCGCCTGGAGAAGGTCGTCGCGTGGGCCAAGGAGACCCTCGCTGAGGTCCAGGTGAAGGAGCGGATCCGCGACGAGGTCGCCGGCAGTCTGGAGGAGCGGCAGCGGGAGATGCTGCTGCGCGAGCAGATGGCGGCGATCCGTAAGGAGCTCGGCGAGGACGGCACCGAAGACGTCCTCGAGGAGTACCGGACCAAGATCGCGGACGCCGGGATGCCGGAGGACGTGCGCACGCAGGCGGAGCGCGAGCTCGGCCGGCTCGAGCGGACGTCCGAGCAATCGCCCGAGTACGGGTGGATCCGCACCTACCTCGACTGGCTGCTCGACGTCCCCTGGTCCTCGAAGACCGAGGACAACCTGCACATCGCGTCGGCGCGCGAGGTGCTGGACGCCGACCACGAAGGGCTCCGCGACGTGAAGGACCGCATCCTCGAGTACCTCGCGGTTCGCAAGCTCCGGAGCGAGCGGGGGCTGGCCGAGACCGGCGGTCGCGGCTCCGGTGCGATCCTCACGCTGGTCGGCCCTCCGGGCGTGGGCAAGACGTCGCTCGGGGAGTCGGTCGCGCGCGCCCTCGGACGCAACTTCGTCCGGGTCTCGCTCGGCGGCGTCCACGACGAGTCCGAGATCCGTGGCCACCGGCGCACCTACGTCGGCGCGCTGCCGGGACGGATCGTGCGCGCGTTGAAGGACGCGGGCACGAAGAACCCGGTGATGATGCTGGACGAGGTCGACAAGGTCGGCGCCGACTGGCGAGGCGACCCTTCGAGCGCGCTGCTCGAGGTCCTCGACCCCGCGCAGAACCACACGTTCCGCGATCACTACCTGGACGTCGACCTCGATCTGTCCGAGGTCCTGTTCATCGCGACCGCGAACGTCGCGGAGACCATCGCCGGCCCGCTGCTCGACCGGATGGAGGTCATCCGGATCGACGGCTACACCGAGGACGAGAAGGTCGCGATCGCGCGGCGGCACCTGCTGCCCCGCCAGATCGAGCGCAACGGCCTGCGCCCCGAAGAGGTCGATGTCACGGACGAGGCCCTGCGAGGGGTCGTCGGCGACTACACGCGGGAGGCAGGGGTCCGCAACCTCGAGCGCGAGCTCGGCAAGATCATGCGGAAGGTCGCGACGAAGCTCACCGCGGGCGATGGCGGGTCATCGGCTCACGTCGACGCGACCGATCTCCGCGGATACCTCGGCCGCCAGAAGTTCTTCTTCGAAGCGGCGGAGCGGACCGCCGTCCCCGGTGTGGCGACGGGTCTGGCCGTGACCGGAACCGGCGGTGACGTGCTGTTCATCGAGGCGACCCGCGAGGATGTGCCAGAGACGGGGATGGCGGACGGACTGACGCTCACCGGACAGCTGGGTGACGTGATGAAGGAGTCGGCCCAGATCGCGCTCTCGTACGTGCGCTCGCACGCGGAGGCGCTCGACATCCCCGCCGATCGGCTGCGCGGTCGGTTCCACGTGCACGTCCCGGCGGGCGCCGTTCCCAAGGACGGTCCCAGCGCAGGCGTCGCGATGACGACGGCGCTGGCATCGCTGCTCACGGGCCGGCCGGTCCGTGCCGAGGTCGGCATGACCGGTGAGGTGACGCTCCAAGGGCGCGTGCTCCCGATCGGAGGGGTAAAGCAGAAGGTCCTCGCGGCGCATCGGGCGGGCCTCAAGGAGGTCATCCTGCCCGCGCGCAACGAGGGAGACCTCGACGACGTGCCGGAGCAGGTGCGCGAGGAGATGACCTTCCACCTTGCGGAAGCGGTGGACGACGTGCTCGCGATCGGGCTCGGTTCCCCCGCCGGCGACGCGATCGAGGGCTCGTCCAAGGTTGCCTAGAAGCAGGGATCAGGTCGCCCTTCGGAGCAACCGATACAGGAGCATCGGTATCGGATCTCGCCAGCTCCGGGAAGGGCACGTTGACCGAAGACGGCACGCTCGCACACGAGCTCCGCGGGAGGGATGAGGCGGCGCTGCACGAGTTCCTGCGGCTCGTCGTGCCGCTCGCGGCGCTGTTCGCCATCATCCAGGCCGTCGCGGGAGCCGTGCTGCGGGACGGGTCGATGCTCGTCGTGGCGCTCCTGATCGCCCTGTACGGGGGTTGTCTGATGTACGCGCGCGAGCTCTTCGATCGGGGTCGCGTCCAGGCGAGCGTGGGTTGGATCAGCGGTGGGCTGATCGTCCCGTCGCTGGGCACGGTGATCCTGCAGCCCTCGATGCTCCCCACGATCGTCCTGCTGCCGCTCATGGCGCTCGCCGTGGCGCTTCCGTTCATCGGAGCTCGGCGGCTCCACCTGATGCTCGGTCTGGCGCTCGCGTGGGTGATCGCCATCGGCGTGGTCGGTGTAGTGGCGCCCCCACCCGCCGATCCCGCCCCCTGGTACGGGAACGCGTTCCAGATCGTCACGATGGCGACGGCCGCGTTCCTGACGATCCTGCTCTTCACGCGCTACCGGGCACGCCTCCTGGTGGCGGCCCACCGGGAGCGAGAGGTGTCCCTCAAGCTTCGCGAGGTCGACCGTTTGAAGACGACACTGATGCGGGCGGCATCGCACGATCTGCGGACGCCGACGGCCACGATCCTCGGAGCGGCGGAGACGCTCCGGCACCTCTCGCTCGACGAGGGGGAGGCCCGGGCGCTGCTCGCCGCGATCTCCCGCGGCGCGAGCCGACTGTCTGGGCTCCTCGACGACCTGCTCGACGCCGAGAGCCTCCAGGCGGGCATCGTCGAGCTGTCGGCGGAGGAGGCCGACGTCGGCGAGGTGGTGCGCGACGCCGTCGCGTCGCTCGAGATCCCGCTCGACCGGGAGCTTCGCCTCGACCTCGAACCGGCCCGCGCGACGGTCGACCGGGCCCGGGTCGGACGGATCGTCGAGAACCTCGTGATGAACGCGATCCGACATGCCCCCGGCTCGGGTGTGGTGTGGGTGCTCGTGCGACCGAGCGACGGCGGTGCGGAGATCGTCGTCGAGGACCAGGGGCCCGGTGTACCCGAGGCCGATCGGCTCACGATCTTCGCCCCGTTCCGCAGAGGGGACACCGACGCTCCCGGCACCGGGCTGGGGCTGGCCATCGTGGAGGGGTTCGTCGGGTTGCACGGCGGACGGGTGTGGGTCGAGGGCGGACCGGGAGGCGGCGCGTCGTTCCACGTGCTCTTCCCCAGGCCCCGCGGTGCGCACCGCACGGCCCGAGCTCGTCGCCGATGGGACGCGGGCCGACTGAGGCACCTTCCGCAGGCACGACGTCCTTCGGCCGGACGGATCCGTTCCCTATCCTGACCTGATGCCTCCCGGTCTCGAGCTGATCGACCTGCGCCGCCGGTTCGGTGACGTCGTGGCGCTCGACGGCGTGAGCTTCGAGGTCGCGGAGGGCTCGATCGTGGGCTTCGTCGGTCCGAACGGGGCCGGCAAGACCACGGCGATGCGGATCGTGCTCGGGGTGCTGGGTGCCGACGGAGGCCAGGTCCGGTGGCGCGGGAAGCCGGTCGACGGCACGGCGCGCCGACGGTTCGGCTACATCCCGGAGGAGCGGGGGCTCTACCCGAAGATGCGGGTGCTCGAGCAGCTCATCTACCTGGCGCGGCTGCACGGCGTCGAGCGTGCGACCGCCCGCACCCGCGGCCCGGAGATCCTCGAGACCCTCGGTGTGGCCGAGCGAGCGAAGGACCGGGTCGAGTCCCTGTCCCTGGGGAATCAGCAGCGGGTGCAGCTCGCGGCGGCGCTGGTGCACGAGCCCGATGTCCTCGTCCTCGACGAGCCGTTCTCGGGCCTGGACCCCGTCGGCACCGACGTCCTCGTCGAGGTGCTCGATCGCGAACGTCGGACGCGCGGCGTGCCGGTCGTGTTCTCCAGCCATCAGCTCGAGCTCGTGGAGCGCGTGTGCGACCGGGTGGTGATGATCGTCGACGGCCGGATCCTCGCGGACGGGTCGATCGACGAGCTCCGCGCGTCCCGGGCGCGCCGGCTCGTCCGGATCGAGGTCTCCGGCGCTCCGGCCGGCTGGTACGAGGCGGTCCCCGGCATCCGGCTCGAGGCCGAGGTGCCCGGCGGGGTGATCGTGGAGCTCGATGGCGACGCGGACGACCAGCGCGTGCTCGACCTCGGGCGCTCCGTGGGGGAGGTGCGCCACTTCAGCCATGTGCGCCCCACGTTGTCCGAGCTGTTCCGGGAGGTGATCGCGTCGTGAGCGACGATCCCGCCGTCACCGACCGCGGCATGTGGCGCGTGGTCGCCGCTCGGGACTTCTCCGTGCGTCTCCGCGACAAGGGGTTCGTGGTCTCCACCGCGATCACGGTCACCGTCCTGTCGATCTTCATCCTCCTGCGCGCCTACGCGAGCGGTCCCGAGTCCTTCCACCTCGCGGTCGTGGGCGACCGCGCGGTCGCGGACCGCGCGGCGGCGATCGCGGAACGGGCCGGCATCGGCCTCACGGTCGTGCCGCTCCGCGACGAGGGTGCCGTCGACGGCGCGCTCCGTGACGGGCGTGTGGATGCGGTGTTGATCGGCGGGCACGAGGGCGTCCTCGAGGGGGTCGCCGCGCTCCGGGTCCTCCGGGGCGTGCCGAGCCTCCTCGACCAGGTGGTGCAGGCCGCCGCGATCGCGACGAGGCTCGACGACGCGCTCGAGGACGCCGGCGCGAGCGCAGACACGATCGCAGCGCTGCAGGATCAGCATCCGGTGGACGCGGCGCCGATCCTGCCACCCGACCCCGACCGGGACACGAAGGCGGCGGTCGCGCTCGCATCGGTGCTCGTGCTCTACGGGCAGCTCTTCGGCTACGGCGTCTGGGTGGCGACGGGGGTCATCGAGGAGAAGTCCTCCCGCGTGGTGGAGGTGTTGTTGTCGACGATCCGCGCACGCCATCTGATGGCCGGCAAGATCGCGGGCATCGGGACCCTCGGCCTGATCCAGCTGATCCTGATCGCGATCTTCGCCGTGTCCCTCGCGACGGTCACGGGCGCGATCGACATCCCTGCGGACTCGCTCTCGGCCGCCGCCCTCACCGTGGGGTGGTTCGTCCTGGGCTTCTCGTTCTACGCGGCGCTGTTCGCCGTCGCCGGAGCGCTCGTCTCCCGGATGGAGGAGCTGCAGAACGCGATCGTCCCGATCAACCTCGTGGTGTTCGCGTCCTTCTTCATCTCGATCGGCGCCGTCCAAGATCCGGACTCGGCGATCGCCAAGATCGCGTCGCTCTTGCCGATCTCGTCCGCGCTCGCGATGCCCGTCCGCATGGTGCTGGGCTCCGCGACACCGTGGGAGATCGTGGCATCGCTCGCGATCGTCATCGGATTCCACCGCCCTCCTGATCCCGCTGGCGGGACGGGTGTACGCCGGTGCGATCCTGCGGACGGGCGCGCGCGTGAAGGTCCGCGACGCCTGGCGGGCGGCCGGGTGACGCGCCAGGGCTGGACGCTCGCGAACCTCCGCCACGTGCTGGCGATGCTCCGCTACGGCGCGAACCCGGCGGCGACCGTCTACGACTCGATCGGCCCCGACTTCTTCCTGGCGCTCGCACCCGGCTGGCTCAACCTCGGCCTGTGGGAGGGCGACGGCGGCGATCCCACCGAGGCCCCGGTCGCCGTGCGGCGGCTCGTGGAACGGATCGCCGTGGCGTTGCCCCGGGGTGGCGACGTGCTCGACGTCGGCAACGGGCTCGCGGCCCAGGACCCCGTGATCGCGGCGGCGGTGCACCCCCGCACCCTGACCGCCGTGAACATCACGTGGTCCCAGCTGGAGTCGGGGCGCGACCGCCTGCGGGAGGCGGGCGCTCGGGGGGTGTGTGCGGACGCCTGCGACCTCCCGTTCGCCGACGGCTCCTTCGACGGCGTGATCAGCGTGGAGGCGGCCTTCCACTTCTCTTCGCGCGAGGGGTTCTTCCGGGAGGCGTTCCGCGTGCTCCGTCCCGGGGGCGTCCTGACGATGTCGGACCTCCCCACCGTGCGGCGACCGCAGGGCCCCCGGGAGGCGCTGGCCGCCGTGGCGATGCTGCGGGGCTGGGGGCTGCGATCCGATGCGGCCGCCTCGACCGGAGCGATCGCCGCGACGGCAGCCGGCGCCGGGTTCGTCAACGTCCGGTCGGAGCTCGTCGGGGACCGTGTGGTCGCGCCCGCGCTGCGCTTCGTGCGTGACCGGCTGGACGCGGACCGCGAAGACGAGCCGAGGACACTCGGTCTCGCCGCCCGCGCGATGCTGTCCCAAGCCGAGGTCCTGTGGGAGCGGGGTCTCCTCGACTACCTCCTGCTCGAGGCCCAGAAGCCCGAGAAGAAGCCCGAGAGGAAGCCCTAGACCAGCTCCCGCCGGAGCGCCTGCAGCGGGAGCTGGCCGAGCGCGAGCAGCCGGTCGTGGAACGCCTTCAGGTCGAAGGCGTCGCCCTCCTTGTCCTGGGTGCGTCGCCGGGCGTCCTCGATCTCCACCATGCCCACCATGTAGGCGAGGGCCTGCGCGGGCAGGGCGATGTAGCGGTCCACCTCGATCTCCGACTCGCCGCGTGGCGAGCCGCCGGCCACGAGCTTCTCGATCGCGTCCTGCCTCGACCAGCCGAACGCGTGCAAGCCGGTGTCAGTGATCAGCCGGGCGGCGCGGTGGGCCTGCGCCGCGAGCATCCCGAGCCGCTCCCAGTCGTCGACGTAGAGATCCATCTCGTCGGCGAGGCGCTCGCTGTAGAGCCCCCATCCCTCGGCGAACGACGCCCCGGCGAGCAGGCCGCCGAACCGCCGGAGCGCGGGGCGCTCGTCGAACTCCATCTCGAGAGCGATCTGGAAGTGATGTCCCGGGTTCGCCTCGTGGTACGTCACGGAGGCGATCTGGTGGAGCGCCTTGCCGGCCAGGTCGTGGGTGTTGATGTAGTACGTGCCGGGACGCTCGCCGTCGGCCGTGGGAGGCATGTAGAAAGCGAGCGCCATGTCGGCCGCCCGGTACGCCTCGATCTCCTTGACGCGGCAGTTCGCCTTCGGGAGCCTGCCGAACCACGTGGGCGCGATGTCCCAGCTGCGCTGGACCTGACCCTCCACGAGCTCGATCAGCGCCTCCGCCGTCGCGGGGGTGTCCTTCCCGGATGCCGTGCGATCCGCGATCGCCTCGGCCGGGCTCGCGTACCCGAGCCGCCCGGCGATCTCGAAGCGCTCCGCCTGGATCGCCTCCCACCGCTCGTTCCCGAGGTCGTGGACCTCCTGGGGATCGAGGGGCAGGGTGGTCCACGAGCGGATCTCCGACGCGTAGATCGCGTCACCGCCGGGGAGGGCGGTCACGGCGTTGCGCTCGGCAGCGTTCGGGAGGTAGTCCCGGAGCACCTGCAGGTAGGTTGCGAACGCGGGCGCGACCACGTCGCTCCAGACGCCGGCGATCCGCTCACGGGCGACGGCGTCGTCCTCGGCGATCGCGGCGAGCGGCGGTGAGTCCTCGGCAGGCGATCCGACGATCCGCTCGATCTGCGCGACGGCCCGTTCGACGACGATGCGCGGCGACACCACGCCGGTGGCGACGCCCTCCCGCGCGATCTCCGCACAGGACTCCAGATACCCGGGCAACGCTCGGAGCCGCTGCTCGTAGCGATCGAGGTGCTCGGGGGTGTCGGTGCGCTGGATCGAGGCGATGTCCCCGAGGAGCACGCCGGGGCCGACGAAGTGGTTCACGACGTAGAGCCGGTCGGTCCGATGCTCCACCGCGGCGAGGGCCTGCGTGGCGATCGCCTCGAGCACGTCCATCGTGGTACGGAGGGTGACGTCGAGCGATCCCCTGTCGATCGTGGCGAGCTCGTCGAGAGCCGCGCGGTTGTGGGTCTGCGACGCGGCGCGGCCGTGCTCACCGATGTCCGGGAGCCGGTCGTCGTAGCGCTCGTCGCCGATCGCCGTGGCGAACGTCGGCTCCCGCTCGAGCAACTCTTCCCAGACCCGGTCGGCGAGTGCCTGCGCGCGGTCGGTGTCGTTCACGTCGTCCTCAGCCTCTCGGTCGGGGTCACAAGAGGCCAAGGGTACTCGCGCCGTCCACCTGCAGGGCCGCGCCGGAGATGAATCCGGCCGGTTCCGAGCAGAGGAACGCAACCACGCGCCCGAAGTCCTCCGGCTCACCGAGTCGTCCTGCCAGACCGGCGTCCACAACCCGTTGCGTTCGGTGGAGGCCGGGGCAGGCGAGGTTCAGCGTGATGCCGTCCTCCACGAGCTCCTGCGCGGCAGTCTTCGCCCACCCCCAGAGTCCGGCTCGCGCGGTGTTCGACGTCGCCAGATCGGGGATGGGCTGCTTCACCGCGTTGGACGTGATGAGGCAGATGCGACCCCAGCCCGCCGAGCGCAGGTGGGGGAGCGCTTCGCGCACGAGGCGGATCGAGGTGAGGAGGTTCGCCTCGAGCGCCGCTCCGAGCGTGGCGTCGTCGAGGTCGACGGCCCGCCCCTTCGGTGGGCCGCCGGCGTTGGCGACGAGGACGTGGAGCCCGCCGAACCGTTCGACCGTAGCCTCCACGAGTCGGCGGGGCGCGTCGGGATCTGTCACGTCGTCAGGGAGCGCGAGGACGTCGGGGCCGAGCTCCGCCGCGGTCGCGCGGATCCGCTCCGGGTCACGGGAGTTGATCGCGACCTTGGCACCCTCCTGCGCGAGAGCGGCCGCCGAGGCCCGGCCCAGGCCTTTCGACGCCGCGGTGACCAGCGCGACCTTCCCTTCGAGCCCGAGCTCCATGGCGCCCGATGCTACGCTCCGCGCGGTGTCATCGGGATCCCCCGGCCCGACGTTCGTCCTCCTCCTCGTGCTGTCCGTGGCGACGGGGGCCTGCACGCCGCGGATGCTCGACGCCGACCAGCTCGAGCGCCGTCTGTCGCGGGAGATCTCGGAGCGGCTGAGCGTCGCGAACGTCGCGGTCGAGTGCCCCGACGACGCGGAGGTACGAGAGGGTGCGACGCTGGTGTGCGTCGCCCGAGCGCCGGGCGAGACGCAAGGGCTGCGGATCCAGGTGACCCAGCTCGACGACGACGGAAACGTGGCCTGGGAGATCGCGGGCGCCGCCGGGTAAGGTTGCTCGATGCTGCTGGAGGGCAAGAAGCTCCTCATCACCGGAGTCCTGACGCCCCGATCGATCGCGTTCTCGGCGGCGGAGGTCGCGCAGGAGCAGGGTGCCGAGATCGTCCTCACGAACTTCGGACGGACGGTGAGCCTCACCGAGAAGACCGCGAAGCGTCTCCCCGACCCTCCCGACGTCCTCGAGATGGACGTGAACGAGCCGGAGCAGATCGACGCCGTGCGCGAGGAGCTCGGTCGGCGCTGGGGACGGCTCGACGGGTTCCTGCACGCGATCGCGTTCGCACCGCAGGACGCCCTCGGCGGCAACTTCCTGAACACGCCGTGGGAGAGCGTCGCGACCGCGTTCAAGACGAGCGCGTTCTCGCTCAGCTCGCTCGCGGCCGGCATGCTCCCGCTGATGGAGTCCCACGGTGGCGGGATCGTGTCGCTGGACTTCGACGCGCGGGTCGCCTGGCCCGTCTACGACTGGATGGGGGTCGCGAAGGCGGGGCTCGAGTCGGTGACGCGCTACCTAGCGCGGGACCTCGGCCCGAAGGGCATCCGGGTGAACACGGTGTCGGCGGGTCCGATGAAGACGATGGCCGGCAAGGGCATCCCCGGCTTCGACCAGATCGCGGGGAGCTGGGCGGATCGGGCGCCGCTCGGTTGGGACCCGTCGGACGGTCGTCCGGTCGCCGGCGCGATCGCGTTCCTCCTGTCGGATCTCGCCGCCGGGATCACGGGCGAGCTGCTGCACGTCGACGGAGGGTTCCACGCGATGGGGACGGACCCCGTCTCGCCTGGGGCCCCCGACTGACGTTCGCGGCTGGCTAGGCCCGCCGGCTACGCCGCCTCGAGCGCCTCGACGAACGCGCGCGCGTCCGCCAGCCCGAGCGTGGGGTTCTGGGTGTGAGTGGTGACGACGACGCCGACGAGCTCGCCCTGGAAGACGCACAGCACGCCCTGCCGGCTGGGTCCGCCCGGGATCAGGAAGCCCGGGCCGCCGCCGCTCATGCACGCGAACGAGTAGCCATCCCCCGACTGCGCGGACTGCAGCGACCCCTGATCGACCTCTCCCCCCGAGGCCTCTGCCCCACTGGCCGCCCCTTGGATGATCGCCTCGGCCTCGACCCCCGCCGGATAGTTCTCGTAGACGGCGGCGAAGAGCTGCGGCTCGTCGCCCGTCCCGTAGACCGCACCGCGGATCTCGACGTCCCCGATCTTGATGCCCTCGATCACGCTCTCCGCGCGATCGGCGTCCTCGTTGTGCAGCCGTTCGTACCCCAGCGCCGAATCCGGGAAGCCGTCGGATCCGCCCTGCGTGAGGAAGACGACGAGAGCGACGGCCAGCAGGAGGATCGCGACGACGAGGATCGGCCCCCGGCCGGAGCGGGGCCGGCTGGGGACCGGACCTCCCGGGGGCATCGACCAGTCGGGCCGTGGCGGCGGTTCCATCCGCCGAGGGTGGACCGTGTCCGTTCGCGATGCAACCACTCCGTATGCTTCCGTCGTGCGGGAGATGACCACCGAGCGGCGGCTGACCAGCTTCAGTCACGGCGCCGGTTGCGGGTGCAAGCTCGGGCCCGATGAGCTGCGGACCGTCCTCGGCGGCGTGACGTTGCCGCAGGCGTCCGCGGACCTCCTGGTGGCCGCGGATACCGGGGACGACGCCGCCGTCTATCGCCTCCCGTCGGGGGAGGGGCTGATCGCGACGCTCGATTTCTTCACCCCGATCGTCGACGACCCGTACGACTGGGGGCGCATCGCCGCGACGAACGCGCTCTCGGACGTCTACGCGATGGGAGGCCGCCCGATCCTCGCCCTGAACATCGTGAACTGGCCGGTGGACGACCTGCCACTCGAGATGCTCGCGCGTGTCCTGCAGGGTGGTGTGGACGTCGCGGCGGGGGAAGGGGTCGCGGTCGCCGGCGGCCACTCGATCACCGATCCCGAGCCGAAGTACGGCATGGTCGCGATCGGTCTCGTGCCGCCCGACGAGGTCGTGCGGAACTCGACCGCGCCCGCGGGCGCGGCCCTGTACCTCACGAAGCCGCTCGGCCTCGGGATCGTCTCCACCGCGATCAAGCGAGGCGTCGCCGACGAGGACCTGATCCAGGCCGCGGTCGAGCTGATGACCACGACGAACCGGGCCGCGGGCGAGACGATGCGGTACGCCGGCGTGGATGCGGCGACCGATGTCACCGGGTTCGGCCTCCTCGGCCACCTCCACCGGATGCTCCTCGCCTCCGGGACGGCGGCCGAGCTCGAGGCCGGCGCGATCCCCGTGCTGGACCCGAGGATCCTCGACCTCGCACGGAGCGACGTCGTGCCGGGCGGGACGAAGCGGAACCTCGCGTCCGTCCGGCCCCACACGGACTTCGGCGACCTCCCCGAACCGGAGCGCCTGATCATCGCCGATGCCCAGACCTCCGGCGGCCTCCTGATCGCGGCTCGGCACCGGCCGTCCATCGAGGCGGCCTTCGGCGAGCACGATGTCCCGTTCGCGAAGATCGGCGAGGTGGTCGCGGGCGAGCCGGGACACATCGCCGTCTCCGGCTCTCTCCGAGCCTGAGAGGGAACCCCGCGGGCCGGACACCCGTTAGGGTGCGGGAGGAGGCGAGGTGGATCGGCCGAAGAACTGGCCGAAGGGCCAGGAAGAGCAGGATCCCGGGCTCCCGATCGAGTTCGGGCCGGCGTCGAACGCCGAGTACGACCCGGAGCCGGTCCTGCCGCCCGTCCTCCGGGAGACGATCCGCCGAGCCCGCGACGACGCCGAACGCAACGCGCGTCGCCTGGGGATGAGCCGTCGGGAGTTCCTCCTGTCGGCCTGCGGTGCGGCCACCACGTTCCTCGCCCTCAACGCGTGCACCCGCGAGGAGCACCGCGCGAACCCGTCGTCGTCAACGAGTGAGCCCGGCGGCTCCTACGAGATCCCGCCGAGCGCCTCGGTGGAGCCGCCGAGCGCGTTCGAGGCGCTCGGCGGCGAGGAGTTCGTCTTCGACGTGCAGGGCCATCTCCTCGAGTACCGCCTGAACCCGGTCCTGAACGGTCAGAGCTTCTGGGAAGGCTTCCCGCAGAAGGACTGCGGCGAGGACGACCCTCGCGTCTGCTACTCGATCGAGCACTTCCTCGAGCTGATGTTCCTGCGTTCGGACACGAACATGCTGGTGCTGTCATCGCTCCCGATCTTCCCCGAGGGCAGCCCGCTGTCCCCGGAGATCATGGACATCACTCGGCGGACCATCGAAGGGCTCTGCCGGGACGAGCGGATCCTGCTCCACGCGCAAGCGCTCCCCAACGTGGGCGGGCAACGGGCCGCCCTCGACGCGATGGAGCACACGGCGAGCCGCTACCCGGTCGCCGCGTGGAAGACGTTCACGCACTTCCCGGGAGCGTTCGAGGGCGACGGCAACGTGTGGTGGCTCGACGACCGCGACGGCGGCGACCTGGCGGAGCGGTTCATCCGCAAGGCCGTCTCCCTCGGGATCCCGACGATCTGCACCCACAAGGGACTCTCGCTCGGGAACCCGAATGCGTCCCCCGACGACATCGGGCCCGCCGCCAGGCGGCACCCCGACGTGAACTTCGTCGCCTACCACTCGGGCTTCGAGGCGGGAACGACGGAGGGGCCGTACGCGCGTGAGACGGCCCACCTCGGGGTGAATCGCTTGATCGCCTCGATGGAGCGGGAGGGCATCGGTCCGAACGAGAACGTCTACGCGGAGATCGGCTCGACCTGGTGGTACGTGATGCGGTATCCGGATCAGGCCGCGCACGTCCTCGGCAAGCTCCTGAAGCACGTGGGGGAGGACAACGTGCTGTGGGGGACCGACTGCCTCTTCTACGGGTCGCCGCAGCCGTTGATCCAGGCGATGCGCGCGTTCCAGATCTCCGAGGAGCTCCGCGAGCGCCACGGGTATCCGAAGCTCACGAAGGAGATCAAGGCGAAGATCCTGGGCCTCAACGGCGCCGCCCTGTACGGCGTCGAGCCCAACACGTCGACCTGCGAGTTCACGCGTCGCGAGCTCGAGCTGCTCCGCCGGACCCTTCCCGGGAACACGATGGCGCTCGGGCCGAAGACGATGGGGGAGGTCCAGGCGTTCCGCGACGACGACCGTGAGCTCTGGGCTCGTTCCGCCGAGCTGCTCGGCTGACGCGGTCAGAGGTCCGCGGCGCCGAGCTGCCCTCCCGCCGGCCCACGACCCGTGAGCGCCGCCGCTCCACACCGAGCCGCGAGGTCGAGCGCCTCGGCGAGCGGGGAGCCCGCCCCGAGGGCCCACGCCAGTCCGGCGTGGAACGAATCGCCGCTCCCGTACGTGTCCGAGATGGGCCCGGGCGGCGGCGAGGGTCGCCAGCGTCCCGTCTCGCCGTCCGCCGTCTGGAACCGGCCGCCGGCGGCTCCCTCGGTCAGCACCACGACGCCCGGTGGCGCATGCGCGAGGAGCTCGGGATCGTAGGCCTCGTTCGGGTCCCGCGCGCTGCCCACCACGGCGTCTGCCCGGATCCCCGAGGCCGCCAGGGTCCGCAGATGCCGGCTCGACACCACCACGACGCGGGCGGCGCGGGTTCGCCGGAGCGCGTCGGCGTCCCCGGCCGTCACGTACACCGCGTCGACCTCTGCGAGGTGGTCCCAGGGCAACGCGTCTGAGCCGCGTGCTTCCAGTCGAGGGCCGAGCGTGGTGATCGTGCGCTCCCCGTCCCGGTCGACCAGGCACGTGGCCTGCCGGGTCGGCGACGTCCTTCGCGCGGCGTGCACCTCGATCCCGACCGCGGCGAGCTCCTCGGCCGCTCGGTCGCCGATCTCGTCCTCGCCGAGCGCGGTGAAGAGCTCGCAAGAGCCCGCCAGCTTCGCGAGCTGTTGGGCCGCCACGCCCCCTCCGCCGCCGGCGCCCGACCACGTCTCCGTCGCGTGCGCGATGTCACCCGTGGCGGGAACACGATCCACGCGGGCGAAGGTCATCCACTCGATGTGGCCGACGACGGCGACGTGGGTCATCCGGAGGGATATCGTCCCAGGGACCTGTCCTCGGCGCTCCCATCCGACCGAGGTCTCCTAAGAGGCGCACGGCC
>CAWAPY010000016.1:0-325040 GCA_963784055.1 uncultured Actinomycetota bacterium
GGCCAGTGAGGGAATGTCCCAACTCCCCCTCGGTTGTGTCGCATGTCCACCCTTGAGAGGCCTCGGGCACCCGTCGTAGCGCCGGGCACCAGCGCCGCCGACCGCGCCGAGCTGACGGCCATCGTGGAATCGCTCCGCTTTCATTGATCAGGCCGCGCGACACGTACCGATACTCGGCAGCGTGGGCCCAACCCAGCTCGACGGTTCCTTCCATCGTGTGACCGATGAATGTGCGTGGGAGGTGGCGGCTTAGACGCCCGCGCGGGTGAACGTCACGTGTGTGACCCCGCTGGGCGAGGAGATGGCCTCGACCTCGTAGTCCTTCTCGACGCCCTCCAGTCCGTCCCAGAGCTGAGCGCCGCGGCCGAGAAGGATGGGGACGACGACGGTGTGCATGTGATCCACAAGCCCCGCAGCGAGGAGGTCGCGGATCACGGTGGCGCCTCCACCGATGCGCAGGTCCTGTCCGCCCGCAGCCTCCCGAGCGGTCTCGAGCGCTTCGGCGGGCGACACGTCGAGGAAGTGGAACGTCGTCCCGCCTTCCATCTCGATCGGCGGACGCGTGTGATGGGTGAGGACGAAGACCGGTGTGTGGAACGGCGGGTTGGGACCCCACCAGCCCTTCCACTCCCGGTCCTCGTGCCATCCTGGGTAGCCGAACTTCCCGGCACCCATGATTTCGGCGCCGATCCCGGGGTTGTGCAGCCGCGCGAAGGCGTCGTCGAGGCCGCGGGTGCCGCCGGGCTCGCCGACCATCTCGCGCCAATACCGGGTCGTGAACATCCATTCGTGCAGTCTTTCGCCGGCGTGGCCGAACGGTGCGTCGTGGCTCTGAGGTTCGCCGCTCCCGAAACCGTCGAGCGAGATGGAGAAGTTGTGGACGCGGACGATCGACATGGTTGCTGCTCCTTCGGATTCAGGGTTCACGTTTCCACCAGGTTGAGTTCGCATCGTAGACGCCTATGAAACTCGCCACTGTGGACGACACCGAGCGCCAGGGTCGTGCACCACCTCGCGGGACCTGCGCCCGGCCCCGGCGGATACTCACCGTTCACTGATCCGGTTTCGGCGCCGTCCGTCAGCTGGTCGACAACGGTGCCTCAGCCTTGAGAACACCCCGTCGGTCGGGCGGCGGCGGGCGGGCGGACGGTGGGAGGAGGAGGATTCGAACCTCCGTAGGCTACGCCGGCGATTTTACAGACCGCTCCCTTTGGCCACTCGGGCATCCTCCCGGGAACACGACCGGAGGATAGCAAGGGGACCCGGGGAACCGACTCAGGCGACCCGCGTCCAGGGCGCGAATGTCAGGACGTCGAGGTTCCGTTCCCGGCAGTGGCCCACGGGGTGGCCGAAGGTCATCCGATCGGCCCGCGCGTGCCAGCGTGACCGACTGGTAGGCGGGACAATGCTGCCCCGAAGCCCTGGAAGGTCGACCCGAAGCTGAAGATGAGGACGTTCGGCTTGCCGAAAAGCAGCTCCCCGCCCTCCCCGTAGGTGGGCATACCCGCGAATCCGTTCTCAGCGGAGAGCTTCAGGGTCCATGAACGCGCCCACGTCGGATCGGCGACTCCGCTCGCTCCCCGTTCGCCTCGCTCGATCTCGAGCTCGAAGAAGCCCTCGACCAGCGCCGCTGCCCCGTCCTTCGGAGGCAGCGCAGAGCTGGTCGACGGGCCTGCGTCGGTCCGCCACCACTCGTAGAGCGTGAGGTCCGCCGCGTCGCCGCGGAGGGCGCGGCCGAGCACGAGCAGCTCGTCGTCCGTCCATACGATCACGGACGTCGCCGCGCTGAGCCCGGACTCGCGTTCGTCCATGTAGCACGCGACCTGCCCTCGCTCGATGCCGTTCACCGTGTACGGACTCACCGCCGATGCGTCCGCCGAGCAGTCTCCGCCCAAGGAGGGAACCGCGGCCGCGAACGAATCGAAGCGATCCTGCATCTCGTCGAGGGCGTCGAACCGGCTGTACGTCACCACGTAGGGATCCAGACCACAGTCGATCGAGGCGACCGCATCCGGGAGAGAGGCCGCGGCTCGCTCGCAGGTCCCCTGGAGCCTGCTCGGCACGATCGTGACGAGCGATCGCTCGGCGTCGGTGAGCCCGGGCTCACCGCTTGGCCCGGGGTCATCGGCGCCGAGGGCGTTCGTGAGGATCCCGGCGGCGACCAGCGCCACCACGAGACCGCCCGCCACGCCCGCGAGGATGCGGTCGCGGCGCCGGCGAACCGGGACCGCCTCCGTGAACTCGCGCCGGGTCCTGGCCTCCTCGGTGCTCAGCGGCAACGACCGGCGCAGGCCGTCCACGTTCGTGACCTCGTAGAGACGCCACTCTCCGTCGATGCCTTTGAGCCGGTGGGTGCCGTGGTCGGCGAAGGCGAAGCCGGAGCCGGCCACGGCGTCGCGCAGGGTCGAGGAGACGAGGACCTCGCCACCCTTGGCCACCCCCATCACCCGGGCGCCGACGTTCACGGCGATCCCGCCGACCTTGTTCTCGAGAACCTCGGCCTCCCCCAGGTGCAGGCCGGCGCGGATCTCGAGCCCGAGCTCTCGGACCTCGTCGGAGATCGCACAGGCGCAGCGGATCGCCTCCGCGGGGCGATCGAAGCTCGCGAAGAAGCCGTCACCCGCCGTGTCCAGCTCCTTGCCCCCGAAGCGCTTCAGCTCACGGCGGACGGTCGCGTGATGCCGCTGGACGAGGTCCCGCCACCGCCGATCCCCTACGTCGGCCGCGATCTCCGTGGACCCGACGATGTCGGTGAACAGCACGCTGACGAGGACGGTCGATCCTCGCTTCGGGGACATGGCCGCGAGTCTGCCCCGCCACACGAAGGTGGGCAAGCCCCAGGACGCCGGCCATCCGCCGCCTTCTAGGATTGGCCCATGGCGAAGGACCAGTTCTCGTTCGACATCGTCTCGGAGGTCGACCTGCAGGAGGTCCGCAACGCCGTCGATCAGGCGGCGCGCGAGATCTCACAGCGGTTCGACTTCAAGGGCACCGGCACCTCGGTCTCCCTCGAGAACGAGAAGATCGAGATGGCGGCCGGCACCGAGGACCGGCTGAAGGCGGCGTGGCAGGTGCTCCAGGAGAAGGCCGTCAAGCGACAGGTCCCCCTGAAGTCGCTCCAGCCGGGAGAGGTCCAGCAGGCCGCCAAGGGGACGGTCCGGCAGACCGTCGACGTCATCCAGGGGATCCCCGACGAGAAGGCCAAGCAGATCTCCAAGTTCGTCCGCAGCAGCGTTCCCAAGACGCAGACCCAGATCCAGGGGTCCCAGGTACGCGTGTCCGCCAAGTAGAAGGACGACCTCCAGTCGGCGATCCGGGCCGTCAAGGAGGAGGACTTCGGTCTCGCGCTGCAGTTCACGAACTATCGCTGAGCGCGAGAGCAACCACCCGCAACCTGCTGTATTGCAGGGGCCTGAGCGCGCTTGTACATTCCCCTGACCCTCAGGAGGTGGAGATGGATCTCGAACGGCTCACGACCCGTGCGGCGGAGATCGCCGAGCGGGAGAGCGCTGACCTATTGACCAGGACTACCGCGTCGAAAGCGCTCTACGAGCGGGCCGTGAAGAGCCTCCCGAGCGGCGTCGCGTCCAACTTCCAGGTGGGCGACCCCTACCCCGTGTACCTCGAGAAGGGCCGAGGATCGAGCGTCTGGGACGTGGACGGGACCGAGTACAAGGACTTCCACGGCGGCTTCGGCGTGAACATCGTGGGCCACGCCCACCCGAAGATCGTCGAGGCGCTCGAGAAGGCCGCCCGCGAGGCGATCCACTTCGCCGTCACCACGCCCACCACGGTCGCCCTCGCGGAGGCGATCTGCGAACGCTTCGAGCTCGAGCAGGTCCGGATCGTGAACTCCGGGACCGAGGCCACGATGGATGCGCTGCGGGTGGCGCGCGCCGCGACGGGGCGGGACAAGGTCGTGAAGATGGAGGGCTCGTACCACGGTCATCACGACTCCTTGCTGTTCTCCGTGGTCCCCGAGGCCGACGTGCTCGGCCTCCGGCACGACGTCGATCACGAGGGCAAGGCTTGGTACACCACGCAGCCCACGTCGAAGGGCATCCCGCGGGCGCTCTGGGACACGACGATCGTGGTGCCGTTCAACGACGCCGGGGCCGTCGAGCAGGCACTCGCGGACAACGAGGGCGAGGTCGCCGCGGTGATCCTCGAGCCCGTGATGATGAACGTCGGCATCATCGAGCCCCAGGCGGGCTATCTCCAAGCGCTCCGCGACACCTGCGAGAAGCACGGCGCGGTGCTGATCTACGACGAGGTGAAGTGCGGCGGCACGATCGCGTACGGCGGCACGATGGAGCGCTACGGCGTGAAGCCCCACCTGTCCGCGTTCGCGAAGGCGATCGGTGGCGGCTCCACGATCGGGGCCTTCGGCGGCGAAGCCGAGATCATGGAGTGGGTCACGAAGGGCGCCGCGCAGCAGGGCACGTTCAACGGCAACCCGCTCTCGTCCGCCGCCGGCCTGGCCGCGCTCACCCAGGTGCTCACGCGCGATTCCTACGATCACCTCGGGAAGCTCGGCTCGATGCTCGCCGAGGGCTGCGACCGCGCGATCGCCGACGCCGGCATCCCCGCGCACACGGTGGACCTGGGCGCGAAGGGCTGCGTCTCCTACCGAGGAGAGCCGCTCACCAACTACAGCGACTTCCTGGAGACGCACACCGAGCTGTACTGGGCCTCCTACCCGTGGATGGTGAACCGCGGGATCTTCATGACCCCCGGCGACGAGGAGCAGTGGACCATCTCCGTCCAGCACACCGAGGACGACGTCCAGCGTTACATCGACGCGTTCGGCGAGTTCTGCCAGGCACTGGTCGCGTAAGGCAGCGCCCCGCTCCCACCAGGCAGTTTGCATGACGGCGCAACCGCGCCGTAGGGTGGATGGGCTACCGCGGACCCGACCCGAAAGGGGATGTCATGCGCCGAGCCGTCGCCGCGCTGACCTGCACCGCTGCTCTCCTCGTCTTCCTCGCCCCCGCCGCCTCGGCGGACCCGCCGTTCCAGGAGCGGATCTCCGATCCCGTTCACCGTGGTATTAGCCGGGAGTGACTTCTGCGGCTTCGACGTCCAGGCCGATGTCGAGCAGAAGTTCAAGTTCATCGCGTTCTCGGGCAACCGAGGGACGCTCTGGACCGCGATGACCGTCGGCAAGCTCAATGCCGTGCTGACGAACCTCGAGACCGACGAGTCCATCACCGTCATCATCCCGGGTCCGGGATTCATCGACGCCGATGGCAACACGATCGTCGGCACCGGCCCGTGGCTCGTGTTCGTCCCCGGTCAACTGCTCTTCCTGGTGGGCCACATCGAGTTCGAGCCCGGCCCGTTCGGCATACAGCCGGCCGTGGTCCGCGGAAGGTCGCTCGACCTCTGCGAGGTTCTGGCCTAACCCCCGCAAACGCTGAGGCCCCGAGCCCGATGGCTCGGGGCCTCTCGGACGTGCGGTTGAGATCAGCCGACCGGACCGCGCTCGCCGCGGAGCTCGCTCGCGATGGCCCGCAGGCGCTCCACGCGTGCCTCCGTCGGCGGGTGGGTCCGGAACAGGCTGGTGATCCCGCCCATCCCTCGCGCCTGCAGCGCGTTCATCGGGTTCACGATGAACATATGCGCTTCTGCCGGGCTGACGCTGGCCGGGGCCGGCACCTTCCGCGAGGCCTCCTCGAGCTTGAGCAGCGCACTGGCCAGGGCATCGGGGTCCCGTGAGAGGAACGCGCCGGACTCGTCCGCCTGGTACTCGCGCGACCGCGTCACCGCCATCTGGATCAGGAGCGCCGCGATCGGCGCCAGGATCCAGGCGAGCAGGAGGGCGAAGATGTTCCCGCCGCCCTCGTCGTCGCCACCGAAGAAGAACGCGAACCGGGCGAGGAACGTGATGCTCATGCCGATCGCCGCCGCCACGGAAGACACGAGGATGTCGCGGTTCGCCACGTGGGAGAGCTCGTGGGCCAGCACGCCGCGGAGCTCACGCTCGTCGAGGATCTGGAGGATGCCCCGGGTGACGGCCACGGCGGCGTGCTCCGGGTTGCGGCCGGTGGCGAACGCATTGGGCTGCATCATGTCGGAGACGTAGAGCCGAGGCATCGGCATCTTCTGCTCGTTCGCGAGCTCGCGGACGACCCGGTAGTAATCCGGCATCTCCTGTTCGGTGACCGGCTTCGAGCGGGTCGTCGCGATCGCGATCCGGTCGGAGAACCAGTACATCGAGAAGTTGAAGACCAGCGCCAAACCCAGAGCGATCGTCGCGCCGCCTCGGCCCCCGAACACGCCGCCGACCAGGACGAACAGGCCGCCCAGTGCCGCGATCAGGATCCAGGTCTTCAATCGGTTGATGCCCGGTGCCATTCTCCTCACGCTCCTTGTCCTGGAGGTACGCGCGGGGTCGAAACCCCTCGGAACCATGGTCTCACAGCCTGTTCGTTCGACCGGGGCGGAGCGGTTCAGGCGACGAGCGTCGAGATGTCGGCGAGCCGCGAGAACGTGCCGGGGAGCAGGAAGAAGAAGAGCAGGGCCGCCATCGAGAGGCCGACGACGCCGGCCAGGAGCACCGGCGTGCGGATCGGGGTGGTGTCTTCCAGGGGCTGGAAGATCATCTGGCGCGCGATCGCCAGGTAGTAGAAGACGCTCACGACGGAGTTCACGACCATGATCGCCGCGAGGACCGGCCCGATCACCTCTCCGCGCGAGATCGCCGCCCCGAAGATCAGGATCTTGGCCCAGAACCCCGCCGCCGGAGGCACCCCTGCGAGGGACACCATGAACAGCGTCATGCCCACGGCGAGGAACGGGGCCACCCGCGCGACGCCGGCGAAGTCCGAGATCAGGAGCCGGGGGCTGCGCTTGCTGAGCGCGACCGCCACGGCGAACGCGCCGAGGTTCATGATCCCGTAGATCAGGATGTAGGCCGTGGCGGACGCGAACGCTTGCTGGTTCACGGCCCGGTCCGTCGTGACCAGGGCGAAGGGCAGCAGGATGTAGCCCGCTTGCGCGATCCCCGAGTACGCGAGCAGCCGGACGAACTGCCGCTGTTGCAGCGCCACGAGGTTGCCGATCGTCATCGTCGCGATCGCCAGGAACGCGAAGATCGGCACCCAGAACTCGTGCTGACCGATGAACGCCACGAACATCAGCTGCAGCAACCCCGCGAAGCCGGCGGCCTTCGACGCCACCGCCAGGAACGCCGCGACCGGGACCGGCGCGCCCTCGTACGTATCCGGCGCCCAGAACTGGAACGGGAAGGCGGACACCTTGAACGCGAAGCCGACGACCACGAACAGGATCGACGCGAGGGCCATCGCCTCCTGGGACGGATCGAGCTGCCCCAGGGCGCCGGCGACCTCGTCGAGACGCGTCTTCCCACCGGTCAGCCCGTAGATCAGGCTCATGCCGAACAGCATCACCGCCGTCGACAGAACACCGATCAGGAAGAACTTGAGCCCGCCCTCCACGCCGGTCACGGTCCACTTGCGGAACGCCGCCATCAGGAAGCCCGGCGCCGACACGAGCTCGAGGGAGATGAAGAGCATCAGGAGGTCGCGCGAGGACGGCATCAGGAGGCAGCCGAGGAACGAGGTGAGCAGCAGGAAGTAGTACTCGCCCTGGTAGTAGCCCGGCTGGTCGAAGTAGTGGCGCGAGACCGCGAGGACGATGACCGCGGCCACCAGGAAGAAGACCTTGAACAGGACGGCGAAGTTGTCGACGACGAACGCGCCACCGAAGGTGGCGCGTTCGTCCCCGAGGAGCGTCAGCACCGCGACCAGCGACCCGAGGACGCCGACCAGCCCGATCGGCATCGACCCCCACTTCAGGCGCGCCGGCAGGAACAGGTCGACGACCAGCACGACCATGATCGTCCCCGCGAGGATCAGCTCCGGGAGGATCGCGTGGTAGTCGACGGTCACGAGGTCCTCAGCCTCCCGCCCCGAGCACCGTCATGATGCCGCTCACGGCCTCCTGGCTGACGCCGAAGATCAGCCGCGGGAAGAGGCCGAGCGCGAGGATGAGGACCAGCAGCGGCGTCCACGACATCCACTCGACGCTGTGGATGTCCCCGAACGCGTGCTCGTTCCAGCGCTCGGGCATCGTGCCCATGTTCACGCGCTGCAACATCCACAGGAAGTAGCCGGCCGTCAGGATCGTCCCGACCCCACCCGCCACCATCAGCACGCGGAACAGCCCCACCTGACCACCGAGGAGCGCCTCGTTCGGCCGGAACGCCGAGAGCAGCGCCATCACCTCACCCCAGAACCCGGCCAGGCCCGGCAGGCCGAGGGACGCGATCGCCACGAACGCGAAGACCCCCGCGAGCTTGGGCATCCGCTGCGACATCCCTCCCCCGATCTCCGCGATCTGCCGGGTGTGGTAGCGGTCATAGATCGACCCGACGCAGAAGAACAGCATCCCGGTGATCACGCCGTGGGCCACCATGCCGAAGACGGCAGCCTGGATCCCGATCTCGGTGAGCGTGGCGATGCCGAGCATCACGAAGCCCATGTGCCCGACCGAGGAGAACGCGATCAGCCGTTTCAGATCCCGCTGCGCCAGACACGCGAGCGCGGCGTAGACGATCGCGATCGCCGCGAGGACCCCGATCCAGGGTGCGTAGGCCTGGGCGCCCTCCGGGAGCACCGGCAGGGCGATCCGGATGAAGCCGTACGTCCCCATCTTCAGCATGATCCCGGCCAGCAGCACCGAGCCGATCGTGGGTGCCTCGGTATGGGCGTCCGGCAGCCAGGTGTGGAAGGGCCACATCGGGACCTTGATCGCGAAACCGAGGGCGATCGCACCGAACACGATCAGCTGGAACGTGTGCGTGAAACCGCCGCCCGCCCCGAACTCGGTGAGCTTGACGAGGTCGAACGTATGCGGGTCCGGACCGCTGAAGTACAGCGCGAGGAACCCCAACAGCATGAACACGGAGCCGAAGAGGGTGTAGAGGAAGAACTTGATCGCCGCGTATTCGCGGTTCGCCGAGCCCCAGATCCCGATCAGGAAGTACATCGGGACGAGGACCATCTCCCAGAACACGAAGAACAGGATCAGGTCGAACGCGATGAACGTGCCGGCCATCCCGGTCTCCAGCAGCAGCATCAGCGCGAGGAACGCCTTCGTGCGACCCGGCTCCGGCACGAACCGCCACGTGTAGACCGCGCACAGGAACGACAGGAGGAACGTGAGGACGTAGAGCGGCATCGAGATGCCGTCGATGCCGACATGGAAGCGCGCGCCGATCGCGGCGATCCAGTCGACGTCGAGCACGAACTGCAGCCCGTCCGTCCCGTAGTCGAACCCGATCGCGATCGCGATCGACAGCACCAGTGCGGCGCCGGTGAACAGGATGCCGAGACCTCGCACCATGCGGTCGCGGTCCCTCGGTACGAGGATGATCACCAGCGCGCCGACGATCGGCAGCAACGTGGTGATCGTGATCGCCGAGCTCTCCCAGGTCATCTCACACTCCTACGCGATCTGCACGAACACGACGGTCAGGACGACGACGCCCGCGAACAGCAGCACGGCGTACCACTGCACGTTCCCGGTCTGCAGGTACTTCAAGAGGCCACCCGTGGCCCCCGTCAAGCCGCCGACGGCGTTCACGGCGCCGTCGACGAACGTACGGTCGATCCAGCTGATGAACGTGGCCAATCCACGGGTCACCCAGGCGGACCCGTTGACCGCCCCGTCGAGGACGTGCTGGTTGGTCCAGTTCACGCCCGCGGAGACCCGGTCACGGATCGGGTAGACGATGCCTCGCATGTAGAAGTCGTCGATGTAGTACCGATGCTGCAACAGGTTCCAGGCGCGCGGGAAGGCCATCAGGGGATCGCGCTCCCGCCGTTCCCGGTACAGCCGGTAGCCACCGAGGATCCCGGCGGCCGCCGCGAGGGTCCCGACGATGGCCACCCAGAACACGAAATCCGCATCGTGCGGATGCTCGAAGTAGACCCAGTCGCCGAACACGGCACCGAGCTGTGGGGCTCCGAGGAACCCGACGACGATCGACGCACCGGCGAGGCCCACGAGGGGGCCCGTCATCACGGCCGGCGACTCGTGCGGGTGGCCCTCGCCCGCGTACCTGCCGAAGAACGTGAGCAGGACGCATCGGGTCATGTAGAACGCGGTCATGACCGCGACCGCCAGCAGGACGAAGAAGAGCCATTGGTTGTGCTCCCACGCGCCGACCAGGAGCTCGTCCTTCGACCAGAAGCCGGCGAGCGGGAAGACCCCCGCCAGGGCGGCGGAGCCGATCAGGAACGTCCAGAACGTGACGGGCATCTCGTCCTTCAGCCCGCCCATGTCGCTCATGTTGTTCGAATGGACCGCGTGGATCACCGAGCCGGCGCCCAGGAACAGGAGCGCCTTGAAGAACGCGTGCGTGAAGAGGTGGAAGAAGCCGGCGGTCACGCCCTCCGGGCCGAGCGACAAGCCGGCCACCATGTAGGCGAGCTGCGAGAGCGTCGAGTACGCGAGGACCCGCTTGATGTCGTCCTGCACGAGAGCGAGGAACGCGGCGCCGAGCGTGGTGATCGCCGCGATCACGCTCACGATCGTCAGCACGAACGGATCCGCGTGCACGAAGACCTCGAACATCCTCCCCACGAGGTAGACGCCGGCCGCCACCATCGTCGCGGCGTGGATCAGCGCCGAGACGGGCGTGGGACCGGCCATCGCGTCCGGCAGCCACACGTGCAACGGGAACTGGGCGGACTTGCCGATCGCGCCGCCGAAGAGCAGGAGGGCCGCCGCGGTCACGAGCGCCGGTGACGTCTCCGGCCCCGCGATCGCGTGGCCGATCTCCGCGATGTTCGTCGTGGTGAACCCCGTGGCGAAGATCAACGCGAAGATCCCGAACATGAACGGGACGTCCCCGATCCGCGTGGTGATGAAGGCCTTGATCGCGGCGCTCGAGTTCTCGTGCTCCTCGTACCAGTGCCCGATCAGCAGGTAGGAGCAAACCCCCATGATCTCCCAGCCGACCAGCAGCATCAGCAGGTTGTTCGCGATGACGACCGTGAGCATCGCGCCCGTGAACAGGGACAGGACGACGTAGAACCAGGTGAACCGCACGTCCCCGTGCATGTAGCCGAGCGAGTACACGTGGACCGCGAGCGACACAGCCGTGACCACGACGAGCATCACCGCCGTGAGGCCGTCGACGTACTGCCCCACCTCGAGGTGGAGCGGTCCGATCTGGAACCACTCGATGCCCTCGGGCGCGTAGGTCCCGCCGCCCGTCACGAAGTGGAAGAGCACCGCCAGGGCCATCACGAAGCCGGCCCCGAGCGCGGCGATGCCGAAGACCGCACCCTGTCCCGGCATCCGCTTCCCGAAGAAGAGGATCAGCGGAGCGGCGATGAACGGGAGCAGCGCGATCACCCACGCGTACTGGATCGCGCCTGTTGTCTCGGCCGCTGCCTCAGCGCTCGCGGTGAAGACGGCCCCTACCACTTGAGGAGGTTCACCTCGTCCACGTTGATCGAGGCCCGGTTCCGGAAGAGCAGGATCACGATCGCGAGGCCGATCCCGACCTCGGCCGCGGCGACGGCGATCACGAAGAGCGCGAAGATCTGACCGCCCACGTCGTGCAGTGACGACGAGAACGCCACCAGGTTCACGTTCACGGCGTTCAGCATCAGCTCGATGGCCATCAGCACCATCACGGCGTTCCTGCGGGCGAGGACGCCGTAGACGCCCGCCGAGAAGAGGAAGGCCGAGAAGAGCAGCACGAACGGGAGCCTGATCACGTCAGTTCCCCTCGTCCTTGCGCGCCAGCACGATCGCGCCGATCAGCGCCGCCAGCAGCAGGAACGAGATCGCCTCGAACGGCAGGACGAAGTCGCGGAACATCGACTCCCCCACCACTCCGGTGCTGCCGTGGAAGACTTCGAACGGCTGCCCATCGAGTGGGAACGCGTCCTGGATCAGGAACGCGAGCCCGGCGAACACCCCGGCGGCGACGAGCAGCCCCACCCACCGATGGGCGTTGTCGAGGGTGTCCCGGCCGATCGGTGCCTTCGTCAGCATCAGCCCGAACAGGAACAGGATCACGATCGCGCCGACGTAGATCAGGATCTGCACCCAGCCGGCGAACTCGGCGCCGAGGAGGAGGAACGTCGCCCCCACCGACAGGAGCGCCACGACCAGGTACAGGGCCGCGTGCACGACGTTGCGGGCCGTCACCACCGCGATCGCGCTGATCGATCCCACCGCAGCGATCACCGCGAAGGCGTATTCCTGAGCGGTCACGAAGCCTGTTCCTCCGTGGGCACGGCGCCGTCCTCCAGCGCCGGCGGGGGAAGGACCGTGTACGTCCACTCCTCCAGCCGCTCCTTCTCGTGGGTCATCAGGTCGAGGTCGTACTCGCCGTATTCGAATTCCGGGCTCCAGAACAGCGCGTCGAACGGGCACACCTCGACGCAGATCCCGCAGTACATGCAGAGGGCGTAGTCGATCGCGAACCGGTCGAGGACCTTCGCGGAGCGCGCCCGGCCGCCGCCCGCCGGGTCGTGCGTCTCCTTGTGCGCGTCGATGTAGATGCACCAGTCGGGGCACTCGCGTGAGCACTTGTAGCAGACGGTGCAGTTGGCCTCCTTCAGCGCGATCACCCCGCGGGTCCGGGGCGGGAGGTCGGGCTTGACCCGCGGGTACTGCTGCGTGACCGCCGGCTGCAGCATCGTCTTGAGCGTGACCGACAGGCCCTTCGCGAGCCCGAGGCCGGTGGATCGCTTCCGCGTCTGCTCCGCCATCTAGAACGCCACCTTCGCCACGGCCACGCCCATGATCAGCGCGAGGGACAAGGGGATCGAACCCGAGCCAGGAGAAGCGCTGGAGCTGGTCCTCGCGCAGCCGCGGGTAGGTCGCGCGGAGCCAGATGAAGAAGAACGCGAGGGCGCCGATCTTGCCCATCATCATCAGCGGCCCCGGGATCGGGATGCCCGGGCAGGGGCTGATACCCGCCCAGGTAGAGGACCGGCGCGATCCCCGAGAAGGCCACGATCCCGCCGTATTCGGCCAGGAGGAAGAACGCGAACTTCAGCCCCGTGTACTCCGTGTAGGCGCCGAAGATGATCTCGGAGTCGGCGATCGGCATGTCGAACGGCGGCCGTTGGAGCTCGGCGAACGCCGCGATCATGAAGATCAGGAACCCAGGGAGCTGGGGGATGATGAACCAGAGGTCCTGCTGCGCCTCGACGATCCCGATCATCGAAAGCGTGCCGGCCTGCATCACGATGGCGGCCGCGGCGATCACGAGCGGGAGCTCGTAGGCGATCAGCTGGGCGGCCGCCCGGAGCGCCCCGATCAACGAGAACTTGTTCGCGGACGACCAGCCGGCCATCATCACGCCGATCACGGAGACGCTGGACATCGCCAGGACGAAGAAGATCCCGACGTCGAGGTTCTCGGCGAACCACGAGTCGCTGATGGGGAGCACGACCAGGATCGCGATGTAGGGGATCATCGCCACCGCCGGCGCGAGCGAGAACACGTGCCGGTCCGCCGCGGCGGGAACCACGTCCTCCTTCTGGATGAACTTCACGCCGTCGGCGACGAGCTGCGCCCACCCGTGGAACGCGCCGGCCTCCATCGGTCCGAGCCGCGCCTGCATGTGCGCGAGCCCCTTGTGCTCCACGTACCCGACGCCGAGGGGGACGACGAGGAAGAACCCCATCACGGCGATCGTCTTCAGCAACAGGACGACCCAGAAGTTCTCGAAGAGCGAAGAGAAGACCGAGACACCGGTCTCGGCGAGGATCACTCGTCGTCCTCCACGTCTTCGCCCTCCACGAGCCCGGGCCAGGGCTTGACCTCGCGGGTCATCAGCGGGAAGTCCTTCCGCAGCGGCTGGCCCTCGAACGGCTCGGAGAGCAGGAGCTTCACGGGCTTCGGGTGGCCCTCGAAGCGGATCCCGAACATCTCCATCGTCTCCCGCTCGTGCCAGTCGGAGGTGGGGAACAGGTCGGAGACCGTCGGGCAGACCGGGTCCTCGTGCGGGAGCTGCACCTTGATCCGGACGTTGTGGTGATGCGCCGTGGAGTAGAGGTGCGTCACCACCTCGAAACCTCGCTCGGGGCCGAAGTCCACGCCGCCGGTGAAATCACAGTAGTCGCATGCGAACTCCGGCTCGTCCCGCAGGAAGCGGCAGACCTCGCGGTACCGATCGACGCCGACGGTGGCGACGGCGTGCCCGTGCTGCTCCTCGAACGCGAGGACGTCCTGGCCGAAGCGCGCCCGCAGGCGCGACTCCACGTCCTCAGGAGACAGCGCTGTGGCCACTCGCCCACTTCTCCTGGATGTCCTCGTCCTTGATCTTCTCCTGCAGCTTCACGATCCCGTGCAGCAGGGCTTCGGGGCGGGGCGGGCAGCCGGGCACGTAGACGTCGACGGGCACGATCTGGTCGACGCCCTTGGTGACCGAGTAGGAGTCCCAATAGGGACCGCCGCAGTTCGAGCAGGAGCCGAACGAGATCACGTACTTCGGGTCCGGGATCTGGTCGTAGACGCGCTTGAGCGCGGGGGCCATCTTGTCGGTGAGCGTTCCCGCGACGACGAGGAGGTCCGCTTGGCGCGGGCCGTGGGCGAACGGGATCACGCCGAGCCGGATGAAGTCGTGCTTCGACGTCGACGTGGCGATCAGCTCGATCGCGCAGCACGCGAGGCCGAAGTTCATGACCCACAGGGAGTACCGGCGGCCCCAGTTCAGCAGGAACTTCACCGGCTGGATCTTGGGGAGCGGGGTCTTCTCGGTGATCAGGCCCATCGGACGACCCCCTTGCGCCAGGCGTAGAGGAGGCCGGTGGCGAGGATCCCGATGAAGATGCCCATCTCGACCACCGCGGCCCAGCCGAGGCTCTCGAAGACGCGCGCCCAGGGGAACAGGAACACGGCCTCGACATCGAAGATCACGAAGAGGAACCCGAAGACGTAGTAGCGGATCTGGCTCTGCGACCAACCCTCGCCGACGGGGTCGATCCCGCACTCGTACGTGGTGAGCTTGGCGGGAAGCGGACGGTGGGGCGCGATCAGCTTCGCGGCCGTGAACGCCACCGCGACGAGGATCGCTCCCGCGGCCACGACCGCCAGCACGACACCGTAGGACGAGTAGTAGTCAGGCACGCTTGTGAAAGTCTTCCCGAGCGCGGATCCTAGCAGGATCGCCCTCGCTCCCTGGGGCCCCATCCGAGGCGACATCGCCGGCCCACCCGTCGGCCCCGCAACGCGCAGAGAGGAAGCGCGCGAGCTGTACCAACGCATGCTGCGCAGGCCCCGCCGGCAGCCGCTCGACGAGGGCGACGGCGCGAGCGACCTCCTCCCGCACGGCCGCTCGGGCGTGCTCGATCGAGTCCCCGCCCGACACGATCTCGAGCGCGCGGTCGAGGGTGCCGCCGTGCACGCCCGTGCTCAGGATCCGCGCCAGCTCCTCCCGATCGGGGGACGTCCGGAGGGCGTGGAGCACGGGCAGGGTGTAGACCCCTTCCTTCATGTCGACGCCGGGCTCTTTGCCGAGCTCGATCTGGGTGGAGGTGATGTCCATGATGTCGTCCGAGAGCTGGAAGGCCAGGCCGAGCGATTCCCCGAACGCCTCGAGGATGTCCACGTGCTCGGGAGGCGCGTCCGACATCATCGCGCCCAGCCGGCACGAGGCCGCGATCAGTGCACCCGTCTTGCGCCGGATCACCTCGAGGTAGTTGGCCTCGGTCTGATCCAGGCGACGGGAGGCATCGACCTCCCGGATCTGTCCGTCGCAGAGCACGGCGATCGTCTGTGCCAGGATCCGGCAGACGTCGGGGCCGAGGTCGGCGCCGACCTCGGACGCGCCGGGCGAACAGGTAGTCCCCGGTCAGGATCGCGACGGTGTTGTCCCAGCGGACGTTCGCGGCCGGAACCCCGTGGCGGGTCTCCGCTTCGTCGATCACGTCGTCGTGGTACAGGGTCGCCACATGGACGAGCTCGAGCGACACCGAGGCCGGGATCAGCCTCGGGTCCGCCGGGTCGCCGAAGTACCCCGACAGGAGCGCCAGCATGGGGCGGAACCGCTTCCCCCCGGCCGCGAGGAGGTAATTCGCGGTGGCGGACAGCAGCTGGGAATCGGCCTCGCCGAGCGTCTTGTGGAGCGCCTCCTCGACGCGGTCCAGGCGCGTCCGGACCTCCGACTCCAACTCGGGGTCGGGTGATTCGAGACCGGGGATCACGCGCCGGCTCATGACACCATCCTGTTCGCGATCGTAGGCCTGTTCGCGATCGTAGGCCTGTTCGCGATCGTAGGCCTGTTCGCGATCCTCGACGCCGTCACCATCGCAGCACCGAGGCCTCTTCGATGATGCCCACGATCACGCCGGGGAACACACCGAGGAGGAGCGTCGCAACCGCCGGGACCGCCAGGACGGCTCCCATCGCCGCGCTGTTTTCGGCCTCGGCATTCATCGAAGGCGCGTCCTCCGGCTCCTGCATGTACATCAGCACGATCACCCGAAGATAGAAGAAGGCGGCTGCCACGCTCGCCAGCACCCCGATCAGCGCCAGGACCCAGTAGCCGGCGTCGATCGCGGCCGAGAAGACGTTCACCTTGGCGATGAACCCCGCGGTCGGGGGGATCCCGGCGAGCGAGAGCAGGAACAGCGTCATGAGGGCGGCCGCGACCGGGTTCGTACGGGCCAGGCCGCTGTAGTCGCCGATCCGGGTCCGCTCCTCCCCGCGACCGGACACGACCATCACCGTGCCGAACGCGCCCACGGTCATCGCCGCGTACGCCACCAGGTAGAACATCGCGGCCCGGATGCCCGCCGAGCCCGCCGCCGTGAGTCCGGTGAGGATGAACCCGGCGTGCGCGATGCTCGAGTATGCGAGCATCCGCTTCACGTTCGTCTGCGCGATCGCGAGGATGCTCCCGATCACGACCGAGGCCGCCGCGAGCCCCCAAACGACCGGCGCCCAGTCCCAGGCGAGCGCCTGGAACGCGACGTCCAGGACGCGGATCAGGGCCCCGAACGCCGCCACCTTGGTCGCGGCCGACATGAAGGCGGTGATGGGTGTGGGCGCTCCCTGGTACACGTCGGGCGTCCACATGTGGAACGGAGCCGCGGAGACCTTGAACGCGAACCCCACCGCCAGCAGCGCGAAGCCGAGCACGGCGAGCGCCTGGGCGTCCCCCGTGCCGGTGAGGGCAACCGCCATCGCCGCGATCTTGGTGGTGCCCGTGGCGCCGTAGGCCATGGCCACGCCGTAGAGGAAGAAGGCCGAGCTGAACGCGCCGAGCAGGAAGTACTTCAGCGCGGCCTCGTTCGCCGCCCGGCGGCCGGTGAGCCCGGTGAGCACATAGAGGGCCAGCGACAGGATCTCGAGGGCGAGGAACGTCAGGATCAGGTCCGCCGAGGCCACGATCAGCGTCATCCCGGACGTCGCGAACAGGAGCAATGGGGTGAACTCACCTCGCTGCTCGTCGCCGGACCTGGCGAAGTACTGGTGGCCGAGGAGGAGGCCGAGCGCGGCGACGACGAGCAGGAGCAGCCGCGCCAGGACGGCGAAACGGTCGGCCGACACCGCGTCGCCCAGCACCGTGGCCGGCCCGTCCCAATCCCAGAGCCACAGGCTGGTCGCGCCGGCGAGGACCACGCCGACGAGCCCGATCGACAGGTGGACCACGGCCTCGGCCCGCTTCGCCAATGCCTCGTAGAGCAGACCCGCCATCGCGAACACCACGAGCACGAGCTCAGGCAGCAGCGGCTCGAACACGAGCTCCGGGGTCGGGAGGACGGCCTGCCCGATCACGGGCTCTCCTCGCCCATGAGTCCGGGCTCCTCCGCCCGGAAGTCTGGTCCAACGTCGGTGAGGTGTGTCGGTGACACGCGCGCGATCACTGCCTCGGTCGCCGGGTCGATCCGGTCCGTCAGCAACTTCGGCGCCACACCGAACACCAGGAGCAGGGTCAGCACCGGCGCCAGCACCACGACCTCGCGGAGGCTCACGTCGGGCAGGAGCCGGTGCTCCTCCCGCACCGGCCCGAACGCCATGCGCTGGTACGACCACAGCAGGTAGATCGCGGCGAGCACCACGGCGGTCGCCGCGAGCGCCCCGAACCAGGTGCTCACGGCGAACGTCCCGACGATCACGAGGAACTCGCCGACGAAACCGTTGAGTCCCGGCAGCCCCGCGGAGGCGAACGCGGTGAACAGGAACGCGCCCATCAGCCACGGCATCACCGAGGCGAGCCCGCCCATGCTGTCGAGGTCGCGGGTGTGCGTCCGCTCGTAGACCATCCCCACCAACAGGAACAGGGCGCCGGTGGCGAGGCCGTGGTTCACCATCTGCAGCACGCCCCCGGTGACCCCTTGCTGGGTGAACGCGAACACCCCCAGCACGACGAAGCCCAGGTGGGAGACGGACGAGTACGCGACGAGCCGCTTGATATCGGTCTGGACCAGCGCGTTCACCGCGCCGTAGACGATCCCGATCACGGCGATCACGCCGACGAAGGTCGCGAAGTATCTCGACGCCTCCGGGAACAGCATCAGGTTGAAGCGGATCAACCCGTAGGTCCCGACCTTCAGCAGGAGCGCGGCGAGCAACACGGAGCCGGCCGTCGGGGCCTCGGTGTGGGCATCGGGGAGCCAGGTGTGGAGCGGCACGAGCGGCACCTTCACCGCGAACGCGACGAAGAACGCCAGGAACAGCCATCGGGCCGTCGTGACCGGCACATCGGCCGCCGCGTTCATCATCGCGGCGTAGCCGAACAGTCGCGGACCCTCCTGCTGTGCGTACAGGAACAGGATCGCGACGAGCAGGAACGCCGAGCCCGCCATCGTGAACAGGAAGAACTTGACCGCGGCGTAGATGCGACGCTGACCGCCCCACCCGCCGATCAGCAGGTACATCGGGACGAGAAGCGCCTCGAAGAACAGGAAGAACAGCAGGAGGTCGAGGGCGACGAACGTGCCGATCACCGCGGTCTCGAGGACGAGGATCGCCGCGAGGAAGCGGCGAACGTCCTTCGTGATCGTCCACGACGCGAGGATCGAGATTGGGAACAGGAACGTCGTGAGCAGGAGCATCCAGATGCTGACGCCGTCGATGCCCACGGCGTAGGCGAGGCCGATCGACGGCACCCACCGAGCGATCTCGACCATCTGGAACGGTTCCGAGGCCGCGGGGTCGAAGCGGCCGAGGACGACGAGGGACACGATGAACGTCGCGAGCGAGACGCCCAGGGCGACCCATCGCGCCGCCGTGTCCTTCAGCCCGCGCCCCCCACCGAACACCATCAGCGCGCCGATCAGCGGAAGGAACGTCGTGAGCGTGAGCAGCTTGTTCACAGCCGGGTCCCCACCCACACGAGGACGCCGACGGCGCCGAGGAGGAACGCGAGCGCGTAGGAGCGAACGAAGCCCGTTTGGAGGAGACGACCGACCGCCGCGAGCCGGCGCGTCCCCGCCCCGATCCCGTTGACGAGGCCGTCCACGACCTTCGTGTCGAACACGTTCGCGGTGAATCGCGCGGCGGCCGCTCCGGGGTTCACGAACAACGTGGAATAGGCCTGGTCGACGTACCAGCCGCTCCGCGCGGCGCGCGGAAGCGGCTGGAGCCGCTCGCGGAGGGTGAGCCACTCGACCCGGCCGGACGCGTAGACCCACCAGGCGACCGCGAGCGCGCCCAGCGCGATCGCGGTGGCGATCGCCGACAGGACGAGGGTCGACAGACCCTCGCCATGCGGCACCGGCCCGGTGACGGGCTCGAGCACCCGCGCCAGGGTCCCCTCCGCGGAAGCGGACAGGAGCAGGCCGGCGAGCACAGCGCCCGCCGCCAGCACGAGGAGCGGCGATCGTCATGACCGACGGCGACTCGTGGGCATGCTCGGCCTCCTCGCTCCTGGGCGACCCGAAGAACGCGAGGAACACCAGCCGGCCGATGTAGAGCGCGGACAGGAGCGCGCCGAGCGTCCCCAGGAGATAGATCCAGGTGCGTCCGGTGTGGTTCGCGATCTCGAGGATCTGGTCCTTCGCGAAGAAGCCGGCGAGCGGGGAACACGCCGGCCAGGGCGAACGCGCCGACCACGAACGTCCACCCAGTGACCGGCATCCGGCGGATCAGCCCGCCCATCCGTTGCAGGTCGGTTTCCTCGTGCATGCCGTGCATCACCGAGCCGGCGCCCAGGAACATCAGCGCCTTGTAGAACGCGTGGGCGACGAGCATGAACATCGCGCCCGTGTAGAAGCGCATCCCGGCCGCCATGAACATGAAGCCGAGCTGGCTCACCGTGGAGTACGCGAGGACGCGCTTGATGTCGTCCTGGGCGAGGGCGCAGGTCGCCGCGAACAGCGCCGTGACGAGCCCCACGATCAGCACCACCGTGAGCGCGACCCCGGACAGCCTCGAACAGCGGCGCGCTCCGGACGACCAGGTAGACGCCCGCGGTCACCATCGTCGCGGCGTGGATCAAGGCGGAGACGGGCGTGGGTCCGGCCATCGCGTCGGGAAGCCACACGTGCAGCGGGACCTGGGCCGACTTGCCGATCGCCCCGGCGAACAGCGAGGAGCGAGATCGCGGTCGCGGTGCCCTTCGTGATCGATCGCCGGCCGTCCACCAAGCACCTGTGCGAAGTCGAGCGTCCCGAACGTCGCACACGATCAGCGCGAGGCCGATCAGCATCGCGCGTGTCGCCGATCCGCGTCGTGATGAACGCCTTCTTCGCGGCGCTCGCGTTCTCGGTCTTCTCGAACCAGAAGCCGATCAGCAGATAGGAGCACAGCCCGACGCCCTCCCAGCCGACGTAGAGGAGGAGGTAGTTGTCGGCCAGGACCAGCAGCAGCATGAAGAACACGAAGAGGTTCAGGTACGCGAAGAACCGGCCGTAGCGCGGGTCGTCCTTCCATGTAGCCGATCGCGTAGACGTGGATCAGGAACCCGATGCCGGTGACGACCAGGATCATCGTGGCCGACAGCACATCCAATCGGAGGTCGGCGCCGACGGAGAAACGGCCCGACCGAGATCCAGTCGACAGAAGTGGGTCGATCCGGACGCGCGCGCTCGGCGCGGCAGCCCGAGCAGATCCACGACCAGGACGCAGCGCCGACGCCACGAACGACAGCGCGACCGCCGCCGGCAGCGACGATCCCGGCGAGCCTCCCGAGCCGTCGGCCGACGAACAGGTTGCAGCGCCGCGAGCGCGAGCGGGATCGGCCGGGACGAGCCAGACGGATCGTGAAACTCTCAGCCGAGCCCCGTCATGACCTCCATCAGCCCGCGAACCCTCTCGCCTGGTCGACGTCGACTGTGCCGCGACGCCGGTAGACCGCCACGATGATCGCGAGGCCGACGACCACCTCGGCCGCGGCGACCACCATCGAGAAGAACGCCAGCACCTGGCCGTCGAGCGCGAGGTGCATCCGCGAGAACGCCACCAGGGCGAGGTTCACCGCGTTCAGCTGGAGCTCGACCGACATGAAGATCAACAAGCGCGTTCTTCCGGAGCAGCACGCCGAGCGTGCCGAGCGTGAAGAGCACGCCCGAGAGGACGATGAAGTACGCGATCGGCGTCCTCACACGCCCGTCTCCTCCACGGCGCCCATCGCCTGGAGCTCGGCCTGGGTGACGGCGCGGGCCTTCCGCTGCCCGAGCACCATCGTCGGCGATCGCGGCGATGATCAGCAGGACGGACGTCACCTCGAACGGCAGGAAGTACTCGCGGAACAGCACCGTGGCGACCGCCTGCGCGTTCCCGGGCTCGTTCACCGCGTCGAACCCGCCGGGCGCCTTCGTCGCGAACCCGATCCCCGTCCGGACGGCGAGCGTGATCTCGATGACGAACCCGGCGGCCAGGGCCAGCGCGAGCGGCCGCTGCGCCACCAGCCGCTCGCGGAGGTCGTCACCCCGGTCCACGCCGAGCAGCATGATCACGAACAGGAACAGCACCATGATCGCGCCCGCGTACACGATGATCTGGACCGCGAACAGGAACGGCGCGTCGAGGATCAGGAAGAAGACCGCGAGGCAGAAGAAGTTCACGACGAGGAACAGCGCGGCGTGCACGGCGTTGCGCATCAGGAGCATCCCGACGGCCGACGCGACCGAGATCGGCGCGAACACCCAGAACACGATGTTGTCGAGCGGCACCCCTACAGGCCCTCCTTGGCCCCCGGGGTGGTGCCGAGCTCCGGCGGCGGCTCCAGGAGCTGCTCCTTCGTGAGGATCGCGTCCTCGCGCGACTCGTACGCCATCTCGAAGTAGCTGGTGAGGGTCAGCGCGCGCGTCGGGCAGGCCTCGACGCACAGGCCGCACATGATGCAGCGCAGGTAGTTGATCTGGTAGTCCTTCGCGTACCGCTCGCCGGGCGAGGTCGGGTTCTCGGGGTCGTTGTCCGCACCCTCGACCCAGATCGCATCGGCCGGGCAGGCGAACGCGCACAGCTCGCATCCGATGCACTTCTCGAGGCCGTTGTCGTGCTTGTTCAGCAGGTGGCGGCCGGTGTGCGCCCGCTCGGGGATCTCCGCGATCACCTTCGGGTACTCCTCGGTGTCGTCGGGACGGAACGTCTGCTTGAAGACCGTCGCCATGCCCTTCAGCACGGCGCCCGTGTCCGCGAGGAAGTTCCGTTCCCGGCGCGGCTCGTCCGTCATCGGGACACCTCCTCGCGTCTCGACGTGCGCCCGATCGGCACGAACGACAGGAGCAACGTCGCGCCGAGGGCGACCGCGGCCCACGTCAGCACGGTCCCGCGGTCGAGCTCGCAGCTCCGTGGGCAGGACCACGATCGCGCCGGTGATCAGCACCCAGACGAGCCCGAACGGGATCAGGACCTTCCAGCCGAACGCCATCAGCCGGTCGTAGCGCACCCGCGGCAGCGTGCCGCGGATCAGGACGAACAGGTAGATCACGAGCGTCACCTTCAGCAGGAACCACAGGAACGGCCACAGGGCGGGAAGGAAGTCCGGGCGCCGGCCCCCGCCATCCGCCGAGGAACAGCGTCACGCCGATCGCCGCGACCGTCACCGTCGCGACGTACTCGCCCAGGAAGAACATCGCGAACGTGATCCCCGAGTACTCGGTGTGGAAGCCGGCGACGAGCTCGGTCTCGGCCTCGGCGAGGTCGAACGGCGGCCGGTTCGTCTCGGCGATCCCGCAGATGAGATAGACCACGAACGCGGGGAACATCGGGACCACGTTCCACACGCGATCCTGCGCGGCGACGATCTCTGAGAACGAGAGATGCGCCGCTGTACATCAGCACGGCGACGAGCGACGAGGCCCATCGCCACCTCGTAGGAGATCATCTGCGCCGTCGAGCGGACCGCGCCGAGCAGCGGGTAGTTCGACCCGCTCGCCCATCCCGCGAGGACCACGCCGTAGACGGCGATCGAGGTCATCGCCAGGACCCAGAGGATGCCGATGTCGAGGTCGACGAGCTGCAACGGGACCTCCCGGCCGAAGACCGTGATGTCGGTCCCGAACGGGATCGTGCTGAACGCGAGGAACGCCGGGAACATCGCCAGGACCGGGGCGAGCAGGTAGACGCGCCGGTCCGCGTTCGTCGGGACGATGCCCTCTTTGAAGAAGAGCTTGATCCCGTCGGCGAGCGTGACCAGGATCCCGCGCGGCCCCGCGCGCATCGGTCCCTTGCGCGTCTGGAAGTCGGCGATGACCTTCCGCTCGAACCAGATGTAGAGCAGCACGGAGATCAGCAGCCCGAAGAACACGAGCACGACGCGAGCGACGAGCAGCAGCCAGTCGAGCCAGTCCACCTAGGCCGCACCCCCCGCACCGACCTCGACCGGGTCTCCGTCCGCGGGCGCGTCGACGGACTCGATGGTGGCGGCGATCGAGAAGCGGCCGTGCAGGAGCGTGTTGGCGGCGAACCCCGCCTGGTTGAACGGGACGAAGACCGATCCCCGCGACACGTGCTCGGTGACCCGGGCTGGGAGCGTGGCTTCTCCCGCGGCCGTCTTCAGCCGGACGTCGGCTCCGTCGGCGAGGCCCGCCTTCGCGGCATCCTCGGGATGGATCTCCACGAACGGTGGGTCCGCGAGGGCAGCCTTCAGCTCATCGGCGCCCTCCGACAGCCGACCCTCGTCCACGAGCAACGGGTACGTGAACAACAAGAGCTCGCCGTCCCCGACGCGTGACTGGGTCGGACGCGGGGAGTCGAGACCAACGGTTCGCGAACACCCTTCGGAGCGAGGAGCCTTCCCATCTCTTCGTGGAGCTCGTCCAGCGTCTCGAACCCCAGGTCGCCGCCGCACGCGAGCGCGAGGCTCGCGAAGATCTCCCAATCCGGCCGGGACATCCCGAGCGGGTCGCGAACGCGCCGAAGGCGCTGGCCTCGACCCTCCCACGTGGTCACGTGCCCCTCCTTCTCGAGGAAAGCCGCTGCCGGCAGGAACGCATCGGCGTAGCGGGCGAGGGAGCCGAGCTCCAGCGATTGGACCACCTTGCGTGGCACGTTCTCCAAGGCCCGGTTGGCGAGCGCCGCGTCCGGATAGTCCCGGAGCGGGTCGACGCCGATCAGGAACAGCACGTCGATCTCGCGGTTCGCCGCAGCCTCCAGGATCTCGCGCCAGTCCCGACCGCGGTCCGGCACGTCGAGCGGCCCCCAGAGGTTCTCCACTTCGGCGCGGTCTTCATCGACATCCACCGAGCGGCCGTTCGGGAGGAGCCTCGGGTGGACGCCGGCGACCAGGGCGCCGCGGTCGTTCGCGCGCCGGGTCACGTAGGCGAACGTTGCCCCCGTCTCCGAGGCGAGCCTCCGAGCCCCATCTACCGCTCCGGGATGGTCGGCGAGCCGCGGCCCGGCGATCACGATCCCGGCATCTCCGGCGTCCCGCAACGCGTTCACGACGTCCTCGACCTCGGGCCGGGGGCGACCCTCCTCCCTGTGCAGGAGCCACGCTTCGTCGCCCGGGCGGCAGAGGATGTGCTCGGCGACATCCCACAGTCGCGTACGCCGAGGGTGAAGGACCACGATCCGCGCGCCGCGCGCCGCGGCCTTCCGCAGCCGGAGATGCAGGATCGGCACCTCCTGCTCCGCGTCGAGACCGGCGACGAGGATCACGTTCGCCTGCTCGACGTCTCGATACGTGACCGGCATCGCCGCGCCGGCGATCGCGCCCTCGACGGCGCCCGCGCCGAGATCACGCCGGTGATCGAGATCGTTCGTCTTGAGGACCGTGCGCGCGAGCTTCGAGAGCGCGTAGTAGTCCTCGTCCATCAGGCGCCCGCCGGTCAGCACACCGACGCGCGCGCCCTCGACCCAGCCCGCAACCTTCGTCAGGACCTCCCCGAAGGAGGCGGGCTCCAATCCGTGGTCGCGGATCAACGGCGTCGTGACCCGCTCCGTCGAATCCGGGAACCGGAACGCGTAGCGGCCCTTGTCGCAGAGCCAGGCGTCGTTCACCTCGTACTCGTCGCGGGCGAGATGCCGGACGACCTCACCGCGGCGGAGGTCCACCCGGAGGTTGCAGCCGGCGGAGCAATGCGGGCAGACCGAGTCCCCGTACGTCAGGTCGAACGGCCGGGCGGCGAACCGGTACGGGACGGACGTCAGCGCTCCCACCGGGCAGATCTGGACCGTGTTCCCGCTGAACGGCGACCGGAAGTCCTCGCCCGCCGCGATCGCCACGCGCTCCCCGGCTCCCCTCGCGTAGAGCTCGAGGAACCGGTCGCCCGAGATCTCGTCGCAGAACCGCGTGCAGCGGGCGCACAGGACGCACCGCTCCCGATCGAGGGCCACCAGCGGGGACAGCGGGATCGGCTTCTTGAAGACGCGCTTCGCCTCCCGGAAGCGGCTGTCGCCGGGTCCGTAGGCGAGCGCCTGGTCCTGCAGCGGACACTCCCCGCCCCGGTCGCAGATCGGGCAGTCGAGGGGGTGGTTCAGCAGGAGGAACTCCAGGTTCGCGCGCTGCGCGTCGGCCACCTCGTCGTCGCTTGCCTGCGTCTTCACGCTCATGCCGGCCGCCACCGGCATCGTGCAGGACGTGGCGAGCTTCGGCTGCCCCTCGATCCGGACGTAGCACTGCCGGCACGCCCCGGCCGGCCGCAGCAGCGGGTGGTCGCAGAACCGCGGGATCTCGATGCCGAGCTGCTCCGCGGCCCGGATGATCAGCGTGCCCGCAGGAACGGTGACCTCCTTGCCGTCGATCGCGAGCGTGATCGGGTCGCTCATACCGCCACCTGTTCGTGCTCCACCCGCAGGGGGCAGCGTCCGAGCTGGACGTGCTCCTCGAACTCCTCGGAGAAGTGCTTCAGGCTCGAATCGATCACCGCCGCGGCGCCGTCGGCGAGCGCGCAGAACGCGCGGAACATGATGTGCTTCCCCATGTCCCGCATCACTGGCAGGTCCTCCGGGTGGCCGTAGCCCTCGGCGATCCTGCCGAGCACGCGCTCGGCCCACCAGGTGCCTTCCCGGCAGGGCGTGCACTTCCCGCAGGACTCGTTCGCGTAGAAGCGCGTCATCCGCTGGGCGGCGTCGACCACGCAGTCCGTGTCGTCGAGGACCATGACCGCCCCCGTCCCCAGCAGCGAACCGGCCGCGGCCACGGACTCGTAATCGAGCGGCGTGTCGATGTGCTCCGCCGTGAGCAGCGGCGTCGACGATCCGCCGGGGGTCCACGCCTTCAGCGACCGTCCGCCGAGAACACCTCCGGCCACGTCCTCGAGGAGGACCCGGAGCGGCGTGCCGAGCGGGAGCTCGTAGTTTCCGGGGCGCTCGACCTTCCCGCTGATCGTGAACAGCTTCGTGCCGGGGGACTTCTCGGTCCCCATCTCGCGGAACCATTCGGGCCCGCGCAGGACGATGTCGGGGACGCTCATCAGGGTCTCGACGTTGTTGATCACGGTCGGTGATGCGTAGAGGCCCTCCACGGCGGGGAACGGCGGACGCAGGCGCGGCTGGCCCCGGAACCCTTCGAGCGAGTTCAGCAACGCCGTCTCCTCGCCGCAGATGTAGGCGCCGGCGCCCCGATGCAGCACGATGTCGATGTCGACGTCGCTGCCGACGATCCCGCGTGCCCGAGGAAGCCGGCCTCGTACGCCTCGCGGATCGCCCGCTCGAGGACGAGGCTCTGCGCCAGGTACTCGCCGCGCACGTAGATGAACGCGGTCCGGCAACCGATCGCGAGCGCGGCGATCGCCGTCCCCTCGAGGAGCCGGTGCGGGTCGCGCTCCACGAGCTCCCGGTTGTTGCACGTCCCCGGCTCGGACTCGTCGAAGTTGACCACCACGTAGGTCGGCTTGCCCGAGGTCGTGGGCACGAAGGACCACTTCACGCCAGTGGGGAAACCAGCGCCGCCGCGCCCCCGGAGGCCAGACGCTTTGACGTGTCGATGATCGCGGCCGGCTCCATGGTCAGCGCGTTCCTGAGGGCCTCGTAGCCGCCCTTGGCCCGGTAGCCGTCGAACGCCGATCACGCCGGGGTCGTCCCAATCCCGCGTGAGCCGCCGCTCGAACGTGACGCTCACGACGCCGTCCTCCCCCAGCCCGGCCAGCACCCGGGAGGCGGCCCGGAAGCTCTCCATCGCGGGGCCGCGCGACGGCTCCGGAACGGAGCCGTCGCGCAGCCCCGCGATCAGCTCCCGCATCCGCTCGGGCGTCACCCGGTCGTGGTTCGCGAAGTTCACCTGCGCGACGGGGGCGAAGTCGCACACGCCCAGGCACTCCTCCTCGTGGACGGTGAACATCCCGTCCTCGGAACGCTCCTCGCCATGACGCATCCCGGCCGCCTCGTGCGCGGCCTCGAGGACCTCGCGTCCGCCGCGGAGCATGCAGGCCAGGTTCGTGCACACGCTCACGACGTGCGTCCCGGTCGGCCGCAGGCGATACATGGTGTAGAAGGTGGCGACGGCCTCCACCTCCGCCGTGGTCCGGCCGAGGAGCTCCGCCACCTCCCGGAGGCCCTCGCGCGAGACGTGCCCCTCGACGGATTGCGCCAGGTAGAGCAGCGGCATGATCGCGGAGCGTTCCCGGCCCTCGGGGTAGCGCCTCAGGATCTCCTTGGCCTCATCCAGCCGCTGGCCTTCGAAGATCGGCATCAGCGATCGACGCCTCCCATCACCGGGTCGAGGGAGGCGATCACCGCGATCGCGTCGGCGATCAGGCCGCCTTCCACCATCGTGGGCACGGCCTGGAGGTTCACGAACGACGGGTCGCGGATCTTCACGCGGTACGGCCGGTACTCGTTGGCGGAAACGACGTAGTAGCCGAGCTCACCCCGCGGGGACTCGACCGTCGTGTAGACCTCGCCCTCGGGAACGCGGACGCCCTGGGTGACCATCTTGAAGTGATGGATCAGGGCCTCCATCGACTCCTCCATGATGTGGTGGAGGTACGCCTCGTCGTTGCCGATGCCGTCGGGCCCCACCGACAGCTTGACCGGCCAGCCAACCTTGGGGTCCTCCACCATCACGGGGCCAGGCTCCTGCAACCGATCGAGCGCCTGCTCGACGATGCGCAGCGACTCACGCATCTCCGCGATCCGGACCAGATACCGCGCGTACGAATCCGCCTCGGTCCGGACGGGCACGTCGAAGTCGTAGGTCTCGTAGCCGCTGTACGGCTCGTCCTTGCGGAGGTCCACCGGCATGCCGGCCGCGCGCAAGAGCGGCCCGGTCACGCCGAAGGCGAGCGCGTCCTCCGCGGACAGGATGCCCACGCCGACGTTGCGCTCGAGCCAGATCGGGTTGTCGTTCAGCAGCCGCTCGTAATCGTCGATCCGCGCGGGCATCGCGTCGAGGAACGTGGCGATCCTGCGGGCGCCGTCCGGCGGCAGGTCCATGATCACGCCGCCGGGCCGGATGAACGAGTGGTTCATGCGCAGCCCGGTGACGGCCTCGAAGATGTCGAGGATCAGCTCGCGCTCCCGGAACCCGTACAGCATCACGGAGACGGCGCCGAGCTCCATCCCGCCCGTCGCCACCCACACCAGGTGCGACGCGATCCGGTTCAGCTCACAGAGCAGGACGCGGAGGACCTGCGCACGAGGCGGGGCTTCGATCCCGAGGAGCCGCTCGACCGACAGGCAGTACGCGAGCTCGTTGAAGAACGGGGAGAGGTAGTCGGCACGGGTCACGTACGCGACGCCCTGGACCCAGGTGCGGTACTCCGTGTTCTTCTCGATGCCGGTGTGGAGGTAGCCCACGATCGGCTTGCAGCGGATCACCGTCTCGCCGTCGAGCTCCAGGAGGAGCCGGAGCACCCCGTGGGTCGAGGGGTGCTGCGGCCCCATGTTGATGATCATCGTCTCCTGGCGGACCTCGCCGGTGACGTGGTCACGGATCTCCGGACGGCTCCGGAGCCCGTCGCGCGCCTGCGACATCTCCTGACCGATCTCGGGCTCGTGACCGATCGCCATCAGGGCATCGTCCGTTCGTCGACGGGCGGGATGAACGCGCCGTGGTACTGCGTGCCGACACCGCCGAGCTCCTCGTCCTTGCGCAACGGATGCCCCTCCCAGTCGTCGGGGAGCAGGATCCGATCGAGGTCCGGATGTCCGTCGAAGACGAGACCGAACAGGTCCCAGACCTCGCGCTCGTGCCAGTTCGCGGTCGGGAAGAGCGTCGTGATCGACGGGAGGTGCGGGTCGTCGGCCGGAAGTCCCACCTTCACGCGCATCCGGTGCGCGTGCTCGATCGACCGGAGCTCATACGAGACCCAGAAGCGCGGGTCCTTCCCCGGGTGGTCCGTCGCGGTCAGGCTCGACAGGAACCCGAACGACAGGTCGGGTTGATCGCGGAGCCGAACGAGCGTGTCCACCAGCTCGCTCGCGACCGACCACCAGCGTGACCTCGTCACGCGCGAGCGAGCACGTCATCGAAGGCCCCCCGGATCCGGTCGGCGAGCGCGGCCGCCTTCATCGGATCGTCCCCGTCGTCCGCACCTTCTCCTGTAGCTTCAAGATGCCGAACATCAGCATCTCCGGCTTGGGCGGGCAGCCCGGAACGTAGATGTCGACGGGCACGATCGTGTCGACGCCCTGCACGATCGCGTAGTTCGTGAACATGCCGCCCGCGGAGGCGCAGACGCCCATCGAGACGACCCACTTCGGCTCGGGCATCTGGTCGTACACGCGCCGCAGGACGGGCGCCATCTTCTGGGAGACGCGCCCGGCCACGATCATCAGGTCGGCTTGGCGGGGCGAGGCCCGGAACAGCTCCATCCCCCACCGCGAGAGGTCGTAGCGTCCGGCGCCCGCGGACATCATCTCGATCGCGCAGCAGGCGAGCCCGAACGTCGCGGGCCACATCGATTGCGTGCGCGCCCAGCTGACGGCTCGATCCAGCGTGGTCAGCAGGACGCCCTTGCGGATCTCGTCCTCGACCTCCTCGGGCGTGCGCCCGGTGACGTGCCCCTCGACGCGCTCAACGGGCACCGAGCGACACCTCCTCCGCGGCCACCGGCTCATCGCCGTCCTCGTCGTCCAGCATCTCCGGGGGCGTCGCGGACCAGTCGAGACCGCCCTTCTTCCAGATGTAGACGTACGCGACGAACACGAGCGCGATGAAGATCGCCATCTCGATCAACCCGAACAGGCCGAGCTGTCGGAACGTGACGGCCCACGGGAAGAGGAAGATCGTCTCGATGTCGAAGATGATGAACAGCATCGCCACCACGTAGAACTTGACGCTGAAACGCTCCCCGCCCGGCAGCCGGACCGGATCGTTCCCGCTCTCGTAGGCGGACAGCTTCGGCCGGTTCGGTCGACGGGGGCGGAGCAGCGCCGAGGCTCCCAGCGACGCCACCGCGAAGACGATCGCCAACACCGCCATCAGGAGGATCGGTAGGTAGTCGCTCAGTCCCACCGCGACGACGGAGACGAGGGAGCCGTGCGGACCCACGGACGGCAATCCTACGGTCACGACGCGCGTGCCAGCCTCTCGAGCAGGTAGAAGAGCTTGTCCTGCCGGTCCCCGTCGCGGCCGTCCGTGAGGTTCGCCATCATCCGCATCGCGAACCCCATGACCCTCGGGTTCGGCAAGAGGTACTTCGTGGCGGGCCCCATGATCTCCGGCTTGCCGACGAGCTTCGCGAACCCGCGGCCGAGACGGAAGTACCGTCCGTACTTCTCGCGGAGCGCCTGCGGATAGAGCATCGCCAGGCCGGGACGGTCCTTCAGGAGGGCCTCGTGGAGGAGCTCGGCGGCCATCTCCGCGGTCTCGATCGCGTAGGCGATGCCCTCGCCGTTCATGGGGTTCACCGCTCCCGCGGCGTCGCCCACCACGAGCATGCCCGGAACGGCCTGGGGCGCCCGATTCAGGCTCATGGGGAGGGGACCGGAGAGCATGCGGCCATCGGCCGTGTCCTCGGAGATCCCGCGGTCCTCGGGGAGCATCGTGGCGAAGGCCGCGAACAGTCGGGTGGCGGAGATGTCCTTGAAGTTCCGGAACGTGCTGAGGAGGCCGGCGCCGAGGTTCACGCGCCCGTCGGCCATCGGGAAGAGCCATCCGTAGCCCGGCAGGAGCATGTCTCCCTCCCACAGGTCGAGCCAGGACTCGAACCAGGGGCCTCCGAGGTTCGGCGCGCGGTAGTAGCGGCGCGCCGCGATGCCCAGCGGCCGCGAGACGTCGCGATGGACGCCGGCGGGAGCGGCGAAACGGCTCGCTGCGCCGTCCGCCGCGATCGTGAACCGCGCGTGGATCTCCGTGGGCTCCGTATCGGCGTCGCCCGCGGGCACGGTCTCGGCGCCGACGACCCAACCGTCCTTCATCAGGGGCGAACGGGCATCGGTGGCTTCCATGACGCGAGCGCCGGCCTTCTTCGCGCGTTCGAGCAGGAGATGGTCGAACCCGAGCCGTGGCATCACGAGCCCGTAGTTCGGCCACGTCTCGAGCTCCGGCCACGGGAGGTCGATCGTGACGTCCTTGGAATGCACGCGGAGCCCCATCACGCGCTCGAAGCCCGGATCCGAGGTGTCGACGCCCATCCGCTCGATGGCGCCGACGCTCCGCGGGGTGAGCCCGTCGCCGCAGACCTTCTCGCGGGGGAACGTCGCCTTGTCGACGGCGAGGACGTCGATGCCGTGGCGGGCGAGGTGATATGCAGCCGCCGATCCACCTGGGCCGGCGCCGACGATCAGGACGTCGGTCTCGATCCGCTCGGGCACGCGCGCCTCCCCTCAGGAGCCCCGTCGGGCGCTCGTGAAACCTTTCACAAGCACCCTACCGCACGGAGGTCAAGGCGCGCTCACGAGGATCCGAGCAGGGGCAAGCCGACGTCCTCGACGAGCCGTGCGATCCCCTCCATCATGTCGAAGACGGCCTCGGCCTCCGATCGTGCCGGGTCGAGTCTGCTCATCAGCTCGATCCCGAGGAACATCGCGCAGATCGCGTACGCGGCCTCCCGCACCGGCACCACGGTTGCCAGCGGGGACTCCGCCGTGGCCCGCTCCAATGCATCCTGGACCAGTTGGATCCACCCGTCGAACCGCTCGAGCAGCGCCGCGCGCTCGTCCGGCTCCGACGCCGCGGCCATCAGCTGCGTGATGGCCGTGACCGCCCCGCTCTCGAGATCTTCCTCGTGGAGGCGGCGCGCGATCCGCACCAGGTCGGACAGCGACGAGACCTCCGCCGCGGCCGCTCGGTACTTCTCGATCTGCCGCGTCGAGGCCTCCGCGAACGCCTCGTGCAGCAGCGCGTCGAGCGATCCGAAGTGGTAGAAGATCAGCGCCTGATTGAAGCCACCGGTGCGTGCGATCGCCCGGGCGGTGGTGTCCGCGAACCCCGACTCCTGGACGGTGCGGAGGGCCGCCTCGACGATGCGGTCGCGGGTCGACGCCTCCACCCCGGGTTCGCTCATGCCTCCTCCCAGAAGAACGGGTTCTCGTCGCAGTATGTGCACTCGTCCCCCTCGAACCAACGGCTCCACCGATCGCGCCGCTTCGAGACGAACCGGAAGAACCGCTCCGTGTGGTGCGCGAACGCCGGCCTGGCCAGACGGTACGCCCAGGCTCTATACCGCGCGGTCGCCCACAGGCACATCACGAAGGCCGCAGCCCCGAGCCAGGCTCGGCCGCGGTCGTCGATCACGATCAGCTCGTTCCCGAGCCAGGGAAGCGCCCCGTAGCGTTCCCGCGCGACCGTCGACCCCGCGGGGAGCAGGTCCACGGGGAGCAGACACGCCTGCCCCAAGAGCCAGTCCCTGCAGCGGAGGCAGAACCCGCACCGCTCGTCGTACAGGACCGTGAGTCGCGTCGTCGCCGGGTCGGCGATGCCCGTCGCCGACCCCGAGATGGTGGCGTCCACCGAGCTCACTTCTTTCCGGCGGGCGCCGGAGGCACGATGACTTGAGGTGCGATCGGAACGGGGAGCGTCCGCTGCTCGCGGTGCGCCCTGATCCGCCAGAACACGAAGACGTTCAGGAAGTGCATCCCGGCGAGCGTCACGAGCAGGATCGCGAGCCGGTTGACGAGGAACTGGGTGGCTTCGAATGCGTCGAGTCCCCTCGACGCGCGCAGGAGGTACAGCGCGTAGCCGAGGTTCAGCATGAAGAAGCCCACCACGAGGAGCCGGTTCACCGCGTCGGCCAGCTCCGGTCGCTCGGAGAACACGTCGTGCAGGAACGCCGTGCCGTGGCGGAACAGGGTCCTCGCCAGCCAGATGGTGAGCGTGGCGGCGATCGCCACGTAGACCAGGTAGACCACGATCACGTTCTCATCCGTCATCGCTGCTCGCCTCCTCCTGTCGTTTGAGCGTTTGCTTTGAGCATCTGCTCAAACCATAGCACGAGTAGAGCCCGGTGACCACCCTCGAGAACGGCTCAGCCGTGGTCCCACGCGTCGACGACGGCGGGGACGACGCGGAGGAACCCGAGCTTCGGGATCGCGGCCGTGAAGCGCTCGAACCCGTCGCCCGAGAACAGCGTCCGGTACTTCTCGTGCCAGGCGGACATGGGCTGGCGGAGGTCGGGGTGCTCTGCGGGCAGGAGCTCGGCGACCCCCTCGATCCGCACGCCGGACAGGTCGTTCCATTCCCGGCCGCGGTCGACGAGGAGGGAGATGCGGGCGTCGTGCTCGAGCGCCTCCCAGGTCGTGTCGCCCGACGCGGGTCGCGACATAGAGCGCATCCGGCATCCACACGAACCACCGGGTCGCGACGTGCGGCCCTCCGTGGGGCCGCACCGTCGCCACCCGGCACGTCGGTTGGTCGCGGAAGAGCCGCCGCAGCATCTCGAGGTCTTCGGTCACATCGCCACCTCATCCGCGAGCCGTCGGAGGACGGGAACGGCCTCCGCGGCCAGGAGGTCCGGATCGAGGGCCGCCTTCGCGTCGGCGATGCGGCCGTTGACGGTCTCGAGCGTGACGCCCGGCGCCGCGTCGCCGTCCGTCAGATCGTCACGGAGCTGGAAGGCCTCGCCGAGCGGACGCCCGAACCGCGCCAGGCACTCCCCCACCGGATCGGTCCCGCCGGCCAGGGCGGAGCCGATCCGCAAGGGGCCCTCCACGGTGTACCCGCCGCCCTTGAGAGCGGCGACGCGACGGGCCAGATCAGGGACGTCCGCGCCCCTCGAGCGACCCCGCCAGCGTGAGGTACTGGCCGATCGCCATCTCCTCCCGCATCGGGTGGTAGACGGCGAGCGCGTTCACCAACGCGTCCGATGAGAACCCCGACTCGAGGAGCAGGTGGTCCGCCAGTACCGCCGCCAAGTCTCCGACGAGCACCGCCATCGCCTCGCCGAACGCGGTGGGCTCCCCCTTCGCCTCGAGCTCCCCCGCTCGCTCCGCGAACCACGCGGTCGTCGAGGCGACCCCGCGTCGCTCCTTGGCGCCGTCGATCAGATCGTCGTGGACGAGCGCCATCGTGTGCAGGAGCTCGAGCGCCGCCGCGGCGCGCACGATCGGTTCGTCGGGGCTCCCGCGATCCTCACCGCCGGCCGCCCGGAAGCCCCAGTAGCAGAACGAGGGCCGGATCCGCTTCCCGCCGGCCGACAGGAGACGCCCGATCTCCTCGATCGGTGGCCGAGCCGCCGGATCGAGCTGGTCCACGGCGCGGAGCCGCCCGTCGAGGAAGGTCGCGAGGACGGCATCGACCCTCGAGCGGAGATCCCCGGTCACCGCGGCAGTATCGCAAGGCCGAGGGCGCACCGGGCCGGGACTATCATTCCGGCGTCGCGATGCTCTTCACCCACTCCCGCTTCCGGTCCCTCGCGCTCGTCACGGCGATCGCGACGATCGTGCTGTTCGCGATCGGTGGGCTCGTCCGCGGGACGGGCTCCGGGCTCGGATGTTCCACCTGGCCGGCGTGCGAGCCCGGCCACCTGTTCCCGTCGGGGACGATCCACTCCCTGATCGAGTTCTCCCATCGCACGATGGCGTTCCTCGTCGCCGTGCTGACGGCGCTCACCGGCGTGGCCGCGATCAAGGTGGCGCGAGAGCGACCTCGGCTCCTCTGGCCGGCGGTCCTCGCCTTCCCGCTCGTCCTGGCGCAGGCGGGCGTCGGCGCGGTCGTCGTCGCGACCGAGCTCGACCCCTGGTGGGTCACGGTGCATTTCGTGGTGGCGCTCCTCTTGATCGCCGACGTGACGTACGTCGCGAGCGCCGTGTTCGCCAGCGCCGAGGCCCGGAGCCGGGTCGCCGCGAGGGACCGGGGCCCGACCGTTCTCGCGGCTCGCGCTCCTGCTCGCGGCGGTCGTCGGGGCTCTGCTCCTCGGTCGGCACGTACGTGCGCGCGAGCGATGCGCAGCTCGTGTTCACGGACTGGCCGACTGATGGACGGCAGGCTCGTCCCGACGCTCGGCGGCGCGGCCACGGCGATGTTCCTGCATCGCGCGCTCGCCGCGATCGCGATGCTGCTCGTGCTCTGGACCGCGATCCGGGCGCGGACGCGATCCCGCACGCAGCGACGTCCTCGTCCGGCTCTCCTCGACGGCCCTGGTGCTCTTCGTCGCCCAGATCCTGGTCGGCGCGGCCAACGTGTGGACGCGGCTCCAGCCCTGGGCCGTCGTGGCGCACGTGGCGCTGTCCGTCCTGATCTGGGCCACGGTCGTCGCGCTCGCCACCGCGTCGAGGCTCGGCGACGCCTCCACCGAAGCCGAAGAGGAACCGGGTTCGGACGAGCACACGACCGGCGATCGTCCCTCGCTCCGCGACACCGTGACCGCCTACTACCGGCTCACGAAGCCGCGCATCGTCCTGCTGCTGCTGATCACGACGGTCCCGGCGATGCTGCTCGCCGCCGAGGGACTCCCCTCCCCGTGGCTGATCCTCGCCACGCTGGCGGGCGGGGCACTCGCGGCCGGCTCCGCGAACGCGATCAACATGTACCTCGACCGGGACATCGACGCGATCATGCGGCGCACCCGGCAGCGGCCGCTCCCCGCGCACGCGATCACGCCCGAGCACGCGCTCCGGTTCGGCTTCGTCCTGGGCGCGATCGCCTTCTACTTCCTCGCCGTGGCGGTGAACGTGCTGGCCGCCGTGCTCGCGCTGTCGGCGATCGCCTTCTACGTCTTCGTGTACACGATGTGGCTCAAGCGCACGACGGCGCAGAACATCGTGATCGGCGGTGCGGCCGGCGCCGTGCCCGCGCTCGTGGGGTGGGCGGCCGTCACCGGCGGTCTCGCGTGGCCGGCGATCGTCCTGTTCGCGATCGTCTTCGTCTGGACGCCGCCGCACTTCTGGGCGCTCGCGATGCGATTCTCGGGCGACTACGCGGCGGCGGGCGTCCCGATGCTGCCGGTCGTCCGCGGCGAGGACGAGACCCGGCGGCAGATCCTCCTCTACTCGCTCGTCCTGTTCGCGACGACGCTGGTGCTGGTGCCGGTCGGACACATGGGCCCGGTCTACACGGGCGCCGCGGTGCTGCTCGGGCGGATCCTTCGTGTACCGCGCGCTCTTGGTCTGGCGCAGCGCCGATGAGGCACGGACGCGTCGGCTGTTCTCGTTCTCGATCCTGTACCTCGCCGGGCTGTTCGGCGCGGTCGGCGCGGACGCGATGCTCCACTCGTGACTCTTGGGCCTGAGGGCGTCAGGCGAGCACGTCGTCGATCAGGCCTGCGAGCTGCGGCCCGTCCGTCTCGCCGAAGACGACCCAGCGGATCGTGCCCTCGCCGATCCACCACGTAGGTGTCGGGGAGGGCGGGATAGCCCAGCTCGGCCGCGGTCCGGCCGAAGGGGTCGAACAGGCTGGGATACGGCACCCCGAACTCCTCGACCCACGCCTCGGCCGCGTCGCGATCGTCCTGGTAGTTGATCCCGAGGAATCGCACGCCGTCGTCCTCGTAGCGATCCGCGAGCTCGACGAGCTGCGGCTGCTCCTCGCGACACGGCCCGCACCAGTCGGCCCACACGTTGATCACGAGCACGCTCCCCTCCGCGTAGTCGGCAGCATCGAGCTCGTCGCCGTCGAGGGTCTCGCCGACGAGCTGGGGCAACGGCCGATCCAGCTCCACCACACCGAAGACGGAGTCATCACCGGTGCACGCTGTCAGAGCCGCGAGGAGGGCGAAAAGCGTGGGAAGAGCGACCCGGCGCAGCACGCGGGCCACGCTACCAGCGGGTCTCAGCCGCCCTCGGTCGCCGCCATCGCCCGGGCCCGCTCCCACGGACCGCCCTCACCCGGCGGTGGCGCGACGACCAACCGTCCCCTCCATCGTCGGGTGGATGTCGCAGCGGAAGTAGTACTCGCCTTCGGGGATGGCCGGCACGTCGAAGGGCTCCGTCCGGGCCCCGCGAACGGCTCGAACGTGAAGAGCGGCTCGCCGGAGGCCGTGGTCGTTCTCGTAGATCGACACGTTGTGCGGAGCGGGATCCGCGGTTCTCGAACGTCAACGGCGTGGGCGTGTCCGCGGGGAGATGGAGCTCGTCGGTGTCGAACGCCGTGTTCTCCGCGACGACCTCGACCCCGCCGGCCCCTTCGGACACGGTCACCGTGCCTTCCATCGCGGTGCCGGGATGCAGCTCGCAGAAGAAGAAGTACTCGCCGAGCTCGAGCGGGGGATCCGGTACACGGCCTCGCCGGAGCCCGGCACGTCGTTGCCCTGGAACAGGGGAGGGGCGGTAGCGTCGGGCCCGTCGAGGATCCAGACGTTGTGCACGGTCGTGTCCTCGTTCGTGAACGCGAGCTCGATGGGTGCGTCCGCCTCGAAGACGAGCGCGTCCGTCGAGAACCCTTCCTGGATCGCGTTCTCGGGTGCGGCGAGCTCGGCGTGGATGGGCTCGACCTCCTCCTCCGGCGGGCCCGATCACCGCGATCGCGATCCCGCCGGCGAGCATCGCGATGCCGGCGGAGGCGCCGACGAACGCGCCCAGAGCCGCCCCGGTGACGCTGCCTGCGCGACGCGACGAACGCCGCGACGGCCATGATCCCGGCGGCCGCGGCAAGCGCGATGGCCGTCGCGGCGTTCGGCTTGAGCGACAGCAACACGCGGGAGAACGTGAACAGGACGAGGACGATCGCCGCGAGCGCCCCGATCGGGGATCAGGATCGGCAGGAGGAGGCTCTGCCGTTCGCCGCGATCGCTCATCGGCCCATCCCCGCCCGGATCTCCCGTTCGACGTTGCGGAACTTCAAGGCGTCCCAGCCCTCGGTCGTCTCCTCGTGTCCCCATCGGAAGAAGACCGCGGCGATCACGACCCACAGGATCGCGCCGCCGATGAGCTTCATCACCAGGCCGGCCACGAGCTGATCGGTGAGCGCGTCCATGCCCCAGATCCGGGGGAACGTGGCGTAGATCGGGTAGAGCGGCTCCGTGCCGAACGTCAGGAACGAGGCCGGGATGGTCGGCGCGAGGGACTGGAAGAACAGGTAGAGGAGCTGGCCCGGTCGCGACAGCGGGGGGAGCTCGGGCAGCGGCGACAGGACGGGCCACCACATCACGATCGCGGAGCCCAGGAGCAGCGTGTGCAGCGAGAAGTGCGCCAGCTCGGAGCGGACGGAGAGGGAGACGACCTCCGGCCAGTGCAGGAAGAGGAGCACGCCGTTGGCGACGATCAGGGCCACGAGCGGACGGGTGAGCAGCGTCCACGCTGCCCGCAACGGACCGGGTGGGAAGATCGCGCGCCACATCCAGGCCGGCGTCCCCGTGAGCAGCAGCGGCGCCGCCACGAACGTGAACAGCATGTGCTGCACCATGTGCATGCTGTAGAGGTAGCTCTCGGCCAGGTCGTGGATCGGCCAGGTGGCACCCACCAGCAGAACGGCGACCCCTCCCAGGAAGCGATGCCGGCGTTCGGGCTCCGATCGCTCGCCCGTCGCTCGCTCGTGTCGCCCCGCGGCGAGCAGGTACACGGCGGCCAGCCCGCCGAGCGTCGCGAGCACGTCGAGGTGCACGTGGAACGGAGGCAGGGTCATCAGGCGAAGACCCGGAGCGAGATCAGCACGATGAGGTAGAGCACCGACGCGCCGGCCAGACCCATCACGAAGAAGCGCGCGTAGCGGCGGTCGTCGAACCGCAGGTGCATGAACCACATCACGACGAGCGCGAACTTCACGACCGCGAGGATGAACAACGTCGGGATCAGGATGCCCGTGCTCACGCCGGCGTACGACGCGCCGATCTCGAGGGCCGTGAGGACGCCGAGGATCACGCCGATCCGAACGTACTCCTTCGGGCTCGGATGGCCGCCGTGCGTCCCCGCGTGCTCCGCCGGCGCCTCGACCTCTCGTTGCTCAAGGGCCACCGGGACCTCCCGGGCTCGGCGTCGGGATCAGATACACCACGGTGAAGATCACGATCCACACGATGTCGACGAAGTGCCAGTACAGCCCGACCATCTCGATCGGGAACGAGGGATCCTCGGGCAGGCGCCGGGCCGACGACAGCCCGACCAGCGAGAGCAGCATCAAGACGCCGACGGTGACGTGGACCCCGTGGAACCCGGTCAAGACGTAGAAGGTCGTGGAGAAGAGGTTCGTCGAGAGCTTGAGGCCCTCGTTGGAGAAGGCCGTGAACTCGTAGACCTGTCCCCCCACGAACGTCATGCCGAGCAGCGCGGTCGTGAGGAGCCACAAGCGCATCCGGCCGGTGTCGCGCTCCTGGGCAGCGGAGAGCGCCAGCACCATCGTGAGGGAGCTCGCCAGCAGGACGAACGAGGACACCGAGGTGTACGGGATGTCGAAGATCTCGTTGGGGTGAGGCGGCGGTTGGCCAGGGCGTCCTCGATACAGCACGTACGTCGTGATCAGCGCGCCGAACAGCATGCACTCGGATGCGAGGAAGATCCACATCGCCAGCTTCGTGTGCGGCAGCCCGGTGGTGGTCTCGGGGTGGTCGGCGCCGTGGGCGTCGCCGTGCGCGATCGCGACGTCGGCCATCGCTACGTGTCCTCCGGGGACACGGACGGCTCCATCGCCCACCCGTAGAACCCGATCAGCGCGATCGACGAAGCCGATCCCCACGAGCCACCAGGAGTAGAGCACCCCGTACCCGATCATCGGCATCCCCAGCGCCGAGACGAGGGGCCAGTACGACGGGCTCGGGAGGTGGATGCCATGTGTGGCGCCGTGACTACCCGGGCCGTCTCCGACGGCGCCCCCTTCGGCGTGCCCGTTCGCGGCTCCGGCCTGGGCGGGCACGAGCCGGCCCGTCCGCTCGTCCTCGACGTACTTCCGGTGCCAGAACTCGTCCAGCGCGTGCACCGTGGGGATCTCATCGAAGTTGTGGACGGGTGGCGGCGAGGTGGTCATCCACTCGAGCGTCCGGCCGTCCCACGGGTCGTCCACGTTCCCCGGCCGCGCCTTCAAGTGCGTGCGGACGACGTTCACGAGGAAGACGAGGATCGACAGCGCGATCAGGAACGAGCCGACCGTGGCCACCTGGTTCCAGAACGTGAGCCCGAGCGACTCGGGATACGTGTAGGTCCGCCGGATCATCCCCTGGAGGCCGAGGATGTGCATCGGGCCGAACGTGAGGTTGAACCCGACCAGCATCAACCAGAAGTGGATCTTCCCGAGCCCCTCGCTCAACAACCGTCCGAACACCTTCGGCCACCAGTAGTACGCCCCCCCGAACAGGCCGAACACGGCGCCGCCGAAGATCACGTAGTGGAAGTGCGCCACGATGTAGTAGGTGTCGGTCTGCTGGTAGTCCGAGGGCACGATCGAGTGCGTGACGCCGGAGAGGCCTCCGATCACGAACATCGTCACCGTTCCGATCGCGAACAGCATGGCCGACGTGAACCGCAGATCGCCTCGGAACATCGTGGCCATCCAGTTGAAGATCTTCACGCCCGTCGGGATCGCGATGATCGCGGTGGAGACGCCGAACGCGGTGTTCGCCACCGGCCCCAGACCGGCCGCGAACATGTGGTGCGCCCACACGCCGAACCCGATGAAGCCGATCGCGATCCCGGAGAACACCACGAACTGGTAGCCGAACAGGGGCTTGCGGCTGAAGACCGGCAGGATCTCCGTGATGATCCCGAACGCCGGCAGGATCAGGATGTACACCTCGGGGTGCCCGAACAGCCAGAACAGGTGCTGCCACAGGATCGGATCGCCCCCGGCGGTGGGATCGAAGAAGTGCGTGCCGAACTCCCGATCGAACAGCAGCTGGAACAGCGCCACCGTGATGATCGGGAGAGAGAACGCCAGCAGGAGCTGGACCACGAGCCCCATCCACACGAAGACCGGGACGCGGAACAACGACATGCCCGGCGCGCGCATGTTGATCACGGTGACCGCGAGGTTCACCGCACCCGCCGTCGAGGCGATCCCGGTGATGATCAGGCCGAGCGCGTAGAACGTCGGTCCGATCGTGGGATCGAAGATCGAGTTGGGTGCGTAGCAGAACCAGCCGCAGTTCGGGGCGCCGCCGAGGAAGAAGCTCGAATAGAGGAAGAGCCCGCCGAGGAGGAACACCCAGTAGCTGTAGGCGTTCAGGCGCGGGAACGCGACGTCGCGCGCGCCGATCATCAGCGGGATGAAGTAGTTGAAGAACGCCGCCGACATCGGCATCACGAACAGGAACACCATCGTGACGCCGTGCATCGTGAAGATCTGGTTGTACTGGTCGGCGTTCAGCACCGTGCCGTCCGGCCCGGCGAGCTGGGCTCGGATCAGCAGCGCCTCGAGGCCGCCGATCAGGAAGAACACGAGCGCCGTCGCGCCGTAGAGGATCCCGATCTTCTTGTGGTCGATGGTCGTGAACCAGCTCCAGAAGCCGGTCATCGCCGTCGGGCGCCGGAGGATCCCCTCTCGCCGCCGGGCGGTGGTGGTCACGGTCGCCATCGGTCATCCACTCCGTCGTCGCGCGTGCTCACGTCAGGCTGTACAGGTACGCCACGAGGGCGTCGATCTCGTCTTCGGTCAGATGGTAGTTGGGCATCTTCGACCCCAGCTTCACGGCGTCGGGGTTCCGGAGCCAGGCCTCCAGCGCATCGCGATCCGTCGTTTCCCAGTTGCAGCCCGCGAAACACTCGTGCGTGGGATCGGCGAAGTGCGTGAGGTCCGGTCCGGCCCGGACCGTCGCCTCCGTCCCGCCCACGGCATGACAGGTCGACGCACGAGCCGCGACCGCCGGAGAGCGGCTCGAGGAACAGATCCATCCCCTTCCGCGCGAGACCGGTCGGCTCGACCGCCGCCCGCTTCTGGTTCTCGACCCAGGCCTCCCAGTCCTCGGCCGAGAGCGCCACCACGCGCACGAGCATCTTCCCGTGCTGGAGGCCGCAGAACTCGGCGCACTGGCCCTCGTACATCCCGGGGTCGATCCGCCTGCAGCAAGATGTGATTGATGCGTCCCGGCATGACGTCTTGCTTGCCCGCCAGCTCCGGGATCCAGAAGGAATGGATCACCATGTAGTCCCTGGCGTCCTCATCCCCTCCGATCCCCCCGCCGGCTCCTTCGAGCGAGAGGTAGATGACCCGGTCCTCCGGGATCACCAGGACGTCCGCCGTCCTGATGAGCGCCTGGTCTCCATACGGGGTGCGCATGTCCTCGTCCGTGTACTCGAAGTCCCACCACCACTGCAGGCCGCGCACCGTGACGTTGATCGCGTCGTCCGGCGGCTTCCGAGCGAGATCCCAGATCGTCGCCACGGTGGGCACCATCACGCCGGCGAGGATCAGCGCCGGAGCGATCGTCCAGCCGATCTCGAGGCGTGTGTTGCCGTGGATCTGCGCCGGCATGCGCTCGCGACCCTTGCGATGCCGGTACCGGATCGTGATCCAGCACGATCCCGCCCTCCACGACGATGAAGACGAAGACCGCGACCCAGAAGACGGGGATGAAGAGGTCCTTCAGCTTCTGCGCGTAGGGGCCCTGCGGTTGGAGCGTGTCCTGCGTGGCGTCGGGTGCGCAACCGCTCAACAGGAGCAGCAGGCCGATCCCGGCCGTCGCCCAGAGCAACCTCTTCCGCACGGTTCCTTCGGTCTCCCGGAGCTCTTCTGAGGACGGGCTCGGCGAGCCCGCGCGCACTGTATCACCGGGGTCTGGCGGCACTTGACGCGTCATCCGTTCTTGTACGAGTGCAATCCGACGATCCACAGGTTCACGGCGTAGTAGGTGATCAACAGCGAGACGAAGCCGACGACGGCGATCACGGCGGCGCGGCGGCCCTTCCAGCCGGCGGTGGAACGCGCGTGCAGGTACCCCGCGAAGATCGTCCACGTGACGAACGACCACGTCTCCTTCGGGTCCCACCCCCAGTAGCGCCCCCACGCGTCCTGCGCCCAGATCGCGCCGGCGATCACCGCGAACGTCCAGATCGGGAACGCGAACGCGATCACGCGGTACGCCACGCGGTCGAGTGCTGCCGCCGACGGCAGGACGCCGCCGCGCGCGGGCTCGGGGGTTGGCGTGCCGGATCCTTCCGGATCCGGGAGGAGGTCGTGCGGCGCGTCGACCTCGATCGCGCCGCCCATGATCGGCGGCGGCGTGCGATCGCGGAAGACGGAGAGCGCCCGTCGCTCCGAACGATCCTTGATCAAGAACAGGATCGTCGCGATCCCGCCGATCGCGAACAATGACGAACCCGTGATCGCCGCGACGACGTGGATCTTGATCCAGTACGAGTTGAGCGCCGGCTGCAGCGGGCTCGGCTCCACCGGGAAGAAGATCGCGGCGATCGCCAGCGTGAGCACGGAGAACATCAGCGAGAAGCCGGTGAGGGTCTTGATCTTCGCGAAACCCTCGACGAAGACGAGCGTGCCCACCACCACGAGGAACGCGAGCACCGTGGAGTATTCGAACATGTTGCCCCAGGGCACGCGGTGCGCCGCCACCCCCCGCGCCACGATCGACACGAGGTTGGCCGTGGCGCCCGCGATCGCGACCACGCGAGCCACCGTCCAGAGCAGGTCACGCCTGGCCGCGAGGTAGGCGAACGACAGGACCATCGCGCCGAGGTAGAGCCACAGGGTCAGGTCGAACGCCGTGCTCGAGAGCCTCGCCGCGTTCACGACGTCCCCACCCGTTCCTCGGGGTCCGGTCGCTCGGACGTCCGCTGGGCGGGAGACGACCGTGCGCCCACGGCCCGCACGATCGCGTCGAACTCGTTCTCGAAGGAGTCCTTCCGTTGCAGCGCGAAGCCTCCGATCTTCACGAGGGCGCCACCGGGGGCGGCCTCCGCTCGGACCCAGACCTTCCGTCGGGAGACGTACAGCGCGGGGATGAGTCCCACGAGGACGAGGATAGCGGCGGCGAGGACCATCGGGATGCCGACGTCCTTGCTGATCAGCAGGACCGAGTACTGCCGGAGCTCCGGGAAGGACAGCGTGAGCTCGACCCACCCCGGGCACCTCGGTCCGGTCGCTGCCGGCGGCGCGGAGGTCGCCACGCGCGACCCGCCGGAGACCGGCCGTCTCGATCGAAGATCGCGCCGGGTCGGCGATGCGGCCCACGTACACCGAGTAGCGGATGAACGGATCGAACTGGACGAGCATCGGCGTGGGCCGGCCGGTGAGCTGGAGGTTCGCGAACGCCCGGAAGTCCGACCACAGCTCGAGGCTGATCATCACGTCCGGCTCGGGTGCGGTGAGCTTGATCGCCCCGCGCCACGGCATCGCGGTCGCGGGCACGCCGTTCGGAGCATCGTCGCGGGTCATCTCGATCGGCGAGGACCACATCGACCGGCCGTCGAGCGCCGCCGTCACCACCGGCGCCCAACCGAACCCCTCCTGGAAGATCCGGAGGCCGTCCCGGGACGTCGGATGGTTCACGCGGATCTCCTCCACCCCCAGCGACGACCCGTCCCCGTCGGTGAATCGGAGTCGAGAGACGAAGTCGATCGGCAGCCCGTTCCGTCGGTAGCTGTCGTCGAAGTCCAGCAGCTCGATCCCGAGACCGGTGTGCGCACCCCCGAAGTAGCGCCCCGTCCGGATCTCGCCGTCGTAGTTCGCGCGCGCGTCGATCCACGTCTCGCCCTCGGTCACGACGGCGCGGCCGGTGAAGCCGGTCCCCTTGCCCACGATCACCCCGGCGAGGAGGAGGAAGAACGCCCAGTGGAACAGGAGGCTCCCGACCTCGCGGAGCACGCCCTTCTCCGCCGCGACACCGTCGTCCTGCCGGGAGACACGGAAGCGCTTCCGTCGCAGGTAGCGGGCCGCGTCCGCCGCGACCACGTCGGGACCGTGGCCGACCCGGAGCTCGGCGTGATGCCGGAACCCGTCCAGCTCCCGGGCCTGGACGGGGCGCTGCCGGAGCGCGCGCACCATCGCCCGCGTCCTCGGGAACAGACACGCCGCGAGCGAGATGAACAGCAGCGTCGTGATGAGCGCGAACCACCACGACCCGTAGACGTCGAAGAAGCCCGCCCGGAACAGGAACGTCCCCCACACACCGTGGTCGTCGAGGTAGCGCCCGACCCGCTCCGGCGAGTTCGGGATCTGGGGCAGGAGCGAGCCGATCACGGAGCCGGCGGCGAGGATCAACAGGAGGATCAACGCCGTCCGCATCGAGCGCAACGTGCGCCACACGAGCGCCACGGATCGGCGTACGGTGGCATCGGACGTCGTCGTCATGGCGTCCGGATGCTAGCCCGCACCTACAGCCCGGGATCGAACCGCGCGAGCGGCCCGAAGACCTGTTGGAACAGCCCCGTCATGAGCAGAACACCTACCGCGACCAGGAGCGCACCCGAGACACCGGCGATCACCCGATAGTGGCGTTTGACCCACCCGAGGCTCCGAACGAGGCGGTCGGCCCCGATCCCCACGAGCAGGAACGGGAGCCCGAGACCGAGCGAGTACACGACCAGGAGGGCCGCTCCTTTCACCGTGCCGCCGCTCGCCGCGATCGCGAGGATGCCCGCGAGCACCGGACCGATGCACGGGGTCCAGCCGGCCGCGAAGGCGATCCCGAGCGGGAACGCGCCGGCCCGGCCCGGACGCACCCGCTCGAGGAGCGGTCGGCGCTCGGCGTAGAGACCGGGGGACCCCCGACGGAACGCGTACCCGAGCATCAGCAGACCGAGCGCGAGCACCACGAGCCCCGCGACGCGCTGGAACCAGGGATCGCGGATGAACGGCACGAACGTCCCGGCGAACGCCCCCAGGAGGGTGAACACGATCGTGAAGCCGAGGATGAACAGCAGGATCGGCACCAGGGGGCGCCGGCTCTCGCCCTCGGTCGCCCGGCTCCCGGTGACGAACGAGACGTAGCCCGGAACCAGAGGCAGGACGCAGGGGCTAGCGAAGGACACGACCCCGGCTGCGAAGGCGAGGGCGGGCGCCCACCACGACGAGAGCCCCGTGTCGACCAGTCCCCCCACCATCGTGCTCAGTGTCCCACCGGCCGTGCTGGCGGGGCGGGTTGTCTGTGCCCCGGACGCGACATAGTGTGGAGGCGCTCGTGAAAACCTTCACGAGTGGGAGGCGGGGGCCGAGCCGCGACGCGAGGCCCTCCGAGGCCCGGTTGTATGATTCGCCCGCCCATGGAGCAAGCGAGCGCATGAGCCAGGTCGAGACCGTAGCCAGATCGCCGATCCAGACCGTCAAGCGCCATGTGGAGTCGTTCCTGCGGGACTTCGAGTGGTCGTGGACGAGCGCCGTGCTGTTCTCGATGGCCCTCCTGTTCTTCCTGCTGATCACCAGCTCCGTGATGCCGTCGTGGTGGATGTACTACGCCGAGCAGAAGCTCGGGTGGCAGGGCCCCACGGACCTCGAAGCGTTCCTCCGGGATCCGTTCAACACGGGCGGCAGCTTCTTCTCGCGCGAGTCGTTCCTGTGGCTCTCCTACGAAGGGCTGCTCATGCTGCGGGACGCGATCGCGATGGGCCTCACGACCGGCCCGATCGTCACGGTGCTCGTCGTCTCCGCCGTCCTGCAGAACTGGCGGCGGAAGCTGCGCGGGCAGTCCGGCGACGTCCGACCCACCGGCGGGTACCGGTAGGAGGCCGCTGAGCGATGCCCTTCACCAAGACCGAGGTCGACATCCACGAGGACTACACGCTCGAGGCGGTCGATCCCGCGTGGCTCAGCGAGGGCGTGAAGTCGCCGAAGCACCTGATGCTGGACCCCGACAACTGCATCCTGTGCCGGGCGTGCGAAGACGTCTGCCCCTGGAACTGCATCTTCATGCTCGCCCCCGAGATCGTCGAAGGCGCGGAGACGTCGGCGGCCGAGGCCGAGGTGCTCAACTCGACGGCGATCTTCGTGGTCGACGACAACGCGTGCACACGGTGCTCGGTCTGCGTCGACCGGTGCCCGACGGACACGCTGTACTATGCGCGGCTGCCGGAGGGTTCCGGAGGCCGGCGGACGATGGCCGAGGTCCCGACGTCCCAGGCGGCGGAGGAATGATCGCGCCGACCGCGAGAGGGGGAACGCGTTGAAGCTGAAGCCCCCGTCGCCGAGCGAGCTCGGCGACCGTCTCCGGGACACGGAGGTCTGGAAGTCGATCTTCCGGCCGGGCTCGATCTTCCGGAAGGGCTACAAGGACACCTCGCGCGACCGCGCCCTCGCGACGATGAACAACGTCCTGTACCACCTCCACCCGGTGAAGGTGAAACGGCACGGATTGAAGCTGACCTACACGTTCTGCCTGGGGGGCCTCTCCTTCTTCCTGTTCATCCTGCTCACGGTCACGGGCATCTTCCTGATGTTCTTCTACCGGCAGCAGGCGGACATCGGCGGCGCGCAGGCCTACACGGACATGCAGGGCATCCGCACGACGGTGTTCTTCGGCGACTTCGTCCGGAACCTCCATCGATGGGGCGCCCACCTGATGGTGTTCAGCGTGGCCCTGCACATGGCCCGGGTGTTCTACACGGGCGCCTACAAGCCCCCGCGCGAGTTCAACTGGGTCGTCGGCGTCATCCTGCTCTTCCTGACGCTCGGGCTGTCGTTCACGGGCTACCTGCTGCCGTGGGACCAGCTCGCGATCTGGGCCGTGACCGTCGGGACCTCGCTCGCCGGCTATTCGCCGTTCATCGCGAAGCAGATGAACTTCCTCCTGCTCGGCGGCGTGGTCGTCGGGCCGGAGACGCTCCTGCGCTGGTACGTGCTCCACGTGCTGGCGCTGCCGTTCGTGTTGGTGCTGTTCCTCGCGGTCCACTTCTGGCGGATCCGCAAGGACGGCGGGATCTCGGGGCCGCTCTGATGGCGACGATCGGGGGCCGGTGATGGCGCGCGAAGACACCCCGCTCGACCAGGAGGTCTTCGACCGCGTCCTGAAGGAGCAGCTGGACGCCGGGACGGACAAGCGCGTGGCCGAGGGCCGTGCTCGCTCGGCGGCGGTCCGCGCCTACAAGGCCGCGCATCCCGAGGAGGAAGCGGCGGCCGTCGCCGCGCCCGCCGCCGGAGGGAACGGGGAAGCGCAGACGCCGGCGGCCGCAGCAGCAGCCCCGGTGGCCGCGCCGGCGCAGGCGGCGATGGTGGCGGCCGCACCCGCGAGCGCGCCCACCCGAACCGCGCCGCTCCCCACGGGGAACATCCCCACGCCCAAGAAGGGCGCCCCGGACAAGCACCGGTTGCTCGCGCTGGTGCCGCCGGAGGGGATCCAGCGGGTCGAGCGAGAGCAGGGCGACCGCGTGAACGTGTGGCCCCACCTGTTGATCGAAGAGTTCGTGGCGATGTTCGTGCTGTCGGTGGGCCTCGTGGTGTTCTCCACGTTCCTGAACGCACCGCTGCGCGAGCTCGCGAACGCCAACCTCACCCCGAACCCGTCGAAGGCCCCCTGGTACTTCCTCGGACTGCAGGAGCTGCTGCGCTACTTCCACCCGATGGTCGCCGGGATCTCGATCCCCACGTTCATCCTCGTGGGGCTCGCCGCGGTCCCGTTCGTCGACAGGAACCCCAGCACCCGTCCCGGCGACAGGAAGATCGCCCTCACGCTGTTCACGATGATGTTCATGTTCGGCGCCGTGCTCACGATCATCGGCTCGTTCTTCCGGGGGCCCGGGTACAACTGGGTGTGGCCGTGGGCGCAGGGGGTGTTCTTCGACCTGTGAGGATGCTCGCCGCCTCCGCCGGACTCGTCGCCGCGATCGCCGCGCTGCTCGGCATCCTGATCTTCGCGATCGCGTTCTTCGTCGTCTCGTTGCGCTCCTACCAACGGCAGCAGGAAGCCCTCGCCGCGTCGCAGGCGCGCGCGGCGGGCTTGCCTCCGCCCGCGTCACGCGCCACCGCGGTCTCCCGCCGGGACTTCTTCCGCAGGTCGTTGATCTCATCGCTCCTCGTGTTCGGCGCGCAGTTCGGCGGCGCGTCGATCGCGTTCCTCTGGCCGAGCCTGAAGGGCGGGTTCGGAGCGCTGATCGATGCGGGCGATCTCGCGGAGATCAAGGCGGCCGTGGGCTCCGGCGAGCCGTTCTACGTCGGCACGGGCCGCTTCTACATCGTGCCGTACAACGGCACGCCGAAGGGCGGCGTGGACTATGCGTCCGAAGGCGTCTCGGGCGAGGGCATCATGCCGCTCTACCAACGGTGCGTGCATCTTGGATGCCGCGTCCCGTTCTGCGGCCAGTCGAAGTGGTTCGAGTGCCCGTGTCACGGCTCGAAGTACAACTCGGCCGGCGAGTACCAGCTCGGCCCGGCGCCTCGCGGCATGGACCGCTTCCACATGGAGGTCGTGGGCGGCCGGGTCATGGTCGACACGTCCGAGGTCGTCCTCGGGCCGGCGCGTGGGACCGACACGATCGATCAGCCGCCGCAAGGCGCCTTCTGCGTGGCACCGGGATAGGGGCGGACGAGAGCGATGCTCGCACTGTCGACGACCGCCGGGATCGCCCTCGCGATCGCGGGCGGTCTGATCGCTGCCGCCGCGGTGGCGGGCCTCGCGCTGCGCCAGCGGACGCGAGAGACGGGTCCCGACATCCCCGAGGCCCTCCGTCCCGGACCCTCCGACGCCGCGCTCGAGACTCCGCTCCTGCAGAAGCTCCAGGGCTGGAGCGTCGTGATGCTCGCGTTCTTCGTCGTGTGGATCCCGGCGACGTGGATCTTCGAGCCGTCCACCAACCTGAACCAGGAGCACGAGCTGAAGGAGATGGCCATCGACCGCGGCTCGCGCTCGGTCCTGCCGTTCTCGGAGGAGAACCAGCTCGGGGTGGGGTGCGTCCGATGCCACGGGCCGGAGCTGACCGGGGGCATCATCCCGCTCCGGGACACGTTCGCGTTCCCGCCGAACCTCACGAACGTGTGTGGAGGCCCGAGCACCGGCCACGCCGCGATCTACTCGACGGCGGACATCTACCAGGTGATCTCGGAAGGTCGGGTCGATCGCGGGATGCCGTCGTGGAGCATCCGGTTCGAGGGCGCGCTCGACGACCAGCAGATCAACGACATCGTGCTCTACCTCGTGGAGCTCTCGTCCAAGAACGTGCCGCCCGAGGACAACGTGTGCCTGAACGAGGACGCGTCCGCGGCGGCGCTCGCGACTCCCGGCCCCAACCCGAGGGATCCGTGATGGAGAGCTGCCTCGGGTTCAACATCGACTGCGGCGTCCTCGTCAAGGGCGCGGGGGTGGTCGCTGATGGCGTTCATCCTGTTCGTGGGGAGCGTGTACCTCCTCCTGACCGCGGTCCTCGGCCGCTGGATGGGCTACCTGGTCCTGATGGTCGCGTTCTCGGGATGGATGATCGTGCTCTCCGCGCTGTGGGCGTTCGGCTTCTACTCCCAGGGAGAGGACACGCCGGTGAACCTGGGGCCGCGCGGCGCGGAGCCCGCCTGGATCCCGCTCCTGGCCTCGACGGCCGACACCAGCGACCGCTACGAGGAGTTCCGTTCGTATCCCGAGGGACCGTGGGAACAGCCGGCGCCGGGCCAGCAGTCGGCCGAGGTCCAGTCCGTGACCGGCATCGTCAGCGACTTCCTCGCGGAGCACGCGAACGAGGAGCTCGAGATCCCCGAGGTGGACCCCACCGCCGTGACCGGTGTGGATTTCGCCGTGGACTCGATCCATTTCACGAACGCCGGCGACACGCAGCTCGCCGTCGCCCGAGCCCACTTCCTGGAAGGCGGACCGCTCTGGACCGTGTCGCTGTACCACGACGAAGGAAGCGTCCCGCGGTACTCCTACATGTTCCTGGCGGCGTCCGTGATCCTGTTCGCGATCCATCTGCCGCTACTGGACATCGCCGAGCGCAAGCGCAAGGACTTCCTCACCGGTGGCGCGGCACCGCCCTGGTACGGACCGGCGTGATGGGACCCGGCGAACCACGGGAGGAGGTGGGAGCGTGATCGGTGCGGAGGTACCCCTGCTGGATCAGGGCAGCATCCAGTTCATCCTCCTCGGAGTGATGATCCTGGCCGTCTTCGTCGTCCTCTGGATCACGATCGCGAAGTAGCTTCCGGCGCGTCGGAGCGTCGATCCCCAAGTCTCCGAGTGAGGTGGGTCAGCGCGACCACGAACACCACGAACGCGACGGCGATGGGGATGAGGTAGCGCAGGACCTCCGGACCATCGATCGCGGACCCGGGCAACGTCCATCCCCAGAACGTGTCGCAGCCCAGGGTCGAGTCGCCGGAGCTCCCGGCGCACACCACCGGCATGAACAGGGCGAACGCGACGATGGCCAACGCCAGCGGGATCACGGTCCTTCGCATCGTGTCTCGCCTCTCCGCTACCTCGTGGGCGCGAACGCCACGGCACCGCCTCGCCGCCGGACGTCGGCGAGCACCGCCTTCCGCTGCTCGTAGTACGCCAAGATCTGCAGCTCGACCGCCAGGTCCACCGACCGGACCGAGACGCCCGGCGGGGCGACGAGCGGCGCGGGCGCGAAGTTGAGGATCGAGCGGATCCCGGCGGCGACCATCCGATCGCCGACGTCTTGGACGGCCGTCGCGGGCGTCGCGATCACGCCGATCGCGATCGCGAGCTCCTTCACGAGCTCCGGAAGCGTGTCGATGTGCACCACCTCGAGCTCCCCCACCCGCTCGCCGACCTTCGCCGGATCGACGTCGACGAGGGCAGCCACGCGGAACCCTCGGTCGCCGAACCCCTTGTAGTTCGCGAGGGCATGCCCCAGGTTCCCGATGCCGGCGATCGCGATGCCCCAGTCCTGCGTGAGCCCCAGCTCCCGACGGATCTGGTGGATCAGGTAGGCGATGTCGTAGCCCACCCCCCTCGTGCCGTAGGAGCCGAGGTGCGAGAGGTCCTTCCGGACCTTCGCGGACGTGACGCCGGCGGCCAGCGCGAGCTCCTCGGAGGACGCCACCGCGGTGCCGTCGGCGGCCATCCCGGCGAGCGCCTGGAGGTACCGGGGCAGCCGGCCGACCGTCGCCTCCGGGATCGACCGATCCCTCACGAGCGGCCCGGCCAGTGGTTCATGGCACGGAGCCTAGCCGAAAACACTGCTCCGTTCACAAGTTCACGAGCGGCTCGGCGGCTCCTTCTCGGCCAGCTGTTCCGCGAGCTGGATCGGATCGACCGTGACCTCGAACGCCTCCTCGCCGTCGATCTCGACCACGGGGATCCGGATCCCGTAGCCCAGCTCCAGCTCGTCGTCCCCCTCGATATCGACCTCCGTGAAGGAGAAGGGCAACCGCTCCCGCAGCGACAGGACCGTCTCGCGGGCGACGTCGCAGAGATGGCAGCCCGGGGCGCGTGTACAGGACCACCCGATGGGTCTCGCCCTCCGGGTCCCGTCCGGACGTGGGGAGCCCCGGCATCGGCCGATGGTAGCGTGCCGCGCCGAGGGTGATGAGAGACGGCGACCGGGACGATCTGGAGCTGCACCGGCGCCTCTCCACCGGCGACCGAGGCGCCTTCGACGAGCTCTACCGCCGCTACTCCCCCACGGCGTACGGGATCGCCTACCGGCTCACGGGACAGCGGCTGCTCGCGCAGGACGTCGTCCACGATGCCTTCCTCGCGCTCTGGCGGGCGCCCGAGGCCTTCGACGCCGCCCGAGGAGCCTTCCGGACCTTCTTCCTCTCGCTCGTCCATCACCGGGCTGTCGATACGATCCGGCGCGAGGAACGGATCCGGGCGCGCCAGGATCGAGCGGCGAACCTCGAGCCCGTCGTGGACGAAGACCCCTCGGAGCGCGTTGTGGACGACGACGACCTCTCCGAGCGCCGTCGCGACGTCCGTGAGGCGCTCCGAGACCTCTCCGCAGAGCAACGACAGGTGCTCGAGATGGCCTATTTCCGAGGGATGACGCAGGTGCGGATCGCCGAGGAGCTCGGGATCCCGCTCGGCACGGTGAAGACGAGGACGTTCGCGGCGCTCCGCAAGCTGCGTGGGGCGCTCGGGACCGACGATCGAGGAGACGGGTGACGCCGACAGGAACGCCGCCGATGGATCCGCACGAGGAGGACCGGGCCGACGAGCTGCTCGCCGGCTACGCGCTCCGGAGCCTCTCCGGCGACGACGCCGCCGGAGGCCGACCGCCTGCTCTCCGAGCACGTGCCGGGCTGCGCCAGGTGCCGCGAGACCCTCGTGGCGTTCAGTGAGACGGTCGCCGACCTCGCCCTCGGGGCGGACCCGATGACCCCACCGGAGACCCTGCTCCCCCGCCTGCATCGCGAGCTGGAGCCGAGGACGGCGCGCCCCGCACCCGGCAGGTGGGTGGCGGTGGCGTCCGGGGTTGCCGGCGATCCTGGTCGTGGGGGGTCTCGCCGTCTCGCTGGGCGTGCGCGCGGACGACCTCCAGACGAGCAACGATCTGCTGGGGGAAGCCCTCGCGTTCTCCCAGCGGCCCGACGCCGACACCGCGCCCCTGACCGGGGCCGAGGCCACCGACCCGGCGCCGGTGTCCCAGATCACCGCGCCGGAGGAAGACCACTTCTACCTGATCGGTGGAGACGTGCCCGCGCCGCCCACCGGTCTCGTGTACGGGATCTGGCTCTCCGACGGCGGCGAACCCGTCTTCGCGGGAACCTTCCTCCCCGGCTCCGGGATGACGGTCGTGGACGTGCCGTTCGACCGCTCGTCCTTCGATCGGGTCTTGATCACGCTCGAGGTGGAAGGGACCGCTCCCTCCGCACCGGGGGAGGCGGTCTGGGAGGCGGCGGCGTAGCCGTCAGCCCTCGTCCAACCGGGACAGCGTCCGAGCGCAGGACGGGTGCCCACCGAACCGAGAACCACGGGTTCACCTCGAACGCCTCGCGCAGGAACCGCTCCGCGGCATCTCGGTCCCCCAGCCGGAGCCTGATCATCCCGGCGTGGAAGAGGAACAGGGCGTTCCGCGTGCCAAGTCGGAGGGCCTGCTCCGAGCGCGGCGGCGGCCTCCCGGTAGCGGCCGTTCGCGTACAGGGCCCACGCCAGGGCGTCGGCCACGTGGACGCTCGTGCGCTTCGCCCACTCGGCGCGGGCGGCGCGGAGCGCCGCCCGCGCCGAGCCGGGACCACGGTGATCCGCTTCGAACAGCGCGATCTCGAGGTCGGTGTTCACGCCGTTCGCGCGGAAGAGGCGCGCCTCCGCCCGGACGAGGTCGAACTGCGCCGCGGCGGCCTCGTCATCACCCGCCGCCGCGTAGAGATCGCCGAGCGTGGCCAGGTGCTCCGGCGACGGAGACCGCGCCGCCAGCGCGCTCGTATCCGGCGATCGCCGCGGGGAGGTCGCCCGAGGCCCACGCCACGAGCGCCAGGCCCGCCTCCGCCTCCATCGAGCCGGGGTCGGCCGCCCGCGCGCGCCGGAACCACTCCCGGCCGTCGTCGATCCGGCCGGCTCCGAAGTGCAGCTTCCCGATCTGCGCCGCCGCCCAGGCGGCGTCCGGCCGGCCGGCGGCCACGTCGAACGCCGCCCGCATCGCGTCGATCGCTCCGGCCACGTTCCCTCGGAGCTCGAGCGCGTAGCTGACCCTGGCATAGGACGCGAGATCCGGACGGGTGTCGACCATCCGCTGGAACGACGCGAACGCCGCTGGGTACCGCCCGAGCTCGAGCTGGGCGTCCCCGAGGACCCCGTAGGCATCTGCGTCGAAGGGAGCGGTCCGGACGGCGCGGCGTCCCCAACGGAGGGCGGCGGCGAAGTCGTGCTGCGCGGCAGCCAGCGCGCCGAGCCCCACGAGCGCTCCCGCATTGCCGGTGGGCTGCAGCGCGAGCGAGCGGCGGAGGGCCGTCCGGGCGAGCGGATACGCGGACGGGTCCGACGTGATCCGGGCCTGCTGGACGTAGGCGGTCCCGAGCGCGGCCGAGGCCTCCCAATCGTCGGGAACCGCCTCGAGCCGACCCTCGAGCGACGCGATCGCGGCATCGAGGGAGCCGGCGCCGGACGCTGGGATGAGGAACGCGTCCCGCCGATGCGCCGCGCCGGCGATCGGTCCCGGCGAGCATCCGGAGTCGCCTCCGAGGGTCCGAGCGCCCCGATCAGGAAGACGACCACCGCGAGCCCCGCGGCGGTCACGATCGAGACGGCTCGAGCCTTCATGCGTCCTCCTCCAGGAGGAGGAGCGGCCGCCGCGCCGCGGCGGCCGCTCCCTTCCTCCGTTGCCTAGGTGCCGAGTGCGGGTCGGCGTCCGACCCGGAGTGCGGGTACGCGACGTAGGGGAAGCTCCCCAGGAACGCCGAGTCGTTCTCCCCGACACCGTCGGAGAGACCGTCGGCGTCGGTGTCGTGTCCGGGGATCAGGACCCCCATCACGACGCGGAGCGCGATGTCGATGATGTCGTCGGTCAGACGCCGGCCGTTCGGGAACCCGGCGATGTCGCCGTCGATCGCGCCCGAGCGTGGAGCAGTCCACCGTGCACGGCGCGACGTCCATGTTCAGCCGGAGCATCTCCGACTTGCGGACGTGCGGCGTCGGCTTGTTCAGCCCGGGCAGGCCGGTGAGGAAGACCTGCACCAGGTCGGACCGCTGCACGCCGTCCAAGGCCGGGTTCGTGTCCGGAACGTCGGGAGGCCGTACACCGCGTTGATCAGGTGCGGCAGCTCGGGGTCGTTCACCTTCGGCAGGTAGGCGGCGTCACCGCGCGGGTCGGACCCGTTGAAGTAGTCCTTGAACCCGATCGGCACGACGACCTCGTTCACGAGCGGCATGCCGAGCCGCGAGACCTGCACGAACGGACCCTTCCACTCGAGCGAGCCGTCCGCGCCCTGGATCCGGATCGAGCGGCGCGAGGCCGTCGTCCAGATCCCGATCACGCCGTCGTCCGGCCCGCGCAGCTGCGCCTTCGGCACCTGCAGGACCATCGTGTTGACGTTGAACCCGTCCAGCGTGTCGTCGCCGGCCTCCCCGAAGTCGCCGCCGTAGAGGAGGTCGAAGACGCGGAGGTCGAGGAAGAACGGGTCGTCGGACTGTCCGACCCAGCTCTGGATGCCGCCGACCGTCTGCGTACGCCCGCGTCGAACAGGTCGCCGTTGTAGTCGGGCATCGAGGCGTCGCCCACGTGCGACGGCACCACCGGTGCGTCGTTCAGCAGCGTCGGTCGTGTGGCCGTTCCTGATCCGGGTGAGGTCGTAGGTCTGGTAGATGAGGAGGTTCTCATCGTCCAGCGACGTGACCTGCCCGTTGTTGTAGATGAACGAGTCGGGGTTGCGGTGATGGGTCGTGAACCGCCAGCGGTAGACGACGTCGGCGATCGCGTCCCCGTCGTTGTCGATGTTGATGTCGTAGTTCGTGCGCTCGGCCCAGAGGTAGAAGTTCGGGCCGCCCGCGGGCTCCTCGAACGGGATCCACGAGCCGACGAGCGCGACCTTGGTGGGCGCGCCGTCGGGGACGAACGCGTACAGGTCGGTCGCGTCGATCGCGGGATCGCCGGAGACCAACGGTGCTTCGCGGTGGCTGGATGCGGTCGAGGCGACCGGGCCGAGCCCGGCGAACGCCGCGACGGCGAGCGCCCCGGTGACGGCGAGCGCGGCGGCTCGCCTGATACGTGATGAAGACAAAGCTCTCCCCTCCTGAGGTCATGGGGTGGTTCGTGTCGATGGAGTCGAAGACCCACTCGTCCGCGCCGCCCGTCACCCGGGACCCTCCCGGTCGGACCCTGCGCTCCCCCTTCCCACGGGCGCGGTCAGGCCCTGGTTCGCGCGCCGCGTGCGGGTGGATCACCCGGCCGGATGATCGGCCGGGTGATCGGAGACGTCAGTGCGCCGGGAGATCGCGCCGTTCGGACGCGGGGCGGGACTCGCTCGCCCGGCGGAAGCCCGAGGAACATCACGGCGACGCCGGCGAGCAACGAGAGCGAGAAGGCCGGGAGGTTGCCCACCGCGGCGAACGCAGAGCCCGCGGCGGCCGTGATCGTGGCCCCGGCCGCCACGAGCAGCGTCCCGATGAACCGGCTCCGGAGCTCCGGACGCCCGCGCATCCGCCAGGCCGACCATGCCGCGCCGGCGACGAGGGTCACGTACGAGGGGATCGAGATCAGCTGCGGGAGGCGATAGGCGGCCGTGCCGTCACCGAACACCTCCTTGCCCGACGGGAGCCGCTCCGCCAGGGCGGACGGTCGATCGCGGCGCCCCGCGGTGACCGCGACGGTGTAGGCGAACACGAACGCCAGGACCACCCACACCGCCACGTCCAGGACCTGGCCTCGCCGGAGCAGATGGATCTCGCCGGCGGCGAGCAACGGCACGTTCAGCACGGCGCCGAGGATCCAGTACACCTCGAAGAGGGTGCGGCTCCACCCGACGAGGGCGCCCCCCGCCACGGCGATCGACGCGAGGCCGTACATCACGAGCGCCGCACACCACATCGCGAGGTGGAGCCGCCGGGTGCGGGCGAAGCGCCGGGCGAGCGCCACCGCGAACGCGAACGCCACCACCGCGGCGGCGAGCGGGAACACCCACATGAGCCGAAGGATACGCAGGCCGGCGCCGGCAGCCGGTAGCATCGAGCCATGGCTCCCCGCCCGTGCTGTTCTCCTCCGCCGCCTTCTTCGCGCCGCCCTGTCGTGGACGTCCGGCCGCGGCCGAGTGCGGCTATGGCGGCATGGAGGTGATGGTGACGAAGGACACGGAGAGCCAGGACCCCGCACGGATCCGGCACTGGCCACCGAGTTCGGCCTCACCGTCGGGGCGTTGCACGCCCCGTGCCTGTTGCTCACGCGGAAGGTCTGGGGCACCGACCCGATCGGCAAGATCGACCGCTCCGTCGAGGCGGCGGCGGACGCCGACATCCCGATCGTGGTGGTGCATCCGCCTTACCGGTGGCAGGGCGGTTCCGCCGCTGGCTCGTCGACGAGCTCCCGCACGTGGAGGAGCGGCACGGGGGTGGTCGTCGCGGTCGAGAACATGTTCCCGTCCACTCGCGGGCCGGGATGTCACGTTCTGCCCGCGAACCAGGATCTGGAGGCGATCGCGGCGATGCACCACGTGGTGCTCGACACCTCACATGCCGCGGTGGCGAAGCACGACCCGATCGAGGTTCGGCAACTGTTCGGCGAGCGGGTCCGGCACGTGCACCTGTCCGACAACGCGGGGAAGGGATGGGACTCGCACCTGCCACCGGGACGGGCGTGCTGGACCTCGATGCGTTCCTCGAGGATCTCGCGCGGCTCGGGTACGGCGGCGCCGTGTCGCTGGAGGTCGATCTCCGCCCGGCGCTCGGTCACACGAGCGGCTCGCAACCCTGATGGTGGACATGCGGGAGCGGACGGAACGGGCCCTCGCTCCGCGGGACGCGCCACCCGATGAGCGGCTAGCCTCGCCGCGTGCGACGCCCGACGCTGATCATGCTGATCGTCCTGCTGCCTGGTTGCTGGTCGCCGGGGATCTGACAGCTCCAGCTCGCGGGCCAGGATCACGGCCGGCTCCCGGAGCCTACCAGCCCAGGAGAGCTTCCCGAGCCCTGAATTCGCCCGGATGAGTCGGCTAGCCTTGGCTGAAGCTCCATACCGAGGGACGAGATGGCACACGACGTGGAGCGAGACGCGTTCGCGGAGCAGCTGTTCCGGTCCGCGCTGGCGGTACTTCGCCATCCTCTCGATCCATCTGGGCGCCGGCTCGGTCTGTACCGTGCGCTCGCCGAGGCCGGGCCGATGACGTCGGCCGAGCTCGCGCAGCGCGCGAGCATCGCCGAGCGGTACGCGCGCGAATGGCTCGAGCAGCAGGCGACCGCAGGCATCCTCGCGGCCGAGATCCGAGAGGACGGGGCGAACCGGTTCCGGTTGCCCGCCGGCCATGCCGAGGTGCTCCTGGATGGCGACTCGCTGTCATTCATGGGCGCGACCGTGACCCAGCTGATGGCGTTGCGCGGGGCCTTCGACCACGTGGTCGAGGCGGCATTGCGGACAGCGGGGCGGCGTGCCGTACGAGGCGTACGGCGTCGACGGCGTGGAAGGGCAGGGGGGATCGAACCGGCCGACGTTGCTGACGACGTTGCCGAACGAGTGGCTCCCCGCCATCCCCGAGGTGCACGCCCGACTCTCGTCGAGCCCGCCGGCGCGGGTCCTGGACGTCGGATGCGGAACGGGATGGTCCTCGATCGCGATGGCGACGGCGTATCCGGCCGTCACCGTCGACGGGTTCGATCCCGACGAGACCTCGGTGGAGCTGCGCCCGCCGTAACGCGGAGGCCGCCGGCGTCTCGGACCGCGTCCGCTTCCACCAGGAGGACGCGGGCGCACTCACCACCGACGGCCCGGTGGCCTTCGCCACGGCGTTCGAATGCATCCACGACATGGCCAGGCCGATCGAGGTGCTGCGAGCGGTCCGTGCCTCGCTCGACGAAGAGGGCGCGATGCTGGTGGTGGACGAGCGGACGAAGGAGTCGTTCACGGGCGAGCCCGACGAGCTCGAGGCGTACTTCTACGGCTGGAGCGTGTTCGACTGCCTGCCGTCCGGGATGTTCGAGCAGCCGTCGGCGGGAACGGGGACGGCGATGCGCCCCGAGACCCTCGAGAGGTACGCGTCCGAGGCCGGCTTCGCGGGCTTCGAGGTGCTCCCGATCGAGCACGACATGTTCCGCCTGTACCTGCTCCGGCCGTAGGACCTAGGAACCCTCGACGACGACGGCGTCGCCGGCGGCCAGGCCGAGCATCAGCGGCCGCGTTCCCCCGGTTGACCACGATCGCGAGGTGGCCGTCGGAATCGACGATCAGGCCCGGCTCGCGCTCCGGGAGCTCGGCGAACGTGCCGGCGCGCGGCAGCCGCCGGCCGTTCACGACGAGGACCGCCCCTCGGCGACGCCAGCAGCGTCCAGGTCGAGCTCGGTCGCGTTCAGCTGGACGTTCCCGAACCCGTCGGTCGCGGTCACGCGGGCGCCCACGGCGCCGACGGCCACCATCGGCCCGGGAACGTCGAGCCGCTCGAGCGAAGCGACATCCAGGGCCGGCCCGAGGTCGCCGAGCGGTGTCCCTGCGGCGAGATGCGCGGCCGCCGGCGCGAAGACGTCCCTCCGTGGAAGGTGCGCGAGACCGGCGCGAGCAGGACGTCGGGGCTCTCGGATCTCCACGGCCTCCGTGACTCCCGCCGAGCACATCCCACGCGAGCGACAGCACGCCGTTGTCGGGACCCACCAGGAGCGTCGAGCCCGCCGCGACCGCCACCGCCCGCCTGTTCGATCCCACGCCCGGATCGACGACCGCGACATGGACCGCGTCCGTCGGCATGTACGGGACGGCGCGGGACGAGCTCGACGGCTCCGCGGAGCACGTTCTGTCGCGGGACGGAATGCGAGAGGTCGATGACACGGGCATCCGGCGCGATCCGCGCCATGACGCCGTGACAGATGCCCACGAACGCGTCGCTCCGCCCGTAGTCGGTGCAGGAAGACGATCGGGCGACTCGCGCGTCCACCGGCAGGTAGCGCTCGAGCCACTTGATGATCTCCGTGCTCGCGATCCCCGCCTGGTTTCCGGTGAGGATGTCCGTTCCGTGGTCCCCCGTCGTGAGGATCACCGGCCGCTTGGGCTGCAGCGTCTCCGCGTACAACGTGTCCACGGCCTGGGCCGCGGCGATGTCCTCGTGACCCGCGAGGAAGAGCTTCGCCGCCGTCACCTGCGCGAGGACCCGGGGCCGCCTCCAGCCCTTCGAAGCCGATCGGTGCCGAGAGCGTGACGAGCGCCTCGATGTCCTGTCCCTCCATGGAGGCCGCGACCAACGAGGCCGTCCCACCCATGCTCGCGCCCGACGAGCCCGATCCGGGTCGCGCCCTGGTCGCGGAGCGCCGCGACGGCGCCCTCGACGTCTGCCAGATCGCGGAGATCATCTTCTCCCCTTGCGAGCACCCCGCGTCTCCGCCCGGGCAGTAGCCGCGGAAGTTGAACGTCAGGACGCGGTACCCACGCTGGCGCCAGTCGCTCGGCGAACGCGAACCACGCGCTCTGGTCGGAGGGGTACATGTGTGCCAGGACTACGCCCGCGGAGCCGTCGTCGGAACCGAAGAGTCGCCCGGAGAGCGTGACGCCGTCCGATGCCGGGAACGAGATCTCCTCCGATCCGGCCGCGGAGCCGAGGGGCGCATCGGCGTCGCACGACGCGAGGATCGAGCACAGCGTGGCGAGGACGACGACGACCGTTCGACGCTTCGGCGTCCGCACGCCGAGGCTCCCGCCGCTACTTGCCCAGCTTCAGGCGCTGGTGCCGGGTGCGCTTGAGCAGCTTCTTGTGCTTCTTCTTGCGCATCTTCTTCCGGCGCTTCTTACGAGGGACGGCAGACGAACCACGCCTTTCATTCGGTTCCGAAGAGGTTCCGGAGGTCGATCCGCTTCGCTCGGAAGCTCTCCTCCAGACGAACGGAGCCCAGTCTAAGCGCTTTGGCGCGCCTCTGCCACGGGTGAGATCAGCCGGAGCCCGCCGTTGCCCCGAGACGGGCTCGAGGTAGCCGAGCGCCCGTGAAGCCTCCTTCGACCCGTCCGACAGCCCCACCAGGAGCCGGTCGAGCTGCGAGAGGTCGAACAGCGGCGGCGGCTTCGGCATGAACACCGTCGGGCGGACGCGGAAGCGCTGGAGCGGCTGCGGGGCGAAGTAGCAGGCGCATCGACTCTTCGAGCGCTGCGCCATCCGCTCGTCCACCGTCGTCGGGGACCACCGCGGGATGGATCCCGAGAGCGGACGACCTCGACGCCGAAGAAGCGCTCCACCACGCCCACGATCGGCTCGAGCTCCTCCCCACGCTTGCAGCGCGACCACCAGATCGGGCTCGAGCGTGTCCACCTTGTAGTACTTGACGAGCTGCCCTCGGATCCCCGAGACCTCCCCACCCGTGTCGACGACGACGAGCGGCGGCGCCCTCGTACCGTGCGCCCGCTCGCGGAGGCGCGGCGAGGGCACCCACGAGCGGCAGCGGTGATCCTGCGGCGAGGTCGACCCCACGAACCCGATCGCGTCGGCTTCGGCCATGCGATCGTGCGTGAGGTCGTCGGGGCTCCCGGATGTGCTTCAGCCCGACGGTGCCGGAGGACGACCGTCTTCTGGGAGACGTCGGCGTCGAGGTAGGCGACGGAGCGACCGAGCGTGGAGCGCGTAGGCGGCGGTGGCGCGCGCCAGACGAGCTCTTCCCGGAGTCGAGCCCGCCCACGAACAGCACGGCCCGCGCCTCTCGCGCGGCCCGGTCGACGAGCCGGTCGTGCTCGTTCATCGCGCCCTCCGCCCCTTCGCGGAGGTTCGGCCTCGAGCGTGTCGGAGCCCTGCACGGTGCCGGCGTCGCCGGCCTCGGTGTAGCGCCCCCTCAGGTAGTCGTGGACGTCTTCCTCTCGGAAGCGGTAGCCCCTGCCCACCCGGAGCGAGGGCATCTCGCCGGTCTTGATCAGTCGGTAGACGGTCATCCTGGACACGCGCATCAGATCCGCGACCTCGTTCGCGGTCAGCAGCCGAGCCTCGGTGAAGGGTTCTGGCATCACCATGTGGTTCATCGATGGTACTCCAGCCTCTCAACCGCTGGATAGCCCCGGGCGGACCCGCCGACCGTTGCTGCACTGCAGCGCTGCTCGGCACCAGCCCAGTCAGGGCGCCAGTTGGCCGCGACCGCCTGGAAGCACGGCCAGTAGTTCTCGGGCGGAACGTGATCGTCGAGGACGACCACGATCTCGGTCCGCCCTTGCGCCTTCGCCACGATCAACGCGGGATCGTTCACGTCGGCGATCGACAGCGTCTCCACGCCGGCTTCGATCGCGGCTCCCGCGAGTCCGTGGTCGGCCATCACGAGATCCGGCCGCTCGTCGGCCAGCATCCGGCGCATCGCCTCCGGCCAGTGGGTGTGCCGAGGCCGCTCCCCGTCGGTGACCATGCCGACGGCGCCGTGATACGCGATCGTCCACTCCTTGCCGACGTGATCGTCGAACCAGGTCTCGCCGTCGGCGGGTCGCACGAGCGTCGCGCCCCGCACCGCCGCGAGCTCGGCCATCGCTCCGTACAACGGGTCGAGATCACCGGGATGCCCGGTGGCGAACAACACCCGCTCGTGGCGGCGCGCGGCGCCCGCCAAACGCTCCCCCACCCGCGCGCACGCGTCGACGACGGACGCCGCGTCGATGTCGGGCGATCCTTCGGTCGCCAGCGCGTCGATCGGCACGCCCGACGCCTCGCCCACGAGTCCGCACGATGTCGTCGAAGCCGAAGGGCTCCGGCATATCCGACAGGCCGAAGAGCTTGTCGGGATCATGCTCCACGAGTTTCCGGATGTTCCCGAACACGTTGTCGTGTGGATGACCCGCCGGTCCCGCCACCCCGCCGGCCACGAGGGCTCGCTCCAACTCCTCCCGCGGATACGGCCGCGGCTCCCAGCGCTCGTCGAGCGCCGGGAGACGACGGGCGTGGGCTCCGATAACGTCCAAGGCACCACCATCGTACGAGGGGGTTCGTCCTGCGCATCGAGGGAGCTGTGGTCGTGGTCGCCGGGGCGTCGTCCGGGATCGGCGAAGCGGCGGCGGTCGCGTTCGCGCAACGGGGTGCGCGCGTGGTGCTGGCCGCGCGCCGCACCGAGCGGCTCGACGCGATCGTCGAGCGGATCGAGCGATCGGGCGGAAAGGCCCTCGCCGCCACGTGCGACGTCACCGAGCCGGAGCAGCTCCATACGCTCCGCGTGGTGACGGAGGAGGTCTACGGACCGGCCGACGTTCTGATCAACAGCGCGGGGATGCGCGGCGGAGGCGAGTTCACCAAGCTCGACTACGACCGGATCGAGGACCATGTCCAACTGAACGTCGTCGGCGTGCTGTTCGGGACGCGGGCGTTCCTCCCGGGCATGCTCGCTCGCGGGAAGGGTCACGTCGTCAACATCGGGTCGCTGGCCGGACGCTTCGCGACGCCCGGCAACGCGATCTACAGCGCGACGAAACACGCCGTCGTCGCGTTCTCCGAAGCGATGAACTACGAGACCGAGGGACGCAACGTGCACGTGACGTCGGTCAACCCCGGGTTCGTCGACACGGAGGGATTCCCGCAGGGCGACCTGCCGGACTGGGCCGTCCTCAAGATGCGGACCGTGACCGATGCGATCGTGAAGGTGGTCCGCGACGACATCGCGCCCGAGTACTCCGTCCCGCGATGGCTCAGCCCGTTCCAGCTCTTCCGGGTCGCCACACCCCCGCTCTACCGATGGGGGATCCGGAGGGTCCGTCGCGCCCGTCGATCCTCACCTGGCCGATGACCTCGCTCCGGACGACCACGACGAGACCGGGTCGCGTCCAACGTCCGGATGTGGACGAGGTCAACGAGCCCGACCTGCCGTGGATCGTGATCGTCTGGAACGACCCGATCAACCTGATGAGCTACGTCACGTGGGTGTTCATGCGCCTGTTCGGGTATCCGCGCGAGAAGGCCGAGCGCCTGATGTGGGACGTGCATACGAAGGGCCGCGCCGTCGTCTCGTCCGGGCCTCGAGAGAAGGCGGAGTCCGACGTGGCCCGCCTCCACGCGCACGGCCTGTGGGCGACGCTGCAGCGGGACGCGTGATGGAGCCCGCGTTCTCGAAGGAGGGCGACCGGTTCGCCGTCCGCCTCAGCCAGGGTGTCCGTGGGCTCCTCGTCGAGCTCTGCCGTCAGTCTCGCGAGCTGCTGGACGCGGAGGACCCTTCGAGCGACCCGGCCGTGTCCCGGCTCTTCCCGCCGGCGTACCCGGACGACCCGCTGCAGAACCTCGAGTTCGAGACGAACCTCGGCGCCGCCCCGCGCGCGGGGAAGTTGGAGGCTCTCGACGTCGTGGAGCGCACCGCGAACGCGTCGATGCTGACCGAGGACGAGATCCTCGCGTGGATCGGCGTGGTGAACGATCTGCGACTGGTGCTCGGCACGCGGATCGAGATCACGGAGGAGGCGGCGGACGAGGACTTCCCCGCGGATGATCCTCGCCACGAGACCTACCGGGTCTATCAGTTCCTCGGCTTCCTGCTCCAAGAGATGCTCGAGGGGGTCGGCGCGCCGGACGCGGGTGAGCCCCCGAACGCGGGGGAGGACTCAGTCGGCGGGGGGAACTGACTTCAGGCGGAGCAGTCGCCTCCACCACTGCGGGTGCCGACGTCTCCATTCGACCGCCAGCCGCCGGTGCTCCGCTTTCGTGCCGGGGTGCTCGTTGTCGCTGTAGGTCGGGACGAGGACGCCCGAGGGGCGGCCGGGGATCTCGTTCGGAGAGCGGAGCGCCATCGCTCGTTCACGCTAGGCCTCCTCCGAACTCGGCACAACCGCCTGCTTGCGCCTTCCTGCTCCCTGGTCTGCACGCCGACGTGCGCACGGGCCGTTCAGGCCTCGACCGAGCCGACCTGATGGACCTTGAGCATGTTCGTGGTGGTCCGACCTGCGGGCATCGACGCCGCCATCACGACGGTGTCCCCTTCGGCGGCGATGCCGGCCGCACGGAGCCGCTCGTCCATCATCGAGATCATCTGATCCGTGTCGTCCGGCCGCTCCGCGCCGTGCGTCTCCACACCCCAGAGCAGCCCGTTGGCCCGACGGACGCCCGGGTCGGGGATGAACGCGTGGATCGGCACGCGGGGCCGCTCCGCGGAGAGCAACGCCGCGGTCCGGCCGGTGGTCGTATAGCAGGTGATCGCGATCGCGTCGGAGTCGCCCTGGACGATCGAGGCGGCGGCGTGGGCCACCGCCGCCGCCTCGCCGGTGTGCAGGCACGGTGGCTGCGCGGCCCGGTACTCGGCGCCCTGGGACTCGACGGCTCGCGCGATCCGGGTGGCGACCGACGCGGCCTCGAAGGGGAACTCGCCGATCGCGGTCTCACCCGAGAGCATGATCGCGTCGGCGCCGTCCAGGACCGCTGTCGCCACGTCGTTCGCCTCCGCCCGGGTCGGCCGCGGCGAGCGGATCATCGACTCCAGCATCTGCGTCGCCACGATGACCGGTCGGTCGGCGACCCTGGCTGCCCTGAGCAATCGCTTCTGCACGAGGGGGATCTCCTCCATCGGCAGCTCGACGCCCAGGTCTCCCCGAGCGACCATCGCCGCATCCGAGACCTCGAGGATCTGCTCGAAGCCTTCCACGGCCGGGCGGGTCTCGATCTTGGCCACGATCGGGACGGGCCGGTCCCCCATCGCCGCGCGGAGCTCCTCGACGTCGGACGGGTCCCTGACGAAGGACTGCGCGACGAGATCGACGCCGAGGTCGAGCACGTGCCGCAGCATCTCCCGGTCCTTCTCGGTCACCGGAGGAAGGCTCAGCCGCTCCGCGGGCACGTTCACCCCCTGGTGGCTGCGGACCGAGCCGGCGCGCGCGCACTCGGTCTGCACCCGGTCGCCCGTGGTCCCGGTGACCGTGAGCTCCACCGCGCCGTCCGCGAGCAGGATGCGGTCGCCGACCCGGAGGTCGCCCGCGAGCCCCGGGTAGGTGGTGGCGGCGCCCGTCGCGTCCGTGGGCCCGCCGGGTCGCAGCTCGAACCGCTGGCCGGGCCGGAACGGGAACGGGTCGGGATCGACGTCGGCGAGGCGCACCTTCGGCCCCGGGAGGTCGGCCAGAACGGCCAGGGAACGCCCGACCGCGTCCTCCACCTCACGGACGATCCCGACGGCCCGGGCATGCTCCTCCGGGGTGCCGTGCGAGCAGTTGATCCGGAAGACCGACGCTCCCGCCTCGACCAGCCCCCGCACCATCTTGGGCGTCGCGCTCGCGGGCCCGAGCGTGCAGACGAGCTTCGTCCGGGCGCTCATGGTCGGAGGACCAGTCGGAGGACCTCGTCGACCACCGCCCGGGCCTCCTCGTCGCCGCGGCCCGGGCCGAGGTCGGGCTCGGAGAACGTTGCGGGCACCTCGCCGCCGGCGCGGCGCCCGGCCTCCGCGACGAAGGCCTCGGGGAGCTCGTCGGGCAGCTCGGCGAGCGCGCCGGTCATCTCGGCGAACGCGAGGGTCCAGGCGCGCGGGACGACGCGCGCCCATTGGTAGCCCCCGCCGCCCGTCGCGACCCAGCGACCGGCGGCGACCCGGTGCGCCAGCGCGTGGAGCTCCTCGGCGCATGCGCGGTAGGCGCGCGTGGTGAGCCGGAGCTGCGCGAGCGGATCGGTCGCGTGCGTGTCGCACCCGAGCTGGGTGACCAGCACGTCCGGCGCGAACCGCTCGACCGCGGGCGGAACGATGGCCCGGAACGCGTCGAGCCACGCGTCGTCGCCCGTCTCCGGCGGAAGCGGCACGTTGATCGCGGACCCCTCCGCGCCCGGGCCACCGCGCTCGGAGGCGGCGCCGGTCCCGGGGAAGAAGAAGCCGGGGAAGTACTCGTGGATCGAAGATCGTGAGCACCCGCGGGTCGTCCCAGAAGATCGCCTGGACGCCGTCGCCGTGGTGGACGTCGACGTCCACGTACGCGATCCGCTCTGCCCCCTCCCGGAGGAGCCACGCGATCGCGACGGCCGGGTCGTCGTAGACGCAGAAGCCGCTCGCACGGGCCGGCATCGCGTGATGGAGACCGCCGGCGGCGTTGAAGGCGTGGAGCACGTCGCCGCTCCAGACGGCGCGAGCGGCCTCGACGGAGGCACCCGCCACCAGGGCGCCGGCCTCGTGCATCCGGTCGAAGATCGGGTTGTCTCCCGGGCCGTAACCGAACCGGGACCAGTCGCCCTCCTCCCCGCCCCCCGCGGCCTTCGTCGCCTCCACGTACTCCTTCCTATGGACCAGCAGGAGGGTGTCGTCGGACGCCGGCTCGCAGGCGAGCACCTCCACACCCTCGCGCCGGTCCAGGCCCGTGGCGGCGATCAGATCCCACGTCAGGAGCACCCGGTCCGGCCGGAGGGGATGGCCGGGGCCGTGGTCGTAGATCCGTGCCTCGGGGCACCGGATCAGGGCGACGTCGCCGCTCACGAGACGGAGCGGACAGCCCCGACCGTCCGCTCGAGCAGGAGGGAGGCCTCATCGTCGGAGAGCGAGAGCGGCGGCCCGAGCAGTACGAGATCGCCGTTCGTCCCGTCGACGTGCCCGGTCGAGGAGTAGAGGAGCAGCCCCGACTCGCGGGCCGCCTGCAGGACGCGTTCGGCGGCCCTGTCGGCGCGCCGGAACGGCTCGTTCGTCTCCCGGTTCCGCACGAGCTCGATCCCGATCAGCAGGCCGAGCCCGCGGACGTCCCCGACAGCGGGCACCTCAGCGAGCTCCGTCCGGAGCCCATCCAGGAGGCGCGCGCCGAGCTCCCGGCTGCGGTCGACCAGACCGGCCTTCAGCTCGCCCAGGACCGCGAGGCCCGCGGCGGCGCCGAGGGCGTTGTGGGACCACGTGAACCCGTGGACGAAGCCCGGGCCGCCGGCGATCGCATCGTGCACGCGGCCCGATGCCGCGGCGAACCCGAACGGGACGTAGCCGCTCGTGGTTCCCTTGCCCGCCGTGAGGATGTCCGGCCGGATGTCCCAGTGGTCCATGCCGAACCATCTCCCGGTCCGTCCGAACCCGGTCATCACCTCGTCCGCGATCAGCACGACGTCGTGAGCCCGACAGACCTCGGCGATCGCCGGCCAGTAGTCGTCGGTCGGCACCGCCGCTCCGAGCGTGGCTCCGGACACGGGCTCGGCGATGAACGCCGCGACCGTGTCCTCGCCGTAGGAGGCGATCATCTTCTCGAGCTCCGCGGCCTGCCACGCTCCGCACCCGTGTGGGTGCTGCGGGTTCTCGCAGCGGAACTCGTAGGCGGCCGAGACGTGGAGGAACCGGCCGAGCCAGGGCGTGTACGGCTTGCGGAGCGGTGCCTTGCCGGAGGCATCGAGGGCGCCGAGAGTGTTGCCGTGGTACGAGCCCCGGCGACCGATCACGATCGAGCGCCCGCCGCGGCCCTGCGCGAGGTGGTAGGCCCGAGCCATCTTCACGGCCGTCTCCACGGCCTCGGAGCCACCCGACACCGGGTAGACCCGCGCGTCGTCCATCGGCAGGATGCCGGCGACCTCCTCCGCATAGGCCTCGACGGCCTGGGTCGTGAACGCCGTCGGATGGACGTACTGCGTCCGCTCCAGCTGCTCGCCGATCGCGGCGATCACCGACGCCACACCGTGGCCCACGTTCACGACGATCGCACCGCCCGCGCCGTCCAGGTAGCGCGTGCCGTCGGCGTCGGTGATCCAGGCGCCGTCCGCGGACACGGCCGTCGGCAGGTCACGGGTCGCCCGCGAGAACACGTGGCTCACGTCGGTCAGGCTACTTCGTGTAGATGCGTCCGGGGTCGAGCTCCTCACGGAGGAGCCGGAGCTCGTCCGCGGTGGGCGGTGGCGTCTCGGAGAGATCGGGCGCCACGCGCGGGTCCCAGGCCATGTTGGCCCGCACGTCCTCGAGCGAGACACCCGGGTGCATCGTGCGAAGGGTCATCTCACCCGTCTCCTCGTCGAAGCCGTACGTGGCCAGGTCCGTGACGACGTTCGTGGGGCCGCTCCCGGACCAGCCGCGCGCGCGATCGTGCGCAGGGTCGCCGCTGTGCCCAGGCGACGTCCGGAAATGGAGCTTCTCGACGAAGGATCGCTCCGCCTGCCGCATGATCACCAGGATCTTCCGGGCGTGGATCGCGATCTCGCACGCGCCGCCGGAGCCCGGTAGCCGCACCTTCGGTCGCTCGTAGTCGCCGATCACCGTCGTGTTGAGGTTCCCGAATCGGTCGATCTGCGCCCCGCCCAGGAACGCCACGTCGATCAGCCCGGCCTGGAGGTAGAACGCGAACAGCTCGAACATCGAGGTCACGGCCGTGGAGCCCGTCGCGAGGGTCGGGTCCCCGATCGAGAGGGGCAGCCGTCGCGGCCGGGCGCCGAACACGCCGGACTCGTAGACGAGCTGGAGCTCGGGGGCGACCGTGCGCTGCGCGAGGTTGCAAACGATGTTCGGCAACCCGACGCCGACGAAGCAGTTCTCCACGCCGGCGAGCAGCCGGGCGCTCGCGGCGATCATCAGCTCGTTCTTGCTGTACCGCGCCCCACCGCCGTCGTCGCTCGACGGCCCGCTCACGCGTAGCTCCCGTAGTCGACCTCGCCGGACATCGCGGGGCCCGGCTTGAGCGACGCCCAGTGCTCCGCGCCCCACTTCTCGACGTACTCGGCGTGGGTCCCGAGGCCGTACACCCACTCCTGGAGCCATCGCCTCCATGCGTGGCGGGATCGCGCGCGATCGCGTCCCACGCGAGGTAGAACGCGTTGTCGCGGTCGTAGTAGCCCTGCGCGAACGAGGGGTGACAGGCGAACGGCTCCTCCACGACGGCGTCCACGACGATCCCCGGGATCACGGTCCGGTTCGGGTCGCGGCGGATCGCGTCGCCGTCCACCAGCTCCTCGACGACCACGATCACCCGATCCGCCGCGAACGCCGCCTCCTTCTGGCAGCCGAGGAGCCCCCAGATCTGCGCGTTCCCGTCGCGGTCGGCGCGCTGCGCGTGCACGATCGTGACGTCGGGCTTGAGCGGCGGGACCACGTAGACCTCGGCACCGTCCTCGTACGGGGACGTCATCGGGACGATCTTCGGGTTCACCTCCGGGATGTCGGACTCGTAGTAGCTGCGGATCGGGAAGAACGGCAGGTTCGAGGCCCCCGCGACGTAGCGGCAGACCATGCCGAAGTGCGAGTACTCCTCGATCTCGAGCGGGGCGGGTCCTGGTCCTCGATCCGGCGACGCACCGCGTGCAGCGAGCCGACGCCGGGGTTGCCGAGCCACGAGAAGATCAGCTTCTTCGCGACGCCGGCGCCCACCATCTGGTCGTAGACGACGTCGGGCGTCATCCGGGCGAGGGTCAGATCGCGCTTGCGCTGTCGGATGATCTCGTGGCCCGCGGCGAAGCAGATCAGGTGGGTGAACCCCTCGATCGCGACGGTGTCGCCGTCGCGGACGAGGTCCGCGACGGCGTCCCGCATCGTGGCGACCTTGTCGGTCATCGCGCGCTCACGCTTCCGCGTAGCCGGGCCATCCGTCCTCGGGCCCGCGGAGCACGCACAGCTCGTTGCCTTCGGGGTCCTGCATCACGGTCCAGAAGCTGCCCTCCTCGTCGACCCGCCCGACGACCGTGGCGCCGAGGCCTTCCAGGCGTTCGACCTCGGCCACCATCGACCCGGTGGCGCGCAGGTCGAGATGCACGCGGTTCTTCACGACCTTCGATTCGGGCACGGGTTGGAAGTAGAGGCCGTCGGAATGCCTGGACGGATCGCGGACGACACGCGCGCCGTCGGGCTCGGACTCCGGGTCGAGCTGCCATCCGAGCGCATCGGCCCAGAATCTCGCGACGCGCATCACATCTGCACAGTCGAACGTGACCGAGTCGAGGTTGAGGGTCATCGCCCGTCTCGCTCAGGCGACGGTCTCGGCGACGACATCTTCGAAGAGCTCGAGGGCCACGCGCGCCTGGTCCTCGCGGAACCCGAGGGCGGGCGACATGCGGATCGACGAGTCCCCGCACCCGAGCATCAGCAGGCCGCGTTCGAACGTGCCGCGCTCGACGGCCGCCGCCGCGTCGTGATCGGGCAGCTCGATCCCGATCATCAACCCGAGCCCGCGCACCTCGCGGATCACCTCGTGCCGGCTCTGGACGTCTCGCAGGCCGTTGCGGAGCACGTCACCGACCTTGGCCGCGTTCTCGAGCAGCTCCTCGTCCCGGATCACGTTCAGCGTGGCGATCGCCGCGGCACAGGCGAGCGGATTCCCCCCGTACGTGGACCCGTGCGTGCCGGCCGTCCACGTCATCACCGACTCCTTCGCGATCATCGCGCCCAGCGGCATCCCACTCGCGATCCCCTTGCCCGAGAGCAGGATGTCGGGCTCCACGCCCGCGTGCTCGATCGCCCACATCTTCCCGGTGCGTCCCATCCCCGATTGCACCTCGTCGGCGATCAGCAGGATCCCGTGTCGATCGCACAGGTCACGGAGGGCCTGGAGCCAGCCGTCGGGCGGGACGATGTAGCCGCCCTCCCCGAGGACGGGCTCCACGACGATCGCGGCCACCTCCTCGGGAGCCACGATCCGCTGCAGCAGGACCCCCTCGATGTGGTCGATCGTCGGGAAGCCGTCCTCATCGCCCCGAGGCGGGACGGCCATGTCGCGGCCGTCTCCGTAGTGGGCGTGGATCACCCCCGGCAGGAGCGGGCCGAAGCCGGCCCGGTACTTCGCCTTGGAGGCCGTGAGCGACACGCTTCCATAGGAGCGCCCGTGGAACGAGCCGTAGAACGCGATCACGTACTGACGCCCGGTGGACCACCGGGCGAGCTTGATCCCCGCCTCCACCGCTTCGGTGCCGGAGTTCGTCAGGAACGACCGGACGCCCCCCGCCATCGGCGCCACCTCGCCCAGCCGCTCGGCGAGCTCGGAGTAGATCGGCAGGTAGAAGTCCGAGGCGGAGTAGTGGATCAGCTCCCCGGCTTGCCGCTGGATCGCCTCGACGACGGCCGGGTGGCAATGACCCGTGGACGTGACGGCGATCCCCGCGTTCACGTCCAGGAACACGTTGCCGTCGACGTCCTCGATCACCGATCCCGCCCCCCGCGCCGGGACGAACGGATAGGCGCGCGGGAGCGAGGGCGAGGTGGTCCGTCCGTCGCGTTCGAGGACTTCCCGGGCCTTCGGCCCGGGAAGCTCTGTGAGCAGATTGGGGGCCTCCGCCCCCGCCAGACCCTCCGGCTTCACTCCGAGATCACCGTCCGGGACTGCTCCCGCATGTACTGCAGCACGTAGTAGGGGCCGCCGCCGGCCTTGCCGGTCGTCCCCGACCCCTTCCAGCCACCGAACGGCTGCACACCGGGCCAGGCGCCGGTCGTCGCCCCGGCCCGCCGGTTCACGTACACCACGCCCGCCTGGATCTTGTCGAGCCACTCCTCGATCTCGTGGCGGTCCTTGCTGAAGAAGCCCGCCGTGAGCCCGTACTCGGTGTCGTTCGCCTTGTCGATCGCGTCATCCAGCTCGTCGAATGGCGCCACGGCCACGAACGGCACGAACAACTCCTTCGTCCAGAGCCAGCTGTCGTCGGGCGCCTCCACGATCGTCGGCTGGACGAACAGACCGCGGCCGAGATCGCCCTCGGTGATCCGCTCGCCTCCGGTGATGACGTTCCCGTTCTTCTTGGCCTCCCCGGCTGCCTGCTCGAACGTGTTCATGGCCTCCTCGTTGACCACCGGGCCGAGGAACACGTCGCGCTCGATCGGGTTGCCGACCTTGATCTTCTCGGTCTTCTCCTTCAAGAGGCTGACGAAGTCGTCGTAGACCTCACGCTCGACGTAGACCCGCGAGTTCGCGGAGCACTTCTGGCCGCCGAAGCCGAACGCCGAGCGCAGCACGCCGTCCGTCGCGACGTCGAGATCGGCGTGCTTCGTCACGATCGCGGGGTTCTTGCCGCCCATCTCCGCGATCACCGGCTTCGGGACGTCCTGGACGAAGTTCTTGTAGATGTCCATGCCGACGTTGTAGGAGCCGGTGAACGTGATCCCGTTCACGTCGGCGTGTCGCCAGAGCGCCTCACCGGCGAGCGCGCCACGGCCCAGCAGCAGGTGGAACGCGCCCGGCGGCACACCGCCGTCCCGGTAGCACTCGTAGAGCTTGTAGCCCATCAACGCCCCCTGATTCGAGGGCTTCAGCACGACGGCGTTGCCGGCCACGAGCGCACCGGAGGACGGGCCGCCGGCCAGCGCGAACGGGAAGTTGAACGGGCTGATCACGGCCCAGACGCCGTAGGGGCGCATCACGTCGTAGTAGTCGCCGGGCGAGCCGAGGCCCGACATCGGGGTCCGGAAGCCCTCGTGCTTCTCGACCTCGTCGCAGTTCCAGCGGATCAACTCCGCGGTCTCCTGGACGTCGCCGAGCGCCTCGAGACGGCTCTTCCCCACCTCGAACGCCATCAGGGCGGCCAGATCGAACAGCCGGTCCTCCATCACGTCGGCGACGCTCCGGAGGATCCGGACCCGCTCCTGCCATCCGATCCGCTCCCACTCGAGGGCGAACGCCTTCGCGGCCTTCACGGCGTCCTCGACGTCCTGCGGCGTGGCCTGCGAGAAGCGACCGATGATGATGTCGGAGTCGATCGGCGAAGGCTCCTCGTACTTCTCGTCGGTCCAACGCTCCTCGCCGTTCACGACGAACGGCCACTCCTTGCCGAGCTCGGCCCGGGCGCGCTCCACGGCCTCGTCGTAGTTGCGCTGCAGGTCCTCGTTGTCCGCGGACAGGGTGGCGTACGTGATCCGGAACTTCTCGGCCATCGGGCGACTCCTTCGCTCTCCTCGCTGCTCTCGTGGCGCTGGTTCTGCGGCGGGAAGGATGCTATCGCCGGGCGCCCTGAGTGAGCACGGAGCGGGCACCGGTGCGATGACCCGCGATTTCCCGGCGGAACCGGAGATTCCGTCGGAGGCCGGGCGTATGCTCGGGCTCCCTGAGATGAGGCTCGTGACCTACGACCGGAGGGGGCACCGGCGTCTGGGGGCGATCCTCGATGGGAGGGTGGTCGATCTGCCCGACGCCGTCGGGCACCCGGCCTTTCCCACCACCCTCGAGGCGTTCGTGCAGAGCAGCCGGGGGACGGTGCTCGACGCCGCCCGCGCCGCCCTCGCCCGCGACGACGTGAAGGACCACGTCGTGAAGCAGGTGCGCGTCCTGCCACCGCTGTTCCCCCGATCGCTCCTCCTGCCCACCGGGATCGAGGGCCGAGCCGAAGCGGGAAACGAAGGCCTCGAGCGACGGATCGCGGGGCCGGAGCAGGACATCGGGTGGCCATCCGACGCCGCGTGGCTCGACTACGAGCCCAAGGTGGCCGCCGTCCTCGCCGTGGAGACGAAGGACGTCGAGACGGACGCCGTCGCCGAGCGCATCTTCGGCTACACCCTCGTGAGCGACTGGGTGGCCAAGGATGCTTCGGGCGACCCCGTCGGCACCTCCGAGGGCGTCCCCATCGCCATCGGGCCGTGCGTGGTCACCGTGGACGAATGCGACCCCCAGGCGATGTTCCTGCAGGCCAAGGTGGACGGGGGCGAGCTGGCCAAGGGGAACCTGAACGGGTCGGCTCGGAGCCTGTTCGGGCTGATCGCGGCGGCCTCGAAAGGGACCGTGTTGGAACGCGGAGACGCGTTCGCGCTGGGGCCGTTCCCCGCGCGCGACGACGATCCGAACCGCAGGCTATGGCCGGGCGCGCTGGTCGAGCTCGCGGCCGAAGGGATCGGGACCCTCAGGAACCGCCTGGGCACGCGGCCGTAGGGGACGCTACTTCTTCTTCTTGGCGGCCTTCCGCTCGGCGGCGCGTTCGGCGGCCTGGCGCTTCTCGCGCTCCTTCTTCTTCCGCCCCCGGTCGCGCGCGTCGCGCACCTTGGCCAGATCTCCTCGTCCCATGACGTCTTCTCCCTCGGATCCTCAGTCGTCCTCGTCGCCACCGCGCGCGAGCTCCTCGCTCCGGCGCTTGGCGGCATCGATCGCGTTCAGGAAGGCGGCGCGCACGCCCGCCTCCTCCAGGTGGCGGATCGCCTCGATCGTGGTGCCACCCGGTGACGTGACCATCTCACGAAGCTCCACCGGGTGCGTGCCCGTGTCGCGGAGCATCTTGGCCGAGCCGAGCATCGTCTGGATGATCAGCTGGCTCGCGACGTCGCGCGAGAGGCCCAGCAGGATGCACGCCTCGATCATCGCCTCGGCCAGCAGGAAGAAGTAGGCGGGCCCCGAGCCACTCGTGGCCGTGACGGCATCGAGGTAGCGCTCATCGAGCCGGAGCACGGTGCCCACGTACCCGAGCAGCTCCTCCGCGACCGCGAGGTGCTTGTCCTCCGCCTGCTTGCCGGGCGCGATCACCGACATCGCCTCGTCCACCATCACGGGGACGTTCGACATCACGCGCACGACGGGGACGTCGGGTGCGAGGTGCTGCTCCACGAACGAGGTGCGGATGCCCGCGGCGAACGTCACCACGAGGTGCTCGGTCGTGACGTGGTCCGCGATCTGCTGCAGGAGGACCTCGAAGTCCTGGGGCTTCGCCATCAGCACGAGGACGCTCGCGAAGCGGCAGGCTTCGGCGTTGTCCAACGTCGTGGCCACGCCGTGACGCTCGGTCAGCTCCCGGGCGCGCTCCTCGCGCCGGCAGGTGACGAGGATCTCGTCGGTGGTCCGGCCGCCGGAGCGGAGCAGGCCTGCGACGAGGGCCTCCCCCATCCGGCCGCCGCCCAGGAATGCGATGGAACGCTCGGTCATCTGATCCTCAACAGGTTCGAAAGGAAGAACCACACGTTGGCGGGCCGCTCGGCGAGCCGACGCGTCAGGTACGGATACCACTCCGTGCCGTACGGGACGTACACGCGGACGGGGTATCCCTCCCCGGCGAACCTCGTCTGCAGGTCGCGGCGCACACCGTACAGCATCTGGAACTCCACCCGGGACCAACCCCGGCCCGCAGCGTCCACGCGCCGACGCACGCCCTCGAGGAGGCGCGGATCGTGCGTGGCCACGTCGATCGCGTGGCCCCGGGCGAGGAGCGTCGTGAACAGCCTGGCGAAGCTGGCGTCCACCTCCCGCTTGGTCGGGTAGACGACCTCCGGAGGCTCGAGGTAGGCGCCCTTCACGAGCCGGATGCGAGCCCCCGGGGGCAGCGTGTCCAGATCCCTCTCGGTCCGGCGGAGATAGGACTGGAGCGCGACGCCCACCTTCGGGTAGCGAGCGTGCGCCTCACGGAAGACGTGGAGCGTCGGCTCGACGTAGCTCACGGACTCCATATCGATCATCACGACCGTCGCGGAGCGGGCCGCCTCCTCCACGATCGGCACGACGTTGGCGAGGCAGGCGTCGACCGACATGTCGAGCCCGAGCTGCGTGAGCTTCAGCGAGATCGCGCAGTCCAGGTCCGGCGCCTCCGGGATCGCGGCCAAGGCCTCGAGGTACGCCGCGCAGGCGGTCTCGGCCTGCGCCTCCGTCCGCACGTTCTCGCCCAGGAAGTCGAGCATCGAGGTGATGCGGCGGCGATCGAGCGACGCCGCACTCGACATGGCCTGCCGGAGCGTCTCCCCCGCGACGAAGCGCGAGGCGACCGCCCGTCCGGGACGGGACCCGGTCACGACCCTCCGGGTCAACGGGTGTTCCGCGATGCCGAGCATCAGGGGTCGCAGGATCCCCGTGGAGAAGGACATCGGATCGAGGATAGCGACGATGGCTACTCCGGCTGTGGTGCGATGCCGCCGCGCAGCACCTCAACGAACTCCTTGATCCGCATCGGGCGCCGCTCCGGCCGGCGGTGGATCAGCCCCGGGTCGAGGTCCTCTGACACCAGGGCGTCTTGGAACCGCTCGGCCATCCAGTCGAGGGTCGACGCGATCATCTCGGCGTCCACGTCGTCGCGGAGCTCGCCGCGCTTCACCCCGAACTCGACGAACTCGAGGGTGCCGTACGGGTCTTCGCTCCGCATGAAGCGGTCGACCGGACGGCGGATGTCGAGGCTGGTGTCGTACCGCGCGATCAGCGCGACCCGGTTCGGGACGGGATCGGACGCCACGAGATCCTCGGCCCGCTGGAGCCACCAGTCGAGCACCGCCCAGAACCCCTGATCGACGACGTCGGCCGGGGCGTCCAACCACGCCGGGAGCAGCGAGACCGCTCGCTTGAACGCCTCGAGGAACAGCCCCTCCTTCGATCCGAAGTCGAGGAAGACGGTCCCCTTCGCCACCCCCACCTCGTTCGCCACGTCCTCGACGCGGGTCCCGCGGTAGCCGCGATCGGCGAACTGTCGCATCGCGGCCTCGAGGATCCGATCACGGCGGGTCTCGGTCATCGAGCCCGGAAGCTAGCGGAAACAAGGCCTGCGAGTGGAAGCGAGAGCCGGAACGCGGCCGGAAGGATAGAGGCCGGATGAAGGGAGCCGGAAGGAGGACCCGAGAAGGAGGAGAAATAGAGAACCCGAGGGACCTCTGGCTCGCTGGGAACCGAAGCTCCCAGCCACCTTCAGCCCCTCGGGCTCTGGTGCCCCAAGCAACCTCCGCGTTCTCCGCGCGGCTGCCGGACCGCCGACGGTGGTTCGCCTTGCGGCTCCCCTCCGCCATTCGCGGGCTCCGGGTCGCCTCGCGGCGTCCCGTCTCCCGCGGACCCCCCGCCTGACCCGCCTCGCGGCGTTCCCTGCGGGGCCCACCGGGTCCGGCCTCGCGGCCTTCTCCGGCGGTCGGGGGCCCGCTCGGATCCTCGCGGATCCTCCTGGGTCCCTCGCGTCCGGACCATCTCGCGATGTCCCGGCCGCTCGTCCGGCCCTCTCGCGTCGATCACCTCGACTGCTTGGAGCGAGGCGAAAGATACCGGCGGCACCAGGGGCGGTCAACTCCGCATCTCCGCAGGTCAGAGCATGAATGTGCAGGTAGACGGCGTAGGACAAAGAGTGACAATTCGGTGGACGTTCAGTGACCGCGACGATGTCGCAGGTCAGCGCCGGTGGACGAGGCTGCGAAGCCTTCACGCGTCACGGACATCACGACGCGATCGACCCACGCGCCGCCCTTCCAGGATCGCTCCGGCAACCGGCCGTCCACCAGGAAGCCGCACTTCTCGTAGACATGGATCGCCCGTTCGTTGTCGGCCGTCGACCAGAGCTCGACGCGATGGAGGTCGTAGCGATCGAACGCCTCGTCCAACAGGGCCGAGACGGCATCGGTCCCGTATCCCTGATCCCACGCCGAGCGTTCCCCGATCAGGACGTACAGGGAACAGATGCGGTCGCGGCGACGGAAGGCGTTGAGCCCGATCCGGCCGATCGGCGTCCCGTCGACGTCGATCATGTACGGATGACCCTCCGCACGCGCCCGTTGCTCGCTCTCGATGATGTCCTGCATCGAGAAGGGACCCTCGTAGTCCATCAGCCACCACACCTCGGGGTCGTTCTGCCAGGAGTGGATCAGGACATGGTCACGCTCCTCCACGGGCCGCAAGAGGACCTGCGTCCCGTGGATCATGCGGCGGCCTCGACGAGCTCGCGATAGATCGAGCGGACCTCCGCGGTGGTGGCGTCCCACGTGAACGCGAGCGACTCACGGGCGCCGGTGGTCCCGAGCCGGTCCGAGAGCGCGGGATCGCCGAGGACGGCGCGCACCGCGTCGGCGTGGTCCGCGGCGTCGTGTCCTTCGACCAGCAGCCCACCTCCCCGCACGACGGTCCGCAGACCACCGACGGCCGCCGCGACGACGGGCGTTCCGCAGGCCTGCGCCTCCAGCGCCACGAGGCCGAACGACTCCGATCGCGACGGGACGAGCACGACATCGGCCGCCGAGTAGAAGTCGGCGAGCCGCGCGTGCGGCTGCGGAGGGAAGAGCATCACCCGGTCGGCCACCCCGAGGGCGGTCGCCAGCTCCATCAGGCGCGCGACCTCCGCGCCGGCGTGCTCCCCGCTGGGCCCGCCCACGATCGCGAGCACGAGATCCTCGGCCAGAGCCGGGCTCCTGGCCACCACCTCGGCGATCGTCCGGATCGCGACGTCGGGGCCCTTGTGGGACTGCAGGCGACCGACGAACAACGCCAGCCGCAGACCGGACAGGTGCAGACGCGCTCGTGCGACGTCCCGATCCTGTGGCCGGAAGATCGCGTGATCCACGCCGGGAGGCACGATCCGGACCCGTTCCGGATCGGCGCCGTAGAGACCCACGAGCTGACCCGCCTCCTCCGGCGTCGGCGCGAGGATCCGGTCCGCTTCGCCGATCACCCGCTCCTCGCCACGCAGTCGCTCGGCCGGCTCCGGCGTCTCCCCTCGCGCGAGCGAGTAGTTCTTGACCTTGCCCAGCGTGTGGAACGAGGCGACGAGGGGGACGCCGAGGATGTCCTTCGCGGCGCGCCCGACCCATCCGGACAACCAGTAGTGGCTGTGGATCAGGTCGTAGCGATTGCCGTTCTCGCGGGCCACCCGGAGGACGCCACCGAGGAACTCCGGGAGGTACCGCTGGACGGCGGACTTCGGCACGGGCTGGCACGGTCCTGCCTTGGCGCTCACGACGCGGATGCCGGGGGCGATCTCTCGGACGTCGTGCGTGGCCCCGCCCCGGCACCTCGTGAAGAGGTCCACCTCGATCCCCTGCCCGGCGAGGCGCTCGGCGACCGAGCGGATGTAGACGTTCATCCCTCCCGAGTCGCCGGTCCCCGGCTGGTCGACGGGTGAGGTGTGCACGGCCAGGACGGCGACGCGCGGTCGCGTTGCTCCGATGCTCACGGACAGGTGCAACCTCCGCGGGTACCGGTTTTCATCCCGCGGCGACGGGCGAACCGGGGCGATCTTCCCTGCCACCTCATCGGGGTCGGCGGAGTCGAACGACCGCCTCCACCGCCCCCTGGGGCTCCTCGCCACCCAGCACGGGGAGCCGTTCGTGGTGGGCCAGGCGCTCCAGGGCGGCCGGCGGGAGCACGTCCAATGCGCGCAGCACCTCGATGAAGGCCGGCGCGAGCCGTCGCCAGTTCCCGTCGGTGACCTTCAACGCGATGCCGATCCCCTGCGGCAGGGACGTCGCGCACACGAGCCCCTCTGCCCCCTCCTTCGCGATCACCGAGCCACCTCCCGCCGTGATCACGTCGGTATCCAGGCGCCGCGTGCCGCCCACGAGGTGCGGAGCGGCGAGGATGCCGCGCACGACCCGGTCGGTCGCCGATGCCAGCCGACCCATCCGGTCCGGAGAGGCGAACCGAGCGAACATCGTGGCCATCGCCCTGAGCGGCACGCCGTGGACGGGGATCCCGCACCCGTCCACCCCGATGATCGGGCGCTCGACGTCGGTGGCGGCGGTGACGGCCCGCAGGACGCGTCGCTGGACGGGATGGCCCGGCGCTCGGTAGGTGGCGAGATCCCACCCTCGGCGCGCGGACGCGACGAGCAGCCCGGCGTGGTTGCCCGAGCAACCGTCCCAGATCCGTGCACGGGCACCCTTGGTGGCGCGGTCGCGCGGGGTCTTGAGGGCGCCGACCGGGACCGGTCCCCGCCGCAGCAGCCGCCGCACGGTCGCCACATGGACGGCTTCGCCCGAGTGGGATGCGCACATCACGGCGACCTCGTCATCAGGGAGATCCGGCTCGTCCATCGCCGAGAACGAGACCGCGCCCTGCAGCGGCTTCTCGCAGGAGCGACCGAACAGGAGGCGCTCGGGATCGCCGGCCGCGGCGCGGAGCGTGCCGTCGGCGTCGCAGACGGCGACATCGCCCGTGTGCACCGACTCAACGAGGCCGTTGCGGACGACGTGGACGAGCTCGGCGGGAGCGGTCATCGGGGCCGAAGCCTACCGACGCCCGTCGAGGGCGGCAGGGCTCAGTCCGTTGCGCCGGGATCAGCCAGTGGCGCCGGGATCAGCCAGTGGCGCCGGGATCAGCCCGTGGCGAAGGACGGTGCGCGGCGCCGGTCGGAGAGGACGAGGACGTCCTCCTCCGCGGCGAGCTCCTCGAACGCCTCCACGCAGATCGGGTCGAACTGGGTGCCGGCGCCGGCGCGGATCTCCGCGACGGCCTCGTCGAGGGACAGCGCCGAACGGTAGGGCCGGTCGCTCGTCATCGCGTCGAACGAGTCCGCGATCGCGAAGATCCGGGCGGCGAGGGGGATCTCTTCTCCGCGGAGACCCGTCGGATATCCCTCCCCGTCGAAGCGCTCGTGATGGCACCGGACGATCTCGACGGCCTCGCCCATGAAGGGGATCGGTTCGACGATCCGTGCGCCCTGGTTCGGATGGGATCGCATCACGACCCATTCGAGCTCCGTGAGCGGACCGGTCTTGCAGAGGATCGACTCGGGGATGCCGACCTTCCCGATGTCGTGGAGGAAGAACCCGTAGGCGACCTCCGGTCGCTCCGCGAGCTCGGGATCGACCTTCCGTGCGAGCGCGAGACCGTAGTGCGCCGTGCGATCGAGGTGCCCGCGCGTCGTGGGGTCTTTGGCTTCCACCACGTGGGCGAGGGACTTCATCGTGGCCACGTACATCTCGCGGGCGCTCTCGAGCGCGTGCTCCAACTCGCGCCGGCGGACCCGCTCCGCCGAATACAGGACGCCGACCTCGCGCGCGAACACCTTCAGCTGGTCGTGCAGGGACCCCGCCTCGGGATCCTCGACGGGATCCCGGGTGACGGCTTCGGATCCCCCCGTTCGCGATCGTTCATCTTCGCCCCGGTCCTGTTCTCCCCAGGTGTGGAGAACCGGGGCACACGTTCGCATGGGGCCCTGGAGCGGGGTATCGGGCGACCGGGGGGTTCGTGGGCGGCAGCCGGGGGACGCCACGAGACCGCCGCGGAACGTCAGCTGAGCGCCAGGCTCGGATCCTCCTTGTACCGCCGCTTCAACTCGTCCTGGAGCGCGTCGAGCACTCGGTGCACGTCGGTTCGTTGTGCCGAAACCTCCCGTTCCTCCCCCGCCAGCAGCTCGATCGCTTCCTCCAGCTTGGGATCGTCCAGCTCCGTCGGGTCGCTGATGCCTGCATCAGCAACCAGACGCTCGATCCGGCGTCGGGCGAGGAGCATCTCCTCCTCGGGCAGGGAGACGTGCATCGCCTCGCCGCGGGACGTGGCGGGCTCGTCGGACGCGAGGATCTCCGACAGTCGCTCCACCAGCGGCCGATGGTCGTCGCTCCCTCGGGAGTCCAGCTCGGCCTTCAGGATCTCGGCGCGGCCCTGGACGAGCCGGCGAAGCAGGGAGAGGTATTCGCGTTCGGCCATGCATTCGTCGCGGAGCGCCCGCACGTCCTCGAGCGACTTGGAATCGATCCCCTCGAGGTACGAGGGCTCGCGGATCCGATCGATGCGGCGGTTGCCCGGGTGCTCCTCGTCCACGCGGGGATGCTACACCCGGCTCCCGCGCTCAGCAGACGGCGAGGAGCGCGCCGTAGGGGTTCACCGCCGCCCCGCCGCTGGGGTGGTACTCGAAGTGGAGGTGGTTGACGGTGGTGGTCCCGTCGAGCCGACGTAGCCGATCACCGTCCCGGCCGCCACGCGCCCCAAGGCCCCGTAGCTGGACAGGTGCGCGTAGAACGTCCAGTCCCCTCCCGTGTCGTGCTCCACGACCACGCCCAGCCCGCCGAGGACGCTGGATGCCGAGCGGGCGTTCCCGGGCGCTACCGCCACCACCGGTGTTCCGGCGGCGGCGATCAGGTCGATCCCCTGATGGGTGCGCCCGCCGGGCCGCGGCCATCCGAAGGAGTCCACGAACGACGTGCTGCCGGCCACCGGACAGGTCTGGATCGCCCCGGTGCCGGTGATCGAGACGGAGCCACCACCTCCGAGGTTGAGGCTCCGTTCGTCGGCGGCTTCCAGCTCAGCCTCGAGCTCCTGCACCACGTCGTTCAGGTGCTGTACCCGCTCGTCGATCGCCGCCCGTTGGGCCTCCAGCTCCGCGACGGCCTGGGCCTCCATGCCGGGCGGCCTGGCGGAGGCGCGCCTCCTGGCGTCGCAGCTCCTCCGTGGTCACCGCCACCCGCGTGGCGAGATCGGCGTCACCCTGCACGACGCTCTGCGTGTATTGCAGTCGGTCGGTGGCGTCCTCGATCGAGTCCGACGTCAACAGGGCGCCGATCGAGAACGACCCGCCCGACATGAACGCCGCCGCGACCCGGTCGTTCAGGTTCCTGCGGATCCTCGCGAGCTCGTCCCCGAGGCGATCGATCTCCGCCTCGGCCGCGGATGCGGCATCCCGGGCGCGCGCGAGCCGCGCTTCGGTCTCCTGCCAGAGACCCGTGACCTTCTCGAGCTCAGCCTCGGCGGCGTCGAGCCGCGCTTCCGCTGCGTCGAGCTCCGATCCGGTGTCCGCCCAGGCGGGGATCGCGGTGACCGCAGCGGCGCTCAGGATGAGCGCGAGCGGCGGACCTGATCACTCTGCGGGAAGGGGCCGTGGCTGGTGCCTCCCTGTGCATCCGACGGGGCATCGACGGCGCGACCGAGGCTACCAGCGAGCCGGGCTGTGGCTCAACCCACCTCGGGCGGTCCGCCGGGAGGTCGCGTGCGCACCGGCACTATCCTTGCGCCCGTGGAGCTGCATCCTCCGTTCCTGACCGGCCGGCTCGTTCGGCTCCGGGCGCCCGAGCCCTCCGACGACGTCCTGAACGAGCTCTTCAACGACCACGGCGTGCGGAGCGGCCTCGGGGCGCCGTTCCCACAGCCCGTCGAGTCGTTCCACGACTGGATCGAGTCCGCTCGGAAGAAGGACGATCACATCAACCTCGCGATCGAACGGCTCGACGAGCCGGGCGCGATCGGCATGTGCGACCTCATGAAGATCGAGGCGCCCACCCGGACGGCGGAGATGGGGATCTGGATCGGCAGGCCCTGGTGGAGCGGCGGCTACGGCACCGACGCCGTACGGACGATCTGCAGGTTCGGCTTCGACCACGTGAACCTGCACCGCATCTCGCTGTTCGTGAACGCCGACAACGCCCAGGCGATCCGCGCGTACGAGAAGGTCGGGTTCGTCCACGAAGGGGGACTCCGCGAGGCCACGTTCGCCCACGGCGGACGCGTCGACCTCCTCGTGATGGGACTCCTCGCGGGTGAACTCCTGGAGGAGCTCTAGCCCCGCATCGCCTCGATCAGGATGTCGGCGACCTCCGGTCGCGAGAACTCCTGCGGGGGCCGCTCGCCCTCGCGCAGCATCTCGCGGACCTTCGTCCCGGAGAGGGAGACCCGCTCCTCCTCGCCGTGGGGGCACGTCTTGGGTGAGGCCATCCCCTCGCAGCGGTTGCACCAGAAGGAGTGCTCGAACATCAGCGGCGTGATGCCGAGCTCGCCCGGCTCGAACCGCTCGAAGATCTTCTGCGCGTCGTACGTGCCGTAGTAGTCACCGACGCCGGCGTGGTCGCGGCCGACGATGAAGTGCGTGCAGCCGTAGTTCTTCCGGCAGATCGCGTGCCAGATCGCTTCCTTGGGGCCCGCGTAGCGCATCGCCGCCGGGAACACCGAGACCATCGCCCGATCCTTCGGGTAGTAGCCCTCGAACAGGGCCTCGTAACAGCGCATGCGGACGTCGGGAGGGACGTCGTCGGCCTTCGTGGCTCCGACGAGCGGATGGACGAGCAGCCCGTCCACGATCTCGAGGGCGCACTTCTGGATGTACTCATGGGCCCGGTGGATCGGGTTCCTCGTCTGGAAGCCGACGACGGTCCGCCAGCCTCGTCGCTCGAACTCGGCCCGAGTCTCGGCCGGCGTCTGGCGATAGGCGACGAAGTCCTCGTGGGGCGGGAGCGTGAGCACCTCGAGGGTCCCGGCCACGCATCGGTCGCCTGCGTCGTGGAGTGCCTTGACCCCGGGGTGCTCGAGGTCCTCGGTCCCGAAGACGGACGTCGCCTCCTTGGCCCGGTCGCGCTTGAAGATCTCGCTGATCCGAAGGACGGCGAGCGGCTCGCCCCCTTCGGCGGCGACGAGCGCCACCGCGTCCGCGCCACCCAGCCGGTGCGCTCCGTCCTCGTCGACCGAGAGCGTGACCGGGATCGACCACGGCAGACCGTTCTGGAGGTGCATCGTCTCGAGCACCGAGTGGTAGTCGGCCTCGCCTGGGAATCCGGTGAGCGGTGAGAGCGCGCCGACGGCGAGCATCTCGAGATCGGAGAGCTCGCGTTCGGAGACGACCAGGGTCGGCAGGTTGCGAGCCTCCTCGCGGAGGGTCCCGGCGGCGGAGCCGTCGACGAGGAGCTGCACGAGCGTTCCCCCGTGCGGATCGATGGTGGGCATGGACGTTCTTCCTTCCCATAGACGACGGAGACCCGGAGCGGTGATGCCGCGGGGTCGAGCACCCAGGATACGAGTTGGTCGGCCGCGCAGTCCTTTCTGACTCTCGGCCCGACTCTCGGCCTGACTCTCAGCCTGAGGCCGCATCCAGCGAGAGGGGTAGACTCATCGTTCCGACCCGAGGGCCCCGGTGCCGATGCAGACCCTGCTTTCCGATGACGAGATCGCCTCACTGAACGTCGACTTCGAGACGTTGCAGCCGAGCGACATCCTGGCGTGGGCGCTCGAGAAGAGCGGCCTCGAGAAGCTGGCGATCGCCTCGGCGTTCCAGACCGAGGGGACCGTCGTGATCCACATGGCCACGCGCATCGTGCCGGATGTCCCGATCCTGTTCCTGGAGACCGGGTTCCAGTTCGCGGAGACGCTGGCGTTCAAGGAGCAGCTCGCGGAGCGGCTCTCTCTGAACGTCGTCGACCTGGTGGGCGAGTACTCGAACGACCGGCAGGAAGCCGAGTTCGGCGCGCGGTTGTTCGAGAGCAACCCGGAGATGTGCTGCGAGATCAACAAGGTCCGGCCGATGTTCGAGGCGCTCAGGGGACTGGATGCCTGGGTGACCTCCGTCCGACGGGATTCCTCACCGACCCGTGCCGACACCCCGATCGTCGAGCGGTACGACCTCGAGCCGGGCAACGCGATCGTCAAGGTCAACCCCATGGCGAACTGGACCAAGCAGCAGGTGTGGCGCTACCTGAGCGAGCACGACCTCCCCCATAACCCGCTCTACGACCTGGGCTACTCCTCGATCGGATGCGCGCCGTGCACCCGGCTCCGGTTCGCAGGCGAGCCAGAGCGAGCGGGGCGCTGGGCCGGGATCGCGAAGTGGGAGTGCGGGATCCACGTGAACGAGTCGGCGCAGCAGGGACGGGATCGAGCCCGCTCCGTAGCCCGGCCGTCTTACGCGACGACCCAGAGGGCCTCGGGGGCCAGGGTCATCTCCAGCCGGCGATGCTCCCCATGCATGTCGCCGTCCACCTGCACCGGGAATGCGGTGTCCGACGTCACCACCACGCTCGAGGCGTCGTGGATGTAGTCGATGTCGCGCCCCAGCACGTGCCGCGCCGAGCCGAACACCTGCCATGCGATCCGCGGGATGCTCCGCCGGGCGAGCTTCCTCACCGACAGCACGTCGAGGCCCGCGTCCAGCGACGCGTCGGGCGTCATCCGCAGACCGACGCCCTTGTAGTACGTGTACGGATCGGTGCGCCCCACCATCACCGAGAGCGAGGGCGTCGGCTCCCCGCCGTCCACCGACAGTCGAAGGTCCGGACGACGCCCCGCGTAGCCGACCAGCAGCTGCCAGGCGACCACCCGGAACGCGACCCGATCGAACTTCTCCTTCGTCTTGGGGAACTTCGCGTCGAGGCGTTTCATCGCCGCCGCATCCACGCCGGCACCGCAGTTGACGGCGAAGTACCGGCCGTCCGCACGACCGAGGTTGAGCTTGAAGGCGTCGTCGTCGAGCGCCTTCGAGATCAGCATGCCGGTCGCCTCGACGGGATCGAGCGGAAGCCCGAGCGCCCGGACGAGGATGTTGGTGGCACCGCCAGGCAACGGCGCGAGGGCGGTCTCGGTTCCCGCCAGCGCGTTCACCGTCTCGTTGATCGTCCCGTCCCCGGAGAGCACCGCGACCATGTGCACACCCTCCGCCGCCGCTTGCGAGGCGAGCTCCCGGGCGTGCCCTCGTCCCTTCGTCTCCACGACCTCGAGCCGGAAATCCGCGGACAGGGCCTTCTCGATCACCGCCAGCACCGGCTTCGAGTAGGTGCGTGCGACGGGATTGACGATGAGGAGGACGCGATGGAATCGCATGAGGGCGCTCAGTATGGCAGGGAGGGCATTCCGCCGCGCTCGCGTCCGGTATCCCCTTTACCCCCTCCAGCGAACGTGGTAGACACATCGGGGGGTGGGATCCATCGCGAAGCAACGGTCTGGCGGCCATACACGCGTGCGCTCGTCTCGAGTGCACGTATTCCTCTTGTTGACGATCGCATCGCTTGCACTGCCTGCTGTCTCGGCAGCTGCGATCCCATCGTTCACCGGCGTCTCGAGTCGGACGCACTCGTTGACGGAGGTGACGGACACCGCGGCGGAGCACGCGGAGCATCCTGATCTGCATCTCGTCTCCGTGATGGCGGCCTGGCAGGTCCTCGAGCCGGCGGATCAGGTGTTCGACTGGACGCAGATGGACGCGAACGCGGAGAGCGCCCGGGCCGGGGGCTATCGGCTGATCCTGCGGATCATGGCGGGCCGGGCGGCGCCCGGCTGGCTCCAAGCCGCGGGAGCCGAGCAGCTCCCCCTCCTCGGCACCGACCCGAACGCCGACGACTATTGCGACCACGTGACCGCGACCCTTCCATGGGATCCGGTCCTCGCGGAGCAGTACCGGCAGCTGATGCACGAGCTCGGGCAGTGGCTCGATCAGCCCGACGGGGCGGGCGGACGCAAAGGCGACCACATCTACCTGATCCCGGTCTCGATGCCCACCTACCTCGGCACCGAGATGGTGATCGGATACGGGGCGTCGGTGACCTGCCCCGGCAGGGACCGAGGCCGCCGGCCAGAACCTCAGAACCTCGAATCTCGCTCGGTGGAACGTGGTGTCGACGGAGGCGGAGCGGCGGCACGGACCGAGCAAGCGTGGAGAGACGCGATCGACATCCACATGACCGAGCTCCCCGTGCAGAACGACTCGGTGATCGCGTACGGGCACCTCTTCCTCGACGGGCAGGCGGCGGCGCTCAGGCTCGCCACCGAGAAGGTGGCCCAATACCCGAACCGACTCTGGTCGATGTACACCAACCTGCAGCCTCTCGTACGCCCGGACGGGACGCTCGGTCCCTGGCGGGAGTGGTGTCCCATCTGCCACCAGACGATCCTCGCGGCGATCCAAGGCGGGTGGGACCGTGGGCTTCCAGACGGCGGCTGATTCGCTCCTCCCGACCGCGGCGAGATACCGAGCCGCGGTCGAGGATGGACTCGCGAGCTACCCCATGGCCTTCCTCGAGGAGGGCCACGATCAGGTCGACGAGCACGAGAGCTATCTCTTGACCGACCGGTCTCCGTGCAGGACCGGATCGCCGAGGTCGTCGACAACCGGATCACCTCGACGAACGTCTCCTGCGAGACGGCGACGATCGCCGAACCCGCAACCTGTACGGCGACGATCACGGAGTTCGGGCCACAGCCGCTCGGTGCCCCCGGGGGAATGGTGGCCTGGTCGTCGTCCCGACCGGGCTCGTTCTCGGCGTCGAGCTGCTCACCGGCGGGCGGGAACGGCGTCTCCGCGTGTTCCGTGACGTACACACCGGCCCCCGGCTCCGCAACCGCCGCACATACGGTGACCGGGACCTACGCGGGGGATCCGACGCATTTCCCGAGCGTCGGCGCGGTGTCGCTCGCCGTCGCGAAGCGAACGAGCTCCACGTCGGTGTCCTGCTCACCCTCGTCCCTCGTCACGGGGAGCAGCACCACCTGCACGGCGACGGTCGCCGACGTCGGGGGCGCGCTCACCCCGACGGGCGCGGTCGCGTGGTCGAGCTCGAGCACCGGCTCGTTCTCTCCCTCCTCCTGCACGCTCGCCGGGAGCGGCGGTTCCGCGACGTGCTCGGTGAGCTTCGTGCCCACCGCCACCGGCACCCACGGCGTGGATGCGAGCTACGCGGGAAGCACGGACCATCTGCCGAGCGGCACCTCGGGGAACGGAGCGACACTGGTGATCGCGCCGATCAGCCGCCCACCGTCTCGATCACGTTCCCCGCGAACAACGCGAACGTGCCGAAGGCCAAAACGATCGTGATCACGGCCACGGCGGCGGACGACGTCGGCATCGCGTCCGTGAAGTTCTCCGTGAGCGGGGCGCTGAAGTGCACGGACACGACGGCGCCGTACTCGTGCTCATGGGCGGTCCCGAAGAAGGCGAACACGAAGTACACCCTGACCGCGGTCGCGACCGACACGGCGAACCGCACCGCCACGCACTCGATCATCGTCACCGCTCGCTAGCGGCGCCCTCGCGGAGACCCCGCTGCGACCGATCGGGCTATCGGGGATGGGAGCCCGTTCCCCCGGAGACAGGCGGGAGGAGCGCGACCTCGTCGCCCTCTGCCACGAGCGTGGTCCGAGCGGCCCGCTCGCCGTTCACGACGAGGGAGCCGACCGCCGCGATCTGCCCGAAGCGCTCGCCGAATCGGGCGGACAGGGCGTCGGCCACTTCGCCGGCCGTGCGCCCCTCGGCCTCCACCTGGGAGGCACCCGCGAGCTCTCGGAGTGCGGCGAACAGCCGCACGTTCACCATCTTTGGCACCATCGCGGACACCGTCTCGGTTCCATCGCGGCTGAAGCCTACCGACGGCGATGCCGAACGGATATCGTGCCCCGAAGGAGCCGACGATGCCCTTCCTAGCTTTGCTGAGTGACCGATCGCCCCACGTGGCCGTCCCCGCCCTGCCCGAGGTCGCCCCCGACCTGAAGGTCGAGCCCCTCTCCGCGGCCTCTCTGGAGCACGTGCTGGAGCTCGAGCCCGAGGCGATCCTCGTCGACGCCGCCGAGAACGCGCCCCAAGCCTTCTCGGTCCTCACCGCGCTTCGCGAGCGTGACGCCCGGGTCCCGGCGGCGGTGATCGTGGAGCGAGACCACCTCGAGCGATACCCCTGGCACGAGGTGGCCGACGAGCTCGTCTACCCGGGCGCGCCGGCGGCCGAGCTCCGCGTGCGCCTGGCGATGCTGCGGCGGCGCGCCGGAGCGGGCGACGGCACCGTGATCCGCCTCGGGGCGCTCGCGATCGATACCGAGACCTACCGCGTCACCGCGTCCGGCCGTCCGCTCGACCTCACGTTCAAGGAGTTCGAGCTCCTCCGATTCCTCGCCCAGCGTCCCGGCCGGGTCTTCACACGGCCGTCGTTGCTCCGCGAGGTCTGGGGCTACGACTTCTACGGCGGCACGCGAACCGTCGACGTCCACGTCCGACGCCTGCGATCGAAGCTCGGTCCGGAGCACGAGCACCTGATCGAGACGGTGCGGAGCGTCGGATACCGAGCGGCCGAACAAGATCCCTGAGCGCCTCCCGCGCGGCGAACGGGCCGGGCGCCCGGGCGAGCCGGGGGAGGTCTTCCGGACCGAGCCCCGCGGAAGACCTAGCCACAGCGCGCCACGAGGAAATGACCCAGCCGGGCCCTGCTCCCGAGCGGGCATCGCCGCCGATGATGGGGATACAACAAGAGCAGAGCGGGAGCGGCTCAGTCCCCTCCCCTCGGGACGCCTCATCCCCTCGGTCGCGGCTCCCGCTCCGCTCGCAGCCCGGGCCGGTGCCCGCGGCGGCTCACGCCGCCCGCGGTCGCCGGCCCTGGCCATGTTCACGCAGAGTTAACGCCCGGGAAACAGGGCGCCTCGTGGCGGTCACCTACCCTTGGCTCGGCGCGACAAGCCGCCGTCGACCGACCAGCACAGGGGGTGCAACGTGACCACGCCGAAAGAGGTGCTCGCGCTCGCGAAGCAGAACGACGTCGAGATCGTCGACCTGCGGTTCTGCGACCTGCCGGGCCTCACCCAACACTTCTCCGTCCCCGTATCCGAGCTCACCGAGGCCGTCTTCGAGGACGGCCTGGGCTTCGACGGTTCCTCGATCCGCGGATTCCAGGAGATCCAGGAGTCGGACATGCTCCTCGTCGCCGACCCGGACACCGCCTACCTCGACCCCTTCACCCAGCACACCACGCTCAACATCCACTGCTACGTGAAGGACCCGGTGACCGGTGAGTGGTACTCCCGCGACCCCCGCTACGTCGCGCGCAAGGCCGAGCTCTACCTGAAGCAGACGGGCATCGCCGACGTCTCGTACTGGGGTCCGGAGGCCGAGTTCTACATCTTCGACTCGATCCGCTTCGACCAGAACCAGCACGAGGGCTACTACCACATCGATGCGGCCGAAGGCGTCTGGAACTCGGGCGCCCTGAAGGAACGCCGACGACTCCCCCAACCTCGGCTACAAGCCTCGCTACAAGGAGGGCTACTTCCCCGTGCCGCCGATGGACCACTACCAGGACCTCCGCTCCCAGATGGTCCTGAACCTCGAGAAGGTCGGCGTGAAGATCGAGGTGCACCATCACGAGGTGGGCACGGCCGGCCAGGCCGAGATCGACATGCGCTACGGACCGCTGCTGAAGACCGCCGACAACGTCATGAAGTACAAGTACGTCGTCAAGAACACGGCGTGGGCGGCCGGCAAGACCGTCACGTTCATGCCGAAGCCGATCTTCCAGGACAACGGCTCGGGGATGCACACCCACCAGAGCCTGTGGAAGGACGACGAGAACCTGTTCTGGGACGAGGTCGGCTACGCCGGCATCTCGGACATGGCCCGCTGGTACATCGGCGGGCTTGCTCCAGCACGCGCCGGCCCTCCTCGCGTTCACGAACCCCACGACGAACTCGTTCCGCCGGCTCGTGCCCGGTTACGAGGCGCCCATCAACCTCGTGTACTCGCAGCGGAACCGCAGCGCGTGCGTCCGGATCCCCGTCTTCTCACGGCAGCCGGCCACGAAGCGCCTGGAGTTCCGCACGCCGGACGCGGCGTGCAACCCCTACCTCGCGTTCAGCGCGATGCTGATGGCGGGGATCGACGGGATCAAGAACAAGATCGAGCCGCCGGAGCCGATGGACAAGGACCTCTACGACCTGCCGCCCGAGGAGAAGGCGTCGGTCAAGCAGGTGCCGGGCTCCCTGGAGGAGGTGCTCGACACGCTGGAGGCCGACCACCAGTGGCTGCTCGAGGGCGGCGTCTTCACCCAGGACGTGATCGACACCTGGATCGAGTACAAGCGGGCCCACGAGGTCGACGCGATCCGGCTCCGGCCCCACCCGCACGAGTTCCATCTGTACTTTGACTGCTGACCGATAGGTCGCCGGGCAGCCTGTCACAGTGCGATGCCATGCTTGTTGCGTGGCCAAGATCGAGAGATGGACGGTTGATCGCGAGGAGTTGTCGTGGGCAGCCGGCTTCTTCGATGGCGAAGGATGCTTCAGCTTTACGGACAAAGCGGGCTACGCCGCCGTCGCGGTTGGTCAGGTCGAACGAGAACCGCTGGAACGATTCATGGCGGCGGTGGGCGGCCTCGGGAAGGTCTACGGGCCATATTTCAAGGTGTACCCAGGAAGGATGTCGAAGCAGCCCTGGCATCAGTATCGAGCGTACCGACGGGAGCATGTGCAAGCGGTGGCCGCCATGCTCTGGTTCAAACTGGGGCGAACGAAGCGGATCCAGGCTCGGACCGTCTTGACCAGATTGCAGTTCTGTCGACGTGGACATCGTCTGGGTGCGAAGAAGAAGTCATGCCCTCAGTGCACGGCCGAGTACTGGGCCCGATATCGAACCGCACATCCGGTCCCGAGACGCGGCAATCGACCCTAAACGCGAAGAGCGGGCCCGCTTCCACGGGCCCGCTCTCTTCGCCTTCGGCTCCGAGGGGAAGGGTTTGCCCTCGAAGCCATGAGTGAGATTCCCGCCTGGTCGCTCGAGCAAACCACGTACGGTCGTTCCCTCCGCGGATGTCGAGAACGGCGAGTCCGCTCCGACCCGATGGTGAACGCCCCAACGAGGGGCCGAGGAGGAGGACCGAGATGTCGAAGATCAGTCCGTTCCTGTGGTACGACGACAAGGCCGAGGAGGCCGCCGAGTTCTACGTGAAGGTGTTCACCGGGTGGAGCGGCGCCACTCCCGGGACGTCCAAGGTCACGAACGTCGCTCGCTACGGCGAGGGGATGCCGGCCCCGGCCGGGACCGCCATGACGGTCGCGTTCCAGGTCGAGGGGCAGGAGTTCACGGCCCTGAACGGAGGTCCGGACCACTCGTTCACGGACGCGATCTCCTTCGTCGTGAACTGCGCGTCGCAGGGAGAGGTGGACGAGCTCTGGTCCGCGCTCACCGACGGAGGCGAGGAGAGCATGTGCGGCTGGCTGAAGGACCGGTACGGCCTGTCCTGGCAGATCATCCCCACGGAGCTCTACGGGCTCCTCGGCGACCCCGACCCCGGGAGAGCACAGCGAGCGACGCAGGCCATGCTCCAGATGCAGAAGATCGACATCGCGGAGATCCGTCGAGCTGCTGACGCGGCCTAGGCCGAGGTCGAGCCGACGAGGGTCTCCTGGGAGGTCCGGCGGTCAGTCGGGATCGGCGACCGCCGGGCCGACTCGATCGACCAGGAACTCCTCGGGTCCCCGATACGAGGGATTCGCGGTCGCGTCAGCTCCCATGAGCGACCTCGGGGTGGGTGCGGAGAGCGTCAGCGATGACGTCCTCGGGGAACGACTCCTCATCGTAGGTGCAGATGATCGTGGCCGGCGACGACGCGAACGCGAGGTTGACGATCGATTCGTAGCGGGTCCACGCGGCGATCTCGTCGGCATCGCCCGACCACGCGGGCTCGCCGACGATCCGGACCCACGCCGCTCCGGCGTCGAGCCTCTCCTTGACGAAGATGCGATACCGTGCAAGGCCGTGTCGGGCGACCGATACCACTCCGCCCCAGTTCGCGAACTCGACGTGTTCGGAACGATCGTCGAGCGCGTCACGCAGGAGCCCGCTCTTCGCACTCCGTCGTCACCGCCAGGAGGCTCTCGGACCGCTCCATCCCTTCGGCGAGGAACGGGATCGCAGCCGCGAGGAAATCCTCATCGGACCCGTACGTGAGGAGTCGATGATCGAACGGCTGCGGTGCCGTGGCCGCTGCGGTCCCGATCAGGTGGTCGACACTCACGCCGAGCGCGTCCGCCAGGGCGGACAAGCTGCTCAGCCGGACGTCTTTGCGCCTGCCCGACTCGATCTGCGCGATGGCGGACCAGCTCACGCCGGAATGATGCGCGAGCGTCTCCCGGCTCCAGCCGAGACGCATCCGAGCCGCGCGCAAGGAATCTCCGATCCGTGAGGGTGCCACCGCCATCTCCTATCTCGCTGAGTGATTCCTCGGGACCGCCATCTCCAACCCCCGCTGGTGATTCCTTCGGACCATGTGACTCTGTCATATGACACCGTCAGTTGACAATACCCTACGAAGCAGAGAAGATGGGGTCATCGATCAAACTTCTGATCGGGAGGGGACCGGTGGCGAACGTCGAGCTCCGTCAATTCCGGTACTTCATCGCGGTCGCAGAGGAGCTCCACTTCGGGCGAGCGGCCGAACGGCTCCATATCGCTCAGTCGGGTCTCTCCCAGCAGATCGGGAAGATGGAGCGGTCCCTCCATGCCCAGCTCTTCACCCGCGATCGGTCGAAGGGCGTCCAGCTCACGGAGGCGGGCCGGGTGTTCCTGGATCAAGCCAGGCTCACGGTCGAGCTCGCCGACCGAGCCGTGGCGAGCGTGGCCCTCGCCGAGCGCGGGAAGCGTGCGCTCCTGAAGGTGGGGACCACGGTCATCGGGATGCCGCCGATGGCGGAGCGACTCCTGCAGACGTTCGGAGACCGGTTCCCGGACGTGGAGGTCGAGCTCCATCCGCGACTGATCTCCGAGCTGATCGACGGGATCAGCACGTTCGCCCTCGACGTCGCGGTCGTCTTCTCCCCCTTCAAGTCCGTGGATCCACCGCCGCGATACCAGCAGCTCGGTGCGTACGAGCTCGTGGCGGCCGTCCCCGAGGGACACCGGCTCGCGAAGCTCGAGCGCGTCCCGCGATCCGAGCTGTTGACGGAGCCGTTCATCGATGGGCCTCGGAACATCAATCCCGAGTTGTCCGACTACATCCACACGGCCCTCTTCGGTGAGACCCGCATCCCCGGCGAGTGGAAGTCCCGGTGATCGAGGAGGCTCGCCGCCTCGAGCTCATCGCTGAGGGCAAAGGGATCGGGGTCACGGTGATGCACCCCGGCGTGGAACGAGCCCGGAGTCGTCTTGCGCCCCCTGGATGAGGACACGCCGCTCCTCGGCTACGGGGTGGCCTGGTCCGCCACGCCAGACATCCCCGTCCCTGGAGTCGTTCATCGAAGTGGCGCGCGAGATCGCCGAGTCAGAACTCACATCGTCCGTGACCTGACGCCGCCGAAGTCGACACGACGGTCGCGCCGGGCCAAGATATCGTCCATCGCCTCACGGATCGGTGGGAGGGCGCGCCGGTGAGCAACGTCGAGCTCCGTCAGTTCCGCTATTTCGTGGCTGTCGCCGAGGAGCTCCACTTCGGGAAGGCCGCCATGCGGCTCCACATCGCCCAGTCCGGCCTGTCGCAACAGATCGGAAGGCTCGAGCGCTTCGTCGGCGCTCGCCTCCTCACGCGCGATCGGAGGCGTGGTGTCCAGCTGACCGAGGCGGGACGGGCCTTCCTGGACAACGCTCGCCTGACCATCGAGGTGGCCGACCGAGCCGTGGCGAGCGCGGCCTTGGTCGAACATGGGAAGACCGCCCTGACTGAAGATGGGCACACCCGTCCTCGGGATCCCGGTGGCGGCTGAAGCCGTGCTACGGGAGTTCGAGATCCGGCACCCGGACATCGAGGTCGAGATCCATCCGCGATTCAACCCCGATCTCATCGGGGGGATCAGCACCTACGCGCTCGACGTGGCGGTCGTCCTGTCGCCGTTCAGATCGGTCGAGCCACCGCCTCGCTACCAGCAACTGGGGACGTTCGAGCTCCGCGTGATCGCCCCGGAAGGGCATCGGTGGGCCGGACTGGAGCGCGTGCCACGACGGGAGCTCTTGCAGGAGCCCTTCCTCGATTGGCCGCGCAACATCGACCCCGAGATGATCGACCATATCCACCGGCTGCTGTTCGGCGGCACCCGGCACCCGCTGGCACGGTCCGTTCCCGAGATCGAGGATGCGCGCCGTCTCGAGCACGTCGCCAACGGCGACGGGTTCGCGATCGCCGTGCTCCCCGCGGGTTTCGAGCCGCGCGCCACCGGGGTCACGTTCCGCCCGGTCGAGGAGCCGACACCGCTCGTCGGGTACGGGATCGTGTGGAGCCAGGGCAACCCGTCGCCGGCCCTCGAGTCGTTCCTCGACGTCGCGAAGGGGTTCGTGGACGCGACGGTTCCCACCGCACCGGAATAGGTCGTCCCCAACGCGGGCGCTGCTACGGTGCCCGCCATGGCACGCTCGCCTCGCTGGGCCTGGTGGGCGGCGGTCGCCGGGCCCGTCCTGGTGGGCGTCGCGGGCGCAGCCCTCGCCCTCCAGGCCTTCGCGAAGACGACCATCGACGCCGGACCGTTCCAGATCCAGGTCGAGGCGGACTTCGGCCGGAGCGTCACCGACATCTCACTCCCCCCGCTCGGTCGGGTCCGCGCCGATACCCACGGCGCGCCGCTCCATCTGCGCGCGTCGCTCCGGGAGGTCGACGTCGAGCAGCTCCAGGAAGGACTCCGGCGTGGGATCGACTCGGTGGCCGCGGAGATGGAACGGAACACGCTCGACGCCGCGGGTCGATTCGCCGCCTGGGTGGTGCTCGTCGGGATCGCGGGTGCGGCGGCCCTCGGACTGCTCGCGTACCGGTTCCGATGGCTTCTCGTGCTTCGCGCAACGGTCGCGGGCCTCGTGGCAGTCCTGCTCTCCGTCGGGTTCACCGCGCTCGGGTTCGACGCCGCCGCGTTCCAAGCGCCGAGCTACACGGGCTCGCTCCGGTTGGTGCCGCAGCTGTTCGGTCCCGTCGAGGGCGCGATCGAGCGCGTGGGCTACTTCCGCGAGGAGCTCCGGCGCGTGGTGGCCGGCGCCGCGCGCGCGTACGCCGCGATCGACTCCAACCCGCTCGGCCGGGGGGACGAGATCCGCGTGCTGCACATCTCCGACGCCCACTTGTCGACCCTCGGCTACGACTTCGCGCAGGAGCTGTCCCGCAGCTTCGATGTGCAGTTCGTGATCGACACCGGCGACACCACGTCGTTCGGAGCGCCCGACGAGGAGTTCATCCTGTCGGAGATCTCTGCGTTCGGGCTCCCCTACGTCTGGGTCCGCGGGAACCACGACTCGGCAACGTTCCAGGACGCCCTCGGCCGCGTGGAGGGGACCGTCGTGCTCGACGGGGACACGGAGGAGGTCGAGGGCTTCACGATCTACGGGCTCGGTCACCCGTACTTCAACGAGGCACGGGGCACGCCCGTCGGGGACGAGGACGTCGTCGAGCTGGTCGCCGGCGCGGCCGACCAGGTCCTCGCCGACGTGACCGCCCTGCCCGAGCCGCCCGACATCGTCCTCGTCCACGACGACCGGATGGCGGCGGAGGTCGCGGGGCTCGTCCCCCTGGTGCTCTCGGGCCATTTCCACGAAGCACGCGACGAGGTCCGCGACGGCACCGTGTTCCTGCGCGTGGGCACGACCGGCGGCGCCGGCCCCACGGGCTTCACGGCCGAGGGTGACGTCCCCTTCTCCGCCGAGGTGCTCTACTTCCAACCCGATGGGGAGGGGCACATGGACCTGGTCGCGTGGGACGTCGTGACGCAGTTCCCGGAGACCGGGAGCCTCGAGATCGCCCGACACCTCGCGTCGGACGTGGGCGTCTCGCCGAGCCCGTCGGTGCCGACGTCGACCTCGCCGAGCCCCTCGTGAGCCTCGTGACCGATCACGCGACCCGCTCGATCCCCATCGAGCAGCCCTACGACCTCGCGGGAACGCTGTTCCCGATCCGGCGAGGGACGGGCGATCCGACGATGCGGATCGAGCAGCGGGCCGCCTGGAGGGCAGCGAGGACTCCAGACGGTCCGGTGACGCTGCTCCTCGAACAGATCGGACGGCGCCGTGCGCGCGACGGCCTGGGGGGTGGGTGCCGCCTGGGCGCTCGACCACGCGCCGGGACTGATCGGTGCGGAGGACGACGTGTCGGCGTTCGTGGCCCACGACGACGTGATGGCGCGCCTGTGGAAGGAGCACCGGTCGGTCCGACTCACGCGGGCGCTCGACGTGGTGCGAACGCTCGTCGCCGCGATCCTGGAGCAGAAGGTCGTGGGGATGGAAGCCCGCCGCGCGTGGCGGCGGATGACGCTCGCGCTGAGCGAACCGGCGCCGGGCGAAGGCGGGCTCATGCTGCCGCCGGATCCCGCGACGGTGGCCGAGGTGCCGTACTACCGGTTCCACCCGTGGGGGGTGGAGCGCCGCCGCGCGGAGGTGATCCGAGCCGTGTGTGCGCGGGCGGCGTCCGCTCGAGGCGCTCGCCGACGTGCCGTTCGACGAAGCGCGGCGCCGGCTGGAAGCGATGCCGGGCATCGGACCGTGGACCGCGGCGGAGGTGATGCGCCTGTCGTTCGGCGATCCGGACGCCGTGTCCGTCGGCGACTACCACCTGCCCGACATCGTCGGATGGGCCCTCGCGCGAGAAGAACGCGGCACCGACGAGCGGATGCTGGAGCTGCTGGAGCCCTACCGGGGCAGCGAGGGCGGGTGCAGGTGCTCCTCGAGCGGAGCCACATCGCCCCGCCCGCGTACGGACCGCGGATGGAAGCCCGCTCGATCGAGAAGCTCTAGGTGTCGTCGCGCGGCCGAACGTAGACGCGGCCGTCCTCGATCTTCACGTCGTAGACAGGCACCGGCTTCGTCGCCGGCGGCCGCATCACCTTCCCGGTCTCGAGGTTGAACATGCTCCCGTGCGCTGGACAAGTCACGGTCCGCACCGATCCCGCGATCTTCACGACCCCGCGATGGAGCTCCGCCCCCTGGTGGGTGCACAGATCCCCGGTCGCGAAGAGGCCCTCCCCCGCCCGAACCACGAGCACCGGGACGCCGTCGACCATCACCCGACGGGTTTCCCGTCCGGCACTTCCTCGGGGACGGCGACGTCCGCCCAGCCGTCCTGAGTCACACCGGGCCCCGGAAATCCGAGCCGGGCCACCTGAGGGTCGTGGTCGGAAGCCTGATCGGCGAACTTCGCGTTCACGTTGACGGAATCGTAGTCGACCCCAAACGCATCCAGGAGGTGCGTGCTCAGCAGTATCTGGTCCAAGACCTGTGAGTTCCCCTCGAATGCGTAGGAGTAGCGCTCCTCCTTCGGCAGATCAGGCTCACGAGCATCGTTCACTGCGGGCGTCGGGAGGAGCGTGTCGTCGAAAGGATCCGCTTGGCGTTGGAGTCGTCGGACCCGATTATGAAACCGTCGCGCACGGTCCGTGCCGGCGAGCTCGCCGACGTCCCCGACGACCGGGATCTCCGCCGAACCCGTTCGTACTGGCCGACTTGCCTTGTCGGGTACCACTCATCAAGCTAGGTTCATGGCAGGCTTCATGGTCTTCGTCGGGGGTAGCAACGAGGCCGGAGCATGGAGCAACCTCAAGGACATTGTGAGCTCAGGCGTGTACGCAGCGCTTCTCAACACGCCGAAGGGATACTGGGGAACCGCTCATGAAGGAACCTTCGCCGACTACGCCAGCGTGCAAGAAGGGGATGCGGTCTTCTTCTTTTCGAAGCGGAAGATCTATGGCATAGGCCGGATTGTGAACGTTGGTGGAGCGTGTCGCTTCCTGAACTTCCCGGGGGCGTCGGAACCGACAATCCCCACCTATGAGGACGTGCAGGACGAGATGCTCCGAGACGAAGGCCCAGTGAGTGTCGATCAGCGCTGGCTATGCACATTCGCTGGCGATCCCGCGATCTTCACGTCGGGAGTCGACATCGACGATGTACTGGCCTCGGACCCACAGTCATTCAAAGCACTAAGGGCCATGCAGAGTGTCTCCTTTGCTCGCATGGACGACCGTGAAACGCAGGCACTAAAGGACGTGATTCTGCGGAGGAATGCGGGCTGGCTCCTGGGGGGAGTTCTTCAGGGTGGCGCATTCGATGACGACACGAGTGAGACCCATGCCCGCATAGCCAGCCGGCTCACGCCATCGCACATACTTGCGGTAGCGCCGCTCTTGCAGGCGTGCGCCAACGGCCCTTTGCTCCAACATGAAATGGCCTTGGAGGCGGGTTTGGTTACCCAGCTCGTGGAAGGAGATAGCTGGGACTACGTCAATCTTTGGAGCGTGGGACTACGTCACCCATCAGGTGCTGGCCTCTCCATTCAAACCATTGTCATGGGCGGACAGAATGGACATCTTCGGCTACGCGTACTTGGAAGGATTTGAGCCCACCAGGAATCGATTCCTGGTCGTTGAGGCCAAGAAGGATGCTGCCACCGTCGAGGTCGTCGACCAGGTCATGAAGTACGTCGACTGGGTCCGCGATGAATACGCGGAGGAGACTATTCAACAATCGAAGCGTTCGTTGTTGCCTCCAGCTTCCCTCCGACAGTCATTGACCATGCCATTGAGGGGGGACGACGCATCCACACGGTCGGTCGGCGGCCGGCGGAGGTAAAGGAATGGAGTCAGCTAACGTTCGTTCAATACGAGTTCGATGCAGAGTCCGGCTTGATCAAGTTCTCACTTCCGTCCATTGATCCGCTCGAGGTGGGCACTGGAAGCTAGGCTCCAGAACGGCTCCGACTTCTCTAACTAGTCCGACGACGAGCGCGTTGCCCATCATGAATGCGCGGCGTCCGTCGGGCATGCCGGTGTCGGTCCAGTCATCTGGGAAGCCATTGAGGCGCTCGAGCTCCAGCGGCGTCAGCCGGCGAAGGCGCCCGTCGCCGGCATCGATGACGTGCTTGAAGCGGGAGGGCGTGACGCCGCCCTCCCCGGTGAGGATCGTGCGCGATGGCTGATCGATCGGATCCGGGAAACGCGATTCCACCTTCCGAGTAAAGGTACTCGTGTCCGTTCTTCGCGATCCGTGGGATGTCCTTCGGGCCTTTCAGGTACTCCCATCGTTCTCGCTGCTCGTCAGGGATGAAGAACGACTCCGGAACCGTGCCGATCCCCTGGAGGACATCACGGAGAATGGTCTCGGGTCCTGAGTAGCTGAGCCACGACTGCTTTCGTCCAGACCTGCCCGTCGCCACATCACACCTGCTGACAGGAACGGGGTGTGGGCGTTGCCAACGCCGAATCTCTCGGTGAGCTCAGCGAGGTCGCCCTCCAGCTTGAGATCGGGAGCATCGACGTCCGAGCCAGCCGGAGACTCGATCGGGAAGACCTCGGGCGAGGGCACCCTGCTCCTCCATCCAGGCGATCGGGCCCTGCCAATCCGGTTCCGGTTCGTCACCGACTCGGTGAGCGATCAGGAACACACGACGACGGCGCTGGGGGAATCCGTAGTCGGCCGCGTTCACCACCCGCCACTCGACCAAGTAGCCGAGGTCGGACAGACAGGCCAGGATGATCGCGAAGTCTCGCCCTCGCTGAGATGCAGGTGACTTGAGCAGCCGATCGACGTTTTCGAGGAAGACGAGCCGCGGCCGCTTGTTCTCGACGATCTTCTTGAATCGCCCACCAGAGAACGCCCTTCTTCCCGACTATCCCGTGCGCCTGGCTCCTGACCTTCGCCACCGAGTAGTCCTGGCATGGGAAGCCGCCGACAAGCAGCTCATGGTCGGGGAACTGAACCCATCCGTTCTCGGTCCATCTCGTCGACGACAGCGTTGATGTCTTCGTTGCTCAGGACGTCGGGCCGAAGTGGTGCTCATAGCAATCGGCCGCATGTTGTGTCCTGGTCGAGGGCTCCCACTGGCTGGCCCACACCGTCTCCCAGCCGTGCGGTTCGAGGCCTAACCGGAATCCGCCCACGCCTGCGAAGAGCTCGACGACTCTTCCCGCGCTCCCCGGTCGCGCGCGCCCCTTCCCTGCCGCCACCGGACCTCCCCTGGCGAGTCGCGCGGAGCGAATCACACCTCTGTGATCCGCTCGCCGGATGCTAGCACGGGAGGCCGACAAGGATCAAGCCGCCGTGGCGAAGAGACATCTGGCCACCAGAGGGCATACACCGCAACGTGGTTTGGCTGGGAGGCAGACTTCGGCGGCGAGATCGAGGACCGCCCAGTTCCACTCTTTGGATACGTTCGGCGGGGTTGCTCTCGCGACTTCTTCCCAGAGTGACGGATCTGAGGTGGCTGGCAAGTCCGACGGAAGGCCCAGGTACCGGCGGTAGACGCGGGCACTCACCCCGTCGACGACCGGTGCCCGTTTCCCGAAGGCGACGACGAGGGTGGCGTTGGCTGCATACCGACCCACGCCCGGAAGACTCACGAGGGCGTCCATATCCGCGGGAACCTCGCCGAGTCGAGTGACCTCCCTCGCCATCGCTCGGAGCGTGCCCGCCCGTCGCACCAAACCGAGAGGACGGATCACAGTGGCGATCGAGTCTTCACGAGCTCTACTCATCGAGGGAGCATCCGGCCAGCGTCGGAACATCTCCTCGTAGACCTTCGCGACCGTCTTGCCGCGGGATCGCTGCAGCAGAACCTCGGCGACGAGAACACGCCAAGGATCGTCCGTCTCGCGCCAAGGGAAGGAGCGGCGGTGCTCCCGACCCCACGCCAGGAGCCGCCGACGGAACCAGCGGACATCCACGAACGAGAGGGTACGGCTAGATGACGAAGGCGCAGCCGTTCCAGAGCGCGTTGATGCGGAGCTTCGTCAGGAACCCCCGCACCTCGAGGCCGAGCGTCCGCGGCTTCCTCATCCGCGGGTGCGTGAACACGATGAACCCCTCGGGCGTCTCGGTGCGGTCCCAATCGAGGGCGTCCTCGGGCGGCTCCGTCGAGGTCCGCAGGAACCGGAGACCCCGCATCCCGGCCTCCATCCAGACGAACAGCATCCCGCCGCGCGCTCGGATCAGCTTCTTCGCGTCGGAGGTCGCGTCGATCTGCATATCTGTGTATCGGTACCCGGGGTCGGAAAGTTCACTCCTCGGGCGAGATCAGCGCTGCCGAAGGGCGTCGCGGATCTCCGTGAGGAGCTCGATCTCCGTGGGGCCGGCCGCCGCCTCCTTCTTGGGGAACGCCCGGTTGTAGGCCTTGATGACCAGGAACAGCACGAAGGCCACGATCACGAAGTTGAGCAGGGTCGTGAGGAAGGCTCCGTAGCGCAGCTGGGCGTCGCCCATCTCGATCACGAGACTGTCGAAGTTCGGCTGCCCGAAGATCGCACCGATGATCGGGTTGATCAGGTTCTCGGTGAACGAGGTGACCAAGCCCGCGAAAGCCAGAGCGAGGATCAGGCCGACGGCGATCTCGACCAGGTTCCCCTTCGAGATGAACTCCTTGAACTCCTTGATCATCACTCCTCCTTCTCAGGCCAGCGCCTGCGCGAATACCCGCTCCATCGCGCGGCGACACCTCCGGGTGACGTGCAGGTATCGCTCCAGGAACGCCTGCCGTGGGTACTCCTCGAAGCCGAGCCTACGCGCGAGCGCCGTCTGCTCGCGCGGCGCCGCGGGGAGCGCCTCCGCGTGAACGCGACGGTCCATCTCGAGCACGTTCTTCACGTCCGAGAGGAACACGAACGCCTCCGCGAGATCGGCGCGCGACCTGATCCTCCAGGTGGCGCGCGGCGGCGAGCTTCTCGATGGCTTCAAGCGTGCGCCGTGAGCGCACCTCGGGCTCGGCGCCGCCGAACCGCATCAGCGACAGCTCCACCGCGAACTGCACGTCGGCGAGGATCCGACGCCGAGCTTGAAGTGGAACTTCGAGGCCTCGGGGGGCTTCACGCGCTCGCGCTCGATCCGATCCCGCATCCTCCGGACCTCGACCACGCGGTCGAGCGTGAGGCCGTCGGGCGGGTAGGCGAAGTCCGCCGCGTTCAGCTCGAACCGCCGTCCGAGGTCCGCGTCGCCGGCGACGTGTCGCGCCCGGAGGAGCGACTGGAACTCCCACGGCTCGGCGTAGCGCTCCCAGTACTCGAGGAAGCCCGCCATCGAGCGAGCGAGGGGGCCGCTCCGTCCCTCCGGCCGGAGATCGGCGTCGGGCTCCCAGCCGGCCTCGTGGACGTGGCGCATCACGCGCTCGCCGGCGGCCGTCGCGCGCGCCAGGTCCTCTGGGCCCTCGCCCTCGTAGACGAACAGCGAGGTCGAGATCGCTCGCGACGTTCAGCTCCTTGGCGCCGAGCTTCCCCATGCCGACCACGGCGAAGGGCAGGTCGGGCTCCGCGGCGGCGACGGCCTCCTGCACCACCCGGTACGCGACGGCGGCGATGGCCTCCCCCGTCTCGCGCGGCGTGAGCTCGCGGCCCGGCGGTGCGCGCCACCGCCTCCATCAGCTGCGCCTGCGTGTCGACGGCCGGCGCGCCGAACAGGGAGCCCGAGAGCGCCAGGATCCGATCCGGCTCGGCCACGAGGACGTCGGTGGCGAAGGAGCTCGCCGCGGCGAGGTGGGCGAGGCGGCGCGCCGCGAGCGGGTCGGCGGCGAGGGCGTCGGCGGGCGCGATGCGGTCCCCCACGGCCTCGGCGATCCGCTCGAGCCGGACCAGGGCGGCGTCGGGGTCGGCGGCGAGCGCGAGGGCCGGCGCCATCACGGGGAACACGTGCGAGAGGACCTTGCCGATCCGCGTGGTGGACGTGACGAGGCGCTCGAGGGACGCGAACGCGCGCGTGGGCTGGGCGAACCCCAGCCCGGCGAGGAGCTCCTCCGTCGCCTCTCGGTCGTGACCCGGGGAGGGCTGGACGGGACCGGCGAACGCCTCGAGGAGCGGCCGGTAGAAGAGGCGCTCGTGGATCCCGCGGACGAGGTCCGTGGTCCGGTCGTACTCGTCCTGGAGCGCGTCGGCGCCGCCGAGCCCGAGCGACCGCGCCAGCGTGGTCCGCGCGTGCCGGTCGGCCGGGAGATCGTGGGTCTGGAGGTCGCGCACCATCTGGAGGCGATGCTCCAGTCGCCGCAGGAACCGGTAGGCGTCGGCGAGGGCTTCGGCGTCCTCCTGCGCCACGTAGCCCTCGTCCGCCAGCGCCGCGAGGGCGGCGAGCGTGTTGGGCTCGCGCAGCCGCAGGTCCCGGCGGCCGTGGACGATCTGGAGGAGCTGGACGGCGAACTCGACGTCCCGGATGCCCCCGCGGCCGCGTTTGACCTCGGTGAGCTCCTTGCCGCGGCGCCGGATGTACTCCTCGAGCCGGACCTTCGAACGGCGGACATCGTGGATCGCGGCCTCGTGGAGGTCGCGCGGGTACGTGAACTCGCCCACGCCCTCCACGAACGCGGCGGCGAGGGTCAGGTCGCCGGCGGCGGGGCGCGCCTTGATCATCGCCTGGCGTTCCCACGTGGCGGCCTCGCGCTCGTAGTAGGTCAGGGTCGATGCGAGCGTTCGGGTGAGCACCCCCGCGCGACCGCCGGGGCGGAGCGTCAGATCGACCCGGAGTGCGACCCCTTCGGAGGTCGGGTCGGACAGATCGGAGATCACGTTGGCGGCCGCCGTCTCGGCGCCGTCCCCGCCCACCTCATCGCGATGCAGCAGCAGGAGGTCGACGTCGCTCGCGTAGTTCAGCTCGCGACCGCCGAGCTTCCCGAGCGCGACGATCGCGTGTCCGTCGGGACAGGCGAGCGACAGGCAGGCGTCGGCGACGTCGCTGATCTCCGCGACGACGTCCTCGAACGGTGCGCCGTCCAGGTCACGGGCCGCGACCCGAAGCATCGCCCGACGACGGAACCGCCGCAGGCCGGCGCTGGCGCCGTGCGCCGTCACGTCTGCTCGGAGCTCGGTCCCCAGGGCCTCCCGCCCGCGCGCGGAGACGTCCGCCAGCGCCTCCACCTCCTCGGGGTGGCGCACCAGTAGGTCACTCGCGGCGGTGGAGAACCCGAGCAGCCGGGAGGCGACGGGCAGGATCTCGGGGCGGCTCAGGAGCTCGCGCGCTGCGGGATCGTCGCCGACCCGGGAGAAGGCGACGCGCGCGAGCTCCGGGTCGGGCGCCTCCGAGAACGTCCTGCCGAGGATCTCGGGCGTGAGCACATCGGCATCGTAGCCACGGCTCTACGACCCCACCGTAAGCCCTTCGCCTGACTACCCATCCGCGGAGCTCGCTGCTACCACTGGCGTTGCGCTTCAGGAACATCGGCCTGCAGGAGGCACGATGGGAAAGAAGATCGCCCTGACGATCGGTGTCGTGTTCTCGATGGTCTTCGGGATGGGCACGCAACCGATGGCGGTCGCGGCCGACGGGGCGCAGGTCACGCACCACTCACCTGGGTGCACCTTCGAACCGGGAGACGTACCGGGCGTCAACCGGTTCTTCCCGGCAGATTGCCTCGAGGTCGTGACGCCAAGCGGACGAGGCCTCGTGGTCGCCCGTGGTCGGCTCCCATCTGGCTTCTCTCTCTCCCACACGTTCCAGGGAACCTTGCCCTGTACGTTCTTCGGACATACGACCACGGGACACATCGTGGCGACGACGAGCGGCAACGTGCGCGCCACCTGCCACTTCACCGACGTCTAGCGTTCGACAACAGGCTCCGGTCGCCGGAGCAAGGTCCCGACGTCCGCGATCTCCTCGTTCCGCATCGTGGAACTCGGTTCCACTATCTGGAACAGGGTGGTCCGCCTCATCTGGGAGCCGTGATCGAGACGTCTCAGTCTTCGTCGAGCACGGCGTCGGCTTCGATCTCCACACGCCATCGCGGATCGATGAAGCCGGTGACCACGATCATCGCGTTCGCGGGCCGTACGTCCGCGAACACCTCGCCGTGCGCCCGGCCGACGTCCTGCCAGTCCTCCGCCGCCGTGAGGTAGCAGCGGGTTCGCACGACGTCCGACGCGGACGCACCTGCCTCCTCCAACGCCGCGACGATGATCTCGAGGCACCGCTTCGCCTGGCCGTAGACATCGACCGGCGGCTCCCCGCCGTCGGGCATGATCGGCGCGGTCGCCGCGACCGCTACGTGATGTCCTGCCACCGCCGCACGAGAGAACCCGATCACCGGCTCGTACGGCGAACCCGACGCGACCCTTCGCCGCTCCACGCACCCATCGTAGTTGTGGCCAACGGGAGCAACGTTTACGCCTACGTAACCGGCGGCATCGCGACCACCCGTACCCTCGAGCACATGACCCTCTCCGCGGAAGCCGAATACGTCCTGCGCACGATCGAGGAGCGAGGGATCCGCTTCGTCCGCCTCTGGTTCACCGACGTGCTCGGGTTCCTGAAGGCGTTCACGATCACCTCGCAGGAGCTCGAGGGCGCCCTCACGGAGGGGATGGGCTTCGACGGCTCCTCGATCGACGGGTTCGCCCGGATCCAGGAATCCGACATGGTGGCGCTCCCCGACCCCTCCACCTTCCAGATGATCCCCTGGAAGACCGAGCAGCCCGTGGCCCGGATGTTCTGCGACATCCTCGAGCCGGACGGCACGCCGTTCGCCGGGGACCCTCGGGGAGCACTCAAGCGACAGCTCGCCCGCGCCGCGGACAAGGGCTTCACGTTCTACGTCGGCCCGGAGCTCGAGTACTTCTACTTCAAGTCGGTCGACGACCCCACGTTCCTCGACCAGGGCGGCTACTTCGACGAGACGCCGCTCGACGTCGCCACGGACTACCGCAAGCGCACCGTGCAGTACCTCGAGTCGATGGGGATCCCCGTCGAGTACGTCCACCATGAGGTCGCGCCCTCGCAGCACGAGATCGACCTCCGCTACACCGACGCGCTGACGATGGCGGACCAGGTGATGACCTACCGCCTCACGGTGAAAGAGGTCGCCCACGAGTTCGGCATCTACGCCACGTTCATGCCGAAGCCCGTCGCCGGCGTGAACGGCTCGGGGATGCACACGCACCAGTCGCTGTTCGAGGGCGACCGCAACGCGTTCTTCGACGCAACCGACGAGTACCACCTCTCGAAGACGGCGAAGGCGTACATCGCGGGACTCCTGCGGCACGCGCCCGAGATCACCTTGCTCACGAACCAGTGGGTGAACTCGTACAAGCGGCTCGTGCCCGGGTTCGAGGCGCCCGTCTACGTGTGCTGGGCGCGTCGGAACCGGAGCGCGCTCGTCCGCGTGCCGATGTACAAGCCGGGCAAGGAGGGCGCGACCCGAATCGAGTACCGCTCCCCCGACCCCGCCTGCAACCCGTACCTGGCCTTCTCCGCGATGCTCGCGGCCGGCCTCGCAGGACTCGAGGGCGAGTACGACCTGGCGCCGGAGGCCTCGAACAACATCTACGAGATGACCGAGCACGAGCGAGAGGTGGCCGGGATCCGGTCACTTCCCGAGGATCTCGTGGAGGCGATCCACCTCGCAGAGGGCTCCGACGTGCTCCGCGAGGCGCTCGGCGATCACGTGCTGGAGTTCCTCCTGCGCAACAAACGCGAGGAATGGGACGCCTACAAGTCCCACGTCACCCCCTACGAGCTGGAGCGGTACCTCCCCATCCTGTAGGCCGCTTTAGTCCTTTCGGGCTAGCCTTCCTGCTGTTGACGCCATAGGCCGTACGGGGGATGATGCTCATTCTGGTCTGGGGTGCGCCGGACCTCCCGGATATCAACGGCGACCACCAGGGGGTGGATCACTTTGAAGAACCGAAGGTTCCGAGGATTGTCTTTGTTCGTCGTGGCCGCGGTGCTCGGGCTCGTGCCATTGGCAGCGCCGGCGCTCGCCGCGCCCGCTACCGTCGTCACGGATCTCAATCCGGACACCGGGCTTCCGGCTGGGCAGACGGCGAACCTGTCCTTCGCGATCACACCCGATAGTCGGACCCTGAACAGGTTCACGCTTGACGCCTCCGAGCGGTTACAAGGTGGGAACCATCGGTACGGTGAGTGCCGGTGTGGCGACGAGCCGCTCAGGAGACGCGGTCGTGGTCACTGGTCTATCGGCATCGCCTTCCCAGACGGTCACACTGACGTTCACGGCGAAAGCATCGTGCCTGAGCGGCACGCACGCGTGGACCGTTGACGCGAGGGACACCCAGAACCGTCAGTACTCGCCGACCGGCGACCGCTCCACCGACGTCTCCGGGGATTGCGGTCTCGCGTTCCTCAACCAGCCGGGGAACACGAAGGCAGGCGAGCTCATCACCAACGGTGACCGGCAGACGGGTGGGCCGATCGAGGTCCAGCTCGTCGATGGCCTCGGCAACCCCGTGACCCACTTCCCGGTGAACGTCACCTTCGGATTCGGCAGCAACCCGAACGGAGCTGGGGCGACGCTGACGGTGGGCACGGAGACGACCAACGCGAACGGCATCGCGACGTTCGACGACGAGACCCCTGCCGCCGAGGGTGGCGACGGGCTCGAAGATCAACGTCGCGAACGTGGCGGCCTTCAGCGACTACACGATCGTCCCGAAGGGGGCGACGACGGCGACGGAGGACATCACCGGTCCTGCCTCCGCCGGCTTCGACATCTGGGAGGACGCGACCAAGTGCGCCGGGGCGAACTGCACGCTCCTCCACGACGGCGATGAGTACATCGTTCCGGGCGGGCAGCCAGATGCGCTCCTGAGTGCCAGCACCTTCAGCACCAGCGAGTCCAACATCAACTGCGCCGGCTACACGGAGATCACCGGCGACGTCGTGTGGCACGAGTACACCGGCTCGGGGGCCGTCCTCGTGAAGATCCACATCACCAGGGCGGAGATGAAGGCCTCCGCGAACAACGGTCAGGCGCTGGTCAAGGTCTGCGTCGGGCTCCTCGACGAGGTCATCAACGAGGTCCTGGTAACGGGCGAGCAGAAGTGGGCGAACCTCGGTGTGGTCGCCGACCACCAGGACTCCGACGGCGATACGGTCGACGACATCTGGGTCGCGCTCGCACCCGCGTGCCCGAACCAGAGCCCCGATCAGTTCGCGCCGTGCGTGGCCCGGCAGTACGGCGACGGGGCTGGCGGCAGCTTCACCGAGGTGTGGATCCCGGGAGGGGACCCGCCTCGCCGCACCTGATCCACAGCTGACGACCTGCAGGAACGGTACGCCCGGCCCCGAAGGGGCCGGGCGTACACTCGTCAGGTGCAGACCTGTCCCAGCTGCGGTGAGGAGAACCCGGATCGTTTCCGGATGTGCGGCATGTGCGGCGCGCAGCTCGCCGCCGTCGAGGTCGTACCGGAGGAGGTTCGAAAGACCGTCACGGTCGTCTTCTCGGACCTGAAAGGGTCGACCGCGCTCGCCGAGCGTCTGGACACCGAGGCGCTCCGCGAGGTCCTGAACCAGTACTTCAACACGATGCGGACCGTCTTGGAGCGGCACGGCGGAACGGTGGAGAAGTACATCGGCGACGCGATCATGGCCGTCTTCGGCCTCCCACAGCTCCACGAGGACGACGCGATGCGTGCGGTCCGCTCGGCGGCCGAGATGCAGGAGGCGCTCGTCGGCCTGAACGCCCGGTTCCAAGAGATCTACGGGATCCGGATCGAGAACCGCACGGGCGTGAACACCGGCGAGGTGGTCGCAGGCGACGTCAGTGTCGGACACCGGCTGGTCACCGGCGACACCGTGAACGTCGCGGCTCGACTCGAGCAGAACGCGCCCACGATGGAGATCCTGCTCGGCGAGCCCACGTACCGGCTGGTGAAGGACGGCGTGGAGGCCGAGCCGGTGGAACCGCTCGAGCTGAAGGGCAAGTCCGAGCGCATGCCCGCGTACCGGCTGATCTCGGTCGGCCGCCACCAGGAGGGCGTGGCGCGCCGTCTGGATGCGCCCATGGTGGGCCGCGACGACGAGCTCACGGTGCTCACGGATGCCCTCGACCGGGCCCGAGCGTCCAAGAGCTGCCAGGTGGTAACGGTGGTCGCTCCCGCCGGGACGGGGAAGTCTCGGCTCCTCAAGGAGTTCGTCGCCCGTTCCGAGGGTGTCGACCTGCACGGTCGATGCCTCTCCTACGGCGAGGGCCTGACGTTCTGGCCGCTCGCCGAGATCGCGAGGAACGTCGCCGGGATCGGGAACGACGACCCGGCGGCGGACGCGATGGAGAAGCTCGCAGCGCTCCTCGGGCCGGAGGGACGCGATGTCGCGGATCGGATCGCGGGCGCCATCGGCCTGTCCACCGCGAACTATCCCGTGGAGGAGACGTTCTGGGCCGCCCGACGCTTCTTCGAGCTGCTCTCCGACGGACGGCCACTGATCGTGCTGATCGACGACATCCATTGGGCGGAGCGGACGTTCCTCGACCTCATCACGTACGTCGCGTCGAACCTGACGGGCGTGCCCGTGGTGCTCGCGTGCTCGGCGAGGCCCGACCTCTTCGACGCGCATCCCGAGTGGAGCGAGGAGTCGGACGGTCGCCGCGTCCTCGTGCTCCAGCCGTTGTCCGAGGACGAGAGCGCGGAGGTGGCGGCGAACCTGCTCGGCACCACGGACCTCGACGCCGCGGTGCGCGCGAAGATCGTCGAGGCGTCCGAGGGCAACCCGCTCTTCGTGGAGCAGATGCTCTCGATGCTCCTGGACGACGGGATACTGGAGAAGGACGACCGCGGACGATGGGTCCTGATCCGCGAGGTGGGCGCGATCACGATCCCGCCGACGATCCAGGCGCTGCTCTCCGCGCGACTCGACCGCCTCGGCCCGATCGACCGGGTGGTGGTGGAGCGGGCCGCCGTGATCGGTCAGGTCTTCTTCCGGGGCGCCGTCGAGGACCTCTCGCCGGACGAGGTGCGCCGCCATACGGGCGAGAGCCTTCGGAACCTCACGCATCGCGAGCTGGTGGCGCCGCACGAATCGAGCTTCGCGGGACAGGAGGCCTATCGGTTCATGCACATCCTGATCCGCGAGGCTGCCTACCACGGCTTGCTCAAGCGAACCCGGGCCGACCTCCACGTCCGCTTCATCGACTGGTTGGAACGGGTGGCCTCGGACCGCGTTCTCGAGTTCGAGGAGATCCGCGGCTACCACCTCGAGCAGGCCTTCTTCACGCTCCAGCAGCTCGCCCCGAACGACGAGCAGGTCTGGCAGATCGGCGTGCGCGGGAGCGGGTACCTCTCCTCCGCCGGGCGCCGGGCGCTGGCTCGAGGAGACATCCCGGCGGCCGCCAACCTCCTGCAGCGAGCCGCGACCCTGCTCCCGCCGGGCCACGCCGAGCGCCCGCGACTCCGCCTGGACGCGGCGGAGGCCCTCACCGAGCAAGGGGGCTTCGAGGAGGCTGGCGCGATGCTGCACGCCGCGATCGACGAGGCGCACGAGCTCTCCGACCGCGTCCTGGAGGCGACCGCGCAGATCCAAGAGCTGGAGCTCCTGTACACCGTCGACCCCGAGGCGGTGGAGCCGACGATCGTGGCCGGCGTCGAGGAGCATCTCCCCGAACTGGAAGCGCTGGAGGCGCACGACGGTCTCGCGCGTGCGTGGCGGCTCATCATGTTCGTCCGGGAGATGGGTCTGCAGTGGGGCGAGTCCGAGGCGGCGGCGCAGCGCACGCTCCAGCACGCCCGCCTCGCCGGCAACCGGCTGATGGTCGCCCGTGCGATCCCCTCCCTCGGCTACTGCGCGCTCAGCGGACCCACACCGGTGCCGGAGGCGATCGAACGGTGTCGCGCGCTCCTGGAGGAGGTCCACGGCGACCGGAAGCCGGAGGCTCTGCTCGAAGCCGCCCTGTCGCACCTCGAGGCGATGCGCGGCAACGTGGAGGAGTCCCGAGCGCTGTACCGGGCCAGTCGCGCGAAGCTCGAGGAGCTCGGCTGGACGTTCCTGGCGGCGCAGACGTCGTTCGACTCGGGACCGGTGGAGATGCTCGCCGGGGATCTGGCGGCCGCGGAGGCCGAGCTGCGACGTGACTTCGATGCCCTGGAGCGGATGGGAGAGACGAACTACATCTCCACCACCGCGGCGTTCCTGGCGGAGGTGCTGTACCGCCAGGGGGACCTGGACGGCGCGGAGGAGCACACCAGGATCAGCGAGGAGCTCGCGGCGCAGGACGACGTGTCGTCGCAGTTCCGGTGGCGGAGCGTTCGCGGGAAGATCCTCGCTTCACGCGGCGACACGGCCGAGGGCGAGAAGCTCGCACGCGAGGCGGTGGCGATGATCCAGGCCTCTGACGACCTGAACTCGCAGGGCGAAGCGTTGATCGACCTCGCCGAAGTGTTGCGGCTGGCGGGCCGGACGGGAGAGGCCGCCGAGGCGGCCCGCGAGTCCCTGGCGCTGTTCGAGGCGAAGGGCAACACCGTCTCGGCGGCCCTCGCGCGAGCCACGGTGCAGGAGCTCGCGTCGGCGAGCGTCAGCTGACGACGATCGAGCCGCACATCCCGGAGCAGTCGCCGTTCACGACGTCGCCGTGGATCGTGCAGTAGTAGCGGAACGTCCCTCGGCTGTTGAAGGTCCTCTTCACCGATGTCCCGGCCGGGATGCTCTGGAAGTAGCTCCAGTTCGCGCTCCGGGACTTGACGTTGTGGTTGCCGTCCACGGCCCGCCACCGCACGGTGGTCGTTCGGGCGATCTCCCGCACCTTGGGCTTCCAGACGTAGCGGGTGCCGTTGAAGACGCCGCGGACACCCACGGCGACGGCGTCGGCGATGCCCGCGGTCCCGAAGATCGTGGCGAGGCTCATCGCGAGTACGACGATGCCCTTGTGACGGCGTGCGGCCATGGCGTCACCTCCGTGTCGGGGGGTACTACGGGCGGTCCGAGAGCTCAGATTGCGTCGTGTCGCGGGCGACGGCTACAGTGCCCAGATGGCTGAGCCACGCACGGAACGAGAGCGCACGCCCACGCTGAAGGAGGCGGCGCGCCGCCGGAAGACCCTCCACGAGGCCCTGGTGGCCCTCGAGTTCGCCACCTCCTCCCCCGCCGCTGGGCGCATCCCGGACTGGACCTCGCACGTGGTCAAGGAGATCACCGCGGTCCGTGATGCCTGGGATCAGCACGTCGAGCACACCGAGAAGCCGGAAGGCCTCTACGAGGAGATCGTCACGATGTCGCCGCGCCTGAGCGGCACGATCGATCGCCTGCGGGGCGAGCATCCCGAGATCACGCAGGCGGTCGGCGAGATGCTGGCGCGGCTCGAGCAGGTCGAGATCGGAGGGCTCCCGTGGCCGCTCGACGACGCTCGCGACGACCTCCAGCGCCTGATCGGGAAGGTGATCCGTCACCGCCAGAAGGGCGCGGACCTCGTGTGGGAGGCTTACAACGTCGACATCGGCGGACCGGAATAGGTCGGCAGGGTCAGCGGTCCACCCGTCCTGAGCGACCCGCTCCCCGCGTTACGCTGATGACGTGCCTCGCATCGCGCTCGGCCAGCTGAACCTCACCGTCGGCGACCTCGCCGGCAACGTCGAGAAGATGGCGTCCTCGGCCTCGGAAGCGGCCGCCGGCGGCGCCGAACTCGTGTGCTTCCCGGAGCTGTCGGTCACCGGCTATCCGCCCGAGGATCTCGGTGCTGCGACCCGAGTTCGTCCGTGACAACCTCGCCGCGCTCGACGAGCTCGCTGCGAAGACCGCCGATGCCTGTCCCGTGATCGCCGGGTTCGTGGACCGGACCGAGCGAGGGCTCCACAACGCGGCCGGGTTCCTCGTCGGCGGTGAGGTGCGCGCTCGGTACCACAAGATCGTCCTGCCGAACTTCGGGGTCTTCGACGAGCAGCGGTACTTCGTGCCCGGTGAGCGGACCGAGCAGATCTCGGTGGGCGGGGTCTCGGTGGGGCTGTCGGTGTGCGAGGACGCGTGGCATCCGGGACGGCCGTTCTCCGACTACCGAGGCGTTCCGCTCGTCACCAACATCAACGGGTCGCCCTACCACCGGCGCAAGCTCCAGGAGCGCCTCGGGGTCCTGCGGGACCGAGCCCGCGAGTTCGGTGGCTGGATCGCGTACGTGAACGCCGTGGGCGGACAGGACGAGCTCGTCTTCGACGGCGGCTCCGTGGTGATGGGGCCGGACGGCGAGGTCGCCTGCCGGGCGGCGCTCTTCGACGAGGACCTGCTGATCGTCGACGTGGACGACGACGCGGCGCGCGCCGAGCACGACGCCGAGTGGCCGGAGCCGCCGGAGTCGATCTACCGCGCCCTCGTCCTCGGCCTGCGCGACTACGTGCGGAAGAACGGGTTCGACGACGTCGTCCTCGGCCTCTCCGGCGGCATCGACTCGGCCTTGGTCGCGGTGCTGGCGGCCGACGCCCTCGGCGCCGACGCCGTCCGCGCCCTGGCGATGCCCTCGCCCTACTCGAGCCCCGAGAGCGTGCAGGACGCGGTCGACATCGCGTCGCGACTCGGGATCCGGATCGACGTGACCCCGATCGATGCGGTGTTCGACGCCTATCGGTCCACGCTGCGGCCGCTCTTCGAGGGGCGGCCCGAGGACGTCACCGAGGAGAACGTGCAGGCTCGCATCCGCGGGAACCTCTGGATGGCGATCTCGAACAAGTTCGGGTCGCTCGCGCTGGCCACCGGGAACAAGAGCGAGTACGCGGTCGGGTACGCGACCCTCTACGGAGACATGGCGGGCGGGTTCGCACCGATCAAGGACGTGCCGAAGACGCTCGTGTACGAACTCTGCCGCTGGCGCAACGACGAGGGACCCGGTGAACCGATCCCGGAACGGGTGCTGACGAAGCCGCCCTCGGCGGAGCTCCGACCCGGCCAGAAGGACACGGACTCGCTGCCGCCGTACGAGACGCTGGATCCGATCATCGAGGCGTACGTCGAGGACGACCTGGGCGTCGACGAGATCGTGGCTCGTGGACACGATCGCGCGACCGTCGATCGCGTCATCCTGATGATCGACCGCACGGAGCACAAGCGGCGCCAGTCGGCCCCGGGCATCAAGATCACGCCGAAGGCGTTCGGCCGCGACCGCCGGATGCCGATCACGAACCGCTACGTGGACTGATCCCGGGCGCCCCAGCCCGGCACGGAGCATCGCCGGGCCCCACAGTCGATCCGGATGACGCGGCCACCGTCGTGGAATCCGATCCACGCGCGGCCATCGAAGGCCGAGATCGTCGCGGGTGTGATGGACGGAAGGGCGAGCGCTCCTCCCGCGATCTCTCCGTTGACGCCGTCGACGAGCGTCACCGACGCTGGTTGATCCGGGTCCGGCTGATAGCTCGAGGGCGACGTCGAGCCCGTCGCCGAGAGCACCCAGAGTCGGGCCCCCTCCGAGGCCACCGAGACGGCTCCTGGCACGTGGACGATCCCGCAGCCCGTCCCGTCGAGAACACTGATGCACTGCACGTCGTCGCCCGTTGCCACCCATACCCGGTAGCCAACGGACGCGATCGATCCCGTGCCCTCGCGCAGCGTCACCTTCGCCCCCGTTCGCTGGTCGATCCGGACGATCCCCGGACGCGTGGGATCTTGCGACCCAACGACGAGGTAGCCTGCGGACGTCACGATCTGATGGCGCCCGTGCCCGATCCGGACCCGGCCAGACGCCGCTCCCGTGTCGATGTCGATCCTCGCGAGCACCCCACCGTCGTATCCGGAAGCGGCGACCCAGGTGCCGGATCCCGTGGTGATCACCGCGTCGACGAACCCCACGTGTTCGAGGTCCGTTCGCTGGACCACGCCGCCGGAACTCGCGTCGAGCGCCCAGAGCGTTGATCCCGACGCGAGCAGGATCGTTCCCTCGCCGTAGCGAGCGAGCTGGACGTGGTCGTAGTCCCACGCCCCCTCCCCGGTTCGGCGGACCTCACCGGTGTCCTGATCGATCTCGGAGAGGGTGCCGCCGCCGGCGACCCAGACGCCGGACCATTCCGGTAGGACCACCCAGCCCTCGGCATCGACGTCCAACCCGATCCGGAGCTCGAGGAGAGGAGGTGCCTCCGAAGCGGCCGGCGTTGGGAGACGGCCGCGCTCGACGGCGGGTGGAAGCATCCTCGATGTCCCGGCCGGCAGGAAGAGGGAGAGCACGCACGCGATCAGCACCGTCCGGAGAGCCGCTCGGACGGCGGCGCGCCTCCACCCGGGTCGCTTCGCGAGGGAGGTCATACACGACGGACCGGCGCCGATCGGCGAGGGTTCCCGACGAGGCCCGGATGGCCGTTCTCAGGGAGATGGCGCGGCCGCTGGGCCTGGTTCCTACAATCTCCGGAGGGGCGGTAGCTCAGTCAGGTTAGAGCAGGGGGCTTTTAACCCTCGTGTCGCGGGTTCGAATCCTGCCCGCCCCACCACTGGGGAGGCGGCTGCGCGCCCGGAGAGGAGGCGCCGCGTCCGGTGATCGGAGGCTCGCTCTCACGAGCCACGAGGTTCGTCGAGAGGGGCCGTGAGAGTCGACCGGATGAGCGATCGAGAGTCGCGATGGAAACGCGTCCGCCCCACGTGGAGGGCGCCCCTTCTAGCGACGTGGACCCTCGGGTACTTCGTGTGGTCGCTCGTCCCTATCGCGCTGCTCGTCCGGATCTCGTTCGGTGACCCTTCGTTCCCGGATCCCCGAGGGTTCTCGCTGGCCGGGTATGAGGCCGCCATCACGGATCCCGACCTCCGTGGCGCGCTCTACCACAGCCTCTTGCTGGCCGGCTCGACGGCACTGCTCGCGACTCCGCTGGGTGTGAGCCTCGCCGTAGGACTCGGTTCGTGGGCGTCGCGACGGGCGACCGTGCTCCGATCACTGGCGTTGGCGCCACTGGCCGTTCCGCCGATCGTGCTCGCGGCCGGATTCTTCTTCGCCTTCTTGCACCCGCTGAGGATCATCGCCTTCGGCCGGGATGCGCAGATCATCGGGCACGTCACCATCGCCCTCCCGTTCGTCGTCCTGCTCGTCTGGGCGCGGCTCTTCAGCATCGGGCGCGACCTCGAGGAGACGGCCATGGACCTGGGGGCGTCTCGCGCCTCAGCGTTCGTGCGGGTCACGGTTCCGCTCCTGCTCCCCGCCATCCTGTCGGCGATGGCCCTGGCGTTCGTGCTCTCGTTCGACAACCTGCCGGTGAGTCAGTACCTGTGCATCCGTGACTGTCGGACCGTCCCGATGCTGCTATACGGTCGTGGTCAGCCGGTGGAGCCCTCCCCGGCCGTGGTGGCGCTCGGCACGATGTCGATGACGGCGACGCTGGTCGCGATGGCCATCTTCTTCTCGTCGTGGAAGCTCAGTCGCCGCTGGTCCGAAGGCGCCAAGGGCTGAGGTCTTCTCATCGACCGACGCGCTCCGCGCGTGGCGCCGAAGGGTCGCCGACCGTCCCGTCGTCAGGCTCATCCAGGCCGAGCTCGTCGATCTCGTGAGCTGGTCGTGATTCCACGCCCCGGACGTCGTCGCGGGCCTCCGGCTCCACCCGGACCATCTCGTCGAGCTTCAGATGCAGCGCGGCCGAGTCTCGGTTCTGGGTGTTCTGGAGGATGAACACCATCAGCAGCGTCCCGATCGAGATCGCGATGTTCGTGATCTCCACGCCGAAGAGCAGCAGGGACACGACCACGAGCGCCGCCGCGACGAGGAACGCCCAGTGGTTCCCGGTCCACCTCGCCACCAGGGTGGAGAAGTCGGCGAACGACGCATGCGCGCGCGTCGTCGCCGGCTTCTCCGTCACGGGCTTCCCGGGCAGACGTCTGCGGATCGGTCAGAGCATCTCCGTCCGGGCCTGCTTGGCTCGATCGGCACCGATCGCGGACTTCGTGTGCTTCTGCTCCTCCGGCGGCGGCAGCACCGCCGGCAGCCCGAGGGACTCGAGCCAGAGCTCCCGGGCCCATCCCATCGTGTGGTACAGGTGCTCGTCCTCCTGCTCCTCCACCTCGCCGTGGGCTTCCTTCGAGCGCCTTCCCTTCCTCGCCGGTGAGCTTCTTGGCCGCCTCGCCGATCAGCTCCCAGTTCATGTGGTCCTTCGACTCCGCCTCGACGACGCATTCGGCGGCGACCAGCTGTGCCGCAGCGGGATCGGCCTGCAGCGCCGTCTCCATCGACGCGACGAGTGCCTCGCCCTTGCTCCGCACGATCCGACGCCCTGGCGTCTCGGTCTCCGCGGCGAGGCCGAACGCGTCGAGGACGCGCAGCATGACGACCTCGTGGTTGCGGGTCTCGTCCAGGTACTTGCCCCACTCCTTCTTCAGGTCGTCGTTCTGGGCACACCGGACGGCCGTCTCGTAGATCTTGATCCCCCCGCGCTCCGTCTCGAGTGACTGGTACAAGAGTTCGTCGAGCTGTTCCTTGTTCATGGATTCCCCTCCATCGGCGTCGGAACGGGCCCCGACGGGGCCCGGTCCGTTCACTACCCGGGGCGCAGACGGCGGAAACGCTGCGTCGGCCCCGGTCGCTATGGTCGCCCGATGCAGGTGGTCGAGATGACCGGGCCGGGCGGCGGGTGGCGCGTGCTCGTCCCGGAGACCCGGAGGGAGCGGATGCGAGGGCTCCGAGGCCACCCGCCGCCTGGACCGCGCGAGGCGATGCTGTTCCGCCGATGCCGCAGCATCCAGACGTTCGGAATGCAGCACACGGTCGCGGTGGCCTTCCTCGACCCGAGGATGCGGGTGGTCGAGGTCCGCCGATGCCCGCGAGGGAGGATCGTCAGGACGCGGTCACGGAGTGCGCGTCATGCTCTGGAGTGCGCCGACGGTTGGGCGCCCAGGATCGGCGATCGATTCAGCCCCGCAGCCCGAGGACCGCGCTGAGGACCACGGCTCCGATCGCCGCCGCACACATGAGCAGGAGGGTGACTACCCACGGAGCCCAGCTCGGCAGCGCGGCCGGCTCGCGTCGCGAGCGATCGGGCTCGATCAGGCCGAGCCACTCCAGGACCACGCGGACCTCGCGATGGGGCATACGACAGCTTCGGGCGAACCAAGGCTCTCCTTGAGGGCCGGTTGCCGTTCCCGTCGCCTCGCTGACACCCTGCCGGGCATGCGGATCGCGCGACCACCCTTCGTCCTGCTGCTGCTCCTGGCCGCAGCCTGCGGTGGGGACGCCGACGCCGGTCCCGCCCCCGGCGACTACTTCGCCCAGCTCCAGCGGGTGAGCGAGACCGCTCACATCCAGGAACGGGGGCTCCGCCGGGACCTCCGGGTCCGGCTCGAGGAGGCGACGCTGGGGGAGGATCGCAGGACGGTGGTGACGGTCTTCCTCGACCAGAGCGCCCGCCTCGACCAGGACGTCATCGATGCTCTCGGGGCGCTCGACCCTCCCGCGGAGCTCGCCGCTGCCCAGCAAGCGTTCTCTGACGCCTGGAAGTCCCACCTCGATCTCATCGTGAAGGTCCGCGATGCGAGCTTCCCGACCGCCGACGAGGTCCTCGAGCAGCTCGAGGCCACTGTCTTCCGCAACGCCGCGGCGGAGACGCGGACACGCTGCGACGACCTGCAGGCGGCCGTCGCGGCGGCGGGCTCCGACGTGGACCTCGTGTGCGACGGTCGCCTGTCGTGACGAGAGCGCTCGATCACCGGGCCGAGGGCCCTGGCTATACTCTCGGAGCTGTCCCCGATGGGAAGATGGCGTGGGGCAGGCCCCCATCGTCTAGCGGCCTAGGACGCCGCCCTTTCAAGGCGGTAGCACGGGTTCGAATCCCGTTGGGGGCACGGCACCACCACATATGCGCCCGTAGAGGAGTCCGGTCGTCCTCACCTCCCTGTCAAGGAGGAGATCGCGGGATCGAAGCCCGTCGGGCGCGCTGGGTGAGCGAGTCGGAAACGGCTCGCTCACCTGTTGGGGCTCAAGAAGCGAGCGACGAAGGAGCGAGCGTAGCCCGAGAACAAGGGGAGGTAGCTCAGTCGGTAGAGCACGCGGCTGAAAACCGCGGTGTCGGCGGTTCGATCCCGCCCCTCCCCACCGGAACGTTCTCCGGGTTTTCGGACGATCGATGTCCGTCGCGTAGACGGCCTACCAGCGAGTCGTGCCGAGGCCCGATCAGGAGCTCCTCGACGCCAGGAGGTTAGCCGGGCGCACGGCGCGCGTTCACCTCCGTGCGCCCGGCTATCGGGGATGATCGTGGTGAGGAGATCCGTCGACCCTCGCTGACGGATGGAGATCGGGCCGACACGATCTCAGAGTCGACTTGAGTCACAGACCGTCCTCAGTCGCCACCGCGCCGGACGAACATCACGCAGTCTCCCTGATCGACGAAGGTACGTGGGTACGTGAAAGCCTCCCAACCGTCGCCCTTGCACTCGCTGACCAGCAACGGTGCACCGCACCCCTTCGGAACGGTTACCGAGAACGCCGAGCCGAGCGGGGCCAAGAACGTCTGCACGGTCTCGACGGGGGCGTCACCGGCGATCCCTCTGTGGATGCGACCTGCGGGCTCGATGAACGCCGTCCCAGCCGGGTACACGACTTCGCCGCCGCAGCCATCTTCCACCGTGAGCGTGCCTGTCTTGACGATGGTGTAGGCGCCGATCCCGGGGTGCAGGTGCCATGGCAAGACTTCGTTCGCACTGATGAAGAGACTGCGCGCGGTCATCACCCCGGGGCCGTCGAACCGTTCGACGTGCCCGACGGTACCCACGCCGCTGATCACGCTGGTTGCGGCGTATACGGTCGTGACGCCGCCGAGGAGTAGGGCCAGAAGCCCAACCAGGATGGCCTTGTTCAAACGGGTGGTTCTCATGACGCTTCCTCTCTCTCGTGTCCCTCTTCGAGTGGAGCGGGCGACGAGCGCTCATGCGGGTCCGTTCATCGCCTCAACCCCCTCTCGACAACCACCACCCTGTGATCGTCAACTCATCGCGGAACGCCGCACGCGGCCCTCCTCGTGAGAGCCGATCCGTGTTGCTGTCAGATGAATCCCTGGGGGCCCTCGTTCGTTGCGACGTCCACCGTTTCCGGCCGATCTTCGTCAGATCCGGAAGGCACCACCTTCGAGTCGGGACCGACGCTCATCCCGTCGCGACGTCCGACGCGTCAGCTTCGAACCACTCCGGCCCGCGCGAACACCAGCGTGTCAGTGCCCAACCACTCCGGACGACGACCCCGGGTCACCCGGATCGACCGGCCGGACGCCACGTCCAAAACGTAGACGTCGCCTCCCAGCTCGTAGGCGATCCGTGTCCCGTCGGGCGACCATCTCGGCCATCCGATGTCCGGAGCGTCGACCAGCTGCCGGGGCCCGTCGTCGTCGTCGACCCAGAGGCCGGATCCGAGGAAGTTCGATTGCACGCCCGACAGGTAGAGCAGCGTTCCGTCGATCGAGTACGCACCGAATGCCGCGTTCCGTCGCACGCGTGTCGGTTCCCCACCGGTGACCGGAACCGTCCACAGGTCCCACGTCCCCCGATCCGACCGACGCGGGAGATGGAAGAGGATCGATCTCCCGTCGGCGGAGAAGGTGGGCGACAGGAACCAGGTGCGGGTCTCGAACTGCTCGAGCTCGGTGATCTGCCTGCTCCGCCCGTTCTGGGAGACGTCGATGATGAAGATGTCTCCGATCCACTCCGTGCCCGCGCTCCGGCCCTGGTAGACGATGGACGTGCCGTCGGGCGACCAGCGCAGACCGAAGCCATCGACCCCTTCCGGGGTCACTTGTCGCCCACCGGTCCCATCCACGCTCGCGACGAAGCCGGGCCCCGGCGGATCGCAGCACTGGCTGATGGCGAACCTCGTACCGTCGGGCGAAACCGGGTAGAAGGTTCCACCGTCGATGACGCGAGGGATCCGTGTGATCTCGCCGGACGAGAGGCGGATGGATCCGTGCCTCGGGCCATCCAGGTCGAGGTCGATCGTCGGCGCTTCGCTCGGCGACCGATCGCCGGTGCGGTCCTTGGAGTCCGGCAGCGCCCGAGCGGCGAGCACCACCGCGAGCCCCGCGATCGCAGCCGCCACGATCCAGGCGCCGACGCGCCGGTTCCGGATCCTCAGCTCGCGACGGAGGGTCAAGCGTTCGAACGCGTGATCCGGGAACGGGAACCGCTCGCCGGTGCGTTCGAGGAGCTCGCGCGTGTCGTCCATCACCGCTCGGTCACCTCCTGTCGAAGCGTTTCGCGTGCTCGAGAGGCCAGCCCGCGCACGGTGCCAGGGGTGATGCCCAGCGCACGACCGGCATCCTTGCTCGTGTAATCCAGGACGTCTGTCAGTACCAGCGCCGCGCGCTGACGAGGGGTGAGCTTCCCGAGCGCGGTGACGACGTCCTGTTGCTCGTCGATCTCAGCGAACGGCCGGGGGTCGGGCGCGGACGCGAGCGCTCGCCGGACGGCGAGGAGTGCCCTCCTCGTGCGCTTGCGGAAGACGTTCATCGCGGTCCGGTAGAGGTAGCCCGTCGGATCATCCATCGAGCCCACCCGATCCCAGCGCTCCCAAAGCGCCAGGAACGCATCCTGCATGATCTCCTCCGCCTCCGAGGAGTTCCCGGTCACCGTACAGAGCCGGCGGAAGAGGGTTCGCGCCTCATCGTGGAAGAACACTTCGAAGCTCAGCGACTCTGCCACGGCTCGAGCCTCCCCCTCGACGGATTCAGTCACGAGTCGGAGCGATTCGTCCATCCCACAGATGAACCCCCGGCTGACGATCAACGTTGCCGGCGGGCGAGACTCAGTTCAGGAGCTCGTGACCGCGGATCTCTGCCCAATGCGACAGCACGCCCTGGTAGATCTCGGCCGAACGCGGGAACTCGTGCCGCGCCAGCGCCTCCAGCGCGAGACCCAGATCGCGCACGCTCCGATCGTCGTCGAGCTCATCCCACGTGAGGAAGTCGCAGAGCCCCCCGTAGTCGAGCTCCACGAGCGACCGCACATCGAACACCGCGACCCACTCGTGGAGGTCCATCAGAAGGTCGCCGATCGGGCCGAGGTCCGACCTGCGGAGGAGCGGGATCGTCTGGCCCGCTCGACGGAGGGCCTTGCGAGCGGTGGTTCGATACCGGAGCCGCAGTCGTCCGTGCTCGTCCTCCCCCAGCCAACGCTCCTCGTCTGCGAAGAGCGCGAACCAACGGATCGGCACGTGCCACGGGCTCTGGTGACAGAAGGCCACCGCGAAGGGGTCGCGCCGCCGGAGCTTCTTCAGCTCGCGGGCCACGCGCTTCGCGTCCTTCTTCGAGAGGAATCGCTCGGAGAGCTCGATCGGACGGGCCTCGCGGAACGCCAGGCCCGCGGCCAGGACGCGCATCCGCATCCGCCAGGGGCTCACGTAGGTCCGGCCGTCTACGACCCGGATCTCCGCATGATCACCGTCGGCGGGAGCGATCAGCCCCAGGCCGCCCTTCGCGTGGTCGCGGTAACGGCGCGGGCTCCCGGGCACCCATCGGTTCGACACGAGGTACCGCTCCCACCGCAGCTGCTCCTCCCCCTCGAACGCGTCGAGCGGCTGGAACACGCGCAGGTAGGCGCTGGGGACCATCTCCGGGAGTCTAGCGACGGAGTGCATCTCCTATGCTCTCGGCGTCCTCGACCCAGGAGCTGAGGTGGGATCGCCGCGGTACCGTAGCGCGCCATGAAGGTCGTCTCCCTGCTCCCGTCGGCAACCGAGATCGTGTTCGCGCTGGGCCTGGGAGATTCCCTCGTCGGTGTCACCGACGAATGCGACTTCCCGCCGGAGGCGGTGACGAAGCCGGTGGTGTCCCGGAGCGCGCTGCCCCAGGGACGCCCGCTGTCCGCTCGCGAGATCGACCAGGCCGTGCGGGGCAAGCTGGACGCGGAGGAGCCCCTCTACGTCCTGGACACCGACCTCCTCCGGCGCGAGCAGCCCGACGTGGTCCTCACCCAGGACCTCTGCCGGGTCTGCGCCGTCCCCTCCGGACAGGTCCAACAAGCGCTGGAGAAGCTCGGCCTCCCCGACGCCAAGGTGATCTCCCTGGACCCGAACACCCTCGAGGACGTGATCGCGCAGATCGACGTGGTGGGGAAGCTCCTCGAGCGGCCGGAGGAGGCTGCCAAACTCACCGACTCCCTCCGGATGCGGGTGGCCAAGGTGAAGGAGGTCGCCACGCGCCTCCCGATGCTGAACGTGTTCTGCCTGGAATGGTCCGACCCACCCTTCGCCGCAGGTCACTGGGTGCCGGAGATGGTGGAGGCCGTGGCCGGCGTCAACCTGTTGTCCGAGAAGGGCGGTCCTTCGCGGGTCGTCACCCACCGTCAGATCCGCGACGCGAACCCCGAAGCGATCGTCTTCATGCCCTGCGGCTACTACCTGGAGGAGGCGGAGGAGGAGGCCGCCGCGATCCTCGCGCATCCGGAGCTTCGGGAAACGTCGGCGGTTCGCAACGGCAACGTGTTCGCCGTGGACGCGACCTCCTACTTCTCGCGGCCGGGTCCACGGATCGTCGACGGGCTCGAGATCCTGGCCTGGGCGTTGCACCCGGACGCCTATCCCGTCCCGCCGCCGAACACGATCTCGAAGGTCGGCTAGCCCCGGCGTCCTCGCGCGACGCGCTATCCTCGCGCGATGGCCGGAAGGAACCTCGTGACGCCCGACGACCTCGGCAAGCGCGTGTCCTTCCAGTTCGAGCTTCCGAATGGCTACGTCGGCGAGGCCGTCGGCATGCTGGAGCGATGGGACGAGGACGCCGAGACCTACTTCGTGCGGAAGAAGGACGGGACGGAGGTCCGGGTGCCGGCGCGGGGCATCCGCTACGGCAAGATCGTGGAGTGAGCCGGCGGGCTACGACGCCTTGGCGAGTCCACCGAGGACGCCGATGAGCTCCTCGACGTCGAACGGCTTCGGGACGAACGCGTCGGCGCCGAGGGCGGTGGCCTTCGCCTTGTCATCCGGACCGGTGAGCGCGCTGACGATCACGATCCGCGGGCGCTGATCCTCGGGGAGCTTGGTCAACTCCCGCAGGACGGCCCAGCCGTCCATCTCGGGCATCATCAGATCGAGCACCATCAGCATCGGGTGGTGCTTCCGCAGCTCCTCGAGCGCTTCCAGACCGTTGCTGGCCGTGTAGGTCCGGTATCCCTCGTGCTCGAGGCTGAACCGCAGGACCCATGCAACCTGCGGCTCGTCGTCGACGACGAGCACGCTGTCGTGATCTCCCTCGATCTGGTGCTTCTGCACGTTCATCTCACCTATCCCAACGGCCTCCGACGCCTGGACCTGGATACGTCCAACGGGTCGTTTCCGTCTGGGCCGCTTGGCCTCCACCATCCGACCGATGCTCCCAGCACGGGTGACGAGCGCCTAGTCATCACGAGGCAGGGTGCGGAAGCGTCATCCCATCGTCATACGACGCGAACGCCGGAGCCGGCTGTCACCTCGCCGATCCTGAAGGCTCGATGCGTGCTGCGGGCCAGCACGTCATCGGCCGAGGTCGGTTCGACCACCAGCAGCATGCCGACCCCCATATTGAACGTCGCGAACAGGTCGTCGTCGGAGGCACCCGATGTTTCTCGCACGAGGCCGAAGATCGGGTGCTCGGGCCAGCTCCCCCGGCGGATCGTGGCTCCCAGGCCCTCGGGGAGCGCTCGAGGCAGGTTCTCGAGGATCCCGCCTCCCGTGACGTGGGCCGCGGCACGCAGGAGCCCGTCCCGGGCGAGCGCGACCACGTCGGGCGCGTAGATCGCACAGGGCTCGAGCAGCTCGTCCGCGAGGGAGCGGTCGAGCCCCGGCGGCGTGGCGTCGAGGTCGAAGGCCGGCAGGAGGGCCGATCGGACCAGCGAATAGCCGTTCGCGTGGAGGCCCGTGGAGGCGAGACCGATCACGACGTCTCCCACCGAGACGCGGTCCGGCCCGAGGAGCGATGCCTCTTCGACCACGCCGACGCAGAAGCCCGCGAGATCGAACGCATCCTCCTCCATCACACCGGGGTGCTCGGCGGTCTCGCCGCCGAGGAGCGCGCACCCGCCCGGCGGCAGCCCTCGGCCACCCCTTCCACCACCGAGGCGACCCGCGTGGGCTCGACCCGGCCGACCGCGAGGTAGTCGAGGAAGAAGAGAGGCTCTGCGCCGGTGCACACGACGTCGTCGGCGCACATCGCCACGAGGTCGATCCCCACCGTGTCGAGCCGCCCGGTCAGCCGGGCGATCTCGAGCTTGGTCCCCACGCCGTCGGTCGCCGCCGCGAGCAGGCGGTGCTCGTCGATCCGGTACAGACCGGCGAACCCGCCCACCCGGTCGGCGACCCGGGCGTCCTCGTGGTGGACGCGAGGTCGGCGATCAGGGCCACCGCCTTCGCGGCGGCCTCGGTGTCGACCCCCGCGTCGCGGTACGGGCCGCTCACGCCGTGGGGAGCCGGAGCTGATCCTCCAGCAGGAACTTGCCGGCGTGCTCCGGAACGGGGATCGGGTACTCACCGTCGAAGCACGCCCGGCAGAAGTCCTCGGTCGGCTCGCCGGTCGACTCGACGAGCCCCTCGAGCGAGATGTAGCCGAGGGAATCGGCACCCACGTAGGTGCGGATCTCCTCGACGGTCAGGTCCGCGGCCACCAGCTCGTTCCGCGTGCTCATGTCGATCCCGTAGAAGCAGGGCCAGCGGATCGGCGGGGACGTGATCCGGATGTGGACCTCGGAGGCTCCCGCCTCCCTGAGCATCGCGACGATCTGGCGGGTGGTCGTGCCGCGGACGATCGAATCGTCCACCACGATCAGCCGCTTGCCGCGGATCGTGTCGGGGAGCGGGTTCAGCTTCAGCTTGACGCCTCGCTCCCGGAGCGATTGCGACGGCTGGATGAACGTCCGGCCCACGTACTGGTTCTTGTGCAATCCGTCGCCGTAGGGGATCCCCGACACCTCCGAGTAGCCCTGCGCGGCCGAGTGGCCGGTGTTCGGCACGGCGATCACCAGGTCGGCCTCCACCGGGTGTTCGACGGCCAGGAGCCGGCCCATCTCGCGGCGCACCTCGTGGACCGATACGCCCTTCATCCGGGAATCGGCCCGGGAGAGGTAGACGAACTCGAAGATGCAGAGCGCGGCCCTCGGGCTCCGGGCGAACCGGGTCGAGTGCAGCCCTCGGTCGTCGATCCGTACGAGCTCGCCGGGCTCGACCTCGCGGATGAACGTGGCACCGACGATGTCGAGGGCGCACGTCTCCGAGGCGACGACGAAGCCCTGCGGGAGCTTCCCGAGCGCGAGCGGCCGGAGGCCATGGGGATCGCGGGCGGCGAAGACCGATCGTTCGTCCGACATCACGAAGCAGAAGGCGCCCTCGAGCTCGGGCAGCACGCGCAGCGCGGCCCCCTCGAGGTCGTGGTGCGCCATCTCGGACGCGAGCATGGTGGCGACGAGGTCCGAGTCCGTGGTCGCGGCCGAGGAGCGCCCCAGCCGGGCGACCAGCTCGCCGGTGTTCACGAGGTTGCCGTTGTGGCCCAGTGAGAGCGCCCGCACACCGTCGTTCTTGAAGACCGGCTGGGCGTTGTCCCAGGTGGTGGAGCCGGTGGTGGAGTAGCGGGTGTGCCCCACGGCGAGATCGCCCTGCAGCGTGGCGAGGGTGGCCTCGTTGAAGACCTGCGCGACCAGCCCGAGATCCTTGTAGACGAGGATGTTGTGGCCGTCGGAGACCGCGATACCGGCGGATTCCTGGCCCCGGTGCTGCTGGGCGAAGAGCCCGAAGTACGTCAGGCGGGCGACGTCCTCACCCGGGGCCCAGACCCCGAACAGGCCGCATTCGTCTTTGGGACTCTCCGCTCCCACCTGGAGCCAGTCTACCGACGGGTGTCACCCCGACAGTGGAGGCTCAGGCAAGCGTCGGCGGGAGGGAGCCCTCGAGGGTCAGGAGCCGGCGCTTGCGGGAGGGGCCACCGGCGTACCCGCCGACGTCGCCGCCGGCGCGGAGCACCCGGTGGCACGGCACCACGATCGGGATCGGGTTGGAGCCCAGGGCGTTGCCGACCGCACGGGAGGCACGCGGACGGCCGATCCGCTCGGCGAGCGTGCCGTAGGTGGTCGTCCGCCCGAATGGGACCTGCGCGGTCGCCGCCAGCACGTCCCGGGCGATCCCCGCATCAGCCGCCGGTCGAGTTTCAGCTCGAAGCGAGTCCGGTCGCCGGCGAAGTACTCGTCGAGCTGCCGCCGGACCTCGTCGGTGGCCTGCGGGATGCTCGAGGATCCGGGGCGAGAGCTGCCGCGAGAGCCTCGCGAGCAGCTCATCGCGCTCCTCGTCCTCGAAGGCCACGTAGGCGAGTCCCCGCGGCGTCACCGCGAGGAGCAGCTCCCCCACCGGGCTGCCGATCTCGCCCACCGCGACGTCGATCAGACCCCGGTCGGCGGCGGTTTCGGCGAAGGCCGCCGCGGCAACCTCCGCCAGACGGTCCGCTTCGCGACCCCCGCCCAGCCTCTTCAGCTCCTTCGTGCTCATCGACGCCGCTTCATGTCATCAGCTCCCTCAGCTTCTTCACGCCCTGGTACACGTTCGCCCGGGCGGCCTCCTCGGAGATCCCCATCACGTCGGCGACGTCCGCGTAGCTCCGGTCGAGCACGTGCCGGTGGACCACGGCCACCCGCTGCTTCGTCGGCAGGCTCGCCACCGCCACCCGGAGGTCGCCATCGAGCTCCGCCCGACCGCTGGAGTCGCGGCCTGCTCGGGCAGGTCACCGGACGGGATCGCCCGGCGGCTCGTCGCTCGATGGTGGTCGATCGCCTTCCGCGAGGCGATCCGCAGGACCCACCGGTCCAGCTTCGATGCGTCCGTCAGCCGCGGGTACGCCCGGAGTGCCGACACGAACGTCTCTTGGAACGCGTCGTCCGCCTCGTGCGGACCCACGGCAGCCATCAGGAACCGGTAGACGGTCCCCTTGTGCTCCTCCAGGAAGTCCGTGAACGGCGGGAGCTCCACTGCCTCAGATGCAACCACACCCGAACAACGCGCCAACTCCCCTCTCGCGTGAGATGGATGCCGGAGACCTTTCCGCGGACTTCCAGCGACGAGGCTCTATCGTCCCTTCCGTGGCGTACCTCGTTGGTGTGGTTCTCGGTGTGGCCTTCGGAGCGGCTGACCAGCAGCTGGGTACGTTGACCGCGGAGCTCGGTCCCTGGACGTCGACCGCCGCTCAGATGTCGGCTCCGTGGCTCATCCTGCCCTTCCTGTTCGGAACGACGCAGGAGCGCCCGCGGAGGGCCGCGTTGCTCGGTCTCGTCGTCACGGCATCGGCACTCGTCGGCTACTTCGCCATGACCTACAGCCCGGCGGAGATCCATCCATGGTCATTCGAACGCTTCACCTCGGGGTTCGTCGCGGTGACGACCAGCGGGTACAACCCGATGTACATCCTCGGCGGTCTGGTGACGGGACCGTTGTTCGGGCTCCTCGGCCAACGGTGGCGCGTCCGCCGATGGTGGGTCAGCGCCGCGATGGTCGCAGGCGCCCTCTGCCTGGAGCCGCTGGCGCGTTGGGGTTCCGGTCATCTGATGACGCCCGCCGTCGTCTGGACCGTCGAGGCCACTTCCGGGATCGTCGTGGCCGCACTCTTCGGATACACGCTGGTGCGGTTGAGACGAGCAACGGCACCGGTCCCTGCGCAGGACCTCTCGCGCGACTAGCCCCCGACCGCCTTTACGCCTCGTTCCCCTCTAGCTCGACGATGGGGGCCTCGCCGAGGAGGCGAGGGATCGCGTGCTCCCAGACCTCGGTGAGCTCGGCGACGGTCGCGTCCACCATCCCGTCGATCACCGCCCGAGGGCCACCCGTCTCCCCGAGGCGCCGGAACGGCACCCCGCGGGTCGCGGCGAGTCCGCGGAGCGAACCCTCGCGCTCGGGCGCCACGGAGACCACGACCCGTGACGCCGACTCGCCGAACAGCAGGACGTGCGACGGCATGTCGCCCTCGAGGGTGACGGCGAACCCGTGCCCGCCGAGGATCGCGCTCTCGGCCAGCGCGACGGCGATCCCCCCGTCCGAGCAATCGTGTGCCGACGCGAGGAGGTCGCCGGCGGCGGCCTCCTGCAGAAGGTCCTGGAGCCGGCGCTCGGCCTGGAGGTCGAGGGCCGGCGGCGCTCCCGCGACCACGCCGAGCACGGTCTCCGCGAACTCGGATCCGCCGAGCTCCGCGAAGGACTCCCCGAGCAGGTACACCGCCAGTCCCGGAGACGGGAATCCCGACGGCACCCGGAGGCGATAGTCCGCGAGCGAACCGAGCACGCCCACCACCGGGGTCGGCCAGATCGCCGAGCCGCCCGACTCGTTGTAGAAGCTGACGTTCCCACCGGTGACCGGCGTCTCGAGCGCGAGGCACGCGTCCCGCATCCCCCGGACGGCCTCGGAGAACTGCCACATCACCTCGGGCCGCTCCGGGTTGCCGAAGTTCAGGCAGTTCGTGATGCCGAGCGGCCTGGCGCCCGTCACCGCCACGTTCCGCGCTGCCTCGGCGACGGCGTGCGCCCCGCCGAGGTACGGGTCGAGCGTCCCGTAGCGGCCGTTCCCGTCGACCGACAGCGCCAGGCCCTTCATCGTCCCCGGCACCCGCACGACGGCGGCATCCGATCCCGGTCCCGCCACGGTCTGCCCCTGCACCATCCGGTCGTATTGCTCGAACACCCATCGCTTCGAGGCGACGTTCGGCGCACCGAGGAGCGAGCGGAGCGCTTCGTCGAGATCGCCCTCGAACGAGGCGAACGTGGGATCGTCGCCGTCCGGGCGGACCGGTCGCATCAGCCGCTCGTACACGGGCGCCTTCTCGGTGAGCGAGAGCGCCGGCACCTTGGCGGCCTGCTCGCCCCCGATCCGGACATCCAGGTCCCCGCCCGGCTCCAGCGTCGCCACGACCGCGGTCGCGAGGCCCCACTTCGCGCAGACCGCCAGGACCTGCTCCAGCTTCGAGGGATGCACGATCGCGAGCATCCGCTCCTGCGACTCCGACGTGAGGACCTCGAACGCCTCCATGCCCTCTTCCCGGAGCGGCACGCGATCGAGGTCCAGCACGGCGCCGAGTCCCGCCCGAGCGGCCGATTCGCTGACGGCGCAGGTGAGGCCGGCGCCCCCGAGGTCCTGGAGCCCCTCCAACAGGTCCTCGTCGATCAGCTCGAGCGAGGCCTCGATCAGGAGCTTCTCCGCGAACGGGTCGCCGATCTGCACGGACGGGCGCGATCCCTCGCTCCCCTCCTCGATCGTGGCCGACGCCAGCACCGACACGCCGCCGATCCCGTCACGCCCGGTCGTCGCTCCGTAGAGGACCATGAGGGAACCGGGGCTCGGCGTGTGCGTCGCGGCGGTCATCAGCCGGTCCGCCCTCGTGATGCCAACGCAGAGCACGTTCACGGTCGGATTGGCCGAGTGCGGCGGAGCGAACCGGACCTCGCCGCCGACGGTCGGCACGCCGATGCAGTTGCCGTAGCCGCCGATCCCCGCGACCACACCCTCGAGCAGCCACCGGTTCCGCTCCTCGTCGAGCGGGCCGAACATCAGCGGGTCCAGCAGCGCCACCGGGCGAGCACCCATCGAGACGATGTCGCGGACGATCCCGCCCACGCCCGTCGCGGCGCCCTGGTACGGCTCGATCGCGCTCGGGTGCGAGTGGGACTCCATCTTGAAGACGGCGGCGAACCCGTCCCCCACGTCGACGGCGCCGGCGTCCTGTCCCGGGCCGACGAGCACCGCGGGTCCCTCGGTCGGCAGCGTTCGGAGGTGGACCTTCGAGGACTTGTAGGAGCAGTGCTCGGACCACATCGCCGCGAACATCGCGAGCTCGGTGCGATTGGGATCGCGGCCGAGCGCGTCCCGGATCATCTGGAGCTCATCGTCCTGCAATCCCAGCTGCCGGTGGAGAGGCCCGGAGCTTGCCGGATCGCTCACCGCGCCGGGGCCATCACGTGTGCGAACAGCGACGCGAACAGCGCCTGGCCGCCGGTCGGTCCCACGTCGGGGTCGACGGCATGCTCGGGGTGCGGCATCAGGCCGACCACGTTCCCGACTTCGTTCCGGATGCCGGCGATCCCGCGGAGCGCCCCGTTCGGGTTGTGTTCGTCCGACGTCTCGCCCTCGGGCCCGCAGTAGCGGAACACGACCCGGTCCTCGGCCTCCAGCCGATCGAGCACGTCGGCCGCAGCGACGAACTGACCCTCCCCGTGCTTGATCGGGATCTCGAGGACCTCGCCGGGCGTCGCGTCTGCCGTGATCGGCGTCTGCGTCGTCTCGACGCGAAGATGGACGACCCGGCACACGAACCGCAGCGATCGGTTGCGGATCAACGCGCCGGGGAGCATCCCGGACTCGCAGAGGATCTGGAAGCCGTTGCAGATGCCGATCACGGGACCGCCGCGCTCCGCGAACGTGCGGATCTCCTCCATCACGGGCGCGAACCGGGCGATCGCGCCGCACCGCAGGTAGTCCCCGTAGCTGAAGCCGCCGGGCAGGATGACCCCGTCGACTCCTTGCAGGTCCCGGTCGGCGTGCCAGAGGGGCACGCCCTCGCCGCCCATCAGCTCGATCGCGCGGAGCGCGTCCCGGTCGTCCAGGGAACCCGGGAACGTCACCACGCCGATCCGGGCGCTCACGTGCGCTGGACCTCCCGGACCTCGAGGATCCGTGAGTCCTCGATCACCGGGTTGGAGAGCAGTCGTGCGGCCATCTCCTCCACCTGTGCGTGCGCCGACGTCTCGTCGTCCGCTTCCACCTCGAAGCGGACGTGTTTGCCCACGCGGACGCCGTGCACGTTCGTCCAGCCGAGCGCCGGGAGCGCGCCTTCGACCGCCTTGCCCTGTGGGTCGGCGAGTCCCGGCTTCAGCGTGACGAGGACCTCGACCGTGAATCTCATCCGCGACCCTCTCGGAGTCGATCGAGGGCCGCGTCGTCGGACGCCTCGTTCTCTGGGCGCGGCGTCACACGGGCTCGGGCGAGATACGCGTGGAAGGGCTCCCCGGTGATCCGTTCGTACGCCTCCCGGTACCGCGCCGCGGTCCCCTCCACGACGTCGGGTGGCAGGGCGGGCGCCGGTGGCTCTCGATCCCAACCGCTCGCGTCGAGCCAGTCACGGACGAACTGCTTGTCGAAGGAGGGCTGCGCGCCGCCGGGCGCGTAGGCGTCGGCGGGCCAGAAGCGGGAGGAGTCCGGCGTCCCCACCTCGTCGATCAGCAGCAGTTCGCCGTCGGCGAAGCCGAACTCGAGCTTCGTGTCCGCGACGATCACGCCGTTCTCGGCGGCGGTGTCCGCGATCCGCTCGTAGATCGAGAGGGTGAGCTCCTTGAGGCGTTCGAACAGTCCCTTCCCCACGAGGTCCACGGCCTCAACGGGATCGAGGGGGAGGTCGTGCCCCGCGGCCGCCTTGGTCGTCGGGGTGAAGATCGGTTCTGGCAGGCGGGCCGACTCTGCGAGACCGCTCGGCACCGGCACACCGCAGACCGAGGACGTCGCCCGGTACTGGGCCCATCCGGAGCCCGCCAGGTAGCCGCGCGCGACGCATTCCATCGGCACGACCGTGGCCTTCCGCGTGAGGGTCGCGCGTCCGGCGAGGGCAGACTCGTCGGCGAACGGGGGCGGGAACGACGCGGCGTCGGTCGAGAGCACGTGGTTCGGCACGAGGTCGGTGGTACGCGCGAACCAGAACGAGGAGAGACCGGTGAGCACCCTGCCCTTGTCCGGGACCGCATCCGGCAGCACCACGTCGAACGCGCTGATCCGATCCGTGGCGACGAGCAGGAGCCGGTCCTCCCCGGCGTCGTAGACGTCGCGGACCTTGCCCCGAGCCCGCAATCGGGGGGCCGGGCTCAACTCGGCTCCACCACGGACTCCACGGGGAGCTTCTCGAGCTTGTCGAACACGCCGCCGAGGTTCGTGAGATATCGCGTGGGGTCGAAGAGGGCGTCGAGCGCGCCATGATCCAGCCGGCTCCCGACCCGCTCGTCGGCCTCGAGCGCGGTGCGGAAGCTCGCGCCTTGGTCCCACGCCGCCGCGGCTGCGGACTGCACCAGCGTGTAGGCCTCCTCACGGAACATCCCGGCGTCGATCAACGCGAGGAGGACGGACTGGGAGTACACGACGCCGCCCCCGACCTCGAGGTTCTCGCGCATCCGGTCGGGGAAGACCTGCAGCCCGTCGAGCACCCACGTCACGTCGCGGAGCATGAACGCGAGCAAGCCGGTGGCGTCGGGGAAGATCAGCCGCTCCGCGGACGAATGCGAGATGTCGCGCTCGTGCCACAGCGTGACGTTCTCGAGCGCGGCCTGGGCGTGACCGCGGATCACCCGGGCGAGGCCCGACACCCGCTCCGACACCACCGGGTTCCGCTTGTGCGGCATCGCCGACGAGCCCTTCTGCCCTTCGGCGAAGGGCTCCTGCACCTCGCGCACCTCCGTCCGCGCGAGGTGACGGATCTCGGTGGCGATCTTGTCGAGGGTGGACGCGGTGATCGCGATCGCGGTCATCAGCTCAGCGTGACGATCGCGCTGGATCACCTGCGTCGAGGCCTCGACGCTCCGCAGGCCGAGCCGCGCGCACACGAGCTCCTCCACCCGTGGGTCCACCGACGCGTACGTCCCCACGGCCCCGCTGATCGCCCCGACCGAGACGACCTCCCGGGCGCGTCGCAGCCGGTCGCGGTCACGATCCAGCTCGAACGCCCAGACGGCGAGCTTGTGTCCGAAGCTCGTCGGCTCGGCGATCACGCCGTGGGAGCGGCCGGCCATCACCGTGTCGCGATGCCGCAGCGCGAGCCGCGTGGTCGTGGTCAGAAGGTGTTCGAGCTCGGCGAGTAACACGTCCGCGGCCGCCCGGAGCTGGATCGCGAACCCCGTGTCGAGCACATCAGAGGACGTGAGGCCGAAATGGAGCCAGCGGCCCTCGGGGCCGATCGCCTCGGCCACCACGTCGACGAAGGCAGCGACGTCGTGGCGCGTGACGGCCTCCCGTTCGGCCACAGCCTCCACCGTGAACCCGGCGCGGGCACGGCAGGCTGCGGCATCGTCCGGCGGCACCGTTCCGAGCTCGGCGAGCGCCTCCACCGCCAGCAGCTCGATCTCGAGCCAGTTCGCCAGTCGCGCTTCGTCCGACCACACGGCCTCCATCTCGGGGAGCCGGTAGCGCGGGATCACAGCTTGAGGCCCTCCGCGAGGTCGTCCTTGAACTTCCAGAGCATCGCCTGGATCGACTCGTCGGCGAGACCGACGATCTGCGCGGCGAGGACGGCGGCGTTCACCGCAGCGTCCACGCCCACCGTCGCGATCGGGACGCCGGTAGGCATCTGGGCGGTGATCGCGAGCGCCTCGTTGCCGACCATCTGCGGCGGGGTGGCGATCGGGACGCCGATCACCGGGATGACCGTGCGCGCGGCGACCGCGGCTGCGAGGTGCCCCGACATCCCGGTCGAGCACACCACCACGCGGAGCCCCCGCGCCGCCGCGGTCCTCGCATATTCGTCGACGAGGTCGGGAGTGCGCGAGGACGACATGATCTGCACCTCGTGTGGGATGCCGAACTTCTCCAGGATCAGCCCGGCCTGACGCATGATCGGCAGCTCGGTGGGAGAGGCGGCGAGCACCCCGACGATCGGCGTCTCTTCGGTCATCCGGCCACCTTCTTCCCCTCCGACTCGCTCATCGTGCCTTCTCGGGCGGCGATATCGGTCCGTCTGATCATCCCGTCGAACGAGATGTGCGACGCCGCGTCGTAGGCGCGCTTCCGTGCATCCGCGACCATCGGTCCCCACCCCGTCACCGCGAGCACGCGACCGCCGGCGGTGACCACTCTACCGTCGCGCTCGACCGAGCCCGAGTGGAACACGGCGGCGTCCGGCGCGGTGGCGGCGGCCTCCAGCCCGTCGATCGGGAGGCCGGTCTCGTACGAGCCGGGGTAGCCGCCGCTCGCGAGCACCACGGTCACCGCCGCATCGTCGGACAGGTCGACCTTCACGTCGGCCAGCCGGTCGGAGGCGCACGCGTCCAGCACCTCGGCCAGGTCGCTCCGAAGGCGAGGGATCACCACCTGCGTCTCGGGGTCGCCGAACCGGCAGTTGTACTCCAGGACCTTCGGGCCGTCCGCGGTGAGCATCAGCCCGGTGTACAGGAGGCCCGAGTAGGCGATCCCGTCCGAACGGAGCGCGTCCACGGTCGCCGCCACGATGTCCCAGACGCGAGACTCGGTGGCCTCGTCGAGCCACGGGAGCGGCGAGTAGGCCCCCATCCCGCCGGTGTTCGGCCCCGTGTCGCCGTCCCCGACGCGCTTGAAGTCCTGGGCGAGCGCCAGCGGCACGATCGAGGTCGCGTCCACGAGCGCGAACGCCGACACCTCGGGTCCCTCCAGCCGCTCCTCGATCAGGACCCGCTCCCCGGCCGCTCCGAAGGAGCCCTCCGCGAGACAGGCCTCGATCGCCATCACCGCCTCGGCCCGATCCGACGCCACCGTGACGCCCTTGCCCGCGGCCAGTCCGTCGGCCTTGACGACGGCACCACCGCCCCCGAGATCGAGATCGAGGAACGACAGGACGTCGCGCGGGTCCACCTCCCAATCGGAGCGGGTGTACGAGACGGCCCGCGCCGTGGGGATCCCGTGCCGCACCATCAGGTCCTTCGCGAACGCTTTCGAGCCTTCGAGGCGGGCGGCATCGCGTCCCGGGCCGAAGGCCCGCCGCCCTCGCGCCCGGAGCTCGTCGGCGAGCCCCGCGACCAGCGGCGCCTCCGGCCCGATCACGACGAGGTCGGCGTCGAGCTCATCCGCCAGCCGGACCTGCGCCGCGACGACATCGGCGTCGGTGTCGTGGCACGTCGCGATCGCCGCGATCCCCGCGTTGCCGGGCGCAGCGTGGAGATCCTCGACCTGCGGGCTCCGGGCCAGCCCCCAGCACAGGGCGTGCTCCCTGCCGCCGCCGCCGACGACCAGGACCCTCATCGGCAGACCCTCATCTGCTCGTCCTCATGAGCCGGCCGGCAGGCTCTGCTCGCGGGCCGGACCCACGGAGACGACCGAGACGGGCACGTCCACGAGCTCCTCGATGCGGCGCACGTACTCGCGCGCGGCCTTCGGGAGGTCCTCGAACGTCTTCGCCTCGTCGACCTCCTCCATCCAGCCGTCGAGCTCCTCGTAGATCGGCTCGGCCTTGTGGAACAGGGACTGGTGGGGCGGGAAGTCGTCGAACTGCTTCCCCTCGACCCGATAGCCCGTGCAGATCGGCACGCGCTCGAACCCGGACAGCACGTCCAGCTTCGTGAGGAACAGCTCGGTGAGCCCGTTCACGCGGGACGCGTAGCGAAGGAGCGCGGCGTCGAGCCAGCCGCACCGCCGCTTCCGGCCGGTCACGGTCCCGAACTCCTGGCCGCGAACGCCGAGGCGCTCACCGTTCTCGCCCAGATCCTCGGTGGGGAACGGGCCCGCGCCCACCCGCGTGACGTAGGCCTTCACGATCCCCACCACGCGCTCCACTTCCTTGGGGCCGAATCCGGCGGAGGCCAATGCGTAGCCGGCTACCGGGTTCGACGACGTCACGAACGGATAGGTCCCCTTGTCCAGGTCAAGCAGCGTGCCCTGCGCTCCCTCGAGCATGACGGACTTCCCGTCCCTGAGCGCGTCGTGCAGCAGCGTGGAGGTGTCGGCGACGTACTTCTCGAGTCGGCCGGCGAGGTCCATGTACTCCTCGACGATCTCGTCTCCGTCGAGCGGGAGCCGGCCGTAGAGCTTCGTGAGGATCGCGTTCTTCTCGCGGAGCACGATCTCGAGCTTCTCGCGGAAGATCTTCTGATCGAACAGGTCCTGGACGCGGAGGCCGATGCGAGCCGCTTTGTCCGCGTAGGCCGGGCCGATGCCCCGCTTCGTGGTGCCGAGCGCATTCCGGCCCAGGAACCGCTGGGTCACCTTCTCCAGCTCCAGGTGGTACGGCATGATCAGGTGGCAGTTGCCGGACAGCCGGAGCCGCGAGACGTCGACCCCGGTCCGGCGCAGCTCGTCGAGTTCGCGCAGGAGGTGTCGGGGATCGACCACCACGCCGTCCGCGATCACCGGCGTGATGTGCGGATAGAGGATGCCCGAGGGGATCAGCTGGAGCTTGAGGAGGCGACCCTCGGCGATCACCGTATGGCCCGCGTTGTTCCCGCCCTGGTAGCGGACCACGAAGTCCATCCCGTCGGCGAGGTAGTCGACGGCCTTGCCCTTGCCCTCGTCCCCCCACTGCGTCCCGAGCACGATGGTGGCCGGCATGTGCTCAGGAGTGTATCGGTCGTCCACGGCGGTCCCGCTGCGGTTTCCCTCCCGCCGTGGGAACATCGATGGACTCGCTCACCGCGTACCGCTCTCCGCCACCGACAGAAGGCCGCATGACCAAGAATTGGGAAGAGATCGAGCTGGAGAAGCTCGTCGAGATCGACGGGGAGTACTGCATCCCCCACGAGCTCAACGAGGCTCGTCACGTCGTGGACTGGGGCCCGTTCGAGCCCCCACGCGGCGCGGGGTACGTCATCCGGAAGCTCCTGCTGTTCCTTCCCGCCATGTACCTGTTCATCCTCGCGGTCCAGATCATGAAGACGGGCGCTGCCGCGATCGGACCGCAGATCCAGGGTCAGTTCCCGTTCGCGAACGGGATCTCGACGTTGGGGTTCGGCTGGCTCGGCGCGTACTTCGTGCTGTCGGGCTCGCCGGTCGCGGCCACGGCGATCAGCCTGTACGGCGCGGGGACGCTGACGCGGCTGCAGACGTTCACGATGCTGTCGGGATCGCGCCTGGGCGCATCCTTCATCGTGTTGCTGACGGGGTTCCTCTACGCCGCCCGCAACCGGAATGACCCCAACCGCAGCGAGCCGATCGGGATGGGGATCCAGGCGATGACGATGACGGCGCTCGTCTACCTGCCCGGGATGGTGATCGGATACGGCATCATCCGCAGCGGGTTGCTCGACGGGTTGAACCTGCACGCGTCCGGGGCAGCTCGAAGCCGCGCTCTCCGTCGTGTGGGGACCCGTCGTCGACGCGATCGAGGGGATCGTCCCGGACTCGTTCCTCTTCCTGGTCGGGCTCCTCGTGATCCTGACCTCGTTCAAGGTGCTGGACCGGGTCCTCCCCCAGGTCAGCAGCGACTCGACGGCGAAGCGAGCGGCCTGGATGCGACGGCCCTGGACGATGTTCGCGTTGGGCTGCATCGTGGCGACGCTGACCCTCTCGGTCTCTGTCGCGCTGACGGTGCTCATCCCGCTCGCCGTGAAGGGCTACGTCCGCCGGGACGATGCACTCCCGTACATCATGGGCGCCAACATCACGACCCTCGCGGACACACTGGTGGTCGCGATGCTGCAGCGCGATCCCGTCGCGGCGCAGATCGTGCTGGCGGAGGCGATCGGCGTGACGCATCGTGTCGCTGGCGATCCTGGCGTTCTGGTACCAGCCGGTGAAGCGTCGCGTGATCCTCATCGATGACTACTTCGCGGGTTCGACCGAAGCGGCTCGCGATCTTCGTCGGCATCCTCTTCGTCCTGCCCGTGTCGTTCCTCCTCTCGGGACTCTGGATCGGGCCGATCCTGCAGTAGGCCGCGCCTGTACGCTGGCAGCCGCCGTGGACGACCCGACGATCGCCGCACGCCCTTCGGAGACCGGTCTGCGTGCGAGCGTGTCGCTGCTCCGCCGCAACCGGGATTTCCGCGCGCTGTTCTTCGCCTCCGTGATCTCCCTCGGCGGCGACTGGTTCCTGTGGGTGGCGATCAACGGGCTGATCTACGACGCCACCGGGACCGCGCTCTCCGTCGGCTTGGCGATCATGGCGCAGGAGTTCGCGTTCTTCCTCGCGTCGCCCATCGGTGGCGTGCTGGCCGACCGGATCGACCGCCGGAAGCTGATGATCGTCTGCGACCTGGCGCGGGCGGTGGTCTGCGTCGCGTTCCTGCTGGTCGGGCCGGAGACGCTGTGGCTCGCCTACGTGCTGCTGCCCCTGCTCGCGTCCTTCGCTGCCCCGTTCGACCCCGCCCTCTCGGCCGCGACCCCCAACGTCGTCGATCCCGGAGACCTGCCCGTTGCGAACGCGCTGAACGGGTCCCTGTGGGGAACGATGCTCGCCGTGGGTGCAGGGCTCGGAGGTCTCGTCAGCGACGCCTTCGGCGCGGACACGGCGTTCCTCGTCAACGCCGTCTCATTCCTGGTCTCGGCCATGCTGCTCTCCTCGATCCGACGTTCGTTCTCCGAGTCCGCCGGACGTGCCACCGAGCAGCATCCTGGGATCGTCGAGGCGACCCAGGAGACCTGGCGGTTCGCGCGCCGCGACCACCGGGTCCTGTCGCTCCTGGCCGTGAAGTTCGGATTCGGCGCCGCCGCAGGGCTCCTCGCGCTGATCCCCGTGATGGCCCTGGACGTCTTCGATTCCGGCAAGGTCGGGTTCGGCATCCTGATGGCGGCACGCGGGGTGGGAGCGCTGATCGGACCGTTCCTGGGCCACCGGATCGCGGGCCCCGGACATCGCCGGCTCTTCCCGGCGATCGGACTCTCGCTCGCGGTGTTCGGGCTGGCGTACATGGCCCTGGGCGTCGCGCCCTCACTCGCGATCGCCGCGGTGACCATCTGCGTCGCGCACCTCGGCGGCGGATCGCAATGGATGCTGTCCACCTACGGCCTGCAGGTGCTCGTCCCCGATCACATCCGCGGCCGGATCTTCGGCTTCGACTACATGCTGATCACGCTCTCGCTCTCAGTGTCCGCGGTGATCGCGTCCGCCGTCGCCGACCAGATCGGCGCGCCGGACCACCGTCACGATCCTCGGCGGTGTGGCGCTGGCTCTGGGCCGTCGTGTGGTTCCTGCTCAGCCGCGGCGTCCGCCGGACCGGCATGGACGGCTTCGGGGAGCCGGGGTCGGACGCCGGGTCGGAACCGGTTCCCTCGATCAGCTGAGGCTCAGCCGGCGGGCTCGTCCGGACGTCCGGGGGCGACGGGAGGCGGCTCCGCCGGTGGCGGCATGCCGGCCGGAGGCGTGGCAGGCGGCGCCGTGGACGGCTCCGACGGGCTCCCGAAGGACACACCGGGCGCGCCGGCTTCGAAGCTGACGCGTCGGCACGCCCTCGTCCCCTCGGAGGGCCTCCTCGACCTCGAAGAACTCTTCCTCCTCGAAGTGGAACAGGTTCGCGACGACGTTGGAAGGCACGGACTGGACACGCCGGTTGTAGTCGCGGACGTTGGCGTTGTAGAAGCGCCGGGCCGTCTGGAGACGGTCCTCCGTGTTGGTGAGCTCGGCCTGCAGAGCCAGGAAGTTCTGGTTCGCCTTCAGGTCCGGGTAGTTCTCGACGACGGCGAACAGCTGCCGAAGGGCGGCCACGAGTGGTCCCTCCGCCGCCGCCTGCTCGGCGGGCGAACCGGTTGCGCCGGTCGCGTTCGCTCGAGCGCGCGTGACGTTCTCGAACACCTCCCGCTCGTGCGCGGCGTACCCCTTCACCGTCTCCACGATGTTGGGGATCAGGTCGTAGCGGCGCCGGAGCTCCGTGTCGATGTTCGCCCAGGCGTCCTTGATCAGGTTCTTCTGTGAGACGAACCGGTTGTACGAGACCACGCCCGCGATCGCGAGCACCACGACGATCCCCAGCACCACCCAGAGGACTTCCACGTTCGCTCCCTTTCCTTTTACGCCTTCGTTCGGCGCCTTCGTTCGGAACCCGGAAGCCTACCCCTTCGGGTAGAGAGAGCTCACGACAGCCGGGATCTGCTCCCGGAACGTCTTCGCCGTGCCCAGCAGATGGATCATCCCGGCCGGCGCCACCCGGCGGCACCAGCACAGGAGCCGATCCCCGACGACCTCGAACGCGTACCCGTCGCCGTGGCGCAGCAGCCAGTCCATCATCCGGGCGTCGCAGAACGCGGTGGCGAACCGTTCGTCCAGTCCCTTCACGGTGAATCGGCGGTTGAACTCCTCGGATTCGAACTCGATGTCGCGGAACGTGAGCGCGTCGGCCAGCCGCGTGAAGAGGTTCTCCTCGCTGATCTGGAGCGAGGGGCAACGCGCATCGATCTGCGTCAGCAGGCAGTCGAAGCGCGAGTACGACCTCGACGTGTGCCCCTTGGAGTCCGTGGACTCCTCGAAGTACCAGTAGTCGAACGCTCGGATCTCGAGTCCCTGCCACGTGCCCCACACGACGTTCTCGATGCCCCGGCCGTCGCCCCGCTGCAGGAGCGTGAACGGCTCGCCGAGCGTGTCGAACGGATCGTCGATCGAGAAGTCCAGCCCGTGTTCAAGCGCCAGCGCACGGAACTCCCGCTGGCGCTCGAGCTTGCGTTGGTACTGGTAGTAGGCGACCGCGGCCACGAGCAGGCCGAACGCGAGGAAGAGGAACATCGGGGCAAGGCCGTCCACCCCCGGAGTATCGACCCGAGTCCCGTCCCGAGCCAAGGTCAAACGGCGCGGCAATCGACCGAGCGGAGCGATGCGGCGACGCGTGGGGATGCGGCTCGGAATCCGCGGAGCATCTCGACCGCCGCGCCGGGGCGGTCCGGGTCACCCAGATCCGTGTACGACACCATCGCCCAGCGGCCGCCGACCTCGAACGTCCAACCCGGACCCTGTTCGAGGATCCAGGCGAGCATGCGCTGATCGAGGAAAGCGGTGGAGAAGAGCCGGTCGTCCGTGCGGATCCGGAAGCGACGAGCGAACTCGTCCGACTCGCTCGATCGAACGACCAAGGGCCCCAGGGGATCGGATGTGACGACGGGACGAGGCTCCACCACGACCGACGGCGCCTCGAAGTCGATCGCGCACGCCGCCGAGGCCATCCACGTGGGCGACTCGTAGCTGTCGTGCCGGCTGACGCGACGATCGAACGTGAAAACCGGAGGCTCCCCCGGGAACACGATCAGATGCCAGGCGTCGGTCGCGTACGTCCGCTCGTCGGAGAACGAGGGGAGCGACTGCATCGATCGGGGCAGCCACGGCCGGATCCGGAAGCGCCGGCCCTCGTTCCTCGCGAGCTCCGCCAGCATGCGACGGCGGCCTCGAGGAGGGAACTCCCCCAGGACGACCCTGATCGACAGGAGCATCAGGATCACCAGGATGGTCGCGGCGAAGAGCTCGCCGGGGAACCCGCGCCGGTCGACCGCGGTCGCGAACAGGGCGATCGCCATGATGCCGGCCGCCACGATGCCGGCACTCACCATCGGCCTGACGAGGCCTCGCCACCCCGCCATGCCACCTCGTGTCATCGGTCCGAGCCGAACACGGATGCGAAGACCGGAGGATCCGATCGAGGAACGTGCGCATCGTCTCCAATGCCCACTCCACGTCGGCGTCCGGCCGCCGCAGCGTCCGGCACAGGAGCGTCCCCTCCGAGATCTCGAAGCCGGTATCCGGCGGCAGCCCCTCGAGCCACGTCATCATCCGGCCGTCGATCAGCGCGTGCGCGAACCGCGGATCGTCGCAGCGGACCTCGAAGGCCCGGTTGAAGCTCTCGAGCTCGAACTCGATCCCGCGGCTCCCCATCGACGCCGCGAGCCGGCCAGCGAACCCTTCGGGGACGATCGACAGGTTCGGCCAGGCATCGGGGACACGGACGTGGCGGCACACGTGAAGTATCGGTAGTCGCTGCGGTTCGGGTCGCTCGACCTCGCGAACCAGTAGTCGATCACGACCACGTCCATCCCGCGCCACGTTCCCCTGGACGTGTTCTCGATGTCTTTGGCCCCGGCCGCGTGCCCGAGCAGGGCGAACGGACGCTCGAAGAACCCGAGTGGGTCACCGGGTTCCGAGCGGAGACCGAGCCAGCGGGCTTGCTCCTGGTGCAGCTCGCGGCGCGGCCTCACCTTGAACCACCAGCCCGCGAAGACGATCAGGCCGATCGTGCCCCACGCGGCCGCCTGCGCCGGGAGCTCGCGCCTGGCCTCCGCGTCACCGGCGAGAGCCAGCACGAGCATCCCTCCGAGGAAGACCACGGCGAGCCAGAGCAGCAGCGATCCGGCTCGTACGGACCTTCATCTGCCTCCTCCCACCCCGCGCGCCAGTGACAGCAGTATCGGCCGGCGCGAGGTCCAGCCCGAGGTCCCGGCCGCTCAGCCGGAGGCGGTCTCCCCGGGTTCCTCGCGGGGCCTGCACGCGGGGCGTGAGCCCGTCCGGCCCCGCGTCGACCACCACGGTGTCGCCGTCGCGGATGTCGCCGGAGAGCAGCAGGAGCGCCAAGCGGGTCCTGGATCTCCCGTTGGATCAGCCGCTTGAGCGGGCGCGCGCCGAAGTTCGGGTCGTAGCCGGCGTTCGCCAGGTAGGTCGTCGCCTCGTCCGTGAGCTCGAGCGTGAGCTTCCGGTCTGCCAGCCGGCGCTGCAGACCGCGGAGCTGGATCTCCACGATCTTCACGATGTCCTCGCGGCTCAGGGCGTCGAACACCACCACCTCGTCGATCCGGTTCACGAACTCCGGGCGGAAATGGGCGCGGACGTCGGCCAGGACCTTCTCCTCGCGCTCCTCCGGCGACGCCGTGGGGTCCTGGAAGACCGCCGCGCCGAGGTTCGAGGTCATGATGACGATCGTGTTCCGGAAGTCGACGGTCCGGCCCTGTCCGTCCGTGAGACGGCCGTCGTCGAGCAGCTGGAGCAGCACGTTGAACACGTCCGAGTGCGCCTTCTCGATCTCGTCGAGGAGCACGACCGAGTACGGACGCCGGCGGATCGTCTCGGTCAGCTGCCCGCCCTCCTCGTAGCCGACGTAACCGGGCGGCGCACCGACGAGCCGCGACACCGTGTGTCGCTCCTGGTACTCGCTCATGTCGATCCGGACGATCGCGCGCTCGTCGTCGAAGAGGAACTCGGCGAGCGCGCGGGCAAGCTCCGTCTTCCCGACGCCGGTGGGACCGAGGAACAGGAACGAGCCGATCGGCCGGTTCGGGTCCTGCAGGCCGGCGCGGGCACGGCGGATCGCGTTCGCGACGGCCGTGACCGCGGCGTCCTGCCCCACGACCCGCTCGTGGAGCGCCTCCTCGAGGTGGATCAGCTTCTGCATCTCGCCCTCCATCAGGCGCGAGACCGGGATGCCGGTCCACTTCGAGACGACGGCGGCCACGTCCTCCTCCGTGACCTCCTCGTTCAACATCTTCTGCTCCGCCTGGATCTCCTGGAGGCGCTCGTTCTCCTCCTCCAGCTGGCGCTCCAGCTCCACGATCGCGGCCGAACCGGAGCTCGGCGGCCTTCTCCAGGTCGCCGTCGCGCTCCGCCCGCTCCGAGGCCGCGCGCGTCTCCTCCAGCTCCGACTTGCAGGCGCTCGGATGCGGTCGATCTGGTCCTTCTCCTGCTGCCAGTGCGCCCGCATCCCACGCGACGCTCCTCGAGGTCGGCGAGCTCCTTCTCGAGGCGCTCCAGGCGTTCCTTCGAGGCCGGGTCCGTCTCCTTCTGGAGCGCGGCGCGCTCGATCTCCAGCTGCCGGATCCGCCGGTCCACCTCGTCGATCTCGACCGGGACCGAGTCGATCTCGATGCGGAGCCGGGACGCTGCCTCGTCGATCAGGTCGATCGCCTTGTCCGGGAGGAAGCGGCCTGTCACGTAGCGGTCGGATAGGACGGCCGCCGCCACGAGCGCGGGATCCTGGATCCGGACGCCGTGGTGGACCTCGTAGCGCTCCTTCAGGCCGCGGAGGATCGCGATCGCGGCATCGACCGTCGGCTGCTCGACCAGCACCGGCTGGAACCGCCGCTCGAGCGCGGCGTCTTTCTCGATGTGCGATCGGTACTCGTCGAGCGTGGTCGCGCCGACGAGCCGGAGCTCCCCGCGAGCGAGCATCGGCTTCAGCATGTTCCCCGCGTCCACCGCTCCCTCGGCAGCGCCGGCGCCGACGATGGTGTGCATCTCGTCGATGAAGGTGACGATCTCGCCGCCCGAATCGGCGATCTCCTTCAGGACGGCCTTGAACCGCTCCTCGAACTCGCCGCGGTACTTCGCCCCGGCGATCATGCCGCCGATGTCGAGCGCGATCAGTCGCTTGTTCTTGAGCGACTCCGGGACGTCGCCGTCGACGATCCGCTGCGCCAACCCCTCGACGATCGCGGTCTTCCCGACGCCGGGCTCGCCGATCAGCACGGGGTTGTTCTTCGTCCGGCGGGAAAGCACCTGGATCACGCGGCGGATCTCCTCGTCGCGGCCGATCACCGGGTCGAGCTTGCCCTTCCTGGCCTGCTCGGTGAGATCTCGCCCGAAGCGTTCGAGCGCCTGGAACGTCTCCTCCGGGTTCTGCGACGTGACGCGATGACTTCCGCGGACCTCGGCCAGCGCTGCCAGCACGCCGTCGCGGGTCAGACCTGCGTCGGCGAGCAGCCGCGCCGCCGGGCCGTCGCTCTGGAGCATCGCGAGGAGGATGTGCTCCGTCGAGATGTACTCGTCCGTGAGCTGCTCGGCCTCGCGGCCTGCCGCCTCGAGCAGACGAGCCGTGGCCGGAGACAGGCCGACCTGCACCCCTTCGGCGTAGACCTTCGGCTTCGACGCTCGAGCGCTTCGTCGACCTCGTCTCGGAGCTGCTTCGGCACCACTCCGAGCTGATGCAGGAGCGGGAAGATCGACGCCCTCGGGGTCGGTGAGCAGCGCGTAGAGCACGTGCTCCGGCTCGATCTGCTGGTGGTGGCGGGACGACGCTTGCTGGTGCGCCTCCTGCAGCGCGGCCTGCGACTTGATCGTCAGCCTGTCGAGTTCCATGCCTTCCTCGCTTCCTCGAAGTCGTCTCGCGTGATGCCGTACATCACGTAGTCGCGCGGCCCGTCCTTCGTGGGCATGAAGCCTCGGAGCGTCCCTTCGAGACCGAATCCCAGATGCTCGGCGACGCGCCGCATCGCCGCGTTGTCGACGTCCGTCGTGAGCTGCACGCGGTGCGCCTTCTCCTCGTCGAACAGGTGCGCGAGGAACAGACCGAGCGCCCGTCGCCCGATCCCAACGCCTCGCGCCGTCGGGTCGAAGATCTCGATGCCGATCTCGAACACGCCCGGCGGGAGGCCCATCTCCGGCTGCCGTGCCTGGATCTCTCCGGCGAGACGCCCGTCCGACACGATCCCCAGCAGCAGCTCGCCGTGCGAGACCCGACCGCTGTTGGCGACGCGGTCGCGGAGCTTCCGGCGGGCGGCATCGCTGGAATCCGCCCAGGGCTCGTCCGAGCGCATGCGGGCACCCCAGAGCGACTCGAGATCCCCGGGCAGCAACGGGCGGAGCGAGACGTGGGAGTTGCGCTCACGCCGGGCTCCCGCGCCACGGCGGCGGGAAGATGCTCGAGAGCGGCACGATCGCCACGCCCGCGTGGTTGCCCGGCATCGGGATCGGGCGGCTCTCGAGGCTGAGTCTCCAGCTGCGCGATCCGCCGACGCATCCGTTGAGCTCCTCCTCCATCGCCAGGATCCGCTTCACCCCCGCGAGGTTCACCCCTTCCTGCGTCAGGCGCTGGACACGGCGCAGGCGATCGATATCGGCCTCCGAGTACCGGCGGGTGTTCCCCCTCGTCCGATGCGGCCGGACGAGTCCCTTCTGCTCGTAGATCCGGAGCGTCTGCGGGTGCACGCCCGCCAGCTCGGCCGCCACGCTGATGATGTAGACGGCCCGGTCCGGGCCGTTCGCCGCTCCTCGTTCGTTCCGATCGTTCATGTGCGCTCCAACCTCCTCACTGCACCCCCAGCCGCTTCCGAGGCGACTCCTTCGACACCTCGCGCAGCTGTCGCAGGAGCTCCTTCTCCTCCCGCGAGACCTTCTTCGGAACATCGACCTGCACCTTGGCCAGGAGGTCGCCGCGCCCGCCCTTCTTCGGGCGCACCCCGGCCCTTGACCCGGAACGTCTTCCCGCTCGGCGTGCCGGCGGGCACCTTCAGCGTCACCGGGCCGTTCAGCGTCGGCACCTCCACGTTCGCTCCGAGGGTCGCCTCCGGATAGGAGATGGGCAGATCGACGGTCAGGTCGTCGCCCTTGCGGCCGAACACGGGGTGCGGCTCGACGGCGACCTTCACGAAGAGGTCGCCGGAGCGACCGCCGGCCGGACCCGGCTCGCCTTTCCCGGCGAGACGGATCCTGCGCGCCGTTGCGCACCCCGGCCGGGATCTTCACGTGCAGGGTGCGGGTCCGGCGCTCCGCGCCGGACCCGCGGCACTTCGTGCACGGGGACTCGACGATCCGCCCGGCTCCGCCGCACGCGGGCACGGCCGCGACATCGAGAAGAACCCTTGGTTCTCCGCGATCTCGCCGCTGCCTCCGCACTGCGGGCAGGTGATCGGGCTGCGGTCCCCGGCTCGGCCCCCGATCCATGGCAGCGCGAGCACACGGCCGGGCCGTCGATCCTGATCGGGGACGGTCGTTCCCGTCATCGCGTCGTCGAACGAGATCGAGACCGTGGTCTCCAGATCCGCGCCCCGCTGGCGATGCCGGCCGGCGCCCTTCCGCCTCGCCGCTCCGCCGAAGAGCCCGCCGAACAGGTCGCCGATGTCGTCGACGTTCACCTGCTCGTAGCGGACGCCGCCAGGCGCCCGTCGCCGTGCCCGGCCAACCCGCGCCGGAACCCGGCCGCCCGAAGCCGGGCCCGAACCCGGACGCGCTCATCTCGCGCACCTGGTCGTAGGCCTTGCGCTTCTCGGCGTCGCCGAGCACGTCATACGCGGCCGAAGATCTCCTTGAAGCGGTCCTCCGCGTCGGGGTCGCCCTGCTTCGTGTCAGGGTGATGCTGCTGCGCGAGCTTGCGGTACGCCTTCTTGATCTCCGCCGCGGAGGCGTTCTTGGGCACGCCGAGGACCGCGTAGTAGTCCTTGTCGAACCACTCCCTGCGAACCTCGTCTGCCATGCCTCACTTCCTCTCCACCCGCACCCCGGCCGGCCGGAGGACCCGGCCCTTCAGCGTGTAGCCGGGCCGCAAGACGTCGGCGACGACCGGATCGCCGTCGCCGTCGCCCGACTGCATCAGCGCCTCGTGCAGCTCCGGATCGAACGGCTTGCCCTGCGCGTCCATGCGCTCGAGACCTTCCGCGCGCAGCGTGTCGAGCAGCTTCGCGTAGACGAGCTCCACCCCGTGCAGGAAGCGGTCGAAGTCGGGCCGGTCCTCCGCGTGCATCAGCGCGAGATCGAAGTCGTCGAGGACCTCGAGGAGGCTGCGGAGCACCGGCTGCGCCGCAAGCTCGACGGCCGACGTCTGCTCCCGGAGGACGCGCTTCCGGTAGTTGTCGAACTCCGCCTGCAGCCGTTGCAGGTGCTCGCGGTACTGCGCGGCCTCGGCGCGAGCGGCATCGAGCTCGTCGCCCTCTGGCGCGTCGCCGCGCCCCTCGGCCGGCCGACTATCGAACGCATCCGCGACGTCCTTGGTCGTCTCGTCGGAGCCGTCGTTGTCGTCGGAGGAGGCGGCTGCCTCCTCGGCGGCCGCCTCCTCGTCGACGGTCTTCCCGTCCCTCGTCACGAGGGCCCCCTTCGTCCACGATCTCGCCTTCCACCACGTCCTCGTCGTCGTCAGGCTGCTCGCCTGCCGACGCCGAGGTCTCGTCGCCGCCGCCCGCGGCGGCTTGCGTCTGCGCGGCCTGCTCGTGCATCGACTGGCCGACCCGCTGCCAGATCTGCATCAGGGCGTCACTCGCCGTGCGCAAGGCTGTCGGTCTCCGCGGATTCGTCCTTCAGCGCCTGCTTGAGCTCGTCGTTCTTCGACGTCAGCTCGGCCTTGTCCGCGTCGGAGATCTTCTCCGCGTTGTCCTTGAGGAACGAGTCGACCTGGTAGGTCAGCTGGTCGGCCTGGTTCCGGGCCTCGGCGGCCTCCCGGCGCTCGTGGTCCTCGGCGGCGAACCCCTCGGCCTCCTTCATCATGCGGTCGATCTCCTCCTTCGACAGCGCCGTCCCGCCGGTGATCGTCATCGCCTGCTCCTTGCCGGACGCGAGATCCTTGGCGCTCACGTTCACGATGCCGTTCGCATCGATGTCGAACGCGACCTCGATCTGCGGCACGCCGCGCGGCGCCGGAGGGATCCCGGTCAGGTGGAAGCGCCCGAGCGACTTCACGCCCGGCGACATCACGGTCTCCGCCTCACCCTGCAGGACGTGGATCTCCACCGTCGTCTGGTTGTCGTCGGCGGTCGTGAAGATCTCCGACTTGCGCGTCGGGATCGTCGTGTTCCGCTCGATCAGCTTGGTGAACAGGCCTCCCTTGGTCTCGACGCCGAGCGTCAGCGGCGTGACGTCGAGGAGCAGGATGTCCTTCACGTCGCCCTTCAGGACGCCCGCCTGGATCGCGGCACCGACCGCAACCACCTCGTCGGGATTGACGCCCTTGTGCGGGTCCTTGCCACCCGTCAGGTCCTTGACGAGGTCCTGGATCATCGGCATCCGGGTGGACCCACCGACCAGGATCACGTGGTCGATCGCACCGGCGTCCTTGCCCCAGTCCGCGATCGCCTGCTCGAACGGTCCCCTGCACCGGTCGACGAGGTCGGCCGTCATCCGCTCGAACTCCGTGCGGGTGAGCTTCTCCTCGAGGTGCAGCGGCCCGTCAGGACCCGCGCTGATGAAGGGAAGGTTGATCGTGGTCTCGGTCACCTGCGACAGCTCGATCTTCGCCTTCTCGGCCGCCTCCTTGAGGCGCTGCATCGCCATCCGGTCCTTGGACAGATCGATCGAGTAGTTCCCCTTGAACCGGTCGGCCAGCCAGTCGATGACCCGCTGATCCCAGTCGTCACCGCCGAGTTGCGTGTCGCCGTGGGTGGCCTTGACCTCCACGACGCCTTCGCCGATCTCGAGGAGGGAGACGTCGAAGGTTCCCCCTCCGAGGTCGAAGACGAGGATCGTCTGCTCGGTCTGCTGCTTGTCCAGCCCGTAGGCGAGGGCCGCGGCCGTCGGCTCGTTGATGATCCGGAGCACCTCGAGGCCGGCGATCTGCCCGGCCTCCTTCGTCGCCTGGCGCTGCGCGTCGTCGAAGTACGCGGGAACCGTGATCACGGCCTGCGTGACGGTGTCGCCCAGGTAGGCCTCCGCGTCACGCTTGAGCTTGTTGAGGATCTGCGCCGAGATCTCCTGGGGCGTCCACCCCTTCCCGTCGACGTCGACGGACCAGTCCTTGGCCGCCCATGTGCCGCTTGACCGAGCGGATCGTCCGGTCGGGGTTCGTGATGGCCTGTCGCTTCGCGACCTCGCCGACGAGGATCTCGCCGGTCTTGGAGAACCCGACCACCGACGGCGTCGTGCGCGACCCCTCCGCGTTGGGAACCACGACCGGCTCCCCTGCCTTCGAGTACCGCGACGACCGAGTTGGTCGTGCCCAGATCGACTCCCACCGCTCGTGCCATCGGACGATCCTCCTTGTGAGTTCCTCCCGGAGTCCACAGGATCCCCGGCGCTCGGATGCATCCAACGATAGAACTTAAGTGTGGCATTGACAACTTTCCTTCTGACCACTCGGGAAGACTTGCCAGGGTGACCACGGAGCGTCGTCGCGATCCGTTCGACGGACGTGCGGCGGAAGTGCCTTCGCGCCACATGCTTCGAAGCGTTCAAGCCCAACGCCTTTTCGTCCGATGGATGGACTAGACCCAACGGACCGGACCGCCCGACACCTCCATCGAAAGGATGAGAGTGGCTACCTCGAGCACGACGCTGCGCACCCGACGGAGCGTGCATCCGACCGTGGCCCATACGGTCGATACGCTGCTGTTGCAGGAGCGCACGGAGCTGGGCGATCCACATCCATGACGGGCTCACCCAGTCCGTCACGAGCGCCATCCTCGAGCTCCAGGGCCTCCAGCACCGGATCCGCACCGAACCCGGAGCTCGCCTGCTCGACCTTGAAGGAGATCGAGGACGCGATCCGGAACGACCTGAAGCAGATCCGCGGAGATCCTGTTCGAGCTCGACGCCGGGACACCGCACCGCGAGCCCCCGCTCGCGACGTTCGTGAGCGACCTCGTGGAGCGCTGGCACCTGTCCGCGCGGGTCTCGATCGAGGGAGAGGTGGAACGGATCCCAGACGTGACCCTGGAGACCGCGAACGCGATCGTCGCCGAGGCTCTGGCCAACGCGGCGAAGCACTCGGGGGCTCCGGAGGTGTCGGTTCGCATCATCGCCGGGCTCGAGGAGCTCCGGATCGAGGTGGAGGATCGCGGCAGCGGCGTCGTCGTACCCAGGACGACGAGATGCACTTCGGCCTGCGCTTGATGCGCGGCCGAGCAGAACGGATCGGCGGCACCATCGAGATCGATTCGAAGCCCGGAAGCGGCACCCGCGTGGTCGCCGTGCTCCCCGTCGGACGGCGAGGTGATGAAGGATGATGAAGATCCTGATCGTGGACGACCACGCGCTGGTGCGTCGTGGCCTGCATTACGTGGTGAAGGAAGGATTCCCGGACGCGGAGATCACCGAGGCGGAAAGCGCCGCGGCGGCTCTCGAGCACATCCAGAACGGTAAGGAGATCGACCTCGCGTTGGTCGACGTACGGATGCCGGACCTGGACGGACTGGAGCTGCTCCGCGCGCTCAAGACCGATCGTCCCGACATGCCGGTGGTCATGCTCTCGACCTACGACAACGCGCCGTACGTGAAGCGCGCGCTCGCCGACGGAGCCTCCGGCTACCTCCTGAAGGACGCCACGCCCGAGGACCTCTCGCAGGCGATCAACGTGGCGCTCTCGGGCAGTGGGAACGTGCTGTCACCGCGGGTGATCCAGAACCTCTTCGAGGAGCACGAGTCCTCGGGACGCGAGAACGGACGCCGCGGCGAATTCAACCTCACGCAGCGAGAGCACGACATCCTCGAGCTCCTCGCCGAGGGACAGGCCAACCGCGAGATCGCGGGGCGCCTCTACCTGTCGGAGAAGACCGTCAAGGCGCACCTCGCGGCGATCTTCCGCAAGCTCGGCGTCACCAACCGGACGCAGGCCGCGATGATGGCCGTCCAGATGGGTGTCGGCCCGGTCCCGGGAGCGCTCGTCCACGAGTAGCCGGGCCGGCGCTGCCGGTCAGGCGCGGAAGTCTTCGAAGAACCGACTCGCCGTGGGCCCTCGCTGGCCCTGGTACTTGCTGCCCGCGCCCCCGTAGGGCGTCTCGGCCGCCGTCGTCAATCGGAAGAACGAGATCTGTCCGATCTTCATCCCCGGGTAGAGGGTGATCGGCAGGTTCGCGACGTTCGAGAGCTCGAGCGTCAGGTAGCCGTCCCACCCCGGGTCCACGTACCCGGCGGTGGAGTGGATCAACAGACCCAGTCGGCCGAGCGAGGACTTCCCCTCCAGACGAGCCACGAGGTCGTTCGGGAGTGCCACGCGCTCGAGCGTCGACCCCAGGACGAACTCGCCCGGATGGAGGATGAACGGCTCGTCGGGCTTGGTCTCGATCAACTCCGTCAGATCGGGCTGCTCCTGCTTCACGTCGATGTAGGGATAGCGGTTGTTCGCGAACACCCGGAACTCGGCATCGACGTGCAGGTCCACCGACGAGGGCTGCACGGACGACGGATCGAACGGATCGATCACGATGCGGCCGGCCTCGATCTCCTCCTTGATCGTGCGGTCGGACAGGATCATCGGCGCGGATGCTACTAGGCGCCGAGATCGGAGTTGGAGACCGCGATCCACCGTTCGAGCGTCGCCGCCGCCTTCCCCTCGTCGATCGACGAGGCGGCGAGCGCCATCCCCGCGTCGAGGTCGGCGGCGGCACCGGCGACCTCCAGCGCCGCGCCCGCGTTCAGGAGCACGACGTCGCGCGCGGGACCGGGGCGGCCGTCCAGCACCGCCCGGGCGACGCCCGCCGACTCGCCGGGGTCGCCGCCGTGGAGATCCTCCCGCGACGCTCGCGGGATGCCGTGATCGGCGGGGTCCAGACGGCTCTCGGTGACCTCGCCGTCCCGCACGTCGAGCACGAGCGACGGGCCCGTGGTGGTGAGCTCGTCGATGCCGTCCTCGCCTCGGAAGAGCTTCGCGCGGGTTCCGCGGCGGGCGAGCACCTCGGCCATCAGGGGGAGCATGCGCTCGTCGGAGACGCCGACGACCTGCGCCGCCGGGCGAGCCGGGTTCGTGAGCGGCCCCAGGAAGTTGAACGAGGTGGGCACGCGGAGCTCCCGGCGCACCGGCGCCGCGTGGCCCCACGCGGGATGGAAGACCGGAGCGAACATGAACCCGATGCCCGCCTCGCGCCAGGCAGCGCTCGACCCCGGTGGCGTCCAGGTCGATCGCGACCCCGAGCTCCTCCAGGAGGTCCGCCGACCCGCACAGGCCGGAGGCGGCGCGGTTGCCGTGCTTCGCGACCGGCACCCCCGCCCCGGCCACGACGATCGCCGACAGGGTCGAGATGTTGAACGTGCCGCTCCGATCGCCGCCGGTGCCGCAGGTGTCGAGCACCGGAGCCGGCGGCGAGACCGGGTTCGCGAACTCGAGCGCGGTGCGGGCGAGCCCATCGAGCTCGTCGACGGTCTCTCCTTTCGTCCGGAGCGCCATCAGGAATCCACCGACCTGCGCGGGCGTCACGTCGCCCGACATGATCGCGCGCATCACGTCGGCGGCGTCGTCGGTGGACAGCGCCTCGTGCGACGCGAGCCGCTGGAGGGTGCGGGGCCAGAGGTCCGGGTCGGCGTCGCCCATGAGGGAGCGCACGCTAGCAGCGGGGACCGCTTGGCTGAGGCCCGGAGGGCTGGTCTACACTGTGGCTCCGCCGCCCTCGGGTGGCCCCCAGCGGGTGTGGTTCAATGGCAGAACGCGAGCTTCCCAAGCTCGAAACGGGGGTTCGATTCCCCTCACCCGCTCTCTCCGGATCTCCATGCGATGGAACGGATCGGCTCCGTCAGCTCGCACGCAGAGGTCGACGACGGTCCTCCCGGCGAGCTGCAGCGTCTCGGGGAGTACCTCGCGAAGCTGCCGATGCGATCGAGCAGCCGCGCTCGTGTGGGAGCCGGCAGTGAGATGACGTCGCTAAAGGTCGCGTAGAGATCCGCGAGTCGCGCCGCCGGCAGGACGTGGGTCGCGGGGAACTCTCGGCGCTCGAACGGATCGAACCCTTCCACCGTGGCCGGCGGCTCGGCCCACGATCGGTGTGCGGCCATGATCGCGGCCTCGGCGTAGGTCTCGTCGACGGCCTCGTAGATCGGTCGCATGCCGGGGATTCTGAGCTGCTCCTCCTCGGCCGGCCAGGCCCAGAACACGGCGAGGGCTCCTCCGGGGCGCAGGACGCGATGGATCTCCGCCATCGCGGCGTCGCGGTCGAAGTGGTGGAACGCGTTGCCCACGACGACGGCATCGATCGCCGCGTCCTCCAGCGGCATCGACTCCGCCGACGCCACGATCGCTCGGACGGTGGGGAACCGTTCCTCGAGGACCGCCCGCATGTTGGCCGCGGGCTCCACGGCGACCACGTCGACGCCGAGGTCCAGGAATCGACTCGAGAGGCGGCCCGTTCCCGCCGCGAGATCGACCACGCTCGAACCGGCGCCGAGTCCGCAGCGCTCGGCCACCCACGCGACCGCCTCCGGCGCGTACTCGGGCCGGAGCTCGTCGTAGTGGAGAGCATCGACCACCTCGAAGTTGAAGCGTCCGACACGAGAGGGATGATAGCGGCGCGTGGGATACCGCGCTGTCAACCGGCATCCGGATCGCCGTAGCCCTCCGCTCGATCCCCTCGGTGACGTCAGCCCCCGTTCCGCAGGCAGAGGTCGACGACGCTCCTCCCGGGGAGATGAAGGACGTCCGACAGTCCGGACGAGAGGCGCCGGATGCGGTCGAGGAGGTCGCTCCGAACCTGGTCCGGCAACGAGGCCACATCACTCGACGTCGCGTACAGATCGGCGAGGCGGGCGGACGGGATGACGTGGGTCGCCGGGAACTCTCGGCGCTCGAACGGACCGAACCCGTCCACTGTCGCCGGCGGCTCGGCCCACGATCGGTGGGCGGTCATGATCGCGGCTGGAGCATCGGGTCACGTCGACGGCCTCGTAGATCGCTCGCATGCCCGGGATTCGTAGCCTGCTCCTCCTCGGGCGGCCACGCCCAGAACACGGCGAGAGCCGCCGGCCGGGCTGCAGGACGCGGCGGATCTCCGCCATCGCGGCCTCGCGCTCGAAGTGGTGGAACGCGTTGCCCACGACGACGGCATCGATCGCCTCGTCGTCGAACGGCGTCGACTCCGCCCTCGCCACGATCGCTGCTGACTGTCGGGAACCGCTCCTCCAGGACCGCGCGCATGTTCGCCGCTGGCTCCACGGCGACCACGTCGACGTCCGAGCTGCAGCGAACCGACCCGAGAGGCTGGCCCGTCCCTGCCGCCAGGTCGACCACGCTCGAACCGGGGCCGATGCCGACGCGCTCCGCGACCCAGGCGACGGCCTCCGGCGCGTACTCGGGCCGGAGCTCGTCGTAGTCGAGGGCATCGACGACCTCGAAGCTGAAGCCAGTCATCCTCGGAATCCTAGAAGCTGCGAGGCCACCGGGGACGCGCGTCCCCGGTGGCCCCCGTGAGCGCGGTAACCGATCGCCCTAGCCGAGCGAGACCGCGACCTGCTCGAGGCGGTCCATCGCCTCCTGCATCCCGCCCTCCATGCCGGAGTCGATGATCGCGTCGCGCACCTCCTTCGTGTGGCACTCCACGAGCGGTCGTGAGGGTGGTGCGCCCGTCCACCTCCGTGAAGGTGATCGTGTTCAGCGTCCCCTCCTCCGCTTCAGGCGTTCCCGCCAACGGGAAGTCGTCGGGCATCTCGTAGACCTCGGTGGTCACGAGCCGCTCGTTCGGGACGATCTCGCGGAACTCGCCGTGGAACGCGACCTCGAAGCCCTCGTTCGCGGTCATCACGTAGCGCCAGGCCCCGCCGACCCGGAGGTCGACCTCGACGCTCGTGACCTCGCCCCGCTCGCCGCTCCACCAGCGCGCGATCAGGTCAGGCTCCGTGTAGGCCCGGTAGACCAGGTGCTTCGGTGCGGCGAACTCCCGCGTGATCACGATCTGCGTGTCCGTCGGGGAGTGTCACGACCGCGCTACCGCTGCTCGTCATCGCCACCATCTCCTTGCTCCTTTCGTGTGTGCTCTGCTCCTTTGAGCTCTTCCAGGACCACGTCCAGCCGATCGAAGCGCTCCGTCCAGGCCTGCTCGTAGCTCTTGACCCAGTCGTGGATCGGCTTGAGCGAATGACCGTTGAGTCGATAGATCCGCTGCCTCCCTTCGTCTCGCACGTTCACGAGTCCCACCTCCCGCAGCACCCGCAGGTGCTTGGACACGAGGGGCTGGGCCAGGCCGAGCTGCTCGACGAGGTCGTTCACCGGGCGCTCCCCGCCGGCGAGGACGTCCAGGATCTGCCGCCGTCGGGGCTCCGCCACCGCGTTGAACGCGTCCGTCGTCGTTGCCACCCGTGCCATGGGCTCACCATATATGCCTATATCGGTATATGTCAAGCCGGGGTATGTCCGCCGCTCGAAGATCGGATGTGTCGTTCCGGGCTCGCTACCCGCGCGTACCGTCGTCGCCCAGGTAGCGCGGCGCCGTCGGACAGATGTCGTTCAGCGGGCAGACCTGCAGCGAGGCGTCGGCGCCTTGCAGATCTCCCGGCCGAGCCGGATCAGCGCCACGTGGAGCGGGTGCGGAGGCCCTCGGGCACGAGCTCGTGCAGGAGCCGGTCGGCTCGCTCCGCGGAGGTCTTCGGGGGCACCAGGCCGAGCCGCCCGGTGACGCGATGCACGTGGGTATCCACCGGCATCGCGTCGCGCCCGAGGGAGAAGGAGAGCACGACGGCGGCGGTCTTCGGACCGACTCCGGGCAATGACAGGAGCTCCGCCCTCGCCTCGTCGTCGGCGAGATCCGCGAGGAAGGAGAGGTCGAAGGCGCCGCGCCGTTCCTCGACCTCGCGCAGGATCGCTTGGATCCGCGGGGCCTTCGTGTCCGCCAGGCCGCCGGAGCGGATCGCGTCCGCGACCGCCTGGGTCGGCGCGCGCACCATATCCGCCCACGAGGGGAACGCGGCTCGGAGGGCCTCGAACGAGCGCTCGGCGTTCACGTCGCTGGTGTGCTGCGAGAGGACGGTCAGGATCAGCTCTTCGAGCGGATCCGACCGCCTGGGGGGCACGAGCTCGCCGTAGCGCTTGCGGAGGCGGTTGAAGACGGTGCGGGCCCGTCGCCGGAGGAAGGCCGGCGAGGCGGGTTCGGTCACGCCGGGGACGTCGCCGCGGGCGGCGTTGCGGAACTGCGTGAGCGACGGCTCGAAGCATCAGCTTGATCGAGCCCGTCGGCCCGTTGCGGTGCTTCGCGAGGATCAGCTCCGCTTCCTTCTTCTTCTCCGGATCGGCGTCGTCGCGGTGGATGAACGCGACGACGTCGGAGTCCTGCTCGAGCGAGCCGCTCTCGCGGAGGTCGGAGAGCTGGGGGCGCTTGTCGGCACGGGTCTCGGGGTTCCGGTTGAGCTGGGAGAGCGCGAGGACCGGGATCCCCAGCTCCTTGGCGAGCAGCTTCAGCGAACGGCTGATCTCGGCGACCTCCTGCTGCCGGTTGTCGGGCCGGCGGACCGCGGCGGACGTCATCAGCTGGAGGTAGTCCACGATGATCAGCGCGAGCCCGGCCTTGCTGCTCCGCATCCGCCGGGCCTTGGCCCGGACGTCGACGATGTTCACGTTGCCGGAGTCCACGATGGACAGCGGGGCGTCGTGCAGACGCTCGGCGGCCTGCACCACGCGGACCCAGTCGTCGGGGCCGACGCGCTTGCTCCGGATCCGATCCCAGGGCACCCTGGCCGCCGAGCAGAGCATCCGCATGCCGACCTCGTGACGCGACATCTCGAGGGAGAACACCGCGACGGAGCCGCCGGCCACCGCGACGTTGTGCGCGATGTTGATAGCGAGGGAGGACTTCCCGATGCCGGGGCGTGCGGCGATCGATCACGAGGTTGCCCGGCTGCAGCCCCGAGGTGAGCTCGTCGAGGTCACGGAACCCCGTGGGCAGACCCGTGTAGGCGGTCTCGCGGTGCTGGATCTGCTCGAGCTCGAGCATCGCGCCGTCGATCAGCTCGCGGAGGGTGGCGACCTCGTCCTGGTCGTCGCGCCGCGCGACGTCGTAGATGCGCTGTTCGGCGGCGTCGGCGACGGCTTCGGGCTCCTCCGGGGCCGAGTAGGCCATGTCCATCACGTCGGCGGCCGCCCCGATCAGTCTCCTGAGCAGGGCGGCCTGCGCGACGATCCGCGCGTAGTGCGCGGCGGAGGCCGGGGTGGGGACCTGGTCGGTCAGGTCCCGGATGTACAGAGGGCCGCCGACGTCGTCGAGCGTTCCCTTCCGGCGGAGGGCTTCCACGGCGGACAGCTGATCGACGGGCTCCCCACGCGCGTACAGCTCGCGGAGCACCTCGAAGATCCGCCCGTTCGCCGAACGATAGAAGTCCTCTGCCTGGAGGAGCTCGACGACGTCGGCGATGGCCTCGGCTGACAGCATCATCGACCCGAGGGCCGCGGCCTCCGCCTCCACGTTGTGGGGCGGGACGCGGTGCATCCCCGTTCCGAGGAAGGCGGACGACGTCGTCGGCCGTGCGGACGATACCGCTCACCCCCTGTCCCCTGACCCGGTCTCCGGATTCGGGACGCTACGCCCGGGGAGGTCGGGCGAACAGTGGAGAACGTTGGGTGGATTGTTCCCGCGCAGGTCGCATCGAGATGTTTCCTGTCACTCCACCGGTGACCTGCGGGGATCGGGTTGTGGGACAACATGGGGACAACTGTGAGTATCGCCACCGACACGCTTCGACACGTCTCAGAGCCCTTGTGAGACAGGGTGTCTTGGCGAGCGGTCCGAACGCTCGTTCGGAAGGGTCGTGTCGTGTGGCCCGCGGAGCGGGCCACACGACGGGCGTCTACTCCTGAGCCCGAACGTCGATCGTGATGACCGGGTCGACCTCGGCGTGCAGGTGGACGGTGACCTCGTGCGTCCCGACGGAGCGGATCGGCTCGTCGAGATGGACGTCGCGCCGGTCGACGGAGACGCCCGTCTCCGCCGAGAGCGCCTCCGCGATGTCCGCGGCGGTGACCGATCCGAACAGCTTGCCCTCCTCGCCCGCCCGCGCCGTGACCACGACGCGGGGTCTGGATGATGCGGGCGGCGAGGGCCTCGAACTCGCCCTTCTGCGCCGTTCGTCCGCGACTGATGGGCGCGCTTGAGGCTCTCGGCGTGACGCACGGCCCCTTCTCGGCTCGCACGGCGAGTCCGCGCGGGATCAGGAAGTTGCGCGCGTAGCCATCGGCGACGTCAGCGACGTCGCCGGGGTCGCCGAGGCGTTCGACCGTCTTCTGCAGGATGACCTTCATGCCTTCTTGGGGGCTACGCTCGCTCCGCTCGCTGTTTGAGCCCCCAAACCCCCTTCCTACCTGCTGGAGTACGGCAGCAGGGCCATCTCGCGGGCGTTCTTCACGGCCGACGCCACGTCGCGCTGGTGCTGGACGCAGTTCCCGACACGCGCCGGGCGCGGATCTTGCCTCGGTCGGACACGAACTTGCGGAGCGTCATCACGTCCTTGTAGTCGACGCGATCGACCTTGTCCTTGCAGAACTGGCAGTACTTGCGTTTGCCGCGCTTCTGCCAGCCCTTGTCGTCCTTCTCGCGACGCCGCTTGGGGCCGCGCTCCTTCGGCCCTCCCCTACCCGCCATCGAGAGGGGACTCCTCCTGTTCGGTTCCGCCGCCGACCGGCGCAGCGACCTTCTCGCCCCAGTCGCCGGAGCTCGACGCCCCGCCGGAGCGTGCCTGGCGCGTCACCGATGCGGTCGCCCACTTCAGGCTCGGGGCGACCTCGTCTGCCTCGACCTCGATCGCCGAGCGCTTGTCGCCGTCCTGGTTCTCCCAGGTCCGGTAGTTGAGCCGGCCGGCGACGATCACCCGCGTGCCGCGCGTGAGCGACTCCGCCGCGTTCTCCGCCATCGTGCGCCAGGCGTTGATCGTGAAGTACGACGTGTCGCCGTCCTTCCACTGGCCGTTCGCGTCCTGGAACCGGCGGTTGACGGCGATCCGGAACTTGCAACCGCAGCCCCGTTCGGGGTGTAGCGCAGCTCTGGGTCGTCGGTCAGGTTGCCGACCAGGGTCACTTGGTTGTCCGTCGCCATGGTTCGTTCACTCCCCTTGGGGTGTCTCGTCTCCGCCAGCCGCGGAGGCGGGGGAAGATGCCATCTGCTTCTTCTTCTGTTCACGTGATGGGGGCAGGACGATCACCTTGTACCGCATGATCTCGTCCGCGAGGTTCAGCGTGCGCTCGAGCTCTGCCTGGGCAGCGGGCTCTGCCGAGAACGTGACCACGACGTAGTAGCCCTCGCTCTGGTCGTCGATCTCGTAGGCGAGGCGACGCCGGCCCCAGCGCTCGATGTTGCGCACCGCTCCGGAATGCTTCGCGGCGACCGTTGCGATCCGATCGGTCGCGGTGCCCACCACGGCTTCGTCGGCCGCGGCGGACAGGATGAGCATGCTCTCGTACTCCCTCAAACCCCACCTCCTCTGGTCTGGACGGCCCCCTCCGAAGGGGAGCAGGAAGTCCTGAGGGTCGACCAGCAGTGTACGGGACCTGCGGGGACGCTAGCACTCGAGGTACGACATCGGGTCGGCTAGAATCGCTCGACTGCCGTGCACTTCAGAGGAGGCGCGAGCGATGACCACGATCCACGACCTCAAGGCGTGGAAGGCGGACGGGCGGAGGTTCACGATGCTCACCGCCTACGACTTCCCCACCGCCCAGATCCTCGATCGAGCCGGCGTCCCGCTCCTGTTGGTGGGTGACTCGGTGGGGAACAACGTCCTCGGCTACGAGGACACCCTGCCCGGTCACGATGGAGGAGATGCTCCACCACACCCGGGCCGTCGCGAGGGGTGCCGAGCGCGCGATGGTGATCGGCGGACCTGCCCTTCCTCTCCTATCAGGTCTCGATCGAGGAAGGGGTGCACAACGCCGGTCGGCTCGTGAAGGAGGGCGGCGCGCACGCCGTCAAGCTCGAGGGACCGCACCTCGACCTGGTCCATCGGCTGGTCGACATCGGCATCCCCGTGATGGCGCACATCGGCCTCACGCCGCAATCGGTCCATGCGATGGGCGGCTATCGGGTGCAGGGCCGGGGCGAGGCAGCGCACCGCGTCGCGGATGAGGCCGAGCAGCTCGAGAAGGCGGGCGCGTTCGCGATCGTCCTGGAAGGCATGCCGGCGGAGCTCGCCGGCGAGATCACCGGGTCGCTGGAGATCCCCACGATCGGGATCGGCGCGGGTCCGTCGTGCGACGCGCAGGTGCTGGTGATCCACGACCTCCTCGGGATCAGCGAGAAGGTGCCGAAGCTCGCCAAGAAGTTCGCCGACGTCCGGGGCGTGATGACCGATGCGGTGGAGGCGTTCATCCGCGAGGTCGACGAGGGCACGTTCCCCGACGAGGACCACTCGTATTCGTAGACGCCCATCCCTTGGCGCCCATCTCTTCGTGGGCGTCCATCCCTTGGCGCGCATCCTTGCGCCGTTCCGACTCCAGGCGCAGTTCCGCCCTAGACTCGCGGGCGTGACCGACGACGGGCAGGACTCAGTGGACACGCTCGCTGAGCGGGCCGCCCTCGTCTCGAAGCTCACGCACGAGATCCGGGGTCCGGTCTCGACGATCCGCGGCCTCGCCGGCACCACGCTCGCCCACTACGACCGGCTCGACGACGGTGAGCGGCGGGAGTTCCTCGAGCTGATCCGGCACGAGGCGGAACGGCTCGAGCGAACCGTCGAGCAGGTGGCCCTCGCGCTGAAGCTCGACGCCGGAACGCTCCGATTCGACATCCGCATGCAGGACCTCGGGGTGATCGTGCGGGGTGCCGCGGACGCCGCGGAGACCGGCGACCATCCCCTCGAGGTGGACACGGACGAGCAGGTCGAGGCGCCCGTCGACAGCATCCAGGTCGCGTTCGTGGTCCGCCAGCTCCTCGAGAACGCCGCGATGTTCTCGCCGGCGGATACGCCGATCTCGGTCCGCCTCACGTCGGAGGGTGACCACGCGCTGATCCACGTCCTCGATCGGGGCCCCGGCATCCCGGACGGCGAACGGGACGGCGTCTTCGAGCGCTTCGCCGCGCTGGCGCCCCGCCGGCTACGAGGATCGACCGGGAACGGGGCTCGGACTGTTCATCTGCCGCGCGATCGCGCAGGAACACGGGGGCGACGCTTCGATCGCGGACGGTCCCGCGGGGGGTACGATGCTCGTCATCCGGCTTCCCCTGGAGGCACGAATGGCGGGCTCCCGGTGACCACGCTGCTGATCTGCGACGACCACAAGGTCCTGACGGACGCCCTGTCGACGGTCGTCGGCCTCGACGACGACCTCCAGCTCGTGGCCGCGCCCGTGCACGATCCCGAGACGGCGATCGAGCTCTCGGCCGAGCATCTGCCCGACGTGGTGCTGATGGACATCGTCTTCAAGGGGAGGCATGTCCGGGATCGAGGCGACCCGCCGGATCAAGGAGATCTCGCCCGCGACGAAGGTCGTGATCATGACCGCGCACGACGAGGATCGGCTGCTGGTGGAGGCGGTCGAGGCCGGCGCCTCGGGGTTCCTCGGGAAGGGCGAGGCTGTGGAGGAGGTCCTCGCGGCCGCGAAGGCGGCGGCCGAGGGTGAGGTCCTGATCGACCCCGCGACGCTCACGCGGCTCCTCGCCCAGGTGGCGCGCGAGCGCGAGGCGCACCGGGAGGCCTCGATGCTGCTCGACGATCTCACCGATCGCGAGCGCGAGATCCTCCAGCTCCTGGCGCGAGGGGATGCGGAACGAGGGCATCGCGACGAAGCTGTTCATCAGCCCGCAGACGGTCCAGACGCACGTCCGGAACATCCTCGGCAAGCTCCGAGTGCACTCCAAGCTCGAGGCGGTCGCCTTCGCCGTCAAGCACGGCGCGATCATCGTCTGAGACCGCTCGAGGGTCGGAAACTCTTGCCCGGCAGGCTCAAGTCACGTTCTCGGCCGGACGAAATCAGTACCGGAGAGCGAACCGCGCCCCCGGGCGCGAGAGGCCGTCACCCCCTCGATGGCCTCGGGGACCTCCCCGAGCGAAGGCCCGAGTCCACCCCTCCCGGACTCGGGCCTTTCACCTGTCTGTTTCCTGGCGCATGGATCCCGACGGCGCCGATCAGGGCGGCGCCCGGTCAAGACAGCGCGCCGCGGCGAACCTTCCCCGTCGAGGTCCGAGGGATCTCCTCCACCAGACGCAGCTCGCGCGGGAGCTTGAACCGGGCGAGCCGCTCGGCGCCGTGGGCGCGCAGCTCCTCGAGCGACGGTGGGTCCTCCGGCCGGGCCGGCACGACGAGCGCCCGCACGTGCGAGCCCCACTCCGGGTCGGGGCTCCCGGTCACGGCCACGTCGCCGCACCTTCGGGTGAGACGACAGCGCCCGCTCGACCTCCTCCGGCCAGACCTTCTCCCCGCCGGTCCGGATCACGTGGTCCGCCCTCCCTTGGACCGAGAGATGCCCCTCGGCGTCGATCGTGCCGACATCGCCCGTGCGGAGCCATCCGTCCGTGGTGAACGCCGCGCCCGTCGCGGCGGGATCCAGTCGGTAGCCCTCCATCAGGGTGGATCCCGAGACCTCGATCACGCCGCCGGCGTCCCCGCGGACCTGCATGCCGTCGAGCGGCACGCCGTCGTACGCGAAGCCTCCACACGTCTCCGTGAGGCCGTACGTGGTGACGATGGCGGCGCCCCGAGCGCGCGCTCGGGCTGCCGTCTCGTCGTCGATACCGTCGCCCCCCACCACGAGCGTCAGGCCGTGCAGTCCGAGGTCCGACGCCACGAGGCGGCGGACCATCGCGGGGACGACCGACGCGAACGCGGCGCCCTCGCCGTCGTGCACGAGACGCTCCGGATCGAACCGCTCGTGCATCGTCACGGGAGCACCGAGGATGGCGCCTCGGAGGAGCACCAGCAGACCGCCGATGTGCGCGGGGGTGAGCGGGCAGACCCACGGTGCACCCGGAGTGGCGCCCAACCGCTTCGCCGACCGGGTGACGGCGACGACGACGGCCACGCGGTGGAGCTCCACCAGCTTCGGCTCCCCCGCCGACCCCGAGGTGGGCATCACGATCGCGACGCCCGGCGTGACGGGCACGGCGTCGGCCAACAGCGTCTCGCCGCCGCGGTCCTGCACGAAGTGCGGGCGAGCGCGAGACACGATCGCGCGCCGCTCCCTCTCGGTGAGCCGGTGATCGAGCGGGAGGAACGGCACCTCCTCGAGCCAGAGTCGGTTGACGAGCTCGACCCACTCGGGGCCGGGCGGCAGGTCGACCACGACCAGTTCGTCTGTTGCCACGACCTTCCCTCGCCCTCGGCCCCTCGGCGCGTCGGGTAGGCTACCCAACCGTTCGAGCGTGCGCTCTAGGAGTCAACGGTCATATGGACGAGTCGCGTGAGATCCGACAGGCCTTGGAGTGGAAACCAGGTGGGTCTCGGCCGAAGGAACAACCGGAGGAGCAGTCCTTCACGGACATCCGGTACGAGACGGCCGACGGGATCGCGAAGATCACGATGGCCCGACCCGAGGTCCGCAACGCGTTCCGGCCGCTCACCACGAAAGAGCTGATCGAGGCGTTCGACCTCGCGCGGGACGATCCCTCGGTCGGTGTGGTGATCCTGACCGGCGAGGGCTCCCTCGCGTTCTCATCCGGGGGCGACCAGGGCGTCCGTGGCGACGACGGCTACGTGGACGAGCACGGCATCGGGCGTCTCAACGTGCTCGACCTCCAGATCCAGATCCGCCGCCTGCCCAAGCCCGTGATCGCGATGGTCGCCGGCTACGCGATCGGCGGCGGTCACGTCCTCCATCTGTGCTGCGATCTCACGATCGCCGCGGACAACGCCCGCTTCGGGCAGACCGGGCCGCGCGTCGGCTCGTTCGACGCCGGGTACGGGATCGGGCTGCTCGCCCGGCAGATCGGCGAGAAACGCGCGAAGGAGATGTGGTTCCTCTGCCGCCAGTACGACGCCCAGACCGCGCTGTCGTGGGGCCTGGTGAACGCCGTCGTTCCGCTCGAGGAGCTCGAGGAGGAGACGGTGCGGTGGGCGAAGGAGATGCTCGCGCATTCGCCGCTCGCGCTTCGCCTACTGAAGGCGGGCGCCCACGCCGGGATCGACGGGCTGGCCGGCGTCCAGCAGCTCGCGGGCGATGCGACGCTCCTCTATTACATGGGGGAAGAGGCGCAGGAAGGCCGGGACGCCTACGTCGAGAAGCGACGCCCGGACTTCTCGAGGTTCCCGAAGCGCCCGTGAACGTCTGGGTCACCGGCGCGCGCCCCCGGACGCTCGGCGCGGGACTGGTGCCGGTGCTCGTCGGCGCCGCGTCGGCGAACGCGTTCATCCCGTGGCGGTTCGTCGCTGCCCTGATCGTCGCGCTGGGCCTCCAGGTGGGCGTGAACTACGCGAACGACTTCTTCGACGGGATCCGCGGCGTCGACACGCCGGGCCGCCTCGGTCCCCCGCGGCTCGTCGCGTCGGGCGTCGCCTCGCCGAGGGCCGTGCTCGTCGCCGCGCTCGTCGCGATCGGGGCCGCCGGCGTCGCCGGGCTGGCCCTGGCGTTGGTGACGGAGCCGGTCCTGATCCTCTTCGTGGGCGCGCTCGCGCTGGTGGCGGCGTTCGCGTACAGCGGCGGCCCTCGTCCGTACGCGGGGCTCGGGCTCGGCGAGGTGATGGTCTTCCTCTTCTTCGGGTTGATGGCGACGTGCGGGACCGCGTTCGTGATGGACGAGCGGGTGCCGGCCGCGGCCTGGTGGTGCGGGTCCGTCCTCGGGCTCCTCGCCGTGGCGATCCTCGTCGCGAACAACCTCCGGGACATCCCGACCGATGCGGTCACGGGGAAGCGAACCCTCGCCGTCCGTCTCGGCGTGGCGAAGACGCGGACGTTCTATCGTGCGTGCGTGGTCGCGGCCTTCGCCACCATCGTGGTCGGCGTCTTCGCGTTCCTGCTCGACGAACGGATCGGCCTCTCGCAGTGGGGCCTCCTCGGTCTGGTGGGGTGGGTCCCGGCGATCCGGCCGATGGAGGCGGTGGGGACGGCGACCGGCGCGGAGCTGATCGGCGTCCTCACGGGGACGGCGGCGGTCCACGCGACGACCGGTGCATTGCTCGCGGTCGGGCTGGTCCTGGCGCGGGCCGCCTAGGAGGTGGACGGCGTGGAGCTCGGCGACATCTCGCTCGCCTGCGCGTCCTCGCTCGTGGCCGGACTGGTCGAGGGTGGGGTGTCGCACGCCGCGCTGTCGCCGGGGTCCCGTTCGACCCCCTTGGCCCTCGCCCTCGCCCGCGATCCCCGCGTGCAGGTGCACGTACAGCTCGACGAGCGGTCGGGCGGCTTCCTCGCGCTGGGCGCCGCGAAAGCGACCGGGCGCCCGGCGGTCGTGGCATGCACGAGCGGCACGGCGGCCGCGGAGCTCCTGCCCGTGGTCGTCGAGGCCTCCCAGGCTCGCGTGCCGCTTGTCGTCGTGACGGCGGACCGTCCCGCTCGCCTCCGCGGGACGGGGGCCAATCAGACGATCGCGCAACCGGGTCTCTACGGGGAGTACGTCCACGCCTCCTTCGACCTGCCCGTGCCGTCGACGGCCGGACAAGAAGCGTGGTGGCATCAGGCGGCACGCGAGGCGCTCGAGGCGATGGCCACCGACCCGACAGGTCCGGTCCATCTGAACTGTCCGTTCGAGGAGCCCCTCACGCCGTCCCCGGATGCCCGCCCGATCGCGGTCGGCCTCGAGGGAGAACCGTTCGCGTGGCCTCCTCGCCCCGAGGCCGAGCTCGATCCCGACGAAGCGGACCGGCTGGCCGAACTCGTCTCCGGCGCTCGCGGCGCCGTGGTGTTCGGTGGCTGGCCCGGTCACCTCCCCGGCGAGGGCCGGTTCTGGGCCGAGCTCCTCGGCTGGCCCGTGCTCGCCGAGCCCACGTCAGGGGCGCGTCAGCCGGAGTCGTCGCTCGCGGCGGGCCAGGCCCTGATCGCCGGAGCCTGGGCCGAGGCGCACCGCCCCGACGTCGTGATCCAGTTCGGTGCGTACCCCACGAGCCGGACCACGCAGCGATTCGTGGCCTCGGCCGAGCACCTGCTGGTGGCCGATCGGTGGCATCTCGATCCCGATCCGGACCGTCTCGCTTCCTGGCGGCTCGCGGTGGACCCGGGGGCGCTCCCAGGTGCCCTCGCGAGGCATCCCGTGATCCAGGGAGGCGGCATCGCGCTGACCGGCCAACGTTCGAAGGAGGAGATCGAGGAGCTGTGGCGCGGCCGGATCCACCCCGCGCCGCGCGACTGGACGGCGGAGTGGCGCGCGGCCGACGAGCGCGCACGCGACGTGCTCGACGGGTTGATGGACGGGTGGGACGAACCGTTCGAGCCGAGGATCTCCCGTGACGTGGCCTCGTGGATCCCGGATGCGGGGCGACTGTTCGTCGGGAACTCGACGCCGATCCGCGACCTCGATCTCGCGATGCGCCCGCGGTCGAGCCTGACGGTCATGGCCAATCGCGGAGCGAGCGGGATCGACGGACTCGTGTCGACGGCGTTGGGCGTCTCGGTCGCTGGGCAGGGCCCGGTGGTCGCGCTGGTCGGGGACCTCTCCCTCCTCCACGACGCCGGGGCGGTCCTGTGGAACGCCTCGCGCGACGTCGATCTCATCGTGGTCGTCGTGAACAACGGCGGTGGCCACGTGTTCTCCCTCCTGCCACAACGCGACCTCCCCGAGCATCGAGAGCTGTTCGTCACGCCGCACGCGGTGGACATCGGCGGGCTGTGTGGGGCGGCCGGCGCCGGCCACGAGCGGGTCGAACGAGCGCCGGACTCTGCTGCCCGCCCTGGACGGAGCCGCCGGTGCCGGCCGCGGGATCCGTGTGGTGGAGGTGGTGGTGGACGCCGAGCTCGGGTTGCGTCGCCGGGCGGAGCTGCAGGCGGCCGTCGACGCGGCGCTCGGGGGCTCGTGAGCCGGCCGCACCCGTCGATCGACCTCGCCACGACCGACGACGTCGACGAGCTGGCCCGGCTGCGGTTCGCGCTGTACGCCGAGCAGGACGGGCCGGCGGCGGAGCCGGCCGAGGTCTACCGAGACCGGTTCGCCGCTTTCGCGGCTCGGGCGCTCGTGTCGGAGGACTGGCGCGCGTGGGTGGCGCGGCAGGGCGACCGTCTCGTGGGCGCGATGTGGCTGCACACCGTCCATCGGGTGCCGGTCCCCGGCAAGCTCGCCGGGCCGATCGGGTACCTGACGAACGTCTACGTGATCCCGGAGCACCGGAACTCCGGGCTCGGCGCGCAGATGCTCGACCGCGTCACGGCCTGGTCCCGGCAGGAGGGGTTCTCCGAGGTGATCGTCTGGCCGACGGAGCGGTCACGGCCGTTCTACGCGCGCGGAGGATTCACGAGGCCCGACCAGCCGCTGGTGATCGAGCTGGAACCGGACCGAACGTTCGAGCCCTAGCCCCAGCGGAGCGCGTCGAGGAATGCGCGGAACTTGCGTTCGGTCTCGTCGACCTCGTCGTCGGGATCGGAACCGGCGACGATCCCGGCGCCCGCGTAGAGGACAGCGCGATCGCCTCGCAGCTCGGCGCAGCGAAGCGCGATCGCCCACTCGCCGTCGCCGTGCGCGTCCATCCATCCGACCGGCCCCGCGTACCTGCCGCGGTCGAACGGTTCGAGGTCGGCGATCGCGTCGAGTGCAGCGCCTCGCGGCGTCCCCCCGACCGCCGGGGTGGGATGCAACGCGGCGACGAGGTCGAGCGCCGACGGAGCCGGGTCGGTCAACACACCGTCGGAAACGCGTCGAGAGATGCCACACGTTCGGCGTCTCCCGGAGCACGGGTTCCGGGTCCCACGTGAGCTCGGTGCAGAACGGCAGCAGCGTCTCGGCGACGGCCTCGACGACGATGGCGTGCTCCTCTCGGTCCTTCGAGGAGCCGGACAGTGCCTCCGCGTTCGCCCGGTCCTCCGCGGGATCGCCGGACCGAGGCGCCGAGCCCGCGAGCGGGTTCGACCTGACGTCGCGGCCTCGTCTCGACAGCAACAGCTCCGGCGACGCGCCGACCACGCTGCGGCGCGGTCCGGCCTCCCCGGCCGAGAGCGGCACCACGAATGTGTACGCGTCAGGATCTCACCGCTCGGAGCCGGTGTGCCAGGCGTCGCGGGTCGAGGGATCGGCCCGCCTCGACGCCCACCGTGCGCGCCAACACCACCTTCCGGAGGGCACCGTCGCGGATCCGCGACCGCGCACCCGCGACCGCCTCCCGGTAGGCCTCGGAGGAGGGGTGCTCCGAGAGCTGGACGTCGGTGAAGACGTCGTGAGGCGACCGTCCCGCAACGGGCTCCGGTTCGAAGGTCGCCCCGGTGTCTCCAGTCGCGTCGAGGAGCCAGGTATCGCCGGGCGCCGTGCGTCGGACCGATCGGTCCGGGACGAGGACCTCGGCCATCTCCGAGGGACGGAACGGCAGGGAGGCCACGACGAACGGCGGCGCGTCCGGCGCCGGGTCGTCGCGCCCACGGAGGAGCGTGAGGGCCTCCCGTCCGAGGGTCGCGACGTCCTCGCCTTCGAGTGCGGACGTCGCCAGCGCGGCCACGCCCAGGCCGGCCCGTTCGAACACGAACGCATCCGGGTGGAGGGCGAGGAGATCGAACGCGGGCCCGAGCCGGTTGCTCCGGATCGTGAGCGGGGTGCTCATCCGCGCGTGGCCACCAGGAGCTGGGTGATCCCGCCGGAGAACCGGAGCCGCCGCGCGTCGGGGAACCCGGCTCCACGCAGGATCGAGAGCAGCTCCTCCGGCGCGGGCAGGTAGGCGGTCGATCTCGGGAGGTACGAGTACGCCTCCCGGTTGGAGAGCAGACCGCCGATCGCCGGCACCGCGCCGCGGAAGTACACACGATGACCGAGTCGCAGCAGCCGTCCTTCCGGTTCGGCCGTCTCCAACAGCGCGATCCGTCCCCCGGGGCGCACGACGCGAGCCAGCTCGGCGAACAGGTCGGGCAGCGAGACGACGTTGCGCAGGGCGAACCCACACGTCGCCCCGTCGGCACCGGCGTCCCGGACCGGCAGCCGCAGGATGTCGGCCTCGACGAGCGGTGCGTCGGCGCGGGCGGCGCGCAGCATCCCGTGGGAGAAGTCGAACCCCACCGCGCGGTGTCCGGCGGCCGCGAGCTCCCGACAGAGGTCACCCGTGCCGCAGGCGAGATCGAACACGTGGGATCCGGCCGGCAACGCGAGCTCCCGGACCGTCCGGCGACGCCAGCCCCGATCCATCCCGAACGTCATCACGCGGTTCACGAGGTCGTAGCGGGGGCTGATCGTGTCGAAGAGCCGGCGGACCGCCCGGGCTTTGTCCTCGCCCTGGGGCAGCGTGGGCGCCGGGCGCCGTCTCATCCGTGGCGCCGGGACGAGACCGGGCCCTCGCTCGCCGGCGCCTCGATGTGCTCCTCCGCGACCTCCAGGAGCACCCGGCGGAAGTGATGCGAGACCAGGAGCGTCACGGCCGGGAGGAGCTCCTGGAACGCCTCGACCATGCGCGCCGATGCGGCCTCGGCTCCGGGAGCCGTGTCCCGGATCGGTTTCCGCACGTGCTCGTCGAACAGCTCGACGGCCCGCTCGGCGAGCCCGCGCATCGCCTCGTCCGCGTCGCGGGCCAGCGCCAGCAGGTCACCCAGGGGTAGTCCGAACTCGAGGAGGCGGAGGGCGGTGCGGACGAGCTCGATGTCTCCGGACGTGTAGCGGGTCTCGCCGTCGACGTCGTGACCGATCCGGATGCCCTCGCGCTCCACCGCCTGGATCAGGGACGCCGGCACGCCGCTCGCGGAGGAGAACGCGTCGAGCGACAGCGCCTCCCCGTCGCTCGAGTCGGCGCGCTCGGCCGTGACGGCCGCAGCCAGGCCGGCGTCGGCGAGGCTCAGCTCGCCGTCGACCACACGGCGGATCGCCGCCAGCGTGAGCCCCTGCCGCTGCAAGCTCCGGATCTCGTCGGATCCGGTCGACGTGCTCCGGCCGGTACCAGGCGACCCGTCCCTCCCGGTCGGGCTGCGGGAGCAATCCCCTCGCCTGGTAGTAGCGGACGGTGTCGACGGACACCTCGCACGCCGTCGCGAGCTGTTCCACTCGATACTTCATCGCCGCGTCACGGGTGGCCTCTTCGGGGTCGGCACCTCACGACCGGGAACTCTACGAGTGTTCGCTCACACGGTCATCCCGGGAGCGCCGAACGCGCCTCACGGCCGGCGCGCCGGCCGTCGATACGATGCGACCTGTGGAGCGCCGCGCCGGCCGGCCGATCACCCTCGGGCTCGTGCTCGCCTGCCTCGTGGGGACGCTGTTGATCGGCGCCGTCCACAAGAGCCCGTGCGCCGATGGGCACTGGGAGGACGGCCGCCAGTATCACCTGGCCTGCTACACGGACATCGTCCCGCTGTTCGGGACGGAGCAGCTCTCCGAGGGCCGCCTGCCGTACCTCGACGCCTGTGGCCCGTCCGAGTTCAACTGCGACGAGTACCCGGTCCTCACGATGTACTTCATGCGCGTGGCGGGATGGATCTCCGGTGACGATGCCGGCCGGTTCTTCTGGGTCAACGCGATCCTGCTGTCGGCGTGCGCCGCCGTGGCGGCCGCGTGCCTGTACCTGATCGATCCGGGTCGCGCCCTCTGGTTCGCGGTGGCTCCCGGACTCGCCCTCCAGGCGTTCGTGAACTGGGATCTCCTCGCGGTCGCCCTGACGGCGGGGGCCACGCTCGCCTTCTTCCGACGCCGCGACGGTGCGGCAGGCGCGCTGGTCGGACTGGGGGCCGCGGCGAAGCTCTTCCCGAGTCTGCTGCTCGTCCCGTTCGCCGCGGACCGTCTCCGAGAGCGCCTGCCCGACCGGGCGATCCTGTTGTGGTGGTCGGCCGCTGCCGCCTGGCTCGCGGTGAACGTGCCGTTCCTGACGACGGCCCTGTCCGGATGGTGGGAGTTCTTCCGCTTCAACGGGACCCGTGGCGCGGATTGGGACAGCGTGTGGTTCCTGCTGTGCCGGAACCTGTCCGTGTGCCCGTCGACCGGGCTTATCAACGCGGCGTCGGTGGCGTTGATGGTCGGCGTCGGGGCGTGGGTCTGGCGCACGAAGCGTCGTCGCGAGCCCGATTTCCCCCGCTGGCAGCTCGTGTTCCCGTTCCTCGTCCTCTTCCTCCTCCTGGGGAAGGTGTATTCCCCCCAGTTCAGCCTGTGGTTGCTCCCGTGGCTGGTCCTGATCCTCCCCCACCCCCGCCGATTCCTCGCGTTCGAGGCTGCCGACGTCGCGGTCTTCTTGACGCGGTTCCCGTTCTTCGGCTTCCACACCGGGATCGGAGGTCTCCCGCCGTGGGTCTTCGAGACCGCCGTGGTGATCCGCGGCGCTGTGCTGGTCTGGTGCGTGGTCGCGTGGGTACGGGAACCGAGCCGCAGGCTCCCGGCGGAGGGCGGCGCCGAACGTGCGCGACCGGTGGCGCACGCGTGAGCGGTCCTCACAGGCTGCGCGACGGCGTGCGGCCGTGCCTCCTCGTCTTCCTCGCGGCGAGGATCGGGCTGTCGCTCGTGTCCGTGATCGCCGTCGACCTCATCGACCCGCTCCCGCCGGTGGACGTGCCGGGAAGGGCCGCGCCGGTTGCCACCTCGGGCTGGCACAACGCGATCGATGCGACCGAGCGGCAGGACGCCGTGTGGTACCTGCGGCTCGCCGACGAAGGGTGGTCGGGTGACGACGCCAGCGCCGCCTTCTTCCCCCTCTACCCGCTCACCGTCCGTGCCGTCGCATGGATGCTTCCAGGCGACGAGCTCATGGCCGCGTTGTTGGTCTCGAACCTGGCGTTCTTCGGTGCGCTCCTCGCGTTGTTCGCGTTGACGGCCGACGCGTTCGGTGAACGCGTCGCTCGGAGGGCGATCGTGGTGGCGGCGCTGTTCCCGACGGCCTTCTTCTTCCTCGCGCCGTACACGGAGTCGCTGTTCCTGTTCCTGTCGCTCCTCGCGTTCCGCGCGGCGCGATGGGACCGCTGGGGGCACGTCGCCGTCACCGGCGCCCTGGCCGCGCTCACGCGGAGCGTCGGGCTCCTGCTGATCCCGGCCCTCCTGATCGAGGCGTTCGCGGCCACGCGCCGCCGCACCGGCTCCCGCCGGGCGCTCGCCGGTCGTGTGGCGGGCGCGGTTGCGATCTTCCCTGGGACCGCTGTCGTGGTTCGCGTGGTGGGGACTCGCGCGGGGGAACTGGCTCGCCCCTCTCGACGCCCAGAGCCTCGTGGGGCCGCGAGCTCCAGCCGCCGTGGATCTCGCTCACCCACGCCGTCGACCTCGCGTGGTCGTTCCGCTCCTACTGGTTGCTGGATCTCGTCCTGGTGTCGATCGCGATCGCCGGCCTGGCCCTCGCCGTGCCGGCGCTCCGCGCCTCCGAGATCACCTACGGGAGCCTGAGTCTCCTGCTCCCGCTCCTCGACCCCTTCTGGGACCGACCGCTCCTGTCCGCTCCCCGATTCGCCGTGGTGGTGTTCCCCGCGCTCTGGGGGTTGTCCGGCGTCGGATCGGGGCGTGCGCTCCCTCGCACCCTGGTGACCGCTGTGCTCGCGGGCGGCTGGGTGCTCTGTGCCGTGCTCTTCGTGAACTGGCGACACCTGTTCTGAGACGGTCGGTTCTGAACCCGGCAGCGTGGCCGGGGTAGGATGTGCCGAGCACGCGACCGACCGGAGGTGTCGTGACGATCAGGGTTGCCATCGCGGACGACCATTCGCTGGTGAGGCAAGGGCTCCGCAGGTACCTCGACATGGCCGAGGGGATCGACGTCGTCGGAGAGGCCGCCAACGGCAAGGAGCTCCTCGACCTCATCGGGAAGGAACAGCCCGACATCGCCCTGATCGACATCCGGATGCCGGAGATGGACGGGCTCGAGGCCGCCCGCGAGATCAGGGAGAAGCACGAGAAGGTCGGCGTCATCATGCTCACCGCGTACGACGACCGGCAGTTCGTGGTCGAGGCGGTCCGCGCGGGCGCGCGAGGCTACGTCCTGAAGGCGCGCGACGCCGAGCACCTGATCCAGACGGTCCGCCTGGTCGCGGGCGGCAACATGGTGATCGATCCGCAGCTCGTGGTGGCTCTCGCGGAGGAGCTCTCCACCGCGAAGGAGCGCGACCGCCGGGCGGAGACCCTCACGGCGCGGGAGATCGAAGTGCTCCAGCTGCTCGCCTTCGGCCACACGAACAGAGACATCGCCGAACGCCTCTACATCTCTCCCGATACCGTCAAGACCCACCTCGAGCACATCTTCGAGAAGCTCGGCGCTTCGGACCGCACCGCGGCCGTGGCGGAGGCGCTGCGCAGGCGCCTGATCGAGTGACGCCTTTCCGGAGCGTCGTAGGTCGTTCGGCGGAGGCCACCACCCCGACCGGGTGATGGAGTCTCACTGGGGCACACGGCATCATGGACCTCCATGCGCGGGACCCCTCACCCACGTCGCACGGCGGCCACGATCGCGCTCGGCCTGACGGCCGTCGTGATCGTCGGCGCCTACCTCGCCGCCCCGGACGACGTCCACGCGGCGACCGCTGGTCGTGAACCTGATCGATGCGGTGGCCTGGTTCATGGGCGGCGTCGTGCTGCTCGCGATGCGCGAGGGGAAGGCGGCGCGCAGCTCGCGCGCCGTCGGGATCGGCTTCCTGATCGGGTCCGGGGTGATCGGCCTCGTCTTCGTGTCGGGGCTGACGGGTCCGAAGATGACGCCGGGGTATCCCGACCTGCTCTTCCTCCTCCCCCTCGTCGCACTCGGCGCCGGGTTCGCCACCGAGATCCGTCACCATGTCCCCCCCGGGGACCGCCGCGAGCTCGCCACGGACGCCGCATTGATCGTGAGCGCCCTGATGGCGGCCGGGTACGTGTTGATCCGCCCGGACACGGTCCGTGGAGACATCTCCGCGTCGGCCGTGACCTTCTCGCTCGTGTCCGCATTCCTCGTCGCCACCTATCCGGCGCTCGCGATCTGGGTGCCCACGCGAGCCCACCTCGTCCGTGCGGTCGTGTTCGCCGGGCTCGGGGCCGCCATCCTCACGTTCGGCTGGCAATGGACCCGCATGTCCTACGAGGCGACGAACCCGTTGATCGAGCTGCCGATCGCCCTGTCGCCGCTCGCGCTGGCGGCCACGTACCTCGTCCTCCGGCCGGCGAAGGACCTCCCACGGCCCTCCCGGTTCGCGCGACCCATCCTCACGAGCGTGGCCGTGATCGCGGCCTGCGCCGCGCTCCTGATCACGGGTGTCCTCGGCGATCGGCAGGGGCTCACCGGCCTGCAGACGGGCATGTTCATCGGCGTCTTGGCCCTCGCGGTCGCGGTCCGGATCATCGCGAACCAGATCACGATGACCCAGGCGAGCGAATCGGTTCGGAGGGCGCTCCATCAGAAAGAGGAAGCCCTGGCCGACATGGATGCCGCTCTCGACCGGGTCCGCGAGGCGAACGAGACGCTGAAGGTGTCCGAGGAGCACCTCCGCCTGGTCTTCGATGCGGCCGTGGACGGCATCGTGGAGCTGGATTCGAACGACGTCATCGTCCGGACCAACGAGGCGTTCTGTCAGATGGTGCACCTCGACCGCCCCACGATCGAGGGGCAGCGCTGGCAAACGCTGGCGGCGTCGCTCGACGGCGCGGACGCACGCTTCGCGGACCTCCCGGCCGCCGGGCAAGCCCAGCTCGAGCGGGCGGACGGCACGCCCCTGTACCTCGAGTCGCGTGTGTCCGACATCCCCACCGTTCCCCCTCGGCGGCTCGTTCTGATCCGCGACGTCACCCCGGGCAAGGCCGCCGACCAGACGATCCGCTCGCTGCTGAAGTTCCTCCAGGAGAAGGACGAGGACCGCACCAGCCTGCTCCGCAGAACGAACTCCGCCATCGAGTCCGAACGGAACCGGATCGCGCGCGACCTCCACGACGGACCGGTGCAGGGCGTGTCGGCCGCCTCGCTCTCCCTCGAGGCCGCGCTCCTGATGATCGGGGCCGGCGACGTCGACCGCGGCGTGGACGTCCTGTCGAAGGTGCGCAAAGAGCTCGCCGACGAGGCCGACGCGCTCCGGGCCCTGATGTCGGGATTGCGTCCACCCGTGCTCGAGGAGCGCGGGTTGATGCCCGCGCTGCGGGAGGCGGTCACGCGCTTCGGGATCGAGCAAGGGGTGGAGACGGACCTCGCCGGCACCCTGCCCCGGCCCCTGTCGGCCGACCTCGAGACGCTCGCCTATCGAGTGGTCCAGGAGGCGCTGACGAACGCCGCCAAGCACGCGCGCGCGGACCACGTGGTGGTCTCGGTGGAAACGACCGCGACGTCCCTGCGCGTGGAGATCGAGGACGACGGCCGGGGGTTCGACAGCGCGATGACGCGCGAGTTCCTCCGTCAGGGCCGGGTCGGTCTGGCCTCGATGCGGGAACGCGTCGAATTGGCGAACGGGACGTTCGTGATCCGATCGAACCGAGGCCGTGGCACGTCGATCGTCGCGACGCTGCCGGTCGACGCGCCCGCCGACGTCCGGGTCTCGGCCCGCTAGCCCCCTCGATCTCCGTCCGGCGACCGCGCCGGCACGGCCGGCGGGGACGCGCTGCCGCTGGGCGAGGGCGACGGTGAAGGGCTGGGCGACGGACTGGGCTCCGGGCTCGGCGAGGCGCTGGGCTCCGGGCTCGGCGAGGCGCTGGGCTTGGGACTCGGCGATGGCGGGGGAACCGGAGCCGCCGCGGACGGGGTCACGGTCTGCTGGTCGAACGACGGGTCCGGGAACTCGATCACCTGTTTGCCGGCCATCGCTTGCTCCATGAAGTCGTGCCAGATCGCGGCCGGGATCGTGCCCCCGAAGACCAGCGGCACCCCTTCGACGTTCTCCAGCGGGATCTGCCCCTGGGGATAGCCCACCCACACGCACGCCGCGATCTGCACGGTGTAGCCGCAGAACCAGGCGTCCACGTTGTCCTGCGCCGTGCCCGTCTTGCCCGCGGCGGGCCATCCGATGTCGGCGGAGGCCCCCGTCCCCTCGTCGAGGACGTCCTGGAGCGTGTAGGTGACCAGGTCGGCGACGTTCTCCTCGACCACGCGCTTGCCTCGCGGAACGACCCCTTCGTCGATCCGGCCGCCCGGCGACCGGACCTGCAGGAGCGGGCTCGCCCGGAACCGGGTGCCGCGGTTCGACAGGGTCGCGTACGCGTTCGTCATCTCGAGGGGGTTCACGGCGACGCTGCCGAGCGTGACCGCGCACACCTCCGGTAGGTCCGAGCGGATCCCGAGTGCGTGCGCCATGTCCACGACGTTGTCGGGTCCGAGCTCCACGACGAGCTGCGCGAACACGGTGTTCACCGAGTGCGCCGTCGCCGACTGCAGCGTGTAGGAGCTTCCGCCGCCCTCGGCGTTCTCGGGCTGCCACGGCTCGCCGTCCTGATCCGCGCAGATCGGGTCGTCGATCGTGATCGTGTTGGGTCCGGACCAGCGCGAGTCGAGGCGGAAGCCCTGCTCCATCGCTTCGGCGAGCGTGAAGGCCTTGAACGCGGAGCCCGCCTGCCGCCCGGTGCCACCCCGGAACGTGGCGAGGTTCAACTGGGACCTGGCGAAGTCCCTCCCGCCCGCCATGGCGAGGACGTGGCCCGTGGACGGGTCGATCGCGACGAGCGCGGCGCCGGGGTCGCCAGGGGTCGGGAGGTGCGACTCGACCGCGGCCTCGGCGGCGGCCTGGTAGTCGAGATCGAGGGACGTCGTGACGTCGAGGCCACCGCCGTAGACGGCCGCCGGTCCGTAGCGCCGTGCCAGGGTCTCCCGGACGTACTGGACGAAGTACTCCGAATCCCCGGGCGACTCGATCTGCGCGTCCGATCCCCGCTGGAGGGCGGCGGGGATCCCGCAGCAAGCTTGGGTCTTCAGGTGGTCCGCCCGGTCGGCCTCGAGGTAGTCGAACTGCACCATCCGGTCGAGCGCGAAGTCCCGCCGGAACTTGGCGTCGAACGGGTGATCGATCGGGTCGTAGGCCTCGGGGGCGGTGAGGATGCCGGCGAGCGTTGCGGACTGGGAGACCGTGAGCTGCCGCGCCGGCACACCGAAGTACGTCTGCGCGGCCGCCTCGATCCCGTACGCGCCATGGCCGAAGTACACCGTGTTCAGATACTTCGCCAGGATCGTGTCCTTCTCGAAGGTGCGTTCGACCTTGATCGCGAGGAGGACCTCGCGCACCTTCTCCTTCACCGTGCGCGGCGGGATCACGTAGTCCGTGACCCCGTTCTCGCCCTCGACGTAGCGCCCGGCGTAGACCCGCTTGACCAGCTGTTGGGTGATCGTCGAACCGCCCTGGACGGCGTCCCGCGCGACGAGGTCGCTCCACGCGGCGCGGACCGTCCCTTTCAGGTCGACACCGTTGTGATCGTAGAAGCGGGCGTCCTCCACGGCGATCACGGCCTCCCGCAGGTGCTGCGGGATCTGCTGCAGCGGGATGATCGTGCGGTCGACCGAGCCGTGGAACGTCGTGAGGAGCTCGCCGTTGCGATCCGTGACGACAGTCGTTTGGATCGGAGGGAGCGTCTTGGGCAGGTCGATGCGCGCGTAGGCGATCGCCAGGACGGCGACCCCGAGGAGCCCCACGGCGAACGGTGCCAGCGCGAATGCCCACCAGTAGCGGCGGAGGAACCCCTTCTTCCCCTGCGGACGTCGTCCCTTCGGGGTGCGTTGCGATACCCCTCGCCGGTCGGTCTTCGCCGCTCCGGACGCGGACCTCGTCGACCCGGCGGCCTTCGACCGGGAGGACGTCGTCGAGTTGCCGCCACCCGGCTTCTTCCGGGCGTGACGGGGTCGGTAGTCCTTCGGGGATCGTCCGGAAGTCGTCGTCACGACGCGCGAATCCTACCCGTGGGCATGCGACCAGAAACCGGCGGGACGACGAGGGGCTTCAGCCGGCGACGGCGCGTCGGCGCGCCGTGAACGCCTCGCGGAGATGGTTCCAGGCGCAGGACCGGCAGACCTCCACCACGTAGCAGGCCGACCCCGGATGCGCGGCCGTCAGCCGGAGCCCCGTCTGGATCGGCCAGACCCGGCCGCTGTTGCGGCCGAGTGACGAGCCGAAGACGTAGGCCAGCAGGACCAGCTTGTCCTTGCCGCAGACCGGACAGTCCGAGGACGTCGCCTCGCCCACGTGCTTGGCCGCACGCATCAGCTCTGGATGCGCGTCGCAGAGATCGGCGACCGATCGGAGGCCCCGGTGCGCGTCGCGGATCAGGGCGCGCTTCGCGAGCGTGTAGTCGATGACGCCGAGCTCAGTGCTCCGGCGTCGTCGCACGTCCTTCCCCTGTCTCGTGGCGCCCCGTCGCATGGTCGCGCAAGTGTACCCCTGGTCCCCGACGCGGGGGAGAGGCGGAATGAGGGATCCGATCGGTCGAAGGGCCCACTACCATCCGGTCAGTGTCGATCCAGGATCAGTACTCCACGTTGCGAGCCGTTGCCGTGCGGCCCCCGGAGCCGGAGGCCCTGCGTCGCTGGCGCGACTACGGATGGCGGGCGGCTCCCGACCCGGCGCGAGCGGCCGCCGAGCACGAGGCCTTCCGCGATCAGCTGGCCGACGCGGGCGCCGAGGTGCTCGTGGGGACCGCGCCCGCCGCCGACGATCCGGACGCGGTCTACGTCTACGACCCCGTGCTGATGACTGACGCGGGCGCGATCCTGTTGCGTCCCGCCAAGGAGGGACGCCGCGGAGAGCCCGCCGTCGCCGCGGCCGACCTGGAGACCGCGGGCATCCCGATCGTCGCCACCCTCGGCGACGCCGGCGAGCCGGCGTTCGCCGAAGGCGGCGACCTCTGCTGGCTCGACCGGCGGACGCTGCTGGCGGGCGTGGGCTACCGCACGACCGCGACCGGGCTGGATGCCCTCCGCGCCCTCCTGCCGGACGTGAGTGTCGTCGCGTTCGACCTCCCCCACCTCGCCGGCCCGGAGGCCTGCACCCACCTGCTCTCGTTCCTCTCGATCCTCGATGAAGATCTCGTCGTCGCCTCGCTCCCCCATCTCCCGGTGCGTCTCGTCGAGCTGCTCCGTGATCGGGACATCGGGTTCGTCGAGGTGCCGGCCGAGGAGTTCGACTCGATGGGCCCCAACGTCCTGGCGCTGGGGCCTCGTATCGCCCTCGCGCTCGAGGGCAATCCGGAGACCCGCCGTCGGATGGAAGCCGCCGGGGTGGACGTCCGGACCTACGTGGGTGAGGAGATCTCTCGGAAGGGCGACGGGGGACCAACCTGCCTCACGAGGCCGCTCAGGCGAGGGTGACGGTCAGGTTCCCACGGAGCGCAGCATCGCCGCGGCTCGCTACCCGGCGGATACGTAGATGTCGAACTCGTTGCCCTCGGGATCGCCGAGCGTCCTCCACCGGGCGTCGTCGAGGGCCCGCTCGTTGCCGTCCCACGTCCCGTCGAGCGCCAGCAGCGCGTCCGTGGCCGTATCGAGGTCGTCCACACGGATGTCGAGATGCATGCGGTTCTTGACCGACTTCGGCTCCGGCACGCGCTGGAAGCTCAGGATGTGACCGTTCGCGGCGGCCAGGAACACGAACCGGCCCTCGTCGGAGGTCTCCTCCACGTGCGTGCCCAACACCTCGCACCAGAACGTGGCGAGCCGGGCGGGATCGTTCGCGTCGATCGTCATGAACGACACGCGGCCGATCACGAGGAACCGCCGTTCCCTCCGAGGAGCTCGTCGACCGCGCTCGCGAACACCTCGGTATGCCGATCCACGTCCTGCTCGGTGGTCGAGGGCGACATCAGCGCCATGTTGTGGAACGGCGTCATCAGGACCCCGCGGTTCAGCAGGTAGAGGTGGATGAACGGATCGAGCTCGGCATCCTGCCCGGCGTTCGCCTCGGCGCCGGTGCGGGCCGCCTCGGGACGGAAGAGGTACTCGACGCGGCACCCGAGCCGCACCACGTGCCACGGGAGCTCGCGGGAGCCGATGACGTCGCGAACGCCGTCCTCGAAACGACCGCCGACCTCGATCATGCGGTCGAACGCGCCGTCGGTGAGGACGTGCTCGAGCGTGGCGTGCATCGCGGCCAGCGACAGCGCGTTGCCGGCGAGCGTGCCGCCGGTGCCGCCGACGTCGATCACGTCCGGATCGACGGCCTCCACGATCCGGCGCTGGACCTCCTCGGTCATGCCGTACGCGGCCGACGGGATCCCGGCGCCGAGGGTCTTCCCGATCGTGACGATGTCCGGGGCGAGCCCCCAGGCTTTCGTGGCGCCTCCTGGACCGGCGCTCAGCGTGTGGGTTTCATCGATCAGGAGGAGCGTCCCGGTGCGGTCGCAGATCGCACGGACCGACTCCCAGTAGCCCGGCTCCGGGAGCACGATCCCGATGTTCGTGAGCGCGGGCTCGAACACGCAGACCGCGACGTCCTCGTGCTCGAGCTCCCGTTCGAGCCCATCGAGGTCGTTGATCTCCACGACCCGTGTCGTGGTCGCGACCGGCACCGGAGGACCCGTGTTCCCCGGCCGGTTGACCACGCCACCGGCAGCATCGATCTCCGCGAACGTCTCGTCGACCGTGCCGTGGTAGCAGTGGTTGTGCACCAGGATCTTCGGACGGCCGGTGATGTGACGCGCCCACCGGATCGCGAACCGGTTCGCATCCGTGGCGGTGAGGGTGAACGACCAGTACGGCACGCCGAACCGACGCGCGAGCTCTCCGCTCACCCACGCGGCATCCTCGGTGGGCAGCATCGTGGTGATGCCGCGAGCCGCCTGGCGCGCGATCTCCTCGACGGCCGCCGGGGGTGCGTGCCCGGCCATCCCTCCCGTGTCGCCGAGGCAGAAGTCCACGAAGGCGTTCCCGTCGACGTCGGTGAACCGCGCACCCTCGGCCTCGGCCACGTACACGGGATGATCGCCCGGCCACCGGACCATCCAGTTCATCGGGACACCCCACAGGAGCGAGCCTCGGCCGGCCTCGAACAGCGATCGGCTCCTCGGATGGCGCTCGCGGAACAGCACCCGCTCGCGTTCCATCAGCCCCGAGAGTCGTTCGCGATCGATCGTGGTCACAGCGCGCGCTCCGATGCTCGTCTCCTGGTCCGGAGGATGTCCCGTCCAGGCGCCTCCAGGAGGCGCGGAGTCTACAACCCCGCCCGATCGCCCGAGGAGCCGTCGACGGGGCGTCCCGGCTCACCGGGCATCGTTGCGAGAGAACGATCCGGGTCGGGCTCCCTCGGCGCCGGGGTTGGCTGACGTATCCTCCGCGCGTGCCGCGCCTCCCCACGCTCGCGCGAACCACGGTGATCGCGGTCCTCGCGGCGTTCGTGATCGGGGGGGTCACCCCCGCGATCGCGGCCCCGCCGGGATGGGTCCAGAACATCAACGAGACCGTCGACGGGCACGACGTGTCCGTCGCGATCGCCGTCCACGGCGACTGGCTCTACCGGCACGGCGCATGGAAGCAGCGAACGCCCGCGTCGAATCAGAAGCTGCTGCTCTCGATGGCACTGCTGCACCGCACCTCCCTCGGGACGCGCGTGCGGACCAAGGTCTTCGCGAAGGGGACGACCGCGAACGGCGTGCTCCGCGGCGACCTGTGGATCGTGGGGCACGGGGACCCGGAGGTCGACCGTTCGACGATGACCGCGCTCGCCCGTGCGATCGACGCATCCGGGATCGAGCGGGTGCGCGGACGGGTGATGGGTGCCACCACCGGCTTCCTCCGCGACTGGTGGGCGCCCGGGTGGCAGGACTACTTCCCACGGGATTACATCGCGCTGCCCACGGCGCTCACGTTCGAGGGCAACGCGGACGCGCGTGGGGTGCACATCCGCGACCCCGAGCGGCGCGCGGCCCGCTCCCTCACGAACAAGCTGAAAGCGCGAGGCATCCCCGTGACGAAGGATGCCGGCGCCGGGATCCCGCCTACCGGGCTCCGTCGCGTGGTGACCCGGCGCTCGGAATCGTTCGGGGTCCTGCTCCGCCACATGAACCGGCGCTCACGGAACTTCCACGCCGAGGTGCTCGGGAAGTGGCTCGGCGGACTGGTGAGCGGCGGTGCCGGGTCGATCGCGAAAGGTGCGAGAGCGATCGAGACCTTCGCCGGCGCACGAGGCGTGACCGTCGTCGCCAACGACTCGTCCGGCCTGTCGTACGGGAACCGGGTCCGTCCGCAGGACCTCGTAGCGCTGTTGCGCTTCGCGTCGAACAGGCCGTGGGGCACGGCGTTCCGCGTGGGGCTCCCCACGGGGGACCAGGGCACGCTCGAGGATCGACTGGCCGAGGTGAAGGTGCGGGCGAAGACCGGCACCCTGATCGCGATCTCGACCCTCTCCGGCTGGGTGTGGCTGGAGGAGGAGGGGACCTGGGCGGAGTTCTCCATCATGTCCCGGGGCTTGTCGAAGTCCGCCGCCGTCGCGATCGAGGACCGCATCGTGCGGATCGCCGCGAACCGCGCGTCGCTCGGATGAGCGAGCCCTTCCGGTCGCACCGCCGAGGGTCCATGCTCGGGCCGTCGTGACCGGACCCGATGTCGACGCGCTCGTCCGAGCGACCCCGTCGTCGCGCGACCGTTCGATGGACTTCCTGCGCGCCGCGTCGATCACCGCGGTCGTCTTCGGCCACTGGTTCATCTCGATCAACCACTGGGAGGGCGGCGTGATCCGCTCCACGAGCGCGATCGGCGTCACCTCGGGCCTGTGGCTGTTCACGTGGGTGTTCCAAGTGATGCCGGTCTTCTTCTTCGTGGGCGGGTTCGCGAACCTCGTGGCCTACGACTCCACCCGCCGCAAGGGACGCTCGACCTGGACGTTCATCCGCGGGCGGCTCGAGCGGTTGCTGCGTCCCTCGATCGTGTTCCTCGGCCTGTGGGCGGTCGTGCAGATCGTCCTGCACGTCGCGGACGTCGGCGCCCCGACCGGGCCGAGGCTCTGGGGTGACACGACACTCCTTCGCGGGATGAGGCCGCCAGGCGCCACCATCCCGTTCGGTCCCCTGTGGTTCCTGGGCGTCTACCTGGTGGTCGTCGTGATCGCCCCGCTCACGATCCGGCTGCACCGGCGCTTCGGTCTGTGGGTACCGCTCGTGATGGCGCTCGGCGCGGTGGCGGTCGACCTGCTGGCGTTCTCCAGCGGCGAGTGGGAGTGGCGCTGGCTGAATGTGGCCTTCGTGCTGCTCTTCCCCCACCAGCTCGGGCACGCGTACGCGGACGGGACCCTTGCCCGGTGGCCTCGCCGGCGGTTCTGGGCGATGGTCGTCGGCGGCCTGGCAGGGCTCGTCGCGCTGACCACACCGTGGCTCTTCCGGCTGCTCGGGGACGCCCGGTTCGAGTGGTTCCCCGGGATCGGCCACTACCCCAAGAGCCTGCTGGGCACGGACGTCGAGAAGGTATCCAACGCCTACCCGCCCACCGTGTGCTTCCTGCTGGGCGGTGTGTGGACCCTCGGCGCCGTGCTGCTCCTCAAGCCGAGGCTCGACCGTTGGCTCCAACGCGACCGACCGTGGCGATTCACGATCGTCGTGAACGCACGGATCATGACGCTGTTCCTCTGGCACATGACGGCGTTCCTGCTGGCGCTCCTGCTGCTCTGGCCGCTGGGTTTCGGGCAGGAGCAGGACTCCACGCTCCGCTGGTGGCTCGAACGACCGCTCTGGTTCGTGGCGCCGGGGCTCATCCTGCTGGGACTGATCGCGATCTTCGGTCGCTTCGAGCACGGACGAACCGCCCGGTAGTCGCGACGACCGGGGGCTGAGGCGGCGTTGATAGCATCGCCCGGTGGAGCTGTCCGAGCTCGCCACCGGCACCGGTTCGCGCATCCTCCTCGTCGTGATCGACGGTCTCGGCGGTATGGCGGACGACGCGCACGGGACCGAGCTGGAGGATGCGGTCACCCCCCACCTGGACCGACTCGCGGCCGCAGGAGTGACGGGCCTCCTCGAGCCGGTGGGGCCGGGGATCACACCGGGCTCCGGCCCCGGACATCTCGCCCTGTTCGGCTACGACCCGCTCCGGTTCGTGTTGGGACGTGGGGCGCTGGGCGCCGCCGGGCTCGGGGTTCCGTTGCACCCGGGCGACGTGGCCGCGCGGGGGAACCTCTGCACGATCGACGCCGCCGGCACCATCGTCGACCGGCGCGCCGGCCGGATCTCGGACGAGGAAGCACGCCGTGTGGTGGCGCGGCTCGCCGCGGGGGTCCCGAGCGCGGAGTTCCACCACGAGAAGGGGCATCGGCTGCTCGTGGTGTTCCGCACGACCGTGACACCCGAGGAGCTGGATCCGCGGGTCGGCGACACGGATCCGCAGACGACCGGCGTCCCTCCGCTCGCCCCACGGCCGCTCGACCCGGCGGCCGACGCAACGGCGAGGCTCGTCGCGGCCACGCTCGAGGAGGTGCGGCGCGTCCTGGCGGACGAGCCCGCCGCGAACGGCCTGGTGCTGCGCGGGTTCGACACCCAGCGCGCCCTCCCGAGCCTCCACGAGCGCACGGGGCTGCGAGCCGCGGCCGTGGCCGTGTATCCGATGTATCGAGGGATCGCGGCGCTCCTCGGGTTCCAGGTCCTGGGCCCCCCCGCGGACCTGACCGAGCAGGTGCGCCTGCTCGAGAAGCACCGCGAGGACGCGGACCTGTTCTTCGTCCACGTGAAGGACGCGGATGCCGCCGGCGAGGACGGCGACCGGGAGGCGAAGGTCGCCGCGATCGAGCGCGTGGACGATGCGATCACGGACCTGATCGCGGCCGCCGAGCCGGGCGTGGTCGCGGTCACCGGGGACCACGCCACGCCGTCGCAGATGGCCGCGCACTCATGGCACCCCGTGCCGGTGCTGGTGCACGGACCTCGGTGCGGACGGGACGACGACCGAGCGCTTCGGCGAGCGCTGGTGCCGGGCGGGCGGCCTCGGCATCCGGCCGTCGACGGAACTGCTGCCGATCCTGATGGCGAACGCCGGGCACCTCACGAAGTACGGCGCCTGACGATGTGCTTCGACGCCGACGCCCTGCCGCCGGACCCCGCGCGGACCGGGATGCTCGAGGAATCCGAGCGGACCACGCTTGCTGGCCGACGACGGCAACCGGTTCGCCGCGACGATCGCGCGGACGCGGGAGCCGGCGTCGGCGGGGATCGCGATCCTCCCGGACGTGCGGGGGCTCCACCGCTACTACGAACGCCTCGCCGAGCACATCGCCGACGCCGGCATCCACGCCGTCGCGATCGATCCCTACGGACGGACGGCCGGAGCCGAGCACCGGGAGGACGGGTTCGACCACGGGCCGCATCGGCCGCCGCCACGCGACGAGGGCTTCCGGGCGGACACGCGCGCGGCCGCCGAAGCGCTCCGAGGTCTCGGCGCCACGGCGGTCGTCTCGATGGGGTTCTGCTTCGGCGGCCGCGCCTCGCTCCTGCAGGCCTCACAGGAGAGCGTCGACGGAGTGATCGCGTTCTACGGACCGCCCACCAAGCGCGAGGGCGACCAGCCGTCGGCCGCTCGATGAGGCCCGCGCGGGTCTCGTGCGAGCGCCCGTGCTCGGCCTCTACGGCGGCGCGGACCGCGGCATCTCCCAGGCCGACGTCGAGTCCTACGACCAGGAGCTGGACGCCGCCGGGGTCGAACACCGGATCGTCGTGTACCCGGAGGCGCCGCACTCGTTCTTCGATCGGACGATGACGGAGCATGCGGACGCGTGTCGCGACGCGTGGGCCCGCGTGCTCGGGTTCGTGGACAGCATCGCGCGCTGATCGATCGCACGGGGTGCGTTGCGCCGCAAGTCCCCGCCACCCCGACTGACTTGCGGAGCCTTTCCGCGCGCAGGTAGCCTGCCAGGAGTCTTCCGCGCGGCCGAGAGGCCAGAGAGGGCCAAGAGAGGGGAAGGGACTCGTGGACATCGATCGGATCCTCCGCCAGCAGATCGACCAGGCGAGCGGCAACCGGGGCATCAGCCGACGCGATCCTCCTGAAGCGAGGCGGGCTGCTCGCCGGTGCCGCGATGGGCATGCCGGCGATCCTGGCTGCGTGCGCGCCCGACGCGCCGACGGAGCCCTCCGGGAACGCGAGCCCCACGCCGATCGACACCTCGAACATCGCGGGCGCGACGATCAAGGTCGGCACCTACGGCGGGTTCTTCGAGGAGAACTTCCGGAAGATGTACCCGGCGTTCACGGAGGAGTTCGACGTCGAGGTCGAGTCGGTCTCGGAGCCGACGTCCGAGGTGTGGGTCACCCAGCTCCAGCAGGCGATCGCGGCGGGGGGTGCGCCGCCGGCGGACGTGTCGATGCTGTCGGGGGTCGGGCTCCAGCGGGCGATCAACGGCGAGATCCTCGCCACGTATCAGACGAGCGACATCCCGGAGTCCGTCCACCTCGCCGAGGGGTACATCCGCACCGACGACGGCGACAGCGTGATCGGCGTGGGAGGGCTCTCGTGGTACATCACGCTCGTGTCCAACACCGATCGCGTGAAGGAGAGCCCCGACACGTGGACTGCCTTCTGGGACCCGGAGTGGGAGAACGAGCTCGCGCTCCTGCGGAACGCCGCGAACTCGTTCCTCCTCGAGATCACGGCGACGTGCTTCTTCGACGGGTACGAGATCCTCGAGACGCAGGACGGCATCCTCGAGGTGATGCGCAAGCTCCAGGAGGTCAAGCCGAACGTGAAGCTCTGGTTCCGGGACGAGGCACAGGCGCAGCCCGCGTACAACGAGGGCGAGGTGTCGCTCGGGCAGTTCTACCACGACATCACGCTGTTCGCGGCCTCGGAGGCCGGCGGCGGCGCCCCGCTCCGGAGCGTCTTCCCGACCGAGGGAGCGATCATCGACACCGGCTACTGGTCGATCTCGAAGACCACCGAGGAGTTGGGCGCATGTGTCGCGTTCATCGACTACATGTGCCGACCCGATGTTCAGCAGGAGCTCGCGCTCACCCTCGGGACGATCCCGTCGACGAAGCGGGACACGCATGACGATGAGCGACGAGGAGTACGAGGCGGTCGCCGGCCCCGGTCCCGAGGTCGCGTTGCAGCCGAAGTACGAGATGTACGACGAGCTGGAGGACTGGATCGACCAGAACTGGACCGAGCTGATCCTCTCCTAGCCGGGACAGGTGACCCATGGCCCGTGGACGTCCGAGGCGGCCTCCGGCTCGAGGGGCTGGTCAAGCGGTTCGATGACGTCACCGCGGTGGCGGGGGTCGACCTCGAGCTGCCCCCCGGCAAGCTGATCTCGTTCCTCGGGCCATCCGGGTGCGGCAAGACCACGATGCTGCGGATGATCGCCGGGCTCGAGCGTCCGACCGAGGGCCGCGTCTTCCTCGACGACGAGGACATCACCGACCGGCCCGCCTACACGCGCGACATCGGGATGGTCTTCCAGAGCCTGGCCCTCTTCCCGCATCTGAACGTGGCCGGCAACATCGGCTACGGGCTGCGGATCCGGGGGACGGAGAAGGACCGCATCGCCTCGAGGGTGCGAGAGCTCCTCGACCTCGTCTCGCTCGAGGGCATGGGCGACCGGCGGATCCAACAGCTCTCCGGCGGTCAGCGTCAGCGCGTCGCGACCGCTCGCGCGCTGGCGCTGGAGCCGCGGCTCTTCCTCCTGGACGAGCCGTTGTCGGCGCTCGATGCCAACCTCCGGGAGCAGCTGCAGGTGGAGCTTCGACTGCTCCAGCAGCAGCTCGGGATCACGACGATCATCGTGACCCACGACCAGCGCGAAGCGATGACGATGTCCGGATCTCGTCGTCGTGATGAACGCGGGGCGGATCGAGCAGGTCGGACCCCCGCTCGAGGTGTACCGGCGCCCGGGGTCGCCGTTCGTGGCCGGGTTCATCGGCCGCACCAACCTGCTGGTGGGCGAGGCGTCCGGCGACGGCTCGATCGCCGTCGCCGGCCGCCCCTTCGACGTCGCGGGCGGAGCAGACGTCACCGGTGAGGTGATCGATCTCGGTCCGGCCGGAGGCCGCGCAGCTCGTCGCGGACGGGATGCCGGAACGCAACGCTCTCCCCGGCACGGTCGTATTCGTCCGTGACCTGGGCGAGCTCTTCGAGTGCTTCGTTGACTGCGGCGATCGGCGAGCACGTGATCGTGGCGGGCTCGCCCCGCGACTGGGTTCCCGTCGAGCAGGGTGCCGAGGTGGCGGTGCGCTTCCCCGCCGAGGACTGCGTGGTCGTGACATCGTGAGCACGCGGGAGAAGCCCTCGCGGCCGGACCCTCGGCGTCCTCGCCATCCCGGTGGGGATGCTCGTGGTGTTCTTCCTGGTCCCCTTCGGGATCATGGTCGCGACGAGCTTCTACCACCGGGTCCCGGGCGCGTTCTACACACCGGCGTTCGAGCTCGCGAACTGGCAGCGGCTCTTCCAGCCCGTGTTCCTCGAGCGCGCGCTGTTCTCGATCGGGATCTGCCTCCTGGCGGGCGCTGGTGTGCATCGCGATCGCGTTCCCGTTCACGTACTTCCTCACCCGGATGCGCCGCCGCGCCACACGTGGTCCTCCTGGTCGTCGTGCTCTCGGCGCTCAGCCTCTCGGAGGTGATCGTCGCGTTCTCCTGGTACATCCTGCTCGGGCGGGCGTCGGGGATCTCGAACATCCTGGTCTGGCTCGGGATCATGGGCGAGTCGGCCGCGTACCAGCCGAGCTTCGCCGCGGTGCTGCTCGGCCTGTGCTACATCGCGTTCCCGTACTGCATCCTCACGCTCTACCCCCAGCTCACCCGGCTGGATCCGGAGATCACGGAAGCCGCGCAGACGCTGGGGGCGTCGCCCTGGAGGACGTTCTGGACCGTCGTCGTGCCGATCGCGCGGCCGATCATCGTGGCCGGCTTCCTCCTCGTGTTCGTGTTCACGCTGGGGAGCTACATCATCGCGTTCTTCCTCGGGCGGCCCGAGCACTGGACGCTCTCGGTCTTCATCGCGGACCAGGCGTCCGCGAACGCGAACGTGCCGTTCGCGGCGGCGATGGCCATCTTCCTCACGGTGCTCTCGCTGGTCGTCGTCGCGGTCGTCGGACGTGATCGAGTCGCGCACGAGGCGGGTCACCTAGGTGCGCGCGCTCCGCGCGGTCGTCGTCGACCCTCGTCGTGGTCTTCCTGCTGGCTCCGCTCGTCGTGATCGCCGTCGGGATCCGTCAACGTAGAACCGCTACCTCAACTTCCCGCCGGAGGGGTTCTCGCTCTCGTGGTACGCGCAGCTGTTCACCGACTCCGGGCTGGCGGACGTCGATCCGCTACAGCGTCACGATCGCGGCGCCTCAGCGCCGCGCTCGCGGTCCTGATCGCGACGCCGCTCGCCTACATCCTCCGCTCGTACCGGATCCGGCTCGCGCCGCTGCTCTACACGCTGGGCATCCTCCCGTTCATGCTGCCGCCGATCATCAGCGCGCTCGGGATGCAGGTGTTCTGGCTCTCGACCGGGCACGTCGGGCGAGATCGAGAACGTGATCATCGCCCACGCGATCTTCTTCTCGACTCTGCCGCTGGTCACGATCTCGCTCGCGATGGAGACGATGGACCAGGCGCTGCCGGAGGCCGCGCAGACGCTCGGCGCCGATCAGCGGACGACGTTCCGGACGATCACCCTGCCGCTGCTGATCCCATCGATGGTCACGGGGTTCGCGGCGGCGTTCGTCCTCAGCCTGAACGAGTACATCATCTCGTTCCTCGTCGCCGGTTTCACGGTCGAGACGCTCCCGGTGAAGATCGTGAACGGGCTCCGTTACGGGTTCACGCCGACGATCGCGGCGGTCGCCGTGGTCTTCATCGTGATCGCCGCGACGACGTTCACCCTGTTCGCGATCTTCGGCAACCTGATGCGGTTCCTCGGTGCCGACCCGGCGATCCTCGAGAAGAACCGAGGGCTAGGTCGAGTTCCGAGGCGAACAACGCCAAGCAGCTCGTAGGCGGCGTGTGAGGCGGCCACCGCGGTGACCTCCGCGTGGTCGTACGGCGGCGCGACCTCGACGATGTCGGCGCCCACGAGGTGCACGCCCGCGAGGCCGCGGAGGATCCCGAGGAGCTCTCGGTTGGTGAGGCCGCCGGCCTCGGGCGTCCCGGTCCCGGGCGCGAAGCCCGGGTCGAGCACGTCGATGTCGATCGAGACGTAGACCGGCGCGTCGCCGAGCCGCTCGCGCATCCTCGTCCGCGATCGCGCTGCCGGCCTTCGTCCAGGACGTCCATCGCCGACACGATCTCGAACCCGAAGCGCGCGTCGTCCACGAGGTCCTCCGGCGAGAACAGCGGCCCGCGGATCCCCACGTGGGTGGCTCGGTCCTCGAGCAGGAGACCCTCCTCCCAGCGCGCGCCGGAACGGCGTCCCGTGCGTGTACGCGGCGCCGAAGTACGTGTCCCACGTGTCGAGGTGCGCGTCGAAGTGCAGCAGGGCGATCGGGCCGTGGCGGCGATGCATCGCCCGGAGCAGCGGGAGAGCGATCGTGTGGTCCCCGCCGATCGACAGGAGATGCGTCGGACGAGTCCAGCGTCTCCTCGGCGGCGGCCTCGATCTGCGGAGATCGCCTCGGCGATGTCGAAGGGGTTGCACGGCACATCGCCGGCGTCGGCGACCTGCTGCGCGGCGAACGGATGGACGTCGAGAGCGGCGTGGTACGCGCGGAGGAGCCAGACTGGCATGCGGACCGCGTGCGGACCGAACCGTGCTCCCGGGCGGTACGTCACGCCGCTGTCGAACGGGATCCCGAGGACGGCGACGTCGCAGACGTCGACGTCCTCGCGCCGGGGGAGCCGGGCGAACGTCGGCGGGCCGGCGAATCGAGGGACGACGAGCGGATCGACGGGCCGACGGGTGCGGGCCGTCCGGCGGTCGTCTGGCGGTTCGCGATCATCGGCCATCGCGCGGCAGATGCTAGTCGGCCGCGCGGAAGGCCGGCGTCGCCTCCCAGCGATGCCGGCCCTCGTAGGGGAACGAGGGCGGCGGCGCCGGGGTGGTTGGCGCCGCCGCCCTCGCGGCGAGGGCGATGCCGTGACTCTGTCAGTGTCGTCCCGCCGTGATCGGAGTCGTCATCGATGCTCCCGGGCCGCTGTTCTCGCTCGGCCCGGAGTTGTCGTCGTGGTCCTCCTCGTCCTGGGCGTCGCCCGGTCCGCTGTTCTCATCGGTCACCGTCATCGTCGCCGTCATCGTCACGGTCGTCGTCGAACGGGAAGTCGCCGGGACCCTGGTCGGGCGTCCCGTCGTCGTCGTCGGAAACCGATGGTCCCATCGTCGAAGTGATCTCCAATCGCGACCGGGACGTCACCGTGGCCCTGATCCGCCGTACCGTCGTCGTCGCCGATCCGGTGTCTGGCTCGAGGACGGAGGCGCTCGGGGTCGCGGCCACCGATGCGCTCGGATTCGGGGAGTCCGCCCGCGAGAGCCATGGTGCTCCCGATCACGAGCCCGCCCACGACGAGCAACGCCACCGCCGCCATCACCTTCCGCACGATCGTCTGTCATGTCGCTCCTCCTTCAGCGTCGATCCGACGCTCGTTCGAGATCGCCTGAGACCAAGGTAGGGAGCCCGCGGTTAGCGGCCGCCCAGCCGGCTGGTAAAGGAGGAGGTAAGCCTCAGTCGTCGTCGCCGGAGCCGTCGGAGTTCGAACCCGAGCCAGAGTTGTCGGATCCCGAACCCGAGTTGTCCGAGCCCGAGCCCGGAGTTGTCCGCGCCCGAGTCGTCGCTCGCGGCGGGGTCGTCGAGCCTCCGTGATCGTCCATCCGGAGGGGGAGCGGGGTCTCGGACCGATGTCCTCATCCGGGGAGGCGCTCGGGGATCGTGTGGTTCCCCGGACGTGGAGCGGGGAGATGTCGGTCTCCACCACCGAGCCGACGTCTCCCGCCAGTGCGAGCGCGCCGACGGTCAGCGCGATGGCGGCGCCGAGCCCGCCGATCCCGAGCACGACCATGGCGACACCCGTTTCATAGTCCACCGTAGCGGGACGCGCGTTAAGCACGGGCTAAGGCTTCGTGGCGCCTGGGTGGAGGCCGCCGATCGGAACCAGACGTCGACCCGCGTGCCCTCTCCGTCGCCGCGGAGGTCGAGGCCGCCGCCCCAGCGCTCCGCGAGCTCGCGCGCGATCGCCAAGCCCAAGCCCGACCCGCCCGGGACGGCGCCGCGGCCGCGGAAGAAGCGTTCCGTCACCCGCGCGGCCAGCGTCCTCTGGAGGGATCCCGGGTCCCACGGTCCGCGACGGAGAGAACGGCCGTCCCCCCTCCGGTGGACGCGATGACCCGATCGGCCCGGCGCGTAGCGTGAGCGCGTTGTCGATCAGGACGTCGAGCACCTGGTCCACATCGGCGGGATCTGCCACCGCCGCGTGAACGGCGCCGTCGATCTGATTCGGTGAGCGCGGACGGACGCGCGAGCGGCCCGTTCCTCCCAACGATGCACCGCCCGGCCGACGGCATCGCCCAGCTCGGCGTGGGTAACCGTCCCCTCCTCGATCTGGCTCGCCATCGTCAGCAGCCGTTCGATGATCCGCGCAGCCGGTCGACCTCCTTGTCGGCGGCGCGGAGCTGGGTCCGGACCTCCTCGTCGGTCGGACTCCGCGATCCCGGCCTCGAGTCGGAGCTTGATGCCCGTGAGCGGCGTGCGCAGCTGATGCGACGCGTTGGCCACGAACTCCCGCTGCGCGCGGACCGTACGTTCACACGCGAGCGGCCATCTCGTCGAACGAACCGGCGAGCTCGTGGACCTCGTCCCCTCCCTCGAGCGACCCGGCGCGGGCGGACAGATCGCCGTCGCCGAGACGTCGAGCCGTCGTGGCGAGCCGGGAGAGCGGCCGCGCGAGCGACCGCGCGATCGCGAGGGCCAGCACCAGCCCCGCGATGAGCCCACCGAGCGCCACCGCGACGATCGCCGCGGTGGCCCTGCCCCACGTTCGCCTGCACGGTCGCGACGTCGCGCGAGATCCGCACGACGCCGACCAGCTCACCCTCGTCGATGATCGGTGCGGCCGCGACCGCGATGTCGCCTTCCTCCTCCTCGCTCCGGCGGACCTCGGCGAGGGGCTGCGAGGCGAGCGCGCTGGCGACCTCGGGACGCCCCGGTGTGGCGAAGTCCTCGCCGAGATCTTCCTCCGTCGGAGTCGGCGATCACGAGACCGGTCGTCGTCGAGCACCACGACGCGGCCGCCCACGTCTCCCGCGTAGCGCCCCGTGTCCGAACGAGCGTCCGGCGGTCGGCGGGATCGTCCTCGAGCTGGTCGCGCGTGAGGACGGCGGCGATCGTCTGCGCGTTCGCGAGCGTCAGCGCCTCGAGCTCGGAACGGGCGCGGTCGCGGAGCACGATGCCGAGCGGGACGGTCAGCGCCACGATCACGACGAGCAACACGTAGGCGAACGAGGCGACGAGCCGCGTCCTGACCTTCATCTGCGTGCGCCCACATGCATCGTCCGTCAGGGAGCAGGGCGCGGCGAATCGGAACCCGACGCCGCGGACCGTCGTGATGTAGCGGGGCGGGAGGCTCATCCTCGATCTTCTTCCGGAGCCACGAGATGTGGACGTCGAGCGTCTTCGTGGGGCCGAACCAGTGCGGGTCCCACACCTCATCCATGATCTCCTCGCGCCCGACCACCTCGCCGGCCCGGGACATCAGCATCTTCAGGAGGTCGAACTCCTTCGCGGCGAGCTCGATCGGCTGCACCGTCCTTCGTGACCGAGCGAGAGGCCGGGTCGAGCATGAGCGCGCCGATGGCGATCGGCGCCCGCCGTGACCCGGCGGCGCGACCGCGGCGCTGGATCGCGCGGATCCGGGCGACCAGCTCGCCCGCCGAGAACGGCTTGACGACGTAGTCGTCGGCGCCGAGCTCGAGGCCGACGATCCGGTCGACCTCCTCGCCCCGGGCGGTGAGCATCACGATCGGCACGTCGGAGTGGGCGCGGACGTCGCGGCAGAAGTCCCGCCCGTCACCGTCCGGCAGCATGACGTCGAGGAGGATGACGTCGGGTTCGTCGCGGCCGAACGCCGCGCGGGCCGCCGCGAGCGTGCCGGCGACCTCCGGCACGAACCCCTCTCGCGCCAGATGCGATGCGAGGGGCTCCGAGATCGACGTCTCGTCCTCCACGACCAGCACCCGAGGGTCCCATGCCGTCGATGGTAGCCGCCGCCCGAAGTGCCGTCCCCCGGCCTGAACGCGGCGGTGGGCCCGGGGCCATGCTCCCTCGATGCTCCCGGGCCCGACGCCTTCCGGTCTGCAGAGATCGGCCTGGACTCAGGCGGTCCACACCGCCCTGCCGCCACAGACCTCGCCGGTACGGAGGTTCACGGCGCGTCGCGTGAAGACGTCGTCGCCGCCCGGTTGCGCCGCAGGAGCTCGACCTCGAACGAGCCGCTCGGGGCCATCGTGGTCCGCGTCGCCGGCGAACACCAGGTCATCGTCGTGGCGGATCCGCACCCGCCACGTATCGCCGACACGGTTCTGGTCGACCTCGTACTCGACCTCGATCCGGCCGTCCTCCTCGCTGAGCTTGAGCTTCCAGTCGCTGGCGCCGCTGCACGCGCCTCGCCGGATCACATCGCCGTCCTTCGCCAGCGTCGGCATGGCCGACCCGCCGATCAGCAGTGCGCCGAGCACGCCGTTGCGATCATCGCTCGGACCCGCATCGTTCCTCCTCGTTCCGGGCCGCGCCGGGGTGGCGCGACCTGTGCCTCCACGATGCGACGGCGCCGTGAAGGGGGCCGAAAGGAACGGTCAAGGTTGGGATAAGTCGAGATGCCGAGGCGTCCGAGGGCCGTCATCGAGAGGACCGGTGACGCCACACGCGTGGCGAAGGGCGAAAGGGCAAAAGAGAGTGCCCTGTTCGGAGAGTTCCGGACGAACCAACCTTGCGGCTGGTCCGGGACCTCGGGGGCTCGGCTAGCGTCCCTTGCCTGCTCCCCGCCCCCGGTTTCTCTCCGATCAGGGCATGCGCACCGTATGACGTGAAGGGTGCAGCGGTCAACCCGGAACGGGGGGTCTTGTCACACTTTCGGAAGAACCTGCGTCCGAGCAGGCCATCCGCCCGACCGGCACGCTAGCGTCGCAGGGATGCACCCGCGGATCCGGAGACGACGTTCCGTTCCTCGGCGGTGGATCGCCGCCGCGCTCCTGGTCGCTCTCGCGTGCACGGAGGCATCGCGCGAGGCTCCCTCCGGCCCCGACCCCGACCGCCTCCCCGTCCGTCGCCGGCGGGCTCACCGACCCCGCCCACCTCCGGAGGAGCTCGGCGATCCCGAGACGTCTTCGATCAAGCTCACGTCGGCCCCGGGTGGCTCCTTCCTCGTTCGCGGCCGCTACCCCTTCGTCCCCTCCACCTGCCGCGATCCCGAGCGGCCGACGCCTCACCGGACGCTTCCCGGGGACGCTCCGCGCACGGCGGGCCGACGACGGGACGATCTCACTCACCGTCACGCTGTCGTTCGATCGCTACCTGGAGGGCATCGCGGAGGTTCCTCCCTCATGGCCGGCGGCGGCGTTGGACGCCCAGGCGATCGCGGCGCGGAGCTACGCGCTCGCGACAACCGGCTGGTCCGGGGACGAGGGCGACACGCTGGAGCAGCCGATCTGCGCGACGACCTCGTGCCAGGTCTACCGAGGGATCCCCGTGCCACCGGACCCCACCCATCGGCGGTGGATCCGCGCCGTCCGGCGGACCGACGGGGAGGTCCTGCTGGACGGGGGCAGGCCCGCGACGACCGTGTACTTCTCGACGTCCAACGGCCGGACCTACGCGAACGAGGACGTCTTCGGGAGCCCCCCGCTCTCCTACCTGCGGCCCGTCACCGAGGGCGATGACGGCGCCTCACCCACGTCGCGCTGGCAGGTCCGGCTCCCCTTCGACGACCTTACCGTCTTCCTGCGCGCCGCCGGACGATGGCCGTCAGGACGGTCGATCGCGCGCGCCACGACGAGCGGCGACACGCTCACGGTCCACGGAGGCGGGACGACCCGCTCGCTCGTGGCCGAGGATCTTCGCGACGCCGTGAACACCTGGGCTCCCTGCCTCCGTCCGCGCCGCTACCCCAGCGAGGAAGGGGGATATGCAGCTCCCGCTGACGATCCCGTCACGATGGCTCCAGATGTCGGCGACCGACGGCGACGTCGTCGTCACCGGGCGGGGGTGGGGGCACGGCGCCGGCATGGTCCAGTGGGGGGCCTACGGGAAGGCCCGGCGAGGATGGTCCGCCGCCGAGATCCTCGCGTTCTACTACGGGGGCCTCCTCCCGGAAGACCATCCCGAACCCGGCCTGATCCACGTGCAGATCGCGAGCGGCCTCACCGGGCTCCGGATCAGATCCCACGAGGGAGCGAGCCTGGACGGCCAGCCGCTCGAGCCCGGCATCGTCACGATCACGGGAGGCGACCGACTGCTCGTGCAGGGGTGACCGGGCCTCAGCGGCCGAAATGCAGGCGGACCACCGATCCCGTCGGGAATGATCGGATCTGGACGAGATCGCAGAGCTCGTTCGCGAGCCACAGCCCGAACCCCGATCCCCGACCCGCCGGCGGCTTGCGACCGGCCGACGAGTGGATCGAGGATCCGTCCTCGGTCCCGCACCTCGCAGATCACGGATGCGGCGTCCTCCCACATCCGGAGGGTGCCGCTCCCGCTCCCGTGACGCACGCTGTTCGTCGCGACCTCGTTGACGATCAGCACCATGTCCCCGGTGCGGGCCGGGTCGAGGCCGTACGCGGCGGCCGCCTCGCGCGACGTGTCCGCGAAGCGTCACGAGACTCTCCTCGGCGAACCGATGCTCCCGAACGCTGCCGTCCGGCTCCGGGAGGGGATCGTCGAAGGGCCTCACCACGTCGTCGAGCCCCCGATACGTGGGACTCCCACGCCGCTCTCCGTCGCGGCTCACCCACGGGTGGTTGCGTTCCGCCTCCGCGAGCACCGCCTCCGGGAGCGACCCGGTGTCGTACGGGCATGCGAGCCACCACGCCCGGCCACCGGCGAACGCGAGGTTCAGGAGGGCCTCGTGGCGTGCGCACTCCACCAGCTCGCTCGCGCTCCGCGTCGCCCAGATCGGTTCGCCGATCCCCCGGAACCGACGTCCTGACATCGTGTGCTCCGACACGAAGTCGCGCCACGCGGGGATGATCCGCGCCGGGTTGCGACCGACCTGCTGCATGTCGGCGAACCGCACACCGTCCGGGTCGCCTCCGAGCTCTCGACGGAGGAGCTCGATCTTCTCCTCGCTCACGACCACCAGGATCGGTTCGCCGTCGGCCAGGGAATCGCGGATGAATGCGGACGTGCGCGTCACGAACCCGTCGACGCCGGAATAGAACAGGGCATCGTGCCGGAAGCCCGCATCACGTGAGGGCCGCCTGATGTCCGTTCGCATGATCGTCTCGTCTCGTCGTGTGGACGTTCCCGGTAAGACTACCCAGGGAAGGCGCAACCTCCTGGACCCGTCGGCGTCGCGGCTCCTCGGTGAGCACGAGATGCCTCACGACCGGGGTGCAGTGCCGGACACCAGCGGCATGGAGCGGATCGCTTCCGGGTATGAGGCTCTGGGACGCCCGACGGGCGCCCGGAAGGAGATCGCACATGTCGATCGGAGAGATCTTCGGCTTCCTGTTGATCGGATGCATCGTGGGACCGCTCGCGCGCTTCATCGTGCCGGGCGACGACTCGATGCCGATCTGGATGACGATCGTGCTCGGCGCGGTCGGCGCGTTCCTCGGTGGCTGGCTCCTGGCCGAGGTGATCACCCCTGACAACAAGGGTGTTCCCTGGATCGCCGCGATCCTCGCCGCCGCGGCACTCGTGGTGCTCGCTCGCCTCGTGCGGCGGGGCACCACGGGCTCGACGCACCGGCAGCTGTCGTAGCGATGGAGGGGCTCCGGCGGGTCGGCGACCGTCTCGAGGTGGCGGTCCAGGAAGTCGAGGACTTCCTGGACTCCCCCGGCGGGCGCCGGCTCCGCCGGCTCCTCGCCGGCGCCGCGATCGTCGGGGCGCCGTTGTTGTTCCGGCTCCCGTTGCTCAAACGCTCCCCACTCCTGCGAGCCCTCGAGCTCGCAGGAGGTGCTGCGCTCCTCGTGAAGTTCGCCGAGGCGCTGCGGGACTGGGAGCCCACCGGCCCGGCGCGCGATCGTGATCGACGTGCCGGGAGGATCCACCTAGACGCCGGTCACCGCGAACCAGGACCCGGTCGGCGAGGTCACGAACACGATCGGTGCGAAGCACGGATCGGGCAGCGACACCGTCGCCTCGATCTTCGACTCGCCGGTCGTGGTCGCCGGGAACGGATCCGTCGAGACGTTCGTCACTGCCGCCGCGCCGTCCACGACCGTCTGACAGCTCACGATCGCGCGGAAGCTCCCCACGGGATTCGCGCCGGTCGTCGCGAGGACCAACCCCTCGACCTTGACCTCGAGGCTCCCGTCAGCGGCGAGCACGACCCTCCCTTCCGCGATGTCCCAAGGGAGCCCTCCTCCGTTGACCCCACGGATCGGGTTGGTGGCGCCCACGTAGGGTCCGCCGACCCCGGCGAGCGTCTCCGCCTTCAGGATCGTCGCGGTTCCTGCCGAGCCCGCACCCGACGCCGTCAACACGAGACCCACCATCGATGACGCGCCGAGCACGACGATCTTCGAGATCCGCATCCCGCTCTCCCTTCCGCTCGTCGGTCGAGACGTACCGAGGGACTACGGGCGGGCGGCGCGAGCGGATCGTCGGATGAGCGGATCGGATCCCGGTCGCCCGGGCTCACACCTCGGTTTCGGTGTGCTCGTGGTACTCGTAGGCAGACATCGCTTTCCCGGAGGACGATCGCCACTCGCGCTCCTGCTCGGGGAGCTTCCCGAGCACCTTGGCCATCGCCCGGACGTGCTCGGCGACGGCGCCGCAGCACGAGCCGATGTAGCCGATCCCACCGTCCCTCGCGTCGGCTGCGAACCTGGCCAGCTCCCCGCGCGCCAGGGTCATCGGCGTCAGCGCGAAGGGGAACGCATCGCCCGCCGTGAAGTCCGGCTCCTCGTTCGAGGTGGCGTACGCGACGGGTTGCGCGGCGATCGGCACCGAGCCTCGAACGGCGTCGACCATCTCCCGCGCGATCGGCAGCTGCTGCGTCGGTCCGTTGAGGCAGTTCACTCCGACGATGTCGGCGCCGGCATCGGCCAGCTTCTTCGCGGCGTCGCCGGGACGCGTCGCCCTCGTACGCCCTGGCGGGCAGCGTCTCGAACGACATCGTGACCATCACCGGGAGCCCGGTCGCCTTCGCGCGTTCCACGAACAGCAGCGCCTCGCCGAGGAACGAGAACGTCTCCCCGATCCAGAAGTCCGGCGGTCCCGCACTGAGCTGGTCCTGCAGCTGTCGGTCGAAGAGTCCACGGACGTGATCGGGGCTGCCGGCGTCCCCGGGGTCGTACGCCCACGTCAGCGAGAGGTTGCCGGCCACGAGCGCGTCGCCTTCGGAGGCGACCTCGCGCGCGATCCGCACCGCGTTCCGATTGATCTCGTCGACCGTGCCCTCCATCCCCACCGTCGCCAGCTTGTCGTCGCTCGCGTAGAAGGTCATCGTCTGGAGCACTTCGGCGCCGGCCCGCAGGAACTCCCGGTGGAGCTGCGCGAGCGCGTCGGGATGCTCGACCACCACCTCCGGCGTGAACGGGCCGGCCTGGACGTAGCCGCGCTTCTCCAGCTCCAGCAGGTATCCACCGTCACCCAGGACCGGGCCGTCGGCGAGACGCTCCAGGATCCCCTTCGGCATGCGATCGAACCCCTTTCGTGGACGCGCCCGAGTCTAGGGCCGCCCCGCCCGCGCGGGGTACGTGATCGTCCGACCCCCGGTCAGCCGTGGAGATGGCCGGCGGCGTTCGCGCCGCGCCCGCGTTCGGGCCGATACGAGACGACCCAGCGGTCGATGACGACGCCGCTTCCCTCGCTCGCGCGGTGGTGCGTCCCGAGGACCACGATCTTGGCGATGTGGGGACCCTCGGCGAGGCCGGAGGCGACCCGGATGGACGCGAACCCTCGCTCCGGCGCGTAGAGATCGATCGTGCGCACGCGACGCCCGTCGACCCAGATCTCCGCCCGCCCCCCGGTGGGTCCGCGGAGCGTCATCAGGCTCAGGCTCGTCCCGGAGAACCGCAGGCTCGCTTGCGCCCCCGGAGCGTCACTCACGACGTACCCCCCCTCGCTGGCGGAGGGATCCTTCACCCGCGCCCACGAGACGGCCTCCGGATTCGGGATCGGCGCGGAGCCTCCCGCCCCACCGGAGCGCGTCGACGGTCACCCGTCGATCGGTCGCTCCCCGGCGCTTGCTGCCGAGCGGGGTGATCGTGAGCCGATGGGGGCCGGCGCCGAGATCCGTGAACCGATGACGGACCCCGGCTCGGAACCGACGCGCGTACCCGTCGATCACCTTCACGGGCTCGCCGTCGACGGAGATGCGGGCCTTCCCCATCCGACGCCCGTCCACGGTGAACAGGGTCACCGCCCCTCCGCGGAAGCCGAACGAGATCGAGGCCGCGCCTCGCCGTTCCCACCGATACGACCCCCCGATCGAGTCCCTCACGCGCTCACGGCTCCACGTGAACCGGGTGCCGTCGCCGTCCCCCTCCGGCGACCGCGGCTCGGACCCGGGGATCGACATGAGCTCGGGGATCGGAGTGGGCTCCGGCGCGGACGTCGGCTCCGGCTCCGGCGACGGCGCGGGTTCGGGTTCCGGTGCCGGCGCCGGACTGGGCTCCGGTGTCGGGGTCGGCGTCGACGGGGTGCTGGGCCGGGAGCCGGCGTCCGAGCTGCCCGGCGCTTCGGGAACGGTCCGTGCGGCCGGGACCGCGACCTCGCTCGGCCGTCCGAACACCGCGGAGACGGCCGTGTCGCCGAGCGCCGTCACGACGCAGGTGGGGGCCTCGCCGGCGGGCGCACACGCGCCGGTCCATCTGATGGATCGGCCGCCGTCGGGGACGGCGCGCAGCACGATCCGATCGCCTGGATTCGCCAGGCGTGCGCACGATCTCCTCCCTCCTCCACAGGCGATGCGATCCCCGGTGACCACCCCGCCTTCGGCCGGCCGCACCGTCGATCGACGCCACCGTCCCCCGGGAGAGGGTCCCCTGCATCCAGTCCTGATCCGACCGGCCCACGGATGCCGGCGATCCGCCCCTCCGCCGACCACTGCCAGATCGTGTAGCCCCGTCCCCCCCAGCGGCGACCGGGCACGTCGGGCGCGCCCACGTACCAGTGCGCGACCCACAGCGGATGGTCGCGTCGCGCGAACGCCGCCGTGTTCCGCATGGAGCCGTGCCAGAAGAAGTTGCCCGAGTAGATCATCGCCCGAACCCCGGTGCGCTCGTAGACGCGATCGAGCCACGCCGAAGCCCAGGTCCGGAGCTGCCGAGGGCCGAGCCCGCCGGTCTCCTCGATGTCCAGCACGGGGATGACGTCGCCGGCTCGGAGACCGATCAATCGAGGAAATGGTCTGCCTCGACCCGGGATCCCATGGGGCGCAGGCTCGGCTTCGCGTAGTGGTAGGCGCCCACCGCGAGCCCGTTCCGTCGGGCGCCGGCGACGTTGCGGGCGTATCGGTCGTCGCGGTAGTCGTTGCCGAGCGTCGCCCTCAGGATCGCGAAGCGCACGGGGGTCGTGGCGACCGCTCTCCAGTCGATCCGCCGCTGATACGTGGAGACGTCGATGCCGGGGACCCCGGCAACTGCCGGGGCTGCCAGAACGGTTGTCGACACGACTGTGGCCGAGAGCGCTGCGGCGAAGACGAGCTGTTTCCAGCGTCGTTCGACCCACCCCACTGAACGTCCACCCCCGCATCACGCTTCGCCGACCTCTTCGAGTCGCCGCACGATACCTGCCACGCGGCGTCGTATCGGGGACATCTTCGGCCGGATCGGGGACGTCCTTGAAAGCAGAGGTGTCGAGGAGGCGTCCGGGGGCCGACGAACAGGCCCGGAAAGTGAGAAACCGCCGGAACCCGAGGGCTCCAGCGGTCTCTCGAGGAGGAACATACGCCGCCGCGGGGATCCCTGTCAAATCGAGCGGGCCCGCAGGGCCGCCGCCCAGGCGATGACCTCCTCCACGGGCCGGTAGTTCAAGATCCGTTCGCGGGGGATCCCCGCCAGGACGGCCGTGGCCATGCCGAACGGGAGGAACTCGAGCTCGTGGGCGGCGTGCGCGTCGCTGCCGATCGAGAACCATCCGACGCCCTCGGCCTCCGCCACCCGTGCCAGCTCCACGCCGAGGTCCTGTCGAGCGGGGGTGGCGTCGAGCTCGACCGCCGTGCCCTGCAACGCTGCCTCGGCGAAGACGCGGGGCCAATCGGCTTCCAGACCGACGCGACGCCCGTACATCCGGGCCTTCGGGTGTGCGAGGACGTGGACCGACGGGTTCCGCAGGGTCCTCAGGTACCGCTCGGTCTGGTCTTCGCGGACCCGCAGCTTCGAATGGAAGGCGCCGAGGACGAGATCCAGCGGCGCGAGCGACGCAGGCTCCATGTCGGCGGACCCGTCGACGAAGACGTCCATCTCCATCGAGCGGAGGACCCTGAACGCGTCCCCGCCCGCGGCGAGCTCCTCGTTCAGCTGATCGATCCTGGCGATCTGATCGGCCAGCCGCTCGTCGCTCATCCCGTTCGCGACCGTGAGGCTCTTCGAGTGGTCGGTGATAGCGATGAAGGAGCGGCCGAGCGCGCGAGCGGTCGCCACCATCTCGCGGAGCGGGAGGGAGCCGTCGCTGTCGGTCGTGTGGACCTGGAGGTCGGCGTGCGGCGTGGCCTCCCACGCCGGGTCTCCGTCGAGCACGGCCCGGACCTCCGCGAGCGTGAGGAAGCCGAGCCGGGTCTCGTCCGGCTCGGGCAGCTCGGGTGGCGTCGTCCAGCCACTCGTGGATCTTCGCGGCGACCCAAGGGCCGACCGCACGGAGCTCGGTCAGCGACCGTCCGGCCTCCGCCACCTCGGCCGCTTCCTCGCTCCAGGATCGTGCGGCGCCGGAGGCTCGTCGAAGGGCCCGCCGGCGATGCGTGGTCTCCCCCTCGCTGGCGCGCCACAGGAGGTCCACGAGGACGCGGTTCGACAGGCTCACGTCGCCGGCGGGTCTCCGCGGCGCCGCTCGTACCGCACGACGAAGAAGACCTCTTCCCCCTCGCGATGCTCGAACCGCTCGACCAGGTGCATGCCGTTCTTCTCCGCCACGCGGATCGACGAGGCGTTGTCCGCGTCCGCGTACGCGCGAACGACATCCGCACCGAGGGTGTCGATCGCGTAGGAGACCAGCGCCCGGACGGCCTCGGTCGCGTACCCGTGACCCTGGACGTCCGGCGAGATCGTGTATCCGACCTTGATGACACCCGGTTCGCCGTCCGCCGTGCTGATGCCCACGTCCCCCACGAGTCGGCCGTCCTCGCGACGCACGACCGAGAACTGCACCCACCCGCCCGGCTGCCCCGGAGTCCTATCGGCCATCTCCTCGATGTCCACCCGGACGCTCTCGACATCGGTCCGCTCCCACCCTTGCGTGCGGTTCACGTCCGGATCGCTGCGGTACCCGGAGATCGTCTCGGCGTCCTCGGGGCGAGAGCGGCGGAGGACGAGCCGATCCGTCTCGAGGCGATCGAACTCCGCGTCGGCCCGCATGGCCGCACAGCGTACCCAGTAGCCTGCCGGGGCCAAGAGCAGCTACCTGGACACCTGGAGGAGGACGAGATGGAACCGTGGTCCTTCGAAGCCAAGGGGCGGACCGACGAGCACATCGTGGAGAGCCGTGCGCTCCGGGGGAACGCGCTCGGCGATCCCCACGAGCGTCCGCTCTGGGTCTCCACCCCTCCCGGGTACGACGACGATGCCGAGCGGCGGTACCCCTCCGTCTACGTGATCCAGGGCCTCACCGGGCAGCTCGACGCGTGGAGGAACCGCTCACCGTTCCGGCGCAACTTCCCGGAGCTCGCGGACGACCTCTTCGCGCGAGGGGAGGCACCGCCCGTGATCGTGGTCTGGGTGGACTGCTGGACGTCGCTCGGCGGCAGCCAGTTCCTCGACTCGCCCGGCACCGGCAACTACCTGACCTACCTCTGCGACGAGATCGTGCCGTTCGTGGACGAGCGCTACCGGACGATCGCGGATCGGGACCACCGCGGGATCCAGGGCAAGTCGAGCGGCGGCTACGGCGCGATGGTGGTCCCCATGCTCCGCCCGGACCTGTGGGGCGGGCTGGCGACCCACGCCGGCGATGCGCTGTTCGAGACCTGCTACCTCCCGGAGTTCCGCGAGTCGGCTCGCGTGCTGCGTGACCAGTACGAGGGATCCTTCGACGCCTTCTGGAAGGACTTCCGGAGCCGGCCGGCGTTCTCGAAGGACGGCGACGAGCACCTCCTGAACGACTGGTGCATGGCGGCGTGCTACTCGACCGATCCCGACGGTACCGTCCGTCTCCCCTTCGATCCCGCGACGGGTGAGCTGATCCCGGAGATCTGGGAGCGCTGGCTCGCCCTCGACCCGGTCCGGATGGTGCCAGCCCACGCCGAGACGCTGCGCTCGATGCGCGCGATCTACATCGACGCCGGGAAGAAGGACGAGTACTTCCTCGACCTCGGCGCCGAGGCGTTCCGTCGCGCGCTGGAGGGGATCGGCGTAACCGATGTCTCGTTCGAGCTCTTCGACGCGACCCACACGGCGATCGAATACCGGTACCCCCTGAGCCTGAAGTACCTGGCAGAGCGCCTCTCCGCCTGACGCGGGATGGCCTCCCACCATTCCGTAAGCGTTCACTTACATTCGTGTATGATGCGCTCACGAGCTGCACGGGGCAGCCGGGAAGGGGAGATCCGATGACGGATTATCTGCTGCTCTACAGCGGAGGCAGCATGCCGGAGAGCGAGGCCGAGCAGGCCGCCTCGATGGAGGCCTGGAACACCTGGTTCGCCGCGCTCGGGACGGCCGTGAAGGACGGCGGGAACCCGTTCGCGCCGGGTGCTGCGAAGACGATCGGCGCCGACGGTGCGATCCGCGACGGTGACGGGACCGCGAGCGGCTATTCGATCCTCAGCGCCGACTCGCTCGACGCCGCCGCGGACCTGGCGAAGGGATGTCCAGTGCTCCAGGGCGGTGCCACGGTCACCGTGTACGAGACGTTCTCGGTGATGTAGGACGGCCCCGGGTCACGCCACACCGGCCGCGGCCGGACCGCGTGCCTCGAGGCTGATCACGAGCGCATCGAGCTCGTGACCCTTCAGCGAGAGGTGGCGTCGCTCGAGACCCTCGGTCTCGAGCGACGCCGCCACCGCGTCTGTGATCAAGATCTCGCCGGGTGCAGCCATCGCGGCGAGATGCGCCGCCACGTTGATCGTGTCGCCCAGCGCGGTGAACTCGCTGGCCTCACCTCGGGAGACGTAGCCGACGAACGCGGCGCCGGTGTGCACCCCCGCGCCGAGGGGGATCCACGGACCGTCGGGCGACCCGTAGCCCGCGGCGTCGAAGAGCGCCCGAGCCGTCTCCACGGCGACACGGGCGTGACCCTCGCCAGCCATGAACGGGAGGAAGAACCCCACCACCTCGTCGCCCACGAACTTGTCGAGCAGCGCCTCGTGGTCGAAGAGCACCTCGGTCGCGACCGCGTAGAAGCGCTGCATCAGATGGGTGAACTCGAAGGTCCCCATCTCCCGGGCGAGGTCGCTCGAGCGGCGGACGTCGGCGAACAGGAACGAGACGTCGACCTCGGCGCCCATCACCTCCGCCGACCCGAGTCCGATCACGCAACGACGGCACAGGTTCGGGTTCTTGTCCCAGGGGCCGTACTTCTCCGAGAGATGACGGAAGACGAAACCACCGGGACCTCGGAACGGGATGCTGCAGAACTTGCATCTCGGGTTCGAGGGGAGGATGCCGAACGTCCGGCGCGCCATCACCATGTGCCGGGCCGTGCCCAGGAGGCACGCTCGCCACTCGTCTTCCGGGACCTTCGCGCCCTTGGGCATCCGCTCTCGGTCCGAACGATAGCGAGACCGTGCCGGAGAGGCCATCCCCGCTCTCCTCGAGGCCTGCGACGATAGGCGAGCGATGGACCGGTTGCTGCGACTGATGCCCGGCGAGCGGCGCGTCGTGGCGCCGGCGGCCGCCGCGGCCTTCGCGTCCGCGGCCGGGCTCACGCTCGCCTCCAGCAGCATCGACGCCCTCCTGTTCTCCCGGGGTGGGGTCGACGACCTCCCGCTCCTGTACCTCATCCTCGGCGCCACGATGTTCCTCGCGACGCTCGGCGTGTCCGTCCTGCTGGGGCGGCTCGGCCGGGGTCGGGCCTTCCTCGCGGTGCCAGCGGCCATCGCGGTGATCGCGGCTGGGTCCCGCATACTGCTCGCGATCGGCGTTGGGTGCGATCTATCCGGCGTTGTGGTTGCTCCGTGGAGCGTCCGAGTTCCTCCTCGGCATGGCCGTGTGGGGGCTCGCGGGTCTCGTGACCGATACCCGGCAGGCGAAGCGCTTCTTCCCGTTGATCGGCGGCGCCGCCGTCTTGGGGCAGGTCCTCGGCGGGCTCGCCACCCGGCCGCTCGCGGCGTGGCTCGGGGCGGAGAACCTGATCCTCGTGTGGCTCGGGACGCTCGCGCTCGTCGTGGCGTTGGCCCGCTCGCTCGTCACGGACGCGGGGGCGGGCGATCCGTCCCGCCCAGCGACGCCGACCGTCCGGCGGTCTCGGAGATGCGAGACGGGCTCCGCCAGGCGCTCCGCTCCCCGTTGCTCCGGTGGATGTCGGTGGGATCGGTCCTGTTCTCCCTCTTGTTCTTCTCGTTGTACCTGCCGTTCTCGCGTGCGGCGGTCGCGCGGTATCCGCAGCCGGACGACCTGGCCGGGTTCCTCGGGCTGTTCCTCGGCGTGTCCACGGCGGTGACCCTGGTCCTGTCGCTCCTGGTGATGAACCGACTCCTGTCGAGGCTCGGGGTCCCCACCGTGATGATGGTCCTGCCCGTGCTCTATCTCGCGGCTTTCGGGGTGCTCACGGCGGCCTCCACCTTCGCGATCCTCCTGACGTTCCGGTTCGCCCAGGTGGTCTGGCTCCAGGGTGGCGCCACCAGCGCGTGGGAAGCGGTGATCAACACGGTCCCGGGCGACCGGCGCGATCGGATGCGTGCCTTCCTCTACGGTGGACCAACGCAGGTGGGCACGGTACTCGCCGGGATCGTGACGATGGTCGGCGAGCGATCCGTGTCGCCGAGGACCCTGTACGCGATCGGGCTGGCCGCCGCCGCCGGAGCGACCTACGCGATGTGGCGGGTGCGCCGGGCCTACGCCGAGGAGCTCGTCGTCGCGCTCCGCGAGGGCCGGCCCAACGTGTTCGGTGGCGCGCCGGGCGCGAACGAGCCCTTCGCGTCGGCTCGCGCCGACCGGGCCGCCGTGGCGGTGGCGGTCGAAGCGATGGTCGATCCGGACGTGGGGGTGCGCCGCGTCGCCGCGGAGCTGCTCGGTGGCCTCGAGACACCCGACGGAACGGCGGCGCTGGTCCGCGGCGTGCGCGACGAAGACCCCGAGGTGCGAGCGACCGCGCTCCGATCGCTCGCACGGTCCCAGGCGTTCTCGGCTTCCGATGAGATCCCCGAACGGCTGAGTGACGCCGTCCCCGAGGTCCGACTCGCCGCCCTCGAGGCGCTCGGCGCCCTCCGCGCGGACCGCTCCCGAGCCAGGGCCTTGCTCTCGGATCCCGATGGGATCGTTCGTGCCCGAGGCGGCCGCGATCCTGCTCGAGGACGCGGGCGCGGAGAGCTCCGCGGCCCCGGGACCCGGCGGGGCGGAGGGCGACGCTGAGGCCGAGGCGGTAGCGTCCTCTTGACGCGATCGCCGCACGCCGAAGCTCGGGCCGCCGCGCATCGGGCGCTCGCCGCCTCCTGGAGCCCGGAGGCCGTGGAGCTCGCGCGGGTGGCGCTCACGGACCCGGCCGGGTCGGTGCGAGCGGAGGCGGCGCGGGCGTTGGCAGCGAGGGACCCGATCGCGGGCGTCGACGAGCTCCTCGCGATCGTCGCCGGCGGTGGCGAGGTCCTGGAGGTCGCCGGGGAGGCGATGCGCCGCGCGCCGGAGCGCTCCTCCGCCGTGGTCCGGCACCTCGCGGAGGTCTCGGCCTCCCGAGCGCTGGAGAGCCGGCGGCTCCGCGACTCGATCGACGGGGAGGCGGACGCCCGGCTGACGATGCTCCGAGACTCCCTGTCCACCGATTCCCAACGGCATGCCGTCACGGCGATCCGGGCGGCCGCGCTCCTGCGGGGTGGGGGCGCGATCTCGACCGCGCTCGAGAGCCTGACGGCGGATGACCCGGCGCAACGCGCGAACGCGCTCGAGGTGATCGAGACGATGGGAGACCACGAGCTGATGCGTCCCCTGCTGGCGCTCTGGGAGTCGGGTCGCGGGGCCGACGGGCATCCGGACTGGCGCGAGCGACTGCTGCGTCGATCCGGACGAGCTGGATCCGCACATGCGCGGCGTGGGCGACGGAGCCGTCCACCGGAAGCCGCCGACGTATCGACGACCGACCGTGCCACCGACGTCCCCGACGAGACCGAAGATGAAACCGAAGAAGGAGCCAAAGATGAAGGAGGAATCCCTGTGACCGAGACCCTCGCCACACTGCCGCTGATGGAGCGCGTCCTGTTCCTCCGGCGCGTGCCCCTGTTCACCGATCTCCCGCCGCAGGATCTGGTGCCGATCGCCTCGATCGCCTCCGAGCAGAGCTTCGCGGACGCGGACACGATCGCCGAGCAGGGAGAACCCGGCGACGAGATGCACATCATCGTCTCCGGCTACGTGATGGTGATCCTGCGGGAGCCGGGCGGCCACCAACAGGTGCTCGCCGTCCGCGCGACCGGAGACGTGATCGGCGAGATGGCGGTGATCACCGGAGCGGGTCGCGCATGGCCTCCCTCGCGGCCAAGGGAGCGGTGCGCCTGCTCTCGATCGGACGCCGCCCGTTCGAGGCGATGCTGCGGGAGCGTCCGGAGACCGCGCTGGCGCTGATGCGGGTCCTCTGCCAACGGCTGGCCGATCGCGACGCCGCGGTCGCGCAGTGACGCGACCGCCTTCGCTGGGACACTCGGACCCTCGCGCGACCACCAGGAGAGGAGCGGCGTGAAGGCGATCCGCGTCAGGGAACAGGGCGCTCCGGAGGTCCTCGTCGTGGAGGAGGTCGACGATCCCCGTCCGGGCCCGGGTGAGGTCCTCGTGGGCCTCCATGCCGCGGGGGTGAACATGATCGACGTGCAGCAGCGCTCCGGCGGGTACCCGGTGCCACTCCCCTTCACCCCGGGGACCGAGGGAGCCGGCGAGGTGGTCGAGGTCGGTGCGGACGTCGAGGCATGGACCGCCGGGGACCGGGTCGCCTACGCCGGCGTCCCCGGCGCGTACGCGGAGCTGGCCCTGGTCCCGGCCGAGCGACTCGTGCCGGTCCCTGGGGAGGTCCCGACGGACATCGCCGCAGCCGTTCTCCTCCAGGGGATGACGGCGCACTACCTCCTCCACTCGATCGCGGCGCTGAGCGGCGGGGAGGTCGTCGTCGTGCAGGCGGCGGCGGGCGGGGTCGGGCTGCTGCTCACCCAGATGGCGACGGCAGCGGGCATCCACGTGATCGGTACCACGTCGACGGACGAGAAGGCCGCACTCGTGCGGGACGCGGGCGCCGTCGAGGTCGTGGTGCGCGGCCGCGACGACCTCGCGGCCACCGTGGCGGAACGGACCGACGGGACCGGCGCTCGGGTCGTGTTCGACTCCGTGGGGCGGGACACGTTCGACGAGAGCCTCGGCAGCGCTGGCCCGGCGCGGTTGCCTCGCCCTGTTCGGTCAGTCGAGCGGGCGCGGTCCCGCCCGTCGACGTCTCCCGGCTCCAGAAGGCAGGGTCGGTGTTCCTCACGCGGCCGGGGCTCGCCGACTACGTGGCCACCCGCGAGGAGCTCCTCCATCGCGCCGATGCCGTCTTCGCATCCGTGGCGAGTGCCAGCCTGGACGTCCGTATCCATGCGCGCTACCCGCTGGCGGGGGCCGACGAGGCCCACCGAGCCGTCCAGAGCCGGACCACGGCGGGCAAGCTCCTCCTCATCCCCGATCGGAGAGTGGACGGATGACCGCCCGGCGACGAGGCGAGGAGGACACGTGAGGGCCGCCCTCCTGACCGGACCGGCGACCCTCGAGGTGCGCGACCGGGACGATCCCCGGCCGGATCCGCACGAGGTCGTGGTGCGGGTCGAGTCCATCGGCATCTGCGGCACCGATCTCAGCATCTACGCGGGGAAGATCCCGGTGACCTACCCGCGGGTGATGGGACACGAGATCGTCGGGACGCTCGCCACGGGGGCTCGAGCCGGGGAACGGGTCCTCGTCGACCCGGGGATCGCGTGTGGGCGATGCACCCAGTGCCGAGAGAACCGGACCAACATCTGCACGCGCGGGCTGGCTGATCGGTCGCGACCGCGACGGCGGGCTGAGCGAGCTGGTGACGATGCCGGCCTCGAACGTCCATCCGCTCCCGGGCGGACTCGACCCGCGACCGCTCCCCTCCTGCAGGTGCTCGCCACGTGCGTCCATGCGCAGCGCCGCATCCGGGTCTTCCCGGAGAGAGCGTCGTGTGCTGGGGTTGGGCGTGACGGGGCTGCTGCACCTCCAGCTGGCGAGGCTCCGGGGAGCCGGCCCCGTGATCGGCGTCACGAGGTCGGCGCCGAAGCTCGCGATCGCCCGCGAGCTGGGGGCGGACCTGCACGCGCGGCGGACGGGACGGAGGCAGAGGCCGTCGCGGAGTCGCTCCCGGGCGGCGCCGACTCGTGATCGAGTGCGTCGGCACGGTCGCCGCGCTTGGCCCGGGCGATGGAGATGGTGCGGACGGGCGGGCGGATCCTCGCCTACGGCACGATGACGGAGACGATCCGGGAGCTCTCCCCTTCTACGAGCTGTACCACAAGGAGATCTCGGTCTTCGGCGCGCGGTCGGCGCGGGTCGAGGACTTCCCCTTCGGCGATCGACGCGGTCGCCTCGGGGCGCGTCGTGCTGGACTCCCTCGTCTCCGCGCGGTACCCACTCGACGACGTCGCCGGCGCGATCCGGGCCGCCGGCGCGCCTGGGGCCCTGAAGGTGTTCGTCGATGCGTGAGCCACGCCGATGAGCGGGGGTCCGGGCGGGAGCGAGGACCGAACCACGGTGTCGCCCGCGGCGGTCGAGCTGCGGCAGGCGTCGGTGCGCATCGACGGACGGACGGTGCTCGGGCCGGTCGACCTGCGGGTGGGTCGGGGTGAGCGGTGGGTGCTCCTCGGTCCGAACGGAGGCGGGAAGACCACCCTCCTCGCGCTCGCGGGCGCACGACGGCAGCCCTCGTCGGGTCGGGTCGCGGTGCTCGGCGCCACCCTGGGGAGCGCGGACGTCCGCGCGATCCATCCCGAAGATCAGCCACACGAGCCACGTCCTGGCCGAGCGGATGCCGCCCGGGCTGGCCGTCCGGACCGTCGTGCTGACGGGGAAGCGGGCGGTCCTGTCGCCCTGGTTCCAGGACTTCGACGAGGAGGACGAGCGCCGCGCGGCGGCCTTGCTCGACCGGGTGGGCTGCGCCCACCTCGCCGCGCGGCGGTTCGACACGTGCAGCCAGGGGGAACGGCAGCGGGTCCTCCTCGCCCGCGCCCTGTACCCGGACCCGGAGCTGCTGATCCTCGACGAGCCGGCCTCGGGGCTGGATCTCCCGGCGCGGGAGACCCTGATCGAGGCCCTGGAGGCCGTGCTGGCGCAATCGCCGGCCCCGACGACGATCCTGGCGACGCACCACCTCGAGGAGATCCCGCCCTCGTCCACGCACGCCGCGCTGCTGCGCGACGGCCGGCTGGTCGCCAGCGGTGAGATCGACGGACGTGCTCACGCCCGAGCGGCTCGAGGTGTGCTTCGGGATCGCGATGGACGTGGGGCGACGAGGCGCGCGCTGGTGGGGCGTGGCCCGCCCTCGGTCCTAAGCCCCGGCCGGGTCCTCGCCTCGGCCGACGGCGTCGGCGTTCACCGCGTACGGAGGCGTCCGCCCCGCGAGGGCCTCGATCACCTGCTCCACCGCCTTGCGCTGGAGCTCGCGCAGCGATTCCTCGCTGTAGAAGGCCGCGTGCGGCGTCACGATCACGTCGTCGCGATGCAGAAGCGGGTCGTCGGCCGCCGGAGGTTCCACCTCCAAGACGTCGAGCCCCGCCCCACCCAGCCGCTCCTCGGCGAGCGCGGTGCGGAGCGCGTCGAGGTCGACCAGCGGACCGCGGGAAGTGTTCACGAGGATCGCGTCGGGTTTCATGACGGCGAGCTCCGCGGCACCGACCAGATGCCGGTTGTCCGCTGTCAGGGGGGCGTGGATCGAGACGACGTCCGCCGCCGCGAGGAGTTCCTCGAGGGCCATCGGCTGGGCTCCCGCCTCGCGGACCGCCTCCTCCGGCACGAACGGGTCGGTGGTCACGACGCGGTAGCCGAGCGGCGCCATCTTGGCCGCGAGTGCCCGCGCGATGCGCCCGAACCCCACGAGCCCCAGGGTTCGCCCGCGGAGTCGGTGCAGCGGCCGCGCGTCCGTCGGCGTCCACGATCCCGCGCGCACCTTCCGGTCGAGGAGCGTCACGCCGCGGGCCAGGGACAGGATCAGCGCGAGCGCGTGATCCGATACCTCGTCGATGCAGTAGTCGGGGACGTTCGTGACGAGGATGCCCTGCGCGGTCGCCTGATCGAGGTCGACCGTGTCGAGGCCGATGCCGTAGCGGGCGATCACGACGCACCGGTCGAGCCCGCGGATCACCTCCGCCGGCATCTGCGCGTAGCAGTTCAGGACGGCGTCGGCGCCGGCGACGGCCTCGCGCACCTCCTCGACAGAGGCGGCGTTCCCGCCGAACCGCAGCTCGTGCCCCGCTTCCGTGAGCAACCGCTGTTCCTGATCCAGGTCGGGGAAGACGTGATCGGTCACCGCCACGAGCGCCATCGTGTCCCTCCTCTCAGACCATCGCCACGGTGGGTCCTGCGGCCGGCGCGGAGCTCGTTCTCGAAGGCTCGAGCGCCGGGAGGACCGAGACGATCCCGGTGTCGCCGTCGACCGCGACGAGCGCGCCGGCCTCCTCGAGCGCGCCGGCGTCCGTCTCGATCTCTGGCCCGATCACCGCCGGGACGCCCAGGGACCGCGCCACCTCGAACAGGTGCGCGCCCGACGTCCCCCCGGTCGTGATGAGCGCGGCGCAGTGCCAGAGCAGCGGCGCCAGGTGCGGGAGCGGGAGCGGGGCGACGAGGACCTCCCGGGGGCCCGGACGACCGAGCGAGCGCAGCGCACGGAGCAGACGGAGTCGACCGGCGCCGATGCCGGGCGACACCGGCGCGGCCTGCGACCGGGCCCCTCGGGATCGAACCACTTCGGCCACGAGCGGCTCCCACCGTCCCGGCCCGCTGCGGAGGACCGGCCGGCCCCCGGCGAGCGCCCGATCGAGCTCCGAGCCGGTGAGGCGCCAGACGAGCCGGGCCGACGGCAGGAGTCTCTCGGCGGCGAGGAGCTCGCCCATCCCTCGGACGAGCCCCACGATCCGACGGGCGACGAGCGGGTCGGGCGCCTCCAGACCGGCGATCCGCCGCACCCCCTCGTCCAGGCGGCCCTGGAGCAGGAGCCGGGTCACGCTCGCCGCCCGCTCGCGGGCGAGCTCGGGCGTCGTGTCCCAGACCCGGGCGGTCACGTCGGCCGCGAGCGAACGCGCTTCCGCGAGCGCCGACGCCGGATCGCGCGTACCGCTGCGGGTCCGCTCCGATCGCCTCGAGCCGGGCCACGTCCCCGGCGCCGAGGGCCCAGGGCAACACGAACTCATCCCCCAGCGGTCCCGGGAAGGCCGTGACCAGCCGGGCCAGGCGCTCGGCGCCGGCCGGGACCAGGGCACGGGGTGCCTGGATACGTGGAGGTGGACCCGCGGATGGTGTCTGGGCCCGTCCCGCCGGGCCGATCTGCAAGAGGTAGACCTCATCGCCCACAGCGCCCCATTCGATCGTGGTGGCGGCGACGGTCTCGGCCGCGAGCCGGGCGAGGCCGGCCGCCGCCGACACCGTCGCCGCACCACTCTCGACCTCACCGAGGATCCCCCCGTCCGCCCCCACATCCACGTCGCGGCCGCCGAGGCGACCGCCGACCACGCCCGCCGGCCCGCCCGGCGCCACGGCGACGTCGATCGCGCCGTCGGCGCCGGATCCGGGCGGTGCCCCCGGCGTCAAACGTGACGAACGGCTGCACGAGCACACCGATCCGCACCGTGTCCACGTCAACACCGGCTTCGCCGCACCGGCCGAGCGCGTCACTGGAGAAGGCCGACGCCCAGCATCCCCGGACGGCGGTGGGCAGGTCGCCCTCCTCGATCCCGAGGTAGCTGGCGAACGCCCCCGACCAGCGACCGTCGTCATCGAGGATCGGTCGAGACCGAACCACCAAGCGCTCGTCGTCCGGCGGCTCACCTCCCGGCTCGGTCCCTTCTCCCGACCGGGTTCTCGGTCGTCGGAGCGACACGAGGGCCTCATCGAGACCCGCGGGAACGACCGTCTCCATCGCGGCGAGGTACGCGCGCGGAGGCCCCGCGGTCTCGAGCGCTCGCGCACCTGCGACGATCGCGGCCGCGGACGCCTCCAGGGGGAGGACCCATCCCGGGAGCACGGGCAGTCCGGCGTTCACCGCCGCCGCCAAGCCCGGCCGCCTTGACACCGACGACCGCCGGGTCGCGGGCCGCGGGATCGTCGAGCGCGATGGGCGCCGCGCGACCATCCCGTCAGCCCGCGAGCGTGATCTCGTCGATCGGGAAGGACGTGATCAGATCGTGCCCGGTGTCGGTGACGATCAGCATCTCCTCCAGCCGGACGCCGAACTCGTGGACCTTCCCGTGCTGGGTCTCGAGCGCGAACACCATGCCCGGCTTGATCTCGATCGGATGGTCCAGCGACCAGATCCGGGAGATCACCGGCTGGTCGTACTGGGCGAGCCCGAGCCCGTGGCCCCAGAGGTTCGCCGCGGCCTCGTCCTCGTCGGCGTAGCCCCACGTGTCCATCGCGGATGGCCACTTCGAGGCGATGTCCCGGGTCGAGACGCCCGGTTTCACGGCGTCGATCGAATCGCGGAGCCACGTGAGCGCGGTGTCGTAGTACTGCTTCATCTCGTCGGTGGGCTTCCCGCCGACGCAGTACGTGCGATACACGCACGACTTGAAGCCGTTCCACGTGAGCGCCGCCACGTCGATGATCACGAGCTCACCGGGTCGGATGATCCGATCGGAGAAGTTGCGCCAGTTCGGCCAGGCGTTCGGCCCGGAGGACACGATCACGTCCTCGACGTCCTCGACCCCCGGGAACGAGTACAGGAACTCGAACCCGTGGGCCGCCACCTGGTTCTCGGTGAGGCCGGGGCGCAGCCATTGCGACATCTCGTAGTGGAGCGCGTCGCAGATCGAGCCCACGATCCGGGAGCAGTTCTGCTCGTCGGGGCTCTTGACCGCTCGTGCCTCCATCATCGGCGTCATCCCGTCGGTCCAGGTGATCCCGGCTTGCTCGAACGTCTTCATCATCGTGATGTCGATGAAGTCAACGCCGAGCGGCTGGTCCTTGACCCCGGCGTCCTCGAGGTCGCCGCCAGGGCGTCGGTGAACTTCTCGACCTGCATCGTGGACGCCGGTCCCGCCGCGCCTTTGATCCACGCGAAGGAGTGCCGAACGTTCTCCTGAGGGATCCACGGCGAGTGGGCCTTGATGTGGATCCCGAGGTCGCCCTGCTCGTAGAGGATGGGCGCCTTGCCCGCGGGGAGCACCGCGTAGCGGAGCCCCGGCTTCAGCTTGTTCCACCCGGGCGTGAGGGTCGACGTCACGTACCTGATGTTCTCGTCGTACATCAGGAGCATCGCGCCGAGCCCGTGGCGCTTCATCGCCTCCTGCGCCCGCTCGAACCGGTACGCTCGGACGGCGTCCCAGTCGATGCCTCGCTTCCACTCGATGCTCGCGTAGCCGAACGCTTCCCTCATCGCTGCTGCCCTCCGTTCCTTTCCGACCTCTGGCCGGTCACGACGTGGCCTGGTCGACGATCGCCGAGAACGCCTCGTCGTCGAGGAGGCTCTTCGTCTCCAGGGACCGAGCCTTCACCTCGTCGAGGATCTGCTGCATCTGCTCGGGCGTGGCCGAGCGACCGAGCCGGTCGAGACCGGCCGCGACCGAATCGAGCCCTGACCCCTTCCCCAGGACGAGCACTGGCTGGGGCTGCCCGACGAGCTCCGGGCGGTAGGGGAACGACTCGGTCAGCTCGTCGCCGACGTTGCGGACCCAGGTCGTGATGATCCCGGACTCGACGTTGTAGAGACGCTCGCCCACGACCGGTCGGTTCGAAGGCTGGGAGACGCCCGCGAGGCTCATCACGAGCTTCGAGAGCTCGAAGAACCGCTCGGTCCGGATACCGGCGTCGATGTCGTACATCGTGAGGAGCGCCAGCACCGTCTCCTCCATCGGCGTGTTCCCGGCGCGTTCCCCGATGCCGGTGACCGTCGTCTGGATCACCTCCACGCCCTCCGCCACCGCGAGGAGCGTGTTCGCCACCCCCAGTCCGAAGTCCATGTGGAAGTGGGTCTCGAGCGGGACGCCAAGGCGCTCCCGCGTCTGCCGCACGAACATGCGGACGCCGTGGGGCGACAGGACGCCGAACGTATCCACGAGCCCGACCGCGTCGACGTGCCCATCGGTCGCCACCTTCTCGAGAAGATCGAGGTACTCGACCAACCCGGCCCGGGTCGCGTCGATCGGGAAGAACGAGACCGTGAGCCCGAGCTCGTGCGCCAGGCTCGTCGCCTCGACCGACGCGTCGATCGCGCGCTGCACGGGCCACCGGTAGGCCTTCTCCACCAGGTGATGGCTCGAGGGGATCTCCATCACCACGCCGTCGACACCGCAATCCGCGGCGCGCTTCACGTCGTCGACGATGCACCGTGAGAACGCGTAGATCTTCGACGGGAGCCCCATCTTCACCATCTCGCGGACGGCGGCGTCATCGGCGGGCGAGACCGCCGGCAGGCCGGCCTCGATCCGAGGGACCCCCGCCTCGGCCAGCGCCTCCGCGATCCGCAGCTTGTCGTCCTTCGTGAAGACCACGCCCGCCTGCTGCTCGCCGTCGCGCAGCGTGACGTCGTGCACCTGGACCGAGGACGGCAGGTCCAGGGTCTCCCGGATCTCCGGCAAGAAGTTCCACGGGCTCGTGAACCATCGATCGGTGTGCCAAGGGCCTTCGCTCATGCGCCTGCCTCCCCCGTCCCGCGGAACCGGGCTCGATCGCTGTGCACTATATGTGATTGCTCTCCGACGCCGATCCGCGGGTTTGCGCGGCTCCCTTCACGTCGGGCGCCTACGATATTCGATATCGTGCGTTCTGCAATCGCTCGCTCCCTGAGGCAGAAAGGGGTCCGGATGCTCCGGCACGTGGCCATGTTCAAGTGGAAGGATGGCGTTCCCGACGAACGGAAGGTGGCGGCCCGAGACGCCCTCGCCGCCCTGAAAGAGCAGGTTCCGAGCGTCGTCGAGTACACGGTCGGGTTCGACATCGGGCGCAACCCCAACAACTGGGACATGGTGCTCGTGGCCGACTTCGAGGACGTTGCCGGGCTGGAAAGCTACTTCGCGAACCCGGTGATGAACGCCGCATCCGATCTCGTCGCGTCGGTGACCCAGAAGGAGATCACCGCGCGCGTCCAGTTCACGTTCTGACGCCCATGGCCGTCATCGACATCCACAACCACGTCACGCCGCGTCGCTTCGTGCGGGCGATCGAGGAGCGTGGCGAGTGGCATTCGCTGGACGCGGACGTGGGCGAGCTCCACATCCCGAAGTTCTCGATCCCGGCGGACGAGCGGATCGCGGAGATGGATCAGATGGGCGTGGACGTCCACGTGCTGACGATCAACACGGGCTTCTTCAAGTACAACCTCGATGCCGCCGTCACCCGCGCGATCGCCGACGAGTGCAACGAGGAGCTCGCCGAGATGATGACCGCGCACCCGGATCGCTTCATGGGCCTCGCCTCGATCCCGCTCCAGGACGTGCCCGCCGCCATCGCCGTGATGGAGCACGCGATGGGCGAGATGGGCTTCAAGGGGATCACGATCGGTGACCACGTGGACGGGGTGACGCTCGACGATCCGCGGTTCGGCCCGTTCTGGGCCGCCGTGGAACAGCTCGGCGCCGTCGTGTTCTTCCATCAGTGCGCAGCCACCGTGGTGGAGGGCCGCACGACCCGCTACGGCCTGCCGAACGTGATCGGCAACCTGGTGGAGCGGGCCATCACGTTCGGCACGCTCGTCTACGGCGGCGTGATGGATCGCTACCCCGACCTCAAGCTCTGCCTCGGCCACGCGGGCGGCTACACGGCGTTCGGCGTCGCGCGGATGGACAAGGGGTGGCAGGCCGGCGCCATGGAGAACATGCCCGAGTTCGAGGACGCGCGGACGTTCCTCGAGCGGGCCCCGAGCGAGTACGTGAGCCGGTTCTGGTACGACTCGTGCACGTACACGGAATCGACGCTCCGCTACCTCCTTGACGTGGTGGGCAGCGACCGCGTCGTCCTCGGCACCGATTACCCGGCGCCGATGATGGAGCCCGATCCCGTGTCCGTGGATCAACGCGATGGAGAGCCTCACCCAGGAGGAGAAGGACGGCATCCTCCAGCACAACCCGGCCCGGCTGCTCGGGCTGTAGCCGCAGAGGACCGTCGGGGCGGGAGGCTCAGCCCGCCTCCATCTTCCGGGTCGCCTCCGCGAGCTCGGTGATGCGCGGATCGAGGGCTCGCCGCTTGCGCTCCATGTCCTCGAACACCTCGAGGATCTGCGCCTGCATCGTCGCCACCGCCGGATCCGTCTGCAGGCGGGGGTAGGGCAGGTCGATCGTGAGGTCGGCGAAGTTCCTGCCGCCGTAGGCGACGATGATGATCCGGCTCGACAGCTGCACGGCCTCCATCACGTCGTGCGTGACGAACAGGACGGTCTTCTTCGTCTGCCGCCAGATCGACTGGAGCTCCTCGCGGAGCGTCCGCGCCGTGATCGCGTCGAGGTGGCTGAACGGCTCGTCCATCAGCAGGAGGTCGGGCTCCACCGAGAACGCGCGGGCGATGCCGACGCGCTGCTGCATGCCGCCGGACAGGTGGGCGGGATACATGTGCTCGAACCCCTTCAGCCCCACCATGTCGAGGTAGCGCTCGATCCGGCCGTGCGAGGCGTCGCGTCTTGTCGCGGTGGACGTAGAGCACGTTGCTCATCACGGTCCGCCACGGCAGGAGCCGCGGGTCCTGGAACACGTAGCCGAGCCTCGCCGGTCCGCCGTCGTCGGCGGCCACGGTGACGCTGCCGGAGGTCGGTGTCTCGATCCCGGACACGATGTTGAGGAACGTGCTCTTGCCGCACCCCGACGGCCCCACCATCGAGACGAACGTCTGCCCGCCCATCTCGAAGTCCAGGCCGTCGAGGGCCCGGACGGTCGGCTGGTGCTTCGTCGGAGGAGGGAACTCCTTGACGACCTTCGTCGCCTTCAGGACCGCCACGTGGTTCGCCCTTCCGCTCTCTGGTCCATGCGTCCTACCCTTTCGCTCCGAACGAGGCGATCGACCCGCGCCAGCGATGCGCGGCGCGATCGATGCGCTCGATGATGCCTCGGTCGACCACGATCACGACGATCAGGACGACGACGCCCCAGGCCATCAGTCCGTTGTAGTCGGCCGCCGATTGGTACCAGTCACGCGCACGGAAGCCGGCTCCCTCGTTGCTCCCGAACCACTCCACGAGGACCACGCAGCCCCACGCAGCGATGATCGACAGACGGATCCCGGCGATCAGGGCGCCGGCCATCGACGGGAGCACGAGGTCCCGGGCCCGGGTCGGACCGGGGACGCCGTACGCGTCCGACATGTCACGCAGCTCGCGAGGGATCGCGAGCGTGCCCTGCAGGACGTGGACGATCAGGCCCGGCGTCGCTGACACCACCGCGCAGAAGACCGGCGCACGGATCCCGAACCCGAACCACATGACCGCCAGCAGCGCCCACATGTACGCGGGGAGCGCGATGCCCACCGTGACCAGGTCCGTGAAGAACGCCTGGACCCGCCACCACCGCCCCATCGCGTAGCCCACCGGCACGCCGATCACCAGGACGAACAGGAGCGCGAGACCCGTCCGCGATCAGGCTGATCTGCAGGTTCTGCACGAGCTCGTTGTTCCAGACGCTCCACGGATCGCTCCCGAAGGGCGCCTGGAACTCCCGCACCAGGATGTCGACGGTCTGCACCGGCGTGGGGAACCGCTCGCTCAGGATGCCCGGCGAACTGCCACAGGAGCAGGAGGGCGAGGCGCGACGTCCATCGCGCGACGCGGTCGCGGCGGAGGAAGCGCGAGGACCGCGTTCTCCCGGAGGATCGCGGGGCGGTGTGCTCGGTGATGGTCTCGGTGGCCACGGTCTCCTCGATCAGTAGCGGAGCACGTCCTCGCCGCGCTTCAGTCGGTACCGGAACACGAACCGCTCCAGCCGCATCAGCACGACCCGTTCGATCAGGACCACGAACAGGACGAAGAACATCATCCAGGCCAGCATGTCGGTGACCGAGAAGCCCTGGAACGCCTTCCGGATCTGGACCCCCACGCCCGTGGTGCCGCCGAACGTCTCCGCGAGGGCCGCCAGCTTCCAGGATGCGGCGAAGGACGCTCGGGCCGACGCGAACAGGAACGGCGTGAACGACGGGATCACGATCTGCGCGGAGGGCGGCCGACGTCGGCATCCCGTATGCCCGGCTCATCGACAGCAGGTTCCGATCGACACCCTCCACCCCCGCCGCGACGTTCAACGAGATGACCGGCAGCACGAGCAGGGCCACGACGAACGCCGGTCCGGTGTCGCCGATCCCGAACAGGAGCAGGCCCAAGATCGCGTAGACGATCAGGGGCACGTTCGCCGCGAGGTAGACGAAGTCGAAGAAGAAGTTCTTCGCGTAGCGGTAGCGGCCCATCAGGATGCCGATCGGCACGCCGACCACGAGGGCGCCGCCGAATCCGAGGAGCGTCTTACGGAACGTCTCCCAGAAGTTGACGAAGACCCAGCCCGGTGGCGATCCCCTCCGCCTCGTTGCCGAACGTGAAGTCCCCCATCCGCTCGAGCACGCTGAGCGGGCCGGGAGGAGGTTGAACTCCGTGCGGGTGAAGCCCGAGGCGAGCTGCCAGACGGCGATCAAGGCCACCGCTCCCAGCGAGCGAGTACGCGGTGGCCTTCCACCGCATGCTCGCTGCCCGCTTGCGCGGTGTCGACGACGGACCGACGCGGTGCTCTCGGTCTGCGGGATCTCGGTGACGGGCGGCGTCGACATCACGCGCTTCGCCGGATGCTGCCCCCCGGTCGCCGGATCCGTCAGCCGGCGTCCGCGCGCGATCAGGGCAGGCGGCAGGTCTCCTCTCCGCTCTCCGGATCGATGCATACGTGGATCGGGCCGGGCTGCCCCTCGGGCACGATCCCGCCGTCCGCGAGGAGGGTCGGTGACCTGCAGCTCTCCCTGGATCCACGTCCTCGTCCAGGTAGACGGTGTCCACGAACTCATCGAACTGACGTCTCGTACCACTCCTTCAGGAACTCGAGCTCCTCCGGGCGTCTTGTACCCGAAGTCGTCCGGATAGGCGTCGAGGATCGCGTCCTTGTTCGTGGCCCACTCCTGCAGGCCGCGGTCCCAGACCTCGAGGAAGAACGCGACCTCCTCCGGGTGCTCGTCGTACCAGGCCTTGGTGACCACGAAGTTGTTGCTGTTCATGCCCTCGTGTCCCGGCACGTACTCCTCCCGAAGAGCTGGGACGCGGACTTGCCCTCGTACAGGCCCACCACGCTCCCGTCCATCAGGTACGCCATGCGCGTTGTAGATCGAGGTGACGCCCGCGCACAGGTCGCCGCTCAGGACGAGCTCCGGGGCGGTGTTGAAGTCGGTGATCGCCATCTGGATGTCGCCGGGACCCTCCCCGATCGTCCGGCCGTGCAGGTCCTGGGCCAGCGCCTGCCACACGATCGTCGAGCCGCTGAACGACTCCACGCCGAGCTTGCATCCCGGCCTCGAGATCGTCGAACGTCTCGTAGCCCGAATCGGCGGCCACGACGATGATGTCCTTGGCCTTGTTGTACTTGCCGATCGTCACGGTCTCGACGTTCGTCTCGGCCTCGAGCACCGGCGTCTCGTAGCTGCCGGTCGAGACGATGTCGGCGTGGCCGCCGGCGAAGAACGCGAACTCGTCCTCGGACTCGTTCCGCTCGATGTGGAAGCCCGACTCCTGTTCCATCTCGGCGAGGATGCCCTCGTCCTCGAGCCAGTTCCACACGGGATCGGGCGAGAAGACGAAGCGCATCGTGCCGCCCTCGCCGTCGCCCGAGCCCCCATCGTCCCCGCCACAGGCGCCGAGCGTGACGAGCGCCAGCACCGCACCAACAACCGCCAGGCGACGAACCATCCCCGACCCCCTCTGTCTCCGTCGAACGACCGATTTTCGCGCACTCTATATCTTGTATGACGAGCGTGTCCAGGCACTGTCATCCCGAGCGCGGTCCGGGCGCTCGGTGACCTCCTCCCCGTAGATCTTCCGGATTGACGATCCCGGGCGGCCGCCTGCCCTCGATCATCGCCCGGAGGTTGTCGACCACGGCCAGGCTCATCGTCTCCCTCGCCTCCACCGTGGCGCTGCCGATGTGCGGGCGTGAGGATCACGTTCGGGAACCCGAAGAGCTCGGGGCTCGGGCGCGGGCTCGCCCACCGGCGGCTCCTGCCAGTACACGTCGAGTCCGGCGCCGGCGATCTTCCCCTCGCGGAGAGCCTCGATCAGCGCGGGCTCGTCCACGATCCGGCCGCGTGCCGTGTTCACGAAGAAGGCGGAGGGCTTCATCAGGTCGAACTCCCGGGCGCCGATCAGCTTGTGCGTCGTCCGGTTGTACGTCGCCATCAGCACGACGAAGTCGGCGCGGCGGAGCAGCTCGTCACGATCCGGCTCCCAGGTCACGCCGAGCGCCCGTTCTCGTTCCTCGGGCAGCCGGTTCCGCTTCGTGTAGATCACGTCCATCTCGAAGGCCCGCAGGCGCGTGACGATCTCCGGCCCGATCTCGCCGAGCCCGATCATCCCGACGAGCTTGCCCGAGAGCTCGTGCGTGAGGAACGTCGTGGACTGCTCCTGGTGGAACCGACCATCCCGGACGAAGCGATCCGCCTCCACGAGACGCCATGCCAACCCGATCACCAGCGCGCACGTGAGGTCGCAGGTGGTCTTCGTGATCACGTGCGGCACGACGGTGACGGGCAGCCCGCGGCGGGTCGCCGCCTCCACGTCCACGACGTTGGGGAACAGGGCCATCGTGGCGATCCCTTTGAGGCGAGGGGCCGCCTCCATCACCTCCTCGTCGATCGGCGTGTCCCCGAGCATCCAGAGGTAGTCGGCTGTCTCGGACGCCGTCGAGCAGGTCCGTCCCTGCCGATCATCCGCTCGGAGTCGAAGACCTCGACGTCGGCGATCTCCTCGAGCGCGCGGCGGCCGACGTCCATGATCGGTTGGACCACGAAGACCTGTCGGTCCTGGCGGTCCGCCGCGCTCGCGCCGCCTCACGCCGGTGCCGCCCGAACAGGCTCGCGGCCGTCCCGCGGAGCAGCGCGTGCCGCTCGTCTTCGGAGAGCTCCGCCATCGTCTCGAGGCGGCCGACCGGGTCGTCGAACGTCATCGGAGCCGGCCAGTCGGTCCCGAACACCACCCGGTCCGCCCCCACCACATCGAGCAGGAAGCGCAGGTTGCGCGGCGTGTAGACCACCGTGTCGTAGTAGAAGCGCCGCACGTAGCTGCTGGGTCGGTCCTGGGACTTCCCGCGCTGTCCCCCCCACACGTCCCAGCCCTTGTCGAGCCGGTCCAGGGCGTACGGAACGTAGCCGCCCCCGTGGCAGAGGCAGATCGTGAGCTCCGGGTAGCGATCGAGGACGCCTCCGTAGATGAAGGAGGCGAACGTGATCGTCCGATCGACGAGGTTCCCGATCGAGTTCAGCAGGAAGTACTTGCGCGTCCGGTAGGTGACGGTGGTGTGCTGGAACTGGTGGATCAGGAGGAACGCGCCGAGACCCTGGGCGGCCTCCCAGACCGGTTCGAACTGGTCGTGATCGTAGGTGAGACCGTTCACGTGATCGTCGATCATGAACCCGGTGAGGCCGAGCTCCTCCCGGCCCCGCGTCATCTCCGCCACCGCCCGCTCGGGATCCTGCATCGGGAGCGTCCCCAGCCCCATGAAGCGGTCGGGATGATCGCGCACCATCTCCGCGATCTCCTCGTTCGCCTCCCGGGCGATCCGCTCCGTGACCTCGGGCGGCTGGTGGTACTGGTAGAAGACGTCGGTCGGCGAGACGAGCTGCACGTCGATGCGGAGCTCGTCCATCGTCTCGATCCGCTTCGGGACGTCCCACCGGTTCTTCAGGTTGTCCAGCTCACCGTCCGCGGTGGTCATCCCGTGCCAGTCGCCGCCTCCCTCGAGGACGGCTCGCTGGAACCGCTGGAGCGTGCAATGGCAGTGGACGTCGATGATCGGATCCGTGTCGCTCATGTCGTCGTCTCCCGGACCGTCTAGTGGCCGTGCATCCGATGGGTCATCCGGGCCGTCCACTCGAACTTCGTCGACGTCCGCGATCGCCTGCATCGTCTCCCGGTACCCCTCACCCGCCCGGAGCGCCTCGGCCGCCTCGGTGTCCGGCAGCTGGAGATCGAGGATCCAGTCGTAGTCGGTCTTCAGCGTGCCGACGTTCGTCCCGAGCGTGAGCCGCTCGACGCCCGCCTCGTCGCCGAGCCGCTTGACCTCGGCGAACGCGCGCTCCTTCGCGGCCTCGTCGATGTCGTCCTTCCAGATGAACATCGCCGTGTGCCGGACGTGGCCGGGGGTCATCAGCGGCTCGCCGTCGTACCACCAGTCGATCCTCGCCGTGAGCTCGCCCTGGCACACGGAGGCGTTGTACACGGCGATCTCGTGATGGACGTCGTCCTTGTTGTAGGCCTCCAGGCCGGCCTCGTCCTCGAAGTCCAGGTGGAGCGCCACGTCGTAGTCGCACGGCGGGCCTTCCGTGGCCGCCCGCCACCGCGGCGTCCGGTCCCAGGGCTTCGTCTCCGAGAGGTGCGTCGATCCTCCGAAGAGGTCGGACCCGAAGTCGATCGCGACGGGGCCGGCGGCCGTGAACCGCATGAAGGCGGACCCCTTCTGCATCCAGCGCATCTCCTCGGGCCCGTTGCCCTCCTTCAGCATGAAGAACGCGGTGTGTCTGAGCATGTCTCCTCCTCCGTTCGCTTCGTTCGCTCGGTGCTTTGTTCGCGTGCCGGTTCGGTCACGCAACGGTGCACGCCGAGGGCACGCGGTTCACGCGTCGACCTTCGGTCGTTCCATCTCCTCGAAGAGCTCGAGGATCTCGGCCTGGTGGATCGCGACCTCCCGGTCGGTCTGCCGGCGCGGGAACGGCAGGTCGATCGTGAGGTCGCGGAAGATCACGCCCTGGCTGCTCATCATCAGCACCCTGCTGGAGAGCAGGACGGCTTCCAGCACGTCGTGCGTGACGAACAGGATCGTGGAGCCGGTGTCCAGCCAGAGGCGCTGGAGCTCCACGCGGAGGTCACGCGCCGTGATCGCGTCGAGGTGGCTGAACGGCTCGTCCATCAGGAGCAGGTCCGGCTCGATCGATAGCGCCCGCGCGATACCGACCCGCTGCTGCATGCCGCCGGAGAGCTGTCCCGGGTACATCTCGGCCCGGGAGCCGAGGTTCACGAGGTCGAGGTACTTCCGGCCGCGTGCCGCGCGTTCTTCGGATGAGCCCTCGTCCAGGACATAGACCATGTTGTCCAACACGGTCTTCCAGGGCAGCAGGCGCGGATCCTGGAACACGTACCCGATCCGTGCGTCACCCTCGATCCTGCCGAAGACCTCGAGCGTGCCCGCGCTCGGCGACTCGATGCCCGAGACCATGTTGAGGAACGTGCTCTTGCCGCATCCGGACGGTCCGACGAGCGTCACGAACGTGTGCCCTTCGGCCTCGAACGTGACGTTCCGCAGCGCGAACACCGGATCTTGTCCCTGCCGGGTCGGCGGGAAGACCTTCTTGACATCGCGGGCTACCAGTCGGGCCACGTCGACTCACCTTTCCCTCGAGGTCGCTCGGGCCGGCGGCGTCCGTACGTCACGACCATTGCTGCTCCCCCGTTCGCCAGCTCCGGAAGTGGCGGACCACACGGTCCATCACCATCCTGTCGAAGGTGAGGATGATGACCATCATCACCAGACCCCAGCCCATCATCCCCTCGAAGCTGTGCGCGTCGTACCAGTAGTGCGCCCGGAATCCGACGCCCTTGTCGTTGCCGAACCACTCGACCAGAAGCACCGCGCCCCACCCGGCGAGCACCGCCGACCGGAACCCGGCCGCGATGTACTCCATCATCGACGGGATCACCAGCCACCGGAACTGCCGCCGCTCACCCACGCGATACGCATCCGACATCGCGAGCAGCTTCCCGGGCGTGGCCGTCGCTCCCTGGAACGTGTTCACCACGAGCTGCGGGGTCGCCGAGACGACGCAGACCGTGATCGGGCCGATGTTGCTGAACGCCCACCACATCACGACGAGCAATGCCCAGATGAACGCCGGGAGTGTGATCCCCACCAGGATCAGGTCGGTCAGGAAGTACCGCACGCGCCACCACCGCGCCATCGCGATCCCGGTCGCGACGCCCAGCACGAGCACGAGCGTCAGGCCGATCACCGCGCGGAACAGGCTGATCGCGATGTTCGGGAAGACCTCACCCCGCTGGAACTCCTCGATCAAGAACTCGATCGTCCCCGTGGGCGCCGGGATGTCCTGGAACGTCGTGCCCGCCCACTGCCACACCAGGAGGAAGACGAGTCGCGCGGTGTACCGTGCGGCCCGATCCGATCCGAGCCACCACCACCAGGGGTGCGTCGGCGGCGCGAGCAGGGATGCGGGGATGTCGGCGGCGGAGGCCGATCCCTGGACGGTGGCCTGAGCCTCACTCACGACACACGCTCCCTCGCACCGGCCGGGTCACGCCACGCGAACACCTTGCGCTCCGCCGGCGTGATCAGGACCCGCTCGACGAGGATCACGAAGATCACGAAGAAGAACATCCAGGCGAGCAGCGTGACCACCGAGAACGTCTGGAACGCCTTCTCGAGCTGATACCCGATGCCCAGGTAGCCCCCGAACGTCTCGGCGAGGGCAGCCAGCTTCCACGAGTTGGCGAACGAGACGCGCCCACTCGCGAACAGGAACGGGACCACCGATGGGATCACGATGCTCCGGAGGGTCCTCCTGCTGCTCCGCCGGAAGGAGCGGCTCATCGCCAGGAGCCCACGGTCGACCGACTCCACGCCCGCGGCCGTGTTGATCGCGATACCAGTGAACGCCTCGAGCATCACGACGAACGCGGGCCCCCACGGGCTGATCCCGAACACGATCACGGCGATGACCGCGTAGACGAGCAGCGGCACGTTCGCGAACAGGTAGACGAAGTCGTGGAAGAACGCACGCGCGTAGCGGTACCGACCCATCAGCAGGCCGATCGGGATGCCGAGCACGAGTGCCAACGCCCACCCGGCCATCGTCTTGCCGAAGCTGCTCGCGAAGTTGATGAAGACGTCTCCCGCCGTCGTGAGCTCCCACATCCGCCGCGCCACGGCGAGCGGGGAGGGAAGCACGTAGGGCTCGAGCTGGGTGGAGAAGTACGCCCAGACCGCGAGGAAGCTCAGGGCCCCGAGACCCGAGTACAGGACCTTCGAGCGCGTCCGTCGACCGCCCGACGCGAGCGCGTCGATCGCTTCCTGCTCGATCTCTTCGAGGGTCTTCTCGGTCGTCGCCATCGCGGGTGGGGAGGCGATGCCGGCGCCGCGCGCGAAGCGCGACGCCGGCACCGTGTCGGTCGCTAGAACCCCTCCGGGCAGGGTGAATCGTCCGGCGGCTCCATGGCCTCGTGGCGCGGGAACTCCGCGTCCTCCGGGATGATGCCCGCTTCCTGCACGAGGTCGAAGACCGGGCGCTCGCCCTCGATCCAGTCCTCGGTGAGGTAGGGGCTCTCCACGAACCAGTCGAACGTGTTCGCGAAGTAGTCCTTCATGAACTGGGCCTGGGACTCGTCCTCGACCGCGAAGTGCTGCGGGTACGTGTCGATGATCTCGTCCCGATGGTCCGCCCACTGCACCATCGCGCAGTCCCATACCTCGAGGAAGAACGCTGCCGCGTCGGGGTTCGCGTCGAACCAGGCCGCTCGCGAGACGAACGCGTTGCTGAGCACGCCCTCGTGGCCGGGCACGATCTCCTCGCCGTACAGCTGCGCCGCCGCCTTCCCGTCGTACATCACGGTCAGGTCACCCGAGGCCATGTCGGCGATCACCTGCGTGGGGTCGAGGATCCCGGCGCACGCCTCTCCCTCGCGGAGGAGGTTCGGGATGATCTGGTAGTCGGCGGTGACGATGCCGATGTCGTCGGAACCCTCCCCGACCTCTCGGCCATCGATCCTGTTGATGAGCGACGCCCAGATGATCGTGTTGCCGGTGACCGACTCCGAGGCGATCTTGCATCCCGCCGGGAAATCCGCCGCCGTCTGGTACTCGGGGTTCGCCGTGACCAGGACGTCCTTGTTCATGTTGAACTGACCGAACGTCACCGTCTCGATGCCTTGCTCCTCGAGCAACGGCGTCTCGTAGGTCCCGGTGGAGATCACGTCGGCGTGGCCACCGGCGAACGTGGCGAACTCGTCCCACGTGGCGAGCTGGATGATGCGGAATCCCGACTCCTGCTCCATCGCCTCGAGGATGCCCTGGTCCTTCACCCAGTCCCAGGCCGGATCCGGCGCGAACGTGAACCGGATGATGTTGCTTTCCTCCCCGCCGCCGCCGCCACCGCCGCCATCGCCACCGTCGTCGCCGCACGAAACGGCGAACAGCGTTGCGGCGGCAAGGAGCGCGATACCGCGAAGCACCCTGCGACCAGCCATGTGGAGCCCCCTCCCCGTGCTGTCGGGCCCGATCAAGTGACGCACTCTATAGAATATGCGATAAGTTGTCCAGGCAGAAGGGGTCGACGGTCGGGGGAGGATCGGTGGGCGGCCGTCGAGAGCACGTCCGCGGCCTCGCGCTGTGCGCGATCGGGGTCGTCGTGATCAGCCCCGACGCATTGATCGTCCGATCTGTCGACGCGGGCGCTTGGACCACGGTGGCGTGGCGAGGGGTCTTCACGGCCGTCGGGACCGTCGCGCTGTTGCTCTTCCTGCGCCCGCCCGACGGTCACCGCTCCTGGCGACCCACCCCACCCCATCTGTTCGCCGGAGCGCTGTTCGCAGCGGCGAGCATCGCCTTCGTTTCGGCCCTCGATCGGACCGACGCGGCGAGCGTGCTGGTGATCATCGCCGCGGGTCCGCTGATCGCCTCCGTCCTCGGACGGGTCTTTTTGCAGCAGCGGGCGGCGGCGCGCACCTGGCTCACGGGCGTGGTCGTGGTGGCGGGGCTCGCGGTGATCCTCGGCGGGAGCATCGGCCAGGGCGACCTCGACGGGGACCTGCTCGCGCTGGCCGGCGCGACGTGCTTCGCCGGCTACCTGACCGTCTCGCGCGCCGCGCGGCCGGCCGACATGACCCCGGCGATCGCGGTCGGCGGCGTCGGGGCCGCGCTCGCCGGACTGCTGGCGGGCGCCGATCCCGGAATCGGCGGCCGCGACCTCCTCCTGCTCGCGCTCCTCGGGATCGTGATCCTGCCGGTCTCGCTCACGCTGATCACCCGCGCCACCCATCACGTCGCCGCGCCCGAGGTGAACCTGGTCGCGCTGCTCGAGACGCTCCTCGGGCCCCTCTGGGTCTGGCTCGCGATGGGTGAGCGCCCGTCCGGCGAGGTGCTCGCCGGCGGCCTCCTCGTGGTCGGCGCCGTGACGATCCACTCCGCGCTCGCCCTGCGCGCCGAGCGCGACGAGGACACGCCGGCCGGCGTGATCGTCTAGCGGAGATCGGCCAGTTCGACGACGCTCCCGGACGCCACGCTCTTCCCGATGCCTTCCAGGACGGCGGCGACCTCGATCGCTTCCGGCATGCCGGTCTCCGGCTCGGCCTCCCCCGCGATGCAGCGCGCGAACTCGACGATCTCATCGTGCATCGTGTCGATCGTCTCCACGTCGTGCTCGGTCCGCGCCGGATCGCTCCGAGCCTGCGTGTACAGGCGCGCACCATCCTCCTCGTTCCAAGCAGCGGCGTCGCTGCCGAACACCGAGAGCGAGACGACCGGCGGGGCGAAGTACGTCGTGTTGATCGTCGCGAGCGGTCCCGACTCGTACTCGAGCAGGACGGTCGTTGCGTCGTCGAGGTCGTTGAACCCGTGGAACCGCGAGCTGAGCGCGGTCACCTTCTTCGCGGGGCCCATGAAGTAGTGGAAGGTGTCCACCGTGTGGACCCCGAGCGCCGTCATGCCGCCGAAGGGGCACTCGGCCGGATCCTTCCGCCAGGCCGGGAGGTCCGGCTTGTGGCCACCGGCGGCCGTGTGCATGCCCTCGAGCTGCAGGACGGCGCCGAGCTCGCCGGCGTCGATCATCGCCTTGATCCGGCGGTTGGCAGGCTGGCGGCGTCGATTGTGCCCGACCTGGACGGTCACCCCCGCTCGCTCGGCCGCCGCACCTACCCGCTTCGCATCGGCCACCGTCAGGGTGAGGGGCTTCTCCACGAACACGTGCTTGCCGGCTTCGGCGGCGGCCACCGCGATGTCCACGTGCGTCGAATGCGGTGTCGCCACGATCACCCCGTCGATCTCGGGATCGTCGAGCAGCTCGCCAAGGTCACCGGCGGCGCGGCATCCGTGCTCCTCGGCGAAGGACGCCCTCGTCTCCGCGGTCCTCGCGTGGCAGGCGACCACCTCCGCGACACCGGACGCCCGGGCGCTCTTGGCCAGGACGCCCCCGAACCATCCGAGTCCGACGATGCCGAGCCGAGCCGTGTCCATGTCCGTCGCTCCCTTCGTTCTTCCGGCGCTCCTCCGGCGCTGTACCGGATCCGGAGGCCTCGCTCAGCCCGTGCCGCGCTCCTCGGGCCGGGTCATCTCGATCGGCATCGCGGCGTGCCCCTGCATCACGGCCGCGGCGCGATCGGCGTCACGGCTGCGGAACGCCTCGATCAGGGCTTGGTGCTCGTCGTCCGCGCGGCGCCGGATCTCGGGGTGCCACCGCTGGGCCTGTGCCACGTAGACGGTGGACGCCTCCTCGAACCCCTTCAGGATCGAGGCGAGGCGCGCCACGCCCGTCGAATCATGGAAGACCAGGTGGAACTGGGTGTTCAGCTCGACCCAATTGCCGAGGTCGCGTTCCTTCGCCATCCGCTCCCGCAGGCGTTCGGCCTCCTGGAGCTCTTCCTCCGTGATCTTCTCGACCACGAGGCGGACCGCCAGCGGCTCGAGCTGATGGCGGACCAGACGGATCTCCTCCATCTCCTGCCAGTTCAGCTCCCGGACGACGCCGCCGCGGTGCCGGTCCAGGGTGATGAACCCCTCCGTCGCCAGGTCCCGCAGCGCCTCACGCACGGGGGTCGTGCTGACGTTCAGCATGGTCGCGAGGTCGGCCTGGATCAGCCGGGCCCCGCCGCTCAGGTCGCCCCGCAGGATGGCTCGTCGGAGGGAGTCCTTCACGAACTCGTGGGCGGTGCGCCTCCCGCCGGTGGTGGCGATACTGGCCCAGTCGACGTCGCCCGTGACGGCCTTATCCGCAACCATCCGCGCACCTTTCCCTGCCCGCGACCAGCGCATCCGGTCGCCCCAGTATCACTTCCGACAAGATGTATGATACATATCCGCCTCAGAAGACTTGGGAGTTCACGACCTTCGATCCCCTCGTGGGAGCGAGACGAGAGCCGGTTCCCGGGATCAGGGCAGACCCGGAGGAGAGTGATGAGCGGCTACGCGCGCGGACCATTCGGGGTCGACTGGGAGGACCGGATCGATTTCCCCCGGCTCCGGAGCGACCGGATCGCGGCGGCGCAACGAGCCCTCCGGAACTCAGACATCGACTCGCTCCTCTTGTGGAAGGACGAGAACGTCCGCTACCTCACGTCACTGCGGGCGCAGCTGATCGCCGGGAAGATGAGCTCCCTCAACGGGGTGCTCCTCACGCGTGACGCAGGGCCCGTCCTCCTGTGCTCGGGTGGCGAGATCGACAAGGCCTCGATGGGGATGTCGTGGCTGACGGCCGCGCACCCGATCCCGATCATGGAGCAGCGCGAGCTGGTGGACGGCTTCGTCAAGGCGACGCTCGCGCCCCTGCTGAACGAGCTCGGTGTGGCCGCCGGCCGTATGGGCGTCGACCAGGTGAACTACTCGCTCGTCGAGTCGATGCAGACCCATCTGCCGGACCTGCAGCCCACGGACGGCGACCATCTGATGCAGCAGGTGCGCCTGATCAAGAGCGACGACGAGATCGCGATCATCGAGGAGGCCTGCGCGATCGGCGACGCGGTCACGCAACGCGCGATCGACTCGAGCCGCTCCGGCCGGCGTGAGAACGAGGTGGCCGGCGACGCGATGCAGACCCTGTTCTACATGGGCGGCGAGATGGCGCACGTGATCACGCCGTTCGTCGCGTCGGGCGAGCACATGTCGCCGCCGCACCGGATCTGCACGGACAAGATCATCCGCAACGGCGATCTCTGCTTCATCGACATCGGCGCGATGTGGAACGGGTACTTCGCGGACATCGGCCGGACGATGATGGTCGGCAAGCCCTCGGCGATGCAGAAGCGCGTCTACACCGCGGTCTACCGCGGACTGATGGCGGGCGTCGACGTGATGCGTCCGGGCCGCACGAACCAGGACGTGGCGGACGCGATCATCGCGGAGGTCCGGGAGCACGGCTTCGGCGACAACCTGTTCAGCCTGTTCATCGGCCACGGGATCGGGATGGGGGCGAACGAGCCCCCGTACATCGGGGAGACACTGCCCGGGTCGACGGTCTTCGACCTCAAGCCCGGGATGGTCTTCGCGGTGGAGCCCCTCGTGTGGGTGCCGGACGTCCAGGGCGGCGGCGGTGTGCGGATCGAGGACATGGTCCTCGTGACCGAGGACGACCCACGCATCCTGTCCCGCGTCGAGTACGACGACCGCCTGCTCGACTAGCCGGCGTTCGTCCGCGAGCGATGCCGAGCGAGCGGATGCGATGACGGACGACCACCCAGATGACCGAGAGGACGGCGGGACGCGCGTGGGCCTGTCGGATCGCCTCTGGTCGCGCTCCCACGACCAAGCACCGGTGCTGCGTCGGCCCGCCGTCTCCCTGCTCGCCGCCGCCACCGTCGCGGTGCTCGGGCTGAATTGGCCGATCATGTCCGCGGGCGTCGACCTGGTCCCGCCCCTGTGGCTCGCCGCGTTCCGGATGGGTGGTGCTGCGCTCGTGGTCGCCGCCGGGATGGCGACGCGAGGCGTGCCGCGTCCGCGCCCGGCCGATCGCCCGATCCTGTGGAGCGTCGGCCTCGCACGGCTCGCGCTCGTCACGGCGCTCGTGTTCAGCGCGCTCGAGTTCGTCCCCCCGGGGCGGTCCTCGATCCTCGTCTATACCGCGAGCCTGTGGACCGTCCCGCTCGCCGTCGTGTTCCTGCACGAACGCCTCACGTCGCTGCGGATCGCCGGTCTGGTGCTCGGCTCGGCCGGCGTCGTGTTGTTGATCGAGCCCTGGGCGCTCGATTGGACCGACGGCGATCTCCTGATCGGGCTCGGCATGCTCCTGGTCGCGGCGATCGCGAACGCCTCGACCACCGTGCACATCCGTGCCCACCGATGGGCGGGCACGCCGTTCGAGCTGATGCCGTGGCAGTTCGCGGTCGCCGCCGTCCCGATCGTGGTCCTCGCCGCGGCCCTCGAAGGGACGCCGCGAGATCCGATGGACGGCGGCCACCGTGGGTGTGGTCGCGTATCAGATCTTCCTCGGGTCGGCGTTCGGCTTCTGGGGGCTCCTCACGATCAGCCGGAGCCTCCCTGCGATCACCACCAACCTGACACTGATGGCGGTCCCGGTGGTCGGCCTGCTCTCGTCGATCGTGATCGCGAACGAGTCGCTGACTCTCGCCGTCACGATCAGCCTCGTCCTGATCCTGGCGGGCGTGGGGCTCGGCGTGCTCTCGGACCGCAGGGAACGCGACCCGCTCCCGTCAGTGCCCTAGCCGCCCGCCGGCCCCTCCAGGGCGGCGAGCGCACTCAGCGCGTCCTCGATCGCGGGTTCCTGGAGCGCGTCATCCGTCACCCAGCGATACCGGATGATGCCGCCGCCGTCGACCACGAACAGGGAGCGCTTCGCGAGGCCGTCGTGCTCCTTCCAGACCTCGTACCGCACCCCGTACGCCGCGCAGGTCTCCCGGCCCCAGTCCGAGAGCAGCGGGAACGGGACCCCGAGGTGCTTGGCGAACGCCATCTGGGAGAACGTCGCCGTGACGGCGATCGCGGCGATCCTGGCGCCCATCGCCTCGATCCGAGGCGCCATCTCCCCCAACTGGGAGAGCTCGTGACTTCAGACGGAGCCGAAGTCGAAGACGTAGAACGCGAGGAGCAGCGGTTGGTGCCCCTCGAGGAGATCGTCGAGCGACACCTTCTCCTCGAACGTCTTCCGGAGCCGGAACGAGGGCGCCGGATCGCCGACGCCGGGGGGGATCTCCTCAGTCATCGAGCAACGCCACCGCGCGGGTCGGACCTCCGTGCGCCCCCTTCAACTTCAGCGGGAGGCCGATGAATGTGAACCGTCGCCCCGCGATCTGATCGAGGTTCGTGAGGTTCTCGTAGTGGGTGATGTGGTGCTCGCGTCCCATCATGTGGATCGGGTAGATCCGGCTCGACGGGTTGTCCGGCGTGCAGGTGTCGATCCCGAAGGACTTGATCCCGCGCTGCACGATCCAGTCGGCCACGTCGGCGCCGAGCCCCGGGAACTCCGTCAGGTACTCGGGCGTGCCGCCATACTTCGTGGCCGTCCCCGTGTAGAAGAGGACGATGTCGCCGGCACGTACGTCCTGCCCGGCATCCGCCAGGCCCTGCTCCACCCGCGAGACCGGGATGTCCGTCCGCGGCTCGGCTCCGGTCACATCGATGCACACGGCCTCGCCAGTGAACAGCTCCAGCGGCATCTCGTCGATCGTTTGCGCCGAGGGGTCGGGGTCGAGGTGGCTGAACGAGTCCACGTGGGTGGGCCCGTTGTCGTTCAGGAGGAAGCCCTTCGTCTGGAAGCTGAAGCCGCTGTCGAACCGTGGAGCCGTCTCGGCGTGGGTCGCATGGTCGAACAGGACGGTCTTGAGGTGGCCCGGGTACACCATCATCCCGGTGTAGATCTCCTGCGAGAGGTCGACGATCCTCGGCATACGCGCTCCTTTCAGTACATCACCATCCCGCCGCTCACGTTCAGGTCCACCCCCGTGACGGCTGTGAGCTCACCGAGCGTGAGCGCGACGACGGCGTCGGCGACCTCGCGGGCCTCGATCAGCCTCCCGACCGGGATGCCGGCGACCATCTCCGCTCGGGCATCCTCGGTCGAGATACCGCGACCCTCCGCCTGCGCCCGGAACGCCCACGCCATCCGCTCCCCCTCCACCGGCCCGGGCGACACGAGGTTCACCCGGACACCGGAGGGCGCGGTCTCGAGCGCGAGCGTGCGGACGAGCCCGACGAGGGCGAGCTTGCTGGCCGCGTACGGGGTGCGCCCCCACAGAGGGCGCTTGCCCGTCATCGACCCGATCACCGCGACCGAGCCACTGCCGCGCTCGAGCATCGCCGGCAGGAACGCTCGTGCGCAGAGGAACACGCCGGTCACGTTCACCGCGAACGTCTCCTCCCATGCCTCGCGATCGAGCTCCCAGAGCGGCCCGCTCGGACCGCCCACGCCGCTGTTCGCCACGAGCGCGTCGGCGGCGCCGAACCGTTCCGTCGCCTCGGCGGCGAGCGCCCCGACGTCTTCCTCCGAGGTCACGTCGGTGCGGACGCACAGCGTGGCGGCGCCGACGGCCGCGGCGGCTTCTGCGGTGGCGTCGAGGGTCGCCGGGTCGCGCCCCGCCAGGACGACGTCGGCGCCGGCGCCGGCCAGCCCGATGGCGATCTCGCGCCCGATCCCGCGACCGGCCCCCGTGACCACGGTCACCGGTCGTCGATCGCTCATCCCTCGTCCCCGAGCGGAGGCGTCGGCGGGATCGCCGGGAGCGCGTCCGGATACCGAGCCGGGTTGAGCCGGAGCCTCGCGGTGAGCGCATGGCCGAACATCAGCTCGGCGTCGGCGATCGCCGCGGTGGACGCGGCCACGCGCGCCGACCCTTCGGCCGTGACCCGTTGATACGTGACGGCCTTGAGGAACTTGCCGACCCACAATCCGCCCGTGTACCGACCCGCCCTGCGCGTGGGGAGCACATGGTTCGTCCCGATCGCCTTGTCGGAGTAGGCCACCGTCGCATGGGTCCCGAGGAAGAGCGTGCCGTAGGAGCTCATCCGCTTGAGGTACCAGTCGGGGTCCTCCGTTTGGATCTCGAGGTGCTCCGGCGCGATGTCGTCCGCGACGGCGGCGGCCTCCTCCTCGTCCTCGCAGACGATGATCGCGCCGTGATCGCGCCACGCGGTACCGGCGACCTCCTTCGTGGGCCACTCGCCGTCGAGCCATGCGTCGACGGCGTCGCTCACGGCGCGAGCGAGATCCTCCGACGTCGTCACCAGGGTGGCGGGCGATGTCGGGCCGTGCTCGGCCTGACCGAGCAGGTCCGCGGCGACGATCTCCGGATCCGCGGAGTCGTCCGCCAGCACCATCACCTCGGTCGGCCCCGCCAGGAGGTCGATCCCCACGGTGCCGAACAGCTGACGCTTCGCCTCCGCGACGTAGGCGTTCCCGGCCCCGACCAGCATGTCGACGGGCTCGAGGTCTTCGATGCCGAACGCCATCGCGGCGAACGCTTGGACCCCGCCGATGCAGAGGATCTCGTCGGCTCCGGACGTCACCATCGCGAAGAGCTGAGGCGGATGCATCCCGGCCGGCCCGCGCGGCGGCGCGCACGCCACCACGCGCGGCACCTCCGCCACCTTGGGCACCAGCACGGTCATGATCGCCGAGGCGATCAGCGGATAGAGGCCGCCCGGCGAGTACGCGCCGACGGCGCCCACCGGGAGGAACCGCTGTCCGAGCGTGACGCCGGGTAGGGTCTCCCATTCCTCGTCGATCAGCGTCGATCGCTGAAGCTCCGCGAACCCACGGATCTGCGCCTGCGCGAACGCGATGTGCTCTCGGAGCTCGTCAGTGATCGCATCGGTGGCATCGCGGACCTCGTTCTCGACGACGCGGAACGACGGCGGGCTCCATCCGTCGAACCGCTCGGAGTAGCGGCGCACCGCCGCCTCGCCTTCGCGCTCCACCGCGCCCAGGATCTCGCTGACGGTCGCGCGGATCTCCGACCACGTCTCCTCCGAGACCCCGGTCCGCTCCTTGAGGTATCGAGCCATCGCACTCTCCTCCCGGATCGGCTCGTCCTGAGGGTTCGTATATTATATGTGAGACCCTGCCGGGAGCCACCCGGCTCGATCGCGGAGGAGCGCCATGCGCGCGATGGCAGTCGTGGACTACGCGAAGCCGCTGGAGCTCATCGACCTGCCCGAACCCGAGCTCCGGCCGGGCTTCGCGCTGCTGGAGGTCCTCTCCTGCGGCGTCTGCTTCAGCGACGTCAAGACCTCACGCGGGCGGATGCCGTTCAGCGACAACCTCGAGCTCCCGCACATCCCCGGCCACGAGATCTACGGCCGGGTCGATCGCGTCCGATCCCGAGGGAGCGGTGGTAGAAGGCACCCGCGCCGTCGTCTACCACTACTGGCCGTGCGGGACCTGCTCCGCGTGTCGACGCGGCGACGAGACACTTTGCCGCAGCATGGTCGGCTGGGCGGGCTTCACCCACCCCGGTGGCTTCACCGAACGGATGTCCGTGCCGCTCGGTCGCTTGGTGCCGATCGCGGAGTCGATCGACCCGATCCACGCCGCGCCGATGTCGTGCGCGCTGGGGACCGCCTACCGCTCCGTCGTCACGCGAGGTGGTGTGGGGCCCGGGATGACGGCCGCGATCGTCGGGCTCGGCGGTGTCGGCATCCACGCGGCGCAGATGGGCCGAGCCGCGGGTGCCCGCATCGTGGGGTTCGACGTCCACGAGCCCACCCTCGCGTCGGCTCGAGATCTCCAGCTCGAGGTCTGGCGCGCGGACGACGAGGGATCGATGGGCGCATTGATGGGCAGCACCGACGGTGAAGGGGTCGACGTAGTCCTCGACACCGTGGGACACGACGACACACTCGATCTCGCCCGACGGCTCGTTCGTCCGGGCGGGCGCGTCGTCGTCGTCGGCTACACGCCCACGTCCGCGCTGTCCGTTCCCACGCCGCGGCTCGTGCTCGACGAGGTGGACTACGTGGGGTCGCGCTACGCCCACCGCGACGACCTCACCAAGGCCGTCGCGCTCGTGGAGCGGGGCCTCGTGTCGACCGTGGTGGGGATGGTCCGTCCCCTCGAGGCAGTGAACGAGGTCTTCGACGCGCTCGAGGCCGGCGCGGTCGTCGGCCGCGCGGTCCTCGAGGTCGCCGATATCCCGAGCGCTCGCGAGCCGTCCGATATCGTGAGCGCCGACTGATGGCGTACCGACAGGACACGCTCGGCCGGGACACGACCGCGAAGGTCGTCGCGGAGCGGCTCCGGGACGAGATCCAGCACGGGACCCTCGCCCCCGGAACCCGACTGCGGCAGAACGACGTCGCGAAGCGGTTCGGCGTCAGCACGACACCCGTCCGAGAGGCGTTCGCGCAGCTGCAGGCCGAGGGCCTGGTCAGGATCGATCCGCATCGCGGAGCGGTCGTGTTCCATCCGAGCGTCGACGACGTGCTCGAGTTCTACGAGATCCGCGAGGCGCTGGAGTCCGTCGCCGTCGCACATGCGATCCCCAATCTGCGGAAGGACGTGGCCCGCGACCTCGGAGCGCTGATCGATCGGATGCGGAGGACCGAGGACGCCCGGAAGTGGCTCAAGCTGAACGATCAGTTCCACCTTCGCCTCTACGAGGGGGCCGCGCGCCCCCGCCTGTCCGCGCTGATCGACAGCCTGCGTGACGCGTCCGCCCCGTACATCCACATGTTCGTGGCCTCGAGACCACCGTCACAGCGCGCCAACGACGAACACCAGGAGATCTTGGATGCGTGCGTCCGCGGCGACGCCGCCGGCGCGAAGCGGGCGATCCGCGAGCATCTCCGGAGCGCCTCACGTGACCTGGCCGCATTCCTCGCCGCACAGGAGGAGAGCGCTCCCTAGTGCGTCGGGGACCCGTCCGCACTGCCTTGACGGTCGGTCGGGCCGCTCTCTAGACTGCGCATTATATATAGTACGCTGGAAAGGTGGGGGACGCGGAACGGCGACCCGGCCCCATGGGATCCCCCACCGCGGCCTCGATCCTGGCCGTGCGAGTCCCAACGGGTCCCGACGAGGGAGGGGCGGATGCGGACGAGGAGTCTGGTACGACTCGTGGCGGCGACATGCGCGCTCGCGCTCATCGCGGCGGCGTGCGGTGAGGATGGGGAGACGGGAGGCGACGGCGAGCGATCGATCGTCCGCTTCGCGTTCTCTCCCGACCCCGTGATCGACTGGATGAACGACCAGGGATCATCCCGGAGTACGAGGAGCAGTACAACGTCCGGCTCGTGACGACGTCCACCTGGGACGAGTTCACGTTCTTCGCCGGCGGGCACGGGGACATCGTGTCGATGGCGACGTACGAGACCCCGCTCCTCGAGCAGGAGACCGACGTCGACACGGTCACGTTCGGTTCCTACAACAACCTGCGCGTCCCGGTCTTCGTCCGGTCGGACTCCGACTACGAGACCTTCGAGGATCTGCAGGGGACGAAGGTCGCCGTCCCGAGCGCCGTCTCCTCCACGATCGTGTGGGGGATGTTCATCAAGGACTGGTACGGCCTCGACTTCTGCATCGAGCGTCCTGACGGGAGCGATTGCGCCGACTACGAAGTGATCGAGGGCGACCACTTCGCGAACATGGAGCTGCTCGTCCGCGGCGACATCGAAGCGTGCGTCTGCATCCCCGAGGCCGGGTTCCCGTACTGGCGAACCGGCGAGATCCGTGCGCTCTACGAGCCAACCCCTTCACCGTGGGAGATCTACGCCGACATGTACGCGGACGGGCACAAGGGTCTGAACGGGAACAACTTCGTGGCACGGAAGGACTGGTTCGACAGTCACCCGAACGAAGTCGCCTTCTTCCTCGCCCTGTGGGAACGCGGGATCCAGGAGTGGTTCGAGAACAAGGAGGAGATCGATCCGGACCTACCCGCAGCACTTCGCGGTGGAGGACGAAGCGGACGTCGACTTCGCGGTCCAGTTCATGGAGGAGCACGACTTCTTCACGGACACCGTGTATCTCGACCAAGAGTGGGTAGAGAACGAGACGGCCGTGTACGACCTCATGAAGGAGACCGGCTGGATGGATGCCGACGCCGAGGTCCCCGAGTTCCAGGTCGTGGAGCCGAGTGAGCCGGAGTGAGGCCGTAGCGGGACGAGCCCAACCGTGAGCTGAGCGATCGGGCCGGCGGGCCACGAGCCCGCCGGCCCGATCGGACTGGAGAACGACGCAGGTGGCGACGCAGGACGTCGAGGCGGCCGCACCCCCGGTGCGGATCGACACGGAACCCGAGGGACCCACGCCGGAACGCCCGCGCCGGCAGCGGTATCTCTTGTGGCGGATCGCGGGCTACGTCCTGTTCATCGGCGCATGGGCGTTCATCTCGACGCTGACCGAGCCGTACATCCTGCCCTCGCCGGTGGCGGTCCTCCGCAAGATGGGAGAGGTGGTGGGACGCGACGACTTCTGGATCAACGTCTCCGCGACCCTCCGTCACCTCGCGATCGGGTTCACGCTCGCGTTCGTGATCGGCACCGCGATCGGCATCGCGATGGGCCGAAGCGAGTACTGGGACGCCTTCTTCCGCGACTACGTGATGCTCACGTTGACGACGCCCGGCCTGGTGTTCGCGCTCGTGTGCGTGATGATCTTCGGCCTGATGGGCATCGGTCCCATCGTCGCGATCGTCCTCACCTCGTTCGCGCACATCACGGTGAACGTCGTCGAAGGCGTTCGCGCGATCCCTCGCGATCTGATGGACATGGCGACGGCCTACGGCGTCGATCGCAGGACGCGGATCCGGAGCATCGTGCTGCCCGCGGTCGCCCCGTTCCTGTTCACGGCGATCCGTTACGGGTTCGCGATCGCGTGGAAGATCACCGCGCTGACGGAACTCTTCGGCCAGACCGACGGGGTCGGGATCCAGATCCGCGTCGAGTTCCTATTCTTCGACATCGCCGGCGTGCTTGCGTGGGCGTTCTTCCTCGTCGGCTTCGCGCTCGTGATGGAACGGCTCGTCCTCCAGCGGCTCGAGCGCCGGTTCTTCCGCTGGCGACCGCAGGCGTTCGCGTAGATGGGGGCCATGGATACCACCGTTCGCTCCGGCGGGACCGTCCGCGCGAGACGTTCGTGGTTCGAACGGACGTTCATCACGCCGCGCGCCGCACGGATCACCGCACCGGTGCTGTTCCTCGTCGCATGGCAGTTGATCGCGCCCCTGATCCCGTCCGCGATCCTCCCAATGCCCGCGGAGGTCGTCGAGGCGATGTGGGAGCAGCTCCGGGAGGGCACGCTCGTGGAGGCGTTCTCGGTGAGTCTCCTTCGCCTCGCGATCGGCTTCGCGCTGGCGCTGGTCGTCGGCTCGGTCGTCGGGCTGGCGATGGGGCTCTCCCCGCGCATCGAGGCGATGCTGCACGACTTCGTGGTCGTCGGTCTCACGTTCCCCTATCTGATCTGGGGGCTGCTTGTCGCGATGTGGTTCGGCTACGGATGGATCGGCCCCGTGCTGGTGGTCTTCATCGCCGGGCTGCCGTACGTGATCCTGAACATGTCCGAAGGGGTGCACGACGTATCGAAGGAACTCCGCGACATGGCGGATGCCTACGACGTCCCCCGCGACCGGGTCCTTCGACACCTGATCATCCCCTCGCTCAGTCCCTTCTTCTTCGCCTCGCTCCGCTACGGGCTGGCGAACGGGTGGAAGGGCCTGATCCTCGCCGAGGTGTTCGCCTCGACGTCCGGCGCGGGGTGGCACATCACCAGCATGCGCGACTTCGGCGACTTCGCCGGCGTCGTCGGATTCGCGATCTACTTCGCGCTGTTCTCGATCGTGGTCGAGCGGCTCGTCTTCGGACGACTGTCCCGGCGGGTCTTCCGCTGGAGACCGGCGATGGCCCGAGAGGTGAGCGAGCCCCCCGAGGTGACAGCCCCGTGACCACCCCAGCGACCGAGGAGGCCTGACCGACATGGCGACCGTATCCGTGCAGAACCTCAGGAAGGTGTTCCCGGGCGAAGGCCGCGACGTCGTGGCCCTCGAGGACGTCTCGTTCGAGGCCTCCGGACACACCTTCGTCAGCATCGTGGGGCCTTCCGGCTGCGGGAAGTCCACCCTCCTGAACATCCTGGCGGGGGTGGAGACACCGACGGAGGGGACAGCCGACATCACGAAGGACGGGTCGCGAGCCCGCGTGGGCTACGTGTTCCAGGCGCCGCGCCTGCTCCCCTGGCGCTCGGTGATGGACAACATGCTGTTCGTGCAGCCCGAGCAGACCGACCAGGTGCGCGAGCGCGCGGCGCGCTACCTCGACATGGTGGGGCTGAGCGAGCAGCACAAGACCTGGCCCGCGCAGCTCTCGGGCGGCATGCAGCAGCGTGTCGGCATCGCCCGCGCGTTCTCGATCGAGCCCGACGCGTTGCTGATGGACGAGCCGTTCAGCCACCTCGACGCGATCACCGCGCGTGGACTGCGGCGAGAGCTCCACTCGATGTGGATGGAGACGAAGAAGACGGTCCTGTTCGTGACCCACGACGTGGGCGAGGCCGTCGAGCTCTCGGACCGGATCGTGATCCTCGAGAAAGGGGGGAAGCTCCGCAAGGACCTGACCCTCGACCTCCCGTTCCCGCGCGATCCCGCCGACGACAAGGTCGCGTTGACGAAGGCGGAGGTGCTCCGAGAGTTCGAGGAGCTCGACCTGATCGCCACGTGAGGTGCATCGCACGCCGCGCGACACGACACACCGACCGAAGGAGGGAACGATGGGGAAGATCTCGTTCGACCGAGACGACGACAATAGCGTGACGCCGCAGTACTCGGAGGCCAAGGGACCGGTCTTGCGGAGCGAGAAGATCGAGGTCACGAAGGCCATGTTCGACAGCGGAAAGGGCGCGAAGACCCACGCCCACGCCGAGGAGCAGGTTTTCTACATCGTGAAGGGCCGGCTCCGCGTGACCTGCGATGGCGAGACCTACGAGGTAGGTCCGGGCGAGGGAAGCTTCCACCCCTCGAACGCCGAGCACACCGTGCAGGCGCTGGAGGATACGGTCGCGATCAGTTTCAAGAATCTCGTAGATCCGATCTACGAGAAGACCGGCGAGCTCCACTGAGAGCGTTCGAAAGGAGAACCGACCAGATGCCGTTCCTCGTGTTCGACGAGATCGAGAAGGAAACCGTCACCCCGAAGTACTCCACCGCCTACGGAGAGCTCGTGACCGGAGAGTTCATCGAGGTCGGCCGGCTGAGCTTCAAGGCCGGCGAGGGGGCCGTCGAGCACGCCCATCCGCATGAGCAGGTCATGTACGTGATCTCGGGCAAGCTGTCCGTGGATCTCGAGGGCGAGCACGCGGAGCTCGGCCCGGGGATGGGCTTCCACGCGAAGCCGAACCAGAAGCACCGCGTCCAAGCGGTCGAGGACACCCAGGTCATCAGCTCGAAGCACGTGATCGAAGGCGTCGGCCACAAGATCTGAGCGCGCCGACACCCTCGACTCCTCCCCCGGTCCCCGGGACGCCAGCCCACGGGGGGCGGGCGTCCCCGGGCTGGGTGGTGGCCCAGCTCGCGGCGGCGGGCCTGTCGGGCACCGTCGTGAACGTCTCCGTGACGGTCGCGGTCGTCGCGATCGCCGCGGAGTTCGGCGCCTCGATCGCCGCCGCGGCCGCGACGGTCGTGCTACTGAACGTCGCGATGGCGTTCACGATGCCGCTCGCCGGCGCTTGGTCCGCCCGGCTCGGTCCCCGGAGGCTCCTGGCCTGGGCCGGTCTCATCGTGCTCGGCTCCTCGATCCTCCTGTCCCTCGCCCCCAACCTCTTCGTCCTGGCCGTCGCGCGCGCGGCGCAAGGGGCCGGGCTCGCGGCCGTCGTTCCCGTCTCCGTCCAGGCGTCGGGTCAGCTCCTGGTGGGCGAGCAGCGGGCACGGGCGCTCGGCTGGTGGGGAGCGTCGAACGGACTCGGACTCGCCTTCGCCCCGCTGATCGGGGGCGCGATCGTCGACCTGGTGGGCTGGCGGTGGGTGACGGTGCCGTCCTGCCTCCTCGGCGTCGCGCTCGTCGTGACCGCGCTCCGGGCGATCCCCGCCGACCTGCCGCACGGCTCCGCCGTGCGGTTCCGCGGACTCGGCCTGATCGCGCTGGTCACCGGCACGGGGATGTCGGCGCTCGCGGCGGTCTCGGCCGAGGCGTGGCTCGTCGCCGGCGCTCTCGCCCTGGTGTGCGCCGTGGCCGGAGCGATCGCCGGGCGAGCGACCCGCCCGGGAGGGGAGCTCGCCGACCTCCGTCGATGGGCCCATGATCATGGCGTCCGACGGTCGTCGCTCGGCGCCACGCTGCAGATGGTCGCGAACGGCCTCGTCCAGGTGGGTGTGCCGGCGTGGCTGATCGTGAACGGGCTCCTCGGCGCCGGGCAGGCTGCCGCGATCCTCATGGGGATGACATTGACGATGGCGGCGATGGGTCCGATCACCGGGCGTCGAGCGACGGTGAGCTATCCCTCCCGGCTGCGACGGGGCCTGGTGGGATGCGCGGCCGGGCTGTTGGGGCTCGCCGTGGCAGCCGTCGCAGGGCCCTGGTGGCTCGCCTCACCCTCGCTCGTGGTCCTGGGACTCGGAGCGGGCTCCTTGCTCTCGCCGTCCCTGACGGCATTCAGCCAGACAGACGCCGGAGCGAGCACCGTGGCGTTGTCCTTGTTCAACCTCGCTCGGCTCGGTTCGTTCGGGATCGGCGGGCTCCTGGGCGGTGCGTCGGTCGACGCGGGCGTGCCAGGGGCGGCGTTCCTCGTCGTCGCCGTGCTCTGCGGCGTCGCGGCGGCGCGGGTGGCCTCCACCGAGCGTGACACGACGAGAGCGATCGATGCACGAGATGGACGAAGAGCGCCGCACGGCGCAGGAGGAGGTACGGACCATGGCTGACGGACTCCGGCTCGAGACCGCGGGCACCACGTTGGTGGCCACGATCGATGCGGGCGAGGGCAACCTGTTCACCCGGGAGATGATGGACGAGCTCGTCGACGGGATCGTCGACGCCGGGCGCACCGAGGAGATGCGCTTCGTCCGACTCCGGGCGGTGGGCGAGTCGTTCTGCATGGGCCGCGCGAAGGGCGGGGCCACGCCCGACGAGCTGCGCGGGATGGCCCGGCGGATCGGGACCGTGAACGAGACGATCCGCACCAGCCCGCTCACCGTCCTCGCCGAGGTGAACGGGCCGGCTGCGGGGTTCGGCGTGGGGATGATCGGCGCGAGCGACATCGCCGTCGGCGCGGACACGGCGACCTTCGCCTTCCCGGAGATCAAGGCCGGCTTCGCACCGGCCGTGGTGATCAGCTGGGCGCAGTACCAGCTCCCCCGACGGCTCCTCTACGACATGGTCTCCACCGGCGATGCGATCGATGCGGCCACCGCCGTCGGCGCGGGCCTGCTGACGGAGGCCGTGCCGGCAGGCGAGCTCGAGGCGCGCCTCGATGAGCGCATCGCCCGGCTCGAGGCGGTCGATGCGTTCGCTCTCCGGGAGATGAAGCGGTTCCTGGTCTTCACGAGGGCGATGGACCCCGCGACCGCGGCGCACGCGTCGGTGGACGCCCTCGTGTTCAGCGGGCTCCGCGTCATCGGGCAGTTCTGAGACCGAGGCCTCCCCGAACCCCCACCTAGGCACCTCGAGCCGGCTCGTTGCCCTCGACGGGGTGGGAGCGACGGCTAGGTTGGGTGGTGACGCTGCACATTATATATAGTCGTTGCAGACTCTCCCGTCGACGAGGGAGGGCCTCGGGACGACGGTCCGGGAGGTCCGGACGGAAGGAGGGCGCGGGTCCGATGAGGATCGAGCGAAGGACCGGGATCTTCCGCATCCTCGCGATCGTCAGCGTGTTCGCGATCGTGGCCGTGGCGTGCGGGGACGACGACGGCGGAGGCGACGGAGGAGGTGGTGGCGGCGGCACCGGCGAGGACAACGTCATCCGATTCACGTTCGCCCCGGACCCCGTCTGGGACTACCTGAAGGACTCGGGCATCCGTGAAGAGATGGAAGCCGAGTCGGGATCCGCATCATCGAGCAGTCGAGCTGGGACGAGTTCGGCCTCTACGCCGGCGGCCACGCCGACGTGGTCTCGATCGGCTCGTTCGAGGTGCCGCTCCTGGAGAAGGAGACGGGCAACCCGGCGACCGTCTTCGGGAAGTACAACATCGACCGGAGCGTCCTCGTCGTCCCGGCCGACTCCGACGCGCAGACGCTCGAGGATCTCCAAGGCGAGAAGATCGCCGTCTGGGACTCGGTTTCCTCGACCGTGATCTGGGGCGCGCTCGCCCGGGAGCTGTACGACCTCGACTTCCGGACCGGCGGCGGCGACTTCGAGCTCGTCGTCACGGATCTGGGGAACACCGGGGCGCTGGCGGCGAACCACGAGGTGGCGGGGGCACTCGTCTTGCCGGACTTCAACGTGCCCCCCCTGCTGAACGAGGAGGTGCGCGTCCTCTACGACGGGCAGACGGCGGCCGATCTCTACGCCGAGGCCGTCGGCGCTCCCGACCACGATGGTCCGATGATCAACATCTTCATGGCGCCGACCGACTGGTACGAGGAGCACCCCGACGAGGTCGCGTTCTTCCTGGAGCTCTGGCAGCGAGGGATCGAGGAGTGGCAGGCCAACCAGGATGCGATCATCGAGAGTTACCCGCAGCACTTCGCGGTCGAGACCCCGGAAGAGATCCAGTTCATCAAGGACTACATGTCCGAACACGACTGGTTCGTCGAGTCCGTCTACCTCGACGATGAGTGGGTCGAGACGGAATCGCAGATCTTCCCGCTGCTTGCGAACGCGGGTCTCGCGGATTCGGACGAGCCTCCGACGTTCGACGTCGTGGACGCGCCCGCGTGACCGGCGGTTGACGCTGGGGAGATGGCGCGGGCGACAGCGGTGATCGGGTGAGCTCGATCCCCGTCGCCCGCGCCTCGCGAAGGGGCCGACCTCCCTCGCTCGTCACACGTCGGCGTGTCCGGGGGATCGCCGGGCTCGTGATCGGCGTCGGCGGGTTCCTCCTGGTGTGGACGCTGCTCTCCGAGCTGATCTTCGGTGAGTTCACCCTGCCGCCTCCGAGCAGGATCGGGTCGGTCATGTGGGAGATCGTCCGCTCCGGACAGTTCGTCCACCACTTCATTCCCACGATCCTGCGGCTGGGCTACGGATTCGGTCTCGCGCTGCTGATCGGGTTCCCCGTGGGATACCTGATGGGGACGAGCCGCTGGTGGCGGGCCTTCTTCCACGACATGACGATCGTGGCGGGAAGCATCCCCGGCATCACGTACGCGGTGTTGGCTCTCGTCGTGTTCGGGATCTCGATCCTCGGCCCGATCCTGTCGGTCGGCCTCGTGTCGATGCCGTACGTGGCGATCAACGTGGCGGAGGGATTGGACTCGGTCGACCGTCGCCTCGTGCAGATGAGCGACGCGTACGGACGCCGGCGCGCTTCGATCGTCCGCAACGTCCTCGATCCCCTCCGTTGCCCCGTTCGCCTTCGCCGGTGTGCGGCTGTCCTTCGCCCTCGCGTGGAAGGTGGAGCAGCTCACCGAGGTCTTCGGATCCTCCTCCGGCGTCGGCTTCCAGATCCGTCACGAGTTCGAGGACTTCTCGATCCCCGGGATGCTCGCCTGGGTGCTCCTGTTCATCATCTTCATGATCCTCGTGGAACGGTTCGTGCTCGCGAAGCTCGAGCGGTACCTTTTCCGCTGGCGACTGGAGGATCGGCCGTGAGCGAGGCGACCACGGCGGCCCCCGCTTCTCCGATCGCAGGGGTCGGGCGACTCCTTCGCTCGCCACGCACCGCCCGGATCGCGAGCTACGTGTTCCTCCTCGTGGCCTGGCAACTGCTCTCGCTCTATGAGGAGCGGTTCCCGCCCCCGGCCGACGTGTTCGGGTTCCTCTGGATCGAGGTGACCGGTGGCAGCCACGGCGGGATCGTCCGTGGCGAGTTCCTCGAGCACTTCGCGGCCACGCTCCCTCGCTTCGCGTTGGGGATCGGGATCTCGATGGTCCTGGGCATCGTCTCCGGCGTGGTGATCGGCGGCTCGAAGATCGCGGAGGCACTGCTGAAGGACACGCTCCTGATGCTCGTTGCCCTCCCGGCGATCATCTGGGCGTTCCTCACCCAGATGTGGCTCGGGCTCGGCGACACCGCGGTCGTGATCACCACCTTCCTCTCTGCGTTCCCCTTCGTGGCGGTGAACGTCGTGCAGGGGATCCAGGCGGTTCCGCGAGATCTCCGACGGATGTCGGGGGCGTTCCACGTGTCGTCGTACCGACGCGTGCGGCATCTCCTGCTCCCGGCGGTCACGGGGTACCTGTTCGCCGGATTCCGATTCGCCGTGATCATCGGCTGGAACGCCGTCCTGCTGGGCGAGTGGTTCTCCTCGAGCGAGGGCGTCGGCTACCAGGCCCGGTACTGGTACGACGCCAACCGATACAAGGGGTTCGTCGCCTGGGTGATCCTGTTCATCGGATTCATCGTCCTCATCGACCGGCTCGTGCTCGCCCCGCTCCAGCGCCGGGCGTTCCGGTGGCGCGATGCACAGGTGACCCAGGCGGAGCGCCGGGCCGAGGAGATCGACGTCGTGGCGACGGGCGCGTAACCACCGAGACCGAGAGGAGGGGAAGGAGTGGCCACACTGCGGGTCGAGCACCTGAACAAGACGTTCCCGGCGATCGAGCGCGGCTCCAGCGACACGACGGCCATCGACGATCTGTCCTTCGAGATCGGCGGGCACGTCTTCGTCTCGGTCGTCGGCCCGTCCGGCTGCGGGAAGAGCACGCTCCTGAACATCGTCTCCGGGATCGAGACGGCGACGCACGGCAGCGTCTCGGTTTCCGAGGATGGTCGCCCGGCTCGCCTCGGGTACGTCTTCCAAGAGCCCCGGCTCCTCCCCTGGCGCACCGTGATGCAGAACATGCTCTACGTGCTCGAGGGTGAGGACCTGCCGAAGCGAGCGCACGACTACCTCCGGATGGTCGGTCTCGACGACGCCGGGGGGAAGTTCCCCGCCCAGCTGTCCGGTGGGATGCAGCAGCGCGTGGGGATCGCACGGGCCTTCGCGGTCGAACCGGACCTGCTGCTGATGGACGAACCGTTCAGCCACCTCGACGCGATCACCGCGCGGAGCCTCCGCGAGCAGCTCCAGGGGATCTGGAAGGAGGCGAAGAAGACCGTGCTCTTCGTGACCCACGACATCGCCGAGGCGGTCCAGCTTTCGAACCGTGTGCTGATCCTCGCTCCGGGAGGCCGCCTGTACGCGGACCTCCCGATCGAGCTGCCGTACCCTCGGAAGGCGTCCGACACGGAGGTCGCGATGGCTCAGGCCGAGCTCCTACGCCGGTTCGAGGAGATGCAGGTGGAGACCGACACCGCCCGAGCCACGGACGTCGCGAGCTGAGATGGCGATCGAGGATCGACGAGAGGCGCGGACCCGCGGGGAGGAGGTCCTCGGCGCGCTCGACGTGCCTCGCGACCTGTTGATCGACGGCCGCGAGGCCCCGTCCGCCGACGGAGCGCGGTTGCCGGTGATCGACCCCTCCACGGGGCGTCAGGTGACCGATGTCGCGGCGGCCGGCGAGGTCGACATCGACGCCGCGGTCGCGGCCGGCCGACGCGCCTTCGACGCGGGGGCGTGGAGCCGGATGGCTCCCGCCGCTCGAGGACGGGCCATGCACCGCTTCGCTGACGCGATCGAGGCGCGGATCGACGATCTCTACCTCCTGGAGACGCTCTGCAACGGGCGGCCGATCGGGGAGACCCGCGCGCAGCTCGGGCGCCTGCCCGAGTGGTACCGCTACAACGCAGCGCTCCTCGTCGCCGATCGGACGGACGTGATCCGCGATGCCCGGGCCGTACCACACGTACACGTCTCGATTCCCGATCGGGGTGGTCGGCATCCTGAGCTCGTTCAATCACCCGATGATGATCGGGTCCAAGAGCCTCGCGCCGGCGCTCGCCACCGGCAACAGCGTCGTGCTGAAGCCGTCCGAGCTCACACCGCTCACGAGTCTCCTGCTCGGCCGGGTCGCGCTCGAGTCGGGCGTACCGCCCGGCGTCCTGAACGTGGCGCCGGGGATCGGCTCGGTCGCCGGGGCTCGCCTGTCTGCGCATCCGGGGATCGGGAAGATCACGTTCACGGGCGGCACCGCCGCCGGTCGGGCGGTGTCCCGGGCCGCCGCCGAGCGGTTCGCGAAGGTCACGGTGGAGCTCGGGGGCAAGACGCCCGTCCTCGTGTTCGACGATGTGGACATCGAGGCGGCCGCCAAGGGCGTGGCGTTCGGGGCGTTCGTGGCAGCGGGTCAGACGTGCATCTGCGGCAGTCGCGTCCTCGTCCAGCGGTCGATCCATGATGCCTTCGTCGAGGCGCTGTCGGAGATCGCGCGCTCGATCCGGATCGGCGACCCGTTCGAACCCGAGACGCAACTCGGCCCCCTGATCTCCGCCGCGGCGCGGGAGCGCGTGCTCGGCTACGTCGAGCTCGGGACGGAGGAAGGCGGGACGATCGCGGCCGGTGGTGGCGTTCCGACCGTCCCCGGCCTCGAGGACGGCTTCTTCGTCGAGCCCACCGTGATCACCGGTCTCACGAACGAGAGCCGCTGCGCTCGCGAGGAGATCTTCGGCCCGGTCGCCGTCGTGGTCCCCGTCGACGACGAGGAGGACGCGCTTCGCCAGGCGAACGATTCGGCCTACGGGCTCGGTTCGGCGATCTGGACGCGCGACGTGGCGCGGCGCGCACCGCGTGGCGGCGGGACTCACCCATGGGATCGTGTGGGTGAACGATCACCATCGGCTCGATCCCGCCGCGCCGTGGGGCGGGGTCCGTGACTCCGGGAGCGGGCGCGAGGGCGGGTGGGAGTCGTTCCACGACTTCACGCACCTCCGGACGGTCACAGTGCGGACGGCCGCCGAAGGCGTCGACTGGTACGGCGGGGACACCGGCCGGCTGAACTGACGGCCCGCGGGAGGATCGTGCGACTGGTCACCTTCTCCGAAAGATCGACTGGGCCGCGGACCGGTGCCGTCGTCGACGGCGGTGTGGTCGACCTGACCGAGGCCGGGTCGCCGCCCGACATGATCGACCTGATCCGCCTGGGCTCCGACGGGATCCGGCTCGTGGCGGATGCGATCGCCACCGTCACGCCGATCCCGCGCGAGACCGTCCGGATCCATGCGCCCCTCCCTCGTCCATCGAAGGACGTGATGTGCGTGGGGCGGAACTACCCGGAGCACGCGGCGGAGTTCTCCCGGTCCGGCTTCGACGCCTCCGAGCGGTCCGTCGTGCCGGAACACCCCGTGATCTTCACGAAAGCCGCATCGTCGATCGTTGGGCAGGACGAGCCGATCCTCCTCGCAAACGATCCGACGGGCACGGTCGACTACGAGGGCGAGCTGGCCGTGGTGATCGGCGTGGGCGGCCGTCGCATCGACGCCACCCACGCGGAGGCTCACGTGTTCGGCTACACGATCGTGAACGACGTGACGGCACGCGATCTCCAGAAGCGTCACGTCCAATGGTTCCTCGGCAAGAGCCCGGACACGTTCTGCCCGATGGGGCCGGAGATCGTGACGATCGATGAGCTGCCGGACATCGGCACCGCGTGGCTGCGCACGCATGTGAACGGTGAACTGCGACAGGAGGCGCCGATCTCGAGCCTGCTCTTCGACATCCCGACGCTGATCTCGACGATCTCCGAGACGATGTCGCTGGAACCGGGCGACGTGATCGCCACCGGCACCCCTGCCGGTGCCGGGATCGGCTCCGCGCCGCCACGGTTCCTCGCGCCCGGCGATCTGGTGGAGGTTTCGGTGGACGGGATCGGGACCCTCCGCAATCCGGTCCGATGAGGTTCGCGTCACGGTGAGTCGTGTGCGGATCACCCTCGCCTGCACCGTGACGGATCGGACCCGGCCGATCCTTGACGGCCGCGTGGCGATCGACGGGTGCGACCTCGAGCCGATCACGGGCGAACCCGAGGACCTCTTCGCGAGAGCGCTCCGGGCTGAGGAGTTCGACGTCACCGAGCTCTCGCTCAGCAGCTACCTGATCGTGACGGGAAGGGGCACCAGTCGGTACCTCGCCGTGCCCGCGTTCCCGTCTCGAGCCTTCCGGCACTCGGCCGTCTACGTCAGGACCGACCGGGGGATCGACCGTCCCGAGGACCTCGCCGGCAGGACCGTCGGGGTTCCGGAGTTCCAGCAGACCGCGGCCCTGTGGGTCCGCGGGATCCTCGCCGATCGGCACGGAGTGCCCCCGTCGGCGATCCGATGGAGGAATGGTGGGTTGGAGCAGCCCGGCGGCGAGGAGCGGATCCCGGTCCAGCTCCGCGAGGGGATCGACCTCCGGCCCATCGACCCGGGCTCGACCCTTGCCGCGATGCTGGCAGAAGGCCAACTGGACGCCCTCGTGTCTCCCCGGCCCCCGTCGTGCTTCCAGGCCGGCGACCCAGGCGTCCGACGCCTCTGGTCCGACCACCGAACGGAGGAGCGCCGCTTCTACCGCGAGACGCGACTGTTCCCCATCATGCACGTCGTCGCGATCCGAAGGTCGCTCCTCGATCGCCATCCCTGGCTCGCCGCGAGCGTCTTCCGGGGGTTCGTGGAGGCCAAGCGACTGGCGATCTCAGACCTCGAGCAGACGAACTTCCTCCGCGTCACGCTCCCGTGGATCGAGCTTGACGTGGTCCGGGCATTGATGGGCGATGATTTCTGGCCGTACGGTCTGTCGGCGAACCTGCCGGAGCTGACAGCGGCGATCCGATGGTCGGTGGACGAAGGGCTGTCGCCACGGCACCTCGAGCCGGGCGAGCTCTTCGCCGCCGAGACCGTGGCGCCGGAGCTGTGACCGGTCACGAGACGCGGCGCTACCCGGCGTCTCCGAGGCCGAGAAGCCGGGCGGCGTTGCCGCCGGCGATCATGGCCCGATCCCCGTCGGCGAGGCCCTCGACCCGATCGAGCAGCCCGAGTGGATCGTCCTCCCCCATGTCGAAGGGGTAGTCGGTGCCCAACAGCACGTGATCGGCACCCCATCGCCGCACGAGCGTGGCGAGCATCACCGGGTCGAACACCATCGTGTCGAAGTACATCTGCTCGAGGTAGGTGCTCGGTGGACGGCTGATGTGCTCACGGCAGTCGTCGCGGGCTTCGTAGGCGTGGTCGAAGCGTGCGGGGTAGAACGGCAGGTACCCGCCGCCGTGCATCACGCAGATCTTCAGGGTGGGGAACCGTTCCATCACGCCGCCGAAGATCATCCGCGCGATGAACACCGTCGAGTCCATCGGCATCCCGAGGGTGTTGATCAGGTAGTAGTCGGTCAGCCGCTGCCCGTGCGTGAAGCCGTTCGGATGGACGACGAGGAGGAGATCGTGCTCGACGACCTTCTCGAAGAACGGCACGAAGCGAGGGTCGTCGAAGTCGACGCCGTTGACGTTCGTGCAGATCTCCAGGCCGTCGAACCGGAGCTCGCGGACGACCCGATCGAGCTCCCCGAGAGCCAGGTCGACGTCTTGGAGAGGAAGCGTGCCGAGGCCCACGAAGCGATCCGGGTGGCTCTGGACGATCTCGTACAACCGGTCGTTCACCATCCCCGCCAGCTTCTCCCCGATCTGCGGCTCGGGCCAGTAGAAGTACTGGGGCGGCACCACCGAGATCGCCTGCACGTCGACCCCCATGCGGTCCATGTCACGGAGCCGCTCCTCGGGCCGGGTGAGCTTGGGCACGATCTCGGCGAAGTGCGTGCGATTGTAGGCCTCGCTGGCGGGTCCAGAGAAGCCGATGAACGGGTCTTTGTCCGGAGTGAACAGCGGCGCCGCGATCTCTTCCGCTTCAGGGGTCATCACGTGCGCGTGGATGTCGATCACCACGCCGTTGTCGTCCGTCATCCCCATCCTCCGTCGTCACGGCGTCGTCCGAGGGGTCGGAGCGCCGTCGCAGGTCTGACATTATATACAACTTGGCCGAACGCCGTCTAGTACGCGACGTCGTAGTTCCCGTCTTTCGGGCGGTAGAGCCCGAACGCCACCTCCGGGTCGCCGGGACGGAAGGTGCCCGGTGACCTGCGCGCGCTCCCCCACCTCCCTCGTCCGCGCCGTGGTGGCGCGCCCCAGCGCGAGCTGCGCGGGCTCCCACGCGGCGAGCGCCGCCGGCACATCGCCGCCGGCCGCGTCGATCGCCTCCGCGAGGGACCTCGCGTCCGCAGCCGCCTTCGCCGTGCCGGCAGCGATGTGCGGCCGGAGCGCGAACGCGGCGTCGCCGACCAGGCAGATCTTCCCGCGCGCCATCGCGGGGACCTCGAGATCCACGATCACCTGGACGAACGGTTCCGGGGTCGCGCGGATCAGGTCCGCGAACGCCGGCGGCAGTTGCGCCGCCGACACGCGGAGCTCGTCGAGGTGTTCGTCGCGCACACCACCCGCCGGCAGCGACAGATCGTGGCGCACGCCGGATCTGTCGGTGAGCAGCACCGCCAGCGCGGGTCCGTCCGGGACGTTCCGGTACCACACCCAGTTCATCGAACTGCCGTCGGGTGCGGGGATCTCGTAGGACAGCACGTGCGTCCGATCGCCGACGTGGTAGGTGAGGAGGCCACGGAGCTCCTGGCGCGCCCGGATCGGCAGCTCGCGTTCCGGGAGCGTCCCTCGCCACCCGACGTAGCCGGCATACGCAGGACGTAGGTCGGGGAACAGCAGACCGCGCACGGTCGACCGGATGCCGTCCGCTCCCACGAGCAGGTCGAAGGACCGATCGCTCCCGTCGGCGAAGCGGGCCCGGACCTCGGCCGCGTCGTCCGAGACGTCCACGAGATCCTTCCCGAGGTGATAGCGCGACGGGTCGAAGAAGTCGACGAGCGCTGCGTACAGGGTCGCGTACGACGTGAACCGATACACGATCGGTTCCTCGAGGAGCACCTCCCCCGTCGCAGTGAGGTACCGGAGCGTCCGCGCCGACGAGCTCACTCGGCCGAGATCGAGCAGCCCGTGCTCCTCGAAGTAGCGGGTGGTGACGGGGTGGAGCACGATCCCCGCCCCCCGTCCCTCCAGCGGCACGGGCGACCGCTCGAAGATGTCCACCTCGCAGCCGACATCGCGCAGCTGCAGCCCCGTGATCAACCCGCCGAGCGAGCCTCCGATGACGGCGACACGCGTCGGCCTCCCGGGGGGCACGGGTGTCAGTGCTTCAGCTCGACGGTGACGAAACGGAGCGTGGTCTCGCCGACGTTCTCGAGGTCGTGCACGAGCGGGTCATCGGGCGAATGTGTGAGGTACTTCGTGTCGCCGAGGCCATAGTCCCGTACGACGAACGATCCGTCCGCGAAGCGCTGGAGCCCGCGACCCGGCTCGACGACGGTCCAGAAGTACGTGGCGTCGTGCACGTGGAACGGCCCACGCTCACCCGGCTCCAGGCGCACCTCGAAGATCCGCACGTGGTCGTTCTCGAACCAGAGTGCCGTCCCGAGCTGACGATTCCTCCCCGCCTCGGCCAGCTCCTGCGCGAAGTCGTCGAGGGAGAAGGTCCCTCGCTCCTCACCGATCGCCGTGCCGCCGTCCATCTCGGGCCCCCATCAGAGCGCTCGTACATAAAATACAACCTTGGGTGGAGGGCTCTGGACGCGATGCGGACCCTCCGGTTCGGCGGTCGAAGGAGGAGCGATGCGGGCGGATCTCGCGATCGTGGGAGGCACCGTGGTGTCGAGCGCGGGGTCGCGGCGCGTCGATCTCGTGGTCCGTGACGGGCACGTCGCGGATCTGCCCGTCGCGGGCGGCGACATCGAGGCAGCGACCGTCATCGATGCCGGTGACTTGCTCGTGATGCCCGGGATGGTCGACACCCATGTGCACCTCATGGAGCCGGGGCCGACCGAGCGTGAGGACTTCCCCACCGGGACCGCCGCGGCCGCGGCGCGCGGCGTCACGACCATCATCGAGCACACCCACGCGCATCCCGTCCGCGATCCGGGCGAGCTCGCCGACAAGCGCGCGGCCCTGCGCGGCCGGTCGAACGTCTCGTTCGGGCTCGCGGCGCACGTGTGGCCCGACCGGATCGAGTCCCTCCAGGACACATGGCGTGCCGGAGTGTCGTTCTTCAAGGTGTTCACGTGCGCGACGCACGGTGTGCCCGCCGTGGAAGGCGATGAGCTGCGACGGACGTTCCGAGCGGTCGCAGGATTCGGGGGCACGTGTCTCGTCCACGCGGAGGATGAGACACAAGACAGCGGATGCCGAGCGTACGTTGCGCGAGCAGGAGCGCGGAGGACCCGGGGATCCTCTCCGAGTGGCGTTCCCGCGAGGCCGAGCTCGAGGCCGTGCGCGCGGTTGCCGAGCTCGCGGTGGAGACAGGCGCGAGGCTCACGATCGCACACGTCTCCTGCCCCGAGGTCGCGGAGGTGATCGCGGGCGCGCGTCGCCGAGGCGCGGACCTCGCGGCGGAGGCCTGCCCGCAGTACCTGCTCCTCGCGGAGGATGAGGTCGAGGAGCATGGCCCGCTCAGGAAGTTCACCCCGCCCGCTCGGAACCGCTCACGTGAGGACATGGACGCGATGTGGGACCTCCTGGCCGACGGGACGCTCACCCACGTCGCGACCGACCACGCGCCGTCGACGCTGTCGCAGAAGCGCGCGGGAGACTTCTGGGACGCCCCGTTCGGCCTGCCCGGTCTCGACACGACGACACGTCTGCTGCTGGACGCTGCCGCGACCGGCCGGCTCACATGGTCCGACGTCGTCAGGCGCTACTCGGAGGAACCCGCCAAACGGTACGGCCTGTGGCCGGAGAAGGGATCTCTCGACGTAGGGGCTGCCGGGGACGTCGTGCTCGTCGATCCGTCCGCGACGGTGCGGATCCGTGACGAGGACGTGATCTCCAAAGCGGGGTGGACCCCGTACGCCGGTCGGACGACGACCGGCGACGTCGTCCGCGTGTTCCTCGGCGGCGAGGAGATCGCAGCCAACGGCGTTCCGCGCGATGAGCGCAACGGGAGGTTCATCCCCGGACCGGGCGCGGTGCGCACGAACGAGGAGGCACTCGGATGATCGTCGACCTGAGCGTCGAGATCGACGCCCACACGCTCGGGCCGCCCGCGGCGGGCAGTCCCCCGGTGACCCTCGAGACCGCGTTCCGAGGGCCTGGCCACTGGCAGTCGAGCCGGATCGCGGCGCTCCTGCACACCGGATCCCACGTCGACGCGCCCCTCCACGTCGTCGCCGGAGGCAGGGCGATCGAGTCGCTCACCCTCGACGAGGTCTCCGGAACGGCGGTCGTCATCGACGTCCATGATGCGCAGGAACGCGAGCCGATCGATGCCGCGACGACTCCGTGCCGCGGCACCGGACGTGCGGCCAGGATCGATCGTCGCGATCCGCACGGACTGGACCGACCGCTGGTGGGGCACGTTCCCCGACTATTACACGCGGTCGCCCTTCCTCACAGAGGATGCGGCCATCTGGCTGGCGGATCTGCGTCCGAAGGCCGTCGTCGTCGACTTCTTCGAAGAGGAGTGCGCCACCACGACGGATTTCACGTCCGAGGACTTCGTGGTCCACCGCGCCCTGCTCGGCAACGACATCCCGATCGTCGAGCAGGCGACGCGGCTGGGCAGCGTCGGGACGGACCCGTTCCCCCTCCGCGCTCCGTTCGTCCCGCTCGCGGGGGTGGAGGCGGCTCCCTGCCGGATCTACGCAGAGCTCCTGGGCGACCCCTGATCAGCTCGAGGATCGGGCCGCGACGAAGTCGACCTCGATCAGCCAATCGGGATGGGCGAGGCCGGCCACGAACTGGAGCGTCGACGCCGGGCGGTGTCCGTCGAGGTACTCCTCCCGGATCGCCCTGGCCGTCGGGAGGTCCTCCCGTCGCACGAGGAGCATCGTGAGCTGCGCGATGTCCGAGATCTTCATGCCGGCGCCGGCGAGCACCCCTTCGACGTTGCGCCAGAGCAGACGCGACTGCTCCTCGATGTCCTCCCCGATCCGCCCGTCCGTGTCGACGCCGGTCTGCCCGGCACCGAAGACGAGCCGCATCGGGGACTCGACCTCCATCCCGTGGGAATAGCTTCCGAACGGACCGGGAACGCCGGCCGGGTTGAACGCGCGCATCGCTGGTGGCTCCTTCCTCCGGGGTTTGGCCGTCGGGGGCAGGCACCATATCGGCCGGCGTCGGGTGCGCGCCGCGCATCGATCTCACCCCTAGCATGCGCACGTGCGGATCCTCGTGTGGCACGGATGGCTCCTGGAAGGGTCGGGCTCCAACGTCGCGACGGCCAGGATCGTCGAGGTCTGGCGATCGGAGGGACACGACGTGCTGCTCGTGTGCCAGGAGCGTCATCCTGAGCGGTACCCGTGGATCGACGCCTGGGGGATGCTGGACCGCGACGGGGTCTCGACCCTCGATCCGAACCCGGACGCCTCCGACGCTCCCGGCCGATGTGTCCTGCTCCGCCCCGAGATCGGCACGATCCTCCCGGTCTTCGTCGTCGACCACTACGAGGGCTTCGAGGACGTCAGGCCGTTCGTCGATCTGTCCGAGGACGAGCTGGAGGCCTACCTCCGTGCGAACGTCGAGGCCCTCCGCGCCGCGGCCGCCGCGCATCGACCCGATGTCGCGTTCGTCGGTCACGGGATCCCCGGTGCCGCGATCGGCCGCCGCGCCCTCGGAGCGGGCTCCTACGTCGCGAAGATCCACGGCAGCGACCTCGAGTACGCGATCCGGCCCCAGGCCCGGTACCGGACGCTGGCTGGCGAAGGGCTCGCGTCGGCCCGCGCGGTCGTCGGCCCCAGCGCGGAGGCGCTCCGGCGATGTGCGGAGCTCGTGCCGGAGACCACGTCGCGCGTCCGGATCGTCCCACCGGGAGTCAACGTGGCGACGTTCCGGCCGCGATCGAGGGCGGAGGCGCTGGCGGAGGTGGCGAACCTCCTCGTCGACGACGAGGCGACGCAGCGCGGGCGTCCGTCCGCGCTCGACGCGGAGGTCGAGCGAGCCCTCGACGCGAGGGATGCCGAGGCGATCGACGCGCTCTTCGAACGCTACGAGGAGGACGTGCCCGAGCTCGAGGCGGCCGCGCGGGTCCGGCGGCTGGTCGATCGGGAGGGGCCGATCGTCGGCTACCTCGGCAAGCTGATCCCGCAGAAAGGGGTGGAGCTCTTCCTCGAGGCGCTCCCGGCGCTCCGTCACGAGCCCGCGGCGCTCGTCGTGGGGTTCGGTTCCGATCGCGACTGGTTGGCGGCGCTCGCGATCGCCCTGCACCGGGGCGATCGCGACGCGATCACGTGGCTCCGCGACGCGGGCGGCCTCCCGGTGGACCCCGGAACCACGCCGGATGCGGCGGGACGTATGCCGGACCTGACCTTCACCGGGCTGCTCGACCACCGGTACGCGCCGGGGGCACTCGCGGCGATGGACGTGCAGGTGGTCCCGTCGATCCTGCAGGAGGCGTTCGGGATGGTGGCGGCCGAGGGAGCGGCGGCCGGGGCGCTGCCGATCGTGGCCCGGCACTCCGGATTGGCCGAGGTGGCGGCCGCGCTCGAGGACGACGTCGGCAGGCCGGGACTCTTCTCGTTCCAACCGGGGGAAGGAGCGGTGCACCGGTTGGTGGACGGGGTGGACCGGCTGCTCTCGTTGCCCCTCCGAGAGCGGGACGAGCTCCGGCGCGCGGTCAGCTCCTTCGTCGGGAACCACTGGACGTGGGAGCGGACGGCGGCGAAGCTGCTCGCCGCGGCCGAAGCGGAGGGCTGAGGGACCGACGGCTCAGCCGTGCAGGCGAGCCTTCCAGCCCTCCTCGATGGGCCACCGCCGGGACCACTCGGCCGTGGCGAGCGGGTCGGTCGGGTTCTCGGCCCCATCGGGCGCCCGGACCTCTACGAGCGCATCGACCTCGAACCCCGAGTTCCGCAGGAGGTGGATCATGTCGCCGTGCGTGATCGCGAACTCGACGGCGCCCCCGGCATCTGGCCAGTCGAACCGGTGCATCCCGAAGTGGTCCCGCTGGAGCTGCTCGGTCGCGGGCAGGTCCTCGGGCGGGAACGTGAGCATCGCGAGATAGGAATGCCCGAGGAACACCAGCTGCCCGCCGGGGCGCAAGATCCTCGCCGCCTCCGGGATCCATCGGTACGGATCGCACCAGATCGCGGCCCCGTACTCCGAGATCGCGAGGTCGAAGCTCGAGTCGGGGAACGGCGTCCGCTCGGCGTCGCCGTGCACCAGCGGGAACCGGATCCCGAACTCGTCCTGGAAGGTCCGCGCCGTGGCGAGCTGGCGGCTCGAGTTGTCCAGAGCGACCGGACGGGCCCCGCGACGCGAGAGCCAGGACGACACGTAGGCCGTCCCGCAGCCCAGTTCGACGCTGTCCAGCTCTCGCACGTCCGGGAGCAGCTGCAGCTCGGACTCCGGGACATGCCAGAGACCCCACCGGGGCTCCTCGCTCGCCCAGAGGATCCGACCTCGCTCGACCCACTCGTCGGCGTCCGCGTCCCACGAGGCCCGGTTGGCGAGCACGTGATCGGCGGTCGTCACGCCGTCGTCCTTCGTGCCGCTCACGTTCCTCCCCTCGCCCGGGCGGCAGTGTAGCCACGGGTACCGTTCCGCCGCGTTCCGATGTGCGGCCGTCGCGTCGTTCGGGTATACCGGGGCGGAGAGGAGGTCTGCTATGGACGAGACCACGACGCAGGAGCTCACCGACGAGGACATCCGGACGGTGATGCCCGGGGTGACCGACGGCCCGAAGGCCGAGACGGACCCCGACACGAAGGATCAGGACGGGACGGACGGTGACATGACCGACGGGACGGACGGTGACGCCGCGGACAAGGACGGAACCGACGGCACGGACGCCGACGGCACCGACACCGGCGACACGGACGGGACCGACAGCACGTCGTGAGCCAGGGCACGCTCGAACGCGTCGGGGCGGAGCGCCCGCCGCTCGAGCGCTGCGCCGGCGACCCCCGGTCGTTCCTCGAGAACGACTGGGGGACGCGGGCGGCGGTCCGCCGTGGCGGGGAGTCCCCCGTCGGGTTCGAGGACCTGCTCTCCCTGGACGACGTCGATCGGTTCCTCACCACGACCGCGCTCCGGTCGCCGTTCTTCCGCCTCGTGAAGGCGGGCGAGCGGATCCCGGAGTCCACGTACACCCGCACCGGCCGGGCGGGCTCGCGACCCGTCACCGGGATCGCGGAATCCGGCGCGGGTGGCTTCGCTGTTCGAGGACGGCGCGACGATCGTGCTCCAGGGACTGCATCGATGGTCCCAGCCCGTCACGCGCTTCTGTCGCGGGCTCGAGATCGAGCTCGGCCACCCGTGCCAGGTGAACGCCTACGTCACCCCCGCCGGCGCGCAGGGCCTGGATCTGCACACCGACGCCCACGACGTCTTCGTCCTGCAGGCGTTCGGCCGGAAGCGCTGGGAGCTTCACGAGGCGCCCGGCGAGGCGCCGAGGGATCCCCTCGACGTCGAGGTGGCGCCCGGGGACACGATCTACCTGCCCGCGGGAACACCCCACGCCGCCCGCGCCCAGGACGAGCTCTCGGGTCACCTCACGGTGGGCATCCACGTGACCCGCTGGCGCGATGTCCTCGCCGGCATCGCCGGCCGCGCTGCGGACGAGCTCGACGGACCGGTGCCGGCGGGATGGCTCGAGGATCGGAGCGGGTTCGCCGACGAGCTCGGCGGGCGGCTCGCGGCGCTCGCCTCCGCCCTCGGTGATGTCGATCCGCACGCGGTGGCCGGCGAGCGCCGCGAGCGGTTCCTCTCGACGAGGGCCACCCTCGCGCGCGGCACGATCGTGGAGCGGGCGACGCCGATCACGGTGGACGATGGCACGGTCGTGACCCGCCGCCCGGACTCGATCTGCGAGCTCGTCGTGGAACCCGATCGCCTGGTGGCCCTCCTGGGGGATCGACGCCTCGAGATGCCCGACCGGCTGGAGCCGGCGATGCGCCAGATCGCCCGGCTCGCCGACGACGGCACGCTCGTCGTCCGCGACCTCACGCTGCATCTTCCCGATGCCGCGAGCCGCGCGGTCCTCGTCCGGCGTCTCGTCCGGGAGGGTCTGCTCACGATCGTCGGCGGGCGCTGAGCCGCCGCGTGCCCGCGCTCGACGACCGCTGTTCGCTGCGGAGCCTCGCGGTCGGGGAACCGCTCGCGGGGACGGCCTCCACGATCCGGCACTGGATGCTGATCGAGCACTCCGGGCCGTGGGGCCGCGACGGGCTCCTCGACGCCCGGCTGCCGGCGGGGCTGGGTGGGGACCTTCGGGATCTCGAACGCAGGACCGGCGCCCGTGTGCTGCTGATCCGGAAGCCCGACCGCTTCCCCGAGTACGGGGACGACACGCTGATCTGCTTCGCCGTGGACACCCGTGAGGCGTGGCTCGGCTCCACGGTGCTCGATCGGATCGAAGACGCCGTGCACCTGGACCCGCGCGAGCAGGCGTCGTTCGCGGGCGATCCGGCCGGGGCACCACTGTTCGCGGTCTGCACGCACGGCCGCCGCGATCCCTGCTGCGCCGAGCGAGGCCGCCCGATCGCCGAGGCGGCCGCGGCGGCCGATCGCGAGGTCATCTGGGAGAGCACGCACGTGGGCGGCGACCGGTTCGCCGGCAATCTCGTCGCGTTCCCGCACGGTCTGTACTTCGGACGGGTCGAACCGGAGGAGGTCGCCGACCTGATGCACGCGTACGGCGAGGGAAGGATCGCACCGCTCCACCGGTACCGGGGCCGCTCGTCGGAAGCCTTCCACGTCCAGACGGCCGATCGGGCCGTCCGCGATCACCTCGGGCTCGAGCGGATCGACGACGTGGTGCGCGTGCGCGACACCCGCCGCGGGGACCGGGCGGAGGTCGGATGCGACACGCCGCTTGGGCACGTCGTCGTCGAACTGGAGCGGACGTCCGGAGTCCCGATGCGGCTCACCTGTCATTCCTCCGCCGAGGAAGCGTCGGCCGGGTGGCGCGCCCTCAGGATCGAACGCGAGCGCGGAGCCCTCTAGATCACGAGCCAGCGATCGATGACGATCGCGCTGCCCGAGCTCGCCGCGCGGTGCGAACCCAGGACCACGATGCGGACCGTGTGCGGACCATCGGCGAGCTCCGACGCGAGCGGCACGGTCGCGAACGCCTTCGCGGGCGCGTAGAGATCGACGACCTTGAGGAGGGCACCGTCCAGCCACACCTCGGCCTCCCCCATCCCCGGTCCGCGCTGGGTTCGGAGCGCCACCCCGGTCCCGGTGAACGCGAGCTTCGCGACCGCCCTTCGGACGCTACTGATCGCGGAGGCCCCGCCGCTCGCTTCGGCATCGACCGCGGTGGCCCATCGCACGGACGAAGCGGGAGGGTTCGTCCGGAGCCGGCCGCCCCACCGCAGGGCGTCGATCGCGACGCGGGTGCCGGAGGCAGCCGGCCGCTTCGTGCCGAGCACCTCTACGGAGAGCACGTGCGCCCCGGGGCCCAACCCGTCGAAGCGGCGCTTCACCCCGGTCGACCACGTTCGGGCGAACCCGTCGAACGTGTCGGCCACCGCTCCGTCGATCCGGACCCTGGCCTTCCCCATCTCGGGGCCGGAGACCGTGAAGAGCGTCACCGTCCCGCCCGAGAAGGCGTACGTCCCCGATGCCCCGGCCCGCCGTTCCCAATGGTAGGAGCCGCCGATCGCGTGCGGATCGTTCGTGCGTCCCCACGCGAAGCCGGTGCCGGCTCCGTCCTCCTCCACGCTCGCGACCGACGTGAACGCCGCGACGGCGTCGGTGGGAGCGGACACCGGGAACGAGCAGACCGGCCCGGATCCGCTGCAAGGACCGCTCCAGCCGGTGAACGTCGACGCGGAGTCCGCGGTCGCCGTCAGGGTCACCGTGGACCCAACGGCGAACGCCGCCGAGCAGGTCGCGCCGCAGTCGATGCGAGCTGGCGACGACGTGACGGTCCCGTCGCCGGTCCCCTGGCGCTCGACCTCGACCGGGTATCCGAACACCGCCGACACCTGCTTCGTCCCGCGCATCGGAACGTCGCAGGTGGGGGACGCGCCGGCCGCGCTGCAGTCACCGGTCCACCGGAGCAGCGAGGCGCCTGGATCGGGAGTTGCGGCGAGCGTGACCTCGATGTCGGGGTTCGCGAGCCGGCTGCACGTCGAGGAGCCACCGCCGCAGTCGATCCCCGCGCCCTCGATCGCGCCGCCGGCCGGCGGTATGACCTCCAACGAGGCGATCTTGCCACGACCGAGGCTGGAGCCATCGAATCGGTCACGGTCGACGTTCCCCGCGATCCCGGCAACGTGTCCGGTGGAGGTCCACTGCCAGAACAGCCAGCCGTTCCCACCCCAGTCGTCCGCCGGCACGCTCGGTGCCGACACACCCCAGTGGGCGATCCACAGCGGATACCCGTGGTCGGCGAACCATCGCGTGTTGCCCATGTTCACGTGCCAGAAGTTCGGGCTCGTGTAGATCAACGGCTTCACGCCCGTCCGCACGAAGACCCGCTGGACCCACTCGCGGACCCAGTCCTGCATCTCCGCGATCGTGAGCCCGTGGGTCTCCTCGATGTCGAGGACCGGCAGGACGTCGCCGGCCGCGATCTGCGCGTTGTTCACGAAGAAGTTCGCCTCGCGGATCGCGTCGTCGTCGGCTCGCCCGACGTTCGCGCGGTGGTAGGCACCCACGACGAGCCCGTTCGCCGTGGCCTCCGCGAGGTACTCGAAGTACATCGGGTCGACGGAGCGACCCGTGGAGCTGGTGTTCCCGATCGTGGCCCGCATGATCACGTAGCGCACCGGCGTCGATGCGACCTCGGCCCAGTCGACGTCGCCCTGCCACTTCGACACGTCGATCCCGGGGATCTGTTCAGTGGCGAACGCTGGCGTCGCGGGGATCACGATCAGCGTCACCGCGAACAGGGAGATGATCAGAGCGACAGTCATGCGGGCAGCGCTCCCCGATGCAGGACGTCGTGCACCCACCCGCATCGCCTCCATGCAGCAACCATAACCGCCGGAACCCACAAGTCAGTGGGTAGGCTGGCGGGATGCTCGGTGAGGAGGAAGCCGTGGTCCTGGAGGTGGCTCCGTTCGATCTGCACGGCGTCCGCTATTACGACCTCGCGGTGGGGTTCCCTGATCGGTCGGTGACGCAGGCGCGACTCGGTGCGGAGAGCGTCCCGGACGGGCTGCAGAAGGGCGATCGCATCCTCGCAACGCGCGTCGCGAACATGGTCGTCTCGGTGCGCCGCCCGTAGCGGAGCGAGGCCGATCAGCGCTTCAGCGTCAGCGCGGCCCCGGCGGTCACGAGGACGAGACCGGCGACACGCGCGAGCGTGACGGGGATCCGCGGCGAACCGAGCCACCCGTAGGCGTCGATCAGTGCTCCCGCGGCCAGCTGCCCCGCGATCAGCAGCGCCACGGTCGCGAACGTGCCGATCCGCGGAGGCGCGTACGCGATCGCCAGAACGATCATCGCGCCGAAGAGTCCACCGAGCCACAGCCAGACTGGCTGCTCGAGCGCCGCGACGATCGAGCCTCCACGTCCGAGCGCCACGGCGAGCGCGATGACCAGGACCGCGGCGAAGATCACGCCGAAGCCCGCCGAGCCGATCGTGCCCACGCGCCGGCCGAGCGCTCCGGAGATCGACGCCTGCGCGGCACCGGCGATCCCGGCGGCCAACGAGAAGATGATCGCGAGCCGTGTCCCCGTCATGCGGGCGAGGCTACCGGACGAGTCGCCTACCCACGCTCGATGCCACAACGGCGTCCTCGGTCGCGACGTCGTCGTCGAGGATCGGATGTGGCCGCGACCCCTCGGCGGCGAGCGGGGCCGTCGGCGATGCGTCGGGCTCGTCCATCGCGAGGCGACGCTCGAGGGACCGCTCGCCATGCTCCCCGGCCGTCGTCCCCGGTTCATCGACGGCGTCCGGGGCGTCCGGGATCTCGAACGGCTCGCCGGGCGAGTCGCCGACCGGGTCGGCTCCTGATCCGTCCCTCAACGCGTGCTCCGGCTCCGGGCCCTTCGTGCCGGCGCCGTCTTCCGCTTCCTCGTTGCCGCGGCCTTCTTCCCGGCGGCCACACGCTTCGTGGACTTCCGAGCCGTGGACTTGCGAGCCGTGGACTTCCTCGCCGTGGACTTCTTGGCCGCGGACTTCCGAGCCGTGGACTTCCGGGCCGTCGACCTCTTGGCGGTCGACTTCCGGGCGGTGGCCTTGCGGGCCGGGGCGGTCTTGCGCTTCCTCGTTGCCGCGGCCTTCTTCCCGGCGGCCACACGCTTCGTGGACTTGCGGGCCCTGGACTTCCGAGCCGTGGACTTCCGAGCCGTGGACTTCCGAGCCGTGGACTTCCGGGCCGTGGACTTCCGAGCCGTGGACTTCCGAGCCGTGGACTTCCGGGCCGTCGACCTCTTGGCGGTCGACTTCCGGGCGGTGGCCTTGCGGGCCGGGGCGGTCTTGCGCTTCCTCGTTGCCGCGGCTTTCTTCCCGGCGGCCACACGCTTCGTGGACTTCCGAGCCGTGGACTTCCGAGCCGGCTGGACTTCTTGGCGGTCGACGTCGTGGCGGTCGGGCCACGACCCGGGGTCAGGCTCCTACCGGTCGGCCCTCTGTCGGTGGGCGCCGTGCCGATCCCAGTGGGCGGCGTCGGGGTGGGGGTGGCTGGATCCATCGGTCCGCCCACGCCGGTTGTCGTGGTCTTCGAACGCGGCACCGGCCGGTCCCACGCGGGCGTCTCGGGTCGCCAGGACGGCTCCGGTGCAGCGGATCCGTCGAGGCTCCGCTCCTCCGCCTCACGGCTGGGGTCCGAGCCTCCTGTCTCGCTCTCGGTGCTGTCGTTGCCGGGCCATTCGCGTGGATCGCGCTCGGATGACGGCATGTGTGCTCCCTCCTCGTTTTCGGGGTCATCTACCCCCTACCCGAACGAGGAGGAAACGAAGCGTGACTATCCGAGGTCGCCCGCGGTGGCCCAGGGACGATCGGGCGAGATCATCGCGCTCCCGGACGCCATGGCCACGCGCTTCCCGTCGGCATCGTCGATGCGGCAGGTCGTCACCGCGATCGTCCGGCCTCGCTGCTCCACGGTCGCCCTCGCGACCAGCTCCCGCCCGTCCGGCGTGACCGGCCGGAGGAAGTTCACCTTCAAGTCGAGCGTCCCGAACGAGGTGCCGGCGGGCAGGGTCGTCATCACCGCCGTGTTGATCGTCGCATCAGCGAACGCCGTCAGCGCCCCGCCGTAGAACGTGCCGAATCCCGTGCAGAACCACAGGGACGCGGGCATCGTGATCGTGACGGCGCCCTCGGCCACGTCGTGGATCCGCAGACCCAGGAAGACACAGACCGGCGCCGGCGCGCGTTCCTCCTTGTGCCAGAGCTGCACGAGATCCAACCCACCCGTCTCGTCCCACGTCGCCTGTGGGAGCACCTGTCCCTCGGGCGGACGGAGATGCGGGTCGGGGGTCTCGAACGCGGGAGGGTCGATGACCGCGAGCGCGGCGGGCGCCTCCGGTGGATCGAACGGCAACGGCTGGAGCACGCATCGCGACGTCGCGTGGGCGAGGAGCGCGCCGCGCGCGTCCTCGACCCGCGCCTCCGACAGGCCCTGCCGCCGCCCCGTGTGGATCACGGTGCCACGCGCGATCAGTCGTTCGCTCGACGGCGACGCCGGCTGGAGGAAGTTCATCGACAGATCGGAGGAGAGCAGGGCCATCCCTTCCGGCAGGGTGGTGAAGACCGCGCCGGCGAGAGCGGCGTCCGCGACGAACGCGAGCGTGCCTCCCCCGAACACGCCGGCGGCGGTCCGCCACCAGGGGCTGGCGGGGATGGACCAGGTCGACGTGCCGGGGTCGGCCTCCTCGACCACGAGCCCGCTGAGGTGGGTGAGTGGCGGTGCAGGCAGCTTCCGGTCGATGAACAGCCGCAGCTGGTCCACCCCCGGCAGCGCGAACAACCCGGGCCGTTCCAGATAGGCGAACGACCCACGGATCGGTTCGTCGACGATCACACGGCGAGGATACCGGGGCGCCGGATACGGCCGGGCTGGGCGCGAGCGGCTACAGATCGAGCGGCAGTTGCTCGGGGGCACCGGGGGTCACCGGGATGCTCGGTGAGACATGCAGCAGCGACCCGATGTCGTCGACGGGGGTCGCTCCCAGCTCCGCGAGCCGCTCGTTCCCCGGTCCGGCGCTGGGACCGACCCACACGGCGACCGATCCGTACCCTCGGCGGAGCGCCTCGGTGGCGCCCTCCCAGGTGCCCCCGCGATCGAGGTCGCTCGCCACGACCACCGTCAGGCGTGCGCTCGCGTAGATCAGCTTGTTCCGACCGATCGCGTGGGCGGCCGAGAACCCAGCGGACGGATCGAACGGCGTCGCGAAGCAGGTCGTCCCGTCGGCGAGGGCGCGGCGGGCGCTCGGCTCCTGCACCCGCCGGAGCAGGGAGTCGGCGAGGTACCCCATCACGCGCCCGCCGGCTTGATGTGCGGCCGACATCGCCGCCCGATCGACACCCTTCGCTCCCCCCGAGACCAGGGCGAGCCCGTCGTCCGCCACGCGACGGGCGACCTCCCGGGCGACCGCTTCACCCTCCCGGCTGACCGCGCGCGAGCCGACGACGCCGATCGACTCGGCGGACAGGAGCTCGCGCGCTCCCACGGTGAACAGGACCGGTGGCGCCTGATCGCCGAGGCGATCGCGGAGCGTCCGCGGGTAGCCGGCGTCGAACGGGGTCACGGCGACGAACCCCTGCCGCTCCGAACGCTCGAGCGCGAACGCCAGGCTCGTTCCCGCCGCGAGGAGTCGCTCGACCCCTTCCGCTTCGTGTTCGGGGAGCCCGGTGCGCCGGGCGATCTCTCCGGCCGGGGTCGCGAAGAGCTCGGAGGGCTCCGGGACCGCCGCCACCAGCGACCAGAACCGTCCCGGCGCCAACGGCGCCTCGTCCGCGTCCCCCAAACGGGTTGTCAGCAGGAGCGCCGCGAGCGCGTCCTCGGATCGGGCACCCGCACCCATCGGGGAGACCATAGGCCGGCTAGTCGCTCACGGCCTTCGCAAGCACGAACGGGGTGACGGGTCCCGATCCGGTCTCACGCAGGACGGCCCCCGCCACCGTGAGCGTCCAGCGAGAGTCGGAGAGGTCGTCCACGAGCAGCACGGGAGCACCGGACACGGGCTCGTCGCTCAGGCCGATCGCTCCCCACACGTTGCGGAACTGCTGCTGGGAGTTCTCGAGCTCCTTCTGCGGCTTCGTCTCGCGCGCCTTGACCAGCAGCGGCCGGAACGGCAGGCCGATCGCGTCGGCAAGCCTGCGCGCGAAGTCGGGGACCAGGTCGGGCCGTGTGGTGGACGGGATGCACGTGACCCACGTGGGGAACGGGTCGGGCCGCCAGCGTCGGGCGATCAGCTCTGCCGAGGCCTCGACCAACGCGTCCGCGTACTCCTCGGCGGTCGAGCCGCGCCGCACGAGTCCGCCCCAGCCGCCGTCGTCCAGGACGCTCAGCGCACGGCCGGGTTCGATGCGGAGCTCCTCGGGGATCCGACCCTTCGGCTCGCCCATGCCGCTGGGCCACTGGAGCCGGGGCTCGATCAGCAGCTCGGCCCAACGGAGATGCTCGCGCGCCTTCGCCACCACCGCGGCGTCGAGCTCGACCGGGGGCGATCCCCCCGTGCACACCATGCACCGGCCGCACGGACGGGGGTCGGGATCGTCAAGCTGCCGCAGGAGGAAGGCCATCAGGCACTCGTCCGCGCGGCCGTAGGTGTCCATCGCCGCCTGCTCCGCCCGCCGGGCCTCGGTGACCCGGCGCACGCGTTCCTCGTCGTAGCTCCAGGTGGCGAGCGTGCGGAGCCACTTGCTGCCGGCGCGTTCGACGGCGCCCTCCACCTCCAGGATCTTCAGCATGTTCTTCAGCCGCATCGGCCGGACGTTCACGGCGGAGAGGATCTCGTTCTCGCTCACCGGCGCGGCTCGATCCTCGAGGAGCGAGACCACCTCCTCCGCCCGCGTCCGCGTCGGGAACGCCGAGCTGATGAAGTAGTCCTGGATGTCGCGGTCCTCCGTGCCGCGGAGCAGCACCACCGGCGCGTGCGGCAGGGCTCTCCCGGCTCGGCCGACCTGCTGGTAGTAGGCGATCGGCGAGGACGGCGACTGGTAATGGATCACGAAGCCGAGGTCGGGCTTGTCGAAGCCCATGCCCAACGCGGACGTCGCGACGAGCGCCTTCACGCCGTTGCCGATCAACGCTTCCTCCAGCTCCAGACGTCGTTCCGGCTCCGTCTCGCCGCTGTAGGCATGGGCGTCGATCCCCCGGGTGCGGAGGAACGACGCCACCCGCGTGGTGTCGGCGACCGTCAGCACGTAGATCACGCCCGAGCCCTCGAGCCCGGGGACGACGGCCGCCAGCCACGCGAGACGCTCGGGTTGCGATGTCGTGTCGAGCATCGATAGCGCGAGGCTCTCGCGTGCGAGCGGCCCGCGGAGCGTGGCGAGCTCGGCGCCGAGCTGTGAGCGGATGTCCTCGATCACCCGATCGTTGGCCGTGGCGGTCGTGCACAGGACCGGCACGCCGCGGGGCAGCAGCTCGAGCACGCGGACCAGCCGGCGGTAGTCGGGGCGGAAGTCATGGCCCCAGTCGCTGATGCAGTGCGCCTCGTCGATCACGAGCAGGCCGGAGCGAGCCGCCACGGTGGGAAGGATCCCGTCGCGGAACGCGGGGTTGTTGAAACGCTCGGGTGAGATCAGGAGCAGGTCGACCTCGTCGCGATCGACCGCCTCGCGGACCGCGTCCCAGTCGTCGCGGTTCTCGCTGTTGATCGTGCGCGCGCGCACCCCGGCCCGCTCCGCCATCTGGATCTGGTTCCGCATCAGGGCGAGCAACGGCGACACGAGGATCGTGGGACCCGCGCCGTCGTCGCGGAGCAAGCGGGTGGCGATGAAGTAGACGGCCGACTTCCCCCACCCGGTCCGCTGCACGAGCAGCACCCGCCCGCGCTCCGCGACGACGGCGTCGATCGCCTCGCGCTGGCCGGCGCGGAACGTCGCCTCCGGCCCAGCGATCAGGCGGAGGAGCTCGAGGGGGTCGGTCACGTCGCCACACCGTACCCGGGGTCGCCGACAGGACCGACCGACGTCCCCCTGGCCTCTGTGATCGCGGCGTACTAGGCGGGATAGCCCTTCTGGGCTCGTCCAGTCGTGCTCGTCTGGCCGAAGCTCCGTAGGACCGACGTCTGTGGGCCATCTGACCCGCAGAGTTCGCACCGCTCTCGGCGTACGATCGCGCGACGAGACCGGAGGACAGGGGATGCAGCGCGAGCGAAGGGTTCAGGTCGTCCTCGGCGAGGCGGAGCGCGCCGACGGGCTGCTCCGCTTCGTGCTCGAAGCAGAGGGGTTCGACCTGGTCGGGCTGGCGTCGAGCGACGAGGAGCTCTCGCGGGTGTTGCGAGGAGCGAAGCCATCCGTGGTGGTCCTGGATAGCGGGATCTCTGCCACCGCTGCCCTCGACGCGCGGCAGCGGCTCGACGGAGCCGCGATGGTGGTCGTGTGGCCGGACGGCGTGTCCGCGGTGTTGGCGGAGGAACGCGTCGAGCCGCACATGGTCATCGAGGCCCTGGGCGACGCGGTGCGCAGAGCGGCGGCGCGGGTCGAGCGGGCGGAGACGATCGTCGTGCCTGATGTGGAGACCCAAGAGCCGATACCGAACGAGACCCCCGTCCCGCAGAACGACGCCGTCGTCGAGGTAGGACTCGATCCACCGCCCCAGCCGTGGCGCCGGCCGAGGCGGGGCGCCCAGATCCTCGTGGCGGCCGCGACGTGGCTCCTGGTGATCACCGCCTTCACCGCGATCGCCGCAGCCGTCCCCCATGTGATGGACACGTTCCGTGGACGGCAGAACGCGCCACGGCCCTCAACCGCCCCGTCGTCGGAACGTCCGGCCGGCCAGACCATCTCGCCGGCGAGCGAGCCGGGGGGAACCGCGCAGCCGAACCGATGCGAGGACGAGGTGAGCGGCCAGGGAGCCGACCGCGCCGCCGACGGAAGCTCTGGCGACGCCGTCCGGGCCCAGGGATGCCCCGAGGATCGCGAGAAGACCGATGGGTCCGGTGGCGGCGGGAAACCCGAGGACCCGGGACGCCAGGGAGGCATCGGATCGTCCGGAGGACCGCCCGAGGAGACCGGGGACCCGGGGCAGGCCCCACCGGAGGATGACCCTCCGGACGGCGTGGACGACGAGCGCGGCCAGAGCGAGGAGCACGGGAACGCGGGAGCCGGCCAGGAGGAGCGAGGCCGCTCCGGCGAGGCAGGTCGCAGCGAGCAGCACGGCTAGCCGCGCCGGCTGAGCGCGACCCGCTCAGGCGTCGACGCGCGAGACCGGAACGGAGCCGGACACGGTGGTCCCGCCTCCGGGAGCCGACGTGACCTCCACCGCGCCGTCGAGCGCCCCGAGTCGGTCGGCGATCCCCTGCAGTCCCGTGCCGTGGGACATCGAGCCCTGATCGAAGCCCACGCCGTCATCCTTCACCGCGAACCGGAGGCGTCCGTCGCCATCGGAGAGCGAGATCGTGGCGCGTGAGGCCGAAGCGTACTTGGCCACGTTCTGGAGGGCCTCGAGGCAGGAGAAGTAGACGGCGGCCTCCGCCTCCTGGGGATAGCGACCGACGCCGTCCGCCTCGATCGTGACGGGGACCACCGACTTCCGCGACTGGGACTCCAGCGCCGCCACGAGTCCCTTATCCGCGAGGAGCGGCGGGTAGATGCCCCGGGCCAGATCCCGGAGGTTCTCCAGGGCGTCGCCGGCGTCGGACTGAAGACCGGCGAGGAGCTCCTTCACCTTCGGGGGATCGCGATCGGCGACCTGCTCGGCGAGCCGGAGCTTCACGGCGAGCGCCACCAGCTGCTGCTGGGCGCCGTCATGGAGGTTGCGCTCCAGCCGGCGCCGCTCCTCGTCCTGCGCCGAGACCAGGCGCTTCTGGGAGCCGCGGAGCTGCTCGATGTGATCCATCAGTTGCTCGGTGAGCGCCACGTTGCGCATCACCAGCCCGGCTTGAGCGGCGAGGTCCCGGACGAGCTTCTCCTCGGTCGCCGTGATCGCATCACCGGGCTTCTTCTCGACCGAGAGGCCGCCCAGCAGTTCCCCTTGGTGACGGACCGGCTCGAACATCGACGTGGGCGAGGCGTGAGCCTCAGCGGACAGGGCAGCCATCGACTCTGTCGCCGGCGCGTCCGCAGGCCACGTCGCTTCGGAGCGGAGCTCGTCGCCGATCCGGACCCACACATCCGTGCGCACGGCTCCGGTGCCGCTCGCGAGCGCCCGGGCCATCCTCGGGAGCAGCTCCTCGTTCGCGTACGCGTTGCCGACCCGCTCGGAGAACGCGGAGAGCACCTCGTACGGAGTCGCGCGCTTCCCGTAGACGAGTCGGTCCGCGAACCGCTGCGCTCGCCTCCGTGCCGGCTGGAACACGAGCGCGACGAGGGCCGCGGCCGCGGCCGACAGCACGGGACTCGCTTGACTGCCGACGAGCGCACCCACGCCCACCACGATCGCCACGTAGACGATCGTGATGAACACCGCGAGCGCCCCGAACAGCACCGCCCGATTGATCACCAGGTCGACGTCGAACAGCCGGAAGCGCAGGATCGACACGCCGATCGCGAGCGGGATCAATGCGAACGACGGGATCACCATCGTCTGGAGCACCACGACCCAACCCGGGTCGCCCTCTCCGCCCCAGGAGCTCCCGAGCGACGCGAAGAGCGCGCCGGAATAGAGCAAGGCCACGAAGGCGAAGGCGGTGAGCAGCCACCGCAGCTGGAGCCGCTCGATACCGGGTGACCGACGGAACCGGAGCACGAGCGAGGTCAACGAACCGATCACCCCGATCGGGATCACGAGGATCAGGGCCTGCGCCGCTTCGAGGAACGGAGCGAGCGCCTCGATGCCGAGCGGGTTCTGGGCGTTGGGGACCGGCGACTCGGACATCCCCGCCGGGTCGAGGAGGATCGCGAAGTACACCATCGTCAGCCCTATCCCGAGCGCCCACGCGAACCATCGCCACCGCCGCGAGGGCAGGTGCCCATCCGGGAACAGGAGGAGGAGGAACGTGACCGGGAGAACGACGATCGGCACCCAGCTCGGCGAGTCGAACGCGAGGAACGGCAGCGCGGTGGCTCGACGGCCGGAGTGGAGCAAGTAGAGCCCGAGCGAGCTCACGATCGAGCTGAGCCCGAAGAAGACGCCGATCCCCAGCATCAACCAGCCGATCGAGTTCTCGGGGCGGCGCGAGGCGAGCACGTAGCCGATCACGGGGAACATCGCGAAGGACAGCACGAAGGTGATGTCCTCGAACGGGTTCCCCTCGCCGGCTGGCCGCATCGCGTCGGTGATCGTGATCACGACCGCGATCGCGAAGCTGACCAACGTGATGCCGATCAGGACCCGTGCGAGGACGGCGCGGGTGCCCGGACGCTCGGTCGCGACCGGCGGTGGTGACCTCGCCTCCATCGGTCGCCATACGGGCATGCTCGCACCCGAGCGTGATCCGGCCAAGGGGCCGGACCCCGCCGTTCGGAGGGCGTGCGAGCCTCCCGACCACGGGGGAGCCTCCACACCCGGTCGCAGACGGAGCCGGTCGCGTAGAGTGGGGTGGTGGATGAAGGGATGAACGTCTACAAGACCGCGGCCGGGATGATCTTCCGGGTCTCCGAGTCCCAGGAAGGCCACATCTCCGTCGAGACCCTGGACGACGCCACGTGGGTAGCCGGTCGGATCGGGATGGTGGGCCTCCGCGTGCTCCCGACGACCGTCCGACTCACGGCTCGCCAGGTCCTGGCCCTGCCCGTCTAGGAACCGGTCCCGCTCCGTCGAACCGACCCTCCGTCGGCATGGCGAACCGTGGTCGCACGATGCCGCTCCGGAACCGGGTCACGCCGTTCGGCGAGCTGATCGCCGACCCCGCGCGGGGACTCGTCTACGGCAATCGTGGCTGCCTCCACGACGAGGCCGGGCGGATCCGCCGACACCACGCGACGCGGCGCTGGATCGGCTGCCGCCTCGAGTTCCGTGGCTGGCACCGCGAGCCGCTGATGCAGCCCGGCCGTTTCACGGAGCTGTTCTTCCTCGACGAGGCGACCGCCTTCGCCGCCGGCCACCGCCCGTGCGCGCTCTGCCGGCGTGCCGACTACGTGCGGCTGCAGGATCTCTGGCAGGAGATGCATCCCGGCCTTGGCACCGGCGCCGACGCGATCGATGCGCAGCTCCACGAGGAACGCCTCGATCCGCGGATCCGGCGCGCAGCGCCATCACGACGCCTCGCTCGACGGCCTCCCCGACGGGGCGTTCGTGCTCCGCGAGGGTGACCCGTGGGTCGTGGTCGGCGCCGGTCTGTGGCGATGGACGCCCGCCGGGTACGTCGACCGCACGCCTCGGCCGTCGAAGGGATCCACGCGCGTGATCACACCACCGTCGCTCGTGTCCGTCCTGCGGTCGGGCTGGCAGCCGGTCGTGCCGCTGCTCCACCCCTCGGTGTGCTAGCTCGCGCTGCCGCGGGTGCGGGGTGGCTCGGCGGCGAGCGCGGCGTACGCCTGCGCGAGGTGCAGCACCATCTGCGCCTCCGTGTCGTCGGTGACCGTGCGAGCGAGGGACGTGATCTTCTTCGCGATCGCCGCTCTCGCGTCGGCCGCGCGGATCGCGGCGTCACCCTGGGAGCTGCTCTGGGCGGTCATCGTCCTCGCCTCGCCGGACGAGGCCTGCGGCCGGAGCTGTGACGAGGGCGGGCGCTCTGGTGTCGTCGCACGCTCTCCACCCGGAGACCCGCGTCTCCGAACTCGGTGTGGAGCTTCAGGACCGTCGCGATCTTGCCGACGTCCGTCGTCTTCTCGGGGGTGACGAACGTGATCCCCGTCCCGGTCCGTCCCGCGCGTGCGGTGCGGCCCACCCGGTGGAGGTAGTCCTTCTCGTCCGCCGGCGGGTCGTAGTTGATCACGTGCGTGATGTGCTCGAGGTCGAGGCCGCGCGCGGCGACGTCGGTCGCCACGAGCACGTCGTTCGCGCCCGCGGCGAAGTGGCCGAGGGCGCGCTCCCGCGCCCCTTGCGCCATCCCCCCGTGGAGCGCCCCCACCCGGAAGCCCTCCGCCTTCAGGTTCTTCGCCAGGCGGTCGGCGCCGCGCTTCGTCCGGACGAACACGAGCGTGAGCCCGCGCTCGGCGGCGAGCTCGCGGACGAGCGCCCGCGACTTCCCCTGATGGTCCACGGCGACGAAGCGGTGGAACGCCTCGGTGACGAGCGGGCCGTCGTGGCCGGCCACCTCGTGCCGGACCGGGTTCTCGATGAATCGCGCGGCGAGCCGGCCGATCGCGCCGTCGAGCGTCGCGGAGAACAGCATCGTCTGACGGTCCGGCCGGAGCAGCTCGAGGATCCGCGTGACGTCGGGCAGGAAGCCCATGTCGAGCATCCGGTCGGCCTCGTCGAGGACGCAGATGCGGACACGGTCCAGCCGCAGCATCTTCCGCTGGACGAGGTCCAGGAGTCGGCCCGGCGTGGCGATCACGATGTCGGCGTGGCGAGCGCGCTTGGCTTGTGGGCCGAGTCCCACACCGCCGTACACGGCCGCCACCTTCAGGTGCTTCACGTCGGCGATGGCGCGGAACTCCTCCGTGACCTGGCTCGCCAGCTCACGGGTGGGCGCCAGGATCAGGGCGTTCGGGCTCCCGCCGCCCGGCGTCAATCGCTCGACGATAGGGACCGCGAACGCGAGCGTCTTCCCGGAGCCGGTGCGCGACCGGGCGAGGACATCACGGCCCGCGATCGCGTCCCGAAGGACGAGCGACTGGATCGGGAACGCCTCGGCGATGCCGCGCATCCGCAGGGCTTCGGCGACGGAACGGGAGACACCGAGGTCGGCGAACGACGTGGTCGTCTCCGTTGCCTCGGCTTGGAGCGGCGCCACTGGGCGCCGCACCTGGGTGCGTTGTGACATGACAGCTTCCTCTCGGATGCGTGTGGGGATGAACGACTGCTCCGAAAGGAAGGGAGTTGAGGCGCCTTCACCACGTGGGCGCGCATGCGTGCTCGCATGGGCGCGTGACATCCACAGTGTACGCGATATGCAGTCAGGTTCGGGGAGCGAGACGGCGCCGTCGCTCAGAGAGCGTCGATCTGGGCCCGGACGCGGGCCGCAGCGGGGACGTTCCCCTTCCGCTCGTAGCAGGCGAGCGCCTCCCCGAACGCCGCGCGCGCGTCGTCGCCGCGGCCAGCCGCCTCGAGGACGATCCCGCGCACCTCGTAACTGTCTCCCTGCCAGACGAGGTAGTCGGTCCGCCCGTTGATGGCGACCGCCTCGTCAGCGAGCGCCAGCGCTCCGTCGAACTCGCCCCGATGCGCCAGCACCCGGGCCTTCGCCATGCGCCATACCGCCTGTGAGGCGAAGTCGTCCTCGGCCGTGAGCGTTCGGCTCGTGTCCGCGCTCTCCTCGGCCTCGTCGAACCGAGCGAGGTCGCAGAGGGTGAGCGCCAGGAGCCCTGTGACCGTGGAGTTGAACCCCGTCTCGCCGATCTCGTCGAAGGCCTGGTGCGATCCTCGGAAGAGGCGTTCCGCCTCCTCGAGCCGTCCCGCGAGACGCTCGGTCTCCGCGATCATCTGGATCCCTGAGACATGCCGCATCGGCGTCCCGAGCTCCGCGTACGTCTGCGCGGAGCGCTCGGCCGAGACCCAGGCCTCGTCGAAGCGACCCGCCATCCCGAGCAGACCGGCCTTGGTCCGCAAGGTCATCGCCTCCCCGCTCAGGCTGTCCCCGGCGATCTCCTCGGCGCGCTCCAACGCGACGAAGGCATCGTCCAGCGGCAGCGCGCCGAAGTAGGCGGCCGTGGTCGATCTCCGCCGCGATCTCCTGGCGCTGCCTGCGCGTGAGCGAGGGTCGATCGAGCAGCTGGGTGGCGATCGCGGCCGAGTCCACGGTCCGCCCCTCGAAGAAGGAGAACCGAGCGAGGAGGATCAGTGCCTTGTCACGATCCTCTTCCTCCCCGACCGTCTCCAGCTCCTCGAGCGCCGTCTCGACGTCCGCCCGGGCTCGACCGAGCGTGTAGTCGGGGTCGACCTGACCGATCGCGCTGGCGCGAACCAACTCCGCGCGGAGCGCGAGGCGTCGATCCCCGATCTCCGTCGCCAGGGCGACCGCCCGCGTGGCGGTGTCGAGCGACTCCGGGAACGACAGGTCCTCGTCGAAGATCTCCGCGAGCAGCACCATCGCTCGGACCAGTTCGGTGCCGTCCAGCAGGTGGAGGCTCCGCTCGAGGAACGCCCTCGCGGCCTTGAAGTCGTCTCGCTCGTCCGCCCGCAGCCCGCAGCGGTAGAGGTCGATCTCCCGCCCTGCGGGCGAGCGCTCTCGTCCGCTCATCCGCGGTGCCGAGCTCGGTGCGATACCGGTACGCCTGTTCCAGGTGGTAGCCGAGGATCTCCTCGTACTCGGCGATCCGCTCGGCGGCGGCGCGCACCAGCCACTCGGCGAAACGCTCATGGAGCTCGGCGCGCTGTTCCTTCGGCATCGCCTGGTACGCCGCGTCACGGATCAGCAGGTGGCGGAACCGGAACGCGTCCTCCCCCGCGAACTCGGCGCGATCGGGCCTGATCAGCTCCTTCCGGGCCAACGCGAGCAGACGTGAGCGGACGTTCGGCCGGGCCGAGTCGGGACTGAGTGTCGTGACCGCGCCGGTGTGGAACACCTTCCCCTCGACGGCGCCTCGCTCGATCACCGCGCGCTCCTCCGCGTCGAGTCGGTCCAGCCGCGCCGCGAGCAGGAGGTGGATCGTGGGCGGAACCGTCACGTTCGCGAGGTCCTCCACGGATCTCCATCCGCCCTCCTCGAATCGCAGGAGCCCGTCGTCGATCAGCATCGCGAGCATCTCTTCGACGAACAAAGGATTCCCTTCGGCGGCGTCGAGGATCCGCGCGCGCGCGGTGGGTGGGATGTCGGCCCGCCCGAGGAGGTTGTCGACGAGCAACGACGCCTCGTCCCCGGGCAGCGGTTCGAGGAGGATCGAGGTGGCATTCATCTTGCCGCCGCCCCATCCGGAGCGGATCTCGAGGAGCTCGGGGCGGGCGAGGCAGACGAGGAGGACGGCGGCGTCGCGCGTCCAGTCGGCGAGGTGCTCGATCAGGTCCAGCATCGTCGGTTCCGCCCAGTGGATGTCGTCGAAGACCACGACGACCGGCCGTTCGCGGGCCAGGTGTTCGAGGATCTTCCGCACGGCCCAGAACGCGTCCTCCGTGGCGCCCGGTGGGCACCAACCGAACAAGCCGCCGACGAGCGATGCGATGCGCTCGCCGTCCGCCGACCCGGCCAGCAGGGCTTCGAGCTTCGATCGCGCGGCCGCCGGCAGCTCACCTTCGAGGATGTCTGCGGCGTGATGGATCACCTCGGCGAGGGGGAAGAAGGTGATCCCTTCTCCGTAGGAGAGGCACCGCCCGCGCAGGACCGTGGCCGTCCCGACCCGTCCGTCCAGGAACTCCCCCACGAGCCTCGACTTCCCGACCCCGGCCGAGCCCAGGAGCGTGAACTGGTGCGACGTCCGCTCCGTGACGGCACGCTCGAGGGCACGCTCCAGCATCTCGAGCTCCTTGCCGCGGCCCACCATCGGCGAGTCGAGGTGGCGCACGTGCCCGGCGACGTCGGCCAGGACGGCCACGAGGCGATACGCGGGAACCGGCTCGCTCCTTGCCCTTCAGGTCGAGTGCGGCGACCGGCTCGACCTCCACAGCGTCCTTCACCAGGCGATAGGTCGGGTCGCCGAGGAAGATCTCGCCGGGCGCTGCGGCCTGCTCGAGGCGAGCGGCGACGTTCACGGGATCGCCCGTGACGAGGCGCTGCCCCGCGGAAGGGTCACCTGCCACGACCTCGCCGGTGTTCACGCCGATCCGGGCGGCCAGTCCTTCCCCGTGCTCACGTTCGAGGTCGGCGTTCAGGTCGGCGAGCGCCTCACGCATCCCGATCGCGGCCCGAGCGGCCCGCAGGGCGTCATCCTCGTGCAGGCGCGGGATCCCGAAGACCGCCATCACGGCGTCACCGATGAACTTCTCGACGGTGCCGCCGTGCCGCTCGATCACGGCCGCCATCTCGTCGAAGTAGCGCCCCATCACGCGACGGAGCGCCTCGGGGTCGAGCCGCTCGCCGAGGGATGTCGAGCCGGTCACGTCGGCGAACACGACCGTGACGACCTTCCGAACGTCGCCCGCGGGGGCGTCCGGTTCACCGAGCGCCGTGGCACAGTTCTGGCAGAAGCGAGCCTTGTCGGCGTTCTCCTCCCCGCAGGATGGGCATCGCTTCATGGGCCGCATCCTAGGCGTGCCCGGGACGACCCGGGAAGTTCCCCGTCGGGCGCTCCCGATCGTCTCAGGTATCGAACGGATGCTCCGTGGCGGCGCGCCTACGACGTGAGCTCTGCGTCCCGGGCGGCCAGCATGTGACGCGCGCGCAGGAGCTCACCGACACCTTCGATCGGGAGGGGCTTCGAGAAGTAGTACCCCTGACCCAGCTCGCATCGGAGCTCCAGAAGCCTGTCCAGCTGGTCGGCGCGCTCGATGCCCTCGGCCACGGGGCGGAGGTTCAGGATCCCGGCGAGCTCGATGATAGCGGCCGTGAGCGCGGATTCCTCCCCCCTTCGCTCACCCCGTCAACGAAGGACTTGTCCACCTTCAAGATGTCGACGGGGAATCGGCGGATGTAATTGAGGGATGAGTACCCGGTCCCGAAGTCGTCGACCGCGAGCAACACACCGAGCTGCTTCAGCTGGGCGAGACGCTCGTTCGAGAGCGCCATGTCCTGCATCATCACGCTCTCGGTGATCTCGAGCACCAGGCACTCCGGCGGGAGTCCGGTCTCCAGGAGCACCTTCGCGATCTCCTGCACGATCTCGGGTCGCTGCAGCTGTCGCGCGGAGAGGTTCACCGCGATGTGCAAGGCAGCCCCCTCGGGGACCATCCGCTGGAGGGCATCACCCTGACGGCACGCCTCCCGGAGCACCCAGGTGCCGATCTGGACGACGAGGCCTGTCTCTTCGGCCAGCGGGATGAAGTCGAGCGGCATCACCAGTCCGCGCGAGGGATGGTTCCAGCGCACGAGCGCCTCGAAGCCCTCGATGTCTCCCGTCTCCAGACGGATGACCGGCTGATAGTGCAGGACGAACTCTTCGTTCTCGACGGCCCGTTGGAGATCCGCCTTCAGCTCGAGCCGGCGGAGCGCGGTGTCGTGCATCTCCGGCTCGAAGACCTGGAACCGGTTCTTCCCCGCCTCCTTCGCGATGTACATCGCGACATCGGCGTTCCGGAGCAGCTCCTCCGCGCCCTCGGGACCTGTCGTCCGGCCCACACCGGACGTCGCGATGCCGATGCTCGCGCGCACGAAGACCTCTTTGCCGTCCAGCAGGAAGGGCCCATCGAGAGCCTCCAGGATCCGGCCGGCGACCGCGGCAGCGCCCACGCTCTCGCCACCGTCCTCGATCAGGATCGCGAACTCGTCGCCTCCCAGACGGGCCGCGGTGTCGGGCGTCCGCAGGCAGGTCCGCAACCGCTCGCCCACCTCGCCGAGCAGGCGATCCCCGGCCGCGTGCCCGAGGGAGTCGTTGATCGTCTTGAAATCGTCGAGGTCCATGAACAACACCGAGACAGGGTCGGTTTCACGGGTCAGCCGCTCCAGGGCATGCTCCACTCGGTCCCGGAACAGGGCCCGGTTGGCGAGCCCGGTGATCGAATCGTGGAAGGCTTGGTGGGAGAGCTGTTCCTCGAACGCCTTGCGCTCGGACACGTCCCTCGAGTTGAGGACGATGCCCTTCACGTTGGGGTCGTGCATCAGGTCGGTGCGGAGCGTCTCGATGTGCAACCAGAAGTCGTGTCGGTGTCGCATCCTCGATTCGATGAGACCGGTCGAAGTCCCGCCCTCCCGCCCGCTCAGGGTGAGGAACTGGAGCACCTGCGTCCTGTCCTCGGGGTGGATCAGCTGTGTCAGCTTGGTGTTCTCGAGCTCCGCCGGGTCGTAGCCGAAGACCCCCTCGACGGAGGGGCTCACGTAGCGGACGGTCGAATCGGCATCCACGACCATGACGACATCCGTCGAGTTCTGGACCAGAGAGCGGAACCGAGCCTCGGTCTGCTGGCGGAACAGGTCCTCCGTCAGGAAGGCGCTGTCGAGGGCCAGCGCCACCTGGGAGGTCAGCGCCTCGAGGGTGTCACGGTTCGCCCTTGGGAGCGCGGACGTGCTCCCTACGACGAGCAGGCCTCGCAGCTCGTCCTTCATGAACAGCGGGCCGCTCAACAGGAACGCGGATTCCTCGAGGAACCCCAGAGGTTCGGCGATCTCGGACTCCTCCACGACCACCTCGTACGAGCGGTGGGTATTGAGGCGGTCACGCTTCCACTGCGGCAGGATCGACAGGGACAGCGTGGCGCCCACGACGCCCTCTCGCCCGCCGGCGGCCGCGACCACTGTGTAATCCTCGGAGTCCTCGCCCACCAGCACACGGATCACGGAGCTCTCGCCGGCGATCGAGCGAGCCGCCTGGAGGGTCGCGGCATAGATCCCTTCACGGTTCGTGGCGGTCACGAGCGCCGTGCCCGCGCCGCGGAGCGCGCGCTCGCGGACGGCAGATTGCTCCTGCTTCCGGACCAGGCCTGCGATCCGAACGACGACCAGGAGGAACAGCGCAGCCGAAGCGCCGATCAGAACCGGCAGGTCGCCGGCGACGTCGCGGAGGTACTGGATCATCATCACGCTGGGCGCGAGGAGCGAGGCGAGCGCGAGCAGCCACAGACGACCCCGCGACAGCCGTGGCTCGTTGTCGGGGGTTCGCTCCGACAGGGCTCGCATCGAGCCGTGCAGCGCGGCCGCCCCCCACAGGATGTAGAACGATGCCCATCCGGCCTCGAGGTACCCCGACTGGTCGTATACGATCCCCTGGACCGACAGGTAGCTGTAGGCGAAGTCCGTGACGAACAGCGCGAGCGTCGCTCCCGCCATGAGGTAGAAGGCCAGGGCCCGCCGGCCCCCGCCGATCGCGAGGCGGACGACCACGGTCAGCAGGATCAGGTCCATCACGGGGTAGCCCATCGCCGTCATCTTCTGGAGCAGGCTGGATGTCGAGTCGCGCGCCAACGGCGAGAGGAGGAAGACCCACGAGACCGTGCTGACGCCGATCGCGACGATCAGCGAGTCGATCACGCTCTCCCGGTCCCCGCCCGGAGCGCGGAGGCGGATCAACCAGAGGATGCCCAGGATCAGGCAGGGATAGACCGACAGATAGAAGACGTCGCCGACGGACGGGAACGGGAGCTCGGTCCCGAAGAACCGGTCGTAGTTGTAGGTGATGACGTCGCCCCCCACGAAGAACGTTTGGCCGAGGGCGAACAGGTACCAAGGGAGCCGGGTCTGCGGTTTCCAGGCCCGGACGGCGATCACGATCACGATGGGCGAGGAGATCGCGATGACGTTGAAGACCCATCCCTGGCGGAGTCCCGGGGCGAAGAGGAACGCGGCCGTCACGAGGACGCCGCCGCAGACATAGAGGAACCACGCTCTCCGCTTCACAGGTTCGATATCGGAGCGGGCGGGACCCGACCTTAGGGGGCGTCTGGCCTGTTCAGGGCCCCTGGAAGGGACCCGATCCCCGTTCACAGGGGAGCCGGCGCGCGACTCGGGACCAGGGGCCCCTCGATCGGCGACTGGGTCCCCTCCGGATCCTCCAGCGTGGCCCGAGCGAGGTCACCGCTCCGCTCCACGTCGCGCATCCCGGGGAGGAACAGGAACCCGAGGGTCACGATGCCCCCGAGCACCCCGGCCCCCACGAGCGTCGTCCGCGGGCCGAGCACGGCCGCGACCGGGCCGGTGATCGCGAACGAGAGCGGCACCAGACCGATCGAGATGAACCAATCGAAGCTCGAGACCCGGCCCAGGAGCCGCGGCGGCACGAGCCTGCCCTTCGTGGTGGCCCACACGATGGTGCCGGCGCCCTCCAAGGCATTGAACACGAAGCTCACCACCATCGCCTGCCACGGGAACGAAGCCAGCCCGTACCCTGCCACGGCAAGGGTCGACAGCGTCCAGACCACATACATGAACGTGATGTGACGCCGCGGAACCTCGCGGTTGCCCATCACGATCGCGGCGAACATCGCGCCGACGCCCCCCAGGGCCAGGATCATGCCCAGGTCGCTGGCCGACCCACCCATATGGTTGATCACGACGAACGGCAGCAGGACCTCGTCCGGTCCCCAGAAGATCAGGTACGCGAGGGTCGCCGCGAGGAACGTGCCCCACAACCATGTCCGGGAACGTACGAACCGGAACCCCTCTTTGATGTCCTGCCATCCGGTGCTCGCCTCGTCGGAGTCACGCTCGACATGACGCGCCCGGATCAGCGCCACGCACACGATCGAGAGCACGAACGTGCCCGCGTCGATCAGGAACGCGGCGCCAGTCCCCCAGATCGCGATCAGCCAACCGCCGACCGCCGGGCCGAGCATCCGTGCCGCTGCCGGACGCATGAACTGATCCAGCGAGTTCGCCTGGTTCAGGTCACGCGCTGGCACCAACTGCGGGACGATCGCGTCGAACGCCGGGCCGAAGAAGGCGGTCCCAGCGCCGAACACCGCGGCCACGATCATGATGTGCCAGATCTGGAGGGTTCCCTCGGGGGCGAGCGTCAGGAGACCGAGCGCGATCAGGCTGAGCGCCCGGAGCGTGTCGGCGAAGATCATCACGCGCCGGCGATCGAGTCGGTCGCTGACCACGCCGCCGAGGAGGAGGAAGAGGACCTGCGGCACGGTCATCGCCACGCCGACGATCGCGAGCGCCGCTGGCGCGTTCGACAGGTCGTAGACCTGCCAGGCGAGCGCGACGATGAAGATCCCGTCGCCGGTGAGCGACGTGGTCATCCCGATCCACAGCAGTCGGAAGTCCCGATGCCGGAGCGGGCGGAGGATGCGGACGCGATCCGACAGCCAGCTCATGCATCAGCCCGTTCGCGATGCCACCCGGAGGGTGGATCGGAGCAGGTCGCGGGCGGCGATCGCTTCCCGGGTCCCCGCGAGCGCGGGACGTTCGGCGAGGCACTCCTCCAGATCGTCGAGACCCATCCGCACGACGCCACGCAGTCTCTCGACGCCCCCGTTGACCGCCTGGTGGATCCCCCGTTGGTACTCGAGGAACGCCCTGCCGCGATCGCCTTCGCACATGAGCGCGAGGGCGAGGTCGAACCGAACGGCCGTCCACCGTCCGTCGAGGTCGAGAGCCCGGCGGAGGGTCGCCACCGCCTCGGGGTACAGCCCCAGCCGGAGCTGGCACCATCCGATCAGCTCGAGGAGGTCGATCTCCTTCTCGGCCCGCGGTGCCCCTTCCTCGATGACCTGCTTCGCGAGCCGGTTGGCCTCCTCGTTGTCACCCATCCGCCGGAACACGTTGGAGAGCCCTTCCTTCGCCCACAGCGCGCGTGGGGTCGAGCTCCAGCGCGCGCGCGTAGGCGTCGCGGGCACCGGCGAGACCGCCGGGGCCGAGGTTCTCGAGCGCCCATCCTCGCGCCGTGTGCACGGCGGGCTCGTTCGGGTGCTCCGCGAGCTGCCGGTCGAGCTCGTCGAGCGCCGCCTGGTAGTGGCCGGCGTCGGAGAGCTCCTCCACGCGGCCAAGCCCTTCGGCGACAGGACCCTTGGTCATCCCGCGTTCCCTCCTGCTCGGGCGGCTCGTTCCCGGAGGAGCTCGCGATGTCCGTCATGTTGGAGTTCGAAACGTTCGTTGATCTCGCCCAAGACCTCGCACAGCTGCTCGATCTGTTCCTCGCCGTTCGCGGCGGTGATCTGGATCCGGAAGCCGACCTCGTCCATGGGGACGAGGGGATACGCGGCCATCGTCACGTAGATCCCGCGTTCGAAGAGGTAGCGACCGACCGTGTCGATGTCCTCGTGATCTGCGAGGGGCACCTCGATCAGCGGGTAGCCGGATCGGTTGGGCGTGTAGATGTCGAGCTCGTGCAGCCGATCGAGGACCCGTTCGGTCTTCAGGTACATCTCGAGCCGGTTGAGATCACCTCGCCGCTCGTTCACATCGAGCCCGGCGATCGTCGTCGCGAGGGACGCGATCGGCGAAGGCCCCGAGTAGAGATACGGAGGCGCGGCGACCTTGAGGACATCCTTGAGCCGCGTCGGCAGGGTGAGGAACGCGAGCAGGGACGAGTACGCCTTCGAGAAGCCGGCGATGAGGATCACGTTCTCGTACGTCTCGCCTTGGTGGCGGATCACGCCGTTGCCACGCTTCCCCCACGGGCTGAGCTCGTCCGGAGCGCGCTCGCCGACGACGCCGAACCCGTGTGCGTCGTCCACGTACAAGATCGCGTCGTACTCGCGCGCCAGGCGAGCGAACGCACCGAGGTCGGGCGCGTTGCCGAGCATGGAGTTGACGCCGTCCAGCGCGATCACGCGTGGCGTCGTCGTGCTCGCTCGCAGCAGCTCTTCGAGATGGTCGGGGTCGTCGTGGCGGAATCGCTGGACGGTCGCGCCGTGGCCGCGTGCGATCATCGCACCGTCGTAGATCGTCTTGTGCGCCCGTCCGTCGAGGAAAACCGTGCCTTCGCCCGCGAGCACCGGGATCACCGACATGTGGATGTGCGTGATCGTGGGGAACAGCAACGTGTCCTCGCCCCCGACGAGCTCCGTCACCTTCTCTTCGATCTCTTCGTACAGGACCGGACTCCCGAGCAGACGGGACCACGACGGGTGCGTGCCCCATCGGTTGAGGTAGTCGGGGACAGCGTCGATGATCTCGCGGTCGAGGTCGAAGCCGAGGTAGTTGCACGAGGCGAAGTCGAAGAGCCAGCGGTCGCCGATCCGGATCCGCCGGCCGTCCTGCTCGTCGATCACGGCGTCGAGCATCGGATGGGAGTCCTTCAGCCGAGCCAGGTCAGCGACGGTCTCCATCCAGCGATCGAGCCATCCATCGCTCTCACGCCGGAGGGGACGCGGCCCGATGGGGCCGGCGACGACCGTGTCCGAGGCCCTCCGACGAGGGTCATCGGTCTTCCGACGAGCGAACAGGGGTTCGCGAGAGGCGCGATCGAACCAACGACATGGATTCCCGTATCGGCCGAATGGGCGAGGCCCTTAACACCTACAACGGGGTATCTGGGGGTCGGAGCCGAGCACGGAAGCAGCACGCGCCTCCGCACCGACCGGGGAGGCGATCCGAGGTGTCCGGATCCGTACCCCGATCGGGGGACAGCGGGCCGGACGACCACGACTGGACACGGAGCCGAACGGGTAGGGAACGAAGATGCCCACGGTCGGGTTCCACGCCTCCCATGAACAGCTGCCCCCCGCTCGCCTCCTCGAAGCGGTGCGGAGCGCGGAGGCAGCCGGGTTCCGGGCAGCGATGTGCTCGGATCACCTCGCACCGTGGAGCGAGCGTCAAGGGCGAATCCGGCCACGCCTGGACGCTGGCTCGGCGCCGCGATGCAGGCGACGTCGCTCCCGTTCGGCGTGGTGACCGCTCCCGGGCAGCGCTACCACCCGGCGGTGACCGCCCAGGCGATCGCCACGCTCGGCGAGCTGTTCCCCGGCCGGTTCTGGGCCGCGCTCGGCTCGGGCGAGGCCCTGAACGAGCACGTGACCGGCGACCCGTGGCCGGAGAAGGAGGACCGGGACGCCCGGCTCCTCGAATGCGTCGACGTGATCCGGGCCCTCCTCCGCGGCGAAGAGGTGACCCACGACGGCCTCGTCCAGGTGGACCGCGCGCGGGTGTGGAGCCTGCCCGCCGAGACACCGGCCCTCTACGGCGCCGCCGTCGAGCGAGGAGACCGCGGGGACCGTCGCCTCCTGGGCCGACGGGATGATCACCGTGTACCAGCCGATCGACGTCCTCCGGCGGGTGATCGACGCGTTCCGCGAAGCAGGCGGCGATCGCGCGCCGGTCGCCGTGCAGGTCCACGTCTCCTGGGCGGAGGACGAGGACACGGCGCTCGCGATCGCGCACGACCAGTGGCGGACGAACGTGTTCGGGTCGGACCTCGCGTGGAACCTCGAGCTGCCGGCGCAGTTCGACGAGGCCGCCACCCGCGTGCGGCCCGACGACGTGACGGAGGCGGTCCTGGTCTCCGCCGACCTCGGCCAGCACGCGAAGTGGCTCCTCGAGCTCGCCGACCTCGGCGTGGACGCGATCTACCTCCATCACGTCGGGAAGGAACAGGACCCCTTCATCGAGGCGTTCGCCGAGCACGTGCTCCCGGAGCTGACGTCGTGACGACCGCCCGCACGAGCGACCTGTGGTGGAAGAACGCGATCGTCTACTGCCTCGACGTCGAGACGTTCTTCGACTGGGACGGCGACGGGACCGGTGACCTCGCCGGGCTCACCGAGCGGATCGACTACCTCGCCGGGATCGGGATCAGCTGCCTGTGGCTGATGCCGTTCCAGCCCGTCGCCCGAACCGCGACGACGGCTACGACATCACGGACTACTACGGCGTGGACGAGCGGCTGGGCTCGCTCGGAGACTTCGTCGCGATGATCCGCACCGCGAAGGACCGCGGCATGCGCGTGATCATCGACCTGGTCGTGAACCACACGTCGGACAGGCACCCATGGTTCCGCGCCGCGCGCTCCTCCCCGACCTCGCCGTTCCGCGACTACTACGTCTGGGCGCGACGAGCCGCCGGCCGAGCCGAAGGCCGAGGTCGTGTTCCCCGACGCCGGAGGACAGCATCTGGGCCTGGGACGAGAAGGCCGGGCAGTAGTACCTCCACCACTTCTACTCCCACCAGCCGGACCTGAACATCGCGAACCCGAAGGTGCGGGAGGAGATCGCGAAGATCGCCGGCTTCTGGCTCGAGCTGGGCGTCGACGGCTTCCGCGTGGACGCGGTGCCGTTCCTCCTCGAGACCGGCGGGATCGCCGGCGACGTCGAGCCTCGATCCGCACGAGTTCCTGCGGGACCTTCGGTCGTTCATCGCCCGGCGCCGGGGCGACGCGATGATGCTCGGCGAGGTGAACCTGCCCCCCAAGGACCTCCGAGCGCTTCTTCGGCGGCCAGGACGGCGACGAGGTGCAGCTGCTGTTCAACTTCATCCTGATGCAGGCGATGTACCTCGCGCTGGCCCGGCAGGACGCCCGCCCGATCGGCGAAGGCGCTGCGAGGAGACGGTCCGCGAGACCGACGACCAGCAGTACGCGAACTTCGTCCGCAACCACGACGAGCTGACGCTCGACAAGCTGACCGACGCGCAGCGCCAGGAGGTGTTCGACGCGTTCGGCCCCGAGGAGGACATGCAGCTGTTCGGGCGCGGTCTCCGGCGGCGGCTCCCCTCGATGCTCGACGGCGACGAGCACCGGATCCGCATGGTCGTACAGCCTGCTGTTCTCGCCTGCCCGGCACGCCGGTGCTGTTCTACGGCGAGGAGATCGGGATGGCCGAGAACCTCGCGATCGAAGGGCGCATGAGCGTGCGATCCCCGATGCAGTGGAGCGACGAGAAGAACGGCGGGTTCTCGACGGCACCGCCCTCGCGCCTCCGCCGGCCGGTCGTCGAGGGTCGGTTCGGGCCGCTGGCGGTGAACGCCGCCGCCCAGCGCCGCGAGCCCGACTCCCTGCTGAACTGGATGGAGCGCGTGATCCGCCGGCGGCGGGAGACGCCCGAGCTCGCATGGGGCGCCTGGCAGGTGCTCGAGACCGACGTCGCACGCGGTCCTCGCGCATCGGTGCGACTGGGAGGGACGGAGCGTCGTCGCCGTCCACAACCTGGGCGCCGACCCGTGCGTGGTGCGCGTGGCACTCGGCGATGTGCCGGAGGACGCGACGCTCGACGACCTCCTCGACGAGCGCCCGGCGCTCGACGAGATCGACGGATCGACGCTGGAGCTGAAGCTGAGCGGGTACGGCTTCCGCTGGTACCGGATCGGCACGGCGAAGCAGATGACGCCGCCCTAGGGTGAGGCGACGGCCTCCCCGAGGGAGAGCCATACCTCTTCGGTGATCGGGTCGACCGCCGACAAGCGCGACCTACCAGCGTGGTCGGTCGGTCGCCGACCCGCGCATCGCCGGCCAGGGCGTCCCCACCTCTCCCCGGCGGAACGGCCCCGATGCCTCGGCGACGAGTTCGCTCAGAGGACTCGCGACGTTCGTCCTGTCGACACCCTCGGGTCATCCGGAGCGGGTACACCGTGGATCGGAGGGTTGGCAGAGGCCTTCCGAGAGACGCCGGGATCCCGGCGTCCGAGCTGGAGGTCCCCCGGTCCTACCGAACGAGGTCCGCTCTCAGGAGCAGACCAGCTCACAACTGGAAGACGCGAGGCCCGGGCGGCCGCACGTCGTCCCGCCCGGGCCTCAGAGGCGATCGATCACGAGGCCACCTGCGAGCGGTCCGGCTCGGCGGTCCACGTGCCCGGCCTCGAGACCGCGGCAACGAGCACGATCACGTCGCTCGGACGGAGGACCGGCGGTTGCTGCAGCATCCAATGCTTCACGCTTCCGGGGCCGCCCACGTAGACGTCGTCGGGGAGTCGCCTGACGATCCACTCGTCGGCGAGGATCGCGAGGAGCCCCCGGACCTCCACCGGCCGGTCGATCGCCGCGGTCAGGAGGCTCGCTGCGCGGACCGCTTCGGCCGACGCCTTCGCCAGGAAGCTCGTGCGACGCCCGTTGTGAACCACGCTCCGCGCGTTCACGCGGATCGCCCCCGTCAGGTCCTTCGTGCTGATGGTGAAGACCCCGCCCGGCCCGATCACCACGTGGTCGACGGTCGCGCCTCGCTCACCGAGAGGGACATCGTGGAACACGAACCATCCCTCGGGCAGGCGGCCGAACCACACGCCGGGAACAGGCTCGGCATTCGCTTCTCGGCGCCATCGCGCGCGAGACGTGAAGCAGGCCGGCCAGGCGGCTTCCGGATCCCACCGTCGCCTGCTGCGTCCGCGCGTCGATCTGCATGCAGAGTTCCTCGGCACGAGCACGGTCCGGCCTGAGGGAGTGACGACGCGCGTGTCAAGCCTGATCCGAGCGGAGCTCGCGCCAGCCCTCTCGCTCGAGGAACAGGGAGATCGCGGTGCCGAGGACGAGCGACCAGAAGAAGGGGCCGAGGCCCAGGATCGTCATGTCCGAGAGCGCGATCGCGAACGCGAACAGCGGCCCGAGCACGAGCGGGCCGGCGCTGATCTCCCGGATCGCAGCCACGAGGGCCGGAACCAGCGCGAGTCCGGCGATCGCGAGCAGCAGCACCGGAGGGATCAGCAGCGCGAGGTCCGCGGCCACGGCGGCGAACAGCGCGATCACGAGTCCCGCTCCGACCGGGAGATAGATCGACCGGTAGCGGAGGGACCGGTCGCCGGCGGACGGCCCCGCGGTCACGAGGACGGGCGGCAGCGCCAGAGAGACCGCGACCGGTCCGAACAGCGACGCGAGGAGTGTTCCTCCCCCGGTGACCAGGTTGATGACGCGCTCCGGCGGGCGGTAGCCCTGTCCCCGAAGGTAGATCACGGAGGGCACGTTGGACTGCACCGTCATCAGGGCGAGGAGGACCGGGGCGACGGTCGCGATCGCCGCGAGCGAGAACGCCGGACGGACGAACTCGAACGCAGGGAGCGAGAACGCCGACGGGAATTCCCCGAGCTGTCCGGTGACCAAGGCGGCGAGGCCCCCTGCCAGGAACGCCGGCAGGATCGGCGGCAACCGCGTGCCGAGCACCCGCTGCCCTACGAGGTAGCCCAGCACCGCGGCCCCCACCATCAGCGCGACCCGCCACGTGCCATCGGAGGTGCGGAGCGCCGAGAAGACGTCGACGAGGAACGGCATCACCGCGCCGGCGATCAGGCCGTGCACGATCGGCGCGGGGATCCATCTCGCCAGCTGTCCCGTGAGCCCGAGGATCGCCGTCAGGAGCACGACCGCTCCGGCGAGCATCGACGCGCCGGCGAGCTCGGCGAACGTCACCCGGTGCCCGAGCGACACGAAGAAGATGAGCGCGAAGACGTTCCCGGTGAGCAGCAGCGGCATCCGGTACCGGAGCGTGAGGATCAGGCTCGGGATCATCGGGAACCCGTAGACCAGCGCGATCCAGCCGCTCGTCCGCCGGTCCGAGAGACCGAGCCCACGCGGACCGGCGGCGGTCAGGACGATGCTGAGGACCGCGAGGAAGACGATCGTGACGGTGAGCCCGGCGACCAATGCCGGCAGGCTCTGCCGGAGCTCCCGTGATCTCGTCGCCATCGGACCTCCCGGTGGACGCTCACGATACGTCTCGACGGACGCCATCCTCACGTCCGTGGGATCCGGTGTCGACGGCTCACGTAGCCATTCGACCATCGGGAACCTCCCCCGCGGATCGTCGCTATCCCCCTGGCGCACCACAGTTGCTGTGGGACGGTCGAGACCGCGACATTCCTCCCACAGCGCGATACCGCTCCACGGCATCGGTCGGGCAGAGTGACCTTTCGCCCAGGGCCGACTCGGCCCGGCGGGACCAGGAAGGGGACAGCGTTGACCGAGCGCTCGATCAGGAGGTCGCCGTTCGGCGACGCTCCGGGTCGGCTCACCGCCGTCGCCCTCTCCGTCTTCTGCGTCGTCCTCAGCGCCTCCCTCGTTCCCTCGCCGGACGCTCCATCGTCCGGCGCCGATCGCTCCGTCCTGATCCACGAAGCGAACCCCTCCTCCCGCCTCGCCGAGGATCTCGTCCTCGCGGTGGGTGGCCACATCACGCGTCCGCTCCCCCTGATCGGCGGGTTCGCGGCGTCCGTGCCGGACGACGGTCTTCCGATGCTCGCCGGGGACGCCGCGATCGCCGGGCTCGCCGTCGACGCCCGCGTCGAGATGGCCTCGTCCGGCACGGATGCCTACGACGCGTTCGACCCCAACCTCGCCTGGCGCAAGGCGATCCGCCTCGGCCAGCTCCCGGCCGGGATCAACGGCATCCGGTGTGACGGTGGCGATGATCGACACCGGCGTGGCGCACCACGAGGACTTCGGGAACCGGGTGGTCGCCCGCGTCGACTTCACGCCGGGCGGCGCCGGAGACGATCAGTTCGGCCACGGCACCCACCTCGCGGGCGTGATCGCGGGCGACGGTGGAGCCTCGTCGGGCAAGTGGCGCGGCGTCGCGCCCGGCGCGGAGCTCGTCTCGGTCAAGGTGGCCGGCGCCGACGGCTCCACCGACGTCTCGGTCGTGATCGCGGCGATCCAGTGGGTCGTCACGCACCGCGACGACTACGGGATCCGGGTGTTGAACCTTTCGTTCGGAACCGATTCGATCCAGCCGTACGCGATCGATCCGCTCGACGCAGCGGTTGAGCGCGCCTGGGCCGCGGGCATCACGGTCGTGGTCTCCGCGGGAAACCGCGGTCCCGGGCTCGGCACGATCGCGAAGCCCGCCGACGATCCCTACGTGATCACGGTCGGCGCCGCCGACCTGAACCAGACGCCGGAGCGTTGGGATGACGAGATCGCTCCGTTCTCGAGCCGAGGTCCCACCCAGGACGGCTTCGAGAAGCCGGACCTCGTTGCACCCGGCACGACGATCGTCGCCACCCGCGACGCGGGGAGCGCCGTCGACCAGCTCCATCCCGATGCCGTCGTCGACGACAACTACTTCAAGGGCACGGGCACGTCGCAGAGCGGCGCGGTCGTCTCCGGCATCGCCGCCCTGATGTACGAGGCCAATCCGAACCTCACGCCGAAGCGGGTGAAGGGCATCCTGATGGGCACGACGTACAAGACGGCGGCGTACCGCATCGGCGGCGGAGAGGGACTCGTCGACGCCACCGGGGCCGTGCTCGGCGCCGAGAGCGACGTCGCGAACCCCAACGTCGGCCTCGTGCGGTCCACCGGACTCGGCACCCTGGAGGGGAGTCGCGGCCGCTTCCACGTGGAGACGGATCTCGATGGCGACGGCGTGACCGATCTCGTCGAAGGGGAGCAGGACGTCCTCGGCGACCCGTGGGACTCCACCTCGTGGTCGTCCACGTCGTGGAGCTCGACCTCGTGGAGCTCGACCTCGTGGTCATCGCTGATCTCGCAGAACGCCGGCTGGTCCAGCACCTCATGGAGCTCGAACAGCTGGAGCGGCATGACCTGGAGCTCCACGTCCTGGAGCTCGAACAGCTGGGGTTCGACGTCGTGGAGCTCGACGAGCTGGAGCTCCACGTCGTGGAGCTCCACGTCGTGGAGCTCGAACAGCTGGAGCTCCGTCGCCTGGAGCTGAGAGGAACCCGACGATGCAGACACTTCCCCGCGCCGTGAAGATCCTGATCGGAACGGCGACCCTGCTCGGTGCCGCGTGCGTCGCGATCCGGGTTCCGAGCATCGCTCGGTGGGGCCTCGCAGACGTGCTCGCGGTCGTCGTGATCGCCGGGCTCACGATCGTCGCCGAACGGTGCTCGATCCCCCTGCGCCGCGGATCGGAAACCGTGAACTTCGCGCTCACCGACGGCGTGTGGGCGGGCGCGCTCCTCCTCGTCTCACCCTCGGTCCTCACCATCGCGGTCTTGCTGGGGGTCGGCGTGGGCCAGGCGCTGAACCGCTGGAAGCCGTACAAGATCGCCTACAACGTCGCGCAGTTCCTGGTGGGGATCACCCTCGCCGAGGTGGCGTTCTCGATCCTCCGCTCGTGGGGGGACGGGCCGACCGATCCGGTCCTGTGGGCCGGCGTCCTCGGCGCGATGTACATCACGTTCGCGGTGAACGCCACCGCGATCATGCTCGTGGTGTCCATGGTGGAGGGGTCGCGGTTCCTCGACCTCTTCCGGCTCCCGCTCTCGCTGAACGTCGTGCACTGGCTCGGCAACATGGCCCTGGGCATCCTCGGCGCGATCCTGTGGACCGCGGAGCCCGTCGCGCTCGTGCTGATGATCGCGCCGGTCGCGCTCACGTTCACCACGTACCGGCGCTGGGTCGAGAGCATCCACGAGCGCGACCAGATGCGCGACCTCTACGAGGCGGGCCGAGCCCTCTCCGCGCCGCTCGCATCCTCGGAGGACTTCGGGGGCTTCCTCGGCCTCCTCGAGAAGCTCCTGGCGGCCGACCGCGTGGAGCTCGTGGTGGTGGACGGGAGCAGCGTCGCGGTCCACGCGTCCGCGGGCGTGCGCTACCTCACGGTGGACGAGGCGGAGACCGCTCCCCTCGAGGCGTTCGTCGCCGTGCACTCGGGCGTCGCGCCGCAGATCGCGCTCGTAGGCGACGAGGGCGACGTGCGAGGCGTGCTCGCCGTCTATCGACCCCAGGTGCTGACCGTATCGGAGCGGCTGCTCCTCGACGGCCTGGCCAACCAGATCGCCGCCCGGCTGCAGGACCACCGGCTCTTCGGGAAGACGCTCGAGCGAGCGCGCCTGTCCGAGATCGTGTCGCACACCTCGGACGGCGTGTTCACCGTGGACACGCTCGGCCGGATCACCACGTGGAACCCGGCGATGGAGGCTCTCACCGGGTACACGGAGGACGAAGCACTGGGACGACGATGCCACGACCTCCTGGGCCTCGCTCGGGACACGGTCTTCTCCGACGGTGCCGCCGGCGACGGTGAGGCGAGGGACACCGAGATCCGGACCGGGGACGGGGCGAAGAAGGACGTGCGCCTGCGGACGAGCGTGATCCGCGACGACGAAGAGTCGCCGCCGGCGCGGATCGCCGTCGTCCGCGACGCGAGCGAGGAGACCCGCGCCGAGCAGATCAAGCGGGACTTCGTCTCGATGGTGTCGCACGAGCTGCGGACGCCGTTGACGCCCTTGAAGGGGTTCCTGATGAGCCTGGTGGAGGGCACCATCGAGGACTCCCCCGAGCGGCGACAGGAGTACTACCGGATCATGCTCCGCCAGGCGCAGCGTCTGGAACGGACCCTCGGCGACATGCTCGACGTCTCGCAGATCGAGGCCGGCGGTCTGGTCATCGATCTCCAACCCGTGCCCCTGGACCACGTGCTCGGGCGCCTGGTGAAGGATTTCCAGGAGCAGCACCCCGGCCGTCGCGTCGCCGTGGGCGAGATCGGGCGGCCGGCGATCGTCCTCGCCGATCCGTTCCGCGTGGAGCAGGTGGTGTTGAACCTGCTGTCGAACGCGGACAAGTACACAGCGCCAGACCTACCGATCACGGTCGGCGCCATCAGGGACGGCCGCCACGTCACGATCTCCGTGTGGGACAGAGGACAGGGCATCGAGCCGGAGCACCTCGAACGGATCTTCGACCGCTTCTACCGGGTGAAGGACGGATCGGGGCAACGGCTCCCGGGCACCGGGCTCGGCCTCTACATCGCACGGACCCTCGTCGAGGCGATGTCGGGACGCATCTGGGTCGAGTCGGAGCTGGGGACGGGCACGACGTTCTCGTTCAGCTTGCCGATCATCGACGTGGCCCCGCTCGGAGAGGCGATCCCGTTCGACGTCGCCGCGGCCGAGGCCGTGGATCCGCGCCTGGTCCGCCGCTGATCGCGGTCGGAGCCTCCACATCCCCGCCGATGCAGTAGGCCGACCTGGGCGGTTGCGCTCAGGGCCGAGGCACCCAAGGATGGAGGTACCCTTCACCACCCGACGCGGTCCCCCAAGGAGGCATCATGCGGATCCGGAACCTGGCGCTCACCGGCTTGGCGGCGGCGGCCGTCGCGTACTACTTCGACCCGGTCAACGGAAGCGCGAGGCGGAGCCGGCTGCGTGGCCAGGTCATGGCGCTCACCGGGAAGGCGATGCGCCGGACCGACCGGGCGCCGCTCCCCGAGAACGTGGCGCCCGCATCGATGCCCGAACCCCCGATCGTCGAGCAGAAGCCGGAGGTGCGTCCCTCCGAGACGAACGCGCTCCCCGAGGACGAGGGCGACGCGGCGATCGCACGGAGGATCCGGACGCGGCTCGAGGAGCGCTCGGATCTCGAGACCGGCGGCCTCGTGATCGATGTGGTGCGCGGGGTCGCGTACCTGCGAGGCGAGCTGCACGACCGTCAGAAGTACGACGAGGTCATCGACCTCACCGGATCGGTGCCCGGCATCCGGAGGGTGCAGAGCCTGCTCCACCTTCCGGAGAGCGAGGCGGTCAGCCACACCGAGTCCAGGGTGATCAGCAGGCCGGCCACCCGGCCCCTCGGCGACACCTGGAACGGCTAGGTCTCGAACCCCCGAGGTTGGTGGCGACGAGCCTGACTCAGCGACCGGGATCCGAGGGATCGTCCAGTCCGTAGAGCCGGCGGCTCGCGGCGGACATCCGCGCTGCCTCCGCGGGCGTGATCACCCACGAGGAGTCGTTGTTCGATCGCTTCGGCTTGCGGCGGCGCGGACGCTTCCCCCCGACCGCGGGTTCGTCCGCCGGAGGCCTCGGAACCGATGCGTGCCGTGCATACGCCGGTCGCACCATCAACGCTTCGGTCCGGTCGAAGCCGACGGCGTTCTCCTGCGCGCCGGCCTCCACGGGACCCGACATGCCGGTCTCGGGCTCGGTCGTCGCCTCGGCAGGGGCCGTGTACGGCGTGGTGCCCGTTCGAGCGGCCACCAGCCACCGTTCCTCGAGGTCCCGCCGGTGGAACTCGGCGCGGAAGCGATCCGCGCCCCACTTGGCCGCCTTCTGCTGCGCGTATCGCAGCAGGGCAGTCTCGACGAGCTCCTCCTCGGTCAGCACGAGGTATCTATCGGCATCGAGGAGGTCTGAACTTCAGTCCGCGCGTGGACGAGGCGGATCTTCCCGCTCGACCATCACGCGGATCAGCGATCCCTCCTCCGCCATCCCCGCATGCCCCGACGTCTGGGCGATCACGGTGAGCAGCTGCGCCGAGCGCCGCCTGGGGGTTCGGAGCGTCGATCCTGGCGCGGAAGCGAGGGTCGCCGCTCTCGGGATCCCGCGTGGCCTGCACCTCGTCGACGATCGCGTAGGTGTTCGCGAGCATCGCGATCTCGTGGAGGGCATCGTCATCGACGTCCGCCCGAACGCGAAGGTCAAGCCGGTACCACATCGGTCTGGGCACCGTAGCGCGTCGCCGCCATCCCGTACAGCCGGTGCTCGATGCTCGCCACGAGTCGCTCCTGCTCCTCGAGCCACTCCTCGAGCCGCTCCCGATGGAGCTCCATGAGCCTGCGCACGACGACCGGATCCTCCGCGGCCAGGACGGCGCGGATCTCCCGCGAGGGCATCCCTTGCCGTCGCAGGATCCGCCGCGCCGCCGTGGCCGCGATCGTCATCGCGACCGATCCTTCGGGGTCAGCATCCAGCCGAGACCTGCCGCGAACAGCAGGATCCCGAGCGGTGCCCCGATCACCGTCAGCATGAGCATCCCGCCGGTCATGAACAGGATCGAGCCGAACACGACACCGCTGAGGCTCGGGAGATCCGGCCCCACCCACTCCTGCTCCGTCTCTCGCTTCACGTCCATCTCGCATCACTCCTTCACTCCACGAGACGAGAGACCCACCCTCCCCGTGACACGGGATCGATCCGAAGGAAGGCGCGGCGATGTCACGGAACGAGGGCCTGTTTCGTCTCATGGGAGGATGGAGAGACGATCCGCGCCGAAAGCGCGCATGGAGGCACGCATGGACGACCCCGTTGCCGAGCTGCGGCCGCTGCTGTTCTCGATCGCCTACCGGATGCTCGGCAGCGCCACCGATGCCGAGGACATCGTCCAGGAGGCGTTCCTGCGGTACCACCGCGAGACCGAGATCGGCACCACCGTCGTCGAGTCGCCGAAGTCCTACCTGTCGGCGGTGACGACCCGCCTGTGCATCGACCACCTGCGGTCCGCGCGGGTGCGCCGCGAGTCCTACGTGGGGACATGGCTCCCCGAGCCGCTCCTCACCGAGGAGATCTCGGACGCCGAGCGTCATGCGGAGACCGCGGATTCGCTCTCGATGGGGTTCCTGGTACTGCTCGAGAGCCTCACACCGGTCGAGCGCGCCGTGTTCCTGTTGCGTGAGGTGTTCGAGTACGACTACGACGAGATCGCATCGGTGGTCGGCAAGAGCGAGGAGAACTGCCGCCAGATCGCGGTCCGAGCGCGCCGGCAGGTGCAGGCCGGCAAGCCACGGTTCGAAGCCTCGAAGGCCGAACACGAGGAGCTCGCGCGCCGATTCTTCCGGGCGGCAGGCGAAGGCGACGTCGAGAGCCTCGTCGGCATGCTCGCCGCGGACGTCGTGGCCTACGCGGACGGTGGGGGCACGACCGGCGCGTTCCCTCGCCCCGTCCACGGCCGCGACAAGGTCCTGCGGCTCCTGCAGGCGGGAGCCGCCCGCGGCGCTCGCTTGTCGGTCAGCGACATCCGCCTGGCCGAGATCAACGGCCAGCCCGGCGCGATGTTCCTCGACCCGGACGGCGTCCCCGTGGTCGCTGTCTCGCTCGATATCGCCGACGGCCAGGTGCAAGCGATGCACGCCGTCATCAACCCGGAGAAGCTCGAGCACCTCCGCGCCAAGGTGCTCGAGGAACGCTAGGGAACGCTCACCCGAGCCGCGCCTGCACGAGGTCGTCGGCTCCGAACTCGTCCTCGGGGATCGTGGCCTCACCCATGAACACGAGGCGGCTACCGTCCCGCACCCGCGATGACGTCGGATACCCGACGTGCACCCCGATGTTCGCCACGACGAACGCCGATCCGTTCCAGAACGCCTGCCGGACGCCGTCCGGTGGACCGTCCGGGTTGAACGCGCCGTGATAGAAGACATACGGACGTCCTTCGAACACGAGGGTGGACGCCCCGTATCCGACGCTCTCGCCGTCGCTCGGAGCCTCCTCGACGAAGCCGAACGGCGTCTCCTCCACCCAGGACGCGCCGTTCCAATGGACGTGACGGAGGTTCTCCGAGTGCAACCCGAAGTTCTGATAGAAGAGCCACACCGACGAGTCCGTCACCGTCGCGATCGCCAGCGAGAGGTCCTCGAAGCAGCAATTGATGTTCGTGACGTCGCTCGCCGTCCACCCCACCGATGGCGTGAAGGACGCCTGCCGGATCGTCCCGAAGAGCCGGCAGCCGAGGTCAGGATCGCAGAAGGGGTCCTGGAAGAAGTAGAAGACGTGGAGGGCGCCGTCGTAGACGGCCGTCTGCGTGGTGTAGCCCACGTCGCCGGCGATCCGGCCGCCCGTCCCACCCGCGCCATCGATCGTCGCGAACGTCCATGTCCCGGACAGGCGCGCTCGGCGCACGTTCGTGTTCGTCCGATCCACGTAGAAGACGAAGAGCGCGCCGCGGAACCGCGCGACCGAGATCGCCGTTCCCACGTCGGCGTCCCGGCGGCCACCGCCTCCTCCGGCGCCGTCGAGCGTCTCGAACACCCATGCGGTCCCGTCGAACGCCGCGTGCCGGAGGTTCCCTCGCGTCGCATCGCGATAGAAGACGTGGAGGGCACCGTCGTACAGCGCCGCGGCGATGTCCGCGCCCACGTCCCCCTTCACCCGACCGTTGATCCGCCGGCACCGTCCAGCGTCGCGAACCGCCAGCGGTCCGTCCGGCGACCGACGCGCAGGTTCCCCGCGGTGGCGTCGTAGGAGAAGACGAACAGGTCACCGTCGAAGACGGCGTTCGCGGTGTCCCGCCCGAACGCGTGCGTCGTCCGCCCCGACGTCCCACCTCTGCCGTCGAGCACGAACACGCCGGGGGCGGCCGACGCGGGGGACCCCAGCGAGAGCCCCACGACCAGCGTCACCAGGACTGTTCCGGCGCGGTGCCTCAGCGACATGACGGCCTCCTGTGCTCGGGTCTCGAAGGTATATCTATCGCGAAACACTCGGGAGAGCCGCGAACACCCCACGGCAGATGCGGGAGGGATGCCGGCCCGGCCCAGTTGACGGCGCCGCTACCGGTCGTCCGCGAGGGCGGTCTGGAGCGCGAGCTGGTCCTCGAGCCCGGCGACCTTCTCGACCTGCACGCCGGTCCGCCGCCGCTCGCGGAGCTCCAGGCGCCGCGACAGCCGCGAGAGCCCGAGGTTCACGAGCACGAACATGAGCCCGACGGCGAGGAACACCTGGAGGAGCGGGGCGTCCACGCCTCCCACGAAGGGGCTGCCGCTGGTGGAGACCACGATCCTCGCGTGTCGCATCACCTCCTGGATCCCGATGATGCTGACCAGGGTCGTGTCCTTGTTCAGGGTGATCAGTTGCGACACCGTGGCCGGCACCATCCGCCGGAGCCCCTGGGGGAGGATCACGAGCCGCATCGCCTGCCAGTGGCGGAGCCCGATCGCCGCGGCGGCCTCTCCCTGCCCCCGCTCCAGCGACACGATGCCCGCCCGCATGATCTCGGCGATCACCGCCGAGTTGTAGAACGTGAGGCCGAGGATCGCGGCCAGGAAGAACGGCGTCTGGAACGCGGTCGGGAACCACCCGGGGACCCAGCGCTCGTAGGCCTCGCGCCAGGACTCCGGCATCACCAGGAAGAAGTACAGGATGGTGAAGATCAGCGGCAGGTTGCGCCACACGTCCACCCACAGGCCCGCCACCACGCTCACGACCCGGCGTGTGGAGACCCGCAGCAACGCGAGCCCGAGACCGATCGTGAGCGACAGCACCATCGCGACCAGCGCGATCTGGATGTTGATCCAGAATCCGCGGAGCAGGAACAGGAAGTTGTTCCCCGAGAAGAGCCACGCCCAGTTGTCCGGGTCGAACAGGTAGCCCATCTCAGCCGCTCACCGTCCTATCGCCTGACCACGAGCCGTCGCTCGATGGCCCGGATCGCGAACGTCACGCTCACCGTCAACAGCAGGTAGCCGACGGCCGCCCAGAAGAACACCTCGTTGTACTGGAAGGTGGCAGAACCGATGAGCCGCGCTTCCTTCAGGAGGTCGTCGGCGAGCGCGAACACCGCGCCGATGATCGCGGAGTTCTTGATCATCGCGATGATCAGGCTCCCCAGCGGAGGGATGACGCTCCGCACGGCCTGGGGGATCACGATCTGGGACAGCACCCGCCCGTAGGTGAACCCGAGCGCGAGGCCGGCGTCGATCTGCCCCTTCCCCACCGCGAAGACGCCCGACCGGATCGTCTCGGCCACGTAGGCCGCGGTGTAGAGGCCGAGGCTCGCCGTCGCGGCCACCCACGGCCCGATCGGGATCCCGGCGCGCCGGAGCCCGAGGAACGCGATGGACAGGAGCACGAGCAAGGGGATGTTGCGGAAGAACTCCACGTACAGTCCGCCGACCCATCGGACCCACCGGACGGGGGCCACGCGGAGGGCGCCCACGAACAACCCCACGCCGATCGCGATCGCGAAGGACACCGCGACGAGCTGGACGGTGACCAAGAACCCCGAGCGGAACTCCGGGAAGTGCCGGACCAGCACTTCCCAGAGCTCGCTCATCGGCTCGCGATCGCCTCGATCAGCAGGTCTCCTCGCACGGACGCAGCTCGAGCGCCTCCTCGAGGGTCATCGTCGGAGGCGGATCGGTCTCGCCGGTGTACTGCCCGATCCACTTCTCGTACGTCGCTGCCCACCGGCCGTCGTCGATGAACGCCTGGATCACGCCGTCGACGAACTCCTTGAACTCCGCGTCGCCCGTCGGCGATGCCGGCGCCGTACGGCTCGACCGTGTAGCCCTCGCCCTTCAGCTCCAGGGTGTCGTCCTGGATGATCATCCCGGTGAGGATCACGTCGTCGGTGGACACCGCGTCCACGGCGCCGGTCTGGATCAGCTCCAGGCATTCGGAGTAGGTGTCGACCAGACGCAGCTCCGCCTCCGGCGCGTTCTGCGTGAGGTTCTCCTCGTACGTCGAACCGGTGGCCGTGCACACCGTCTTCCCCGCCAGGTCCTCGACCCCGGTGATGTCGGAGTCCACGGGCGCGAGCACCCGGCCCTCGGCGACGTAGTACGGGATCGAGAAGTCGATCTCCGCGTCCCGGTCCGTGGTGATCGTCATCGTCGACAGGATCAGGTCGGCCGTGCCGTCCACGAGGAACGGGATGCGGTTGTCCGAGATCGCCTCGATGAAGTTCGGCTCCACGCCGAGCTCGTCGGCGATCGCCTGGCCGAGATCGACGTCGAAGCCCTCGATCGCGTCGGTCTGCGGGTTCTTGAACCCGAACGGCGGGACGTCGTACTTCACGCCGATCGTGATCTCGCCGGCATCCTGCAGCTCGGCCATCGTCGACCCCGCGGGGAACTCCTGGGTCTCGCCGCAGCGCCGCTTGGCTCGGGCTCGTCCTCGCCGCACGCGGCCGCCACGAGCGCGAAGACCGACACCAGCACCACCGGCCACCGGCGGCTCCACCTCACACGTGCCATCGCTCCTCCCTTCGGGCCCACCCTCCGCGCGGGCCGCTCCGCCCCCTCTTCTCTTGTACTGATCTCTCAGTGCCGGAGGATCTTGTCGACGAAGTCCTTGACCCGCTGGCTCTTCGCTCCCTCGAAGAACTCCTCCGGTGCACCCTCCTCCACGATCTTCCCCTCGTCGACGAACGCGATCCGGTCGCACACCTCGCGGGCGAAGCCCATCTCGTGCGTCACGACGATCATCGTCATGCCGTCGTGCGCGAGGTCCCGCATCACGTCGAGCACCTCACGGATCATCTCCGGGTCGAGCGCCGACGTCGGCTCGTCGAAGAGGATCAGCTTCGGCTCCATCGCCAGCGCACGGGCGATCGCGACCCGCTGCTGCTGGCCTCCCGAGAGGTCGGCCGGGAAGTCGTCGGCCTTCTCCGGGATGCCGACGCGCTCGAGGAGGTCGCGCGCCAGTCGGGTCGCGTCCGTCTCGGACATGCCCTTCACCTTGATGCGGGCCGAGGGTGATGTTGTCCAGCACCGACTTGTGCGCGAACAGGTTGAACGACTGGAACACCATCCCGATCTCGGCGCGCAGCCGGAAGAGGTCCTTGCCGGCCTCCGGGACCGAGCGCCCGTCGAACCGGATGTCGCCCTCGTCGATCGTCTCGAGGCCGTTGATGCAGCGCAGGAGCGTGGACTTGCCCGGAGCCCGACGGCCCCGCGATCACGACCGCCTCACCCGTAGAGATCGCGAGGTCGATCCCGTCCAAGACCACATGGGAACCGAAGCTCTTGCGGACGTGCTCGATCTCGATCAGATGCCCGTTCGAGGTCATCGCGTGCGAACGAGTCTAGTGAGGCACTCTCGGATCCGCTCGCCGAGGCAGGGCGAACCTACGTGCGCCGCACATCGACCCAGACGCTCCCCCTCGCCGCGTCGACCGCGAGCGCCCGGATCGTGCCGTCGACCTGCGTGAAGTTCGATGCCGTCGTCGTGACCGGATCCACCTTGGTGACCGTGCCGTCCCCATGGCCGATCCAGACGGCCCCGAGACCGGCGTCGAGCGACGTCGCTCCCGCGGGCACGGTCACCAGCCCGACCTGCCGGTCCGAGATCACCGAGATCCGCGTGAGCAGACCGGTTCCGAAGTCGAGCGCCCAGACATGGTCGCCTAGCACGTCGATCGCATCGATGGTTCCCGCGAGCGAGATCGGGGTGCCAACGGGCCGGAGCGACACCGGGTCGATACGGACGACGACGCCCGCAAGCTGATCGACCACCCAGACGCCGTCCTCGCTCGCGGCGACCAGCTGGATGCCGTCGGTGACCGTCCGCTCCGCGGTCACTGCCCCCGTCGGGTCCACCCGGCGCAGGACCCCTTGTGCCGTCCCGATCCACAGCTGCTTCCGATCCGTGGCGACGGACGTCTCCCCCGATCCGCCGGCCGGGAGGGGTATCTGCAGGACCTCGCGGGACTCGCGCGTGCGCGGGGTTGATCCGGATCGAACCTGTTCGAAGACACCCAGACCGCATCGAGGCCCTCCGCGAGCGAGAGCGTGAACGCGTTCCCCCGCACGATCACGCGATCGACGTCGCCGTGCACCGGGTCCACGCGAAGGACCGAGGGCACGTAGGCCGTCGAATCCTCCACCCACACCGCACCCTGGCCGGCCACCATCTGCGTGCCGAACTGGGAGACCTCCGGCCGCCCCGGGTTGGGATAGGGGATCCGCTGCACCTCCTCAGCCGTCTCCGCCTCGAACTCGACGGCGAAGTGCAGGGGCGTTGCGGCGCCGCGAGGCGGGGTTGGGTCGTCGCCGGCGAGGGCCCAGATCCCCAGGACGACGGCCACGGCAACCGCTGCCAAGCCTCCGACGATGAGGCTCGCTCGCCTGCTCGCCATCGGGACGATCGCCGCTCTCCGCTCGGCCGCCTCCTCGGCGCCCAGCGGTTCCGCCGGCGCCCGGCCATCGACCTCGGTCACCCGGAAGAGACGGAGGTCGCCCTCGATGCCCTTCAGATGGTGCGTCCCGTGGTCGTCGAAGGAGATCCCCGGTCCCCGGAACGAGGTCCCTCACGGCGGCGGGCACGAGCACCTCGCCCGCCCCGGCCACCGACATCACCCGGGCGGCGGTGTTCACGATCAGGCCGCCGGCCTTGCCTTCGACGAGCTCGAGCTGGCCGAAGCTCACCCCCGCGCGGATCTCGATCCCGAGTGCTCGCACGGCCTCGGTCGCCGCGACCGCGCAGCGGATCGCATCGACCGGACGCTCGAACGTCGCGAAGAACCCGTCGCCCGCCGTGTCCTGCTCGCGTCCGCCGAAGCGCCGGAGCTCTGCGCGGATCAGCCGGTGGTGACGCGTGACGAGCTCGCTCCACCGGCTGTTCCCGATCTCGGCAGCGATCGAGGTGGAGCTCACGATGTCGGTGAACAAGACCGCACCCAGACCCCGCCCGACGGTGCGCCGCTGCATGCGCGCGAGTGTATGCCGGGGCAAGGAGGAGCCGGAACGAGCGGACCTGTCGTGTCCGGGCTACACGGAGCTGGTGGACGTTGCCCGCCTCACGCGCGGGATCTCCCGCTTCGATCCTCCGGCCTCGGGTCGCGAGAGAACGCCGGTACCGTCCGGTGGACGATGGGCCCGATCGTCAGCGCGAAGAGCACCGTGCCGACGCCGACCGTCCCTCCCAGCAACCATCCGATGACGAGGACCGACACCTCGATCGCCGTCCGCACCACGCGGAGCGACCTGCCACCGCGCGCCAGGCCCACCATCAGCCCGTCCCGAGGTCCCGGGCCGAATCCGGCGCCGATGTAGGCGCCGGTCGCGATCCCGTTGAGGACGATCCCCGCGAGCAGGTAGGTCCAGCGGAGGGTGAGGTCGCCGGTCGCCGGGATCAGCAGCAGGACGGCGTCGAGCGAGACCCCGACGAGCACGACGTTGGCCACGGTTCCGATCCCGGGGCGCTGGCGCAGCGGGATCCACAGCAGCAACACGACGACACCGGCGGCGATCGTGCACACCCCGATCGACAGACCGGTGGCGACCGACAGGCCCTGGTGGAAGACGTCCCACGGATCGAGACCCAGCTCGCTCCGGACGAGGAGCGCCAGGCTGGCGCCGAAGAGCACCAGGCCGGCGAACAACTGGACGAACCGTGTGGTCGGTCCGCTCCGGCGTGCGGCTTCACTCGACGACATCGACCTCCTCTCGATCACCGCGCCACATCATCGCCGGTGGATAGGCTGCGCCGCGAGGGCCGCCGACGACAGCACCGTGGAGACCGAGATGGATCGCAGCGATCCTTCCTACAAGGGCCAGCGCGGCTACAACCGCTTCCTCCTCGCGATCTACGACCCGTGGGTCCTCGGGTTCATGACCCGCGCGGTCTGGAAGGTCCCGGTCCAGCCAGGCATCGACCGATATCGCCGGCTGATGGGACGCCGACACCTGGACGTCGGCCCCGGGACCGGCTACTTCCTGGAGAAGGCCGCGCCGCCGGAGGGGACCGAGATCACCCTGCTCGATCCGAACCCGAACGTGCTCAGGAAGACGTCGCGCCGGCTCTCGGCGATGCACCCGATCACCGTGGAGGCGGACGTGATGAAACCCCTGCCGGTCGAGGGTCCCTTCGACTCGGCGGCCCTCAGCTTCGTCCTCCACTGCCTGCGGGGACCGCAGTCGAACAAGGCCGTGGCGATCCGCAACATCGCCGACGCCCTCACGCCCGATGGCGTGCTGTTCGGAGGTACCGTCCTTGGCCTCGAGGAACGACACCGGCCGCAAGCCCGTGCCGTCCTGCGCGCGTTCAACTGGCAGGGCGACTTCGACAACCTCGGGGACACGGCCGAGGGGCTCCGTCGGTATCCTCGAGGAGTCGTTCGAGATGGTCGAGGTCGCCGTGGTCGGATCAGCCGCGATGTTCACGGCCACCGGTCCACGCCCACGTCGCTGACGGGCCCGCGAGGACGACGACCAGGACCGGACCCCGATTCAGGCGTACCGGCCGCAGTCCACGCAGGCGTACCAACCGGCCGCGTCCTCCAGCACGAACGTCGTGTGACGGCCGCACCGCGCGCATGTTCGCGTCTGGCGGAATCCACTCGTTGATCTCCCGGGACCGGGTCTCGTTCATCACTTCCTGCTCGCGCCAATCGCTCATGGGTGCCCCTCGGATCCGGAGCCCTGGGGTGCGCTCCCGATGCCAGGGCAGGGGTGGCAGCGAGATCGGCTCCCAGTCGCCGTCGCCTGCCGACAGGACGTCGGAGACGTCGGTGCTCAGGAGACCCAGCGCCCCTGCCCGCTCGAACACCTCGAGGCTGGGCTCGCGGCAATGGACCAGGAACAGCAGCCAGCCTCGCCTGGCCGCGACCCGCGCCATCGCCTCGAGCGCGAACACGGCGGCGAGGTCCACGGAGGCGAGGTTGAGGAGATCGAGGACGACGGCGCCGCCAGCGTGGGCGACGCCATCGACCTCGCTCTCCAGGAGGACGACGGTGTCGCGATCGAGCGTGCCGATCAGGGAGAGCCGGTCCACCCCATTGCGGCGGTCGCCGACCACGGCGAACCGCACACCATCCGGCTCAACGGTGAGGCGTTCCACCTGATCCGCGAGGAGGCGCGGCGCACCAACACGAAGATGGTCGACGTCGCGATGTCACTCCTCTCGAGCTACCGCCTGCTGCCCGGCAGGGAAGAGTCCTCGCCGTCACAGGAGTTCGCCCGACCGGCCGATCAGGAGGATCGTTAGGTCACCAGCGATCGATGTGGACGACGTCGTCGAACGCCCGCCGAGACGGTCGGGCGATCGGCGTGAGCGGCCGATCCGCCGGATAGCCGAGCGCCATGAGCATCGCCGGCTCCCGATCCTCCGGCAGGCCGAGGAGCTCCCGCACGAGCCGCTGGTCCCCGATCGAGGCATGCCCGCTGCCGATCCCAAGGTCGGCGGCCGCGATCGCGATCGACATCGTCGCCTGCCCGATGTCGTACCAGAGCGTCTCGCGCTCCTCTGGGTCGCTCGAGGCGGGGATCACGAGGACGATCGCAGCCGCCGCGGTCCCGACGTGGGCGGCGTACTGCCACGAGCGGGCAAGCTCGCGGAGGTCGCCGCGGTCGGTCACCACCACGAAGTCCCAACCCTGCTGGTTCATCGAGGACGGCGTGCGCCTCGCGGCCTCCAGGATCTGCTCGAGGTGTTCCTCGGGGATCGTCTCGTCGCCGTATGCACGGACGTTGCGTCGAGCCCGGAGCGCGTCCCATGCGTTCATGCCGGAACCCTACGCTCGGATGGGCCCGTGTCGTCCTCCGTCATCGCGATGCGGCTTCGGACTCCGCGATCCGTTCACGGATCCGCCGAGCGAGCACGAGGTGCCCCTTCCGCTCGTACCGATCGAGCGCCTGCCGGAGCGCCTCGGCTGCCTCGTCGGCCTTCCCCACGCGAAAGAGCACCTCGGCGAGGTCGGCGTGCGCGTCACCCTGCCCGACGAGCGATTCCGTGCCGTCGCCGATCCCGACCGCCTCACGAGCGAGCCGCTCAGCCTCGGCGTGCTCGCCACGGCGAGCGAGCACCTTGGCCCTCACCTGCCGCCAGAGCATCTCCTTCACGGCGTCGTCGCTCGTACCGAGTTCCGCCGAGCGGCCGGCCCAGCTGTCGGCCTCGTCGAGCTGGTCGAGCTCGTAGAGCGCCCGCGCGAGGTTCCCGGCCGCGATCGAGAGGAAGTCGCGGTTCCCCATCTCCTCGTGCAGCCTGAACCCTTCTGCTCCGAACTCGGCTGCGGCGGCGGGATCACCGGCCCAGAGCTCGAGGTCGACACACTCGAAGGCGAGGAGGTTCGCGAGCAGAACTCCTCCGCCGCGCTCCGCCTCGTCCGCACGCGCTTCGGCGAGGATCGCGCGGCCCTCGTCGACCCGACCGAGCATCGCCACCGTCATGGCGCGGTAGGCACGGAGGAACTGGTCTCGCGCTGCTTGCGGTTCGTTCTCGTCGAGCCATCCGAGCAATTCAGGCGCGGGGGTCGACCCGAAGTAGCGATACGCGGCGAGGGACCCGACACCCGCGGTCGGCACGTGGCCGGCCTGAGCGTGCGCGACGGCCCGTTCGAAGGCGTCCAGCGCCGCGTCCATCTGTGCGCGCAGAGACGCCACCTCGGAGAGCGCGGAGTAGGCGATGTACAGCGCCATGTGGTCGCCGGCTGCCTCGAGCTCGGGCAAGGCCTCGTGGATGTATGCGGCCAGTTCCTCCGTCGCGCCCTGCGGCTGGAGGTTGAGCCGGAACACACCCGCCTTGATCCTCACGGAGATCTCGCCGACACGATCGCCCGTCGCAGCGGCGCGCTCGGCCAGAGCATCTGCTCGCCGGAGCGCGTCGTCGGCCCTGCCCGACCAGAACAGGGCCTCGGCGAGCTCGTTCTCGAGGGCGAGATCGAGCTCATCCGGAGGCACGAGCATGGCTGCGCGCTCGAGCAGGCTCAGGGCGGCACCGTAGTCCTGCCGGCGGATCGCACGTTGGCCACCGGCCACGAGGCGCCGTCGCGCCGCGGCGGCCAGCGCGTCGTCAGGCGTCCCGAGGTCGGCGCGGTAGCGACAAGCGATCTCGAGGTGGTAGCCGAGGAGCTCGTCCAGCTCGACGAGTTCGGTTCCGTGCTCCTCCAGCCAGGACGCGAAGCGCTCGTGGAGGCCCGCCCGGGTGGTTTTCGGGAGCGCATCGTAGGCCGCGTCGCGGATGAGGATGTGGCGGAAGCGGAAGCCGTCCTCGCCCGGGAACAGCGGCGCGTCCGGCGTGATCAGCTCCTTCCGGACGAGCGCGGCCAGACGCGACGTCACCTGCGGCTCCTCGGGTGCGAGCGCCTGGACGGCACCGCGGTGGAAGACCTCACCCTCGATCGCGCCCCGCTCGAGCACGCTCCGCTCTTCCGTCGACAGCTGATCGATCCGCGCCCCGAGCAGCGCCTGAAGCGTGGGCGGCACGACCACCTGGCCGTCCGTTTCGCGAGCCACCGCCAGCATCTCCTCGATGAAGAGCGGGTTGCCGCCCGAGGCGCGAGCGATCGTGTCGCGGAGCTCGCCGGGGATGCCCTCCGGGATGAGTTCGTCGACGTCCTCGTCGCCCAGGGGCTCGAGCCGAAGCGCCACCGGCCAGGCGGGGCGGAGTTCGGTGAGCTCCGGCCGCGCGATGCAGAACAGCAGGATCGATGCGCCCGAGGAGAGGAGCGCGACGTGCTCGATCAGGTCGAGGAAGATCTCCTCCCCCCACTGGATGTCGTCGAAGACGACCACGAGCGGCCGTTCGCCGGCGGCGTGCTCCAGCGTCTTGCGGAAGGCCCACGCGATCTCCTCGGCGGACGTCGCCGCCTCCGTCTCACCGAGCAGCGAGCCGACCGCCGCCGCGGCGGGTCCTTCCGGAGGCTGCACGTGGCCCTGCTTCAGCACCTCGACGACCGGCCAGTATGTGATCCCGTCGCCGTACGGCGGACAGCGACCACGCAGGACGGTCGCGTCGATCGACGAGAGCATCTCCGCGGTGAGCCGAGACTTGCCGACGCCCGCATCGCCGAGGACCGTGATCAGCTCGCAGCGTTCGCCGTCCCGGACGCGCTCCCATGCCTCCCGGAGCATCGCGAGCTCGCGCTCGCGGCCCACGAACCGTTCGCCTCGCCGGCGCTCTGGTACCGCGTGCACACCCAGCAGCCGATAGGCGGGAACCGGCTCCGACTTGCCCTTCAGATCGAGGGGCTCGATCGGCTCGACGTCGGCGGCGTCGCGCACGAGCGCGAGCGTTGGCGCGCCGATCAGCACCTCTCCCGGTTGGGCCGCCTGCTCCAGCCGAGCGGCGACGTTGACGGCATCGCCGGTCGCGAGGCGCTCCTCCGTCCCCGTCACCACCTCCCCGGTCATGACACCGATCCGTCCCTGGAGCCCGAGCTCCGGGAACGCGTCCCGCATCTCCGCCGCCGCCCGGACCGCTCGCAACGCATCGTCCTCGTGCAAGGCCGGCACCCCGAACACGGCCATCACGGCATCGCCGATGAACTTCTCGACGCTGCCGCCGTGTCGCTCGACGATCGCCTTCATCCGATCGAAGTAGTGCGCGAGCACCGCACGGAGGCGTTCCGGATCGAGGGTCTCTCCCAGCGCGGTCGAGCCCGTGAGGTCACAGAAGAGGACGGTGACGGTCTTCCGCTGTTCGCGAGGGAGCGCCGTGCCCGACGCCGTGCCGCATCGAGGGCAGAACGTGAACGCATGCTCCGACTCGTAGCCGCAGTTCGCACACGCCGGCACGCCAGAAGTCTATGTGGCGTCGCGTCGGACTCCGTCGATCAACGCCCGAGCGGACGCCATCCCGGGCTCATGCCCCTTTCGATCGAAGGCCGCCCACGCGGAGCGGGCGGCCCCCGCCGCTTCCTCGTGGCTCCCCGCCGCGCGTGCAACCTCCGCCAAGATCACCAGGCAGTCGCCATAGAACCATGGGCTCTGCGCCGCGGCGTACAGGTCCACGGCCTCCCGGGCGAGCCGCCGCGCCTCGGCGTGCTCGCCTCGTGCCGACCGGATGAGTGCCTGGGCGGAGCGCGCGGACGCCTGCGTGGCCAGGTCGTCTACCGCCCCGATGGTGCGGGCGGTCTCCGCCAACTCGTCAGCTTCGTCGAATCGGCCGAGCCGGCAGAGCGCGAGCGCGAGGTACGCCGCGGTGGTCGATCCGTGACCTTCGTCGCCGATCCGCCGATGGAGCTCGTGCTCATCGCGGTAGGAGCGCTCGGCCGCTTCTGGATCGCCCGCCATCATCTCGATGTGACCGCCGAACTCCCAGCACGCCGACATCCAGAGCTCCGAACCGAATCGCTCGGCGAGCGCTTCGGACCCTCGTATGCACTCGCGCGCGTGAACGAAGTCACCCGTCATCGCGTCGAGGCAGGCTTCGTGCACGAGGACGACGTGTCCGATGAATCCGTCGCGCCCGAGCTCGGCAACCGCCTCATCGAGCGACGGCCTCCCCTCGGCGGGCGGCGTCGACCCGAGGAGCTCGCTCGCCAGCTTCAACGTCATCGCGTCCATGAAGAGCGATCGATCTCCGGACCGGCGGGCGGGCTCCATGGCGTGGATCGAGGCCTCCCTCGCCGCGTCGAAGCGGCACGGCAGCCATTCCACCTGCGCCAGCCCCATCCACACGATCGCGAGCGCCTCGTCGTCGCCGCCCGCCTCGAGCTCTGTCCTGGCCGCAGCAACCTCCGCACGGAGGTCGTCGGTGGTGAAACCGAGCGGGTCGATCATCTGCCGCAAGGAGCCGCGATCGATCCTGGCCATCCACTCGATCGAGCGCTGCCCGCTCGCGGCGGCGGCCGCCGCGGCGTCGTCGAGCGCCGCGAACGCCACACGTGGGTCGAGGCCTCGCCAGCTCGCCCGCCCCACGTCGTACAGCGCCCGCGGTCGATCCGGGTGACCCTCGGGGAGGAGGTCGGCCGCGTGCCGGAACAGTGTCGCGGCCGCTCGGTCGTCACTTCGATCTGACGCTCGGCGGGCGCTCGCCGAGTAGTGACCGGCGGCTCGGAGCGCCAGCTCGCGCCCTGCGTCCTGCAACGGTCCAAGGGCCGAGAGGAGCCGGTGCGCCTGTTCCAGGTGGTAGGCGAGGATCTCCTCGAACTCCTCCACTCGAGCCTCCCCGACGCCCTCGAGCCAGTCGGCGTATCGCTCGTGGAGCTCGGCGCGAAGTGCCTTGGGCGCCGCGTCATAGGCGGCGTCCCGGATCAGCTGGTGGCGGAACCGGAACGCGTCCTCGCCCGCGAGCGACGATCGGTCCGGCCGGATCAGGTCGCGCCGGACCAGGCTCATCAAGTCCGGCCGCACGTCCCGGCCATCCCGGTCCAGCAACGCCGCCACCGCGCTCACGTGGAACTGCTTGCCGCACACCGCCGCTCGCTGGATCGCCGCCCGTTCCTCGCGGGTCAGCTGCTCGAGCCGCGCGGCCAACAGCGCCTGGATCGTCGGAGGCACCCGCAGGTCGACCAGCGGTCCGGTCGCGACCCATCGGTCGCCGTCGCGAGCCAGCGAACCATCGTCGATCAACATCGAGAGCATCTCCTCGACGAACAGCGGGGTGCCCTCGGCGGCAGCGAGGATCCGGTCGCGCGCCTCATCCGGGAGCGTCGCACGGCCGAGCAGGTTCCCGATCAGGTCGCCGCACTCATCGTCGGAGAGCGGCTCGAGGGAGATCGTCGTCGCGTTGAGCGCGCCCCGGCCCCAGCTGGCCCGCTCGTCCAGCAGCTCCGGCCGGGCGACGCTGAGCACCAGGATCGGGGCCTCTCGCGCCCAGCTCGTGATGTGTTCGATCAGGTCCAGGAACGTGGGCTCGCCCCAGTGGATGTCATCGAACACGACCGCGAGTGGTGCCGTCTCGGCGACCGCCTCCAGGAACGACCGGACCGCCCAGAACGTCTCCTCGACCGAGCTGTCGCGATCGGCCGCGGCGAACAGTTGCGCGAGCGTCGAGCACGCGGGGCCGTCCGTGCCCAGCACCGCACAGATCTTCCGCTCGATCTCGTCCGGCACGTCGAAGTCCTCCAGGCCGGCCGCCTCCTTCACGACCTCGCCCACGGGGAAGAACGTGATCCCCTCGCCGTACGGGAGGCAGCGGCCTCGGAGGACCGTGGCCCCTCCGAGCGATCCCAGGAACTCCTCGACCAACCGGGACTTCCCGACCCCCGCGGTGCCGAGGATCGTGAACAGCTGACACGAGCGGTCGGCGATCGCGGACTCGAATCTCTGCCGCAGCTGGGCGAGCTCACGCTCGCGACCGACCATGGGTGAGTCCAGACGACGCGCGACCCCGGCGACCCCAGGGGTCACCTGGACCAGACGGTAGGCGGCAAGCGGCTCCGACTTCCCCTTGACCTCCAGCGGTGGGACCGGCTCCACGACGACGGCGTCCCGCACGAGGCGAAATGTTCTCTCACCGATGAGGACGGTCCCCGGCTCCGCGGCCTGCTCCAGGCGGGCGGCGACGTTCACGGCGTCGCCGGTGACGAGTGTGTCGCCGTGGTCACCCGCCACCACCTCCCCGGTGTTCACCCCGATCCGAGCGGCGAGGGAGACACCGAAGTCGCGCTCGAGCTCCTTGTTGAGGACTCGGAAGGCATCTCGCATCTCCGCCGCGGCGCGAACCGCTCGGAGGGCGTCGTCCTCGTGGATAGCAGGAACCCCGAACACCGCCATCACCGCGTCCCCGATGAACTTCTCCACGGTGCCGCCGTGGCGCTCCAGGGCCGCTCGCATCTCGGCGAAGTACCGCGACATCACCCGGCGAAGCGACTCGGGATCCAAGCGCTCGCCCATCGCCGTCGACCCGGTCACGTCGCAGAAGACCACCGTCACGGTCTTGCGCACTTCCTGGGCGGCAGCAGGAGCGAGTGGCGTCGAGCACGCCGGGCAGAAGGCGAAATCCTCCGGGGATTCCCGCCCACAGTTGGCGCAGGTCAGCACGGGTCGAGCCTATGCCACGCGCTGCCCGAGCACGAGGCGAGGCCGCATCGGCGCGGAGCTCAGCTACCGCCGCGGCCGCCGGCTACAGGGGATCACCCCGCGGCCGATGTGAGGATGCATGGGCGAGACCATCCACGTCGTCCCGATCGACGATCGGTGCGATCACGAGGAGGTCCAGGACTCGTGCGTCTGCGGTCCACACACCGAGTTCTTCTCCCAGGGCAAGGTGATCGTCCATCACGCCCTCGACGGCCGACACGCGGACGACCCCTCGTGGCCACGCCGCCGGGCCGCCGAGGTGGCACTGGAGACCTCGCTGTCCGATGAGGAGATCACCTGAATCGACCGCCACGGGAAAGGGAGGCGGGCTGAACCCGCCTCCCCCGAGGAACGACCCGCGTCAGAGGGGCTGGGTTCCGGTGGTCGAGCTCGTCTGCTCGCTGCGAGCATCGGCCACTTCTCGCCGCACCTCATCCATCTTCTCTCGAACCACTTCGGTCCCGCCCTCGGTCTGCTGCCTGAGGCGCGGCCCTTCCGCATCCAGCCGGGTGAGGGCTCGCTGCCACCGCTCGCGCATGGGAGCGATCCCACCCCCGCCGATCGCGACGATGCCCACTCCCACCACCAGGGCGAGCACCGCGTAGAACAACCCGTTCACGATCGCCGGTGCCACCTCGATCTGATTCAGCGCGGCGGCGATCCCGATGAACCAGATCGCGACCGCAGCGATCGTGGCGAGTGTTGGGCCGTAACTCATCCCGCCCAGCATCGACTCGATGATGGTCTTCGCTCCCGTGGCGATGGCCGCGGTGATCACCACGATGATCACGGCCACGAACAGGTTCGGGAGGAACGCGATGACCCCTTCGAGGAGATCCGTGATCGGGTTCGGATCGAACACGCTGAACGCGAGTTGGAGGATGAAGAGGAACGCGATGTAGAACACGATCCTCGAGAGGATCGAGCTCGCGTCCAGGCGCGAGCGCGAGAGCGCGCGCTGCACACCGCCCCGCTCGACGAGGCGATCGAACCCCACTCGCTCCAGGACCTTGTCCAGGACCTTCTCGATCGCCTTCGCAACGAAGTACCCGATACCGAGGATCAGGAGGAATCCGAGGAGCTTGGGAACGAACACGATGATGGCGTCCCACGCATCCTCGAGCCCTCCCTCCCAATCGATCGCAGCAACGAAACCCATCGTCCTTCTCCTTCCAGACGCGCCGCCGATGAAGCCAGTGGGCTCTCGATACCCGCAGGTCGCGGAGCGCAATCCCGGATCGAGGAAGGCCTAGAGCGGAAGTGACAGCTGTCGGCGTCGTGCCAGGGCGCGAGGGGTGCAGTCGACCAGGAGGAAGCGAACGAAGTGCTGGTTGCTGAGCGCCATCGGACCTCGCGCGCTGCGCACCGCCTCGATCGCCTCCTCGGGCGTGTAGCCGAGCTCCACGAGGGCGCGAGCGACGAGCAGTCCGGAGCGGTTCACGCCGCTCAGGCAGTTGACCGCGACGTGCTTCCCCTCGCTGACGAGCGAGGCGATCCGCTCCCCCACGGCGTGGATCATCTCCGCATCGGCGATGAACGGGACGTCGTCGATCGGATGGAAGCTGTAGCGGGGATCGGCCTCACCCTCCCATCGATCGCATCCGCCCACGTCGATCAGCACGTCGAACATCGAGAGCATGTCGGCAGGTGAGTGCGCGGCGCTCGCCTGGGTGAGTCCCGGGACCACTTCCGTGTACGACTCCTCTGGGTAGTCGTAGGTGACGACGTCCTCCGCCTTCATACCGGCATGGTCGACCGGACGGCGGCGACCGTCAACGGTCAGCTCGCCGAGATCTCGTCGATCGACGCTCGGGCGGACGCCATCCCCGGCTCGTGGCCCTTCCGCTCGTAGGCCGCCAACGCGGCGCTCGCGCTTCCACCGCGTCCTCGTGCAGACCGGCCGCGCGTGAGACTCGAAAGCACGGTCAGGTGTCCCCGTGGAGCCAGGGACTCTGTGCCCGGCGTAGAAAGCACGGCCTCCCGTGCGAGCCGGAGCGCCTCCTCGTGCTCACCTCGTGAGGACCGGACGCACGCCTGAGCGGAACGGGCGCTCGCCTGCGTGGCCAGGTCGTCATCAGCGCCCGTGGCGCGCGCGATCGTCGCCAGCTCCTCCGCCTCGTCGAACCGGCCCAGACGGCAGAGCGCGACCGCGAGGTACGCAGAGGAGGTCGACCCGTGGCCCTCGTCGCGGCGAAACCACATCGGAGACGACGGTCACCCTCCATCTCTTCCGAGACGGCGAGACCCATACCTACCGGGTCGTCGCGATGGACTTCCCGTCCGAGTCCGAGCCGTCCGACGCGGTTTCGATCGATGACTGTTCGATGGACGATCCGTGATCCGCGCTCCTCGGCTCACCGGGAGATGATGCGATGCCCGCAACCACACCCGAGCTGATGCAGCTCGGGCTCGAGATCGTCGCCGCGAACGAGCCGTGCTCGGCGAACCTCCTCCGACGCGAGCTCCGCCGGGCTGGCGCCAGTGTTCGTGCTGCCAACGAGACCCTGCTGTTCATGAATCCGCGACGGCCATGTGCGCCGGACCTGGAACGGCAAGCTCAAGGTTCCCTAGCCCGTGTCGTGGTCGATCGTGCTCAACGACACCGCACTCTGAGCGATCGGAACCGGTCGTCTACCAGTACCGGGCTGTGGCCATCGCGGTGCTCGCGAGGAAGAGGAGCAAGAAGATCGAGCTTCCCGTGCCGCTCGAGCGCGGCGCCCAGCCGATCCAGCTCGGCCTGCTGCTGCGGCGCCGGCGGTCCACCCGAGGCCGCCACCTCGCCGCCGAGGTCGACCATCCGCTCGACGTTGCGAGCGACCCCGAGGTACCCGACGAAGGCCGTGACCGTGGCCAGGAGACCGCCGATCGTCAGCCCGAGCCCGAAGCTCGAGGTGACCCAGTCGCCCAATGAGCCTGCCGCGTCCATGTTCCGCAGCCACAGGGTCCATCCGGCGAGCACGTTCACGACCCCGAGGCCGGTGATCACCTTCGCGGCCTTCCGCTTCTTGACGGCCGCCGCCAGCAGCGGCCCCGCGGACGGCCCGACCTCCTCCGCGGAGGGTCCGATGAACGCGACGAAGAGGAACGCCGAGCCCACCCAGAGGATGCCCGCCACGATGTGCAAGAACCGGAAGACGATCATGAAGGTGTCCGCTGCGAGCATCGACAGTCCTCCTCATCCGGAGCGGACAGCACGATAGACCAAGAACGATCAGCCGAGCTGAAGGGCGCCGGAACAGCCGGTCGGAACCCCTCGATCACCAGGCCGACGCCACGCCCGGCGCGTTCCCGAGGCTCCGAGTACGCTTCGGCCTCAGCGAGGAGAGGTGTTCGATCGTGAACTGTTCGAACTGCGGGACCGAGAACGAGCCGGGCCGCAAGTTCTGCAAGGAATGCGGCTCGGCGCTCGTGATCGTCTGCGACGCATGCGCGCGCCCAACGCTCCCGACAGCAAGTTCTGCGGGGAGTGCGGGGCGACGATCGGCACGAGCGCGGCCCCGCCCGTCCCGGCCGCCGCCACGCCGTCGACCGAGCGCCGTCTCGTGTCGGTCCTGTTCGCCGACCTCGTCGGCTCGACGAACCTCGCGGAGGGCCGTGACCCCGAGGAGGTCCGCGACCTGCTGTCCCGCTACTTCGAGACGGCCCGGGAGACGATCGAGCGCTACGGCGGGCTCGTCGAGAAGTTCATCGGCGACGCGGTGATGGCGGTCTGGGGGACGCCGGCGGCACACGAGGACGATGCCGAGCGTGCGGTCCGGGCGGCGCTCGAGCTGCTCGAGGCCGTCGAGACCCTCGGCGCGGACGTCGGCGCCGACCTCCGCGCCCGCGCCGGCGTGCTCACCGGCGAGGCCGCCGCGACGGTCGGCGCCACCTCGCAGGGGATCGTCGCGGGCGACCTGGTGAACACGGCCTCCCGGCTCCAGTCGATGGCCGAGCCCGGCACCGTCCTCGTCGGCGAGACGACGGTCCGGGCGACCGGCCGCGCGATCGCGTTCGAGAAGTTCGGCGACCTCACGTTGAAGGGCAAGGAGACGGTCGTTCCCGCGTGGCGCGCGCTCCGCGTCCTCGGCGAGCTCCGCGGCGCCGGCCGCGGCGAGGCGATCGAGCCGCCGTTCGTCGGTCGCGCCGAGGAGCTCCGCTCGATCAAGGAGCTCGTCCGCGCGACCGGCGCCGAACGGAAGGCTCGGCTCGTCTCGGTCACCGGGATCGCCGGCGTCGGCAAGTCGCGTCTCGCGTGGGAGCTGCTGAAGTGGATCGACGGGTTCGTCGAGGTGCTCTATTGGCATCGCGGCCGATGCCCGTCCTACGGCGACGGCGTCACGTTCTGGGCCCTCGGTGAGATGGTCCGGATGCGGGCCGGGATCGCCGAGACCGACGACCCGGCCACGTCACGGCGCAAGCTCTCGGCGTCGGTGGCCGAGTTCGTCTCCGATCCCGACGAGCGACGATGGATCGAGCCGCGGCTCGCGCACCTGCTCGGGCTCGACCCCGCTCCCCACGGCGACCGCGAGGAGCTGTTCGCCGCGTGGCGCGCCTTCTTCGAGCGGATCGCGGAGCAGGGCACCGTCGTGATGGTCTTCGAGGACCTCCAGTGGGCCGACCCGGGGTTGCTCGACTTCATCGAGTCGATGCTCGAGTGGTCGAAGAGCCATCCGATCCTGATCGTCTCGATGGCGAGACCCGAGCTCGCCGACAAACGCCCGAACTGGGGATCCGGCCAGCGCAGCTTCACCGCGATGCACCTCGAGCCGCTCCCCGACCCGGTGATCGCCGAGCTCGTCGAGGGATTCGTCCGGGGCATGCCGCCGGAGAACGTCGAGCGGATCGTCGCACGCGCCGAGGGGATGCCGCTCTACGCCGTGGAGACCGTCCGGATGCTGGTCGACCGCGGCGCGCTCGAAGCCCGCGACGACGCCTACGTCCTCGTGGGCGAGGTCGGGACCCTCGACGTCCCCGAGACGCTCCACGCGCTGATCGCGGCCCGGCTGGACGTGCTGCCACCCGAGGATCGCGCGCTGGTGCAGGACGCCTCGGTCGTCGGCATGAGCTTCACCGTCGAAGGCCTGGCGGCCGTCGCCGGCCTGGGCCGGGAGCAGGTCGAGACGCGGCTGCGCGAGCTGGTCCGGAGGGAGTTCCTCGAGCTCGAGGCCGACGAGCGCTCACCGGAGCGAGGCCAGTACTCGTTCCTGCAGGCGCTGATCAAGGAGGTCGCCTACTCGACGCTCTCGAAGCCCGACCGGCGGAGCCGGCACCTCGCGGCCGCGCACCATCTCGAGTCGCTCAACGACGACGAGCTCGCCGGCGTCGTCGCCACGCATTACGTCGAGGCGTACGGCGCCTCGCCGGAGGGACCGGAAGCCGACGCGCTGGCCGCGCGCGCCCGCGACTGGCTCTCACAGGCGGCGCAACGAGCGCTGTCGCTCGGCTCGCCCGAGCAGGCGATCGGCTACGCGGAGATGGCCCTCGACGTGACGCCGAAGGGGCCCGAGCGAGCCTCCCTCCTCACCACCGCCGCATCGGCCGCCGCACTCGCGGCGTGGTTCGACCGGGCGGAGGCGCTGTACGAGGAGGCGATCGCGCTCCACGAGGAGCTGGGCGACCATGCGGCGGCCGGCCGGGCGACGGCGGGTCTGTACGACGTCCTCGGCCCCCAGGACCGCCGGGCCGAGGCGGCGGAGCGGATGGAGCGCGCGCTCGAGCTCCTCGGCGACGCCGACGAAGACGTCGCGGCGCTGCTCTGCACGAGACTCGCCCGCGTGCTGCTCTTGACCGGCGCGGCCGAGGCCGCGATCCCGTTGGCCGAGCGCGCGCTGACGATCGCCGAGCGGCTCCACCTCACCGACGTGATGATCGCGGCCCTGGACGCGAAGGGTGGCGCGTACTTCAACCTCGGCCGCCACCGGGAGGCGACGATCCTCGGATACGGCGAGCTGGCGCTGGCCGACGAGGTCGGCAGCCTTCGCTACCGGAGCTGGGCGCTCATGGCGATCGCCCTGGGGAAGTTGGAGGAGGATCCGGCAGGATCGTTCCGCGCGATGCTCGAGAGCGCCGAGACGGCCCGGCGCGCCGGAGACCGCCTCGGCGAGATGCAGGCATTGCCCAACTCCGCGGAGACGGCCATCGAGCTGGGGAGCTGGGACGAGGCGGAGGAGGCGCTCCACCGCCTCGAGGGGCGTGAACTGGGCGCGGAGATAGAGCTCGGGCGCGAGTTCTGCGAGACCCTGCTTCTTGCGCATCGGGGCGATCTCACCGCTGCGCGGCGCCGGCTCGACGCGATGGCGCCGCGGATCGAGGCCGCGGAGCAGATCGCGATGCGCACGTGGTTCGGCCGCGAATCCGCGCTGGTCCATCTCCTGAGCGGCGATCCCGCTCGGGCATTCGAGGCCGCGATCGAGGCGGTCGAGCTCGATCCGAGCGGTGTCAACGCGCACTATGCCGCCCGAGAGGCCGTGCGCGCGGCCGTCTGGTTGCGCGACCCGGATCGGCTCCGCCGCGCGCTCGAGGCGATGGCCTCGCTCCGTGGACGATGGATCGACGCGGTCCGCCGCACGGCGGAGTCCGGTCTGCGGCGCTCGAGGGCCGCGGCGAGGACGCCCTCGAGGGGTACGAGCGAGCGCTCGGTGAGTGGCGGGCGCTCGAGGCGCATCTGGATCAGGCGTTCTGCGCCGCCGACATGGCCCACGTCCTGCCGGACGAGGAGCTCACGACCGAGGCCCTCGCCGAGAGCACGGCGTTCCTCACGGGGATCGGCGCCGTGTCGCTCCTGGAGCGGATCGAGTCCGCCCGAC
>CAWAPY010000017.1:0-273854 GCA_963784055.1 uncultured Actinomycetota bacterium
TGAACGACGACTCGCTCCGCGACTCGAGCGACCCGGCACCGCCGGCGGTCATGACATCGATGTGCTCGGCGAGCACCACGTCACGGCGAGTCTCGGCATCGCGGCGTACCCCGACGACGCGCACGACGCCACACGATCGACGACGCGACCGAGGCGGACGACGTCAAGGCCGGCGACGCGGTCGATCCGGCGTCGGCTTCGCGACGGTCCGGTGACGATTCGCCCGCCGGCTCGTAGGTGCCCACGAACACCCGTGAGCCGGAGACCTTCGTTCGACGAGCCGCAGCGCGGCGGGGAACGGACTGCACGCTCATCGGTCGGCTTCGTCCGATCCGATCGCGTGCTGCCTCAACCGGCCTGGGCGCATGAACGCGAAGATGAGAGCGGCGACGGCGACCGAGATCGAGGCGGCGATGACCGCGGTGACACGCATCCCCGAGGTGAAGGCAGCCCGAGCGGCGTCCGCGAGCTCGCCGCCGACCCGCGCCGGCAGTCCACCCGCCACCTCGAGCGCGGCGCCGAGCGTGTCGGTGGCGGCGTCCGCCTGGTCGCTCGACACGGCGCGTGGGGATCTCCTCGGCGAGCCGGGTCCGATAGATCGCGGCGCCGACGCTCCCGAGGATCGCGATCCCCAGGGCGCCGCCGAACTCCGCCCCTGTCTCCGACATCGCGGACGCCGACCCGGCCCGCTCCAACGGCGCCGTCCCGACCACCAGATCGTTCACGAGCGTGAACACGGACCCGAGCCCGAGCGCGAAGAGGACGGATCCGGTCACCACGAGAGCCAGACCCGCGCCCTCCGCCACTCCGACGATCACGGCGAACCCGACCGCCGCCAGGACCATCCCGAGCGCGACGACGATCGAGGGAGGGACCCGGCGAACGATCCGCGGCGTGACCATGGCGCCCGCGACGAACCCCGCGCCCTCCGGCACGGTCCACAGACCGGCTTCCAGGGGCGACATCCCCAGAACCAGCTGGAGGTACTGCGCGATGAAGAACGAGGTGCCGAACGCCACGAAGATCCCGAGCGTGTACGTGGCGAGCGACACCGCGAACGCCGGGTCCGGAACAGTCGAAGGTCCACCAACGGGTCGTTCGACGTCAGCTGACGCCACACGAACACCAAGCCGACCCGAGCCCGGCGGCGATCCACATCACGGGCGGCCAACCCAGGCCGTCCTCCGCGATCCGCTTCAGCCCGTAGATCACGGCGAGGACGGCCACGATCGACATCCCGGCGCTCACGAGGTCGAGCCTGCCGGCATCCGGGTCGCGGTACTCCGGCAGGAGCCACGGTCCGAGGATCAGCAGGAGCACCATGACCGGCACGCCGATCAGGAAGGCGAATCCCACCAGAACCGCTGGAGCAGCACGCCGCCGACCAGCGGACCGATCGCGGCGCCCGCCGAGAAGCTGGCGATCCAGACGCCGATCGCGAACGTTCGGTCCTGCGGGTGCAGGAACATGCTCCTGATCAAGGACAAGGTCGACGGCGCGAGCGTCGCGCCCGCGACCCCGAGCGCCGCACGGGCCACGATCAGCATCTCGGGACTGGCGGAGAACGCGGCGACCACCGAGATCGCACCGAAGGCCGCGGCGCCGATCAGCAGCAGCCGGCGGCGGCCGATCCGGTCCCCGAGTGTCCCGAGCGGGATCAGGAGCCCGGCGAGGAAGAACCCGTAGATGTCGGTGATCCACAGCAGCTGGGCGCCGCTGGGCGCGAGATCGCGGGAAAGCGACGGGACCGCCAGGTAGAGCACCGTGAGGTCCATCGCGTACAGGAGGCACGGCAGGGCGATCACCGCGAGCCCGATCCATTCCCTGCGCCCAGCTCGCGGTGGATCCTGCGCTGCGTGTGACGCCGTGCTCACGAGCCTCCTCACGCTCGAAGACCTGATCGCTCGACACTATGGACCGGAACGGACCTCGGGGATCATCGGATCGCGGGAGCCGCTCCCGTCAGGGCGTGACGACGATCTTGCCGCGGGTGTGGCCGGAGCCCACCTGCTCGAACGCAGCCGCGGACTCGGCCAGCGGGAACGATCGCATCTCGGGGCTCACGATCTCCCCTCGCTCGAGCATGCCGGCGAGCGTCTCCAGGGGTCCCGTCGCCACCCTCCCCATCACGTTCACGGCCTCGATCCCCCGCGCCTTCAGCGTCTCCTCGTCGGCGCCGCCGACCGCGGAGACGACGCGGCCCCCGGATCGGATGAGCTCGGCCAGCCGGGCGGTGTCATCGCCCCCGTGCATCTCCGCGATCACGTCCACGCCGTCGGGAGCGAACGAACGAACGGCCTCCACGACGTCGCCGGCTGCGTAGTCGACCGTCTCGGCAGCTCCGAGCGTCCGAGCGTAGTCGCCGTTCTCGGCGCTCGAGATGGCGAGGACCCGAGCCCCGCGCGTGGCCGCGAGCTGCACGAGGAAGCTCCCGACCCCGCCGGTCGCTCCGATCGCCACGAGGACGTCGCCGTCGGCGACGGATGCAGCCTCGACCATCATCAGGGCGGTCACGCCGGCGACGGGGATTCCGGCAGCGTCGGCGTGGTCAACGGACGCCGGCTTCCCGGCGATCGTGCCGCTCGACATCGTGGCGAACTCCGCGAACGTTCCCGCGCCGAAGTGCCCCTTGCCCACCGAGCCGAACACCTCGTCCCCGATCGCCCACTCGGTGACACCGTCGCCAAGCGCCTCCACCGTCCCGGACGCGTCCATCCCGGGGATCAGCGGGAACCGGTGCTCCATCTGATCCTTCAGGTATCCCTGGATCACCGCGTTGTCGAACGGATTCAGACCAGCCGCGGCAACGCGGATACGGACCTGTCCCTCAGCCGGCTCCGGGACCGGAACCTCGACGACGGAGCCCGGCCCACCCAGCTCCTCCAGCGCGAACGCTCGCATGGCTTCCTCCTTCTCGGCGGACACGGTTGACAACCCTCGACCGCATCACCGGATTCCTGCACCGCGGGAGGCGCCCCGGATCAGTCGGCGATCCGTAGCGCCACCGCGGGTCGGATGCGGGCCGCTCGAGTGGCGGGCCATGCGGTCACAGCCAGCGAGGCCGCGAGCGGAAGGGCCAGGATGACGGCCAGGCCGACCCACGGCACGATGAACGGGATCGGCACGTCGCCGAACGAATCCGACGCGAGCAGCAGCTGGCGTGTCGTGATCAGACCCAGCACGGCACCGATCACCGTGCCCTGCACCGCGATGAGTCCGGCCTCGGACAACATGGCGGTGCGGATGAGTCCGGCGCGGAAGCCCATCGCCCGGAGCATGCCGATCTCCTGGCGCCGCTCGCGGACGGCGCGGACCATCACGACACCGAGACCGGCGATCCCCACGAGGAGGCCGAACCCGAGGAAGCCCCGCAGGAGTGCGAGGAAGCCCGTGAGCTTGCTCGCACCCGCGTTGATGAGCGCCGTGAACGTGTCGGCGTCGGCTCCCTGCGCGAGGAAGGTCCGCGTTCACCGAGGACGCGACGGCATCCGCATCGGCACCGTCCGCCACCCCGAGGTAGATAGCGGGTGACGATGTCTCGTTCGCCGAAGAGCTGCGGTGGTGAGCTCGCGGCTGACGAGGGCGCCGTTCTCCAGCCAATCCGTCTCGCCCAGGGCGGCGATCGTCAGCTCACGTGGCTCGCCCGCTGCCCGGCTCGATCACCGTGAAGGTGTCACCGACGTCCAGCACCGCCACATCCACGCCGGCGACGAGGAAGTTCTCCGGGACGATGGCCAGCGATGGATCGTTGAGCACCGCCAGATACACGTCGGCGTCGTTCGCGTATGCCTCGTCCCGGCGGAACAATCCCGGTGTCCCACGCTTCAGCAGGTCGAGGTCGAACCCGCTGATCTCCCACTCGGGCGTGCCGTCGAGGTGTGCGGCTCCGAAGTTCGCGACGCCTCGGGTCAGGCCCGCGACCGCGACCACGTCGTCGCGGGTCGCCAGCGCTGCGGCATCGATGGGGTTCGTCGGATTGGTGTCGACCATGACGTCGAACCCCGCGGACGACCCGCTCGACGGTCACGTCGGTGTTGCTGGCCAGCGCGATCGAGAACGAGGTGAGGATGGTCACCGTGAAGATGACCAGCGAGAACATCCCGAGCAGCATCGAGGTGCGGAACCGCCGCGCCAGCGGATAGGCGATGCCCAGCCGCGGCGCGAGGCCACGACCACCGCGTCCCAGATGCTCGACCGCGAAGGTCCAGACGCGGTCCAGGCTCGACGCCAACGACACGGCGCCGACGGTCAGCACCACGCCCTGCACGACGAAGATGAGCATGTCGGAGCCGCCCATGATGTCGGGGAAGAGCGGGTACACCGCGAGTCCCCAGGCGAGCACCGTCCCCGCGACGAGCAAACGCGCCGTACGCTCCGGAAGGAGTCGCCGCAGCAGTGGGGCCGCGGAGAACGCCATCACCGGGACCCGAGGACGAGCGCGAACGGGTTCTCCTCGAGGTAGCCGAGAGATGCGGCGGCGGCGCCGGCGACGATGCCCGACCGCTCCGAGCACCATCGTGCGCGTTCGCGCCCGAGCGATCTTCGGCTCCGGCAGATCGCGGATCGCCCGGATGATGTTGAGCCTGGCGATGCGCAGGCTGGTGACCCAGATGGTCACGAGCGAGATGACCAGACCGGTGCTCGCGCCGATCGCGAGACTCATGGGCTCGATCACCAGCGGATAGCTCGAGCCCTCGGCGGCCCCGAAGATGGGACCCGCGACGAACGCGACGAGCCATCCGATGCCGAGCCCGGCCACCGCTCCGAGCGCAGCGGCGGCGACCGCGTAGAACGCGCCCTCGATCGCGAAGGCCCGGGTGAGCCGCCGGCGGGTGAACCCGACCGCTCGCAGCATGCCGAGCTCGGTCTTGCGCTCTTCGGCGAGCATGACGAACAGGTTGATCAGCAACAGGATCCCCGCGAGGACGCTGAAGATCCCGATCAGGCTGAAGACCTCGGTCAGCCCGGCGCCCTGGCGGTTCCGCGTCGTCGAGCACCAAGGCCTTGGGCGCTTCGACCTCGACGCCCGGCAGCCCCGCGACCGCGTCGCGGAGATCCGCCACCACCGCGTCGGACAACGCACGCGTGTCGAACACGCCTCCGTCGAGAGACGACGAGGAGACGATGACGGGGTGATGCGGCCAACGCGGTGGCGCGTCGGCCAAGCCGGTGACCGTCCCGGGAGCGACGAGCGCGCCGCCGTATCCCGCGAGCCCGACCTCGGGCACGACGCGTGTGATCGTCACGTCGACCGACGAGCCGTACGCGTGGAGACGCAATCCGTCACCCGCCACGACGTCGAGGTCCCGCGGCGGTCCGTTCGTTGATGACGATCTGACCCGGCCCGAGGTTGCCGGCATCGGCGACACCGGTGATGGACGGGTCCGAGCCGAAGGTGCGTGCTGCGGCGAGGTCGAGCTCCACGACCTGGACCTGCGGCACCGCCACGGCTCCCTTCGGCGCTTCGAGGGTCGCGGTGGCGGTGGTCACCGCCAGCAGGCCATCGATGCCCTGGATCCCGCCGGCGTCGACCGCCGTCGTCGACATCGTCGATCGCGCCTTCCTCCGGCGTCAGCGTGATGTCGATCGGGCCGTACTGGGTCCGAGCGACGTCCGCGAATGAGGCTTCGATGACGTCACCGACCACGAGCGAGGACGTGATGATGGCCGTGCCGAGGAGCGCCCCGGCGACGACCAGCACGGCCTCCGCGCGGCGGCGGCCGATGTTGCGCACGGCCATGGTGAAGAGTGTCCGTTGCCGCAGTGCCGCGACCGCGAGTGGGGCCAGCAAGAGGAGCGCGACGATCCCGAGCACGGCGAGGGCGGTCACGCCAACACCGGGTCTGCCGTGAGGAGCAGCTCCTCGACCATCGGATCACCGTCATGGACGACCAGCCCGTCGCGCACCTGGACGAGGCGCTGCCCGGATCGACCGAGACCCTCGTCGTGTGTCACCACGACCAGCGTCTGACCTGCTTCGTGGACCTCGTGCAACAGCTCGACGATCTCGCCGGCCGTCTGGCTGTCGAGCGCGCCGGTGGGCTCATCGGCCCACACCAGCGCCGGCTCGGCGACCAGGGCCCGGGCCACGGTGACGCGCTGCTGCTCCCCACCCGACAGCTCGCCGGGACGATGATCGGCACGGTCGGCCAGACCGACGCGAGCGAGCATGTCGCGCGCTCGCTCGTGTGCGTGCTTCGGCGCCACCCCGGTGACCAGCAGCGGCAGCTCCACGTTCTCCCGCGCGGAGAGGACCGGGATCAGGTTGAAGGACTGGAAGACGAAGCCCATGCGGTTGGCCCGGTGGCGGGTTCGCGCAGCGTCCGACATCGCGAAGAGATCGTCGCCGTCCACCGTCACGGTGCCGGCATCGATGTCGTCCAGGCCCGAGAGGCAGTTGAGCAGCGTGGTCTTCCCGTTGCCGGAAGGGCCCATGATCATCAGGAGTTCGCCGGACCGGACGTCCAGATCGATGCCCCGCAGAGCGTGGACCTCGTTCGTGCCGGTGCGGTAGGTCTTCACCACACCGCGTGCGGTGAGGATGGGCGCTTCATCGACGAGCTCGGCGGAACGTTGCATCTGGACTCCTTCTGTCGACGTGGATGCCTGGACTGCGTGTCGCTGCGTGCTTGAGAAGCCTGCAAGGAACTTCCGTGTGACCGGTCGCCGGTGGTCAGTCAGATGGTGATGACGATCTTGCCGCGGGAGTGGCCTTCCTCGAGGTAGCGGACCGCGTCGGGTGCCTCGATCAGCGGGTACGTCCGGTCGATCACCGGCGTGACGCTGCCGGCCTCGATGAGCTCCGCGAGGGCGAGGAGGTCCTCCTCGCTTGATCTTCGTGGCCAGTCCGCGGAGCTTCTGTCCCACGAAGAGGGACACGACGGGGGCCCGCAGCATCCCGCGGAAGAAGCCTCCGGTCCACCGCCCACCGCCGTCGCCACCCACGATCACGAGGGTGCCCTTCGGGGTGAGCGCGCGGCGCAGCTCTGACAACGGGCGACGGCCCGCGGTGTCGATGATCACGTCCCAGCGCCGGGACCCGTCGGTGAAGTCTTCGCGCGTGTAGTCGATCACGTCGTCCGCGCCGAGCGAACGGACCAGGTCCTCCTTCGAGGTGCTGGACACGGCGGTGACCTTCGCGCCGTCTGCCTTGGCGATCTGCACGGCGAGCGACCCGACGCCTCCGGCCGCACCGATCGACCAGCACGGTCTGCCCCGGCTGCACGTGGCCCTCGTCGCGGATGGCTCGGAGGGCCGTCACGCCGGAGACCGGGAGGGCGGCTGCCTGCTCGAAGCTGAGGTTCGCCGGCTTCGGGATCAGATCGCCTGCATCGGCGATCACGAGCTCGGCGAACGAGCCCTTCGCGGTGCCCATCACCTCGTCGCCGGGCTGGAGGCCTGTGACGTTGGCGCCGACCGCCTCGACCGTGCCCGCGACGTCCCAGCCGAGGACCTTGGCTTTCGGCTCGCGGAGCCCGATCGCGAGACGCGCCATGTAGGGCATCCCGGTCATCAGGTGCCACACATCCGGACCGCAGCCGGCCGCTTTCACCCGGACGAGCACGTCGTCCTCGCCCATCACCGGCTCATCGATGTCCTCGAACTTCAGAACGTCCGCGGAGCCGTATCGGTCTTGCACGATCGCCTTCATCCAGATCCCCTCCCCTGCTGCCCATGCTGGCGTTTCTTATGTGTACGCCGTACACTTCGATGGATGGAGAGTACGTGTACGGCGTACACTTGTCAACAGGGAAACCGAGGGAGGGACCGTTGAGCACGGAGATCGAGGCTGGAGCGGAGACCCGGCTCCCCCTGTCCAGGGAGCGGGTGCTGAGCACCGCCGTGGCCCTGGCCGATCAGGAGGGCATCGAGTCCCTGAGCATGCGGAAGCTCGCGCAGGCCCTCGACGTCGTCCCGATGGCGCTGTACCGGCACGTGGCCAACAAGGACGAGCTCCTGAACGCCCTGGTGGACGTCGTCGTCGGTGAGATCGACCCGCCGCTCGAGGGAGCCGACTGGAAGACGGCGCTCCGAGCGAGGATCCTCTCGGCCCGCCGCGCGCTCCTCCGGCATCCCTGGGCGTCTCGCCTGATGGAATCGCGAACCACCCCCACCCCGGTCGTCCTCGGCTACATGGATTCGATGATCGGGATGTTCCGCACCGGCGGCTTCTCGCTCGATCTCACCCACCACGCCCTGCACGCGATGGGCAGCAGGATGTTCGGATTCACGCAGGAGCTCTTCAACGACTCCTCCGAGGCGGACCCGGACATGGACGAGGAGATGTTCGGCACGATGGCCGACACCTACCCCTTCATCTTCGAGATCTATACGACGATCTCGCACGACGACCGGTCCGTCGTCGGCGCGGGGTGCGACGACCAGTTCGAGTTCGAGTTCGCGCTCGACCTGATGCTCGAGGGCCTCGAGAAGCTCAGGGATCCTGACTGACGCAGCCCTGCGCGCGACTCCGCACTCCAACCGTTCGCACATGGACGCAGCGGCCCCGGTTGCCGCACGTACCCAGGCCGATCTGGGTGGTTTCCGACGCCGGATCGGGGCATCTGCCGTCTACCGCAGAACCCATCCGGACGAGATGCTCGCCGTCGAGGAAGGAGGTCGGGATGAAGAGATGGATGGCTGCGATCGTCGCGATCCTGACGGTGATCCTCGCCAGCTTGGCCGGCTTGATCGTGGGCGCGCTCGTCGGAATCCTGATCGTCCCGTTCCGATCGTTCGACTTGGGAAGCGATCCTCCGGACTGATCGCGGGGGCGATCCTCGGCCTCCTCGGGGGGTTCTACCTCGGGATGTGGGCGGCGGCGGGCATCCTTGACCACGCGGCGGCAGCGCGACAGCGGCCCAGGGATCCCTCGACACGGACCTCAGCATCGCTCGATCACCGCTCTCGCTGAGACGCCGCGCCGCGCATCAGGCGCCCAGAGCCGTCTCCACTCCGAGACCTTCGCGGAACCCGATGCGCCACGAAGCGAACCGGAGTGTCCATCCCAGCTCCGCCTTCGCCTTCGTGTTCGAGGCACCGGGCGCCTTCGTCATCAGCCACACGCCGGCATCGCCGATCAGCGGCTTCGCCAACCAGACCGGCACATGGCGTGGCGGCTTCGCGCCGACCGCCTTGGCCAGCTCCGGGATCCACAGAGATGACGGCGCCGGCTCGTCGTCCACGACGTTGTAAACGCCGGGCGCCCCTCGCTCGAGGGCTGCGACGGTCGCTGTCGCCGCGTCCTCGATGTGGAGGAACGACGTCACACCCGCGCCGTCGCCCACGACCGGGAGCCGTCGCTTCCGGACCCCTTCGATCATCGCCTCGCCTTCACCGAGCGACGTTCCCGGTCCGTAGAAGCCGCCGTACCGCAGCACGATGCCCTCGAGGTCCTCCGCACCGAACACCGAGGTCTCTAGATGCTGGAGCGCCTGCACTGTCGAACGCATCTCCTCCGGCGGGGAGGGCTCGAACGGATCCTCCTCGGTCCGAAGAGCCTGACCGCCGCTCGCGTAGGGCCAGCCGGCGAAGCCCTGCGCGACGATCCGCCGGGCGCCGGCCGCTCGCGCGGCCACCACGAGGTTGTCCGTCCCGAGCGTCCGCAGCCGGTTCGTCTGTTCGAACGTGCGCGAGAAGTGCTTCAGGCTGAACACCCCGGTGAGCGCCGTGGCCTGGTGGACGACCGCCTCTGGCTTCGCGCGGGTCACCGCGTTCTGCACGGCCTCCGGGTGCAGGGCATCCATCACCACGGGTTCGGCGCCCATCGCGCGCACGGCGCTGGTCTTCTCCGGCGAGCGCGTCGTCCCGACCACCTCGTGACCGCATGCGACCAGCAGCGGGATGAGCTCACGGCCGATCGCTCCGGTCGCACCTGCAACGAAGACCTTCATGACGTCCTCCCCTTCGCTCTCTTCGATCCATCAGTTCCCGAGACGCGCGGGGTGGCGGGCTGTGACAGTTCGGGAGACTTGTCACGAGACGGACCCTTCGTGCGTCTCGTGAGCGATATGACGGGGAACGGAGCCGGCGTGGTCGGGGCCGATGAGGAATTCATCGAGCTGCGGCCGCTGCTGTTCTCGATCGCCTATCGGATGCTCGGGAGCATCGCGGAGGCCGAGGACGTGGTGCAGGAAGCGTTCCTCCGGTGGCGCCACGCGGCCGAGGAGGGCGCCGAGGTCGACTCGGCGAAGAGCTACCTGGCGGCCACGGTGACGCGACTCGCGATCGACCACCTCCGCCGCGTGAAGACGCGTCGTGAGACCTACATCGGCCCGTGGCTCCCCGAACCGCTCGTGGCCGGAACGGAGGACGATGTGGCGGAGCAGGCGGAGATGGCCGACTCGCTGTCGATGGCGTTCCTGGTGCTCCTCGAGGACCTGAAGCCGGTGGAGCGGGCGGTGTTCCTGCTCCGCGAGGTCTTCCAGTACGACTACGCCGAGATCGCGGAGGTCGTCGGGAAGAGCGAGCCGAACACCCGGCAGCTCTTCGTCCGCGCGAGGCGGCGGATCGAGGCCGGGACGCCCCGGTTCGAGCCGTCGAGCGAGGAGCGAGACGAGCTCGCGCAGCGGTTCTTCGCGGCGTGCACCGACGGCGACATGGACGGGCTGCTCGAGCTCCTGGCGGCCGACGCGGTCGCCGTCGGGGACGGGGGCGGGAAGGTGTACGCGGCACGGGAGCCGATCAACGGCGCCCAGCGCGTCGCGACGTTCCTCGTGCGTCTCTTCGAGCAGGGTCGAAAGATCGGTGCCCGGCTCGAGCTCACGCGGGTCAACGGCCAGCCGGGCGCGCTCGCCTACGACGGCGAAGGGCTGCTCCTCACGGTGCTGTCGCTCGACGTCGTGGACGGGCACATCCAGGCCGTCCGGAGCGTCGCCAACCCGGACAAGCTCGGCCACCTCGGCCCGATCTCCTCCTACGGCCGCCCGGATCCCACCGAGTAGCCGACACAGCGACTCCACGCACCATCCGCAGCCGACGTGACGGTGTCACGGCCGGGGTGATAGTTCAGCGGGCATGCCCCCTGACCCGGACGACGTCGTCACCGAGAGCCCGACCGGTTGGGTCGCCAAGCACGTCCGCCGGTACGTGGAGTCGGACGGGAAGCACGGGCACCGGTGGAGCGGTGTCGACACCCTCCTGCTCACCACACGAGGTCGAAGCACCGGGACGCTCCGGCGGACGGCTCTCATCTACGGCGAAGATCGCGGCCGGTACATCGTGGTGGCATCGAACGGCGGCGCGAAGGCGCATCCGCACTGGTATCAGAACCTGGTGGCGGATCCACACGTGTTCGTGCAGGTCGCCGCGGACCGCTTCGAGGCGCGGGCGAGCACGGCGACGGCTCGTTCGCGGCCGCGGCTCTGGCGCCTGATGGCCTCGATCTGGCCCGAATATGACCGGTATCAGACGAGAACGACCCGCGAGATCCCCGTGGTCATCCTCGAGCGGACCAGATGAGAGGCCCGGATGCTCACCTTCCGTCGGTCAACTCCTCGATCTGTCGCGCCAAGAAGCGCTGATCCGCGTCCGTGGCCGCCAGATGGACGGCTCGCTCGAATGCCGCGCGCGCTTCGTCTCGCCGTCCGAGTCGACGCAGCATCGTGCCCCGGGATGCATGCAGCAGGTGGTAGGTCTCGAGGTCAGGTGCGATCGCGTCGAGCGTCGTGAGCGCGGGTTCGGGGCCCTCGAGCTCTGCGATCGCGATAGCCCGATTGAGCGCGACGATGGGCGTGGGCATGACCGAGATCAGTCGATCGTAGAGAGCCACGATCTGTCGCCAGTCGGTCGCTTCGAGCGAACCCGCCTCGGCGTGGACCGCCTGGATCGCGGCCTGGAGTTGGTAGGGACCCGGTCGGCCACTGCGGATGCAGGCGCGCACGATCGCATGCCCCTCCTCGATCATCGCGCGGTCCCACATGCTCCGGTCCTGGTCGCGGAGGAGCACGAGCTCCCCATCGACATTCCGAGCCGCCGCCCGCGATTCATCGAGCAGCAACAAGCCGAGGAGCCCCATCGGTTCGCGCTCACCGGGCATCATGCCGACGAGCGCGCGGGCGAGCCGTATCGCCTCGATCCGCAGCGAAGCCCGCTCCTGCCCGTCGAGCCCGGTGGTGTAGATCAGATACAGGACCGACAGGACGGACCGGAGTCGTCCGGGGAGATCGGCCTCGTTGGGCACTCGGTACGGGATGTTGGCTGCCTTGATCTTGTACTTCGCCCGGACGAGCCGCTTGGCCATCGCCGCCTCGCTCACCAGGAATGAGCGAGCCACCTCTTCCACGCTCAGACCACCGAGCAGTCGCAGGGTGAGCGCGACGCTGTGCTCCGGCTTCAGCGCGGGGTGACAGCAGGTGAAGATCAAGCGAAGCCGATCGTCCTTCACGGTTCCCTCTTCTTCCCGGTCCTCGGTGCCACCGCCGGGAGATACAGCTGCGATCACACCGAGCTCTGCAGAGAGCTCCTTGCCCCGGGTCGAGCGACGAAGGTCGTCGATCGCGCGGTTCCGCGCGGTCGTCACGATCCACCCCGCGGGGTTGGGTGGGATGCCGTCACGTCGCCACCGCTCCGTGGCGACGGCGAACGCTTCTTGGACGGCGTCCTCGGCGCGCGTGATGTCGCCGACGAGCCGGATCAGCGTCGCCACCGCCTGCCCGTACGCCTCGCGGAAGACGCGCTCGACGGCGGTCGCGTCCGCGCCGACGACGGCGGGACTCACGCCTGGAGGCGCCCCGTCGCCCGGAACGGGCGGACCTCGATCGGGTGGTCGATCGCGTCCACGACCTTGCGACCCCAGGCCAGCGCCGCATCGAGGTCGTCCGCGTTGATGATGTAGAAGCCGGCGATGTGCTCCTTCGCCTCGACGAACGGCCCGTCGGTCATGACGACGTCGCCATCACCGGCGCGGAGCACCGTCGAAGCATCGGGAGGATGGAGCGCGCCCCCGAACAGGAACGTGCCGGTCGCCTCCATCTCGCCCTCGAGCGCGACGACCCGTTCCATGAAGGCCTTCATCTCCTCGGGGGTGCTCGGCGCTCCCGAGACTTCGCCCTCCACGGCGAAGGTAGACAGCAGGTACTGACCCATCGAGGACTCCTCCTATCGGTGCGGGTCCTTCCCGCTCACCCCTCCGACGAACGGGGTCGGCTCACGAGGACACCGCGGGAAGCGTACGGCTACGCGAGGGCGGTTCCGAGCCGTTCCTCGAGGATCCGCCGTGACTCGCCGCCGTCCGCCGCCTCCGCGATGGCGAGCTCGACGGCGTCGCGGCACGCGTCGGTCGTGAGCCGCTTGAGCGCGTCCTTCACCTCCGGGATCGCGACCCTCGTCATCGAGAGCTCATCGACCCCCAGGCCGACGAGCGCCCCCGCAACGGTGGGATCCCCGGCGGCCTCGCCACAGACGCCGATCCAGGCATCGTGTGCGTGCGCGGCCTCGACGACACTCCCGATCAACGCGAGGACGTCGGGCTCGAGGACGTCGCCGATGTCCGCCACGGCACCGTTGAGCCGGTCGACCGCGAACAGGTACTGGATCAGGTCGTTCGTGCCGATCGAGAAGAAGTCGGCGTGCCGCGCGAGCCGCGCCGCGCCGAGGGCCGCCGACGGTACCTCGATCATCACGCCGACCTCGATGTCCGTCGGGTCGAGACCTTCGCCGGCAGCGATCTCGCGGAGCGTGTCCCGCGCCGCCTCCAGCTCGCTCACCGTGGCGACGAGCGGGAACATGATCGCGAGACGACCTGCGTCCTCACCGGCGACCTCTGCGCGCGCGCGCATGAGCGCGCGGAGCTGGTCGCGGAACAGATCCGGGCGCCCGAGGCTCAGCCGGATCCCCCGGAAGCCGAGCGCGGGGTTCTCCTCGAGCTCCCGCTCTACGAAGGGCAGCGGTTTGTCGGCGCCGGCATCCAGGGTCCGGAACACGACCCGGTGGCCGGGGAACCCTCGGAGGATCTCCGCGTAGACCTTCGTCTGCTCTTCGACGGTGGGCGCCGTGACGCGCCCGAGGAACAGGAACTCGGTCCGCACGAGACCGCTGCCCTCCCCGCCCGCCTCGACCGCGGCCGGGATGTGGTCGATCGAGCCGATGTTGGCGGCGAGCTCGACGTGGCGTCCGTCGGCGGTCCGGCCGGGCTCGTCACGGAGCGCGCTCAACTCGTCGCGCCGTCGCTCCTCCTGCTCGTGTCGGCCGACGATCGTCTCGCGTTCGGCGGGAGACGGATCGACGATCACCTCGCCGGCCCGCCCGTCGATCGCGATGTCCTCGTCCACGCGGGCGGCCGCGAGCAACCCTTCGCACGCGACCACGGCGGGGACGCCGAGGGCGCGGGCGAGGATCGCGGCGTGGCTCGTCGGGGAACCCGTCTCCGTCACGATGCCGGCGATCAGGTCGACCGGGATGCTCGCCGTCTGCGACGGCGTCAGCTCGTGCGCCACGATCACCGAGCGGTGGTCCGGTCGATCGCCCGAGGTGCTCATCCCCAGGAGGATCTTCACGACCCGGTCGCGGACGTCGTCCAGATCGGATGCGCGCGCGGCGAGGTATTCGCTCGCGGACGCGACCAGGAGCTCGCGGAACGTGTCGAAGGCGCCGACGACGGCCCGCTCGGCTGAGGTGCCGGCGCGAACCGCATCTTCCGTGAGACGGGCCAGCTCGGGGTCCGCCGCGAACTCGGCGTGCGCCTCGAAGATCTCCGCCTCGTCCTCGCCGGCCGACGTCGAGACGGTGACGGCGAGCTCGCGGAGCTCCGTCTCGGCGCGGCGGAGAGCGTCGAGGAGACGCGTGAGCTCCTCCTCGGCCGAACGGGAGGCCACCTCGGGCAGCGTCGTCAGGACCGGCGGGGCCGCCAGCACGAACGCCGGGCCGATCGCGGCACCGGGTGCAGCGGCCCGCCCGGAGAGCTTCGTGCTCACGTCGGAGGACCTTCTTCATCGGACCCGTCTTCGCCGAACTTCGACCCGACGAGCTCGACGAGCTCCGCGAGCGTAGCCTCGGCGCCGTCCCCCTCCACGCTGATCAGGTATCTCGTCTCCCTGATGGCAGTCCAGCGTCAGCACCGACAACACCGATTTCGCGTTCACGCGCCGGCCGTCCTTCTCGACGAACACGTCGGCGGCAGCCGACGCGGCGGCTCTGGCGAAGATCTTCGCCGGGCGGGCGTGCAGACCCGTCGCGTTCATGAGCGTCACCGTCGCCTCAGGCATCGGTCGACCTCCTGCGAGCGTGACCGAGCACGAGCGGCCGCTCCGGATCGACGGGGTGGGTCTGCACGAGCTCCCGCTGGAGGTCACCGGGCCCCGGGACCGCCGTCCCCGGGAGCACGCACGCCGCCGCCCCCCAGGCCACGCCTTCGGCCAGGGCCTCCGGCCCCTCGCCTCCGGCCGCCAGGAAGCCGGCCAGGAGCGCGTCCCCCGCTCCCACGGTGCTCCGCGGGACGATCACCTCGCTCTCGGCGTGCAGCGCTCCCGCGCCGTCGACGAGGACTGCCCCACGTGGTCCGAGTGAGACGAGCACGGTCCCGACTCCTTTCGCCCGAAGGTCGTTGGCAGCGAACACGACGTCTCCGAAGGTCTCGGGGACCACCCCGGTGACCTCGCTCAACTCTTCCTCGTTCGGCTTCAACACGTCGGGTCCGGCGGCGAGGACACGCTCGAGCGCCGCCCCGCTCGTATCGACCGCCACACGCGCGCCGACGGCCCGCACCGAGGACGCGAGACGCCCGTAGAGGTCGTCGGGCGTCCCGGGCGCCAGGCTCCCCGACCCCACGACCCATGCGGCGCCGTCGGTCACGGCGACCGCGCGTTCGAGCAGGGCCTCCACCTCGACGGCGGACAGCTGCGGCCCAGGTGCGTTCAGCTTCGTCACCGTTCCGTCGGGCTCGACCACGGTGACGTTCGACCGGATCGCGTCCGCGATCGGCACGGCAGCGACCTCGATGCCGAGGCTCTGGAGGAGTGAGGCGAGCAGCGCGCCGTCGGCGCCCCCGAGCGGAAGCACGGCGCGAGAGGCGTGACCGTTGGCCACGAGCGCTCGAGAGACGTTGACACCCTTGCCACCCGGGTCGGATCGGTCCGCCTGCGCGCGCACGACCTCACCCCGGCGCAGCTCATCCACCTCGAGCGTGCGATCGAGGCTGGGGTTGGGGGTGACCGTGACGATCATGGCGTCACGGCTCGATGACGACCTTCAGGCCCTCGCCGGACATCACCGTCTCGATCGCCCGGTTGACGTCCGCGAGCGGCATCCTGTGCGTGATCAAGTCGTCGACCCGCACCTTCCCTTCCGCGATCAGCGAGAGCGCCTCGCGGTTGTGCCGGGGAGCGGATCCGTACGCGCCGACGACGGACAGCTCGCGGTAGTGCACGAGGTTGGAGTCGAACCGGATGATCGAGTCGTCCCTCGGCAACCCGCCGAAGAGGGAGATGCGGCCGCGGAGGGACGCCATCTCGAGCGCCTGCTCCTGCGCGATGCCCACGCCGGTCGCCGTGATCACCACATCCGCTCCGCGCCCGTCGGTCAGCTTCCGGACCGCGTCGATCGGATCGTCCTTGGAGCCGTCGATCGCGGCGTCCGGCTCCGCACGGGCGGCGAGGTCCAGCCGCGCCTGGTTGACGTCGACGAGCATGACCGTCTTCGCGCCGCGGGCGCGTGCCAGGCGCACGTGGAGACAGCCGATCGGCCCGGCGCCGAGCACGACGACGGTGTCTCCGTCGTCGACCTGCGCGAGCTCTTGGCCGTTCAGGACGCACGCGAGGGGCTCCGTCAGGCTCGCCTGCTCGAACGGGACGTGCTCAGGGATCCGGTTGACCCCATCGACCGCCAGGACCTTCGCCGGCACGCGCATGAACCCCGCGAACCCGCCGTCGTACTGGTAGCCGATCGACTCGAGGTCCTCGCAGACGGTGTGCTGCCCCCGCCGGCAGAAGAAGCAGACGCCGTCGGGGATGGCCGCGATGATCTGCACCCGATCGCCCTCGGACCATCTGTCGCCGTCCTGCCCACCGACCTCGGGTCCGACAGCGGCGATCTCGCCGGCAACCTCGTGGCCGAGGACCCGCGGCAGGGAGATGTGGTGATGTCCGAACCGGAAGATCTTCGCGTCCGTGCCACACGTCGAGCAGGTGCGGACCCGGATGACGAGGTCACCCGCGCCGGCCTCGGGGACGGGCGCATCTTCCACGCGGAGGTCGCCCGGGGCATGGAGACGCGCGACCTTCACGCCGGTGCCTCCTCGTCGGCACCGAGCACGGCGAGCACGTCCTCGATCCGTTCCGCGGATCGGAGACGCGCCGCCTGCTCGGGAACCGTCAGGACCCGCGCCAGGTTCGCGAGCACCCCCACGTGCTCGTCGCCGACGGCCGCGATCCCGACACACACGGTCACGTCGTCATCGTCCCAGGCGACGCCGTCGGGGAATTGGAGGAACGACAACATGGTCTCCTTGATCCATCGCCTGCTCTCATCGGTCCCGTGAGGGATCGCGAACCCCTCACCGAGCGAGGTCGAGATGTGTCGCTCGCGTTCGAGCATCGCGTCGATGTACGGAGCCTCGACGGCGCCGATCTCGACCAGGACCTGCCCGGACTGCCTGACGGCGTCGAACCGATCCGACGCCCGCAGCCCGAGACGGATCCCGTCGGCGGGGAGGAGGGCCTTCATGGCTATCCCTCGAGGGCCTTCCCCTCCTTGATCGCCTCGACGACCCGGTCGAAGGCCGGGTCGCCGAGGAACATGTCGAAGGGCACCACGACCGTGTCGGGGGCGATCTTGCGGGCGGTCGCTTCGAGCCCCCGATGCGAGACGATCACGTCTGCGTCGGCCGGGATCTGGCTGACCGCCGAGTGCACGACCTCGACGTCGGTCCCCTTCAGACGGTCGCGGAGCTGCGTCACGAGCAGGACGCTGCTGCCCATCCCGGCCTCGCAGGCCACGACGACCTTGCGGACCTCGCTTCCGGCGATCGAGCCCATCAGGCGGTCGCCGGAGCCGAAGCGACGGAGGCCGAGTCGGGCACGACCACCTCGTCTGTTTCGCGCACGGTCGCCTTGAGGAGCAGCGCGTTCACCGCGAATGAGACAGCGGCCGCCACGGCGACACCCAGGAGCACGCCGACGTGACTTCCCCTCGGCGTGACCGTCAGGTACGCGAAGATGCTGCCCGGCGAGGGTGTCGCCGTCAGCCCCACCCCGGTGACGAGGAACGTGAAGACGCCGGCCATGCCACCCGCGATCATCCCGAGGATCAGGATCGGCCGCATCAGCACGTACGGGAAGTAGATCTCGTGGATGCCGCCGAAGAAATGGATGATGATCGCCCCGGGCGCCGTGGGACGGAGCGCTCGAGGGCCGAAGAACCAATACGCGAGGAGCAGGCCGAGCCCCGGACCGGGGTTCGTCTCGATCATGAAAAGGATCGACTTCCCCTCCTCGGCGACGTCCTGAACGCCGAGCGGCGCGAACACCCCGTGGTTGATCGCGTTGTTCAGGAACAGGACCTTCGCCGGCTCCACGATGATCGAGGCGAGCGGCAGCAGCGTGTTGTCGACCAGGAAGTCCACGGCGTCACCGGCGGCAGCCGAGATCACCGCAACGATCGGTCCGATCGCCCAGTACGCCAGGATCGCGAGGATCGCGCCGAGGATCCCCGCGGAGAAGTTCGCCACGAGCATCTCGAAGCCGGCGCGGACCCGATGCATCACCGCCTGGTCGAACTGCTTGATCAGCCAACCGCCCAGGGGACCCATGATCATCGCGCCGAGGAACATCGGGGTCTGGACGACTTCGCCGTCGACCGTCGTCCCGATGAACCCGCCGATCGCGACGCCGGCGGTAGCGACCGCGCCCACGACCGCGCCTCGCTGTCCGTGGACCAGGTACCCGCCCGTGTAGCCGATCAGGATCGGGAGCAGGAAGAAGATCATCGGCCCGACGAGCTCGGCGAGGTCCGCGTTCGGAACCCATCCCGTTTCGATGAAGAAGGCGGTGATCAGCCCCCACGCGATGAACGCGCCGATGTTCGGGATCACCATCCCGGCCAGGAACCCCCCGAACTTCTGGACCCTCGCCCGCCATCCTCCGGTCGCCGCTCCTACCGGCGCCGGGATCGCTGTAGACATCCGCGCCCTCCCTTCTCTTCTGGCTACGCCAGAGCTGTCGCGGACCCGCGCCCCATGCGGGGGTCCATGAACGCGTCGACGGAGGCCGGTCGCATCGACGTCATGCGAGCACCACCTCGACGCCCGCCTCCTCGAGCTCTCGACGGTCGGGCTCCGCGAGCCCTCCGTCGCTGATCAGCACGTCGAACTCGTCGATCGCCGCGAACCGCACGGCGGTCTCCTGGTCGAGCTTGGTGTGGTCCGCGAGCACGACCGTCTGCTCCGCGGCCAGGCAGATCGCGTGCTTGACGGCTGCCTCGGCCGGATCCGGCGTGGACAACCCGCGGCCCACGCTGAAGCCGTTCGTTCCGACGAACGCGACGTCCACGTGGAGATCCCGAGCTGTCGCAGCGCCCAGTCGTCCACGTTCGCGAGCGTTCGCGTCCGGAGTCGCCCACCGATCACGTGCAGCTGAAGCGCCGGCCTGGTGGCGAGCTCGAGCGCGATCGACACCGAGTGGGTGAACACGGTCAGCTCCCGCTCGGGGAAGATCTGGGCCAGGGCCAGCGTCGAGGTGCCGGCGTCCAGCAGCACCGATCCGTGCTCGGGGACGAACGCGCTGGCGGCCGTGGCGATCGCCGCCTTCTCGACCGCCATCGCCGCGGCCTTCTCGGCGATCGCCGGCTCGGATCGGAACCGGTGGATCGAGATCGCGCCGCCGTGGACCCGCCGCAGGAGCCGTTGCTGTTCGAGCTCGGTCAGGTCACGACGGATCGTCTCGGGGGTGACGTCGAAGCGACCCGCCAGCTCGTTGACGTCGCCGCGACCCCGCTCCTCGACCAGCGTGGCGATCTCCTGGCGACGCTCCACCGCGTACATCGGCCGACTCCCCGTGGTTGGAATCGTGTGGAGTTTTGCCCGTCTCCGTCCGATTTGTCAAATCAAACGGGCGAAACGGAGCGAATCGGAGGTCGTGGCGACGCCTCGAGCGGCTAGTTCTTCCGCCCTGGTTCGGCCAACATCACCGATCCCTGCAGCCCACGCGGCGTCGAGGTCGGCGTCGGGCGGGAACCGACCGTCGAGCTCGAGGATCGTCATGCCGTGGGCGAACGCCCACGCCGCGCGGGCACGGTCGGGATCGCCACCGACGGCCATGACCACCGGCTCGGCCGTCCACGCCTCGAGGCCCTCGGGGAGCCGCTCCCTCGGCAGAGGCCCGCCGGTCACGAGCCGGTACAGGTGCGGGTGGGCGAGGGCCCACCGACGGTAGGCCCGACCCAGCTCGGCGAGCGCCGACGTCTTCGACCCGCCCTTGCCGGGCGGTCGTGATCGACCCCGTGCAGCTCCGCACCCATCCCGCGGAAGGCCTCGGCCATCAGCAGAGCCTCGAGGTCCTCCTTCGACTGGACGTGCTTGTAGAGGGACGGTGCCCGGATCCCCATCGCCTCGGCCAGACGTCGCATCGTCAGACCGTCGGGTCCCTCGCGCTCGAGGATCTCGCGAGCCGCGCCGACGATCTCGGCCACCCTCGCGCTGCGTTCGGGAGCGACGATCACTCAGACCGCCTGCGGGTGGAGCTCGGCGACCCGACGCGCGAGCGCCTCGTTCATCGCGCGGAACCCCTTCGCCGTTCCGCCGTCGCGAAGCTTCTTCCAGAACAGCGGCAGCAGGATCCCACCGAAGCGCTCGCTCTGCGTGAATCGGACCCGGCCGGGCGCCGATTCCTCGATCAGGAAGCGGTGCTCCCCGTCGAAGATCCCAGGGACGAGGAGATGTCCGAGCCAGCGCAGCTCGCGCCCCGGCTCGGCCGCCAGGACCGTCGGATGCATCGTGATCCCGCGCTCGCCTTCGGGCGAGAGCCTGACGTCGAGCTTCGCGCCCACACGCAGCTCGCCATCGATCTTCGTGATGAACGGGTTCCACTGGGCGTGCGCCGGCAGGTCCGTGAGGACCTTCCAGACCTCTTCTGGTGTCCCGTCGAACTCGATCTGCGTGGTGAGCTCCCTCATCGTCGGCCTCCTCAGGTTGGCTAACGACGTTAGCTTAGGCGAACAGCGTTAGCCTGTCAACCCGGAGGCACCGTGACGACGATCTTCCCTCGAGCCCTTCCGGTCTCCAGGTAGCGGATCGCCTCGGGGACCTCGCTCAGCGGGAACGTCCGATCGATGAACGGCGTGAGCTTTCCGGCGTCGATGAGCTCCTTCAGGACGACCAGCCGGTCCCCGGGGTCCTTCGCGCCGCGGAAGGGATGGAACTGAGGGATGAACGGTGCGATCACCATGAGCCGGGCGAAGCGACCGAGACTCCCGAACCATCGATGGCCCGACCGACCGTACTGGTCGAACCCGCTCAGCACGTACGTCCCCTCAGGGGTGACCGCGCGCCGGCATTCGCGCCAGGGGCGGTTCCCGGCGATGTCCAGGACGATGTCGTATCGCTCGCCGCGCTGGGTGTAGTCCTCCTTCGTGTAGTCGAGGACCGTGTCCGCGCCGATCGACCGGAGCATCTCGAGCTTCTCGGTTGCATCCACGGCGGTGACAACCCCTCCCCACGCCTTGGCGAGTTGGATCGCGAAGCTCCCCACGGCGCCACCGGCGCCGTTGATCAGGATCGTCTGCCCGGGTTGGAGCCGGCACTCGTCGCGCACGTGCTGCACCGCGAGCGACCCGGACGTGGGGACGGCGGCGGCCTGTTCGAACGTCAGCCCCGTCGGTTTCAGCTCGAGCGTGGTTCCCGGGACCGCCGCGAACTCCGCGAATGCGCCGCCGTTGCGCCAGAGGTTGGCGCTGAGGCTCAGGCCGAAGACCTCGTCCCCCGGCCGGAACCGCGTGACGTTCGTGCCGACCGACTCGACGACGCCGGCCAGATCCGTGCCCGGGACGTGGTGCTTCGGTGCGCGCGATCCCGAGCCCATCGCCCGGAGGACGTAGGGCATCGCCCTTCATCGCGTGCCACACGTCCGCGTGGACCGAGGCCGCGTGCACGCGGACGAGCACCTCGTCATCGCTCGCGGTCGGTCTGTCGATCTCTCGGAGCTCGAGAACGTCGGCCGAGCCGTAGCGGTCCTGGACGATCGCCTTCATCCAACTCAGCCTAGGCGAACGGTCACACTCACCCCTCGACCACGAACGCCCCTCGCATGCCCGACCTGTCCCCGAACTTGCACGTGAACGCGAGCACGCCCGAGCGAGGGAAGACGACCTCGACCTCATCTCGCGCCCGCACGCCACACGTCAGGTCGATCCCCTGCCCCCGCACGCTGAAGTTGTGCTGGCGGACCCCTTCGTTCTCGAGCTCGATCGTGACGGTCGCTCCGGCCGGACCCTTCAGCACGCTGGGCCCGAAGTAGTCCTCGTCCATCTCCATCTCGATCGTGCCGCCGTCGACGACCCGATCCCTGCCGTGGAAGTTGACCCCGTGGCCGTCGATCACGATGTGGTCCGGCTCCAGCTCCTCGCGCTCGAGACCACCGCGGCGCATCCGGCCGACCCCGTACTTCGTGTAGCTCGCGTCGCCTTTCCCGGGATGACACGGGAAGAACTCGGGACCGAGCAGCTCGGTGGAAGATCCTGACGAGGGGGGGACGATCCCCATCCCGCCCAACCCTGCCCGCGGCTCTTCGACGGGTTCGCCGGTCGTGTCGCTCTGACAGGCTGCAACGACGAGCCCAACGGCGAGAACGACCGCGGCGGTGCGTGTGCGCTGCATGAACCCCCCATCCGACCCGACCCGGCGACGCTAGCAGACGACTCTGCGTGGCAAGAGAACGCAACCGCAGCGGTGTTGTCGCCGACGGCTCCGAACGACAGGCTGGCAGGTCATGGCGAAGCTGATCTACGCCGCGCTCATGTCGCTCGACGGCTACGTCGCGGACGCCGACGGGAGATTCGATTGGGCCGAGCCGGACGAGGACGTCCACGCGTTCGTCAACGACCTGGCGAGGCCGATCGGCACGTACCTCCTGGGGAGACGCATGTACGAGGTGCTGATGGCCTGGGACACGATGGACACCACCGATCAGCCGTCCCAGATCGAGGACTACGCCCAGATCTGGCGTGCAGCCGACAAGATCGTGTACTCGAGATCGCTCGACGCCGTCTCCGGGGCGAAGACGCGACTCGAACGGAGCTTCGACCCGGACGCGGTCCGCGAGATGAAGGCCTCTGCCGAGCAGGACATCTCCGTGGGCGGTCCCGACCTGGCGGCGCAGGCGTTCCGAGCGGGGCTGGTCGACGAGATCCAGCTCTTCTTCTCACCCGTCGTGGTCGGTGGTGGTACGCGGGCGTCTCCCCGACGGGGTGCGCGTGGATCTCGAGCTCGTCGACGAGCGACGCTTCGGCAACGGCACGCTGTACGTCCGCTACCGCAGCCGAAGCTGAACAGGGTCGGAGCTGATCACCCGAGCCAGTCTGCCAGCGGCACGCCGGCGTCCAAGGCGGAGAGGTCGCCGTCATCACGGATCGCGGTCGCTGCGTCGGCGAACGCCTTCACGGCCGTCCACGTGAGCGCTCCACCGACGCTCACGCGGCGCGCGCCCGCGTCGACGAGCTCGGCGAGCCGCATCGCCGGCCGCGCCAGCACGTTCACCGGCTTCCCGACCGATCCGCAGACCGCCCGGATGTCATCGATGGTGTCGAGACCGGGGGCGTAGAGGACGTCGGCGCCGGCCTCCTCGAACGCCTGCAGTCGGCGGATCGTGTCGCGCGTGTCGGGGTTCCCCCGGATGTGGTTCTCGGCTCGTGCGGTGAGCGTGAACGGGAACGAGAGTCCGCGGGCCGCCTCCACCGCCGCGACGATCCGCTCGGTGGCACGGTCGAGCGGATACAGCTCGCGCTCGTCGCGGTCGTAGTCCTCGATCGACCCACCCACGGCTCCCGCTTCCGCGGCACGACGGATCGCGGTGGCAGCGTGTTCCGCCGTGGCGCCGTAGCCGTTCTCGAGGTCCGCCGAGACGGGGAGCTCGGTCGCACGATCGAGCGCACCTGCGTGGTCCGCCATCTCGTCGAGCGTCACACTCCCGTCGAGACGTCCCAGCGTGAACGCGAGCCCGGAGCTCGTCGTCGCGAGCGCCCGGAAGCCGAGGGCCTCGAGCACGCGGGCCGATCCGGCGTCCCACGGGTTCGGGATCACGAAGGGCTCGCCGTCGTGCAACTCGCGGAAGGCAGCCGCCTTCGACGCCCGTCGATCCGATCTCACGAGGTGGGCGGGATCTCGGTGACGCGGCCCATCTCGTTGCCGTAGTCCCAGACGTCCATCGCCGGCGGCTCGACCCCGAGCGTCGTCAGCGCCGTCGCGATCTGGCTGCGATGGTCGGTGCCGTGGTGGAGCGCCTGCGCGAGCCGGATGCTCGCGGGAGCGTGGGTCTCGGATCCGTCGTCGCGATGCCGCACGAGCGCGACGTCCGGATCGAAGTCCTGTGCCAGGGTCTCCGACCAGGCGGCTCCGTGCGCGGCCATCGTGGAGCGAAGCTCTGCCAGATCCATAGCGTCCTCGTCGATCGGCGTGACGCGCCCACCGCTCAGGACGAACAGGTACGACGCATCCGCACCGACCGTGTGACGCGCCGTATCGAGGATCGAGCCGTAGGTGCCTGGGACCGAGGTCTCCAGCTGGTCGGGCGGGAGCGCCAAGCAGGCATCGAGGACGAGCAGCGTCGCCCACACGTGGTGCCCGAACGCGTCGTCCAGCAACGAGCTGGTCATGTGCTCAACGTAGCAGAGGGATTTGAGGAGCCACGGTCCATGTGCGAGCATCGGACGACGGAGGGAGGGCCCATGAACGGCACCTCGATGTACGCGGGTTTCTGGCGACGGGTCGTCGCGGTGATCCTCGACGGATTCGTACTGGGCATCGTGACGGTCCCGCTGAACCTCGCGCTCGGGGGCGGTGACGACTCGATGGCGTATTCACCGGAGGCTTCCAGCATCGGGACCGCTCTCTCGTGGCTCTACTACGCGCTGATGGAGAGCTCCGCGAAGCAGGCGACGCTCGGGAAGATGGCGATGGGCATCATGGTCACGGACCTCGAGGGCCGGCGGATCGGGTTCGGCAAGGCGACCGGGCGGTACTTCGCGAAGATCCTCTCGGCGCTGATCCTCCTGATCGGATTCATCATGGTGGCCTTCACGGAGCGCAAGCAGGGGCTTCACGACATCCTCGCCGGCACGCTCGTCGTGAAGGGACAGGCGCCGTCGCAAGCGCAGTCCGCGGTTCCACCGCCTCCACCACCGCCTCCGTTGAGCAACTAGGGCGGGATGGACGCCTCGACGATCTGGAAGTTCCTCCACATCGCGTCGATGTTCGTGGCGGTCTCGATCTTCGTAGGCCAGGGGATGCTGTCCGGTGCCGTCGCACGCTCGGGAGACGTCGGCGCGGTCCGCAGCATCCTGGCGGCCGAGGACCGGTTCGCGCCGATCGGCGGCGGCCTGTTCCTGCTCGGCATCGTGTTCGGGTTCATCACCGCGATCACGAGCGATTTCGACCTGACGCAGACGTGGCTCCTGATCGGGTACGTCCTCTCGCTGTTCATCCTCGTGAACGGCCTCACGTATCACCGGTCGCAGGCCGAGAAGCTCAAGGCCGTGGCCGCGGCGAGCCCGGAGGACCAGCCCTCGGACGCGCTCCGCGCCCTCGCCGGCGCGCCGAGCGTGGCCGTGATGAACGCGATCGACGGGCTCGCGTGGCTGGCGATCATCTACGTGATGGTGGCGAAGCCGTTCGCGTGACCTCCGGCAGACCCGGTCAGCCGAGTCTGTGCGCGGCGTCGAAGAGCCGATCCATGATCACGTGCAACGGGTAGTCACCGCGGGGCGGGCCGGCGCGCTCGTCGAGGGTGGGTCTCGACGTGCGTGCCTAGGATGGCGGACATGGAGATCACGGGAGAGCTGCTCCGGTTCGGATCGGTGGGGGAGTGGCGCGGGTGGCTCGAGGAGCACCACGCCCACGAGGACGGAGCGTGGCTGACGATCTCCAAGAAGGGCGCGACGTCGCCGTCGGTCGCGCTCGTGCCGGCCACCGAGGAGGCGCTGTGCTTCGGATGGATCGACAGCGCGATGCAACCGATCGACGACGAGCGGTACGCCCTCCGCTACACGCCGCGGCGGAAAGGGAGCAACTGGTCCGCCGTCAACCGAGCGCGAGCACGGCGGCTGATCGAAGAAGGACGGATGACCGACGCCGGCCTCGCGGCGATCGAGGTAGCCAAGCGGAACGGTCGATGGAGCGACGACGTGGACGGAGCGCGGCCGTGATGTGTCGAGACGGAGGCGATCGCCTCGATGGGGGTTCGGATGCGCCGTCCGTCTGATAGTCAAGAGACGAGGCCAAGGATCGAGAAAGGGGATGCGTCATGAACTTCAACAGCGTTCTGATCGGGTCCGAGAACCCGCAGCCGTTGGCCGAGTACTACACGAAGCTCTTCGGCGAGCCGACCTGGAACGACCGCGGCTACACCGGCTGGATGATCGGGTCGGGCGCCGTGACGATCGGCCCTCACGACCAGGTGAAGGGCAAGAACGCGGAGCCGGGCAGGGTGATCTGGAACATCGAGACCGCCGACGTGAAGTCCGAGTTCGATCGGTTCGTAGACGCGGGAGCCACCGTGGTCCAGGAGCCGTACAGCCCGGGTGAAGAGATGGACGGGCTGATCGCCACGTTCGCCGATCCCGACGGGAACTACTTCCAGCTCATGAGCCCGATGAGCCCAGAGGGCTCGTAGAGCACGGATGCTCCTGGGTGAGGTCGCGGCGGCGTCGGCAGACGTCGCCGCGACCTCGTCCCGACTCGAGAAGGTCGCCCGACTCTCGTCGGTCCTCGCGGCCCTCGCGCCGGACGAGGTCCCGATCGCGGTTGCGTACCTGTCCGGCGTGCTCCCGCAGGGGTCGATCGGCGTGGGATGGGCGTCCCTGAAGGATCTGCCGCCACCCGCGCCGGCGCCGGCCACGTTGGAGCTGCTCGAGGTCGACGGCGCGCTCACCCGGATCGGGGCGCTGGCCGGCGCCGGCTCCCAGGCCGCCCGCCGAACGGCGCTCCACGACCTGTTCGCGCGGGCCACCCACGACGAGCAGGACTTCCTCCGCGGTCTCCTGATGGGCGAGATCCGGCAAGGTGCCCTCGAAGGGGTGATGGTCGACGCCGTCTCGCGAGCCGCGAACGTGCCGCGAACGGAGGTCCGTCGCGCCGCGATGCTGAGCGGAGACCTCGGCGCGACGGCGACGGCGGCCGTCGAGGGAGGGAGCGACGCCCTGGCGCGGTTCCGCCTCTCGCTCCTCACGCCGCTGCAGCCGATGCTCGCGCAGTCTGCCGAGGACATCCCCTCGGCCCTCGCGCGGATCTCGCCGGCCGCCGTCGAGTGGAAGCTCGACGGCGCCCGGATCCAGGTCCACCGGCTGGGGGACGACGTCCGCGCGTTCACGCGGAACCTCGCCGACGTCACCGATCGCGTGCCCGAGATCGTGGCGGTGATCGGGAGCCTGCCGATCGAGGCCGCGGTGTTCGACGCCGAGGCGATCGCGATGCGACCCGACCGGCGCCCGCATCCGTTCGGACTGACGATGAGCCGGTTCGGGAGTCGCAGCCGGAAGGACCTCACGGAGTTCCAGACGGACTATCCGCTCTCCGCCTTCGTCTTCGACGTCCTGCATCTCGACGGCGAGGACCTGATCGACCGCCCCGCGGTCGAGCGGTTCGCCGCGCTGGACGAACGGCTTCCCGAGGAGCTCCGCGTCCCGCGGATCGTCACGGCGGACGTCGAGGAGGCCGACCGCTTCCTGGATGACGCGATCGCGCGCGGACACGAGGGTGTGATGGTGAAGTCGCTCGACGCCCCCTACGAGGCGGGTCGCCGAGGAGCCGGCTGGATCAAGGTCAAGCGCGCGCACACCCTCGATCTCGTGGTCCTCGCGGCAGAGTGGGGCCACGGACGCCGCCGGGGCCGGCTGAGCAACCTCCACCTCGGGGCGCGCGACCCGGAGACCGGTGGATTCGTGATGCTCGGGAAGACGTTCAAGGGGATGACCGACGAGATGCTCGCGTGGCAGACGGAGCGGTTCCAGGAGATCGAGACCGGGCGCGAAGGGATCACCGTGCACCTCCGGCCCGAGCTCGTCGTCGAGGTGGCGTTCGACGGACTCCAGCCGAGCCCCCGCTACCCCGGCGGCCTGGCGTTGCGCTTCGCCCGCGTGAAGGGCTACCGGCCCGACAAGCGCGCGGACGAAGCCGACACGATCGAAACGGTCCGGGCGATCCACGAGCGGTCAGCGAGCTGAGGACGACGGCGTGCCGAAGCTGAGCGCCGGGCTCCTCGCGTACCGAAGGACCGACGGCGGGCTCGAGGTCCTCCTCGTCCACCCGGGCGGTCCGTTCTGGGCGAAGAAGGACGACGGCGCCTGGTCGCTGCCGAAGGGCGAGTACGAGCCGGGCGAAGACGCGCTCGAGGTGGCGCGCCGGGAGTTCGAGGAGGAGATCGGACAGGCGCCGCCGGATGGGAGCGAGCCCGTGTGGCTCGGCGAGCTCCGACAGCCGAGCGGGAAGGTCGTGAGCGCCTGGACGATGGAGGGCGACCTCGACGTCAGCGACGTGCGCAGCAACACGTTCGAGATGGAGTGGCCTCCCCGCTCCGGCCGAACCCAGGAGTTCCCCGAGGTCGACCGAGCGGGATGGTTCGGGCTCGAGGAAGCCCGGCGCAAGATCCTCCGCGGGCAGCTGGGCTTCCTCGACCGGCTCGAGGAGCTGCTCGCGGGCTGATGTTTGCCGCGCGGATGAACCGAGTATGGGAACCGTATGAAGACCGATATCAGCGCGTCCAGCTCCGTGGCGATCGACGCGCCGGTGGACGAGGTCTGGCGCGCGATCACCACCCGGGAGCTGATCAAGCAGTGGTTCTTCGGGGTGGACACGGAGACCGACTGGAAGCAAGGCTCTCCGATCGTCCACACGGGTGAATGGCAGGGGAAGCCCTACGTGGACAAGGGCGAGATCGTCCGGGTCGAGCCGCCACACGTGCTCGTGCACACGCACTGGAGCGACCTCTCGGGCACGCCCGACAGCCCCGAGCACTACCAGGAGGTCACCTGGGAGGTCGCGGAGCGGGACGGTGGCTCCGAGCTCACGATCACCGAGCACAACCTGCCGTCCCACGAAGCGAAAGATGCCTCGGACCAGGCATGGTCGATGGTCGTCGACAACCTGAAGCAGCTGCTCGAGGGGGACCGCAGGTAACCGATCGGTGAACGGCCGCCGAACAGATCCCGGCACCGAGGGACAGGTCGGTGGTCGTTGACTACGATCGCGGAACCTCACTCAGGAGCGAACGCGCATCGTGCATCCCGATCCCGCCCGGCTCAGCGACATCCCTCTGTTCGGCGACCTCGCTGATGACGACCTGCGGATCATCGCGTCCTGGTTCGAGGTCGAAGGGGTGAGCGAAGGCAGGCGGATCGCGCCCGAGGGCGCCTCCGGCTACCAGTTCTACGTCATCGACGAGGGCACGGCGGATGTGACGCACGACGGCACCGCCGTCGCCTCGCTCGGCCCCGGCGATCACTTCGGCGAGATGGCGATGTTGGGAGACGGGCGCCGCACGGCCGACGTCGTCGCGAGCTCGCCGATGACCATCTTCGCGATGTTCGGCACCTCCTTCCGCGAGATGGAGGCCGGCTACCCCGCGCTGGCAGCTCGCATCAAGGCGACGGCCGAGGAACGCCTGGCCGAGCTCTGACCCAACGGTTCACCTGTCCGCTGACCCTTGATCGGCCGCGGGATGCCCGGGATGCACCTCGGGACCGACGTCCTCGTGTCGGATCTGCTCCCGCTCCTCGGCGTACCGGATCGCCTCCGATGCGATCATCGCCACCAGGACGGCCGCCAGCAGCCCGAGCGCGCCCAGGGAGGGGAGCTCGGCCGCGAGCGGGATCAACGCGCAGATCAGCAGCGCGACGACCAGGCGACGGACCGTCACCGTCCCCCACGTCCGGTACTTGAACGCGACGTGGGCGAAGAGGAAGAGCGAGACGCCGCCGAAGAGCGACGCCAGCGGCACGAGGTCCAAGGTCCGGGAGAGCTCCCCGTCGGTCGCGTGGCCGACCTGGTGCATGACCTCCTCGATGCCGCGCGCCACGAGCACGATCCCGGCGACCATCGGGAGGTGCAGGTAGCTGTACGCGTCGCGGGCGAGTCGGGTCCGCTCCTCGCCCTCGAGCCGCCGCAGCACGCGCTCCGCCACGATCGAGACGACGTCGAAGTACGCCCACCACAGGCATCCCGCGACCACGAGTCCCAGGACCGACGCCGCGATGATCGGCCACGAGATCGGGACACCCGCGACACCGACGCCGATCGCGACGATCGATTCGCCGAGGGCGACGATCACGATCAGCCCGTGCCGCTCGGAGAAGTGCGACGCCGACCGGAGCCGCCACCCCGACGCACCACCCAGGATCACACCCACGTAGTCGACGAGCAGCGCCCCGACCCACGTGAGCGTTTGCGCCGTTCCGGAGAGCTGGGACGCCACCAGCAGGATCGCAGTGCTCCCGGCCAAGGACGGCATGAAGCGGACGAGCTGCCCTCGCAGACCGCGATCCTCCGAACTACCGGCCACCATCCAGAAGATGGTGAGGTGGAGCACCCGCACCGCGAGATAGGCGAACGCGAGCACCACCGGTCCGGAGAGGCCGCCGTCGTGATCGTGGAACGCCTCCGGCACCGAGAGGGCCATCACGAACATCGCGGCCATCGAGGCGAACATCGTCGCCTTCCCGAGCCCTTCCTCGGCCTGCACCACGTTGCCGAGCCAGGCGTAGCCCACCCAGCACCACCAGAGCAGCGCGAGCACGAGCATCCCGCGCGCGACGCCGATGGGCCCGGAGTCGTCGCCCATCAGGGCGGTCACCTGGGTCAGTGAGAACACGAACACCAGGTCGAAGAAGAGCTCGATCGGTGCGACCCGGGACTCTTCGGCCACCGGCAGCAACCGCGGATGGCGCTCGGCGCTCACGGCGCTCATCGTCTCACGGTCGAGAGAACCGGTCCCCACGGATCCTTCGCTCCGTCACGATCAAGGCACGACGAAACATCGTTCGCCACGAACTGCGGTACAAGGGTGGGGTGGACGACGGATCCCCACGGGACGAGGACGAAGCGCTCGACGCGTACTCGCGCGTCGTGACGTCTGTCGCCGAACGTCTGATCCCGTCGGTCGCGAGCCTCCGGGTGCGACAACGAGCGCGAGGGGGGAGCGTGGACGGCGCGGGTTCCGCCGTCGTCGTCACACCGGACGGGTTCGCCCTCACCTCCGCGCACGTGGTCAGTGGCACGGATCGAGGGTCGGCCTCGTTCGTCGACAGTCGGGAGGTTGCCTTCGACGTTGTGGGCCGCGACCAGCTCTCGGACCTCGCGGTGCTTCGGCTCCAGGGAGACGGGTTCGTATCGGCGGAGCTCGGTGAGGCCGCAGGGCTCCGCGTCGGACAGTTGGTGGTGGCGATCGGCAACCCGATGGGGTTCGCGGGCTCCGTCACCGCCGGCGTGGTCAGCGCGCTCGGGCGAGCCCTCCCGGTGCAAGCAGGCCGGGTCGTGGAGAACGTGATCCAGACGGACGCGGCCTTGAACCCTGGGAACTCGGGGGGCGCGCTGGCGGACGGACGCGGGCGGGTGGTGGGGATCAACACGGCGATCGCGGGGTTCGGGCTAGGGCTCGCCGTTCCCATCGACGATTCGACGCGGCGGATCATGCACGCGCTCATGTCCGCCGGCAGGTTCCAGCGCGCCTACATCGGCATCGCGGGTGGCGGGCGGCCACTCCCACCCCGGGCGGCTGCGGCGGTCGGCCGCGACGAGGGCGTCGAGATCATGGAAGTGGTTGGCGGCAGCCCCGCCGCGCGTGCGGGCATCCGATCCGGCGACCTGATCGTGGAGCTCGACGGGGCGCCGATCACCGACGCGCGCGACCTCCAACGGCTCATGGTCGGCGAGGTGATCGGCCGGTCCGTGGAGGCGCGCGTCTGGCGAAACGGCGCGCTCCGCACGTTCGCGATCCACCCGGTCGAGCTCACGGCCGCCTAGGTTCACGGTCCGCCGGTCGCGGCGCGGACGGCGGGGGCCACCTCGGAGGCGAAGAGCTCCACCTGTCCGAGCGGGTCGTCGGTTCCCGGCCAGAAGATGAACGCGTCCATGCCGATGTCTACCAACTCGGCCAGCTCCTCGACCCAGTACGAGACGGGCCCGACGAACCGATCCCTTCTCTCCGGCTGGATCGCGCCCATCAGGTTGTAGACGCGCCGGATCGAGGCCGGATCGCGACCGGCGTTGGCGGCGGCGTCGTCGATCCGGCGCAGGGAGCCGGGGAGGGCCTCCGGTGGCGCCCACGGCGAGGACGGCACCCACCCGTCGGCCTTCCTCCCGATCAGGTCCAGCATCCGCGGTCGACCGGCGCCGAGCCAGATGCCGATGTCGTGCGCGGGCTTCGGTCCGGTATGGAGGCCCGCGAGCCGGTAGTGCTTCCCGTCGAATCGCACACCCCGCTCGCCGCTCCAGACCAACCGCATCACATCGATCGCTTCCTCGATCGCATCGACCGCCTCGGCCGGCGTACGCCTCGGCCCGCCCGCCGCTTCGATCGCCTCCCAGAAGCCGCCCGCACCGAGACCGAGCTCGATCCGTCCACCCGTGAGGACGTCGAGCGACGCGGCGGACTTGGCGAGGATCGCGGGCGGTCGGAGCGGCAGGTTGGCCACATCGGGGAAGAAGCTGATCCGCGAGGTCTGCCCGGCGAGGAACGCGATCAGCGTCCATGTGTCGTGGAACCGCCACTGGTACGGGTGGTCCTGGATCCCGACCAGGTCGAGGCCGCCGTCATCGGCCGCGAGGGCCAGGTCGAGGATCTCCTCCTGCTTCGACCAGTCCGGGGTGATGCTGATCCCGAACTCCGCACGCGTGGTCATCGGATCACCCCTTGGGCTCAACTGGCGTTCGATCGTGTTCTCAACCCAACCACCGGGTCCCTAGGCTCCTTCCATCGTGACCGAACTGCATGGCTACGTGGTCCCGGGCCGGGGACGCGGGGCAGGACTGCTCGCCGACGATCGGGTGCTCGATCGGATCGAGGATCTCTTCGGGGTGCGCATCGTGCCGGGCACCTTGAACGTGCGGGTGTTCGCCCCGTTCGATCGGACACGCGCGACCTACATCGCGGCGGCGGACATCGACCCCGGGTGGGAAGCCGCGACCGGCCAGGCCGGGTACCACCTGGCGCCCGTCCTCGTCGAGGGGCACTATCGAGGGATCGCGTTCCGGGCGGACGAACCCGACTACCCCGAGGACCTCGTCGAGATCATGTGCGAGGTCCACCTCCGTTCGACCCTCGGCCTGGAAGACGGCGATCTGATCCGCTGCCACGGTGACGCTCGGAGACGAACCCGCTTCGGGTTCGCCGGCCCGGCGGAAGGCCGAAGCCGCAGTGGGGTCAACGGTCTTCTTCGCGCTCGCTCCGGGCATCGTCGCCGGGCTGCTCCCCTGGGCGATCACGCGATGGCAGGTCGCCGACTCCTTGTTCTGGCCGCTGCGGGCGTTCGGCGTGGCGTTGCTCGTCGCCGCGGGCCTCGTGCTCGCTTCCGCGTTCGCTCGATTCGTGAGCGAGGGGTTCGGTACACCCGCCCCCGTGTTGCCGACGGAGCGTCTCGTGGTCGGCGGCCTGTATCGGTACGTGAGGAATCCCATGTACCTTGCCGTCCTCGCCGCCATCGCGGGGCAGGCGCTGATCCTCGGTCGTGTGTCGCTGCTGTCGTACGGCGCGGTCGTCGCGGTCGCCTTCGTGGCGTTCGTTCGGCTCTACGAGGAGCCGACCCTGCAGGAAACGTTCGGCGATGCGTACGAGGCCTACCGGCGCGCCGTTCCCAGGTGGTTGCCCCGCTGGCGTCCGTGGACGCCCGACTGACTTCCCTGCCTATCCGACCTCGGGCTTCTCGCTGTCGCGGAACGTCAGCGCGTAGACCTCTTGACCCTTCGGGTACTCCTTCGTCGGACGGCTCTCGCGCGTGGCCGTCATGCCGAGGGCCTCGTAGATCCCGTCCTGCTCGTCGTGGAGGTGCTCGCCGAGGTAGACGTTCGCGAAGATCTCCTGCGGCCGCGACGCCGCGTTCACCATCCGCACGGCGCCGACGACGGGCGGTCCGACCAGCGTGAGCTCACCCGCGATCTCCACGAGGAACCCGGGGCCCGCGTCCAAGCCGATCGCGAGCCCGACGCCGTCGGAGAGGTTCCGCGAGTTCCGCCGGAAGTCCTCGAGCACCCGCCGATGGAAGAGCTCGATCAGCTCGTGCGCGGTGTGTGCCAGGTTGCCGGCCGCCTCCACGAACCGCCGCTGGTACTCCTCCTTCGGCGTCGAGGGAGCGATCCAGTACGCGAGGAAGCCGTCGCCCGTGAACTTGTCGAACCATCCTCCCGGTGTCCCGATCCCGCTGCGGACCGCGGAGACGAACTTGTCCATGATCTTCGCGAACTGCTCGAACCGCACCGCCTCTTTCATCAACAGCGTGGACTCGCGGATGTCCGCCGCCATCACGAACATCTGCAGAGGCGTCGTGTCGATGATCGCGTCGAGCAGCTGGTCCCGTTGGAAGCGCTCCTCCCAGTCCGGCGGCGCGTGCGAATCCAGGAGTCCCGCGATCCGCGCTCGTTCCTCGTCGCGATCGGGTTCCGGCTCGGTCGTCTCTCCGTCGGCCATGCCGAGGGAGCCTAGCCGGGGTGTGACGTCAGCGAGGGCGGCCCTCCCGCAGGGCAGCCGACCGACTTCGCGATCCGCCGCTGGCGCGTCTCGTCGGTCTTGGCGCCCTGGATCGAGGACACGTGCCAGCCCTTGTTGCTGTTGGACAGCGCGTCGAACGTCTTCTTCGCTTTCGCGTCCTTCTTCAACGCGGCGGCGAAGTCCTTCGGCAGGGTGACCACGCGCGGCGCCGTGTCGAGCTCGATGTCGACGTCGATCACGTCGCCGCCGGCGACCTTCGCCCTTGCACGATTCTCGGCGCTGACTCCGACCATGAACCGGCCGCCCATCGAGGCGATCGTGTTCCGGTACGTGAACCCGTTGATCGTCACGCGGACCGCCGGTCGCTTCCCTGCACCGAGGCCCTCCACCACGGTGGACGGGACCTCGAAGCCGGTCGCGGTCTTGCCGGCCTGCTCGAGCGTCGTGCGGAACCTCACGCGAGCGCCCTCACGCGAGAAGAACTCCTTCAACACCGGCGCCAGGACGGCCGGGTCGACGTTGTGCCCCTGACCGTCCAGGAGCCGGACCTGACCGTCCGGGAGCGCATCGGCGAGCGCCTGCGCGGTCTCCCGCATGAACGGCATGTCCGCTCCTCCGGCGACCACGAGGGTGGGCACCTTCACGGACGCGGCCTGGTCGGTCGGCACCGAGTAGTCGCCCATGATCCTCGCGTCGTACGCGAGCGTGTGGGCCAGCGCCTCCTGGTTCGGCCACCACGGCTCGTTCCGCGCCTGCGCGGCGAACTCGGGCGGCATGCCCACGACCTTGGTCATGAAGTACTCGGCGGCGTCGCCCCTGCGTCCCTCCGCGACCATCGTCTCGTACTGCTCCACCTGATCCATCGGCGGCCGGGCGTTCTCGTCGATGATGTAGGGCGGCTCCCAGAGCGCGAGCTTCGTGACGGGGAGCCCGGCCGCCGTGGCCTGCAGGGCCAACGCGGCGCCCGAGGACGTGCCGTAGAGGTTCGCCGAGCCGCCGGCTGCCTCGAGCATCGCCTCGATGTCCTCGATCTCGCGCTCGATCGCGTACGGCGGGCGTGTCCCCGCTCGGCCCGCGGCCGCGGCGGTCGTAGTTCAGGACCGTGAAGTCGGACGCGAGCTCCTGTGCGAGCGGCGCGTTCGACATGCGATCGACCGACCCACCGGTCACCAGGACGACCGGGTGCACCTTCGCCCATCCGATCGAACGCGATGGCGGTGCCATCTCTCGAGGTGACGGTTTCCATCTCGACATCCCCTCCTTGGTCCGAGCCTACGAGAACAGCGTCGTGAGCCAGGAGTCCCAGGCTCGTTCCGTCTCCTGCTGGTCGAGACCGTCGATGAAGATGTGGTGTCCGACACCGACCGGGCCGCCGAAAACGCTGATGTGCATGAACCGGTAGATCCCGTCGTCGGTGCGAACGCCGAGGAAGTCCCGGGAGAGCCAGTCCACCTCACCGTCGAGCTGCGGCAGCCCCTCGGGCGTGAGGCGTACGCGGTCGCCGAGCTGGGGCGGACCCGCGAGCCCGAGCCCGCGGTAGAACGTGGCCCAGGCCTCGTCGCGATCCGGGACCACCGGACCGCCGAACACGTTGACCGGCGTCGCCTTCCGGCCGCGGAAGTACGTGAGGTACACGCGCAGCTTGTCGAAGTACATCGGGTCGCCCTCGGACAGGCCCTCGTACTCCTTCTCCCAGTTGTCCCCGAGGAAGCCGCTGTGGACCCACCGGACGACGGTGCTGCCCTTGTCCCGCCCTTCGACGAGGTACTCGAACGCATGGAGCGCGCCGTCCTCGCCTTCCGGCGTACGGCTGGCGAAGTGGGTGGGCGGCTGCCACGCCGTCACCGTGGCCTCCTCCGCGGAGCCGCGGAACTGCATGCGGGTCGTCCCGCCCTCCCGGGGCTCGATCTCGTTCACGCCCATGAACCAGGCGTCGACGCCGGGGCCGGTGGCGATCGCGTCCCATACCTCCTCGGGAGAAGCGTCGACCTCGATCTCATGGGTCAGCTCGAACGGGTGTGCCATCTCAGGGCTCCTCTCCCTCGGGTGACGTCGTGTCCGCGGATCGTCCTTCAAGCTCGGATGGACGGCCACGATCACCGGTGGTCGCGTCCTCGTGGCGCGTCCTTCGTCGTGGTACTTGCTTACCAGCGAGGTGATCGCCGTGGCCAGCTCCTCCGCGAACGCGGCACGGTCGGCGGCGGAGCGCGAACCGGATCTCGCCGTCCATCGCGAACGTCGCCAGGCGCTTGCGGGCCTTGGTCGCGCCGGCCACGAGCTGCCCGACGTCGCGCACGGCCCTAGCCGTCACCGCGATCAGCCACCTCGCCGACAGCCGGTCGGGGGCACGGGAGGGGTCGGGCTGGACGCCGTCGAGGGCTGCCGGGGAGATCACGTAGGAGAGCGCCGTCGCCCGGAGCACCCGTTCCGTCATGTTGCCCTTCTTCCGCTCCTCGACGAGCTCCACGAGGCCGTGCCGCTCGAGCGCCTTGAGGTGGTAGTTCAGGTTCTGGCGAGGGAGGCCGAGCTTCCCGGCCAGGCTCGTGGCAGGACCCGGCTCCGCCAGCTCGGCCAGCAGACGGGTGCGCACGGGGTCCAGGGACACTTCGGCCGCTCCGGGGTCTTCGATCACCGCCACATCGATCACGGATGCCATGTTGCCACCGACAGTTCTTTTTGTCAAGATAGGAGAAATCTTCGGTGGTTTGCCAGGTGGCCGTTCATCGAGGGTCGGTTGTAGACAGGAAGGGCCACCCGAACGCGAGGAGGTTCCGATGCGATCAGTCTCCGAACCAGGCACGATCTCGATCTCGAAGCTCCGCGAACGATCTCCGCGGCGAGGTGATCGGCCCCGAGGACGTCGGCTACGACGACACGAGAGCGGTGTTCCCCGGCAACATCGACCGGCGGCCGGCGGTCATCGTCCGGCCCGTCGACGCCGAGGAGGTCGCCACCGTCGTCTCCCTGGCCCGGGACACCGGGCTCGAGCTGGCCGTCCGCTGCGGCGGCCACAGCGGCGCCGGGGTTCGGTGTGTGTGACGACGGCATCGTCCTGGACCTCTCGGTGATGAAGGGGCTCGACATCGATGTGGACGGACGCTCGGCCTGGGCCGGAGCCGGACTCACCGCGGCGGAGTACACGAACGCCGCCGGCGAGCACGGCCTCGCGACCGGCTTCGGCGATACGGGCTCGGTGGGCATCGGCGGACTGACCCTCGGCGGCGGCATCGGGTTCCTCCTCCGGAAGCACGGCATGACGATCGACGACCTGCTCGCGGCCGAGGTCGTGACGGCGGACGGCGAGCTCCTGCACGTGGACGACGAGACGCATCCGGACCTGTTCTGGGCGATCCGCGGCGGCGGCGGCAACTTCGGCGTCGCCACACGGTTCCGGTTCCGCCTGCACGAGGTGCCGTCGATCGTAGGCGGGATCCTGATGCTGCCCGCCACTCCCGAGGTGATCACCGCGTTCATCGCGGAGGCGGAGCCGCGCCGGAGGAGCTGACGACGATCGCGAACGTGATGAAGGCTCCGCCCATGCCATTCATCCCCGAAGAGCATCACGGATCGCTCGCGATCTTCGCGCTGATGGCCCACGCGGGCGACACCGCCGCCGGGCGAGCGGGCGGTCGCCCCCTTCCGGGCGCTCGCCGAGCCGCTGGCGGACATGCTCCGCCCGATGTCCTATCCGGAGATCTACATGCCGGACGAGGAGGACTATCACCCGATCGCGGTGGGGAAGACGAGGTTCACCGACCAGCTCGATGAGCGAGCGTTCGCGACGATCCTGGATCGCGTGGAGTCGTCGACGGCGATGATGGCCGTCGCGCAGATCCGGGCGCTCGGCGGTGCGATGGCTCGCGTGCCGGACGACGCGACGGCGTTCGCCCACCGCCGGAGCCGGTTCATGGTGACGGTCGCGAACGTGTTCGAGCGTGTCGAGGACACGCCGACGCACCAGGCGTGGGTCGACGAGCTCGCGGGTGCGCTCGGTCTGACGGCCGAGGCGCCTACGTGAACTTCCTCGGTGAGGAAGGCGAAGCCGGCGTCCGGGAGGCCTACCCCGATCCCACGTGGGAGCGACTCCGCTCGATCAAGCGCCGCTACGACCCCGACGATCTCTTCCGCCTGAACCAGAACATCCCTCCCGCGGACGAGGCATCCTAGGAGCCCCGGAGAGCAGGAGGATGCGTGGAGCAGCAGTTGGATCTGGGAGCCGTCGCCAGGCTCATGATCGATTCGAACATGTACATGGTGCTGGGGACGGCCGACGCATCGGGCAAGCCCTGGGTCTCGCCCCTGTACTTCGCGGCCGACGGCTACACGGAGTTCTTCTGGGTCTCCTCACCCGAGGCGACGCACTCCCGCAACCTCGCCCTGCGACCCGAGGTGAGCGTCGTCATCTTCGACTCGCAGGTGCCCATCGGCACCGGCCAGTGCGTCTATATGGCCGCCTTCGCGGAGGAGGTGTCGGAGGGCGACCTCGATCGGGGCATCGACATCTTCTCGCGCATGTCACTGAGGCACGGTGGCCGCGCGTGGGCTCGGCAGGACGTGCTCGCGCCGGCGCCCTATCGGCTGTACCGAGCCACCGCGTCGGAACACTGGGCCCTCGACCCCACGAGCCATCCCGACCGACGGACGCGGGTGACCCTGGGGAAGTGAACATCCGTCAGTCGGGCGGATCCGGTACCAGCTCGTCGGCGAGCATCTCCATCATGAGGCCGTCGTGCCACGTCCCGTCCGGTCCTCGCTCGTAGGAGCGCATGATCCCGACGCGCCGGAAGCCGACCTTCTCGTAGGCGCGGATCGCGGCCGCGTTGTCCGCCGCCGGATCGATCGTGAGCCGATGGTGACCGCGCTCCTCGATCAGATGCCGGGCCAGGATCCGCACCGCCTCGCTCCCGAGCCCTTGGCCGTGTCTCGGCGTCGTCACGTACAGGTCGATGTTGGCGCTGCGGTACATCGGATCGTCGACCTCCCCGTACTGCACGGCGCCCACGACCTCGCCGTCGACCTCGATCACGAACGTCGTGTCCTCGCGGACGAACTCGTCCATCTCGCCGTCCTCGAGAGCGCCCCACCGTTGCTCGATCGCCGGCTCCGAGCGGATCGAGGTGAGACGCGCCGCGTCGGCCGCGGAGGCGTTCCGGAGGACCACGCGAGGGCCGGCGAGCCGCACGGCGCTACGGCCTGATGTTCTGGTTCAGGTGGAACACGTTGTCCGGGTCGAACGCCCGCTTCAGCTCGACGAGCCGCTCGTACTTGGCGTCGCCGTAGACGCCGCGCGCGACGTCCTCGCCCGTTTCCACCATGTCGTTCACGTAGTGACCTTCCGCCGTGAACGGGACCAGCGCATCCATCGTGGTGCGACCCCAGTCCCGGTGCGCCTCGTCGAGCGATCGGATCATCCCACGCGCACTCGACGCCCAGCCAGAACGGCGCCAGGCGCCCGGTGAACGCCATCGCGTCCTCCGGGACGCGGGCGATCGCCCCTCCCTGCAGCCAGAGGGTGATGTCGCACTCGTCGCCCGGCGCCTCGGCGACGCTCGCCAGCCCGGCATCCACGTAGGCATCGGAGAGCTCGGCCAGGAACCCACCCTTCATGTAGAAGCGCTTCCCCCAGGCCATGTCCTCGTCGGCCGACATCTGGACGTCGAGGTACCGGCGAGGCTCGACCATGTCGACGGATGGCCCCAGGTCTCGCAGCGGGCGGATCGCGTCGTCCGCCGCGTCCACGTCGCCGGAATGCGTGATGGCCATCGCGACGAAGGGGCGGCCCGCGATCTCGGATGGGAACTCCGGGTCGGTGGGTCCCGTGCCGAGCACGTAGGACAGCATCACCTCGTCCGGAGCCGCCGGCGCGTACTCGCGGACGCGCTGGGCCACCTCGTGCGCGCGGTCGGCCGGGAAGGCCAGCATCCCCTGCGTGATCGTGGTCCCGAGCTCGTGGAGCCGGAACTCGAAGCCCGTGACGATGCCGAAGTTCGGCCCCGCCCCCCGGATGCCCCAGAACAGGTCGGGGTGTTCCTCCTCGCTCACGCGGAGCTGTTCCCCATCTGCCGTCACCAGCTCGACGGCCGCCATGTTGTCGATCGAGAAGCCCCACCGCCGCTGGAGCCTGCCCATCCCCCCGCCGAGCGTGAGCCCGGCGACGCCCGTGTGTCCCACGACGCCGACGGGACACGCCGAGCCCGTGCTCCTGCGCGGCCTCGTCGAGCTCTCGGAGCAGGGACCCACCTCGGACGTACGCGATGCGCCGTTCGGGATCGACGCGCACGCCCCGCATCAGCGAGAGGTCGATCACGATCCCGTCGTCGCAGGTCGAGAACCCGCCGACGCTGTGGCCGCCCGACCGGACCGCGATCGCCAGGTCCTGCTCGCGGGCGAATCGGATGCGAGCGGATCACGTCCTCGACCCCGTCGCACCGGGCGACGATCGCAGGGCGTTTGTCGATCATCGCGTTCCAGACGATGCGGGCGGCGTCGTACCCGGCGCTCCCGGGCAGGACGATCTCGCCCTGGAAGCCCTCGCTCAACGACGAGAGCTCGGCCACCTGCACGGTGCGGGTCCCCACGGCTCGTCAGGATGCCACAGGGGGACTCACCCGGTCGGGTCGGTCGACGCCTCGCGCCGCAGGACCAGCATGATCGGGATCAGCACCGCGAGCACGCCGAGCCCGGCGATCAGGAAGACGATCCTCGGCCCCCAGAGATCCACGAGGAAGCCGCCGGCCGCGAACGCCAGCGTGTGTCCCGCGGGCGCCGCCGTGCCGACGAGGCCGAAGATGCGTCCGAGCATCTCCCGCGGCACTGCCTGCTGGACCAGGGTGTCCATCGCGACGACCTCGACCGCATTCCCGATGCCGGCGACCGCCTGGCCGACGGCCACCAGAGCGATCAGCGGAGCGATCCCGGTGAGCACGGCGCCGACCCCGCTCGCGACCCAGCCGAGGAGGAAGACCGTGCCCGCCGCGGCCGCCGTTCCCTTCCACGTCAGGCCGAGCGAGCCGAGGAGCATCCCGACGCCGTACGCGCCGGTCACGAGTCCGTAGGTGAGCGGGCTCCCGTCGAAGTACGTCTCGCCGCGCACGAGGAACACCAGCGCGACGTCGTCCAGGCCGGCGAACGCCACCCCGACGAACAAGGCCACGATCAGCGTTCGCACGACCCGGTTCCGCCAGGCGAACCGGAGCCCGTCCATGCCGACGGCGAGGAAGCCTCGCGCTTCCCCTCCGTGGGCCGGCGCGCGGAGCGGCGGCAGCCTCAGCAGGAACACCGCCGAGAGGACGAACGACAGGGCGTTCGCGGCGAGAGCGCCACGGAAGTCCAGCAACTCGACGAGCAGCCCGCCGAGGACGGGGCCGGCCGCCACCTGGATGTTCAGGGACATCCCGATCCAGGCGTTCGCGCGCATCAGCTGCTCCGGCCGGACGAGCGCCGGCAGGGCGCTCCGTCCGGCCGGCCCGAACAGCGTGTCGCAGGCGGCCGCGAGCGCGACGAGCCCGAGCAGCACCGGGAACGACGGGTCGAGCCAGGCGATCGTGCCGAAGATCGCGGCCTGGCCGAGGTCGCAGGCCACCATCAGCGTCCGCTGCTCGACGCGGTCGACGATCGCGCCGGCGATCGGCCCGAGGAACCGCGGGAGCGACGTCGCGAGCAGCAGCGCCCCGATGGCCGTCCCCGTCCCTCGCTCGTCCTGCACCATGAGGACGAGCGCGATCAAGGCGATCCCGTCGCCGATGTGCGAGATCGTCCTCGCTGCCAGCAACCGGCGGAACGCCGGCGCGTCGCGGATCGGGTTCGTCACGTCCTCGCTCATGCGTCGTGCTCCGCCCGCTGGTCCTTGGGCATCTGCAGGAAGAGCGTTGCGATCGTGAACGTCGTCGAGTCCTCCGTCGGGCTTGGGATCGCGAGCTCGTCGAGGCGGTGGAGGAACGCGTGCACCGCCTCGCTCGCGGCATCGACGCCGTCGGCGTCGAGCTCGATCTCCCGCGTCGACAGCACGTCGTTGTCGACGTCGTGACGTTCCGTCGCGGCTTCGTCCATCCGTCGCAGGAGCTCGGCGACGTACGCCCGGTTCATCGCGTGGCGCATCCCCCGCGGCGCGTCCGGCTCGACGTCGACCCACAGGCCGTGCGGCACCTCGAACAGGATCTCCGTCCCGCCCCGACGGCTCCGCTCCCCCACACGGAGCGCGATCCCCGCCCGCTCCAGGGACCGGAGGTGGTACTGGGCGGAACCGAACCGGATCCCCAGGCGGCGGGCGAGCTCCGACGCCGACAGGGCCTCGGCGCGGAGGAGGTGGAGCATGCGGACCCGCGTCGGGTGCGCCAGGGCCCGCATCGCCGGGAGCCCCGCGACGCGGTGGGTGAATCGCCCGGTCGACGTCCTCCGAGGTGGCACGACGACAACCCTACAACATCTCTTGTGGGGTTGCTGGCCTCGCGACCGCTACGCGTCGCACCCGCGAAGGGTTCATTTGTCAAACCGCGGTTGTCCCGGCAAGAATCAGCAAGTCCGCGACATAGGGGAGGGGCAAGTGCGACTCCGTCGTTCGCTCGCGCTCGTGCTGGGATCGGTACTCGTCGTGGCGGTGCAAGGCATCGGTCAGTCCGCACCGCAGAAGCATGAGGTCACACACCGAACCCGCCTCGCGGCGGCTGGTCTGCCGGAGAACTTCGTTCCGGCAACGATCCGAGCGCGGCAGCTCGGCCGGTACTTCGTCGAGATGAACGCGCCGGCGGTCGCAGAAGCCGTTCGAACGGGCGCAGCGACGAGCGCCCCCCAGAAGATGGCCGCCGAGACCGCACTGCGCGCTCAAGCCGGAGCGATCGCACAGGCGAAGTCGCTCGGTGGCTCGGTCACGTTCCGCTACAAGGTTCTGGTGAATGCGTTCTCCGCGCGGCTCTCGGCGAAGGCCGCCGCGACGCTCGCCCAGCGGGCCGACGTGCGGTCGGTGCAGCCGGTGTCGATCGTCCAGATGGATCTCAGCACCAGCGTGCCCTTCATCGGCGCGGACCAGGTGTGGGCCAACTTCGGCGTGCGCGGACAGGGTATGCGCGTCGCGATCGTCGACACGGGCATCGACTACACCCACGCGTCGTTCGGCGGCGAGGGGACGGTGGAGGCCTACGAGGCCAACGACCCGACGTTCATCGAGACCGACAGCTTCCCGACCGACAAGGTGATCGGCGGGTTCGACTTCGTCGGGAACAACTACGACGTCTTGGACGATGACCCCAACAACGACGTCCCACGGCCCGACTTCGACCCGCTCGACTCGGACGGTCACGGAACCCACACCGGCAGCACCGTCGCCGGGGTCAACGTCGCGGGGCAGGTGGGCAGGGGCGTGGCACCGAGGGCGCTGCTCTACGCCTACAAGGTCTGGGATGAGGGCAACTCCACCGACGACGTCCTCGTGGCCGCGTACGAGCGGGCCATGGACCCGAACCAGGACGGCAGCATCGCGGACGCGGTGGACGTCCTGTCCTTCTCCGGCGGCGTCGACTACGGCACTTTGAACTCGCTGGAGGCAAAGGCGGCGCAGCGCGTGGTCGACCTGGGAACCGTGTTCGTGGCCTCTGCGGGGAACTCGGGCAGCCAGCCCGCCGGTGGGTCGGCCTACATCTCCGGGACGCCCTCGATCGCGCGCGGAGTGATCGGCGTCGCCGCCTCGATCGACCAGTTCTTCGCCCTGGACCTCGACGTCAACAGCCCGGAGGGCATCGAGCTGCCGCTCGACGGGCTCACGGTGCACCAGTCGTGGTCCGGACCGGTCCCGGAAGGCGGTATCACTGCCGACCTGTTCGACGGACGCGAGGTCGATCAGAACACGGCGGAGCACTTCTGTAGTCCGCTCCCGGACGGGTCGCTCGACGGGCTCGTCGTCGTGGTGTTCCGGAACTTCTGCGCGCAATCCACGAAGACGTTCAACGCCCAGGAGGCGGGAGCGGTCGCCGTCGTGGTCCGCAACAACGCGGTCGGCGCACCCGTCGCCCTCGCCACGAACGGGGAGGACATCACGATCCCGTCCTTCATGTATCGGGCGCGACGACGCCGACGCGATCCTGGAGGTCCTCAGCCCGAACGCTGGCACCGACGTGTTCAACGAGGGCACGGTCAACGTGACGATCACGGACACCCTCGTGGAGAACACGAACTTCATCGACGCGATGACGAGCTTCACGTCCGAGGGCCCGGCCCGACTCACGAACGACCTGAAGCCGGACATCTCGGCGCCGGGGTCCGCGATCGAGGCGGCGGCGGTCGGCACGGGCAACGAGGCCGTGGCCCTGTCCGGGACCTCGATGGCGGCGCCCCATGTATCCGGGGTGGCCGTCCTCCTCCGACAGCTGCACCCGAAGTGGAAGCCCGCGCAGATCAAGGGCGTCCTGATGAACCAGGCGACCAGGAACCTGAAGGACAACACGCTGAACGCACCGGTACCTGCCACCGTGATGGGGTCCGGCCGTGTGGAGGCGTACCAGTCCGCGAAGGCGGAGTCGGTCGCGTGGCCGGGCAGCCTGTCGTTCGGGTTCGCCCCGACCCCGGAGACCTGGTCGGCCGTCCGAAGCTTCCAGGTGAAGAACTTCGCCGGCGCGTCGCGCAATTACACCGTGACGGGATCGGATCGGTATTCCGACTTCGACCCGGCGCTCACCACGGTAGGCATCTCCACCAACGGCTCGACCTTCGGCTCGAGCAGGTCGTTCACCCTGAGCGCCGGCCAGCAGCGGCAGGTGTGGGTGAAGCTCACCGTGGACCCGAGCTTCATCTCGGAGCCCGAGCAGGAGTACGGGTGGTACTACTTCTTCGCCAGCATGGACGGCACGGTCCGGGTCACCCAAGGCGGGGGAGCCGGTGACGTGTTGCGGCTCCCGTGGCACGTGGTCCCGCTCGCGACATCGGACAACGAGCTCTCGGAGACGTCCCTGATCTGACCGAAGGCCCGGCCACGATGGAGCTGACCGAGAACCCGGCGGCGGGTACCTCGTACGCCGACCTGTACCAGCTCGGCACGACCGATCCGGCCGAGAGCCACGGCGAGGAGGACATCGTCGCGGTCGGCGCCCGGTCCTTCGCCGGGAGTGACTTCGACGGCGAGCCCGAGGGTCTTCCCGCGGGCACCGACGAGTTCGGCGAGGATCCTCTGGACAGAGTTCCTCACCAACGCCGACGAGCCGACCGAGCCGATCGAGATCGGCGTGCAGACCTGGGGCGTCCACAACGTCACGGAGACGCTCGAGGTCGATGTCCTGATCGATGTCGGAGCGGACGGCGTGTTCGCCGACGAGGAGCTGCAGGCCGACTTCCTGGCCGTGAAGCTCGCCTCCCCGGGTGGAGAGGTCTGTCTCTTCGACCTGTCCCTGCCGGAGCCCTTCGACGAGTGCGCGGCCCTGTACTTCGCCGACTACAGCAACTACAACAGCAACCTCGTCGGCCTGGTGCTGGACGCGGGGGCGATCGGGAACTCGGTCTTCTCCTACCGGGTCGAGGCGTGCACCGGCACGTTCTCGGGCGATGTCCCCGGACTGGTCTGCGACTCCGCAGGTGAGTTCGACAGACGAGACCGGCACGTGGGACCTGGTCCTCGACATCATCAACGAGCCCCTGGAGATCGACCCGTTGGTCTGCAAGGGGTTCTGGGATGGGGGCGATTGCGACGCCACCACGCCGATCGACGTGAGCGTCGGGTCCGCAGGTGCCGGCGACGACCCGTCGATCCTGGCGCTGTTCCCGAACGATGCGCCGCACCGCACACCCACGGTCGTCGAGACCAGCACGTAGGGAGAGAACATCGGTGGTCCGGGGACGGCCTTCGGCCGTCCCCGGACTCACCGCGTGAGCTGCGCGATCCTGCGTCCGGCCGCGGAGTCCTCGATCAACGTGGCGAGGCGCCGTTCCCGGGTCTCCTCCCGCTTGGCCGTCATGACCCACCGGATCGTCGACTGCCGGTATCCCTTCGGCTGCGCCGCGAACCAGGCCCACGCGCTCTTCTCCGCGCGGAAACGCTTCTCGAACGCCTGCGAGAACACCGCCTCGTCACGCCGTTCGTAGGAGTAGATCCCGGATCGGTCCTCGCGCCGGGCCTCGAACGCCTTCCGGCCCGCCGGCTGCATCCGGCCCTCGTCCGTGAGCACCGCCACGCGCCCGATGTTGACCGCGCTCCATACGCTTCCGGCCCGGCGCGGCGTGAAGCGGATCATGTAGCGCTCGTCGTCGACGCGCTTGCGTAGACCGTCGATCCACCCGAAGCAGAGCGCTTCGTCCACCGACTCCGGCCACGTCATGCTCGCTCTGCCGGAAGACTTCTTGTAGTACCCGACCCACAGCTCCCGCTCGCTGGAGTGATGTCGTTCGAGCCAGCGACGGAAGTCCTCGGGCCGCTCGAACGTTGTAGGTGGCATGCCTGTGGAGTCTCCCATCGAGGCCCCGACGGGGTCGGTGCCCGGCCCTATGCTGAGCCTCATGCGGTGTGAGTTCTGCGGCCAGCCCTTGCCGGAGGGAGCCCGCTTCTGTCCGAACTGCGGCACCCCCGTGTCCACGACGCTCGGCACCGAGGAGCGCAAGATGGTGACGGTGGTGTTCGCGGACCTGGTCGACTCCACCGGCCTCGCCCAGCGGCTGGATCCGGAACGCGCCCGCAACGTGCTCGGAGGGTTCTTCGACGCCGCGAGCGAGGAGCTCCGGGCGCTCCGCGGCCACCCGGAGAAGTTCATCGGCGATGCGGTGATGGCGGTGTTCGGCCTGCCGCACGTCCAGGAGGACGACGCCGTGCGGGCGGTGCGTGCGGGTCTCGCCATCCGGGGCAGGATGCATCGCCTCCAGCAGTCGCTCGGTCTCGAGGAGCCCCTCGAGATCCGCGTGGGTGTCGAGACGGGCGAGGCCGCGACGGGCGTGGGACCCACGGGGCAATTGCTCGTCACCGGCCAGGTGGTGAACGCGGCGGCCCGCCTCCAAGCCGCGGCACAGCCCGGAGAGGTGCTTGTCGGTGCCACCACGTACGCCCTCACGAAGGACGCGGTCTCCTTCGGCCCGCGGCAGGAGGTCGAGGCGAAGGGGTTCGCCGGCGCGCTGCAGGCCTACCAGGTGGAGCAGCTCACCACGCGATCCGCCCGACGCACGATCCCGTTCGTGGGGCGTGCGAACGAGATGGACATCCTTCGCGGGAGCGTGGCGCGGGTGAAGGCCACGGCCAGTCCGCTCCTGGTCTCGATCCTGGGCGAGCCGGGCGTGGGCAAGTCACGGCTCGTCGATGAGCTCCTGGCCGGGCTCGACGAGGACGTCACGATCGTCCGCGGGCGGGCGCAGACTTACGGCGACACCGCGACGTTCGCCCCCGTGACCGCGATCGTTCGCGAGATCGCCGGCATCGAGGACGACATGGCCCCCGACGAGGCGATGCAGCGGCTGCAGGAGGTCGTCGACGGCTGCTGCGATCCGAGCGAGGCCCAGCGGGTCGCCGGCCGGCTCGGTCTCACGATCGGGCTCGGCGGACCCAAGCGCGAGGAGTCGGTCTTCGTTCAGGAGGTGCAGAGCGGGTTCCTGGCGCTGGTCGAGGGTCTCGGCGCCAAGGGAGAGGTGGTGCTCGTGTTCGAGGACGCGCACATGCTCCGTCCGCCCATGCTCGATCTGATCGAGCGGACGGCGGGAGCGACCAAGTCCTCCCCCAAGCGGGCCCTGACGATCGCGCTCGGAAGACCGGAGATCCTCGAGGAGCGCCCGGCCTGGGGATCGGGTGCCGTGAACGCGGTCACGCTGCGGCTCGACCCGCTCCCACCGCTCGAGGCGGTCGAGCTCGTCCGGGAGGCCGCGGGTGGGCGCGTGGGCGATGCCGAAGCCGAAGAGATCGCCAACCGCACCGGCGGGAACCCGTTCTTCATCGTCGAGACCACCGGGATGGTCCTGCGCGCCCGGCAGGACGGCGCGGCCAGCTCCGGACGGGAGCTGCCTCCCACGGTGCAGGCCGTCGTGGCCGCCCGACTCGACAGCCTCCGGCACCGGCTCCGCGACCTGGCCCGTCGGGCCTCCGTCTTCATCTTCTCCTTCGACCAGGATGAGCTCGCCACGGTGTCCGATGCGGAGCCCGAGGATCTCCAGGGTCTCGAGGAGGCGGAGATCCTCGTGCGGGACGACGCCGGCCGGGCACCGCGGTGGCGGTTCCGTCACGAGACCGTCCGCGAGGTCGCCTACGCGAGCCTGCCCAAGCGCGAGCGGCGGAGCCTGCACGAGAAGATCGCGCAGTCCCTGATGGAGTCGGGTCACCGCTCCTACGCCGCGGACCATCTGGAGCGGGCGGCGCTCGCATCGCTCGATCTCGACCCCTCGGATCGCCGGCTCCCGGAGCTGGCGGCCGACGCCCTGGTCCTGGCCGGCGATCGGGCCCGACGACGGATGGAGAGCCGGTCGGCGCTCGACTACTACGCCCGGGCGCTCGTGATGGCCGGACCCGAGGACGCCTGGGGGGTCCGCGAGGGGCGGGTCCTCGCCGGCACGGGGGAGGCGCACTACTGGCTCGGTGAGTACCCGACCGCCAGCCAGTCCTTGGAGCGAGCCGTCGAGCTCGGCGAGAAGTTCGACGACGCGTGGACCCTCGCGCTGGCCCTCCGGTACCAGGGCGACATCGCGATCAACGTCGACGGGGATCTCGACGTGGCGGAGCGTCTGCTGGCGGACTCGCTCGCCGCGGCGGGCGAGCTCGACGACGCGTGGGCGATGTCGCGGTCGCTCCTGTTCGCGGGATGGGTTCCGTGGACCCGGGAGGACTACGAAGAAGCCGACGCGCTCTGGCATCGGGCGCTCGAGCTCGCGGAGGAGCACGACGACACGTGGGCCCGGGTTCGGGCACTGACAGCGCTCTCGATCGAACGGATCGCAGCAGAACCGGACCGAGGAAGCGGCCAAGCTGGTGGACCAGGCGCGCGAGCTCGCGGACGAGATGGGCGACCGGTTCAGCGTCGCCGTCACGATGGTCCAACGAGCACGGCTGGACGAGGACCAGGGGAATCACGCGGAGGCCATCTCCCGCTTCGACTCGGGCAATCGAAGATCTTCGGGGAGCTCGGGGCTCGGTGGGAGATGGCGGACGCGCTGGCCGAGCGAGGGATCGTGCTACCGCGACCTGGGGCGTCTCGACGAGGGCGAGGAGGATCTGAAGAGCGCGATCCGCATCTCCGGCGAGCTCGGCGAGCAGCAGATCGCGGGTTGGTCGGGTCGTGCGCTCGATCGCCTCGCGCAGATCCGCGCCGAGACCGCGGACGAGCGCGTCTCCGGTGGATAGATCCGCTACAACAGCGACGATTGACCGCGCACGGCCCTCCGGGTGCGCCGCGGTCCGACCTCGGGCTCGCCCTCGGCCGGATGCTCCACGAGGGCGACCACCCTCGCCGTCATGAACCGTCCGGTCCTGACGGCCTTGCCGCCGCGCGTGACCTCCGAGACCTCCACGATGCCTCGGCCCGTGGTGACCTCGACGCGGCGTCCGGCGCGGGTGGCCTCGATCTCGTAGGTCTGCACCCCGTTGCCGATGTCCACCACGATCTCGACACGGTCGCCGCGCATGACGCCATGATAGGCGCCGATGCCGACGCCCTCAGATGCCTCGAGGTGATCACGTGGAGCCGCGGAGGATCGATCTCGACGCGCTGCTCACGGCGCACGCGTTCATGCGGGTCGAGCGTCCACCCAAGCTCTGGCAGGTCGACGTCGACGACGAGCCGTTCATCCGGATGCTCGGCGAGATGATCGTCGTGGGACTCCTGCACCACGATATCCTTGCGGACCTCACGCTGAACGCGTCGAACGTAACGATCGGCGACGACGGGGCGGACGGCGTCGCGCCGGGCGACTACGTCGCGATGACCATCCACGGGCCCGGTGTATGGGAACGAGACATGACGTGGACGCCCGCGTCGGCCGAACCGCTCTGGAGCCCCGACCTCGACGCTGCCATCCGGGCCGCGTCCGTCGCCTACGGCTACCTGCGCAGCTCCGGCACGGACGAGGAATCCCTCACCGTGTTCATCCTTCGATCGCACCCGGCGTAGGTTTGCACGAGGGCCTCGGGGGTAGGGAACGCCTGGTATCGACCCGAGGAGATCGACCCGAGGAGGCGACCTTGACCACCACAGGACCGACCGCGACCCGATGGACGTTGGCCAGCCCGAGGAGGCGCAGATGGCCGACGACGACCTGGCGGAGCGGAAGCCGAGTCCGCCCGGCGCCCCCGACGAGGAGAAGGCCGAGGACGAACTCGAGCCGCTCGAGGGTGGCGCGGAAACCCTCGCGGACCTCGACGAGGAAGCCGGTCAGGCGAACCGACCGGGAACAGAACGACCACCCGTCTGAGGGCGGTCGTCCCGGCATCTCAGCACCGATCCCCTAGGGGGATCTACGCAGTGCCTTGATCAGATCCCACTTTCCCATCCGGGACCGACCGGCGATGCCCTCCTTCTTCGCCTGCTCGTAGAGCTGCTCTCGCGTCCGGTCCTCGAGGGCACGGCCTGGGGAGCCGCCGCGATCCTCGCCGCGGCGGCCTGGCGTCCGAGATCCTGCCGGACCGATGTCGGGAGGTTCGCGATCGTGCGCTTCTTGCGCGCCGCCTTCTGCGCGCTCTTGATGTTCCGCTTGGCGGCGCGGACCTGCTTCGTGCTCGCCATGCAGCCTCACCTCCTGGAAGGTCCCATCTGCGAGTTACCCGACAGGATCCACCGGCACACGAGCGACGTTTGAAGTCCGCCGACACTGGGTACACGCGACCGGTGAGGGACTCGTCGCTCACGCCACATCCCGTCGCTCGTCGCGCTCGGAGCGGTGATCGTCGCGTTCGGCGCTCCATCGGCCGACGCGATCGGCCCGGGCTCCCGCCGCTCGCGAAGTCCTCCAACGTGGCGCATCTGGGGAACGTCGCCACGGGTCCCGCGTTCGGGATGGTCTTCAAGGACCATTGGGCGTTCGTGACCGGACCCGCCGGCCTCACCGTCCTCGATATCGCCGTCCCCGCGGCTCCCGTGGTCGTCGCGGTGCACCCGCTACCTCACTTCGAGAACGAGGACGTCGACCTCTGCGGCAACACCGTCCTGATCACGAACGACCGTGAGGCTCGCGACCTCGGCTCGATCCTGTACGCGTTCGACATCTCCTCGCCCTCGAGCCCCGCCCTGATCTCCGCCACGCCGGTCGGCCTGACGGGCGACGGGCGCGGCGCGGGTCACATCGCGAACTTCGTGGCCGCGGACTGCTCTCAGATGTGGCTCGACGGCGGTGATCACGTCGAGGTCTTCGACATGGCGAACCCGGCCGCGCCGCGTTCGCTCGGGAAGTTCGAGTCGGCCGCCTCGCTCTCGGCGAACTTCAACGTCTCGCACGACACGGAGCGAGACTCGAAGGGGATCTTGTGGTCGGTCGGCGGTGGTGGCGCCGCCGGCTACCGCCTGACCGTCGACCCCCTGGCGCCCGAACTCGTGTCCTCGACCGGCGCCGCCGGCGTCAACCCGTCGCCGTACAACGACTTCATCCTCCACAACTCCAAGCGGAACGGGCAGACGCTGCTGATCACCGAGGAGGACTACGTCGACACCGACGAGACACCGCCCGGCGGGTGCCGGGGCCAGGGCAAGTTCGAGACCTGGTCGATCGCGATGCGGCCTGGCGGGCTGACGCCGCTCGACACGTGGATGACGGAGATGAACGGCTCGGACTCGAAGGCGGCCGCGACCATCAACTGCTCGTCTCACTGGTTCGAGGTGTCGAAAGACCTCGTGGCCGTTGGGTGGTACGAGCAGGGGACCCGCTTCCTCGACGTCCACGACCCGCGGAACATCCGCCAGGTCGGCTTCTACCTCCCAGCGAACGGCTCGACGTGGGGCGCGTACTGGTCACCGACGGATCCGAGCCGGAGCATCGTCTACACCGCGGACGCGTACCTCGGCGTCGATGTGCTCCACATCGACCGCAAGGCGGACCTGTCGACGATGCCGACGCTGACCGCGCCGATCCCAGCATCGTGGTTCTCCAGCGTGCTCGCGTACCTCCCGTCGGACACGTGGCAGTTCGCCTGTCCGGTGAACACCGCGACTGTCGGCTAGCCTCCCCCTTCTCATCCCGGGTATCGTCGGCGGGCGATGCGGTTCGCGCCGACCGATGTGGGGTTCATCGCGGACCCCTACCGCGACTACGATGAGCTCCGTCGCTCCGCGCCCGTCGTCTACGACGAGGCCACCGATCACTGGCTGATCTCCCGCTACGCCGACGTCGACGCCCTCCTGCGAGATCGTCGGTTCGGTCGCACCTACCTCCACACGACGACGCACGAGGACATGGACCGCCCGGCGCCGCCCGAGTGGCACCGGCCGTTCTGGGACCTGATCAACGCGGGGATCCTCGACATGGAGCCCCCCGATCACACGCGCGTGCGCAAGCTCGTCGCGAAGGCGTTCACACCGAGGTTCGTCGAGTCCCTTCGCCCTCGCGTCCATGCGATCTTCGAGAGCCTGCTCGAAGGGGTGGCGGGCGCGGGAGCGTTCGACCTTCTCCCCACGTTGGCGGAACCGCTACCGGTCATCGTGATCGCGCAGATGCTCGGCGTACCCGAGGCCGACCATCATCTCCTGCGACCCTGGTCCGCCGATATCGTGAAGATGTACGAGCTCAACCCCTCCGAGGCTGCTCAGCACGATGCCGTCCGCGCGAGCCTCGAGTTCTCCGGCTACCTGCGGGAGCTGGCGCGGGAGCGCCGGACCGCGCCCGGCGACGACCTGATCTCCGGCCTCGTCCACGTGATCGACGAGGGCGACACGCTCACGGAGGACGAGCTCGTCGGTACGTGCGTCCTCTTGTTGAACGCCGGCCACGAGGCGACGGTGAACGCGACCCTCCTGGGCTGGTGGGCCCTGTTCCGGTATCCGGATCGGCTGCGGCAGCTCCGGGCCGACCCCTCGCTGCTCCCGACGGCGATCGAGGAGCTGCTCCGGTTCCAGACCCCGTTGCCGATGTTCGAGCGCTGGGTGCTCGAACCGTTCGAGCTCCACGGGGTCGAGATCCCGAAAGGGGCGGAGCTCGGATTGCTGTTCGATTCGGCCAATCGCGACCCCGAGGTGTTCGAGGACCCCGATGAGCTGCGTCTGGACCGGAGGCCGAACCCGCACCTGACGTTCGGCGCGGGCATCCACTTCTGTCTGGGAGCTCCCTTGGGCAGGATGGAGCTGCAGATCTCGTTCGGGACGATGCTGGAGCGCTTCCCGAACCTGGAGCTCGTGGAGGAGCCGACGTTCCGACCGAACTACATCATCCGCGGGCTCGATGGCCTCCGCGTCCAGGCGTAGCGCCGAGCACCGGCCCTGGGCGGGATCATCGGCTCGAAAGAGAGGAGTGCCGTGAGCGAGGACAGATACGAGCGGGGGCGGGAACGATTCCTCGAGGTGCACGACGAGAAGGCGCTGGCCGCCGTCGAAGGGCTCGGCGACCTCGGCCGCGCGATCGTGGAGTTCGCGTACGGCGACGTCTACACGCGTCCCGGCCTCGCGCTTCGCGACCGCGAGATCGCTGCGGTCGCGGCGCTCGTGGCGACGGGGCGCTCCTCCCAGATCCCGCAACATCTCCGGGCCTCCCTGAAGGCGGGCCTCTCACCCGAGGAGCTGCGCGAGATCATCCTGCAGACGGCGACGATCGCGGGATTCCCGCCGGCGATGAACGCGATGTCCACGTTGAAGAGCGTCCTGAAGGAGGTCGGCGCTAAGGAAGCACGTCCGGACTGAGCCTGGGAGATTCAGTCCGGTCGGCTGGGAACCTCGACCCGCACCGGCAGCCGCTCGTACTCCAGCACCCGGTTCCACGGGACGTGGATCTTCGTGAGGTGCACCACGCCGCCCTCGATGTCCAGCGTCCGCTCCACGAGGAAGTCCGCCGTCCACGTGCCGGCGTCGAACCGGTCGGCCCGCACCGCGATCCGCTCGCCTTGGTCCGAGCCGTCGTCGAGCCACGCACGGATCTCCGCACGGGTCAGGAAGGCGTCGTCGATCGCCTGGACGACCTCGCGCGTGAACCGGATCACCCGGTGCCACGGGACGATGGTGGTGGTCCCGAGCGAGATCCCCCGCTCCATCGACTCGAAGTCCTCGGTCGGGACGTCGAGCACGCTGGTACGGCCTCCCGGGTCGGCCAAGTGGACGCGGTAGACGTTCTGGTCGGGCGCGCTCATCGATCGGAGCGTATCCCTGACCGGATGCCGACGCATCCGTCGAAGGGCTAGGTCGAACGGCTACTCATGACGGCGCGCGTTCGTCGAGGCGGAAGACCGCGTTGGCGATGAAGTCCACGGTCCACAGGTCTCCGGCGGCCGGCATCGGCCCGAACCCGACGAGCTCCAACTCGTCCTCGACCTCACCGCTCTCGACGTCGAGGCGATAGAGGGTGTTGTTCCCCGAGACCCAGTAGGAGTCGCCGAGGATCGATCCCGCCGAACAACGCGTCGTCGACCGGCACGCGGTCTCGCACCTTCATCGTCCGGAGGTCGAACCGCAGCACGCTCTGCTCGAAGGAGCTCGAGACCCAGAGGGTGTCACCGTCCACCGCGAGTCCCTCCGGCTCGTATGACTCCAGCTCGATCTCGTCGACGACGGCCCGGGTGCGCGGATCGATCCGCACCAGTGCTCCGGCCGCGGCGACCCAGACCTGCTCGCGAGCGAACACGAGGCCTCCGATGGGCCCATCCACCTCCACCCGTGCGAGGACCTCGCCGGATCCAGGATCGATCTGGACGACCTCCTCGCCCTGGCCGGCGACGCCCCAGATGCCCGATGACGTCGACGTGAGGCCGAACACGCCTCCCGGCACCCGGAGACGGTCGATCACCTCGCCACGCACGGGGTCGAATCGCACGATCGCCTCCGCGTTCGGCGTCTCGATCCACAGCGTGTCGCCCACCTCGAGCATGCCGCAGGGGCCTCCCGGCATCCGCTGCGTCGAGATCACCTCGTTCGTCTCGGGATCGATCTCGGCGAGCTCGTTCCCGTCGAACGCGGTGACCCAGACGCGATCACCGGCCTCCGCGAGGAAGCAGGGGCTCCCGTCCACCGCGATCTCCGCGAGGATGCCGTCGTCGGCTTCGGCGCTCGGTGTGGCGGTGATCGCGGGCGTCGGCGGCGATGGGAATTCGCCGTAGACGTCGCCGGCGCATCCCGCGACTGCGACGGACAGGACCGCTCCCACCGGCACGGCAAGGAACCGCAAGGACCCTCGTCGTCCGGATCGATCCCCATCCACGTCCCACTCATACGTCATCGAGGCGGCGAACGGCTCTTCCGGCTCCGGGGACTATCCTCGGAGGGTGAGCCTCTATCGCCTCGAGGAGCAGATCCCCGTGCTCACCGCGCCGGTTCTGATCGTGGCGTTCGACGGCTGGATCGACGCGGCGGGCGCCGCGACCGCATGTGCGAACCACGTGGCCGACGGCGGCCGGGTCATCGCCTCCTTCGACGTCGATGCGCTGCACGACTATCGAGCGAGACGCCCGGTCCTGGACGTCGTGGACGGCGTGCTCGCGAGGATGCAGTGGCCGGAGATCATGGTGCGGCACGTCTCGTTCGATGGCCGAGATCTCCTCGTCCTCGTCGGCCCGGAGCCCGACTACAAGTGGAAGCAGCTGGGGGACGACCTGCTCGAGCTGGCCCTGCGGCTCGGGGTCGTCGAGTGGATCAGCCTGGGTGCGATCCCGGCCGCCGTGCCGCACACACGCCCCGTCCCCGTGCTGGCCACGGCCTCCACCGACGCATCCCTCCGCGACGGCGAGCAGCAGGGCCCGGGCGGCATCCTTCGGGTGCCCGCGGCCGCGCTGTCTGCGGTCGAGATGACGGTGGCGGCCGCGGGGATCCCCGCCGTCGGCTACTACGCGCAGATCCCCCACTACATCGGGGCGGCCGCGTACGCGCCCGCCACGGTGGCCCTCCTCCAGCATGTCGAGCGGCGTCTCGGCGTCACGATCCCGGTGGGAGGGCTCGGTGAGGAGGCGCTCTCGCAGCGGGAACGCCTGGACGCGGCGATCGCGGAGGACCCCGACACCAGGGAGTACCTCACGCGGCTGGAAGCGATCGCGAGCGAGGAGCGGATGCCGTCGGGCGACGACCTCGCGTCGGAGATCGAGCGGTACCTGAAGGAACAGTCCTAACCGACCCTCGGGCGGGATAGCCTCCGCTCGTGGGCACCGACGTCGCGGATCTGTGGACCTGTCCTCGTTGCGGCGCCCGTTTCGTCACCCGCAACATGTCGCACGGATGCGGCGAGTACTCGGTGGACGGGTTCTTCGAAGGGAGGTCACCGGTGGCTCGCGAGCTGTACGACGCGCTCGTGCGGGTGATCGGCGACCTCGGGCCCTTCGAGCAGGTGCCGACGAAGACGCGGATCGCGTTCATGGTCCGGGTGCGGTTCGCGGCCGTGAACCGCGTCCGGCGCGATGGACTCGTGTGCCACGTCTGGTTGAAGCGGCGGATCGAGTCGCCCCGAGGCCTACGACGTGGGACGCCAGACACACCGCGCGCGGTAGCCACAGCTGGTCAGGCGAAGGCGAGCCCGACCACCAGTGCCATCGTCTCCGCGAGCTCGGCGGTGGCTCCGAGGGTGTCACCCGTCATGCCACCGAGATGCCGGCGCGACCAGCGCCTGATGAGCCCCGCCGTGGCCGCTCCGGCGATCACCATCGCGCCGAACGCAGGGCCCACGGCGATCACGCCGATCGTCGCCGCCAGGCCGGCCGAGGCGAGGCATCGACCGAGACCGAGGTCTCGAGTCCACGAGCCCGTTCCGTCCTCCCCACCGGCGTACCGCGTGGTGGCGAGCAGGGCCACCGAGGCGGCGCGTCCGAGCGCGCCGGCCGCGATCGCCTCGATCGGGAAGCGCGGTCCGACGACGAGCGCACTCAGCACCGAGATCCGCAGTACGAGATCGAGCGTCAGCGCCACACCTCCGAACAGCCCGAGTCGTGGGTCGTGCATCGCCGCCGAGGAATCCGCACCCGTGAGGGATGCGCCCACGCCGTCCGCCGTGTCGGCGAGACCATCGAGATGCAGAGCGCCCGTGAGGAGCGCCCCGGCTCCCACCCCCAGAACGGCTGCCGGGAGCGCCGGGAGGACGAACGCCGCCACCCAGGCGATCGCCCCGGCCGCTGCTCCCACCGCGGCCCCGACGCCGGGGAACAGGACCGTGCCGTCGCGCAGCCGTTCGCGGTCCACGAGTGCCGCGGAACGGCCGACCGGCACCGCGGTCAGGAACGTGACGGCCGCCACCACGGATCGGAACACGTCACGCACGGCTCACGCCCGCCGCGTCGAACGTCGCCATGTCGGTGAGGATCGCCACCGCGGCACTGACGAGCGGGAGCGCGAGCGCCGCACCCGACCCCTCGCCGAGCCTCAGCCCGAGATCGAGGAGCGGGACGAGGCCCGATCGCTCGAGAACGAACCGATGACCAGGCTCGGGTGATCGGGTCGCCGCGATCAGCGATCCGATCACGTCCGGCGCGAGACCTGCTGCGACGAGGGCCGCGGCGCCGGTGACGAAGCCGTCCAGGAGCACCGGGACCCGCCGCGAGGCCGCGCCGAGCACCACGCCCGTCAGGAACGCGATCTCGAGCCCTCCGACCGAAGCGAGCACGTCCACCGGATCCGAGGGGCCTCGGCCCTCGCCGAGGCCGTTCGCCCGGAGGGCGGCACGAACGACCTCCACCTTCCGCTCGACGCCCGGTCCGTCCAGACCGGTCCCCGGACCGCACACATCGGAGGAATCCGCCGGGAGGAGCGCTGCACAGACGGCGCTCGCGGCCGTGGTGTTGCCGATCCCCATGTCACCGAGCCCGACGATGCCGATGCCGTCGGCCGCGAGCTCCTCCGCCAGCGCGATCCCTCCTTCGATCAGCGCCACGGCGACCGAGCGTGGCATCGCGGCGCCGTGCGCGATGTTGCCGGAGCCGCGGACGCCGTCCCCGACAGCGTTCCGCACGCCCTCGACGCGAGGTGGTGGATCCACCACTCCGGCGTCGACCACCACGAGTCTTGCACCGGCCTCCCGAGCGAGCACCGAAACGGCTGCGCCGCCGCTCGCGAAGTTCGCCAGCATCTGCCCCGTGACCACTTGCGGGTACGGGCTCACCCCTTCGGAGGCCACGCCGTGATCGGCGGCGGCCACCACGACCGCGGGGAGCAACGGTCCGCTCTGTACCTCGCCCCCGATCGCCGCGAGGCGGCAGGCGAGGTCTTCGAGACGACCGAGGCTGCCGGGCGGCTTGGTCTTAGCATCGAGGAGATCACGGACCTCGCGTGCCACGTCGTCCCGCGGCCGAGGGATCCGCGCGACGACGGCGTCGAGGGTGGTGCTCACGTCAGCGTCACCTCCTGCAACGAGAGCGCTCTTCCCGCGACCATGAGGTAGGCGTGCTCGGCTTCGCTCACGAACGTGGCGTTCACCCGACCGAGCGTGTCGCGATAGCGGCGGGCGAGCTCGTGCATCGGGACGATGCCCAAACCGACCTCGTTGGTGACGACAACGGACGGTGCATCGCGCTTCGCGAGCGTCGTCGCGATCTCGCGAGCGCCGTCGACGATCTCCTCGTCGCTCGAACCCGCCTCGATCAGGTTCGACACCCAGAGGGTCAGGCAGTCGAGCACGACGAATGCCTCCGGCTCGAGATCGCGAACCGCGTCGGCCAGCGCGCGGGGGACCTCAACGGTTTCCCACGAGGAGGGCCGCGCCGCTCGGTGTCGACGGATCCGCTCCGTCATCTCCTCGTCGCGGGCTTCTCCGGTGACGATCACCACGACGGGTCGCCCGCTCGCCGACGCCAGCCGCGCCGAGAGCTCCGACTTCCCGCTGCGCGCGCCGCCGAGGAGCACGGAGAAGCCCATCAGAACTCGATCCCTCGCATCGCGGCCACGCCCTGCTCGAACGGATGCTTCACGTTCGCCATCTCGGTGACGGTGTCCGCCACGTTGCGGAGCGACGCCGGCGCGTCGCGACCGGTGGCCACGACGTTCACGTGCGAGGGCCGGTCGCGGATCACCTCGACCACGTGGTCCGCATCGATCCATCCCCAGTTCATGGGATACGTGATCTCGTCGAGCACGACGAGGTGGTGGTCGCCTGCGAGGATCACGTCACGGGCGGCACGCCACGCCTCGCCCGCGATGGCCCGTGTCCGATCGATGTCGTCGGAGTCCCATGTGAATCCGTCGCCGATCGACCACCACTCCACGCCGAGCTTCCGCGCGGAGGTTTCCTCGCCGGTCTTCCATCGACCGTCCTTCACGAACTGCACCACGCACACGCGCCATCGGCGCGCGACGGCTCGCATCACGATGCCCATCGCCGCGGAGGTCTTCCCCTTGCCGTCGCCTGTGTGGACGAGCACGCGCGAGGGCACGTGCTCGCGCGCCCGAGGTGGCGGCACGTCCGGCGGTCGCTCGGCGGCGGTCACGATTCGCCCTTCTCGGAGATCGGGACGACGGCCCAACCGATGTCCGCGTCGCCGATCACCCGGACGCTCGCCCCGAAGTGCTCGGCGATCACCGCCTCGTTGAGCACATCGGTCCGAGACCCCGTCGAGACCAGGCGGCCCTGGGAGAGGAGCGCGAAGCGGTCGGCGAAGCGTCCCGCGAGCGTGAGGTCGTGCATCGTGGAGAGCACCGTCAGGCCGTGCGCACGGCGGAGCCCGTCCACCAGCTCGAGGACGCGGATCTGATGACCGAGATCGAGGCCCGTCGTCGGTTCGTCGAGGAGCAGCAGCGGCGCCTCCTGGGCGAGCGCCCGGGCGAGCACGGCGCGCTGCAGCTCACCGCCGGACAGCGAGTCGAGGCGTCGTCCTGTCGCCCATCCCAGCTCGAGCTGCTCGAGCGCGACCGCGACCGCCACCAGATCCGCCTTCCGTTCCGTTCCCAGGACGCCGAGGTGGGGCGTCCTTCCCAACAAGACGTATTCGGCCACCCGGATCCCCTCGGGGATCACGGGCTTCTGCGGCACGAGGGCGACGAGGCGCGCTCGCTCGCGACGGGAGTAGGCGTGCAGCTCGCGGCCCCACAGATCGACCCTGCCCTCGAACGGGACCAGGCCGGCCACGGCATGCACGAGCGTGGTCTTCCCGGCGCCGTTCGGGCCGATCGCGCACACCCACGAGCCCGCCGGGACCTCGAACGCGACGTCGCGGAGGATCTCCTGCCCGCCGAGACGGACACCGAGCCCTTCGACCCCGAGCGCCACCGCGTCCTCGTCGGGTCGACGCATCACGCCGACCGCCCCCCGGCCCGCCGGAGCGCGAGCACGAAGAACGGAGCGCCGACGAACGCCGTGATGACTCCGATCGGGATCTCCGCGGGAGCCACGGCGGTCCTGGCCACGAGGTCGACGAGGATCAGGAAGGAGGCGCCGAACAGGATGGAGAGCGGCAGCACCTGCCGGTACGACGTCCCTGCGAGCAGCCGGATCGTGTGCGGGACGATGATCCCGACGAAGCCGATCAGCCCCGCCACGGACACGGCGGCCGCGGTCGCGAGCGACGCGGCCACCACCACGACCACTCGGAGCCGTCCCACGTGCAGACCGAGGCTCTCGGCCTCCAGGTCCCCCACCTCGATCACATCGAGGAGTCGGCGGACCAGCCAGAGGATCGATACCGCCACCACGACGGAAGGGAGCGCGATCCGCGCATCGTCCCACCCGGTCGTGCCGAGGCGCCCGAGGATCCACGAGTAGACCTGGCGGAGGGTCTCGGCGTTCTGCTGCTGGATGAACGTCTGCACCGCGGTGAGGAATGACGCGACCGCGATGCCGCCGAGGATCAAGCTCGTCGAGGACCTCCCGCCCAGGCTCGAGCGGCCGAGCCCGTACGCCATGCCGACCCCCGCGACCGCCCCGATGAAGGCCGCGAGCGGCACGGTCACCGCGAACGCCGTCGCCGGGCCGAAGACGACCGCGACCGTGGCCCCGAGCCCGGCGCCGGCCGCCGCGCCGAGGAGGTAGGGATCGGCCAACGGGTTCCGGAACACGGCCTGATAGGCCGCCCCCGAGGCCGAGAGCGACGCGCCCACCAGAGCCGCGACGATCACGCGGGGCAGTCGCAGGTTGCCGAGGATCGCCGCCTGCTGCTCCGACATGCCGGGAGGTGCCTCACCGAAGGAGGCGACCCATCGGAGCGCGGCGCCGGGGGCGATGTGGACGGGCCCCACGAGCAGCCCTGCCACGATCGAGATGAGGAGGAGCCCAACACCGAACAGGAGCCAGGGGACCCGTCGGCTCACGCCGCGTTCGCCTCCGGCACGTCCTCGACCGCGGCCGCGATCCGGCGTAGGTAGTCGACGACCCTCGGACCCCACCGGGACGCGATGTCGTCGTCCAACGAGATCACGTCGCCGCGCTCCACCGCGACGATCCGATCCCAGCCGGGACGCTCCGCCACCGTCGTCGGGGACTGGCCGCAGCACTTGGTATCGGCGAGGAAGATCAGGTCGGGGTCAGCCTGGATGATGTATTCGGCGGAGAGTTGCGGGTAGCCACCTCCCGCGCCTTTCGCCTCGTCCGCGATGTTCACCAACCCCGTGAGCGCGTACAGCTGACCGATGAACGTCGACGAGGTGACCGAGTAATAGGTGTCGTCGAGCTCGTGGTAGAAGCCAGTGGTGGTTCGGTCGGCTCGATCGAGTCGACGATCGTCGTCGATGTCCCCGCGCATCCCCTCCACGAGGGCGGTCGCCTCCGACGTGGTACCCGTCGCCATCCCGAGCTGGTCGATCTGGTCGTAGACGTCGTCGAGCGTGGCTGCGGCATCCTGCTGCAGCGCCGGGATGCCGAGGCTTTCGAGAGACGCACCGAGGTCGCCGGGCTCCGTCGCGTACACGACGAGGTCGGGCTCGTAGGAGGCGATCGCCTCCACGTTCGGCTCGAACCCCGAGAGGTCGGTGACCGGCGCGTCGGGCGGGTAGTCCGACTGGTCGTCGACCGCCTCGATCTGATCGCCGGCGCCGATCGCGAACAGCATCTCGGTGGCGGTCGGTGAGAGGGACACGATCCGCTCGGGACGCCGTTCGAGCGTCACGTCACCGTTCGACCCGGTGATCGTGACCGGGAACGCGGCCGCGGTCGAGGGCGTCTCCGGCGATGCCTGGGGCGGGGTGGACTCCCCGCAGGAGCCGAGGAGGAGGAACAGGACGGCGGCGATACCGCCGATGCGACGGTGGATCATGGCGCGTCTCCCTTCACGCGAAGGCGACGGTCCTCTCGCGCTCGGGCAGGTCTCCTGACTCCCGGATCCTCGCTCCCCCGACCCTTCCCGGGCGTTCCCCATCGATGTGGGCACCCAGTGGTTCGTGTCGGGTTCGCTCCCCGGTCACAGTGGCGCGACCGTGCCGGATTCCCACCGGCTTCCCTCTTCGGGCTCGAACGGGATACGCCCGCCGAGCCGTCCGGCCGCCGAAGCGGCCACTCGGGCACGTGAACCTATGTGCGGCGAAGTCTAGCGCCGGACGAGGCTCCGCTGCCGAGACGGGACGAGAGCGACACGCGCCTGGGATGCTCTCCCGCATGCCGGCACCGAGCAAGCGCACGCAAGTCCACCGTCATCCCGAGCGGGGTGACTACGACCGCGCCACGATCGATCCGATCCTCGACGAAGCGCTGATCTGCCACGTCGCGTTCACCGACGGCGACGGCGCCCCTCGCTGCCTGCCCACGATCCACGCCCGTGTCGGCGACACGATCTACCTGCACGGTTCCACCGCCGCACGCGCGTGGAAGGCCCTCCGTGCCGGCGCCGAGGTCTGCGTCGTGGCCACGATCGTGGACGGCCTCGTGATGGCGCGGAGCGCCTTCAACCATTCGATGAACTACCGGTCCGTCGTGGTCTTCGGGACCGCCCGCGAGGTCACCGACGAGGAGGAGCTCCACACGGCCGCGACCGCCATCACGTCGCATGTCGCCCCCGGCCGCGAAGATGAGGCCCGGATGCCCACCGCCGCCGAGTACCGACAGACCCTCCTCCTCGCGGTGCCGATCGAGGAAGCATCTGCCAAGGTCCGCACCGGTCCGCCGAAGGACGACGAGGAGGACATGGAGCTCCCGATCTGGGCCGGCGTGCTCCCCCTCCACACGCGGACCGGCGAGCCCGAGGCCGATCCTCAGCTCGGCGGGGACCTCGACGTTCCTCCCTCCGTCTCCGGGTACCACCGACCCGGCGGGCAGTGAGCTCTCCCGTCGAGCGGGGTCCACGGCTCCGCGACAGCTTCCGCGCGATGCCGCGTACGGCATGGATCCTGTTCGCGGGCACGTTCGTGCTCCGGCTCGGGAGCTTCGTCTTCCCGTTCCTCGCGCTGTACCTCACCAAGAACGGCCTCTCGGTCACCGAGGCCGGCCTGGCGATCACCGGCTACGGGGTGGGAGCGATGCTCGCGCAGCTCTCCGGGGGCCTGCTGACGGACCGGATCGGACGCCGGAACGCCATCGCGATCTCGATGATCACGTCGGCCGCGTTGGTCCTGCTCCTGCTCGAGGCACGGTCGCTTCCCGCGGTGCTCACGATCGTCGTCGTCTACTCGTACTTCGCGGAGCTGCACCGTCCCGCCTCGGGTGCCCTGATCGCCGACCTCATCCCTCCGGAGCACCGCGTGGCGGCCTACGCGTTCAACCGGCTGTTGTTCAACCTCTCCTTCGCGATCGGCCTGGCGATCGGCGGGCTCCTCGCGGAAGAGCACTTCCGAGAGCTCTTCATCGCCGACGCCGCCACCTCGGTGGTCTTCGGCGTGATCTCGCTGCGTCGCGCTCCCCCACGGCACCCGCACCACCAAGGAGCAGGATCGGGAGATCGGCAGCGCTCGGGCTGCGATCCTCGCCGACAAGGGCTTCCTGCTGGTCCTCGGGGCGATCCTCGCGGGAGGGCTCGTCTACGCGCAGGGGTACTCGACGTTCCCGCTGTGGGTCCGCGACCTGGGCTTCCCCGAGCGCGTCTACGGATTCCTGCAGGGCGGGAACGGTTTCCTCGTCGCGATCTTCGAGCTCGGCGTCACCGCGATCGCGATGCGGTACGCGCGGATCCGGATGATCGCCCTGGGCGTGCTCCTCACGGGCCTCGGGTTCGGAGCGTTCGGCATCCTCTTGACGGGGATCGGGATGGCCGGCGCGGTCGTCGTGTGGACCTTCGGCGAGATGTTCGGGTCTCCGAGCACGGCGGCGTTCATCGCAGACCGAGCGCCGGCGCACCTCCGGGGCCGGTATCAGAGCAGCCTCGGGCTCACGTACTCGCTGGCGTTCACGATCGGGCCGATCGGGGGCACGGCGATCTACGAGTGGTGGCCTCGAGGTCTCTGGATCGTCTGCGCAGCACTTGGTGTGACCGGAGCCGCCCTGGCCCTGGCGGGCGAGCGGTATCCGGCGCCCGCTCGGGTCGAGCCGCCCCCCGGTTGACGCTCGGCGACTCCTGGGCTATATATCGGTCCGATATACTGCACCGATATATCGCTGCGCTACGTGAAGGAGATGCTCGAACATGCTCGAACTCGCGGTCCTGGGCCTGCTGAAGGAGCGGCCCATGCACGGCTACCAGCTCTCGCGAGAGCTGGGCGACTCGCTCGGAGGCCTGTGGAGGGTCTCCTACGGGTCCCTGTACCCCACCCTTCGCCGCCTGGAGCGCGACGCCGCGATCGAGTCCGAGGCGGGCGACGTGCGCGGCGGCACGGCGCAAGAAGGTCTACCGCATCACCCCGAAGGGGGAGCAGATCTTCCTCGAGCTCCTCCAGGAAACACCGCAGGACACGCAGACGGAGGACGCCCGGTTCCGGATGCGCCTGGCGTTCTTCCGCTACCTGCCGCCGGAGACACGGATCCGGCTGCTGGAACGACGCCGTCAGGCGCTGAAGGAGCGCCTCTCCACGATCGCCGAGTCGGTACGCGACCGGGCCGCGGCGGCACCGACGACTACGGGCGCGCGCTGATCGAGCACAACCGCAGCGTCACCGAGTCGGACATCACGTGGCTCGAGCAGCTGATCGCCGCCGAGCGCACCAAGAACGCCCCCACCGGGGGACTGAAGCGCCGCCGGGCGGCGCTTCGTGGAAACGCGGGCCCGCGCAGGGAAGCGGTAGTCCAAAGAGAAACGGGCTCAGCCAGCGAAGCGGTAGCCCAGGGAGAAACGGGCTCAAGCAGCGAAGCGGTAGCCCAAAGAAAGGAGCGCATCTCGTGAGCACCGTTCGGATCGCCATCGTGGGTGTGGGCAACTGCGCCTCATCGCTCGTCCAGGGCCTCGAGTACTACAAGGACGCCGACCCGTCGGAGAAGGTCCCGGGCCTGATGCACGTCGAGCTCGGCGGGTACCACGTCCGCGACGTTGAGGTCGTGGCCGCGTTCGACGTCGACGGCAAGAAGGTCGGCAAGGACGTGGCAGAGGCGATCTTCACCGAGCCGAACAACACGATCCGGTTCGCCGAAGACGTCCCGCCGACCGGTGTCACCGTGAGCCGTGGGCGGACGCTCGACGGGCTCGGCGCGTTCTATCGCGAGGTGATCGAGGAGTCCGACGAACCGGAAGCCGACGTCGTGCAGATCCTCAGGGACACGAGGACCGACGTGCTGGTGTCGTATCTCCCGGTGGGCTCCGAGGAGGCCGCCCGCTTCTACGCGCAGAGCGCGATCGATGCCGGCGTGGGCTTCGTGAACTGCCTCCCGGCGTTCATCGCCTCCGACCCCGCGTGGGCCCGGAAGTTCGGCGATGCCGGCGTGCCGATCGTGGGCGACGACATCAAGTCCCAGGTCGGAGCCACGATCACCCACCGTCTGCTGGCGAAGCTGTTCGAGGACCGCGGTGCCGAGCTCGACCGCACCTACCAGCTGAACTTCGGCGGCAACATGGACTTCATGAACATGCTCGAGCGCTCCCGGCTGACGTCGAAGAAGATCTCGAAGACGCAATCGGTGCAGTCGCAGCTCGACGTGCCGCTCGAGAAGGATCAGATCCACATCGGACCGTCCGACCACGTCCCGTGGCTGGAGGACCGCAAGTGGGCGATGATCCGCCTCGAGGGCCGCAACTTCGGCGACGTCCCGATCTCTGTGGAGATGAAGCTCGAGGTGTGGGACTCGCCCAACTCGGCCGGCGTCGTGATCGACGCCGTCCGCTGCGCGAAGCTCGCGAAGGACCGAGGGATCGGCGGGCCGCTGATCGGGCCGAGCGCCTACTTCATGAAGTCGCCGCCCGTGCAGTTCTCGGACTCGGCGGCCCACGACATGGTGGAGAGCTTCATCCTGGGCAACGGTCACGCCGAGGACCAGGACTGGACCCGGTTCTTCGACGCCCAGCCCACCGAGGCCTGAACCCCGGAGCCTTCCGCCGGCTCGGATAGCCTGACGGCTCGGTGAACACCGGGCCGGGCACGCTGGAACGGATCCGTGGGGCTCTCGCGAGCCCGGATTTCCGCAAGCTGTTCGCGATCCGGCTCGTCAGCCAGTCCTCGGACGGGCTGTTCCAGTCCGCCCTCGTGGCCTCGGTGGTATTCCTCTCCCCGGAGCAACAGGACACTGCGGTCGGCTTCCTCAAGGCGACGCTCGTGATCGCGCTCCCCTATTCGATCCTCGGGCCGTTCGTGGGGGTCTTCATCGACCGGTGGAGACGCCGGCGGATCCTGCTGATCGCCCCGTGGGTGAAGGCGGCCGCCGTCGGCCTCGTGCTCTTCGACCCGATCGACCAAGCGGTCCCCTTCTTCGCGGGCGCGCTCCTCATCATGTCGGTGAATCGGTTCTTCCTGTCGACCGCGGCCGCCGTCGTCCCGCGGCTCGTCCCGCACGAGGACCTCCTCGTCGCGAACTCCCTGGCCACGGTCGGGGGCACCGTGGCGTTGCTCGCCGGGGTCTTCGTCGGAGGTCGCGTCATCGATGTGGTCGGTCCGATCGGTCCGGTGGTCATCGCAGCCGGGATCGGCTGGCTCGCCGCCTCGTGGATCGCGTCGCGCATCGAGAGCTCGCTCAGGCCACACACGAAGCCAGAGGATCCAGAGCTCCTCCGGCACCAGCTGCGGCGCGTCGGCGTGGAGTTCTCGGACGGGGTCCGGCGCCTCCTTCGCAGCCCGCGTGCGATCGGCCCGATCGCGTCGATCACCCTCGACCAGATCGGACAGGGGATCGTGCTCACGCTGTCTCTCGTGGTGTTCCGCCACACGTTCGGTGAGGGAGTCGCTTCGTTCTCGAACCTGATCGGAGCCGGCGGCATCGGCGTCCTGGTCGGGATCCTGACGGTGGGCAAGCTCGAGGAACGGTTCTCGAAGCCGAGGATCGTGGCCGGTGCGTTCGTGGTCGGCGGGATCGCCCTGATCGCCGTGTCGTTCGTGATCGAGGACTGGAGCATCCTGCTCGCGAGCTTCGTGGTGGGGCTCACGTTCGCGTGGAAGAAGATCTCCGTCGACACGATGGTGCAGGAGTCGATCCCCGATGGGTATCGCGGACGCGTGTTCAGCGTCTACGACGTCGTCTACAACCTCGCGAGGGTCGTCGCCGCGGCGCTCGCGATCCCGATGATCCCTCGGCTCGGCGTCGAGGGCTCTCTCGCGATCGTGGGCATCGTGTTCGTGCTGTGGCCTCCGGTGATCGGTCGCTGGTACGGGCGCGAGCCGGAGCTCACGATCCGCTTCTACGCCGGAGGCCGGGCCGACGAGACGCCGCGCGCGATCGTCTGGGGCGGCGCGGAGGAGCCCGTGGAGCTGGTTCGGACCTGGCGGGAGGAGCGGGACGGCGAGCGACGGCTCGCTTTCCGCCTCGCTCTCCCGGACGGCACGGAGCTCGACGTCAGCCGTCCCGAGCCCGACGGACCCTGGCGTCTGGATCGCGAGGACGAGCGGACGCCGCCCGGACCGGGACCGGCGCGTATCGTGTCCGGCGAGCCGGATGAGCGAGGGCAGTGATGGACGAGCACATGAAGCGGAACGCCCTGATCGCGGGGGCCGTCCTGCTCGCGCTGCTCTCGATCGGTTCGGGGGCGCTGATCGCGCTCTCCGACGACGACGGCGGGCGAGCGACCACGCCGACCACGACATCGAGCCTCACCCCTTCGGACGAGCCCAGCGTGGCCCCGGACCCGACCATGCCCGAGTCGCCGGAGCCGCCCGGCGGCGAGTCGCCCGTCCTCGAGGACGGCCATCACTTCGTGTACGTGACCAGCGCCTCCCGACTGGAGGACGGCAGCTCCGAGGTGGAGTTCGACCTCGCGCTCTTCTACGTGGACGACGACGCGGAGCGGGAAGCCGCCGAACGCGACGACGAGGTCGTGAACGGCTACTACATCGTGAACGAGAACGACCGGCTGCGGACCTTGCCGCTCGCCGACGACGTCGAGGTCGCGTACATCCCCGTCGATGCGTGCTGCGACCTCCAGCCGGGGAACATCGACGCTTGGCTCGAGGCGGTCCTCGCGACGAACCAGACCGACTACGGCGGCACGGACGTCCCGTGGTGGTTCACGGTCGAGGGTGGGGAGATCACGCAGATCGAGCAGCAGTATCTGCCGTAGGGCCATCCGCGGTTGCCGGCGCGGCCTCTCGCGCCCGCAGCGCGAGCAACCCGGCCACGACCGCCACCGCTCCGCTCGCGATGAGCGCTTCGGGCACGCCCCAGGCCTCCGCGACCCATCCGGCGATCGGCCCTCCGATCGCGCTGCTTCCCAGGAAGATCGTGGTGTAGAGCGCCATCACCCGCCCGCGCATGTCCGCTCGTGTGAACCGCTGCAGCGTGGAGTTCGCCGTGATGGCGAACAGCATCGAGGCGTACCCCACCGGCACCATCGCGATCAGTCCCAGCACGAACGTCGGCGCCCACCCGGCGACGGCGATGAAGAGGCCGAACGCGACCGAGAAGCCGGCCAGTCGGCGCAGCGTCGGTTCCGTCTGTCGGTTGGCCATCGCGATGGCGCCGAGGAATGCCCCGAGCCCGAGCGCGGCATACAGCCAACCGATCTCCATGCCGGAACCGACATAGGTCCGGTGCGCCTGGAGTGGGATCAGGACGCTGAAGTTGAAGGTGAACAGGTAGACGAGTGCCATCACGACCAGCGGCACGCGGAGCGCCTGGGAGCTCCATACGTACCGGAGCCCAGCGCGGACGAGCCCCGGTTCACGCTCGGCCTTGCGTTGGGCGTGGAGCTCGTCGATCCGCATCGCCAGGAGCGCGGCGATGACGCCCACGTAGGACACCGCGTCCAGGAGGAAGGGCGACCAGAGCCCGAACGTGTCGATCATCGTCCCGGCGATCGCGCCGCCCAGCACACGGGTGCCGGTGAACACGGCGCTGTTCAGGCTGATCGCGTTCGTGATGTGCTCCTCCCCGACCAGCTCGACGTAGAACGACTGTCGCGTCGGGGGCTCGATCGCGAGGATCAACCCGGTCAGGAACGCGATCACGAACACCATCCAGATCTGGACGACGTCCGTGGCGACGAGCGCGAACTGAACGGCGGCGAGCACGGCGTAGCCGGCGTTCGACCAGACGAGGATGCGGCGCTTGTCGAACCGGTCGGCGATCGAGCCGGCGTAGACCCCGAAGAGGAGGACCGGCAGGAACAGGAGCGCCGCCTCGATTCCCAGCGCGACGCCGCTGTCCGTGAGCTTCAGCACGAGCACGGCGCCCGCGGTCCAGTTCACCCACGTGCCGGTGACCGAGATCAGCTGGCCGACGAAGAAGAGCCGGAAGTTCCTCGAGACGTGCATCGAGGCGAACGTCTTCCGCATCTCGTCGGCGAGCCGGGACATACATCCAGACTACGAGGCGAGACCAACCGTCCTCTCCGAGGCGGTGACCGGCGGGCGGGAAGCCCTTAGATGAACAGACTCACTGCCGCGTCGCGCATCTCGGCGATCGCGGTGGCGGCACCGATCGGCTCCTCGAGCCCGTCGAGCAGGTCCTCCCGCTTCAAGCCGAGGAGATCCATCGTCATCTGGCACGGGATCAGGCGCACACCGAGGTCCTGCGCGGTCTGGATCAGCTCCTCGGGCTTGGCCACCTGGTGGTCGTTGGCGAGCTTCTTGAACATCGCGGGCCCGGCGCCGGCGAACTGGTACCGGCTGAGCTTGGCCTTCTGCGCGGAGCCCGGGTTCATCATCGACATCATCTTCTGCATCCAGTTCGAGCCCGTGATGCGCACGTCCGGCTTCACGATCGCGAAGAGCCCCCAGAACGTGAAGAAGACGGAGGACTCCATCCCGGAGGCGGCGGCGGTCGTGGCGAGGATCGTCGTGGGCCAGATCCGGTCGAGGTCACCGCCCCAGGCGATGATCGTCAGCTTGTTCTTCTTCTCGATGCGCTTGCCGTCGGCTTCTTCGAGCACCTCGACGCGCCGAAGCAGGTCGGCGAGCTGGAGCTCCGAGCTCAGGTCCGTTTCGGTCGTCGCCACATCGCTCACCGCTTCCGGATGACGTAGCGGTAGACGCCGTCCGACTCGTCGGTTTCCAGCAGCTCGTTCCCGCTGAGCTCCGCCCAGCTCGGGACGTCGCTCTTGGAGCCGGGATCGGTCGCGAGCAGCTCGAACAGGGCGCCGCTGCTCGCGTCCTTGATGGCCTTGGCCAACGAGACGAGCGGCCCCGGGCAGGATTGGCCCTTGGCATCGACGGTGGCGGTGATGGTGTCCACGGCGGGACCTCCTGGGATCTGTGAGGGCGGGTGGTGCGGGATGGTGCGCGGAAGCTGGGGCCGTCCCTGGTCAGGCGGGACAGCAGATGCGGTCGGGGATCATCGCCCCCACGGTTCCGGCTTCGCGTGTGCACACCATTTGCAGGTGCAACACCCTAGTCGACCGATCCCATCCCGGCAAGGTCGAGATGCGTCGCTCGCCGCGCATCCTCCTTGCCTCCCAACGCGCATCACGGCCCGATCGGCTCCATGACCTGGATGCAACCGCCGTCGGCGCCGAGCTGGCGAAGCCCCTCGCGATCGCCCGGACCGAAGTCGACGACCCCGCCTCCCGAGGGGTGCATCAGCTCTCCGGCCGCGCGCACGTGCCCGAGCCCCATCAGGTGGCCCAGCTCGTGGAGGATCACCGGCCCCTGCTGACCGGGGAAGCTGAATCCCGGTGGATTGGGATCGTCGGCGTTGATCGCCATCCATCCGCTCACGTAGACGTCGTCGAGGCGCGTCGGAGGGATGACCGGGACGGCGACGCCGGCGGCGACGCGATCGCCTCGTTCGAACGGGATGTCGGTGTCGTCGGATCCACCCACGCGATGAGGACCGGCACCCATCGATCCCCGTAGCGATCGAACTGGTACACGTCGCGGTAGATCGATGGTTCCTCGTCGGTGATCCCCTCGTAGACGAAGGCGATCCCCGTGGCCGCCGTCATCCGGCGCATGGCCTCGTGGACGTCCTCGATCGATCCAGGCGGCGCGAGCTCGGCGTTGACGACGTAGTGGATCGGCTCGCACGGGTCCCATCGGGTCGGGGTCCCCTGGTCGGTCCGATCCAGGAACAGGTAGCCGGGCCCACGGGGCTCCTCCGCGCCCTCGAACAAGGGCGCGATGGCCACCGCCCCCATGCTGAGTGCGAGGACCACGCAGACGACCGTCACCCAGAGCGGGAAGCGGCGGCGGCGCGGGAACTCGATCTCCCCCGGCGCGAGATCCGGCCTGAGCGGTACCGGCGGCGGGGGAAGCTGCTCCATCACTCGATCCTAGATCGCCTCGTGTGGAAGGCATCGGCGTGCCTGGGTTCCGGCTTCAGCGCCGTGGGTAGGGTGGTGCCGATGATGCGCCGCGGCCTCCTCTGGACGATCTGCGTCGGCACGCTCGTCGCGGTGGTGGCTCCGGCCCCGATCGCCTTCGCCGCCGCTTCTCTCACCGTCGACACGTTCGAGGACACCTTCGACGGGAGCTGCGCGGACGCGGACTGCTCCCTCCGCGACGCCGTCGCGTCCGTCGATGACGGCGGCCTCGTGCGCCTCCCTCCGGGTCTGTACGGCCTCTCTCGTTCGGGGCCGGGGTCGGACGCCGGTGACATCGATCTCGATCGTCCGGTCACCATCGTGGGCATCGGTGAAACGGGCAGCTTCCTGGACGGGTCCGGCCTCGGTGACCGCCTGTTCGACGTCACCGCGGACGTCACGCTTCGTCACCTCGCGTTGCTGAACGGCGGTCCGACGGAGCGGGGCGGTTTCATCCGAGCCCGGGATGGAGCCCTTCGGGTCACACTGATCACCACGTTCGAGGGGATCGCCGGAACCGGCGGGGCGATCGCGATCGGCGAGAGCGCCACTGCTTCGATCGACCGCTCGTGGATCTTCGCGAACCTGGCGAACGAACGCGGCGGAGGACTCTTCATCAAAGGTGCGGCGACGGTCACCAGGTCGACGATCTCGGACAACCGGGCGGAAGGAGGCGGCGGTGGCGCGTTCGTCGCACGATCGGCCTCGCTCTCGATCAACGACTCCACCATCTCCACCAACGTGGCCGCCAGGGGCGGAGGCATCCGGGCGATCGGCGGTGCGGACATCTCCTCCTCCACGGTCGCCTCGAACCAGGCGCGAGTGGGTGGCGCCGTGGCGTCCTCGCCGGATCCTCAGACCTCGGTCACGAGCTCGATCTTCGCGCGGAACGAGGCGAGCGCCCGTGGTCCGCTCTGCGTGCGTGCCCTGACGTCCGGCGGTGGCAACGTCTCGGACCGTCGCGGCTGCGGCTTCTCGGGACCGCGCGACCTCGCCGGCGTGGACCCGCGGCTCGGCCCCTTGGACCAGAACGGGGGGCGCACCCTGACGCATGCGCTGCGGACCGACAGTCCGGCGATCGGGCGAGGGCGAGCGTGCAACCCGACCGATCAACGTGGAGCGCCGCGCTCCGACTGCGACAGCGGCTCGTACGAGCTCGTCTTCTGTCTCGGCCGTCCGGTCACGATCGTGGGGACACCCGGACCGGACGAGTTCTCGGGAGGCCTCGAACGCGACGTCTTCCTCGGTCGCGGAGGAGACGACGAGTTCCAAGGGTCGCTCGATACCGATCGCGCGTGCGGGGGGTCGGGCGACGACCACCTGATCGGCGGCCCCGACGACGATCGGCTCGCGGGCAACCCCGGTCGTGATCTCCTCCTCGGCGAAGGCGGCGACGACCTCCTCCTGGGCGGACCCGGTGCCGATGTCTGCCGAGGGGGCCGCGGGCAGAACGTCACCCGCGGCTGCGAGACCGCTTCCTGACGTCTCCCTACCGGATCCTGCGCCTGCGCTCCTTCGGCCAGTAGACGAGCACGACCTTCGCCTTCACCTGCTCCCGCCTGACCGGTCCGAAGTGGCGGCTGTCGGTGGAGGCGTCTGCGCGATCACCCTCCACCCAGAGCTCGTCGTCGGCCAGCGTGCGTTCGCCCACGCGCTCGTTCGGTACGCCCGTGATCCGCTTCACCATCTCGTAGCCCGGGCGGCCGGGATGCTCGACGACCACGACGTCCCCGCGCCGGAACCGACGGCGCGCCACGGCCAACGCCCAGTCGCCGGGCATCAGCGTCGGGACCATGCTGGCCCCCTGGACCTCGATCCGGGAGGGTCGCCAGCGGAACACCGCCACGCCGATCGCGGCCACCGTCGCCACGGCGCTCAGCGCCGCAAGCGGTCTCGGGGACCGATGGTAGGGTGGCTGCTCACCCCACGTCGGAGGAGGCGGATCCATGTTCGAAGCATTCCTCAAACCGCAGCGGACCGTCCACGCCCACTGCGACCTGCCGTGCGGCATCTACGATCCCGCACAGGCGCGCATCGAGGCGGAGTCCGTGAAGGCCTGTCAGGAGAAGTACCAGGGCTCCGACGACGCGATCTTCAAGGACCGCGCGATCTCCATCAAGGAGCAGCGCGCGAACCTCGTCAAGGAGCATCTGTGGGTGCTGTGGACCGACTACTTCAAGCCCGAGCACCTCGAGACCTACCCGCAGCTGCACGAGCTCTTCTGGAACGCCACGAAGGAGGCCGGTAACGCCAAGCGTTCGGAGGATCCGGCGCAGGGCCAGAAGCTGCTGGACGCGATCGACGAGCTGTCGAAGGTGTTCTGGGAGACCAAGTCGGCGTAGGCAGAGCCGTTCCCCCCAGTTGTGTGAGGGCCGGGCCGCTTCGCGGCCCGGCCCTCACTCGTTCCCACCCCAACGCAGGAGAAGAGGCCGACGGGCGGGGCCGTCGGAGCATCCGCCCGCCGGCGACGCGCACCCGAGGGCGCACGTGGAGGTCCTCCGATCCTTCACCCCCCTCACGGGGCGAAAGAGAACCGGCGGCGCCGAGGCGGGTCTGGCGGCACCCCGGCGCCGGCCGGTCTCGTGCGCAAGCATCGGCCAACAGACCCACTGCGGCATAGTGGTCGAAGGTCGAAAGTTGCCCGACTTCCGGCTGATACGTTGGCCGACCTATGCGTGACATCGGTCTGGTCGGCGTGCCCTTCTCGGGCAAGTCCACCCTCTTCACGGCCTTGACCCGTGCCGGATCGCACGGAGGTCAGGCCAACGTCGCGGTCGTCCCGGTCCCCGACCCGCGTCTCGGCGTCCTCACGGAGATGGAACGTTCGAAGAAGACCGTGCCCGCGCAGGTTCGCTTCGTCGACGTGCCGGGTGGCACGTCGAGCGCCCAAGGGCTGGCGAAGCTCCGCGAGTCCGACGCGCTCGCGGTCGTGGCCCGGTGCTTCGGCGCCGACCGGGCGCCCGCCCGCGAGCTCGCCGACGTCCGGAGCGAGCTGCTGCTGGCCGACCTCGCGGTGGTGGAGAGCGCCCTCGAGAAGGGTCTGAAGCGGGCGAAAGGTCGGCCGGGTCCGGACGTGCACGCGCTGCAACGCGCCAAGGAAGCACTCGACGCCGAACGACCGCTCCGAGACGCGGGCCTCGATGACCAGGAGCTCAGCCATCTCAAGGGGATCGCCGCCCTGACCCTGAAACCGGAGGTCGTGATCGCGAACCTCGAGGAGGGAGATGAGCTCCCGGCCGAGCTGAGCGAGGCGGTGGGTGTGTATGCCTCGATCGAGGCGGAGACCACCGAGATGGACCCTGAGGAAGCCCGCGCGCTCCTCGAGGAGTTCGGCGTCAGCGAGCCCGGCCTCGAGCGCGTGATCGCCGCCGGGTACGGGGCGCTCGACCTGATCACCTTCCTCACCACGGGCGACGACGAGACGCGAGCGTGGGAGGTGCGGCGCGGAGCGAAGGCACCGGAAGCCGCCGGCGCCATCCACACCGATCTCGAGCGGGGCTTCATCCGCGCCGAGGTGATCTCCTACGACGAGCTCGTGGCGATCGGCTCGATGGACGCGGCGAAAGCATCCGGCAAGCTCCGCGTGGAGGGCAAGGACTACGTCGTGCAGGAAGGCGACATCCTGCACGTCCGCTTCGCCGTGTAACCGTCAGGGCTCACCGATACCGGATCCCGCACAGGCGGTACCGCTAAGCTCCGGATAGTCGACCGAAGCGACGACCGTTCCGTCTCGAACGACCTGCCAGACACCGGCGAGGTCGCCAGCATCGCTGCCTTCCTCCCTGGTCATCTGCTCGACGACATCGCTCGGCTCGAAGCCGGGGATATTGCCGACGATGTAGGCCGATCCTGCCGGCTCGATCCGGTTCTCCGGCGGGGTGATCGGGACCTGATCCTCCGGACGACAGTCCAGCACGACCAGCTCGAGGTCGGGGATATCGGACGCAACGGTGAGCGGGATGACGAAGGTGGCGTGCCCGTTCGGCCACTCGGCGGTCACCACGAGCCCGACATCGCCCTCGAAGAACTGCGTCGTCGCCCTGGTCGCGACCACGCGGGTGGTCGTTGTCGCCTGGATGGCGATCGAGGTTCCGGGCGGAACCGCGATCGATCGTCCACCGCACCCCTCCCCCGACCCAACATCCATCCCGAACGACGTGCCATCCTCCCGGGTCCATTCGAAATCCTGGAGGCATGCGGTCCTCGTGTGACCGCCGTAGGAGAACGTCGCGGTCGGCGAGTCGTCGGATCGCTCGCCGACGCCGAAAACGGACACCACGATCCCGCCGGTCGGCTCCTCAGCAGTCGGCGAGGGCGGCGCGTCCTCCTTCGGTCGGATGCCCGCACTCGCACACGCCGTCCCCTCGATCCGGGCAGGGCGTCCGAGCCACACGTCGAGCTTCGCCACGATCTGACCCTCCCGGCGCACCACAACCTTCGAAGGAAGGGGCTGGCCCCGGATCGTCTCCGGATAGCCGGGGGGAACGACCTCGTCGGAGCCCAGGACGGTGAGCAGCCGCTCGACGATCGCGGCCTTATCGATCAGCCGTTCCTCCGTCTCTTCGGCAGCCACCGAGACGACCTCGTCGCCGGGCGGGCATTCCACATCTGCCGGAGCCCAGAACCCTCCAGGGTCGACGATCGTGATCTGCGAGTCCGGAGCGTTGTTGCAGCCGACCGTGGCGATCCCGGGTGGGATCGGGAGGTCGAGACTCGAGGACCCGGGCTCGAGTGTCATGATCGGCCCCGACGTGAATCCGGGTGCGTCGATACGGAGTTCGCGAGATGCGTCGGCTTGGAACGTCGCATGGAACCCATCCGGTTGCGCTCGGACGACCCGCGACTGCCAGACGGGAGCCCGGTCGGCGCGACAATCGACGACGAGTACGTCGACCGGTTCGTACAGATCGAAGTAGACCGAGAACTCCGCTCGACCGTCCGGCCAAGTCGCGTTGAGCTGGAATCAACAATAGGCCCGGCTCCGACGGAAGGGTCACGATCAGTTCCGGTCCGGTCGATCGACTGAGGATCGGTCTCCCTCCGGATATGCCCGGTTGAAGCCCACCTCGAGGTGATCCGCATCGGACTCGATCAGCAAAGGAGCGCCCACGGGGATCGCCGCTTCATGCGGTCCGAACATCGCGGCGGGGAAGGCGTTCCCCATCCCCCAGCCCTCCCCGCCCTGCACGGGGATAGCAGCTTCGACATCGCCGTAGCGAGCCGTCGCTTGGGGGGGACCCGACTGTGCCGGCTCGGCGTATGCGCTGATCGTGAGAGCGGGCATGTCGAGCGATCTCCGACTCCCCCGCCCGGTGGTCTCGCTCGGGCGACGTCACCAGGAACGCCTCGCGAGCGAACGCTGCTGCCGCGATGAACACGATCCCGGCGACCACACCCGCGATCACACGATCCCGACCACTCGGCCGTCTGCTCCCCGACGGCCCTCGCTCGATCCGCTCCCGAACGATCTGCTCTCGCGGTTCGAGGTCGCGGAGCTTCCGAAGCTCCCGTTCCCAGCGTTCAGGCATCGTCGACCTCCTCGGTGCCCAGCAGCTCTCGCAACTTCTTGCGCCCTCGATGGAGATGGACACGCACCGTCGGCTGCGCAGTGCCCATCCGATGCGCCACTTCCGCTATGTCGAGGTCCAGAACGTGTCGGAGGACGATCGCGGCCCGCTGGTTGGGCGACAGTTGCCGGAGCGCTTCGACCAGTCCACCGAGCTCCGGCGGCGCCGATCCTTCCTCCGGTCGGCGCCGGGCCTCTGCTTCCGCTCTGCCTCAACTCCTCGTTCGCCAGCCGGAACGCCGTCCGGTAGATCCACGCCGACCGGGTCGCGGATCGTTCCCGACCTCGCCAGCGCTCGTGCGAACGCCTCCGCCATGGCTTCCTCCGCGATGTCCCGTCGGCCACCCGTGTAGGCGTAGAGCGTTCGGAACACCCCCGAACCGGCTTCCCGGAACAGCGCGTCGAAGTCGTGCGCCTCGGTGGTGCGCTCCTCCGTCAGCGAGACCTCCGCGATCGCCTGCACGTCGGACGATAGAGGGCCGGAGGGCTCCGGCGTTTACCCGGTGCCGTTCGGCCCGAGCAAGAACCGTGCCGGGGTCGGCCCCTTCCCCTTCAGGTTCACGATGTGCACCTCGGAGAATCGGAACCGGTCGTTCAAGCGATCGTGCACGGCCTCGGAGACCTGGATCTCGCCGGGATCCCGTTCGACTCCATCCGGGCGGCCGTGTTCACGGTGTCTCCCCACAGGTCGTAGGCGAACTTCCGCGTGCCGATCACGCCCGCGACTGCCGGCCCGGTGGCCATCCCGATCCGGACGGTCATCCGATCACCGCTCGGCCATCGCAGCGTCGGACCTCCTCCCGCATCGCGAGCGCCATCTGAGCTGCGACCTCGACGTCGTCGGCCCGCGGCTTGAGGAACTCCCGCAACCGCCATGTAGGCGTCACCGATCGTCTTGATCTTCTCGAGTCCGAACCGCTCGGCGAGTGCATCGAAGCGTGAGAACACCTCGTCCAACACCTCGACGATCTCCGGGCGGCTGCGAACGGCTGGACTGGTGCGTGAAGTCGACGAGATCGGCGAAGACGACGGTGACCTCGTCGAACGCCTGCGCGATGTGACCGTGCTCGGTCGCCGGGTCCCGTTGCTTCAGCCAGTCGGCGATGTGCTCCGGGAGGATGTTCCGGAGGAGCCCCTCGGATCGGCCGCGCTCTCGATCGAGCTCGCGGTCACGGAGGAACAGCAGTCGCTGCGAGCGCTCGAGGACGTACGCACCCGCCGTGCCGATGAACGCGGTGATCAGGAGGAAGTAGTCGCCGAAGATGACGTCCGTCGTCGTGTCGTCCGTGAAGAAGGCGCCCAGGTTGTGCATCACGATCAGCGCGACGCCGGCCAGCGCCGAGTAGCGGAACTGCAGCCGACTGAGGATGTACGCGAAGATCAGGATCAGCATGTTGCCCGCGTAGCCCCAGTCGGGCCGAGCGTCCACCACGAGCGCCCGGTGGATCACCCACACGAGGCCGCTCAAGAGGATCGCACCCGTGATCATCTGCTGCCAGATCCGCCGGTAGTTCGGCAGGTACGTGAGCGCGAGACTGACCAGCCCGATCGGGACGCCGAGTCCGTACCGGATCACGGCGTCTTCGACGAACCCCTCCTCGACGACGAGCTGGGCGAGCGGACCGAACAGGGCCCAGGTCACAGCGCCCAGGAACGTCGCGATCCGGATGTACTGGATGTTGGCGTCGAAGTACGTGTCCTGGAACCGGTGCTCCAGCCAGTCGTCCTTGAACTTCAGCGACCAGGGACGCAGCTCTGGCGCTTGATCGAGGAAGGCGCGAACGGCTCGGAACACGACTCGGCTATCCCCTTCCCATCTGGGGCGATGTACGGGAAGACATAGCCGCGCATCGTGCCACAAGATGGCGACTCAGCGACAGGTCACCCTGTCGACGTGCATGTATAACGCTTTCCCGGTACTTATCCCTTTGACAAACCACGTATGGCGCATCTCTGAGCAAGGATTCGAGAAGTGTGTCATTGACTCCCAGGATACTCGAACGTATGTTCGGCGTGAAAAGACTGACAGAGATGCCGCTCGGATGAGACGCGCAAGGGTGCTTGTGAGCTACATTCGGGCATGGATGGGCGGGGATACGGCCATGAGTGACAAATCTGGATCAAGCGACACCGCTCCCTTTGGTGGCCGGTGGCTCAGGAGCCAAGCTGCTGCAACCTTCCGCGAAGGTGAGGCGTTGGTTACGGTCCGAGCTCTTGAACTACCTGAGAGTGAACTCGGCTTCTTCGTAAGATCAAGGCTTGGTCGATGCACCGAAGCCGCTCACGAAAGTACCGACCGACGCGCGGGTTGCTGTTTTCCTTATCGAGCGAAGAAACGGGACGGCCGTTGTCGAGGTTCCTGGCGAACCGATTTCATATGGGCCGAAGGTTGTCGTGGAGACAAGCGATCTGCAATAGCATCTCCCCATGCTCCTGTCCGATATTGAACTCAAGGCTGAGATTGATGCTGGCCGGCTAGTTCTCGATCCGCATCCCGGGAGGGCAGCTATCCAGAGCGCATCAATCGATTTATCTCTCAGTCGTCACTTCTGGAAGCCCCAGCTGCCAGCGGGACCAGGGGTGGATGTTGTGGTCGATATCGGGAAGGCCGACTCCTACCAGTATCAAGAGAAGGTCGACACCGATGAGATCATCCTCGACCCTCACAGCTTTCTACTTGGCGAAACGGCGGAGGGAATCTCGATTCCTCCTCACCTTGCAGGTTGGATCGAAGGCAAGAGTGGTCGAGCAAGGCATGGCGTCCTGGTGCATTGCACGGCTCCGCATATTGCTCCGGGGTGGGGAAGAACGAAGCCGAAGGCCATCACCCTGGAGCTTGTGAATCTAGGCCCTGTTCGGATCCGGCTGAGGGCGGGGATCGCTATCGCCCAGCTGCTCGTTATGCGTGTCGGTTTGCCGAGTGAATCCCTGTACGCCGGTCGTCACGCAGAGATGGGCAGTGAGGCGTAGCCTTTACGCTCTCCTCTCGCGGGAGTACCATAGTACACCGCCGGAGGGTTGCCGGAGTGGCCTAACGGGACGGCTTTAGGTGCCGTTGAGTTCTTTCCAGGGCTCCGTGGGTTCGAATCCCACACCCTCCGCGCAGTACGATCGAAGGGTCCTGGAGTTCTTCAAAAGTAGAGGCCCCCGAGAGGGGGCCTCTACTTCATTGAGTTCTTTCCAGGTGTCTACGATGTTGACAGGGCGAGGATTCTAGGCCAATGGCGTCTCGCTCATCAAGGGCAGTCGAAGCGTGGCTACGGCGCAGAGGGACGTTCTGTGAGCGATTTTCGGTTGATACGGACGAAGATTGTAAGTCCCTATTTGGAGCGCCTCTTCTTTGCCTTTCCGAGGCTCTCTTTGGAGCGATTCTGTCGGTCCCTAGGCTTCACCTTGAGCAGGTCTCCCACGGCTTCCTCGAATGGGATCGGGTGTAGGGAGACCCCTTTGTCCTTCTCTGCCGCCTTGCGTTGCTTCTTCGAGCTCACACGTCCTCCCGCAATCTCTCCCAGGCGTCGACAGCGTCCCTCAATAGGATAAGGGCTTCCTCCTTGCTTTCTCCTCGCACACCGATCCTCACACCCCAACGGAGGACTGCGAGCGCTAACCACCCGCCCACTGCTGGGAGGAACTCAATCTCTTGTATCCGGTCGTCCGTCTGCTCCAACACACCCATCAGCTGACTCCCCGCGGTATTCGTCACGGAGATTCTGAGGTCACAAAGGCCCTGCTCACAAGGGGTCTGGGAAGAAACCTGAATCCCAGAACCGTGGAAGCACAGTTGACGTACAGAAGCGGCGCGGTACAATGCTTCCAGCTAGAACACGGCTGGTTCCGAAGGAGGCATCATGACGATTCACCCAGACGGCGGACCTGCTCCGTATACCTCGCCCAGCGCAATCATCGAGGTGATCGAACGCTACCGGGAGCATGGCCTTCAAACGCCTTTCACGGTTGATGTGCTCGTTCGCGCAAGCATCTCGGAGGGCCTCGCTCCTCGAACGATTCATTCGCTTCGACAGCTTGATCTCATCGACGAAGGCGGGGAGCCCACGCCGCAACTGAAAGCACTCCAGCGTGAGGGGTCCGAGACCTACAAGGATCGACTGAGCGAGTGAATCACATCGGCATACGCACCCATCCTCAGTTTCGTCGATCCCGCCAACGCTGACCCCCAGCGGATTCGGGATGCGTTCCGCACGTATACACCGCAGGGTCAGCAACATCGGATGGTCACGCTGTTCCTGGGCTTATGCGAGTACGCGGGGATGATTGCCTCTCGCCCCAAGCCGGCCTCCACTCCACGGAAACCTTCCGGTACGCGTTCCTCGCTCGGCGACCGTGTCGCACAGAAGCGCACCCGCGGACAACAGCAAGAGCAATCGGAACCCACCGTGACCCGCGGCGGGGCTACCGCTGGTGTGCCTGAGACCCTTCTTGCCCTCCTTCGGGAAGGACTGCCGGGCCAAGGCGAGTCATGGACCCCTGAACGCCGAGCGGGGTTCCTGCATATCTTCGAGGTGCTCCTCGACTTCTCGTTCCCAATCGCAAGCGAGGATGACACCGCGCCTGACGAAGAGGAGGTGATGCCATGAGAAGGGCTGAGGGCCGACTGCGTCGCGCGGTTGCGGACGGGCAGATCGGAGCCGCGGAACGGAGCTAGACGGGGAGGACGGGAACCGGGCCGCAACCCGGTCCCGCCCTCACAGGGCGCTGTGGCGAAACTGGAAAACGCTCCGGCCTTGGGAGCCGGTGTCTGCCCGACTTGCGGGTTCAAGTCCCGTCAGCGCCACTTCATACAATGCTATCGGCTCTCCGCGATTGGCTGCTTGAGGAGGAGCCGCTTCCCCTCGCCGCCCTTGATCGCGGCGGCCGTGCGAACGCCGTCCTCAACGTGGCGTTGGTTCTAACGGAAGGCTGAACTCATCAACGTAGCGGTGAAGGTGATCCTCGCCGACGTGGTGATAGGTGCCGTTGATCCCACGCTTGAGCAGCGAGAAGAAGCCTTCGACGGTCTGTGTGTGGGCCTCGCCGCGCACCCACTCATGCCGCAGGTGGGATACGGACTGGTGCTCCGCGAACTCCTCACCGACGTTGCGGTAGGCGTAGTGACCGTCCGTCATGACGCGCGACGATGGCTCGACGTGATCGCGGATCGCTTGGCGAAGGTTCGCCTCGGTCACTAGCGGCATCGGGAAGGCTGCGCACATCCCCGCCGCGCTCGACCAAGGCCACAACCGGTGGCTTGTCGATCCGGCCGCGCTTCGAGCCGACTCGAACCCGGCCTCCAACGTAGGTCTCGTCCACCTCGACGGTGCCTTGCAGCTTCGAGGCCAGTGGCTCCTGGGTCATGGCGTAGCGGATGCGGTGGCACATGAACCAGGCGGTCTTGTAGGTGACGCCGAGCATCCGGTGGAGCTGGTGGGCGCTCATGCCCTTCTTCGAGGCACACATGAGGTGGATCGCCATGAGCCACTTGCGAAGCGGGATGTGGGAGTCCTCGAAGATGGTCCCCACGGTCACCGTGAACTGCTTGCGGCAGCCCCTCGCCTTGCACTTGTAGAGGCCCTTGCGGGTCTTGGAACCGGGCTTCGGCGGTGATCTTGTAGGCACCTTTGCCGTCGCAGTGGGGGCAGACGGGACCATTCGGGCCACCGGAGCGCCTTCCAGGAAGGCCCGAGCCTCATCCTCGGTGGTGAAGGTGTCTGTGAGGGTGACGAGGTTTCCGGTCGTGCTCATGGACTGGAAGATAGCCTTACACACCTAGGTTTGTCAAGTATATAAGTCCCGCTTTCCCTAGCGATGGGCACCGCTGAACCTGTACACTCCGCGGCCGATGGATGAGTATCGGATCGGGCAGGCCGCTGAGGCGATCGGCGTTCGGGTCGAAACGCTCCGGCGGTGGGAACGAGACGGGAAGCTGAGCACCGTCCGAACCTCGGGAGGTCAGCGGCGGGTCCCGGCCGCGGAGGTGGCTCGGCTCGTCGCGGAGCGACGAGCCGAGCGGGCGCCGGCTTCCTCCAGCCGGCGGAACGCGTTCCCCGGGGTCGTCACGAAGGTCACGCGCGACACGGTCTCGGCGCTCGTCGAGATCCAGGCCGGCCCGCATCGGGTCGTATCGCTGATCACCCGGGAAGCAGCGGACGAGCTCAACCTGAAACCGGGGATGGAGGCCGTCGCCACCGTGAAGGCGACCAGCGTGATGATCGAGGTGGAGAGGTGAGGGGACGGGCCCTCCTCGCCTCGTTGCTGATCGTGGTGACCGCGTGCGGAGGGACCGAACCCGGCGACACGACCGACGCGGTCACCGTGTTCGGGGCGGCATCCCTCACCGAAGCCTTCACGCAGATCGCCGGTGAGTACGAAGAGCTCCACGGTGTCGAGGTCCGTCTCAGCTTCGGCCCTTCCGATGGCCTGGCGACCCAGATCCAGGAAGGCGCTCCGGCCGACGTGTTCGCCTCGGCCAGCCCGAAGTGGATGGATGCGGTGGCGGGCGATCCCGGCGTGACCGACCGGGCGGACTTCGCGCGCAACCTCCTCGTCGTCATCGTGCCCGCCGGGGATCCCGCGGGTATCGACACCCTCGACGATCTCGCAACACCGGGGATCAAGCTGGTCCTCGCAGCCGAAGGCGTCCCTGTCGGGGACTACGCCCGCGAGATGCTCGCGAACGCGCGGATCGCGGACGGGGCTCTCGCGAACGTGGTCTCGAACGAGGACGACGTCAAAGGCGTCGTCCAGAAGGTGGCCCTCGGAGAAGCCGACGCCGGCATCGTCTACCGGACGGACGTCACCGCCTCGGTCGCTGGGGACCTCGAAACGGTCGACGTGCCCGAGGACATCAACGTCGTGGCCGTCTATCCGATCGCCGCGCTCGCCGGTGCTTCAGAGCACGCTGGGGGGTTCGTCGAATACGTGCTGGGTCCCGGGCGGGAGACGCTCCTGGCGGCGGGCTTCCTGCCCCCGTGAGACGCCGGCTTCCCGTGGGGGTCGTCGTCCTGGCGGCCCTCGGTGCGGCGTTCGTGCTCCTCCCGGTGGCCGGATTGCTCGATCGGGCGCCGTGGGACCAGGCAGGCGACCTCCTCTCCTCCGACATCGCGGTCGAGGGCCTTCGCGTGTCGCTGCTCGTGTCGCTCGGCGCCGCCGCGATGTCGATCGCTCGTCGGGGTTCCGCTCGGCCTGCTGCTCGGCCGGACCTCGTTCCCCGGGATCGCGCTGGTTCGCGCGCTCGCGCTCCTCCCGCTCGTCCTCCCCCCGGTCGTCGCCGGGATCGGGCTGCTCACGGCGTTCGGGCGCCGAGGGCTCCTCGGAGGGCCGGCGCGCGCGATCGGACTCGAGCTCCCCTTCACCACAGCAGGGGCCGCGGTGGCGGCCGCGTTCGTGTCGTTCCCGTTCGTCGTGCTCGCGGTCGAGGCCGGGCTCCGCTCGCTCGACACCCGGCTCGAGGACGCCGCCGCCTCCCTGGGGGGGTCGAGGTGGTACGTCCTCCGGCGGGTCACCCTTCCGCTGCTTGCCCCGCAGCTCGTGGCGGGAACGGTCCTCGCGTGGGCGCGCGCGCTCGGGGAGTTCGGCGCGACGATCACGTTCGCGGGCAACTTCCGTGGGGAGACCCAGACGATGCCGCTCGCCGTGTTCGAGGCGCTCCAGTCGGATCCCGGTGCCGCGACCCTCCTCTCACTGGTTCTGGTGGCCGTGTCGCTCGGGATCCTGATCGCACTGCGAGGTCGGTTCATCGGGGCGCCGGCGTGAGTCTCCAGGCAACGGTCGCGGCGGATCGAGGGTCGTTCGAGGTTCATGCGGCGATCGCGGCGCAGGAGGGCGAGACGCTGGCGTTGTTGGGACCGAACGGCGCGGGCAAGACCACGGTCGTCCTGGCGCTCGCCGGTCTCATCGAGAGCGCCGGCGCGATCGAGCTCGGAGACGAGCGGATCGACGGCCTCCCCCCGGAGCGACGGCCGCTCGGGGTCGCGTTCCAGACCGGCGCGCTCTTCCCTCACATGAGCGCCCTCGCCAACGTCGCGTTCCCGCTGCGAGCCCGAGGCATCCGTCGGCGCGAGGCCCATGAGGAGGCGAGCGCCATCCTCGCTCGCCTCGCGCCCGACGTACGACCCGAGGCCCTGCCGCCGACGCTTTCCGGGGGCGAGGCGCAGCGGGTGGCGCTCGCCCGGGCCATCGTCCACGAGCCCCGACTCCTCCTCCTCGACGAACCTTCCTCGGGTCTCGACGTCCGAGGCCGAGCGCAACTCCGCCCAGTGCTCGTCGAGACGCTGGCGTCGTTCCCCGGCGTCCGCGTGCTCGTGACCCACGATCCCGTGGAGGCGATGACCCTCGCCGATCGCGTGGTGATCCTCGAAGGCGGGCGGGTCACCCAGGAGGGAACGTTCGATGACGTGCGCCGGACCCCACGAAGCCGGTACGCGGCCGAGCTGGTCGGGGTCAATCTCTTCGTCGGGCGGCTGGAGCCGATCGAGGGTGGAGCAGGACGGCTCGTCACCCCCGAAGGCGACGTGGTGGTCGGCTGGCCGGAGGATCCACTCGCCGGCCGATCGACGGGGTGACCGGGACCTTGCGGCCGTCGGACGTGGTCGTGCATGCCGACCTGCCGGCGCGGAGCTCGGCCCGCAACGTCTGGCGCGGAACGGTGGAGGACCTCGCGATCTACGGAGAGCGCGTCCGAGCGCGGATCGCGTCGCGACCTCCGCTCGTGGCCGAGGTCACGGCGGGCTCCGTCCGCCAGCTCGGCTTGGCTCGGGGCTCCGAGATCTGGGCCTCCTGCAAGGCGGTCGAGGTGGAGATCACGCTCCCCGCTCCTCAGGATGGGAGGACGTACCCTGGGTGAGTGAGAACGGATGAGCGTGCCGTCCGGAAACAGGACGGAGACGGCGAGAGCCCGAAGCCCAAGAAGCGACGCCACCCAGCGCTGACGTTCCTCGGCGAGCTGCCGGGCCTCATCCTGATGGCGTTCGCTTTGGCGTTGCTCATCAAGAGCACCTTGCTCCAGGCGTTCTGGATCCCCACGGGCTCGATGGAACCCACCTTGATCCCGGGCGATCGGGTCATCGTCGCCAAGGTCCCCTACTACTTCCACGACCCCCGGCGGGGCGACATCATCGTGTTCGAAGAGCCCGATCCCGCGAAGGAGCCCGAGCGCGGCGTGTGGGGTGCGGTCACCCACTGGCTCGGGCAAGGCCTCGGATTCTCCCCGCCCGACAACCCCGACTACATCAAGCGGGTGATCGGCGAACCGGGGGACGTGGTCTCCGCGAGGAGCGGGCGCGTCTACGTGAACGGCATCCGGATCTCGGAGCCGTACCTCCAGGAGCGCACCGCCCGCTTCCCGGAGACGACGGTTCCCGAGGGAGAGCTGTTCGTGATGGGCGACAACCGCTCCAACTCGCTCGACTCTCGCTTCGGCCTCGGGTTCGTCCCGATCGACCGGGTGGTGGGCAAGGCGGTCTGGATCATCTGGCCCGTCGAGAACATGAGCGGCTTCTAGCGAGGCGAGCTCGTGCGGGGGCTCCTGATCGCGGTCGGTGTCCTGGTGGGCCTCTGGCTGCTCGCCGCGGTCGTGCTCCTCGTGATCGGACGGAAGACGATCGCGCGGGAGCTCGTCACCTTCCTGCCGAACCTCATCCGTCTCTTCCAGGGTCTGCTCGGTGACGAACGTGTGCCCCGTTCGTCCAAGGTCCTCCTGCTGCTCGGGGCCTTCTGGCTCGCGTCCCCGATCGATCTGCTCCCCGAGTTCCTGCCGGGGGTGGGTGCTCTCGACGACGCCGTCGTCGCGGGGCTCGTCCTGCGACACGTGGTGAAACGAGCCGGCCCCGACGTCGTGAAAGAGCATTGGCGGGGAGACCCGAAGACCATCGGCCTCATGCTCCGGGCCGCTCGCGTCTCCGGGTCCGCTCCCTAGTCGATCTCGCGCTCCTTCGCCCAGGCGTCCAGCAGCTCGTACGCCTCGTCCTCGGGGATCTCGCCGCGCTCCATGCGCACGTCCATCAGGAACGCGAGCGCCTCCCCGACCACGGGACCGGGCTCCACGCCGAGACGGTCCATCACCTGCCGGCCGTCGAGGGTCGGGCGCATCGCGTCGAGATTCTCCTGCTCGGCCAGCCGGGCGATCCGGTCCTCGAGCTCGTCCTGGAGCAGGGCGAACCGCTCCGCGCGCTTCGGATCCCGGGTCGTGCAATCCGCCCGCGTGAGCTGATTCAGCTTGTCGAGGAGCGGTCCGGCGTCGCGGACGTATCGACGGACCGCGGCATCCGTCCAGCCGTCGCCGTAGCCGTGGAAGCGGAGATGGAGCTCCACGAGCGTCCGCACCTCCTCCACGGCGGTGTTGGGATAGCGGAGCTCCCGGAGTCGCTGCTCCGCCATCCGCGCACCGACGACCTCGTGATGATGGAACGAGACGCCGTCGGGCGTGATCGCCCGGGTGGAGGGCTTCCCGATGTCGTGGAGGAGACCGGCGAGGCGGAGCACGGGATCGGGCTCGAGCCGTTCGACGACCGCGAACGTATGGCGCAACACGTCCTTGTGCCGGTGCACCGGATCCTGCTCGAGCTGGAGCGCCGGGAGCTCGGGGAGGAACTCGTCCGCGAGCCCGGAGTCCACCAGCATCGCCAATCCGGCACCCGCCGCGTCGCCGACGAGGAGCTTGTCGAGCTCGGCGCGGATGCGCTCCGAGGACACGATCCGAAGCCGTTCCCGCATGCGACGGATCGCGTCCACCACGCGGGGCGCCGGCGTCACGCCGAGCTGGGAGACGAACCGCGCGGCACGAAGCATGCGCAGCGGATCGTCCGAGAAGGCGACCTCCGGATCGAGCGGCGTGTCGAGCACCTTCGCGGCGAGGTCCTTCACCCCTTCGTACGGGTCGACGAACTCCCCGTCCGGCAGCCGGACGGCCATCGCGTTGATGGTGAAGTCGCGTCGAGACAGGTCGGTCTGGATGTCCTTCGCGAACGTGACCGCAGGCTTGCGCTCGTCCTCCGGATAGCGCTCTTCCCGGAACGTCGTGATCTCCAGGACGTTGCCGTGCCGACGGGCCCCGACGGTCCCGAACTTGGCCCCGACCAGGTACAGCGCCTCCGCCCACCCGCGGAGCAACCGGGAGGTCTCGGCCGGCGAGGCGTCGGTCGCGAAGTCGGTGTCGACACCGGGTGCGAGCCGGCCCGACACCAGGTCACGGACCGCTCCCCCGACGAGATACAGCTCGTGACCGGCCGCCTGGAAACGATCGCCGAGTTCCTTCGCGAGCGGATCGATCTCGAGGGTGGTCACGACGTCCAACCTTACCCTTGCGGTCCTCCCGCCCCGGCCGAGCACGGTGCGGCGATGCCCATCTGGCTCGGGTGACGGAACCGCAGCCGATCAGTACGGGAGGCTCTCGGAGGCGGCCGCCGCCTCGTCGAACGCCGCGCGCCGCTCGAGCGTGCCGTGCAGCGCCAGGTCGAAGTCGTGGGGGTTGGTCGCGGTCCGGCGGGCCTCGTCCGGCGAGACGACACCCTCCTTCACGAGCTTCACGAGCGCTTGGTCGAAGGTCTGCATGCCGTAGAACTCTCCGCCCTGGATCACCTCGAGGATCCCCGACGTCTCGTCGGGATCCACGATCCTGTCGAAGACGCGCCCGGTGTTCACCAGCACCTCCACGACGGGGACGCGCCCCTTCCCGTCGGAACGGGTCACGAGACGCTGGGACACGATCCCGCGGAGCGCGCCGGCGAAGGAGGAGCGGATTCTCCCGCTGCTGCTCGGGCGGGAACAGGTCGAGCGTGCGGTTGATCGTCTCCATCGCGTCGATCGTGTGCAGGGTGGAGATGACGAGGTGTCCGGTCTCGGCCGCCTGGATCGCGGCGAGCGCCGAGTCCGCGTCACGGATCTCCCCGATGAAGATCACGTCGGGGTCCTGCCGGATGACGTGCCGGAGGGCGGCCGCGTACGAGTCCGTGTCGATCCCGATCTCGCGCTGCTGGATGATCGAGAGCTGGTCGTCGTGGACGACCTCGATAGGATCTTCCACGGTCACGATGTGGGTCCGGCGCGTGCGGTTGATGTGGCCGATCATCGCCGCGATGGTCGTCGTCTTCCCGGTGCCCGTCGGCCCAGTCGATCAAGATCAGGCCGCGTGGAGAGGCCGCGAGCGTGCTCATCACCGGCGGCAGCCGGAGCTCCTCGAACGACGGCACCTCGGCGCGGACGCGACGGATCGCGAGCCCGATCACGCCGCGCTGACGGAAGACGTTGACACGGAACCGTCCGACGCCGGAGAGGGTGTACCCCAGGTCGGCCTCGTTCGTCTGCTCGAACTCCCGCTTCTTGTGCTCGCTCATGAGCGCGTCGGCGAACCGGTCGGTGTCCGCGGCGGAGAGGTAGCCGAGCTCGGCGGGCGAGAGCTCGCCGTCCACCCGCACGAACGGGACGTTGCCCGCCTTCAGATGGAGGTCGCTCGCGCCACGCTCGACCGTGTACCGCAGCAGCTCATCGATGTCCATGCCAGACCGACGCTCCTCTTCTCATCGCTGGTCACGCCCTTCGGACGCTCGGTACATGCATCGGCCCCTCTCCCCAGGGACCTGAGGAACGGAACCTAGAATCAGGTGGGATGGCTGAAGGAGGCGGAGCGGCGACGCCGGGCGCGGAAGCTGGCGGCTCGAAGCGCCGTCGCAGGCGACGGCCGAAGCGGGGCTCGGGGCACACGGCCGGCGGTGCGAAGGCGCAGGGAGCGAGCCGAGGCGGCGGAACGGCAGGCGATGCCTCACGATCGTCCGCGGGGACCGGGACCGGTACCGAGCCCGGGAGCAGCAACGCGGCGACGGGCCAAGGTCAGAAGCGGAAACCTCAGAGGAGACGCCCGAGGAAAGGCCAGAAGAAGAACGAGCAGAAGAGCCAGAAGCAGCGGCAGAAGCGGCGGGGCACGTCGGGGAACGCCTCCAGGAGAGCCCGTGGCGCCCCCTCCAAACGGGAGATCTCGGCGGGTGGGGTGGTCTACCGACGGGACGGCGAGGAGATCGAGATCGTCCTGGCGTCGCGACGCACGCGCCGGGGCGAGCTCGCGTGGGGACTCGCGAAGGGCGGCATCGAGGACAACGAATCCCCGGAGGAGGCGGCGGTTCGGGAGGTCCGGGAGGAGACCGGACTCCTCGCCGAGATCGAAGACTCTCTCGGGGAGACCCGCTACTTCTACGTGTGGGAGGACGTGCGCATCCGCAAGACCGTCCACTTCTTCCTGATGCGACACACGGGCGGGAACATCGACGACCGTGATGACGAGATGGAGGAGATCCGCTGGTTCCCACTCGAGCGGGCGCTCAAGCGGGCCGCGTACCGAGGCGAGCGCGACGTCCTCGTTCGCGCCGCCGAGGATCCTCCGGTGAGCCTCGTCGACGCCGGGATCGCCGTGGCGATCGGACTGATCTCCGGCGTCCTGGCCGGCCTCTTCGGGGTCGGAGGCGGGATCGTGATGACGCCCGGCATCCAGGTCCTCCTCGGGGCGCCGCCGATCGTGGCGCTGGCCACCCCGTTGCCGGTGATCTTCCCCACCGCGCTCGCCGGCGCGCTCGCCTACCGCCGCCGCGGTGAGCTCGACGTCCGGGCGGCAGCGTGGCTGGTCGGACCGGGCGTCGTCGCCGCCGCGTTGGGCGCCTGGCTGACCACCGCGATCGATACGAGGTTGCTGCTGATCGTGACGGCCCTCCTGCTCGGCTGGCAGGCGATCTCGATCCTTCGCGGGGGTGAGCGGCGACGAGCGGGCAGGCAGGCATCGGCGCCGATCCTCGGAGGGATCGGTGCGCTGGCCGGTCTCGTCTCCGGTCTCCTCGGCATCGGCGGCGGCCTGGTGATGGTTCCGTTGCTCGCGGGCTGGCTCGGGATGCCACTGAAGCGGGCCCTGGGAACGTCGCTCCTCGCGATCGTCGCCCTGGTGGTCCCCGGCGCGGTGGTCCACGGCGTGCTCGGCCACCTCGACCTATGGATCTGCATCGCGCTCATGGTCGGATCGGTGCCCGGGGCTCGCCTCGGTGCCGCCCTCGCGCTGGGCGCGCGCGAACGGACGCTTCGGGTCGTGGTGGGGAGCGGGCTCCTCGCCGTTTCGGTCCTGTACGCGGTCGAACAGGCATCGGCGATGCTGGACCGCTGAGCTCGGGGGCTACGATTGTCGCTCGGCATGCGTCGCTCCCGCGGACCACATCTGGCCCTGAGCCTCCTCTCGATCCTTTCGGCGATCGTCTGGATCGCGTCGCCCGCACGCGCCCAGGGGGAGCTGGATGCGACGATCCGCCTCCTCAAGCAGAACGCGTACACCACCCCGGATCGACCGTTGATCCGGCTCGCGATCCGGATCAGCAACGTCGGCGACGTGACGATCCCCGACGCGCGCGTCGGATGGCGGCTCGGTCGGAAGGTGGTGTCCCGCGTCGAGTACGAGACCGCGCTGGCGGACGGCCCTTCGTTCGCCGCGGCAGCCGACACGGTCTTCCTGGCCGGCGATCTCCAGCCGGGAGAGGTGACCGACGTCGCGATCAAGATCGACGCGTCGGAGACGGGGGCCATCGAGGACGACTCCGGTGTCTATCCGCTGCAGATCGAGCTCCGCAGCGGGGACGAGGACGAGCTGACGGCCTCGATGAACAGCGCCGTCATCCACCTCTTCCAGATCCCCCCGCAGAAGCCTGTCTGGTTCTCCTGGTGGACCGAGGTGGCGACGCCCATCGCGTTCGGACCCGACGGCACCTTGATCGACCTCGGCTTCGAGAGCTCGCTCGAGTCCGGCGGCGGGATCGTCGCGCAGGTGAAGGCCATCCGGGATCTGCTCGAGGCAGCGCTGCCGCGAGCGGCCGTCGACCTGATCGTGTCGCCCGTGGCGCTCGACCAGCTCGAGCGGGCGGCGGATGGGTACGAGCGGCCCGACGGGACGACGGTTCCGAGTGACGATCCGGCGCCTCTCGCGGCCGCAGCGACGCTGGAGCGTCTCCGAGAGATCGCCGCCTCGCCGCTCGCCCGGCTCCACGCGATGCCGTTCGCCGCTCCGAGACTCCCCGCACTGCTCTCCGCGGGCCTGGACACACATCTCGACACACAGTGGCGCGTCGGTGACGAGACGTTCGAGCGGATCCTGGGCGAGCGGCCCGGATCCGACGGTCGCCAGACCGCCCGGGTTGGCGTTCGACCAGGCCTCGGTCGACGCGCTGGAGGCGCGAGGGGTCACCACGCTCCTCGGAGGCGCGGACACGGTCGCCCGGCCGCCGCAGGAAAACGACTTCGCCCCACCGCCGGCAGCCACCCTGCCCACGTCATCGGGGGGTGAGGTGACACTCCTCCTGCCCGACCCCGGCGCGACGTCACTCCTGGGTGACACCGAGGTCCGAGAGGACCTGGATCGATCCTGGCGGCGCACATCCTCCTCGGCGAGCTCGCCACGATCTGGAAGGAGCAGCCGGTCCCGCCACCGGAAGTCGAGCGCGGCCTCGCCCTCGAACTCCCGCCCGATCTCCCGGCCGCGTTCTGGGACCCCGCGGTGCGTCGGCTCACCCAGGCACCGTTCCTGGAGCCGGTCCATTCGGAGGATCTGCGCGGCGAGGTGCTCCCTCCCCCCGGGCCAGCAGCCCTCGGCTCAGAGCCGCCCGAGGTCTTCCGCCCCTCCTACACGGCGGAACTCGTCGCGGCCGCCCAGCGCGTGAACACGTTCGGCACCGTCGTCGAAGAGCCGGCGGGCGAGGTGGACCGGCTCCGGCGCGGGCTGCTGTACGCCGAGGCGTCGCAGTACATCGGCAACGAGGGGTCCGGCCGGAGATGGATCGACGCGGTGAACGGCGTGATCGACCGGACATTCGTTGACATCGCCCCGGATACGTCGCGCGTCCTCACGTTCACGTCGCGATCGGCCTCGATCCCCCTCCGCTTGGGGGATCCCGGCGATCGCGTCCTGACCGTGCGCGTGGTGCTGGCATCAGGTCGCGTCGAGTTCCTGGACGGCGGCGTACGGACGGTACGGATCGATCAGCCCAACGAGATGATCACGTTCCCGGTGGAGGTCAAGGCCGCCGGGACCAGCCGGGTCGAGGTGTTCCTTCGCTCGCCCGACGGCACGGAACTGTCCCGGACGGTGCTGATCGTCCGATCCACCGCGATCAACCCGATCGCGCTCGTGATCACGATCGGAGCCGGCCTCGTCCTCGTCGCCCTGTGGTCGAGGAGATTGTTCCGCCGGCGGCAGACGTGAGCTCCGAGCACGGACCTCCGCCGCGGGACTCGCGGGGATCCACTCGTGCGCCATGCCGCCGTCATGACGGTGGGGACCGCGCTCTCGCGCCTGACCGGGTTCCTCCGTCTCAGCGCGATGACGGCCGCGCTCGGCGTCACCGTCAGCACGCTGGGCTCGATCTACACGGTCGCCAACCTCACGCCCAACATCGTCTACGAGCTGATCCTCGGGGGCATCCTCACCTCGGTGTTCGTCCCGGTCTTCGTCGCGCGCCTCGAGACGCACGGCACCGAAGACGCCCGTGAGGTGGCGGACCGAGTCATCTCGCTCGTGGCGGTGATCCTGGTCGTGGTCGCCGCCCTCGGTGCCGTGTTCGCGGAACAGATCATCCGCCTCTACCTCGTCTCCTCGGACGCTCCCGACCGCGACGCGCAGATCCAGCTCGGGGTCTTCTTCCTCCGATGGTTCATGCCGCAGATCGTCTTCTATGGCGTGGGCGCGGTCATCACGGGGCTCCTCCAGGCGCACCGGCGATTCGCGGCGCCGATGTTCGCGCCGATCTTGAACAACCTGGTCGTGATCGGGACCTTCATCGCCTACGCGGCGGCGCGAGGCAGCCGCGCACCCGATGTTCGCACCATCACCGACCTCGAGCGCACCATCCTCGCCGTGGGGACGACGCTCGGGGTCGTCGCGATGACCGTGGCGTTGTGGCCCTCCCTCCGCACGATCGGGTACCGCATCCGGCTCCGGCTGACGTGGCGACACGAGGCCGTCCGGCAACTGGTACGTCTGGCCGGGTGGGTCGCCGTCTACGTCGCCGCCAACCAGCTCGCGTACGTCGTGGTGATCGTGCTCAACAACCGCTTCACCGCCGGCCCCCAGATCTACACGACCGCCTTCATCGTGTTCCAGCTCCCCCATGCGATCTTCGCCGTCTCGATCTTCACGGCGCTCCTGCCGGGGATGAGCGAACGCTGGGCGACCGGGGACCCCGCGGGCGTCCGCACGTTCCTATCCCGCGGACTCCGCGACACCGCCGTCGTCACGATCCCGGCCGCCTTCGGCCTCTTCGCGCTGGCCGAGCCGATCGCCCGGCTCCTGTTCGAGCACGGAGCCGCCGTGAACGCGGACGCGGTCGCCATCGGAAACGCCCTCCAGGGCTTCGCCGTCGGTCTGCTGTTCTTCTCGTCGTTCCAGCTCATGACCCGAACGTTCTACGCGATGCAGGACACGAGGACGCCGGCCCTCGTGAACGTCGGGGTCGGGTGCGTGAACGTCGCCGCGGCCCTCCTGTACACGTTGGGTCCGGTGGATCTCGGTCTCCGAGGGATGGCGCTGGCGCACGCGACCTCGTACGTCGCGGGCGCGGGGATCCTCCTGATCCTCCTCCGGAGGAGGCTGGGAGGCCTCGACGGCAGGCCGATCGCGAGGACCGTGGCCCTGACCTCCGTCGCGGCGATCGCCAGCGCCGGAGCCGCCGTCGGCGTGTTCAGGGCCTGGGATCTCCCGGCGGACGCGGGAGTGCTCACGCAGGCTGTACACGTGGGCGCCGCCGTCGCGGGCGGGGTGCTGGTGTTCCTGATCTCGGCCCTTATCCTGCGAGTCGGAGAGGTCGATGACCTGAGGAAGGTCATCGCCAGGAGGTTCCGAGGATGAACGTTCGACGCGACGAAGCCGGACTCGTGGGCAAGATGATCGTCGTGTGGCTCCTGTTCCTCGCGGTGATCGCCGTCGCGGCGATCGATGCGGCCTCGATCGCCTTCACGACCTACAAGCTCTCCGACGTCGGCTCCACCGCGGCGAGCGAGGGTGCGCTCGTCTTCAAGAACGACCATGACGTCCGGAAGACCTGCGATCGCGTCGCCAAAGTGGTCACCGCGCAGGAGCCGGCGGCGCGGGTCGCCCGCGGCGGCTGCAGCGTGGAGGCACCAACCGGCCTCGTGACCGTGAAGATCCAGAAGCTGGCGAGCACCGTCATCGCTCACCGGATCTCCTGGACGGAGGACTTCGCCACCGTGACCGTCACCGAGACCGCAGGACCACCGTCGCTGTAGCGTTCGACGCGGTGGGTACCTCCGAGACCGACGAACTGCTCGTCCGGCGGTTCCAGGACGGGAGCTCCGATGCGTTCGAGACCCTCGTGCAGCGCCACGGTACACGCGTCTACAACCTGTGCCTGCGGATCTTGGGCGACGCGGAGGAAGCCGCCGACGCCTCGCAAGACACGTTCCTCGCCGCCCTGCGCAAGCTGAGCAGCTTCCGCGGCGATGCCGCCTTCACCACGTGGCTCCACCGGGTCGCCGTCAACGCCTGCTACGACTCCCTCCGCAGGAAGCGGCGGCGCCCGATGCTCCAGCTGGCTCCCGAGGAGGGCGACGAGCGGCCGGAGACGTCCCTGCCCTCGCCCGACCACGCGGAAGGGGTGGTGTTCTCCGTCGACGTCGCGCAGGCGCTGGCCCAGGTGCCGGAGGAGTTCCGCGTGGTCCTCGTGCTCGCGGACGTGCAGGATCTCCCCTACGAGGAGATCGCGGCCGTGCTCGAGATCCCCGTCGGGACGGTGAAATCGAGGGTCTTCCGGGGCCGGGCGGCCCTCGGGAAGGCGCTGGGCGTGACACGGGGGGAACCCTCGGGAGCGTCACGGACGTCAGAGGAAGAGGCATGAGTCATCCCTACGAGCAGCTGACCGACCTGATGGACGGCACCCTGGACGAGCGCGAGCTCGCCGGGGTCCGGGCGCATCTGGATTCCTGCGCCGCCTGCCGACAGGACGTCGATCTCGCGACCCACGGCGCCCGAGCCGCTCGCTCCCTCCCCGTCGAGGACCCACCTGCCGACCTGCATCGGCGTGTCGTGGGTGCCGGCGGCGGCCGCGGCACCCCCGCGTGGTACCGCTGGGCGGGTGCGGCCGCAGCCGCCGCCGCGGTGATCGCGATCGCGATCGCCCTCCCCAACGTCGGGAGCGACCCGAACCGCGAAGGAGTCTCCAGCCTGGCCGGCGCGGACTCCGCGGGCACCGCCGAGAGCGGTCCGGTGGGTGGAGATGTCGTCGTCAGCCGGGAAGACCGCGACTACGACGCCGCGGGGCTCGAGGACCTCGCGCGCTCGGCGACGGCGTCGAGCGACCTGGCCCCGAACGCAGCCGCAGAGACCCAGCAGGACGCGACGGCCGCCGTCCGGTGCGTCTCCCGGGCATTCGGTGATCAGCAGGCAGGACGGTTGACGCGGCTGATCCAGGCCAGGTTCGAGGGCGAGGAGGCCTACATCGCCGTCTATCTCGAAGGCCCGGGCGCGGGCGAGCCGCCGGACACCATCGCGGTGTGGGCGGCGTCCTCCCGCGACTGCACGGTGCTCTCGTTCGCCTCGGCCCGCATCTGACCTCCTCCCCGCCACGATCCGCGAAGGACGTCCGCGGGAAGGAACCGGCTCACGAGCGGCGTTCAGGTGGTGTGGGAGGATGACCATCGCATGAGCACGGAACGCGACGACGACGTTCGGGACATGACAGTGATCGGGTCCGGCCCTGCCGGATTCACGGCGGCGCTCTACGCGGCCCGGGCCAACCTCGAGCCGCTGGTGCTCAAGGGCGTGGAGGCCGGCGGCCAGCTGATGTTGACCACCGACGTGGAGAACTACCCGGGCTTCGCCGACGGGATCCTGGGCCCGGAGCTGATGGACCAGATGGAGAAGCAGGCTGCCCGGTTCGGCGCGGAGATCCTCTCGGTCCACGTGACCCGCGTCGATCTGTCCTCCAGGCCCTTCCGGGTCTGGGCGGGAGACGAGGTCTGGAGGACACGGACCGTGGTCATCGCTACGGGGGCGACGGCGAAATGGCTCGGCGTCCCCGGCGAGGAGAAGCTCCGTGGGAGAGGCGTCTCCGCCTGTGCCACCTGCGACGGCTTCTTCTTCCGCGATCGAGAGCTCGTCGTCGTCGGCGGGGGTGACTCGGCGATGGAGGAGGCGACGTTCCTCACCAAGTTCGCTTCCAAGGTCACGATCGTCCATCGGCGCGACGAGTTCCGCGCGTCGAAGATCATGCAGGATCGCGCCCTGGCGAACCCGAAGATCGAGGTCGCCTGGAACACCGAGGTGGCCGAGATCCTCGGCGACGACGCGGTCACCGGCGTGAAGCTCCGAGACACCTCGACCGGAGCGACCACGGACTTCCCCACCGACGGCGTCTTCGTGGCGATCGGCCACACACCGAATACCGAGCTCTTCGTCGATCGGTTGGAGCTCGACCCGGACGGGTACATCCTGATCCAGGAGCCGCGCACCCAGACCTCGGTCGAAGGGGTGTTCGCGGCCGGCGACGTCACCGACCGCATCTATCGTCAGGCCGTCACAGCGGCGGGGCAGGGATGTAAGGCAGCGATCGACGCCGAGCGTCTGCTCGAGACCGAGTCCCACGCCGCGGTCGAGGCGGGGAATCTCGCCGCTCGAGCGAGCGTTCAGAGCCAGGCGTAGACCCGCCGGCGAGTCCGGCGGTCGAGAGGAGAACAGAGATGGCGAACATCGGAGATGTGAACGACACGGAGTTCCAGACGAGCGTCCTCGACTCCGAGACGCCGGTCCTCGTCGACTTCTGGGCTGAGTGGTGCGTGCCGTGTCACATGGTCTCTCCGGTCGTGGAGGAGATCGGGCAGGAGAAGGGCCAGGACCTCAAGGTCGCGAAGCTGAACATCGACGAGAACCCGGACGCCACGAGGACCTACGGGGTCATGTCCATCCCCTCCCTGATCCTGTTCAAGGCGGGCAAGGAGGTCGCGCGGGTCACCGGCGCGCGGCCGAAGGACGCCATCCTTCGGGATCTCGACCCGCACCTCGCGTAGGACATCTACCCCACCCGCCCCGCGACGGTCGGTTGCCGTCGCGACGCGCCCCCACGCACACTCGAACCGATGCGCATCTTTCGCACGGGCGACAGCGGCCCGGAGATCGCGGACATCCAGTCGAGGTTGACCGCGCTCGGGGCCGAGATCGACGGCGAGGAGCTGGTGGGCGTGTTCGGATCGTCCACCCAGTCCGCCGTCCGACGATTCCAGCAGGATCGACACCTGCAGGTGGACGGCCTGGTCGGGCCGGACACGTGGGAACAGCTGGTGGAGGCGGGCTGGCGTCTGGGCGACCGCACGCTGTATCACCGCGCACCGATGTTCCGAGGAGACGACGTGCGCGAGATCCAGCGGATGCTGAACGCGTTGGGCTTCGACAGCGGCAAGGAGGACGGGTTCTACGGCCCCCGGACGGACGGTGCCCTCCGGCTCTTCCAGCGCAACGTCGGGGACGAACCGGACGGGATCGTCGGACCGCACACCCTGTCGGTGCTGCGGCGGATGCGCCCGCTCGATGCGGTCCCGTCGCGAGCGCTGGTGCGGGAACGCGAAGAGCTGGAAGCCTCCCGAGGCCCGATCGAGGGCCGCATCATCGCGGTGGACGTCGGGGAGGGAAGCGAAGCGATCGGCGACGTGCACCAGCGCTCGGCGCTCGCTCTGGTGGAGGAGCTCCGGGCGGTGGGTGCCGATCCGAGGCTCCTCGTCACCGACGGCGAGGCGGGCGCGCCTTCGGACCGAGCCCGTCTCGCGAACGAAGCCGGCGCGGCGGCGTCCATCACCGTGGAGTTCGCGGCCAGGGACGAGGAAGGCGGGGGCGGCCCCGTCTGCTCCTACTTCGGCAGCCGGACCACCCATTCCCCCTCCGGACTCGTGCTCGCGCAGCTGATCCTGGAAGAGCTCGAGGCCGAGCTCGGCGTGTCCGGACGCGTCCGGCCGCTGACGATCGCCCCTCTGCGTGAGACGCGGATGCCGGCGGTCCAGGTCGAACCGCTCACCGGAAGGGGGCAGCGGGAGGAGGAGATCATCCGCGACCCGGACCTCCCGAGGCGCGTCGCCCGCGCCGTCGCCGCCGGGGTGGGCCGCTTCTTCTCAGGCTAGGCGCGAGCGACGCGCGAGCATCGCAAGCACCACGCCGAGGATCAGGCCGAGGACGGTCGCCTTCAGGGCGCGTTCCCGTTCCGACGGATACCGGCCGGTGTCATCCATCCGTCCAGGCTACCGCTGGCGGTGACGACTCTCCGCCGTGGGATGCCCCCTCTGTATGATGGTATCACTCAGTCGGGTGCGAGGCCTGGCCCGGAGCCGACGATCTCCGACACGATCCGATCGAGGTCGTCAGCAGAGCCGAACTCGATCAAGACCTGACCTCGCTTGCGGCCCATGCGGATCTGCACCCGGGTGGCCAGCTGCTCGGACAGGATCTCCTCCACCTCCGCGAGGTTGGGGTCGGAGGCCTCCGCATCCGAGCCGGTCTTCTTGGGAGCGGGCTCGTTCGGACCCTCGATGAACCGTCGAACGATCTCCTCCGTCTCGCGGACCGAGAGGTCCTCCGCCGCGACCCGTAACGAGAGGGACGTGATCGCGTCGGCATCGCCCAGCGCGAGCAGCGCACGTGCGTGACCCGCCGAGAGCTTCTCGTCCGTGAGCAGCTGCTGCACCTCGAGGGGCAGGGCGAGCAGCCGGATCGTGTTGGCGATGTGCGACCGTGAGACGCCGACGCGATCTGCCAGCTCCTCCTGCTTCAACCCGAGCTCGTCCAGGAGCTGTCGGAACGCCTCGCCGAGCTCGATCGGATTGAGGTCTTCCCGGTGGATGTTCTCGATCAGAGCTTCCCTGAGCAGATCGGCGTCGTCGGAATCCCGCAGGACCACCGGCACCGTCGCCAACCCCGCGAGCTTCGCGGCTCGGAGGCGTCGCTCCCCGGTGACGACCTCGTAGCCCTGGCCAGCCCGCCGGACCACGATCGGCTGAAGGATCCCGACCTCGCGGATGGACGCGGCGAGCTCGCGTAACGTCTCGTCGTCGAACCTGCTCCTCGGCTGCTTGGGGTTGGGGGCGATCGCGCCTGCGGGCACCTCGAGCAGCCCGGTGGACGCCTCCCCCGCCTCGGGCGCGCCGGGTATCAGCGCGGAGAGCCCCCGTCCCAGACCCCCTCGTTTGGACATCAATCGCCTCCCTTGCGGAACATCCGCCAACGCCGTTTCCGGCCCTGGTCCTCATCCAACGTCGCGCCGATGTCCGCCATCCCCTCGTGATGCTCGTCCGCGGGGACCGGAGGCGCTTCCTGACCTGCCTCGATATCGATGTCCGAGTTCTCGTCGATCACCACGACCCGTCGCTGGGGCAGCTCGCCCGGAGCAGGGGGTCTCGACGGGGGCTTGACCCTCGGCTCAGGTCGATGCGCAGGCTCCTCCCAGACGTCGTCATCCGCCTCCACGGCAGGGCCTCGCGCCTTGCGGGCGGGAGGGGGTCTCGCGTGGCGGGTGCGATCATCTCGACCTGTGGTTGCGGCTCCGCGGGCTGAGGCTCGGGTTCCGGTGCGCGTGCCGCGGGCTCGGGCGGCGGCTCATCTGCAGCCGGCTCAGGAGTGAGATCGACGACGGGCTCGCTCTCGACCGGCGGCTCGGTGGTGGCCTCGGATCCGGGGGCTGGTTGCTGCGTCTGGTCGGGATGCCCCCCGTTCTCCGAAGCCGCATCGGCCTCCTCCGGTCGCTCCATGGGGGGCATCACGGCGATCGGCATCTTGTCGAACTGGGGCATCGGAGCCTCAGGAGGGGGCCGCAGCGCGACCTCCTGCGCGAGCTGACGATACGCCTCGGCGCCCTTCGACTTCGCGTCGTAGATCGTGATGGGCTGTCCGAACCCCGGCGCCTCGGACAATCGGACCGTTCGAGGGATGATGACGTCGTAGACGAGCTCGCCGAAGTGACGCTTGACCTCTGCCACGACCTGCTCGGACAGCTTCGTTCGCGGGTCGAACATCGTCATCACGATGCCGGAGAGCCTCAGGCCCGAGTTGATGTTCTGCTGGACGAGGGAGACGTTCCGGAGCAGCTGCCCCAATCCCTCCAGGGCGTAGTACTCGCACTGGATGGGCACGATCAGCTCCTCAGCCGCGGTGAGCGCGTTGATGGTCAGCAACCCGAGGGAGGGCGGACAGTCGAGGAGGATGAAGTCATACACCCCCTCCCGGACGGGTTCGATCGCCTTCTTGAGCCTCGCCTCGCGGGAGAACTGGGAAACCAACTCGATCTCGGCCCCGGCCAGGTCGATCGTTGCCGGCACCGCGTGGAGCCGCTCCACTGGAGTGTGCACGATGGCGTCCTGGATCTTCGCCTCGGAGACGACGACGTCATACACCGTGACCTCGCGAGCGTCGTGCCGGATCCCCATACCCGTGGACGCGTTCCCCTGCGGATCGAGATCTGCCACCAGCACCCGGTAGCCGATGTCGGCCAGTGCCGCGCCGAGGCTCACCGCCGTCGTGCTCTTGCCGACCCCGCCTTTCTGATTCGCGATCGCGATGACCCTGGCTCGACCGGGGACGTCGGGAACGAGCGGCCCCTTCTTCCTCGACCGCTTGGGCGAGGTGGGGCGAGTCGGCGTGGCGGGTGCCACGGCGTGGGTCGTGCTGGCGGACGCCTTGCTCACTGTCGGGTCATGATAACGATGGGTCCGCCGCTTTCAAGGGTGGGGGTCCCGATGGCCGTGATCCGAGCGTCTTCAGGCACCTGATCCGCCCGGAACGTGGTTCCTGCCCAGTAGATCAGGCTCCCGCCCTGGCGGAGGAGACCTCGGGCGACCGTCCAGGTCCGAGAGGGGTCGCCGAACCCCCTGGCGAGGCACACCTGAGCATCCGAGGGCAGCTCCTCGGCGGGCCCTGGGAAGACCCGGACGTTCTGGAGGCAGAGACGCTCCACGACCAGCTCGAGGAAGGCGACCCTCAGCTGTCGGGGCTCGGCGAGCGTGAGGAGCAGATCCGGCCGGGCCACCGCGACCGGGATACCGGGAAGCCCTGCTCCCGAGCCGAGGTCGACCACCGGCCGCTTCACCGGTGCGAGGTGCGGGAGGGCGCGGAGGCTGTCGAGGACATGTCGCTGGCGGAGGTGCTCTCGGTCGGACGAGGCGATCATCCCGCGAGGGATCGCATGCTCGGCGAGGAGCGCCTCGAACGCCTCGAGAGCAGCGATCTGACCGGGGAGAGATCGGCGACAGTCCAACCCTCATGTTTCACGTGAAACACGGCCTCCCTGGAGGCGAGCCCTCTCAGAGGGGGCGGACGACCACGAACCGATCGGGATCGGCGCCCTCGGACACGCTCTCGAGGGTATCGAACTCCGCGATCACATCGTGCACGAGCTTGCGCTCGTAGGCGTTCATCGGCTCGAGGTGCTCTTCCTCGCCTGTTCGTTGCACCCGCTCGGCGATCTCCGCGCCTGCTCGACCAAGCGCTCTTCCGCCCGCTTCCGATAGTCCCCCACGTCGACCAGCACACGGATACGGTCGTCCAGGCGCCGCCCCACGGATGTGCGGGCCAGCTCCTGGATCGCATCGAGTGTCTGGCCATGCCGCCCGATCAGGAGCGCCATGTCATCTTCGGGTCCGTCGACGATGTCGACGTAGACGTGGCCATGGTGGGTCGTGGGTTCCGCGATGGCGTCGATCCCCATCCGCTCGAGGAGCTCCTCGACGAAATCGGCGATCGCATCGGCCTGCTCCTCGAGCTCGGGCGCATCCGGATCCACATCCCGACGATCCCCGCCTCCAGCACCCGCAGCTTCGGGCTCTCGCTCCATCGTCTACCTCCCGGGTCGCTTCGGCCGATTCGGTCCGGACCGCCTCGGACCCGCCGAGCCGCCCTTCGATCGCTTTCCCGAGCTGCCCGAGCCCGAACCCTTCCCGGTACCTGTCCGGCCAGAGCCACCCTTGGGCGAGGCCTTGCTCGACCCCGATGTCCGCGGGGGTGGCTTCCGAGGTGGTTCCGGCTCACCGAGGCGCCGCTTTCGCTCCTGCTCAGCCCGCTCCATCATCCTGCCCATGATGCCGGTCCTTGGCTTGTCGGTGCGCGTCTCGGCCTTCGATCTCGCCTCGGTCAGCCTTCGATCCATGGCCTGGGGACCGATGTGGCCCAGTCGGAGCATCACGGCCTGTTGGCCGATCTGGAAGAGGTTGGACACCGTCCAATAGAGGATCAATCCCGCGGGGAAGGCGAATCCGAAGACGCCGAACATGATCGGCATGACCTTCGTGATGATCTGGGTCTGCGGGTTCTGCGCCGACGCGGGGGTCGCCTTCTGCGTCTGCCGACTGGAGTAGAACGTCGTCCCGATCATGAGGATCAAGAGCGCGTAATAGGGGATGCGGTCGGAGATCCCGTTCCCGCATTCCAGGTTGTCCTCCGTGGGGTCGCCGGCGGTGTCCCGGACGTCCACGGTCTTGCCCGCGTTCTGCGGCGAGCATTGGAGGTTCATCAAGAGGAAGCCCTGCCCCTTCCCCTCGTGGGCCGTGATGTCGGCGAACAGGGCCGAGTCCTCCGGAAGGTGGTTGTCCTTGTACGTGACCATCCCTGTCTCCGGGTTCGGGGGCAAGGGGACGGGCGCTCTTATCACGGAGTACATCGCGATCAGGATGGGGAACTGGAGGAGGAGGGGGAGGCACCCGCCGAGCGGATTGACCCCGTACTCCTGATACAGCTTCATGGTCTGCTCTTGGACCTTCTGCTTGTTCCCCTTGAACTTCTTCTGGATCTCCTTGATCTTCGGTTGGAGCGCCTGCATCGCCTGCATCGACTTGATCTGCTTGATGCCCAGGGGGAGGAGGACGACGCGGAAGACGATCGTCAGGATGATGATCGCGAAGCCGAAGCTGCCTGTGAGGTCGTACAGCCACGCGAGCAGCCAGCCGATCGCGTCGAGAAGCGCTTGGAACGGACCGATCTCAGCCAGCATGGCGCCGCCGGATCAGCTGGGGGAGGGTCGACTCGGGTGCCTGGCGTATGTTGGTGTCATACGGGGTATCGTGCGCGAAGCGTGGCGCAGGGACCGGGTCCAGGCCGCCACGACCGAATGGGTTGCAGCGCAACACTCGTCGTGTTGCCAGGAGCACGCCCCGGGTCGCGCCCAGCGATCGGATGGCCTCCTCCGCGTACCGGGAGCAGGTGGGGGAGAACCGACACTGTCCGCCGAGCCATCCCGAGAGGGTCAGCTGATAGGTGCGGATCGCGGCGACCAGGAGCAGGCGCGCGGGGGCGCCGACGTTCCACAGGACGCGCCGGATGGATGTCATCGGCGCGTCCCTCCACGCTGGAACAGCTCTGTCATCTCGGTGATCAGATCCTGGGTTCGGGCGTCTCGGATGGCCTCGCGGGCCACCAGGACGACATCGTGTCCTTCCACCCCACGCGGCGCGACCTCGCGGATCGCTGCCCGAAGGACCCGCCGGGCTCGGTTCCGCTGCACCGCGCCACCGATCTTCTTGCCGGCGACCAGCGCGAACTCCCCCGAGCCGGGAGCGACGAACAGTACCACCCGCTTCCCGCGCACCGGCTCCGCCTCACGGAAGACGCGCTGGATCGCGGGGGTGCGCACCGATCCGGTCAGCCGGAGACGCTGAGGCGGCTGCGGCCCTTGCGTCGGCGAGCGGCGAGGATGGACCGACCGGCACGTGTCCGCATCCGCAGACGGAAGCCGTGCGTCTTCGCGCGGCGGCGCGTGTTCGGCTGGTACGTACGCTTTCCCTTGGCCATCCTCGGATTCCTTCGCGAAAGGAAGGCCGGCAAGGCCGCCGGCCGAAGGGGAAGTATACGGAAACATCCCTGGATGGAGGGGTTGACAACAGAAAGTGCGTCAAGACGCTTCCGGCCGCTCGCTTGGGGAAAAACCCCGGTGCTATAGTCCGCCCCGCACTTCCCCGGGGTGATGGGGCCCCCGGCGTATTCCCGACCCCGCGACCTCCCCGGATGTGGGTTATCCACCGGTGTGGAAAGGTTCTGTGGAATCTCAGATGGCCGTCGCATTGCCCGATCAGGACGCGAGAAGGGCCTGGTCGGCCGTGCTCGATCGCGCCCGCACGGAGCTGCCGGAGACCACGTTCCTGATGTGGTTCACCGACGTCCGACCCATCGCGCTCCGCGATCAGGTGCTGTCCCTGGCTGTCCCGAGCCAATTCGTTCGGGAGCGCCTCCAGCACAATCATCTTGGGCTCATCGAGGAGACCGCCGAGGAGGCATTCGGCCACCCCATCAAGATCGAGATGGACGTCGACGAAGGCATCCGCCACGAAGAGGGCCCGCTGGTGGACATCACCACCACGCCGCCGGCCGCCTACGCCGCGATCGGTGCACCCGCGGCGCCGCCGACGGTGGGCAAACCCCTCGGTGCTCCCGGCCTCCCGTTCCCCAACTACACGTTCGACGCGTTCGTCCCCGGCCCGTCGAGCCGGTTCGCGCACGCCGCCGCCATGGCGGTCGCGGAGGCACCGCTGTCGACGGCGTACAACCCGTTGTTCATCTACGGGGGCACGGGTCTCGGCAAGACGCACCTCCTGGTCGCGATCGGACATCACATCTGGCGATTGATGCCCGACACGCGGATCAAGTACGTGACCTCCGAGCAGTTCGTCACGGAGTTCATCAAGGCCGTCCGCGAACGGCAGGGTGACGCGTTCCGGCACAAGTACCGGGAGGTCGACATCCTGCTCGTCGACGACATCCAGTTCCTCGCCAAACGCGAGGAGACACAGACAGAGTTCTTCCACACGTTCAACCATCTCCACGGCGCCGGGCGACAGATCGTGATCGCGTCGGACCGGCCGCCGCACGAGCTCTCCGGCCTCGAGGAACGGCTGGTGAGCCGGTTCCGGTGGGGGCTGTGCGTGGACGTGCAACCCCCAGACCTCGAGACGCGTATCGCGATCCTGCAGCTGAAAGCCGAGCGGGAGAACATCCCCGCCGTCGTGCCCGAGGTGATCGAGTTCGTCGCGTCGAAGTTCGACCAGTCCGTCCGTGAGCTCGAAGGCGCCCTCGTGCGCGTGGTCGCCTGGTCCGAGCTCACTCGTCAGCCGATCGACATCGAGCTCGCGGAGCGGGCCCTCCAGGACCTGATCCCGCAGACCGAGCACGAGATCCCTCCTCCGCTCATCCTCGAAGAGACCGCGGCCTACTTCCAGCTCTCCACCGGGGACCTCGTGTCGAAGTCGCGCTCACGACCGCTCACGCAGGCGAGGCACATCGCCATGTACCTGATGCGCGAATGCACGGGCCTGTCGCTGGTCAAGATCGGCGAGATCTTCGGTGGCCGCGACCACACCACCGCCCTGCACGGCATCAAGAAGGTCGAGGACGAGATGCGGTCTCGCGACGACACGTTCCGTCAGGTCCAGGACCTCACGAGGATCATCCGTGGCCGAGTCCGGGGGTTGGTGTGATGTCGGTGGACAACCTCGCCGAGATGGCCGTTCTCGACCGCGCGAGGACGGATCTCGGAAGAGCGCCAAGGACGGTCCACCGGTCGTCCCCATGTCGGACACCCGCGCTACGCTGCGCGGATACCCCACTTCTCCACATCTCCACCGCCCCTACTACCGCTCTTCATTGAGAAAGAACCTAAGAAGCAGCAGCCTGGGAACAGGCGACGAACGGGAGGTTGACGAATGAAGTTCCGATGCGACCGTGACGACCTGTCGGAGGCGCTACAGACCGTTCAGCGCGGCGTGTCCTCGCGCCCCGGGATCCCCGCACTCACCGGCGTGTTGCTCGAGGCGGCGGACGACGGCACCTTGACGCTCACGACGACGGACCTGGAGGTCTCGGCGCGGCTCGCGATCGCTGTTCAGGTCCAGGAGGCCGGCGCGGCGTTGGTACCGGCGCGGCTGCTGGCGGACACCGTGAAGTCGCTCTCCGAAGCCCCGGTCGACTTCGAGACGGATCAGTCCCAGGCGCACATCCGCTGCGCGGCGTACGAGGGCGCCCTCCGGCTGCTCCCCGTCGACGACTTCCCGGGGCTGCAGGAGCCGTCGGGGACCGCGATCTCCGTCGAGCCGGCCGCCTTCGCCGAGGCCGTCGCCCAGGTCTCCCGGGCGGCCTCGAAGGACGAGGCCAGGCCGGTCCTCACCGGGGTGTTGCTCGAGATCAGCCGGGAAGGCGTGGTCCTCGTGGCCACGGACTCGTACCGGCTCGCCGTCCGAGACCTCGTCGCCACCGCCGACGGCGAGGCGAAGGCGATCGTCCCGGAGCGCGCGCTGACGGAGGCCGGCCGTGCGGCCGTCGACCAGAAGGCGGGGGTCGAGGCGTCGGTGAACGCGTCACAGATCGCGTTCCGCGTCGGCTCCCTCACGTTGACGTCTCGCCTGATCGAAGGGGAGTTCCCCAACTACCGCCAACTCCTGCCGGAGACGGTCGAGAGCCGACTGACGATCTCGCGCCAACAGCTCCTCGAAGCCGTCCGACGGGTGGGGCTGCTCGCTCGTGACACGACCCCCGTACGGTTGGAGTTCAACGCGCTCGGCGTGAAGCTCTCGTCGTCCAGCCCGGACCTCGGGCAAGCCGTCGAGACGGTCGAGGCGCGGTACGAAGGGGAGGACCTCGTCGCAGCGTTCAACCCGCAGTACCTCGTCGACGGCCTGACCGCGGCCACCGGTGAGAGCGTGCGGATCGACGTGCGCGACGGGCTCAAGCCCGGCGTGATCCGCGGCGAGGGTGACGAGCTGACCTACCTCGTGATGCCGGTCCGGCTCCCCGCCGCGGTCGGCTGAACCGCCCGGCGAGCGAACCCGGATGCGCCTGGAGTGGCTCGAGCTCCGAGACTTCCGGAACCATCGCCGCACGGCCGTCGATCGCGTCGCGGACGGTCTGACGGTGGTCGTGGGACCGAACGGCGAAGGGAAGACCAACCTGTTGGAGGGCATGTTCTTCCTGTACGCGCTCCGCTCGCCCCGCTCCTCCACGAACGCCCCGCTCGTGCGTGAGGGTGCCGATGTGGCGTACGCGCGGGGAGAGTTCACGGGCATCGAGGGCAAGGCCCTCGTCGAGGTGGAGATCCCCCGGAAGGGTGCGAGTCGCGTGAAGCTGAACAAGAGCCCGCTCCGACGCAAGCGCGAGCTGCGCCGTCAGGTGCGCTCGGTCCTCTTCGGCCCCTTCGACCTGCCCGTGGTGATCGGCGACCCCTCGAAGCGACGGGACCTCATGGACGACGCGATCGTGGCGTTGTGGCCGTTGAAGGAAGGGCTGTCCACCGCGTACGAGCGGGCCCTCCGTCAGCGCAACCGGCTGCTCAAGGAATGGGACGGAGGTCGCGGCGGGCCGTCCGGGCTGGAGGCGTGGGACGAGGAGCTGGTCCGGACGGGCGTGCCGGTGATCGAGGCGCGCGGCGACGCCGTCGCGCACCTGGCCATCGGCGCCTCCGTCGAGTTCGAGGCGCTCTCAGGGTACGGGCTCCTCGTGACGTACGCCCCGAACGTGACGGGGGCTTCGGAGGAGGCGTTCCGGGAGCAGCTCGATGCGCGGCGGCCCGGACGAGCTGCTCCGCCGGACGTCCCTCGTCGGGCCGCATCGCGACGACCTCACCCTCGCCGTGCGCGATCTCGGTGCGCGTGCGTTCGGTTCGCACGGTGAGACGTGGGCTGCCGCCCTCTGCCTGCGCCTCGGGCTCGCCGCGGCCGTCGCCGCCGAGACGGGCGAGCCGCCGCTCCTGCTCGTCGACGATCCCTTCAGCGCGCTCGACCCCGATCGCCGCGACAGGATCGCGCAGCGGCTGGCGGATCGGGGAGGTCAGGTCGTGATCAGCGTGGCGGACGAGGCCGACGTGCCGCACGCCTCGTCGGCGGTGTGGGACGTGACCGGTGGAACCGTGACGGTGAGGGGCTGATGCCGAGCGCGAAGGGGTTCCCGCGACGCGAGGACGGGCCGAGCAAAGACGGCGTCGAGCTCGGCGAGGTGATCGACAACCTCCTGTCCGAGCAGGTCTTCGCGCGGGGCATGCCGGTGGCCCAGCTGGCGGCGGCATGGACGTCGATCGTCGGCGAACGGCTGGCGTCGGAGACCGCGCCGGCGGCCCTCGAAGCGGGCGTTCTGACGGTCACCGCGACGTCGGGACCGTGGGGCGCCCAGGCCCGATTCCTCCACGAGGAGATCCGCCGCCGGGCGGACGAGGCGCTCGGCGACGACCAGATCACCGCGATCCGGATCGTCGTACGAAACCGCAGGTAGAAGGGCGATTTCCGGCGACCGGAAACGCCGTTTCCGTCACCCCTGATTGGTAGAATCTGAGGGTTCGTGCGACGGCCCCGCGCACGCCCCCAGCTCCGATGCGTGGGGCGGCCTGCGCGGGGCACCGACAGGAGGACGATTGGCCACCGCGAAGGCGAAGAGAGACACCTACGACGCGCACAACATCCAGGTCCTCGAGGGCGTCGAGCACGTCAGGCTCCGCCCGGGGATGTACATCGGCACCACCAGCTCCCGCGGCATGCATCACCTCGTCTACGAGGTCGTCGACAACGCGGTGGACGAGGCGATGGCGGGCCGCGCGACCAAGATCGTCGTCACGATCCATGCCGACAACAGCGTGTCGGTGCACGACGACGGCGCCGGGATCCCGGTCAAGCCGATCCCGAAAGCGAAGGATCGCCGTCCCGCCGTCGAGGTCGCGCTCACGACCCTGAACGCCGGCGGGAAGTTCGGCGGCGGCGGCTACAGCATCTCCGGTGGCCTCCACGGCGTCGGCGTCTCGGTGGTGAACGCCCTGTCGGCGAAGATGACCGCCGAGGTCCAGCGCGACGGGTTCTCGTGGAGTCAGTCCTACGCGCGCGGGCGCTCCACGTCGAAGCTCCTGAAGGGCAAGCCCACCAAGAAGACGGGCACGTCGATCCGTTTCTGGCCCGACGCCGAGATCTTCACCGAGGAGATCGAGTTCAAGCGTTCGGAGCTCACGGACCGTCTTCGCGAGCTGGCGTTCCTGAACGCCGGGCTCGAGATCCAGCTGATCGACGAGCGCGAGAAGCCTGCGCACAAGGACGTGTACCGGTACAACGGCGGGCTCGTCGACTTCGTGAAGCACCTGGCCACCGGGAAGGATGCGATCACCCGGGTGATCGCGATCGGCGACAAGGCCGAGGACGCGGAGGTGGAGCTCGCGCTGCAGTGGATGTCGGGGTACTCGGAGTCCGTGTACTCGTTCGCGAACACGATCAACACCCACGAAGGCGGCATGCACGAGGAGGGCCTCAAGAAGTCGCTCACCAACGTGTTGAACCGCTACGCCCGCACCAAGGGTCTCCTCAAGGAGAAGGAAGACAACCTGATCGGTGAGGACGTGCGCGAAGGCCTCGTCGCGATCTTGTCGGTCAAGCTCCGCGATCCGCAGTTCGAGGGCCAGACCAAGACCAAGCTCGGGAACGCCTCGATGCGCTCGTTCGTGGAGACGACGGTGAACGCGCAGCTGGCCGAGTGGCTCGAGGAGCACCCCACCGAGGCGCGGCGGATCGTTCAGAAGACGCTCGCGGCCGCGAAGGCGCGGATGGCGGCCAAGCAGGCGCGCGACCTCACCCGGCGCAAGTCCTTCCTCGAGGGTGGCTCCCTGCCCGGCAAGCTGGCCGACTGCCAGCTGAGCGATCCGGCCTCGTGCGAGCTCTACATCGTCGAGGGGGACTCCGCCGGCGGGAGCGCCAAGCAGGCGCGCGACCCCGCGACCCAGGCGATCCTCCCCATCCGGGGCAAGATCCTCAACGTCGAGAAGGCGAGGCTCCACAAGATCCTGGAGAACATCGAGATCCAGGCGCTGATCACCGCGATCGGGACCGGCATCGGCGACGAGTTCGAGCTCGACAAGGCGCGCTACCACCGCATCGTGCTGATGGCCGACGCGGACGTGGACGGCGCACACATCCGCACGCTCCTGCTCACGTTCTTCTTCCGGCACATGCCCCAACTGATCGATGCCGGCTTCATGTATCTCGCGCAACCGCCCCTCTACCTCATCAAGGAGGGCAAGCAGGAGCACTACTTCTACACGGAGCGCGAGTGGGACACGTTCCGGCAGGACAACGGGAACGGGAGCAAGAAGCTCGATCCACAGCGCTTCAAGGGATTGGGCGAGATGGACGCGCACCAACTCTGGGACACCACGATGGACCCCGAGCGGCGGACGCTCCTGCAGGTCACGCTCGAGGACGCGACCACCGCCGATCGGCTCTTCACCGTGTTGATGGGAGAGGACGTTCCGTCGCGCAAGGAGTTCATCGAGCTGAACGCGAAGTACGTCCAGAACCTCGACGTGTGGGCTACACGGGAGCGATCCCGAGGAGACGAGACGATGGCGCAAGAGGGATTGTTCGCGGGGCGGGTCGAGCCGATCGAGCTCGGGGAGGAGATCCAGCGTTCCTACCTCGACTACGCGATGTCGGTCATCGTCGGGCGGGCCCTCCCCGAGGTGCGCGACGGGTTGAAGCCGGTCCACCGACGGATCCTGTGGTCGATGCTCGAGGCGGGGCTCCGCCCGGATCGCCCGCACCGCAAGTCCGCGTGGGCGGTCGGCGAGGTCGTGAAGAAGTACCACCCGCACGGTCTCGAAGCCGTGTACGACGCGTTGGTCCGGATGGCGCAGGACTTCTCGTTGCGGTACCCGCTGGTCGACCCGCACGGCAACTTCGGTTCGGTCGACGGCGATCCACCGGCAGCGATGCGGTACACGGAAGCCCGATTGGCTCCGGCGGCGATGGAGATGCTCCGCGACATCGACGCCGAGACCGTCGACTTCGTGCCGAACTACGACGGATACGAGCAACAGCCGTTCGTGCTGCCCTCACGGTTCCCGAACCTGCTCGTCAACGGCTCCGGTGGCATCGCGGTCGGGATGGCGACGAACATCCCGCCCCACAACATGGGCGAGGCGATCGACGCCGTCGTCCACTACCTGGAGCATCCGGAGTCGACGTCGAAAGACCTGATGAAGTTCGTCAAGGGACCTGACTTCCCGACCGGCGGGATCATCATGGGTCGAGACGGGATCCGCGACGCCTACGAGACCGGTCGAGGCTCCATCAAGATCCGCGCGGTGTGCTCGGTCGAGGAAGGATCCGCGGGTCGAGCCCGCATCGTGGTCAGCGAGCTCCCGTACCAGGTGAACAAGGCGCGCTTGGCGGAGAAGATCGCCGAGCTGGTGAAGTCCGGCAAGGTCAAGGAGATCGCCGACCTGAAGGATCACTCCTCGGGCCGGGCGGGGATGCGCCTCGTGATCGACCTGAAGCGCGGCGCCAACCCTCAGGTCGTCCTGAACCAGCTCTACAAGCACACGCAGCTCCAGGAGTCCTTCGGCGTGATCATGCTGGCCCTGGTCGACGGCGTCCCTCGGACGCTCAATCTGGCCGAGATGATCGGCCACTACGTCGATCACCAGATCGACGTCGTCACCCGGCGCACGCGCTTCGACCTCCGTAAGGCGGAGGAGCGCGACCACATCGTCCAGGGCCTCCTGATCGCCCTCGATCACCTCGACGAGGTCATCCAGGTGATCCGGGGCTCGCAGGATGCCGAGCAGGCGCGCACCAAGCTGATGTCGAAGTTCAAGCTCTCGGAGATCCAGGCCAACCACATCCTGGACATGCCGCTCCGCCGGCTCACCAAGCTCGCCCGCACCGAGCTCGAGGACGAGCACAAGGAGCTGCTCGCGAAGATCAAGTACCTCAAGGCCCTGCTCAAAGACCCGAAGAAGATCCGCGGCGTGATCAAGGAAGAGATCCTGCAGATCAAGAAGAAGCACGGCGATCCTCGGCGCACGCAGATCAAGGCGGACGAGGGCTCCTTCGACATCGAGGACCTGATCGCCGAAGAGGACGTGGTCATCACCGTCAGCCGGGCCGGCTACGTCAAGCGGGTCCCGATCGACACGTTCCGTCGGCAGGGCCGCGGGGGCAAGGGCGTGCGCGGCGCGACCCTCAAGGAAGAGGACGTGGTGGCCAACGTCTTCACCACGACCACGCACCACTGGCTGCTGTTCTTCACGACGAAGGGCAAGGTCTACCGGGTCAAGGTGCACGAGGTGCCCGACGCCTCTCGGATCGCTCGCGGGCTCTACGCGGCCAACCTCCCCGGCGTGGCCATCTCGGGCGACGAGGGCGTCTCCACAGTCCTGCATCTGAAGGAGTACGACCCCAAGCGGTTCCTGCTCTTCGCCACGAAGAAGGGGATGGTCAAGAAGACGCCGCTGCCGGAATACGAGTCCGCGCGCGCTGGTCTCGCCGCGATCAACCTCAAGCCGGGCGACGAGCTCATCGACGTGAAGCTCACCGATGGGAAGGACGATGTCTTCCTCGTCTCGCGGAAGGGCCAGGCCATCCGATTCAGGGAGCAGCTGGCGCGCCCGATGGGCCGGGCCACGGCGGGCGTGATCGGGATGCGACTCGCTGAGGACGACGAGGTGATCTCGTTGAGCCTCGCTTCCGACGGTGAGGAGATGATCAGCGTCTCGCAGGAGGGGTACGGCAAGCGCTCGCCGTTGAAGGACTACCCCGTGAAGGGGCGCGGAGGCAAGGGCGTGATCGGCCACCAGATCACGAAGAAGACGGGTCTGCTCGCCGGCGCGTTCGTCGGCTCGAAGGAGCAGGATCTCTTCGCGATCTCCTCCAGTGGGATCGTGATCCGGGTGCCGGCGGGGGAGATCCGCCGGGTCGGGCGGTCGAGCCAGGGCGTTCGCACGATGCGTGTCGACGAGGGCGCCCACGTCGTCGCGATCGCCCCGGTGATCATGCAGATGGAGGAGTAGCACTCCGAGGTCCGGACGGACCCACGAGGGAACCGCGGTCCACCGCCGGGCGTTACTGCGATGATGTCGGGACTCCCATGAACATCGGACTCGGCGTGCTGGTCGAGGCCGCCGCGTTCCTGGCGGCCGTCTACGTCGTCCTCGAGCTGCGTCCGCGTCTCCCACAGCAGACGTCGGATCTCGTGCTCGGGTCGATCGGCTGCGCGATGGGCGCGGGCGCTCTGTTGTTCCAGAGGGACGTGAGCCTCGTCGGTGGTGTGCTCGCGCCACTGTTCGCAGCGGTCATCGTGGTGGGGCACGTGCGCGCGTTGGACCTCATGGGTGTCAGGCTCCCGGCCTGGGTGCAAATCCCCGCGCTGGGGCGCCGAGGGGCGTACGCTATCGACCCAGCCGAGACCCGAACGATCGAGGAGCCTGTGCAGCAACCACGGTCAGCGACGGAGCCTGAGCCGGACTCCGGGTTCGATCCCGAGCCGATGCCGGACGAATCGCCGTTCCCGGGCGAGGAAGAGCTCGTCCCTCCGCTCGACGCGGTGCCACCGGAAGCGGCGTGGCCGTCCACGATCGTCCGCCCGCCCGCCGAGACGAGGCTCCCGCGGCGCGGTGTGCGCAGGACACGCGTAGAGGTCAGACGGATCGGCCCGCTGTCCATGCTGAAGTTCTCGCTGATCTTCTACTTCTGCGTCTTCCTCGTGATCTACCTCTCGCTCGCGATCATCTGGGGCATCCTGTCCGCGAGCGGCGCGATCGACTCGCTGGAGAAGCTGCTCGGCGTCATCTTCCCGTCCGCCGGCGCCCGGTCGCCGACCGGCGAGCTCAGCACCGGCGAGGCGCCGCCGCTCGAGATCGTCACGGGGCAGCTCTTCACGTGGCTCTTCATCGGGGGATGCGTCGGCGTCGCGATCTGGTCCTGCATCAACGTCTTCGTGGCGATCATGTACAACTTGATCAGCGACATCGTCGGTGGGATCGAGGTCACGCTGGCAGACCGTCGCGACTGAGAGGTCGCCGCCGCCGCTTCGGCACAGGCCCGCGACGAGGTCTCGATTGACACGGTTTCCGGACGGTGACTACCCTGCGGCGAGGGGCTCGGGGCCCTCGGGCCTGTAGCTCAGCTCGGTTAGAGCGCTTCCCTGATAAGGAAGAGGTCGATGGTTCAAGTCCATCCAGGCCCACTGCGTTCACCATCCACCCGATAGGAGGCTGTGCCCGATGGGAGACGACACCGAAAGCACGGAGAAGAAGGGCGGTTTCTTCCGGAAGCTCCTGAAGCTCGCCTTCATCGGGGCCCTCGTGGCCGCGGTCATGCAGTTCATGAAGCGCCGCCGCGGCGAGGACGTCGACGACGTGGAGTGGCAGGAGCTGCCGCCGCCCGCCGGCGGCTAGCCCCACCGGTTCGGACGCAGGGGGCCCGCCGCGATGGCGGGCCTTCTCCGTGTCGGAAGCTCTGGCTCTAGACTCGCCCGCGTGCACGAGCCCGGAACGCCCTGGGATCTCGCCCGCACGGCGGCCCGGGCCGCGAACGTGGAGTTGCGCCCCCTGACCGCGCTGGCCGAGCTCGACGATGCCGTCGGGGTCATGGTGGCCACCTGGGGCGCGTTCCAGCTCCCGCCTCGCGAGTTGCTGATCGCGCTCGCGCACAGCGGGAACGTTCCGTTCGGCGCCTACGACGGCGATCGGCTGATCGGGTTCGTCCTCGGCTGGGCGGGCGTGGATGGCGACGGGCTCCACGTCCATTCGCACATGCTTGCCGCACTGCCCGATCGGCGCCATCGAGGGGTCGGCTACGCGTTGAAGCTCGGACAACGCGCCCAGGCGCTCGAGCAGGACATCCACGTGGCGCGGTGGACGTTCGACCCGCTGGTGGCGCGCAACGCCTGGTTCAACCTCGGCAAGCTGGGCGCGGTGGCCGACGGCTTCGGCCGGGCGTTCTACGGAGAGATGACGGACGAGATCAACGCCGGCGATCGCTCCGACCGCCTCGTGGTCCGTTGGGATCTGGACCCCGACCCGCGCCACGCCGCTGGCCAGAGGGCCTCCCGGCCGTGCTCGCGGCGGAAGGCGACCCCGACAGCCCTGTTCCGGTCCCGGGCGGGGCATCCGGCGACGCAGGTGGGGTCATCGAGGTGCCACGCGACCACGCGGGGCTCCGCCGCCGGGACCCGGCGCTCGCGGCTCGTTGGCGCGAGGCCACCGCCGAGGCGCTCGAGGCCTGCTTCCGCGCCGGATCGATCGCCGGCTCGTTCGACAAGACCCGGTCCGCGTACGCGCTGATTCCTCGGGCGAGCGTATGAACAGGGTCCGCGCCGTCGAGCTGCTCCTCGTGGAGTTGCCGCTGGTCCGCCCGTTCCGGACCAGCTTCGGGGAGATGCGCGAGAAGCGCTGCATCGTCGTGCGTGTGGAGACCGATGACGCCGAGGGGTGGGGAGAGTGCGTCGCCGACGTGCGGCCCGACTTCAGCGAAGAGTTCAACGACGGCGCCTGGATCGTGTTGCGGGAGTTCCTCGCACCCGCACTGTTCGGTGCGAACCCGACCGACGTCGAGAGCGCCGAGCGGGCGTTCGCCGGGGTCCGTGGCCACCCGATGGCGAAGGCCGCGCTGCTGAACGCGATCCTCGACGCCGAGCTCCGCGCGGACGGGACGTCGCTCGCGTCGTGGCTCGGCGCGGACAAGACCCGGGTGGAGTGCGGCGTCAGCATCGGGATCGCTCCGTCGACCGAGACGTTGCTGGATCAGGTCGAGGGCTACCTCGCCGAGGGGTACCGGCGGATCAAGCTCAAGATCCAGCCCGGCACGGATCTCGAACGCGTGCGCGCCGTGCGCGCGACGCATCCGGACATCCTGCTCTCGGTGGACGCGAACGCCGCGTACACCCTCGCCGACGCGGATGTGTTCCTGTCCATGGACGAGCTGGGCCTCCTGATGATCGAGCAACCCCTCCACCACGAGGACCTCCTCCGCCACGCCGAGCTTCAGGCGATGCTCCGCACGGACCTGTGTCTCGACGAGTCGATCCGATCCGCCGCCGCCGCCGCCGCCGCGCTCGCTCTCGGCGCCTGCAGGATCGTGAACATCAAGCAGGGCCGGGTGGGCGGCGTGCTCGAAGCGAAGCGGATCCACGACCTCTGCCGGGAGAGCGGGGTGCCCGTGTGGTGCGGTGGGATGCTCGAGACCGGGGTGGGCAGAGCTCTCAACCTCGCCCTAGCGGCGATGCCCGGGTTCACCCTCCCCGGCGACACGAGCGCCTCGGCGCGCTACTTCGAGCAGGACCTGACCGAGCCGTTCGAGCTCGCACCCGATGGAACCATGACGGTTCCCTCGGAGCCCGGGATCGGCGTCGCGCCGCTGCCGGACCGGCTCCGGGCCTGTGTCTCCCACCGAGACGTCGTGCTACCGCGATCGAAAGAGTGACAAAACCTGTGGACCGGGTTGACGGTGAACCCCTCCCGCCCCTATGTTTCGCGGTGAGAGACCGCTGGAGCCCTCGGGTTCCGGCGGTTTCTCACTTTCCGGGCCGTTCCGGCCCATCCCCGAGCACACCTCGGCACAGATCTCCTCAGCCCAGCTGTCGTCACTGCTTGCTTGTGTCGTGCGGTTCCGCGAGCGACGATAGCCAGACGTCCGGTGCGTCATCGGACGCCCAGCCGATGAAGAAGCGTGTCATCAGAGCCGAGGAATTCGAGGTCCTGGATGCGGCGGGCCATGTTCGGGTGCGGATCGGTCTGTCGAACGACGATTCGCCGTTCTTCTCGATGCTGGATCCGACTGGCCAGGTTCGCGCACGATTCGGCCTCTCGTCCGATGGGTCCGCAGGACTCGCGATCGGCGACGACAACGGGAAGGTCCGGGCGACACTCGGGCTGTCGAGCGATGGCTCCGCCAGCCTGGCGTTCGGGGACCGGAACGGGAAGATCCGCGCCAAGTTCGGGCTGGCGTCCGACGCCTCGCCGACGCTCGGAGCGCACGTGGAAGGCGACGAGGTCAGCCACCGATACACGCTCGCCGACCAGGGATCGCCCACCCTCGGCTTGTACGATCGGTTGGGACGGGTACGGATCGGCTGGGGCTCGCCGCCGAAGGATTCCCGATCCTCCGGCTGCTCGACGCGGATGGCGAGCTGCGGGCTCTGGTGGGACTGGCGGACGATGGGAGCCCATTGATCCAGTTCATGGACGAGCGCAAGCAGCCGACGTGGACGATGCGATGAGCGGCTGGTGGACCGCGGCCTTCGTCGGACAATGGGTGCTCCTCGTCGTCTTGTGCGTCGTCGTGGTGGCGCTCGCCCGGCAGGTGGGCACGTTGCACCTCCGGCTGGGACCTCGCGGGGCGTTGGAGATCGACACGGAGGGGCCGATGCTCGGGGAGCCGCTGCCTCCGGTCGACGCGCGGGCCGATGACGGGGCGCCGATCGTGATCGGTGGCCCGGGGTCGAAGCGACTGGTGCTCTTCGCCTCGCCCACGTGCATCGTCTGCCGGGAGGTGGCGCCCGCACTGCCGGCGGCCGCGCGGGCCGCGGACCTCAAGGCCCTGATCGTGCACGACGAGAAGGCGGAAAGGATGTTCGACGTACCCGGTACCCCGTACCTCCTCGTCCTCGATGAGATGGGTGTGGTCCGGGCGAAGGGCACGGTCAACAACCTCGAACAGGTGGAGGGGCTGGTCGATACGGCCCGGCGTCGGATGCGAGAGGACGGTGAGCGATGGGCGAGCTGACGGGTCTGGAGCGGGCTCAGCGAGCGCTCGCGCAACGGACGAGCCGCCGAGGATTCCTCGGGCGGGTGGGCAGGGGCGTGGTCGCGCTGGCGGGAGGATCGTTGGTGGCGACGGCCCTCGCACCGGATCGCGCCGAGGCGTTGCACATCTGCGGGCACACCTACACGACGGGTTCGTGTCCGCATCCATACGCGCCCGCGTCACGGACCGATCGTTACGGGTTCCCCGTTCACCCGACGTACGGATACCCGGTGGACGATCGAGGGAAGCTCTACCGCGATCCGGCCACCCAGGAGCGCTCGAAGACGTGCGAGGAGCGCGTCCCGGAGGTCTACCCGTTCGTGAACAACCCCCGGTACGGGGGAGGCTGGACCCGGTGCTGCTTCGGCCGGCTCCGGCACATCCAGGACTGCTGCTCCCGCTCCTCGATCCGGATCAACGGCGATTACGCGGTTCGTGGGTACTGCCCCTCCGGGCTCAAGGTGTTCTGCATCACGTACCGAGAGCTCGCGAGGACGTGCTGACCGACGCCGGGCTCGTCTCGCTCGCCGCCGCCGCGGCGGTCGCCGGCTGGTCCGCGCTGTGGGGTCCCTGAGGGCTCTCGATGGTGGAGACCATCAGCCCCGTCGTGTACGGGACGCGGACCCGCTGGGTGGGGGCCCTGGTGCTCCACGCCGTGGGCGCCACGGCGACCGCGGCCGGGTTCGGTGCCCTGGTCGCCGCCGCCGCCGCGATGCTCGGAGCCCCCTGGGGGAGGGCCGGCGGTGCGATCGTGGCTGCGGTCGCCGTCCTGTATCTCGTCCGCGAGCTGGCCGGGATCCGTGTGCCGGTTCCCCAGCTGCGTCGGCAGGTGCCCGATTGGTGGCGCACGTACTTCGGCCGACCGCTGGCGGCGTTCCTCTACGGCGCCGGTCTCGGCATCGGCTTCTTCACCTTCCTGGGCCACGGGACGCTCGTCGTCGTGACGGTGGGCGCCGCCTCGACCGGTCGACCGCTGTGGGGCGCACTCGCGATGGCGCCGTTCGGGCTCTCACGCGGCCTCGCGCCGCTCGTCGCTGCCAGATCACGCGAGCCTGAGGACGGCCGTCGACTCGTCGATCGTCTGAGCTCGATGTCGGACGGCCTCCGCAGGGGCCTGAACGGACTCGCGCTCGGGGGGATCGTGGTCGTCGCCGTCGCCACGGCGTGGCGCTCGCGCGGCGGCTGGGCCGGGGCTGGCGCCGCCGTCCTCGCCGTAACGTTCGCGTGGTCCTCGATCGACAAGATCGGTGGATGGAGCCGATGGCGACGTGCCCTCGCAGGCCACGCGTTCCCGCCGGGCGTGGCAGGCATCGCCGCGTGGGCGGTGCCGGGGACCGAAGCCCTCGTCCCGGTCCTCGCGCTCCTGGGACGTCCGCGAGCCGCGGCCGCCGCCGCGCTCGCCGCGCTCATGGTGTTCTCCGCCGCCCTAGGGCGCCTCGCGATGAGGGACGGCGTCCGCGTCGCCTGCGGCTGCTTCGGCCGAGGGTCGATCGACGTGCGAGTGGCGCTGGCACGGAACGTGGCACTCGGTGCAGCCGCCGTCGTCTCGTGGATCTCCGCGTCCCCGGATCCGCAACTTCAGCTCCCGCGCGCCGGCGACTCCCTACCGGCGTTGCTCCTCGTGGGGGCGCTCGCCGCCGCGCTGATCACCGGATGGCGTGCCACGACCTGGTTGCGGAGGGGGAGCGTGTGAGCGCCCGGCGGCTGCTGTCGACGCTCGCACCGTTCGGTGCCGCTCTCGTCACCGTGGCGCTGGTCACCGCGATCGCCGGCGCACACGACACGGACCTGACAGACCCCAACGACACGCGAGGCAGCCTCGACGTACGAAAGGTGCGTCTCGCGCACAAGACGGGGCCGCACGCGTGGACGATCATGACCTTCCGCGAATGGCGGACGAGAGAGATCTGGGACCGCGGCTACCTGATGGTCTTGCTCGACACCCGGAAGAGTGCGGACGCCGAGTACTACCTGCTCGTGCGGTCCGCGAGGACCGACCTCCTGGGATCGATCTGGCGGATCCGCAACTTCGGGCCCGACTCCTTCGTCGGCTCCGTGCCCGTCCAGCGGTATTCCCGACGGAGCGCGACCGTGCAAGTCGGCCTGTCCCGACTCACGTTCGGAGCGAAACGGCTCTTCTATCGATGGTGGGTGCAGACGCTCTTCACGGGCGGGCGCTGCAAGCGGACGTGCCACGATCGCGCTCCCAACGGCGAACCCGTCCTCCAGTGGAGGCCCGGGATTGTCACCGACACCGTCCCCGAGCGGATCCCCGTCGCCGTCCCCTTGATCTGCCGGATGGCGCGGGTGCTCACGATGACGAGGCCGCGGCAGACGAAGCCCGAGGGAGTTTTCGGGTGGCCTGTTCCGCAGGCCCGCGGGGACGTAGCTCAGCTGGTAGAGCACCTGCTTTGCAAGCACGTTGGCCTAACCGCTGTGCGCCGCGGGAGATTGCGCTCAAGATAGGGGAGCGATGTGGCCCCAGTTATGCGCTGAAGGCGTATGAAGGTTTCGAGCGAGATTTGTATTACTTGGGCTCAGAAAGTACCAAGGGTGTCCTTTCTCCTTCAAGATTTGATAATCTTAGGCTCTTGACTGACATCCCCTCTCTTACCGACCTGCCTGAGCAGATGACCAAAGAGGCCTTCTGGTCGATCTTCGGCGAAGTGGAACATGAGCGCCTCGAGTTCAAGCGTGGAGCGCCAAATGGGGTCCTCGACGCGATCGCGGCCATGAGCATGACGGATGGGGGACTGGTGATCCTGGGGGTAGATGACGACCGAGCCCTGATAGGGGCACCTCTTTCTCAGAGGACCCTAGATCGGGTCACGTCTTACGCCCGAGAATGCCACGTCGAGGTCCAGGTCAAGGAGATTCAAGTGGGCCGGGTGAAACTGACTGTGGTGGCCGTGCCCGAGGTCCGGGGGCGGATCGTGACCACACCTGACGGGAGGCTTCTGCGGCGTGTCGGAGGCTCCTCACAGCCCCTCGTCGCCGATTCGATGGGCCGCTTTGTTCGAGAGCGGGAAGAGCGATCCGCCGAAGAGGTTGCCATCCCCCTGATCGAGCCGGAGGCGATCGACCTCAAGTCGGTCAACGCTGCGCTGCATCACGAAGGCCACCCTTCGATCCGTCGCGAGAACGTGACACGGGCGCTGATTGACCTAGGTGTAGCTGAGCCCGCATCTCCGCCGGCAGGACCCGCCATCACGACTGCGGCAGCGGTCTTGTTCGCCGCTGATCCGACACGCTTCGTATCGGGAGCTTCGGTGCAGGTAATCCGAAGGGAGGGGGTCGGCCCGGGTCCCGGTCCTACTCGTGCGCGAGTTGAGCTCAACGGACCTCTTCCCCAACTCGTTGAGGATGTCCTCGAGTTCATTCGGACTAACACACGACAGTTTCAGGCTATCGTCGGTACCCACCGCGAGACGGTCACGGAGTACCCAGAAGCCGTACTACGAGAGGCTGTCTTGAACGCTCTCGCCCACCGCGACTACGGCCTTTCTGGATCTACGGTCGACGTCACCATCTGGGACGATCGCATCGAAGTACACAGCCCGGGTCCGCTCCCAGGCCACATCACGGTCGAGAACATGCGGGACGAGCACTATTCACGAAACCGAAGAATCATGCGTGTTCTCAAGACCCTAGGCTTGGTGGAGGAGTACGGCGAGGGCGTCGACCGTATGTTCGGCGAGATGGAAGCCAGGTTGATGGAACCGCCCTTGTTCACCGCGACTTCTTCCTCGGTAACGGTCACGATTCGTAATCGCTTCACGGTCGGAGTCGAGGACCAAGTGTGGCTGGCGCTGCTGGGTCACTATGACCTCTCGCCGAATGATCGCCGAATCCTTGTGGCTGCCCAACGAGAGGGACACGTGACGCGCAGGCGCGTCAGGGAGCTCCTCCCAAACGCTGATCCGGAGAATGTTCTGGCCGGGGCCGTCGCCAAGGGACTCTTCGTCCGAGAGGGTGAACGAGGGGGAGCTCGGTATGTCCTGGCAGATGAGGTCGTCATGCGAGCCGGCGCGTCTGGCATCGAAGCGAGAAGTCGAAAGAGGCAGATTCTCCTGGATGAGATACGGCGTCGCGGTAGCGTTTCAACCGCTGAGGGCGCTGACCTCTTGGATGAAGATCACGCTCTTGTGAGGCAGATGCTCAATGACCTGGCTCGTGCGGGCCTCGTGAGGGCGGAGGGGAGAACGAGGGCGAGGCGTTACTTCGCCGTCTAGATTTCATAGATGTAGTTTTGCTGGAGAGTCGAGGCTGCTATTCTCGGCCAAGTTTATCGAATGTTGCAAACAAGGTGACGGTCAGGCTAGAGCTCCAGGTTCAGCACGGAGCGGAGTGCATCGACAAGCCGCAGCCGAGCGATCTCGCCGACGTCGTCCTCGAGGTCGATGGAGCAGCTCGGCGAGCCATGCGCCGTCGAGGGCCGGGAGAAGATAGGCGAGCACTTCCAACGCCTTGCGGCCGACCCGAACGTCCGCGGCCTACGTCGGCTCCCGTCGGTCTCTCCCGCATACGATGAACCAGTGGATCGGTCTGGTGAGCTCGAGCCGGTGGTCCTGAGGATCGACAAGCGGACCCCGATCGCTTACATGTCCTTCATCGCGCTCGCCGGGGTCGCGTTCCTCGGCCTCGGCCTCGTATCCGAGGGTGATACTCGCTGGGAGGCATTGGGGTTCTCCGGACTTTGCCTGGCTGGCGTCATCTGGCTGCTGGTCGAATGGGGGCTCGTTGGCTCCGCGGGTCTTGAGCTGCGACTCGATGCCAACGGAGTAACCATCGGACGCCACCGGATCCCATGGGAAGCGGTCCGGAGCGCGAAGTGGTCCGGCTATGTGATCGGACCAGCTTCGGGGCCTGGAAGACCCGGCATCGTCTTGAACCTGCGTGATGCGGAGGGCTACAAGGCACCGCGTGCAGCGGTCGAGGAGATCGACCACGTCGCGTTCCGCATCCCCGCCAACATCCTTCTCGACGCGATCGTTCGATACGCGCACCCACACGCGGTCTATGTCATCGCGGTCGATCCAGACGAGCCCTGGCCGCTCAGTCAATCGCCGGCCGTGGATTGATCGACGTTCCCACGAACGTCTGAGGCCAGCTATACAGCTTGCAGATCCGGCTGAACGTCTCCCCGTTCGGCCATCGCTCGCCGGCCTCGATCTCCCGGTACTCGCGGATGCTCACCCCGAGGCGCCACGCGACCTGACCCACCGACCAGCCGGCGCGGCGCCGATCGTCCTCGAGCATCTTCGGGAGCATCACCATCGGAGGACCGTAGGCCATCGGCGAGTAGTGAGCCACCCGGAACCCGGAAGGACCCTGGGGCTTCTCCGGGGCGAGATGCACCGGCGCACGGCACGCCCCCAAGCGCGCCGTGCGCCGGTTGCTCGCGGCCTGGCCGCGAATCAGTTGTCGTAGTGCTGGTTTACCTTGCCGATGTCGTGAGATTCGATCGTGGCGTTGGCTGTGCCGCCCAGGCCATCTTCGGATCCCCAACCGTCCCCACACATCGTGTTGTGGTTGCCGTTGTTCGGGCACGTCTCCGAGTCGTCTGGCCAGTGGTCCACACCGCCGGGACCGCCGAACCCGAGAACATGGCCGAACTCGTGGGTGACAGTGGCCCAGTATGAGAGTTCGTGATTCGGTGTCGGTGGGCTCGTATCGAAGTGCCAGTCATCCACCCTGACGTCGATCACGATGACGAAGAAGTCTGTCCTCTCGTTCTCGTCGACGTCGCAGTTCACTGCCACTGCCTTGGGTGAGGAGGGGAGCCAGTCCAACTGTTCGTACTCGATCCGGGAGGAGATGCCGTCGCTGTAGTTCTGGCAGAACTCTTCGGTAGTGATCTTCCCCGAGGGCCCCCGCCTTGGTGTCTTCGGCGTTCTCCCAGCGCGTTCGGAAGCTGTACGCGTTGGTGCATTGGGGGCCGGACTCATGGTTGAACTGCCGGTTGAACTGCGTGTTGTTGGTCCACTGATTCGCAGCCACGTTGGACGTGTTCTCCATGTTGTCCATCGTCGCCACGCTGAAGTTGGCATAGAAGTCTGTTCCGATACAGAAGGTCTCCGTCCCCGTGTTCCCCCAGGCATCTGCAATGTTGTGGAAATTGCCGTTCTGCCAGTAATTCCCGGTACCGCCGTCAGCGTGATGTGCGAACGCTGGCGGCCCGGTCACCACCACCACCAGTGGCACCGCCAGCGACACGATCAGGGTTCGAATCCTCCGCACTTGGTGCCCCTTTCCAGTCGCCCATCGCAGCCCACCTGCTCGAGTTCTCCGGGATGCGCTGGGCGTCGCCGTTCCCGACGTCCCTCCCCAACCGAACGTGGTTCAGCTCATGCTCGTCCTCCCGCCTTCGGTTGCCCTCATCCGCTCAGCCGTTGGAGCACTGACTGCGCGTGTTGCAGGCGTCAGACGGTAGCCGTCGCCTCATCGAAGCGGTAGTCGATATCTGCTGTCGCACTTCTGGCTTAGCGCGCCTGCTCGACTCGGAGGTACTCACCAACGCTCACGCCGAGCCGCCATGCCACTTGTCCCATCGACCATCCCGCTCGCTTCCGGTCGTCCTCAAGCATCGTCGGGAGCATCGCCATCAGTTGCTGTTCAACGTTGGGTCCGCATCCTCTCCTGCTTCTGTCTCGGCGTTCGAGCCGGTGTCACGTGAGCTGGACTCCCGGCTGCCAGCACCCTTGATAAGCGGTATCCCGATTATGCTCTCCATGCAGCGCCTGACGATCGCTGCGTTGCGAAACCGCGAATCGCTGGTGGGCTTATCGGTGCGGCTGGAAACCTCGACCCAATAACTCTCTGACCCCTCCTCCTTCTGTAGCTCAAGCGTGATCTTCGCGACATGCTTCAAGCGAAGCTCGGCATCCCCAGTCGTGCGATCCAGACGGACCGTACGAGCCCGGATGTCCCTGATCATCCTCAAGCATCTGTCCCAGATCGCGTCCTCGAGTCCCTCGAAGCGAACCCGCCCCGTGACCCTGTCGCTCGCCAGTCTCTTCACGAGGAAGAGCCTTCGGATCCCGAGCCAGATCCCCGCACCCAGTGCAAAGGGAACGGCGAAGTTCAAGGGGTTCGCCAAGACATCAAGAAAGCTCGGCCAAAGTAGGCGGCCAAGCTCGGCCATGGTTCCGAAGAAGTCAGCCATCGGGTCCCTCGGTGCATCGCCGCGTCGTCTCCATGTCTCGAGGCTCACAATCGCCACCTGCGTCACCACCCACGGCGCTGTTACGAGGTAGCCCGCCAAAGCAGCGTTTGCTCCGGCTGGCAGTCGCTGTTCAGGCTCCGGTCCGGCTGGTACCTGCATGAGCCTCAGGAGTTCGTTGGAGGATGAATCCGGTCTATCTGTGACGGTGCGGCGCCGCCGCCACTCACTCAGCTCCCGGGCCAAGGGGAGAGCAGCGAGGACTATCGAAACGATGATTCCTAGGGCGGAATCCTCAGGCAACGTGCCTATCCTCTGGGCGAGGAGGGGCCGGTTCGACTCCTCCATTTCCCACATGAGGTCATCCACCAAGTGTGACATGGAGGGCCCGGCCAATGCATTTGCGGTCTCGCGGTGGGAGGCACGAGTAGTCTGAGGGCTGCCGAGAGTCACGCCCCCACTCGAGGTCCCTCCACGCAGAGGTCTGATCCTGACGTGCTGTGGCGGACCGAGGCTACCCACCTGGCGGGAAGGTGTGTCTGAGGCCAGCCGAACAGCTTGCAGATGTGGTCCTACGTCTCGAATCTCGTCCGATCGAGCGCCGGCCTCGAGCTACCGGTACTCCCGAACGCGGACGCCGAGCCGCCAGGCGGCTCGCCCGACCAACCAGCCCGCCCGCTTCCGATCCTGCTCGAGCATCGTCGGGAGCATCGCCACAGCGGGAGCGTACGATTCAGCGACCATTAGCCAACGGCCAGCTTCTTGGCTGGGGTCGGCGATCGGAACGTCAGGGGACTGTCACAACAGCCTTCACAGCGTCGGCCTGGTTGCTGTCGGAAAGAGACTTCGTCATCAGGAGCCAGGACCGCGTGGATCCTCGTCCAGCGGCCGGACGGACCGTAACGGACAACCGAAGGCTTCTAGTCTCACCCGGGGCGACATCTGCTAGCAGCAAACCAGCACCCGTGACGCTGCTCGTCACGTCCACCGTTCCCACGAAGTAACGAGCAAGGAACTGACTGGTGGATTCAGGGCCCGTAACGATGAACGAATCAGGTTCGTTGCCGTCATTCTGCACGTGGATGAAGAAGGCCCCGCTCTTGTTCTTCTTGAGAGCCCGGGAGAGTGTCTGACCTGACCCGTCCAAGTTGTAAACATCCCCGCCTACCTTGGGCCCGCCGGCCTCGAGGCCGAGGAGGCCATCTGGGCGCCTCAGAATCGTGTCGAATTCGGCACCGACCGAGACGTCGCCCGTGACAGTCAGCTGACACGTGGCCTGCCCGGTGCAAGCGCCCGACCAGCCAGCGAACCTCGATCCTGAAGCAGGCGTGGCGTGGAGGGTGACTTCAGTGCCGAGGACGAAGCGGTGTTCGCACGTCGGCGGACATTCCATCCCTTCCGGATCCGACGTCACGGACTCCGCTCCCAGTCCCTTCCAGGAACACAGTCACGTTCCTGGTCTGATCAGTGAACGCGGCGTCGACGGCGAGGTCTTCCGTGACGGTCATCTGGCACGAATCGGACCCCGCACACCCCCCCGACCAGCCATCGAACGTCGAGCCCGGTGAGGGCGTGGCCGTCAGCGTGACGTCACTGCCCCAGTCGAAGCTGCTGACGCACTCGGGCGGACAGAGCGATCCCCGCTGGCACCGAGGTGATCGTTCCGGAACCGGTCCCGCTAGTCGATACGGTGATGTCGGCCTGTTGCTCAACGACGTGGACGACGATGCACACTGCGCTCGAGTTGCCGGGCGGCTGTCCGCACTCGCCGTCGAGCCACCAGTCAAAGTCGAGGTCGACGCGATCAACGGGACTGGTCCAGGTGAACGCCTTACTTGTGTCGTCGTAGAACCAGTTGGGACTGGACGCTTGGTTGTCGATCTCGAAGTTAGCCACGCCCGACGGGGTGCTACCGCTCGGGCAGCTGGTGCCGGTGATGTCCGACAGGAAGTAGGTCTGCCCAGGGACCACGTTGAAAAGGCCCCGATGGCAATGCGTCAGCGCCCGCCCACCCCACTCCGCCGCGCTGTTGTAGACGGCGTCGAGTTGCAGCACGATGAACCCGATGACGTTGTACTTGTCCGGCACCTGGCTGTCGCAACCGATCACGTTCCCGTTGCTGTCGACCTGGGTGTTGCAGTCGTTCACGGGGAAGAGCAAGTCTTCCCCGATCCGCTGTTCCAGGCTGGACCAGGTCGAGGTGGTGATACCGCTCACTCGGCACACGTGCGTGGGATCCGGATAGTTCACTGCGTTGGGCCCGCCCGTCCAGTTGCCCGTAATCCATTCATCGCGGAGAGCGGAACCGACGTTCGGGCAGCTGGTGCTGCTCGTCACGTCCCAGCCTGCGTACATGTCGGTCGCGGTACAGAGGTCAGGTGCCCGAAGGACGGTGCGTTGAACAGGTCATTGTCGTACCAGAAGGCGCACGAGTCTCCGATCTCGGCGCCATCGGGGATTGAGCACGAGCTCTGGGGCTGGTTGCCATAGAGCACCAGAGGAAGCGGCTTGCTCGGCGAGGTGATGAGCGGCTCCGCAGCTGAACTCGGAATCGCCTGGATCAGCGGCAGGGCAAGGGCAAATAGGATCAGGGCAGCTCGTCGCATTGGTAAAGACTACCCAACTACCTTGGCTTGCGGCTGACCACGATCCATTCGTTCGCTGCACGGCATTGCGCCGAGCAGAACGTGCGAGGTCGCCCCGTCACCGCCGGTGGGGGCATTGAACCTCGGCAGTAGGCGCACGTCGTAGGACGATTCGGTGTTGTTTGGCTACGCGGCGTCATCGTTGCCTCCGGGAGTTTGTTTCTCCGGCGTTCCTGTGCGAAATGGACTAGGAGGTCTCGCGGAATCCGTCAGGGAAAGAACGGCCGCTCATGTCGACGCCCGATCAAGCGTTCCTATCGCTCCGGGGGACGCCGGAGTACTGGTCCTTGCATGCGACGCCTCGCGCTCGGGCTCATCTTGATCGCGACGGCCACCCCTGCATGCGTGGGGAACGGCGGCGACTGCGAGGCCGCACCGCTCGCAGCCGTCGCGGAGAACGCCGCGGCAGTACGGGCGAAGTCGTCGTGCCTGAAGGCCCTCGAGTTCGGCGGCACGATGTACGTCCCATACGGCTGCGTGGCACCAGTCCGACGTGCCTTGCTCGGTCCGGTTGTTGCGCGCAACGCCGAGTACGTCGCGCGATCGATCGACGGAGTACCAACGAGCACGGCTCTCGCGTTCCGGCAGCTCTCGGACTTTGACCAGGGGTGTCCGCATTGGATGTTCTGGGCTGACGGAAACCGCGACGAGCTGGCGATGAACAACCTCGCGCGACGCGTGAACACAGGCGGCACGCTTCTGTAGAAACTGACGAGGCGCTCGCTGGCTCACGCCGGCCCTCCGACCATGGATCCGGAGCGACCCCGACTAGAGCATCGGGAAGAGAATGAAGCCGGGAGCGGAGCCTGCCGATGTTGGACTGCGTAGAAGCCGATTCGAGGGAGTCGAACCGTGGGGACATGGAACTTGGTCATCGGTGCGATCGTTCTGGTGGTAGCGACCGCGGCGAGCACGTTTGTCGTCCTGGACCGTCGACAATCCGAGCAGGTCCCGTTTGACGGAGAGGCGGTGACAGTCTTCGTTTCGACGGAGGACATCCCGGCGAACCAGCCGCTCGACCCACTCGTCGAACAGGGAGTGTTTGCGGAGATCCTGATCCCGCAGATGTTGCTCGTTGAAGGGGCGGTCACCGATCTTCTTCAGGTGGAGGGATCGACGACGGTCACCCCCATCCTTGCGAACGAGCAGATCTCGACAGCTCGGCTCACGTCCAATTGCTGCGTGGACTACGCGCCACTCATGCTCCTGTATCCCTTTGACGAGCGAGAGAAGGTCCTTCTCTCGCTCCTCCTTGAGGGAGAGCGGATTGGCAGGATCGCCGACGTGCTGGGTTTCTCGAAGGAGAGGGTGCGCGGGATCGTCCGGAGCGTCGACGTGGCGCTTGATCGATCGTTCATCTTCGACTCGTCCGTCTCCTCCCACGCGCCGAGCCGCTGACCCGTAGCCGGCGGACGCCGGTGTCAATGAACACGCGGACGATCGCTGCATCCCGTCGGTCATCGAAGCCGGGGAATCGCACGCCTTCAACAGATCGCGAAGGTGATCGTCGCCCAGGACCGTCGGCAGCGTCTCTGGAACTTTCGGCGGAGACATGTGATTGCGTCGACAGCGGATGGCATCCCTCGCTCGGCAAGGAAGCGGACGAACCCACCACATGCGTCCCCGTAGGTCTCCACCGATCCGCACCGACTTGTTCTCGGCGCGGAGGGATCGGAGGAAGCTGGCGGTGAGGTCCTCTACAATCGTCCCCGTGACCTGCGAGATGCGCTACATGGCGGGACGGACCACTGCTCAACCAGCGGTGTGCGTCGAGCACGGAGTGTGTTTCCGCAGGTCAACGCGGGGGACGTAGCTCAGCTGGTAGAGCACCTGCTTTGCAAGCAGGGGGTCGGCGGTTCGAGTCCGCTCGTCTCCACTGACCTTCCCGCTCGCGGCCGCTCGCATAGCGGTAGTGGAACGGCCCGTAGCCGAGCATGCCATCCATGATGACCGGCTCGAGCTTCGGGGCGTGCTTGCGGATCAGCGCATCGAGAGCCGCGATGTCGGACCGGCGCTTGTCGTCCACCGCGGCGATGTACTTGGCCGGGGTCTTCACGTTCAGCTGTCCCTTCATCTTCATCGCATCCTCCGAGGCTCGGCGTCACCAGACCGGCAGTGGCCTGTCGGACCTTCCATCGATGCCCTTTCGTACGAAGGGGTCGGCACGTTCCACCGAACGCGCGCGGCTGCGAATGACGAACGCTCCCAGGTCGGGATGCGGTAGCGGAGGTACACGACACCGTCGCTGAGTCGGCGGTCGTCGAGCAGCTCGAACTCGGCGCGAGTGTCGCCGGGCAGCGCGGGCTTGCCTCCGCCGACGACGGTCATGCCCCGCCGATCTTAGGGTGCCAAGGGCACGATCCTGTTCAGCGCGGGCACCGCGATCCCCGTCGGCTCCGAGGCCTGGAAGTAGGCGACCCACGCATCGATGTCCTGCGCCCCACCCAGGGCGTTGGTCCCCTCGTTGAACACGGTGAACCCGTCGCCACCGCTCGCGAGGAAGTTGTTCATCGTGACGCGGAACGCATCGGTCGGCTGCACCTCGATCCCGTTGACCCACATGCGGCCGATCTTCCCGGCGCAGGTCGCGGCCGTGCGGTCCTGTTCGTACTTGAACGTCGAGGAGATCTGCAGGATCCGGGCCTCGGCGGGTGCCGTCCCCCCGCATCCCTGGAACTGTTGCTGGAGGAGCCGCCGGATCATGTCGCCGGTCATCGTCTTGGTCACCAGGCTGTTCCCGAACGGCTGGATCGTGAACGCCTCCCCGTAGGTGACCTCGCCGATCGCCTCCCCACCGGAAGACACCGCGGTCGCGATGAGATCGCCGCGGATCCCACCCGGGTTCATGAACGCGAGCTGTGCCCCGCCGAGCGAGGGTGGCGTCGTCGCGATCAGCTGCGCGTCAGCGATCACGTCGCCGAGTGTCGACTCGCCGAAGGCGGACCCGGCCCGTGTGAGGTCGGCGTTGTTCGCCACGCGGCCGATCACCTGATTCGCGAGGGGCGCCGAGGCCGCCACGTACTGGTCGACGACCGCGTCGACGGCGGGGTCCTCTCTAGACGGATCGGGAACACGCACCACGTTCTGTCCCGGAGCGTTCAGCGCGTTGCCGATGATCGTGTTCGTGGCGCTCGCCGCGACGAGGGTCCCGCTCTTGTCGTTCAGCGTGAGCGTGATGTCGCTCAGGATCCGGCCGAAGGAAGATGCGCTCGTGATAAGCCGCGTGACCCCGTCGACGGTGATCAGGCAGCGATACTCGGCGTGGGTGTGAGCGGAGACGATCACCTTGATCTGGTCGTCGAGCCGGCTCGCGATGTCCGCGATCGCGCTCCCCGCCAGGTTCCCGCCGCAGCCGTTGAGTGCCGAGGGACTCGATTGGAACCCACCCTCGTGGATCACGAGGATCGACGTGCGCACTCCTCGACGCCGGAGATCACGCGCGGCCCGGTTCGCGGCCAGGGCCTCGTCCTGGAAGGTCAGCCCGGCCACACCCGTCGGTGTCACGATCGTCGGCGTGGCCTCGAGCACCTCGCCGATGAAGCCCACGCGGACGTCCGTCCCGCTGTCGGTCTCGAAGGTCTTGATGCCGGAGGCCGGGAACAGCGTGTCGCTCGTCGCGTTCACCCTGACGTTCGCCGAGAGGTACTGGAAGTCCGCGCCGGGGTAGACGTCCGTAGTGCTCCCGTCGGCGAGCGCGTACGGCCCGTCGCAGCCATCCGCGTGGCAGCCACCGTTCTGGATCCGGACCAGCTCCGCGCTGCCCTTGTCGAACTCGTGGTTCCCCACCGCGGCGAAGTCCACGTGCATCAGGTTGCTCGCGATCGTGATCGGCTCCTCGTGGAAGAAGCCGTTGGCCAGAGGGCTCGCGCCGATGTTGTCGCCGGCGAAGACCGTGGCCTGCTGGTCCCCGTACGTCGCCTGGCGTGCCTTCACGACCTTGGCGAGGTATGCGGCTCCTCCCGCGAACTGGCCGTAGATGTTGTTGCCGCCCGGCTCGAGCGTCCCGTGGAGGTCGTTGAACGCGAGGACGTGGACGTCGGTCGTGGTGTCGGATGGAGCACTCGCGAACTCGACCGAAACCCGATCGGAGATCGTCCGTGCGCCGGTGATCACGATGCGCGGGGTGGATCCGATCCCTCCCGGCGCCGCGAGCGGCACGACGAGCACGATGCTCACCGCCACCGCCGCCAGGACCATCTGGGTCGCCCAATCCCGAAGCCACGAACGCGCCATGTGTTTCCGCCTCCCGGGGGGTCGAGGGATCGACCGACATCCTGGCACGAGCCGGCGACGGCACGCGAACGTGCAGGTGAACAAGCCGAGTCGGATGCGTGTCTCCAGGTCGATCCGGGAAGGCCGGGAGAGTGTCGAGGCTATGCTGCCCGACCATGATGCGCGCCGCCCGGGACGATCCAGCCTCCCATGCGACCGAAGCGCTCGACGGCAGCGCGCCCCTCGGAGACGCACGACGAGGGGACCTCGGTGTCGTCGTGGTGGTGGCGGTGGTCCTCGGCGCCGCGATCCTCCGGCCGCTCCTCGAAGATGTCCTCGACCGTCCCGCGATCGGTCACTGGGCCACGCTGTTCGTCTCCGTCTTCGTGCAGGCGCTCCCGTTCCTGGTGCTGGGGGTGGCGGTCAGCGCGGCGATCGCGGCCTTCGTACCGCCGGGCGCGATCGTCCGGCTCCTGCCGCGGCACCAGCTCCTCGCCGTGCCCGCCGCCGCGGCGGCGGGCGCGGCTCTCCCCGGGTGCGAGTGCGGGTCGGTGCCGATCGCGGGACGGCTCGTCGCGCGTGGCGCGCCGGCCGCCGCCGCGCTCGCGTTCCTCCTGTCGGCGCCGGCGATCAACCCCGTCGTGTTGGTCGCCACCGCCGTCGCCTTCCCCGGGCGGCCGGCGATGGTCGCCGCCCGTTTCCTCGCCAGTCTGCTCGCGGCGACGGCCGTCGGGCTCATCTGGGCGCGGACGGGACGCGACGCCCTGCTCGATAGGGCTCGACGGGATCCCGTCCATCAGGGGCGGCCCCTGGCCGTCCTCACCGCGACCGCCCAACACGATCTGCTCCAGGCGGGTGGGTTCCTCGATCATCGGTGCTGCCACAGCCGCCACCTTGCAGACGGTGGTGCCCCGGGCCGTGATCGACGCGGTCGCCGGATCCGGGGCGCTCGCCGTCCTCGCCCTCGCCGTGCTGGCGGTCGCGATGGCGATCTGCTCGGAGGCAGACGCCTTCGTCGCCGCCAGCCTCACCCAGTTCTCGCTCGCGGCTCGTCTCACGTTCCTCGTCGTCGGGCCGATGGTCGACGTCAAGCTGATCGCGCTCCAGGCCGGGACGTTCGGGCGGCCGTTCACGATCCGATTCGCTCCGCTCACGTTCGTCGTCGCGGTGCTCTCGAGCGCGCTCGTCGGGTGGTGGTTGCTGTGAACACGGCCGGAGGGACGATCTCGCTCCTCGTGGGCGCGGTGTTGCTGCGGCTCACCGTGACGGGGACGTACCGGCGCTACGTCCGCGAGGAGATGGGCCTGTGGCTCGCGATCGCGGGCGTCGCGGTGGTGGCGCTCGGTCTCGTGACGGTCGTCCGCGCTGTCCGGCGCGATCCTCGCTCGACGCGCACGGTCACGAACGAGGGGGCGACCGAGCGGGATGGCTCCTCCTCGCGCCCATCGCGGCGTTGTTGCTCGTCGCGCCTCCGACTCTCGGAAGCTACGGGGTCGGGCGAGCCGCGGCGGTCGATATCCGAGCGGGGGCGCCCGTCTTCCGGCGGCTCCCCGCCGACGGGCCGCCCGTCACGATGACGCTCCTCGAGTTCGGGCAGCGCGCCTTCGAACGATCGGGCGAGAGCTTCAACGGGGCCTCGATCCGGCTCACGGGCTTCGTCGCGGATCGAGACGTCGACGGCTTCCGGCTCGCGCGGTACCAGATCGCGTGCTGCGCCGCGGACGCGGTACCGGTCGTGATCCGGGTGACCGGCGTCCACGAGGGTCTCCCGGCTCTCGATCGTTGGGTCACCGTGACGGGGCGGTTCGAGTCCGTTGAGGGTGACGTCCCGGCTCTCGCCGCGGTCACCGTGGCTGTCGTCGCCCCACCCGAGGAACCCTACGAATAGGTCCACGGACGTCGGGACCTCGCCCCCCGCCCCCGGCACCCTCCATCTGCCGCCTCCCGGCCTCCCGAGCACGAGATATCCCCCGGTAGGGGGGAAAGGGCATCCCCTGGTTGGGCCCTCAGGTTGGCGTCCGGCCCTGCCGAAAGAAGGGGTGTTGACCAGGGAACGGTCCCTCCAGCCGTTCTCCGAGGAGGAGTGGTGGCGTCCAACAAGCAGTTCTCCGTCGGCCGGCCGATCATGTGGATCGGTATCACCGTGCTGTCCGCCGCCCTCGCCGCGGGCGCCTGGTACCTGAAGTCCTCTGGGCTCGAGAGCGGTGTGAAGGCGGCCGGCAAGGTCGCGGTCTCCGTCGTCAAGAAGGAGCTCGCGCCGGAACTGACGGCAGCCGACGTCCGCGAGCCGATGTCGGAGGAGGCGTCCGACGCCCTCCAACAGATCGTCCAGGCGCAGATCCTCGACGATCGCACGAGCACGGTGCGCATCTGGACAGCAGATGGAACGCTGGTCTTCTCATCGACCGGGGAGCAGACGGGAACCCATGGCGGGAACGATCGTTCGATCGGTCTCGCGGCCGATGAAGGGAAGACGACGTCGATCACGCCGTCCAGCGAAGGCGGACTCCTCGACATCTACACGCCGCTCCGGCTGGGTGCAGACAGCCCGCCCGTCGCGGCCGTAGAGCTCGTGCAGACGTACGCGCCGATCGTGGAAGCCGCCGGCCAGCCGTGGGGGCTCGTGCAGCCGGTTGCCGGGGGACTCGCGGCCGTCGCGCTCCTGATGACCGTCGTGTCCTTCGCGATGCAGCGGGCGGGGCGGTTCGGCAAGCGTGAGGGCATGGGCTTCGCACGCCAGGGCAGCGGCGCGGTGGATGACGAGAAGGTTCGTCGGCTGATCGCGGCCCGCGACGACCAGATCGCGCAGCTGCGCGAGCAGCTCAGCGAACAAGCGGACGAGACCGTCGATCGCATCCGGTCGCTCGAGGTGCAGCTGCGGGAGACCGCCGCGAGGGCGGTGGAAGCCGAAGCACGGTCCGGAGACGTTTCGGGAGCCTCGGAAGCCGCGCAGGAAGCCAACCGTCGCGCCCAGGAGCTCCTGGACCGAGCGGTGCGGGCCGAGAGCGAGGTCGCGACCCTCCGAGAGAAGCTCATGGACGCCCCGACGGGTGCGTCGAAACAAGCAGACGACCTGATCAGGACGCTCGAGGAGCAGCTGCGGAGCACCGAGGCGGACCGCGATCGTGCCACAGCGGAGGTCCAAGCCCTGCGAGCGACCACGGATGAGCTGCAGGCGGCGATCTCGTCGCACGACGGCGGTCCGGCGGTCGAGGATCTACGCCCGGCGCTGGACGACGCGAAGGCCGCCCTCGTCGAGGCAGAGCGCGCACGTGCGGAGTCCGAATCCATCGCGCGGGAAGCGAGCGCCGCGCTGGCGTCCGCGGATGCGCGGCTCGCCAGCCTAGAAGATGAGCGGCAACGGTTGATGGGTGACGTCGAGAGCGACAAAGGCGAGGCCGCTGCGCGTCTCGTGCAGGCCGAGGCGCGGGTCACCGAGTTGGAGCGTGGCCTGGTGGAGGCTCGGGATCGCTCCGCCGAGGCCGTCAGAGAGCGCGACGAGGCCGTCGCCCGCGCCGCGGGCATGGAGTCCCGGTTCGATGAAGCCACCACGAAGGCGGCGGAGGCGGACGCTCGATCGCACTCGCTGGAGACACGGATCCAGGAGATGGCCAAGGACGCCGGCAGCGCCGCCGAGGGATTGAAGCAGCGGCTGACCGAGCTGGAGACCCGCGCCTCCGAGGCCGAGGGTGAGCGGAACAGCCTGCTCGCCCGAGCGGCCGAGGCGGAAGCCTCGGCGAAAGAGCTGCGGGTGCTGGCCTCGACGGCGGAGAGCCGGGAGACGGAGCTGCTGGAGCGCCTGGAGGTGGCCGATGGCGAGGTCGCGCGCTCCCACGCCAGCCTGGACGATGCACGGCGAGAGCTGGAGGAGACCCGCGATCACCTCGAGCAGGCGAAGCGAGAGGCGACCGCGGCCGCAACCGAGGTCGAGTCGCGGGAGGCGGCGATCCGCGCGGAGGCCGAGGCTCGGGTGACCGAAGTGCGGGCCGAGGTGGAGGCGAAGGCGACCGCCGCGGAGTCCGAGCTCGTGACCCTGCGGTCCACCCTGTCCCAGATGGAGTCCGCGACCCGTGACCTGAAGGCGCAGAAGGAGGATCGGGACCGGACCGTCGAGATGCTGGAGTCGAGGTTGGTCGAGCACCGCGGCGTGCTGGAGGAAGCGCGCGCGCGTCTGGCGGGTGCGGAGGAGCGGGCCGCCGACCTCGAGCTCCGTCTCCTGGAAGAGTCCGGCGAGATCACCGAGCTGAAGTCAGCGCTCGCGGACGCGACGGAACAAGCCGCGCGCGCCGACGCCCGTGTGACCGAGCGCGACGAGGCCGTGACCCGGATGCAGGACGAGCTCACCGCGGTTCGAGACGAGATGCTCCTGAAGGAGGCGTCGTCGTCCGTGGCCGCCGAGGAGTTGGAGGCGTTGAAGGCCGGCGTCGCGGAGCACGAGACGGAGGCGCGTCGTAAGGACGAGGAGCTCGGGGAGGCCAGGCGCGAGCTCGAAGCAGCTCGCCAGGAGCTCGGAACCATCAGGGACGAGCTGTCGCAGCGCGAGCACCTCGTGTCCGCGAGCACGGAGGAGCTGGAGGCCCTGAAGACCGCCGTCGCCGGCCACGAGTCCGAGACGCGGCGCAGGGAAGAGGAGCTGCACGCGGTCCGTGAAGAGTTGGAGTCGGTTCGCCAGGAGCTCGGGACCGCGAAGCACGAGCTGTCCCAGCGCGAACAGTTGGTCTCGGCCGGGACCGAGGAGCTGGAGGCGCTCCGCGCGGCCGATGCCCGGACGGCGCAGGAGCTGGAGGCCAAGGATCAGGAGCTCCGTGACGTCGCCGCCCTGCTGGCCGCGGCGCGGAACGAGCTCGATGCCCGGAGCGAGGACGCGAACGCCCGTTTCCGGGACGCCGAGACGAAGGTGGCCGAAGCGCAAGCGCAAGCCGACGAGGTCCAGGTGAAAGCCGAGGAGGCGCGAGCGAGGATCGCGGACGCCGAGGAGCGTCTCGCGGAGCGCGAGGCGACCGTCGCGCACCTCCAGCAGGAGCTGTCCGAGCTCCGGCAGGAGGTCGATCGGCGAGACGCAGGCGCGAGTGAGAACCAGCAGGAGGTCGATTCCCTCAGGACGTTGATCGCGGAGCTCGAGGCGGAGCATGAGCGTCGCCGCGCCGAGGACGCCTCGCGGGTCGCCACGCTCGGATTCCGAGCTCGAGGAGCACACGACGGTGCTCCGCGAGGCTCGTGACCGGTTGGCCGCCGCCGAATCGAGGGCGACCGACCTCGAGGCGCGCCTGGAGGCTGCGAGCTCGAGCCAGGGCGAGGCGCTGCGCACCACCGAGCAGCAGCTCGCCGCGAAGCAGCAGGAGGCCGCGCAGAAGGACGAACAGATCCGTGCGATCGAGGAGCAGCTGCGCGCGGGTCGTGAAGAGCTCGAGGCCGCCCGTGCCGCTCTGGCCGCCCGGGATGCCGCGAGCAGCGACGGGTCGGCGAGGATCGCGGCCCTCGAGGGTGAGCTCCGGGAGGCGACCCGACGCGCCGCGGAGCTCGAAGCGAGTGTCACGGAGTCGAAGGAAGCGCTCGCCCGAGCCGAGGAGGCCGCGCGGCTGGCTGGCGAGCGAGCCGACGCCGTTCCGTCCGATCCGACGGCGACCCCGGTCGCCGCAGACGACGGCCGCGTCTCTGCGCTCGCGGCCGAGGATCCTCGAGCTCGAGAAGCGTCTCGAGCAGACGGAGCTGCGAGCTCGACACGCGTACGCGGAGGCCGAGAACGCACAGGCGGAGCTGCGATTCGCACGCGACCGTGGCGATGCGCCGGCACCCGCCGACGACGGGCGGCTCCGTGCCGAGCTGGCGGCTGCGCTCGAACGGGTGCAGGCGTCGGAGGAGCGGAGCGCGGCGCTCAGTGCCGAGCTGCTCCTGCTCAAGAAGGGCGTGGACGTCTCGGCCGACGCCGAGGACGATCCCACGAACGAGTTCGCGGTCGACCCCGATGACGAAGGGGTGAACCTCCGGGCCCGCCTGAGTCGTGCGGTAGACAGCAAGCGCGCCACCGGCGACGACGACACCCGCCAGTGGCGTTGAGTCGGCGGCGGGTACGCTGACCGACGTGCGCCGGAACCTCCTGTCCGTCCTCGCCGTCTCGATCCTGATCGTGACCGCTCCGGCAGCTCCCGCCCGGTCGGCCGCTCCCGCCCGATCGACCGCGCCGACGGTCGCAGCCGCTCTCGCCCGGCCCGACTACGTCGCCACGATCACGCGTCTGCCCCCCGGCCTCCGCGCATGGATGAACGGCGTCTCGTGGCGCCCGGGTTGTCCCGTGCCCCTCAGGAAGCTCCGGCTGATCGTGCTCCGGTACTGGGGGTTCGATCGGGAGGCACACCTGGGCCGGCTCGTCGTCCATCGGCAGGAGGCGAGGCGCGTCGCCGGCGCCTTCGGCAAGCTCTACAGGATCTCGTTCCCCATCCGCCGGATGCGTGTCGTGGACTACTACGGAGCCGACGATCGCACGTCGATGGAGCACGACAACACCTCGGCCTTCAACTGCCGATGGCGCGCCGGTGAACCGGGGGTCTGGTCACAGCACGCCTACGGCCGTGCGATCGACATCAACCCGGTGGAGAACCCCTACGTGTGGAGCGGCGGGGTCTCACCGTGGAACGGTGCCCCCTACGTGGACAGGACCGATCGACGCCGCGGCATGATCTACCACGGCGACGCCGTCTGGTGGGCGTTCCGCGCTCGCGGCTGGGAGTGGGGCGGCGACTGGACGTCCGTGAAGGACTACCAGCATTTCTCGGAGAACGGTCGGTGAGTGCGCGGGCTCAGTCGCAGGCCAAGCTGAGCAGGTAGTACGGGTCGACCGCGCGCCCGTGCCAGGGGTGCCATTCGAAGTGATCGTGCGGGGCGGTCGAGTCACCGGTGGACCCGACGTAGCCGATGATCGTGCCCGCGCGGACCCAGCCGAGATCGCCGTAGGCGATCAGGTGGGCGTTGAAGACGTAGCCGAGGTCGCCCCGGACATACGCCTGATACCCACCCAGCGGTGAGTACGTCGAGCTCGCATAGCCGTCGAACGGTGCGCGGATCGGCGTCCAGGTGGGGGCCTCGATGTCGCTGCCCATGTGGACGTGGGGCTCCACGCCCTCCACGCTCACGATCTCGCCGAAGTCGTCGTGGATGAAGCGAGGAGCGTCCACCGGGCACACCCGGAAGATCCCCCAGGTGGCGAGCCAGGACTGCAGGTCGTCGTGCCTCGCGGTGAGGGCCGCGAGACGGCGGTCGGTCCACGCGTTGTACCGGCGCTCGTTCTTCCGGGAATGACGCAGGACCGTGAGGGTCTGCAGCCCGGGGCGCGCATCGTTCTGGTGCTGTGCGGCCATCACCGCTCGGCGGAGTGTCCGGGATCGTTCCCCCGACTCCCGTGTCAGCTCGTGGATCTGGCGACCCACCTGCTTGTTCGCTCGGAGCGCGTCGCGCACTTCGGAGGCCGCAGCGGGTGCCGCACCGGAGAACACGACGAGCGCGAGCGCCGACTGCGGCGCCTGCCGTCCAGTCCTTCCGGATCCCCCGCATGCCGACCCATCCCCCTGGTGCGATCGCCAGGGTTCCCGTATCGGCCCCGCCGCCTCGGCGCTTGAGGGGTCCTCGGCCACGAGGGGTTGCCCCCGGATCGGCCGAGGGCGCAGTATTGCAACTTCATGCAGCCAGCCAGGAACATCCCGATCGGCCGGGGGGCCCAACACGCCGCGTCCGAGCCCGGACCGTCCGCCCGCAGAAGATGCGGGCAGGCGACCGCCCGTCGGCGGGGCGGACGATCGCGGAGGTGCGCATGAGACGAAGGAAGCGCGATCCAGCGCGGGAGGACGCGGGGACCGCCGAGCTCAGAGAACGGCTCGCGGAGGCCACCGCGCGGGCGCAGGAGGCGGAGGCACGAGCCGCGCGCGCGGAGGGACGGTCCGTCGACACCGCAGATCCGCTGGCGGAGCTGCTGCAGGCGCTCGAGACCCGCGTCGAAGCCGCCGAGTCGCGGGCGCGCCTGGCCGAGGAGCGGACCCGCGGCTTCGAGGATCAGGCCGCCGAGGGCGAGAGCCTCTTCCGCCATCGTCTGGGACTCAATGTGAGCCGCAAGCTCACCGGGGCCAAGCCCGTGGAGGAGGAGGAGTCCGAGACGGAGGTGGATCTGCGAGCCGCCATCGCGCGGAGCCTCCGCTCCCCGCTGACCCGTGCCTCCGGCCTGACGCTCACCTTGCAGGCGACCACGCAGTCGAGCGAGGGCAAGTCCGTGCTCCGTCAGCTGTCGTCCTCGCTCCGCCGATTGGATCAGCTCGCCGCGGACCTCCACGACGTGCATCGCATCATCGACGGGTCGCTGCCGCTGAAGCCTCGACGCACGGATCTGGAGGCGCTCCTCACCACCACCTTGGAGGACGCGACGCATCTCGAGGACCGGCTCGTCCGCCTCGATGCCGACAGCGTCAGCGCGCTCGTGGATCCGGTCCGAGCCAGGCAGATCGTCGAGGGGATGCTCGACGCCGCACATGACCGAACGAGGACCGGCGCGGCGATCGTGGTGCGGGTGCGCGATGTCGGCACGGGGGCCCGTGTCTCCGTCGAAGACGACAACCGCATCCCCGCCACGATCGACGTCCGAGATGAGCCTCGCCGTCCGGCTCGCGGAGCTCCTGGGCACGGAGATCACGGTCGACGGATCCTCGTTCCTGGTGGTCCTCCCGAAGGACGAGCGCTAGCCGATCAGCTCGCGATCGCCAGCGGGTCCACCGCGTAGGTCTCGCGCAACCGGAGGTCGACGAGCGCGGCCGGTAGGATCCGACGGGGTCGCATGCCGTTCGCTTCCGCCACGCCCAGGTGGTGCACGCACATCGGCACGAGCAGGTCCCTCGCGTACCAGGACACGACGTCGGGTATGGAGGCGGCCGCGCTCTCCTGCCAGAAGCAGAACTGGCAGATCAGACGTACGCGTTGCGGATAGGCGAACCGGGCTCGGAAGCCGTGCTCGTGTTCGATCACCCGCCCCCAGAGCGCGACACGACCGAGCACCGCGGGGCAGCGTGTCCGCCGCAGGTAGTCGAGGTCTCGGGTCGCGTGGAGGCCGCAGCTGCAATCGGCGTTCGGCGCCTCGTGCGACCAGGCGAGCCGGCACGTGGCCTGGGCCACTTCGCGGGGTCGCCACGCCCTCGACCCGGCGGTGACTGGTCGGAGCAGGAGGCCTTCCCCGTCCCGCCGCCCGGTCAGCGTCCACGAACGCCACGCGAGGATGGGTTCGACCTCGACCTCGACGGGGAGACCCCGGACGACGGAGGTCGCGGTCCTCATCGGACGTTCGTGGTCGTGGCCGGCGTCGCATCCGGAACGCGCTCGGGTGCGGGCTCCGGAACCGGCGCCGGACTCGGTTCCGGCAGGGGCTCGACGGACGGCTCGAGGATGGGCGCGGGCTCAGGTACCGGCAGCGATGCCGGCTCGATCTCGATCACGCGCTTGGGAAGGCCGATATCCATGCCGAACCTCTCGGGCCGTCCTCAACGGGGCCGCCCTTCCGACCCTCCGCCGTCGTTCCTGTGGAGCGTACCCCGTAGAGGGGTTCCCACGCGAGGGCGCCGGGCTCCCCTCAGGCGCGAGCGAGGCGGTAGATCGAATCGAAGTCGCTGAAGTACAGACGGCCGTTCGGTGCGGCTTCGATCGAGAGCACCGGCCCCGGACGGTCGAGAACGAGCACCGGACCCGCATCGAACGCGTTCCTGTTGGCGTTCAGGTCGAACCGTCGGATCCGCCCGTCGTTCACGGCACCGACAACGAGGTCGCCGTTGAACGCCGAACCGAGTCTGCAGGCGTCGCAGAAGGCGAGCCCCGTGAGTCCCACCGTCTGGACGAACGTGTGCTTCGGCCGGATCCGGGGGGTCGGTCCGCTGTTGTTCGTCTCTGGACAGTTCTGGCTCGGTCCCCACCCGTGGTTGCCGCCCCTCGCGATGCGATTCACCTCGTCGTTGCAGCCCGGTCCGTTCTCCGACTCCCAGAGGCGCCCGTTCCGTGGGTCGAACGCGAACCCGATCGAGTTCCGGATGCCGTAGGCCCAGATCCTCGAGTCGAACGGGTTCGTGGCCGGGATCGATCCGTCTGAGTTCACGCGGAGGATCTTGCCGCGGAAGTTGCGGGTCAGATCCTGGGAGTTCGGCGGCTCGGCGTTGTCGCCGATCACCACGTAGAGCTTGCCGTCGGGCCCGAACGCGATCCGCCCGCCGTTGTGGTTGCTCGCCGGGCCCGCGGCCACGGACAGGATCTTCCGGACCCCGACCCCCTCGTTTTCCTCGACCTTGATCCGTAGGACCTGGTTCCGGAGGCCGTCGGCCGTGTTCCGGGTTGCGAAGACGTACACGAACGGCTTCGCCGGCCACGCCGGATGGACAGCGACGCCGAGCGCGCCCCGCTCGCCGTCCGCGTTGACGTTGCGGATCCGATGCACCCGCACGTCCGCGTCCGTCTTGAGGTTGCGGAAGCGGAGCCAGCCCGTGTTCCGCTCGAGGTAGACGAGGCGGCCTCCGGGCGTGAACGTGAAGCCGACGGGGCTCGCCAGCCCGGATGCGACCCGGACCGCCTTGAAGCCGCCCGCGAGGGCGGGCCGGGTCCCGTGACCCCTGAGGCCGGCTATCGCGATGGCCAGGGACAGAGCCACCGTCGCCGCCAGGATCCCCATCTTCCGCATGTCGAGCGCTCCTTCCGATGCCAGTATCGGCGCCGTGGCGACGGCGCCCCCCTCCATGTTCGGCGTGCCGGCTCTCCGCTCGGAGGATCCCCGGTTCCTCCGAGGCGAAGGTCGGTACCTCGACAACGTCGAGATCCCCGGCGCCCTGCACGCGGTCTTCGTTCGCTCCATCATGGCGCACGCGCGGATCGATGGGGTCGACGTCTCGGGCGCGCTCGACGCGCCCGGTGTCGCGGGCGCCTACGTCGCAGCCGATCTCGACCTGGCGCCTCTGCCGCCATCCGGCACCGTGGAAGGTGACGTCGACGGGGAGCTCGAGGGGCTGTTCAGCCGTGAGCCGCTCGCGCGGACGGTGGTGCGGTTCGTGGGGGAGATCTTGGCGGTGGTGGTCGCCGAGACCGTGGGGGAAGCGATGGACGCCGCGGAGTCTGTCGCGGTGGAGTACGAGCCCCTCCCCGTGGTCACCGACGCCGAGGCGGCGGTCGGTGAGGGAGCCCCGCTGCTCTGGCCCGAGTTCGGGACGAACGTCGCGCACGCGTTCAGAGCCACCGGTTCCCTCGACCCACTGGAGGGGGCCGAGGTGATCGTCCGCGGTCGGTTCGTCAACCAGCGCGTGGCGCCGGCCCCGATGGAGACGAACGCCATCGCGGTGGTGCCGGAGAACGATGGCTCCTCCACCGTGTGGGTGTCCACGCAGATCCCCTTCGACGTGCGGGATGACCTCGCCGAGACGCTCGACGTCGGGCGCGATCGCGTCCGCGGGATCGCGCCCGACGTCGGCGGCGCGTTCGGCGCCAAGATGCAGGTCTACGCGGAGTACCACGCCGTTGCGGCGATCGCCGCACGGCTGGGCCGGCCCGTTCGGTGGCAGGAGACGCGTTCGGAGTCGATGGTCTCGCTCACGCACGGGCGCGCCCAGGTCCAGACCGTGGAGCTGGGCGCGACGCGCGACGGGACGCTCGTCGGGCTCCGCGCGGAGATCCTCGCCGACATGGGGGCCTACCCGATCGGCGCGTTCATGCCCGGCACGACGCAGGAGATGCTGAGCGGCGTCTACCGGATCCCCGCCATCGTGAGCAGCGGACGGAGCGTCGTGACGAACGCCACGCCGGTCGCGCCGTACCGAGGTGCCGGCCGGCCCGAGGCGACGGCGCTCATCGAGCGCGCGGTGGACATGCTCGCCCACGAGCTCGACATGGATCCGGTCGAGTTGCGTCGGAAGAACCTGATCCGGCCCGAGGAGTTCCCGTTCACGACGGTCACCGGCGTCACGTACGACACCGGTGAATACGAGAAGACGCTCGACGAGGCGCTCCGACTCGTCGCGTACGACGACCTGCGTGCGGAGCAAGCCGTGCGGCGCGCGCGCGGCGACGAGGTGTGTCTCGGCATCGGGGTGGCGATGTACGTGGAGATCACCGCGTTCGGTGGCCGGGAGTTCGCGGCCGTGGAGATCGATCCCGAGGCGCGTGTCACGGTCGCCGTCGGCACGACGCCGGCGGGTCACGGGCACGAGACCGCGTTCGCACAGCTCGCCTCCGCGACGCTGGGGGTACCGTTCGAGAACGTCACGGTCGTGCACTCCGACACGGGACTCGTCGCGCGCGGGGAAGGGACCTGGGGGTCGCGCTCGTTGCAGATCGGAGGCTCGTCGGTCTACGAGCAGGCCGAAGCCGTTGTGGAGACAGGTCGGCGGACGGCCGCCGCGCTGCTCGAGGTGGACGAGGAGGATGTCGAACGGGTCGAGGGCGGGTTCGCCGTCGTGGGAGCACCCGATCGGAGCGTCACCTGGAGCGAGGTCGTCGCCGCGAGCGATGAGGGAGCGATCCGCGCCGAGGGGCGCTTCCGGCAGCGCGGATCGACGTTCCCGTTCGGTGCGCACGTTGCGGTCGTGGAGGTGGACACCGGGACCGGGGAGGTGCGGCTGCTCCGCCACGTCGCCGTCGACGACTGCGGCCGGATCCTCAACCCGGCGCTGGTCCGGGGGCAGCAACACGGCGGGCTCGGCCAGGGCATCGCCCAAGCGTTGTTCGAGGAGGTGCGGTACGACGAGAGCGGGAATCCCGTGACCTCGACCCTCGCCACGTATCAGATGCCGAGCGCCGCCGATCTCCCGTCGCTGGAGGTCTCGAACACCGAGACGCCCACGGACCTGAACCCGCTGGGCGCGAAGGGGATCGGCGAGTCGGCGACGATCGGCTCGACGCCAGCGGTCCAGAACGCCGTGGTGGATGCGCTCTCACACCTCGGCGTCCGGCACATCGATCTCCCGCTCACCCCGGAACGCGTGTGGCGCGCGCTCCGGGCCCGAGCGGTTCCTTCGGACGAGCGAGACGTCGGTTCCTCAGGAGCAAGAACCGGATAGTCCCGAGGAGCGATCGGCTGGCAGTGCCGGACCACCGTGCGGATATCGTCAGCGGATGGCGACGGTCATGCCGATGAGCGATCGGCGGGCTCGGCTCGCGTTCATCCTCGCGGTGCTGGGCGTGCCGTCGTTCGGCGTCACCCTCCCGGCAGCGATCTGGCTCGGCGTCGGCGCCGTCCGCGGGCGACGATTGTCGAGCGGCGGGGAGCCGGCGATCGGGTTCATCGCGCTGGTGATCGCCGGTCTGGACGTGATGATGCTGAACCCGGTGCTGCTGAAGACGTTCGAGATCCTCGATCCGGTCGGCGTGTGGACGGGGATCGGGTTGGGGGTCGGCCTGGCGGCGGCGACCGCGATCTGCACGGCCTCCACGCTCCGGATCCACCCGGAGCGGTGGGGAGCGCTCCTCGTGGCACGGGCGGGGTTGGTCGGTGCCATGGCCGGAGGGACCGCGCTCTTCGTCCGTTTGATCGCGGTCCTGGACTGATCGGCCCGCTGCTACCGTTGCTCCGATGACGCCTCGTTGGGAACGTCGCTTCCGCGCGCCCGTGATCTCGTACCCCGACTGGTCTCCCGCCGCTCCGTCACGGCTGGCGTACGAGTCCACGGAGAGCGGGGTCTGGCAGCTGCAGGTGGCCGATCTCGACGCGGGCGTCCGCCGGCGGGTCACCGATCACCCGGTAGGCGTGATCTCCGGTGCCTGGTCGCCGGACGGAGCCGACATCTGCTGGTGGCAGGACGAGACGGGCGACGAGTCCGGACGCTGGTACACGCAACCGTTCGAGGGTGGCGATCCCCGGCTCCTGTTCCCCGAGCTCGACCCCGGTTGGAACGAGGGCATCGCCTGGGTTCCCGGGATCCTCGCGGCCTCCATCAGTGGTCAGGACGGCTTCGCCGTCTACGTCAGCGAGGACGGTGGTGCCACGGTCAAGGAGGTCGCGCGGAGCACCGAGCACATGCGCGTCGCGGGGTCGCACGGCGGCTACAACCGAGGCGGGCTCTCGGCGGACGGATCCTTGCTCTGCCTGCAGCACGCGGAGCACGGCGACGAGATGCACGAGGCTCTTCGGGTGATCGACCCACGGACCGGTGCGACGGTCGCCGACCTGGTCGACGAGGGCAAGCAGCTGCTGTCCTCGGCGTGGTCGCCGATCGTCGGCGACCGTCGCCTCGCCGTCGTCCACGAGCGGCGCGGGATCCCTCAGCCCGCGCTGTGGGACCCCGTGACCGGGGAGTGGACGGAGATCGCGACGGAGCTCGAGGGAGAGGTCTCGGTCGCGGACTGGTGGCCGGATGGGAGCGCGCTCCTGCTCTCGCAGCTCATCGACGGCAGGCACCGGCTCCATCGGTTCGAGCTCGCCACCGGAACGCGGACGCGGATCGCGCATCCCGAGGGACAGGTCGAGTGGGCGCAGGTACGGCCGGACGGCACCGTCTGGTACCGCCACTCGAGCGGCGCCTCTGCTCCCCGGATCCTGGACGAAGCAGGCGGTGAGGTGCTCCCGCTCCAGGGCGAGCCGGCACCGGCCGGTAGGCCGTTCGAGCTGCTGCGATTCGACAACCGGCACGGTCAGTCCGTGCAGGGGTTCCTCGTCACGCCGCCCGGGAGCGGACCGTGGCCGACCCTGATCCGTCCGCACGGCGGCCCGACGTGGCTCGACGAGGACAAGTGGCATCCCGAGGTCCAGTCCTACGTCGACGCCGGACTCGCCGTCGTGCTCGTCAACTACCGAGGCTCGACCGGTCGCGGCGCGGAGTGGCGCGACACCCTCGTGGGCGACGTCGGGGGACCCGAGCTCGAGGACCTCAACGACGCGCTCGACCACCTGGTCGCGGCGGGGATCGCGGATCCGGAACGCGCCGCCGTCGGCGGTTGGTCGTGGGGCGGCTACCTCACGCTGATGATGCTGGGGAAGCATCCCGAGCGGAAGTGGCGCTGTGGCATCGCCGGCGTGCCGGTCGGGGACTACGAGCTCTCCTACGAGGACATGTCGCCGCTGCTCCAGGCGTACGATCGCGCGCTGCTGGGCGGCCGGCCGGACGAGGTCCCGGAGCTGATGGCCGACCGGAACCCGATCAACTCCGCGGACGACGTGGAAGCGCCAGTGCTGTTCCTGATCGGCGAGCACGATTCCCGCTGTCCCTACCGGCAGGCGATGGCCTACGTGGACCGGTTGCGGGCGCGGGAGCCATCCGCACGACGTGTATCTGTTCGCCACCGGCCATGGCTCCTTCGACATCGAGGAGGAGATCCGGCAGCAGCGGGCGATCCTCGGCTACCTCGCCGAGCACGTGCCCGGCGTGGCGGCCCCTTCCGACTGAGTCGCTATCGTGGGCTCGTGCCCATGTGGATCGTGGTGCTCACCGCGCTGCTCGGCGCGTTCGTGATCTGGCGCGTCGGCATCGCGATGTTGCGCTCTCTCACGTTGTCCTCACCGACGTCGGCCTCCGACGAGCCCGCCCCCTCGGAGCCCGAGGACGTCGACGATCTCGACGTGTACCTGGTGTGCGGGGAGTGCGGGACCGAGCTCAAGGTTTCGCGTCTGGGGGAGCTGCAGATCCCACGGCATTGCGGAGAGAAGATGCAGGTCATCCGCCGTCCGGAACGCGCCTGAGCGACGTTTTTCCACCGATCCCCACAGGACTTCCCACTCGTTTCCACGGAGTTGTCCACAACGGCGTGAAGGACGCGTGAAGATCGCACCGCCACGACGGTCCCTTATCCACGGTGTGGAAAGCGATGTGGAAGATCACACGCCTGTGATTCGGTCGAGCGACCTACTTCCAGAACGTCAGGCCGATGAACCCCACCCCGATGATCCCGAGGCCGGTCCAGAGCACCCCGTTGGTCGCGAAGTCGCCCCTGAGGTAGTTCCAGATCACGACCGCGACGCCCAGCCCGATCAGCCCGAGGACGAGCGGCCCGTACCAGCGTGGACTGTGCGTGGTCCGCTTCTTCCGCTGCGGCTCCATCTGGTAGCGCTGGGGGCGCCGCTTCTTGCGGGAACGGGACTCCGGCATCGTCAGATGGTACCCGGGGCTCGGGTCAGCCCGGCAGTAGCGCGAGGCGCTCCGTGGTGGCCGCCTCGACCGCGGCGCGTGTGAACGGGAGCGGTCGCAGCGTGCCGGCCGCCCACAGGTCGGTTTGGTCGTTCCAATGGGGGGAGGCGGGGTTGCCCGACTGACCGGTCGGGAGGATCCCGGCGCTCGCGTCGAGGTCCGAGAGGTCGTAGACGACTCGCCACGACGGGACGACGTAGACGCGGAACGGCCCCTCGCCCTCGAACCCTGCGTTGTTCACGGTCTGCTCGTTCCCTCCTAGCGCATGGTCGGCGGCCACGAACAGCGGCTCGAGCCCAGGCATCCGGCCGAGCGGATGGGCGAACCGGGCTCGATGGAGGTCGCCCCAGCGCCAGTCCTCCGGCTCGGGCCCCAGGTCCGTGATGCACCGATCCCACGCGGCGGCGAGCGCGTCGTCCCAGTCGTCCGCCGCGAGGTCGCCGGCGTCGATCATCGTGGGCAGCGCGCGGCAGCGGAACAGCTCGCGATCGGTCAGGTACTCCTCGATCAGGGGTTCGCGCCCGCCGAGCGCCCGCCGAGCGAGCTCGTCGAGGAGGACCTCCCAGAGCGCCGCGGCGGCCGAACCCGCCGCGAGATCGTGGTCCCAACCGTCGAGGATCCCGCGTGCGCGGTCGTGCGCGATCGCGATCCGTGGCACCAGCGACCGCGCCGAGAGGGACACCGTGTCGACCTGGATCCGGCGGGAGGTCTCGACGGTGTGGTCGCTCCGCTCCTCCAACAACTCCGTGATCCGGGCCGCGCGGTCGGACGCGTGGAAGTCGTGGCCGATCAGATGCGGGTAGCGCTCGTCGTGGATCCGGTCGTTCGCCGTCACGAGGTACCCATGGTCCGGATCGACCGCGGTGGGCAGGTCCTCGAACGGGATGAAGCCCTCCCACTCGTGCTCGGCGGTCCAGCCGGGGACGGGAACCGTGCCGTCACCGGTCCGGCGGATCGGATGGAGCCCGGTGCACTGGTAGCCGATCGTGCCGTCGACATCCGCGTACACGAGGTTCTGACCGGGACATTCGAGGGCGCGCGCGGCGTCGCGGAAGCCCTCGAACGTCGTGACGTTCGCGACGTCGATCAGCGCGGACGGGCGGATGCTGTGCTCGGCGCCGACCCATCGCAGCGCGAAGGCTCCGTCGATCGGATGCTTCGTGGGGCGGAGCCGGCCGGTGAGGTAGGAGTCGAGGAGCGGTCCGTGCCGGGTGGCGCGGACTTCGTGGACGAGCGGTTCGTCGCTCCCGCGCACGCGGATCTCCTCGCGATGGATCGTGAGCGGCTCCCAGCGCATCCTCGTAGCGCGCCGCCGTGCCCTCGTCGTTGAGGCGCTCGAGGTAGAGGTCCTGCACGTCCCCGCAGACGTTGGTGGCGCCCCAGGCGTGATGGGCGGTCGTGCCGAGGACGATGCCGGGAGCGAACGGCGCCGCGACGCCGCGTGCCTCGTATCCGGGCGCGCGGAGGTGGAGCTCGATCCAGGCGCCCGGTTGCTGGACGAGCAGGTGAGGGTCATTCGCGAGCAGCGGCAGGCCCGAGGCGGTCCGCGATCCGGCGATCGCCCACTCGTTGGACCCCTGGCCGCGCGGCGGGCGGGGGAGCTCGTGGAGCAACTCGCCCGCGAGGCGGCCGGCCGCCGGCGCGGTGGGATGGCCGGCGAGAGGAGGGAGGAGGCGGCCGGCCGCCTCGTCGCCGAGCTCGGCGGCGAGGTGGATCGCGCAGGAGCTCCATGTCCCAGTTCCCCGAGAGCGCCCACGAGAACATCGCCCAGCAGGCGGCCCACGAGGCGTCGTCGTCGGGGAGGTCGGGCTGCGCGTCGAGGAGCACGTATTCGACCGGCGGCGCGGGCATCGCCTCGATCCATGACTGGGCGCCCTGGCGGAAACGGGCGATCATCGACCGGGAGGCCTCGTCCCATCCTGCGGCGATCGCCGCGCCCGCGCGGTTGATGCCCACCGTCCGCGTGAAGCGGTCGTCGTCCAGCGTGAGCTCGCCGAAGAGCTCGGAGAGGCGGCCGTTCGCCTGTTTCAGGGCGAGATCCAACTGGAAGAGGCGTTCGCCGGCGGTGACGAATCCCTGCGCGAACCACAGGTCGTCGAGCGAGTCCGCGGAGACGTAGGCGACGCCGAAGCGGTCGCGGAGGACCTCGACCGGTGCCTCGAGCCCGGCGACGCGGAGCTCACCGGTCAGGGGGAACAGCGCGGCTCCCGCAGCCGAGCGGAGCCCGTCGAGGAAATCGGTCATTCAGATCGTCCGGACGTTGCCGAGCCAGCTCTCGTACAGCGCCGCGTACGTCCCGCCGCCGCCCACGAGCTCCTCGTGCGTGCCCGTCTCCACGAGCCGGCCGGCGTCGAACACGAACACGCGGTCGGCGCCTTCGGCCGTGGACAGCCGATGCGCCACCGTGATCGTGGTCCGGCCCTCGGAGAGCCGCCGGAGCGCCTCCGAGATGCGCCGCTCGGTCGCCGGGATCCACCGCAGAGGTCGCCTCGTCCAGGATCAGCAGGCCGGGGTCGGCGATCTGCGCGCGTGCGAGCGCGACCAGCTGCCGCTCGCCGACCGACAACGCCTCCCCGCGCTCGCCCACCGGGGTGTCCAGCCCACGCGGGAGCCCCGCCGACCCACGCGCCGAGCCCCAGCTCCTCGAACGCCGTCTCCACGTCACGGTCGGTGGCGCCGTCCCGTCCGGCCCGGACGTTCTCGCGCACGGTCGCGTCGAACAGGAAGCCGTCCTGTGGCACCATCCGGATCGAGCGGTGCCGTGACGCCGCCGCGATCCCGCGGACGTCCTCCCCGCCGACCTCGATCCGCCCGGACTTCGGGTCGGCGAGCCGCGAGACGAGCTTCACGAACGTGGTCTTCCCGCAGCCTGTTTCGCCCACGATCGCGACGTGCTCGCCGGCCTCGATGTCGAGCGAGATCCCGTGCAGCACCCGTCCGCCCTCCCGGTAGGCGTACTCGACGTCCTCGGCGTGAACCGAGAGGGCCCCCGACGGCAATTCCACACCCGGGGTCGGCTCGACGATCTCCACGGGGAGGTCGAGGACGGCCAGGACCTTCCGCCATCCCGAGATCGCGGTCTGGGTCTCGCTGTAGATCTCCGGGAGGTCGGTGAACACGTGCAGGAACGCATCGGCCAGGAACAGGAAGGCGGTCACCCGGCCGAACGTGAGACCCCAGTCGGGGCCGAAGCCCGCGCCCAGCACGACCACGATCGAGACGGCCAATGCGTAGAAGACCGTGGAGAGCGGGAAGAGGGTGGCCGCCCGGAAGTGGGCCACCACCTCAGCCTGGTACCGCCGGTCGATGGCTCCGCGGACCCGGCCGAAGGTCTGATCGTCGAGCCCGTACGCGCGCACCACGGCCGCCCCCATCACGGACTCGGACACCTCGCGAGAGCATCTCGCCCACGCGCGTCCTGGCGGCGTCGAAGGCGGCGGACAGCCTCGCCTGGAGCGACCACACGATGAGGATCAGATGGGACCACGAGCCCCACCATCGCGAGCGTGAGCTGCCAGGAGAACACGAGCATCAGGGCGAGCGACCCGCACGACCTGGACGCCGGCCCAGATCCAGGCGATGCCGCCCCACTCCATGAACTGCTGCATCGCGTCGATGTCGGCCGTCACCCGCGCGACGAACACGCCGCGCTTCTCTTCCGACTGCTCGGCGATCGAGAGGCTGTGGATGTGGGCGAACGTCCGGATCCGCAGGCCCATCATCGCGCCCTCCGCGGCCCAGACCAGGCGCCTGGCGGCGGCGCGGGAGGCCACGAACGTGAGCGCCACGAGCCCGAACGCCACCCCGCACACGGTCCCGACGTAGACGGGCCGGAACCCGCCGTCGAACCCGTTGTCGAAGACGAGCTGGATCAGCACCGGCGTCGTGAGATGCGCGATCACGACCCCGAGGGAGATGATCACCGTGAAGAGGAGGCCGGCGCGGAGCTCGGGGCTCTCCCGGACCCCACGCTTCAACACGGCGAAGGAGCTCCGGAGCTCCTCGGGGATCTCGAGGCCGTCCTCGTCGCGGACGACGGGGTCCACGACGCTCATCGCTCCCCCCGTGCGTAGGCGTGGATGATCGCCGCGTACCCGGGAGAGGACACCATCAGCTCGTCGTGCGACCCGGTTCCCGCAACCCGGCCGCCCTCGAGGTAGATCACCCGATCGGCCAGCCGGATCGTCGAGAGGCGATAGGCGATGACGACCAACGTGGTGTGCAGCTCCTCACGGAGCGCGGCGAGGATCTGCGCCTCGACCGAGGCGTCGACCGACGAAGTGGCGTCGTCGAGGATCAGCACCCGAGGCTCACGGACGATCGCGCGTGCCAGCGCCACGCGCTGCCGCTCCCCTCCCGACAACGTGTACCCGCGCTCGCCGACGACCGTCTGGAACCCGGCGGGGAGCGTACCGACGAACCGATCGACCGCCGCGATCCTCGCGGCACGATCGACCGCGTCGGCGTCCGCGCCCGAGTCGAGCGCGATGTTCTCGCCGATCGTCGTGGAGAACAGGAAGCTCTCCTGGAACACGATCGAGACGCCACGCCGGAGCGACGCCGGGTGCGCGTGCCGGAGGTCGACGCCGCCGACGCGGACCGTGCCGGCATCCGGGTCGGCGAGCCGGACGAGCAGCTGGGCGAGCGTCGACTTCCCGCCCCCGGTCTCGCCGACGATCGCCACGGACTCCTGCGGGCCGATCCGCAGGGACACGCCGTCGAGGATCCGCGTGCCGTCCAGGCTGTGGTGGAGGTCTTCGGCCTCGATCCCGAGCGGGCCGTCAGGCAGCGCGACGGGATCGACAGCGGGCAGCACCGTGACCGGCTCGCCGAAGACCTGCTCGATCCTGGCGTAGCCCACGACCGCGCGAGGGAGCTCGGCCAGGATCCATCCGATGAAGCGCATCGGCCAGGCGAGGAGGTCGAAGAGCGCGATGAACCCGATCAGGCGGCCCAGGGTGATCCCCCCGGCGGCGACGCGCCACGAACCGACAACCAACAGGATCGCTGCGACGAGGGCGGGGACGGCGTCGAGGGCGGCCTCGAACGTGGCGCGGAGGAAGCCGGCCTCGACCCGTTCGTCGCGGAGCGCCCTGGCCTTGACCGCGAGGCGCTCGGTCTCGGCCGCCTCGCGCCCGAGGGTCTTCACCACGAGCGCGCCGTCGATCGACTCGTGCGCGACGGCCGAGACCTCGCCGATACGCTCCTGGGCGCGCCGGGCGGGCCCTTGCATCTCGGTGGCGAAGTTGCGGTTCATGACCGCGAGGGCCGGGAAGAGGACGGCCGCGATGATGGCGAGGAAGACGTCCGCGGCGATCAGCTGGATCATCGCCAGGGCGATCAGCACGATCACTCCCGTGGCGAACGGCACCGGGTAGAACACGTCCACCGCCGCCTTGACGTCGGCCTCCATGTGCGCGAGCAGCTCGCCCGTGGGGGTCTCCCGGTGGTACGCCAGCGCGAGCCGCCGGTACCGGTCCGCGATCCGGGTGCGGAGCGTGGCCATCACGCGCTCGCCCGACACGCCGCTGAAGAACCGCCGCAGCATGATCCCCAGCGCCCGGAGGCAGCCGAACGCCATCAGCGCGGTGACCGCGAGCCAGATCCGGCGCGACTCCACGCCGCCGGAGAAGGCAGGTCGCAGCACCTCGTCGGTGGCCCGGCCGAGGGCGGTGGTGAGGGCGATCGAGGCGAACGCGAACAGGACCGAGCCCGCGACGGAGACGAGGAACGGCCCCGGATGCATCCGCACGTACGACGTCGATCAGGCGGAGGCCGCGCCCGAAGAGCCCCTCGGGTGGTGCCTCCGCGGGCCCCTCCACTGCCTCCTGCGCCGACGACGTCTGCGTGCTCACGGCCATCACCCTATGATGCGCGGATGACCGACCACCGCCCTTGGTTCCGGGTCTGGCGCGAAGGCGTGCCGAAGACCGTCGCCCCGTTCCCACATCAGAGCGTCTTCCACCTCCTCGCCGATTCCGCTGCCGGGTTCCCGGAGTCCACGGCGATCGCGTTCCTCGGCAAGCACCTGTCGTACCGGGAGCTGCTCCGCGAGGTGGAACGATTCAGCGCCGTCCTCGCCGGGCTCGGCGTCCAGCGAGGCGATCGGGTCGGGCTGCTCCTCCCGAACTCTCCGCAGTACGTGATCGCGTGGTACGCGTGCCAGCGTCTCGGCGCCGTCGCCGTGGGGAACAACCCGCTGTACACGCAGCGCGAGCTCGCCCACCAGATCAAGGACTTCTCGCCGAGCGTGATGGTCGTCCTCGACCAGCTCTACCCGGCGTGGGCCGCCGTGGCTCACGAGGCGCCGGTGCGCGAGGTGATCGTCACGGAGCTCACCGACTACATGCGGTTCCCGCTGAACCTCCTCGCCCCGATCAAGTTCAAGAAGGACGCGAAGCACGAAGGGAAGCCGTGGCCTCCGGTGCCGGCCGACGCGCCCGTCCGGTGGTGGAAGGACGCTGTCGGCGCCGCCGGGGCGCCGCCCCCGGTGGCCGAGGTGGACGCCGAGAACGACGTCGCGACCCTCGTCTACACGGGCGGGACGACAGGGCTCTCGAAGGGCGCCATGCTCTCCCACTACAACCTGTCCTCCAACGTGCGACAGGTCGCGCCTTGCATCTCGTTCTTCGAGCGCGGGAAGGACGGCGTGATGTGCATCCTCCCGTTCTTCCACTCGTTCGGTCTCGTCGCGATGAACTTCGGCATCGGGCAAGCGGGCAAGCTCGTCCTGCTCCCACGATTCGAGGTCCACATGGCCCTGAAGCAACTCGACAAGGAGAAGCCCTCGTTCTTCCCGGGCGTCCCTCGTCTGTTCGTGGCGCTGAACGAGGCTCCCGAAACGCCCAAGTACGACCTGAAGTCCGTGAAGGCGTGCATCTCGGGGGCGGCGCCGCTTCCCCAGGCGGTGGCGGAGAAGTTCCGCGAGGTCACCGGCGGCGCGCACCTCGTGGAGGGCTACGGGCTCACCGAGACGTCGCCCGTCACCCATGTGAACCCGTTCGACGAGCCGAAGCACGGCACGATCGGGCTGCCGATCCCCGATACGGATTGCCGGATCGTCTCGCTGGAAGATCCCGACAGCGAGGTGCCGGCCGGCGAGCGAGGCGAGCTCTGCATCAAGGGGCCGCAGGTAATGCTGGGGTACTACAACAAGCCGGAGGCAACCGCGGAGATGATCCGGGGCGGCTGGCTGCACACCGGCGACATCGCGATCATGGACGACGAGGGGTTCTTCCGGATCGTCGATCGGATGAAGGACATGATCATCGTCTCGGGGTTCAACGTGTACCCGACCGAGGTCGAAGCGGTGATCTACCGGCATCCCAAGGTGCTGAAGGCGTGCGTGGTGGGCTTGCCCGACGACCGGACGGGGGAGCGGGTCAAGGCCTACGTCGTGGCCAAGGAGGGCGCGAACGTCACCGGCGAGGAGCTCGAGGCGTGGGCGCGCGATCCGGCCCAAGGCCTCACGGGGTACCGGGTGCCGAAGGAGTGGGAGTTCCGGGCCGAGCTCCCCGAGACGTTGATCGGCAAGGTGCTCCGGCGCGTGCTCCAAGAAGAGGAGCGGAAGAAGGCGTCCGCCGCGAGCGCGTAGTTTCGCCTCGCTGACCGGGGGGTAGTGACCCCCGGGATGCATACGAGGCAAGCGACTTCGACGTACGGTCGGAGCACACGTCCGGACGAGACCCCGATGGCACAGCTGGTGCGCGCGCGAACGTTGCGACGTGTCGGCCTGGTGGTGCTGGGGACCGTGATCGTCGCCGGGCTCTTCAACCTGCTGGGGGTCCGGACGGGAACCGTCTCCGCGGACGGTGACGGCTACCGCCTCACCGTCGAGTACGCCGAGGTCACACGCCCCGGACTCGCGACCAAGTGGATCGTGGAGGTCCGGAGTCCGGCGGGCTTCGACGGACCGGTCACGGTGGCGACGAACGCCGTCTACTTCGATCGGTTCGACTTCAACCAGCTCTACCCGGAACCGGCGGCGGTGACGCCACGGGGTGATGAGGTGCTGCTCGAGTTCGAGGAGATCGATGGGGACGTCCTCAGGGTCGCCTTCGACGGGCGAGCGTCGCCGACCTTCGCCTTCCCTCTCGCGCACGGATCGACAGGCCTCGAGGTGGATGGGCGGGAGCTCGCCCGCGTCGACTACACCACGGTGGTGATGCCCTGATGGAGATCGTGCTGCGATCGGCAGCCGTGTTCGTCTTCCTGTGGTTCCTGACGCGGGTGATCGGCAAGAAGGAGTTGGCGGAGATCTCCGCCTTCGAGCTTGTCCTCCTGGTGGTGATCGGGGACCTCGTGCAGCAAGGGGTGACGCAGGAAGACATGTCCGTCACGGGCGCGATCCTCGCGACCGGGACGATCGCGGTTCTGGTGGTCACGACGTCCTACGTGGGGTTCCGGTTCCGCCGCGCGGGGAACGTCGTGGAAGGCGTGCCCGTGGTGATCGTGTCGGACGGACGCATGCTTCAGGAGTCGATGCGGGTCGAACGACTGACCGAGGACGAGGTGTTGTCCGAGGCGCGGGAGGCGGGGATCGCCGACATCGCGCACGTGCGGTTCGCCGTCCTCGAGCCGGACGGGAAGTTCTCGTTCGTGCGGTACGACGAGGCCGCCGCGTCGCCGCCGGTGCAGGATGCACGCCCGGGCGGTAGCCTCCGTGTCCGTGGACGCACGCTTGTTCCACGACGAGGGCCTCGGCAACGGCTCGTACCTCGTCGATGTGGGCGCGGGCCGCGCGGCGCTGCGTCGATCCCGATCGTCGGACCCGTCGCTACCTGGCCGCGGCCGAAGATCGGCAGTTCGAGATCGTCGCGGTCCTCGAGACCCATCTCCACGCGGACTTCGTGTCGGGCGCCCTGGAGATCCGTGCGGCGACCGGCGCCGAGATCTACGAGCCCGCGGAGGCGGGCGTGTCGTTCCCACATCGGCCCGTCGCGTCCGGGGAGCGGCTCGACCTCGGTGACCTGGAGGTCGAGGTCCTGGCGACGCCGGGGCACGCGCCGGAGCACATCTCGTACGTGTTCCGGAACGAAGGCGAGTCCACGCCGCTCCTGTTCAGCGGCGGCGCCGTGATCGTGGGCGGAGCCGCGCGCTCGGATCTCGCCGGCGCCGAGCTCACCGAACGGCTGACCCGGGAGACGTTCGAAACCCTCCAGCACGCGTTCGCCGACCTCCCCGACGAGACCGAGCTCCTCCCGACCCACGGCGGTGGATCGTTCTGCTCGACGGGGAGCGGCACGAAGCACACGTCCACCCTCGGGGAGGAACGAGCGACGAACCCGCTCCTGTCGATGAGCGACCACACGTTCATGGAGTCGTGGCCGGCGACGTTCCCTCGAACGCCGGTGTACTTCGGGCGGATGCGCGAGGTGAACTGGGCGGGTCCGCGCCTGCTGTCGGACATCGAGACGCCGGTCGCACTCGCCCCGCAGGCGTTCGCCGACGCGGCATCGCACCCCGGCTCCATGGTCGTGGACACACGTGACCCGGGTTCGTACGCGGAGGCCCACGGCCAGGGAGCGCTCGCGATCCCGTTCCGCGCCAGCTTCCCCACATGGCTGGGATGGCTCGTGCCGGCCGACGCGCGACTGTTGTTCGTGCTCGGCGATGCGGCGCTCGTTGACGTGATCGACGCGTGCACGTTGGTCGGCTTCGAGCGTTTCGACGGCTACCTCGATGGCGGGATGGATGCCTGGCTGGAGGCGGGATTGCCCGTGCGCTCGCTCCCGACGATCGGTGCCGAGGACGTGGTGCCGTGGTTGCAGATGGGCGCGAAGCCGCTCGACGTACGTGAGCCCGACGAGCTGGAGCGCGGCTCGATCGCCGGGGCGGTGTCGGTACCGCTCGGCGATCTGCCGGAGTCGCGCAGGAACCCTCCCGTCCGGGCCGCTGGTCGCCTACTGCGCGTCCGGGCTGCGCTCGACGACCGCCGCGTCGATCCTGGAACGGGCCGGTGTGGGCCCCGTCGTGAACCTCAAGGGCGGCTACGGCGCCTGGCGGGAAGCCGGCCGCGACTGACCAGGCCGGCGAACGGGATCTCCTCGAGAACTGGCGCGGCCCCTGAGGCCGCCACCGCGCCGACCACGAGGGTCGCCGGGGGACCGATGTTCGCCGCCTCGGCGAGGACCGGCAGGTCCTCGAGCGTTCCCACCACCGAGCGCTGATCCGGTGTCCACGCCCACTGGACGATGGCCGCCGGCTCGTCCGCCGGGCGGCCGGCCGCGATGAGGTCGGTGCACGTCTGCGCGAGGCGTCCGGCTGCCATCAGCACGACCAGGGTGTCGGCGCCGGCGACCTTCGAGAGGTCGACCTCGTCGTCGTGTGCCGTCGAGCCGGTGACCACGGCGAAGGAACGGGCGACGCCGCGGTGCGTGACCGGGATCCCCGCTGCCGCCGGGGCGGCGACCGCGGCCGAAATGCCCGGCACGACCTCGCACTGGATCCCGCGGCCTCGCACGCCGCGACCTCCTCGCGTCCGCGGCCGAACACGAACGGATCGCCACCCTTCAGGCGGACGACGACCGCGCCGCCGAGGGCGTGGTCGACCAACAGGCGCTCGATCTCGCGCTGCGGGCACGGCGGCTCGGCCCGGTTCCTTGCCGACGTAGATCCGCTCCGCGTCGGGCGGCGCCAGGTCGAGGAGCGCGGGTGCGACGAGCCGGTCGTAGACGACGACGTCCGCCTCGGCGAGCGACTCGAGCTCCGCGCAGCGTGATCAGCTCGGGATCGCCGGGGCCGGCGCCGACGAGGATGACGCGTCCTGTCACGAGGCTCGCACCCCGTCGAGCAGGCGCGTCGCGGAGCAGGGTCCGGAGCTCCGCTCCGCGCCCCTCGCGGACCAGGCCCGCCGCTTCCTCGAGGTCGAGGGCATGCGCGCCACCGCCGGGCGCGCTCGGCCAGATCGGGGAGGACGGGAAGCGTCTCGCGGCGCACCTCGCCCACGACCCGCAGGAGCTCCGCCCACTCGGCGCCGAACTCCTCCTGGAGGCGCTCCCGCACGAGCCGCGCGACGGCGGGGGACACGCCTCCGGTACCGATCGCCAGGACGAGGTCGCCTCGACGGACCACGGCGGGCGCCGCCCAGTCACACTGGGGGATATCGTCAACCACATTGACGAGTACGCCTCGAGCCCGTGCCTCCCGGGCGATCGCGGCGCGCGTGGCGCCGTCGTCGGACGAGGCCACCGCGAGGAACGCTCCGTCCAGGTCACCGGGGCGCCACGCCCGCCGCTCGACCCTGACACCCGCCACACCGTCGAACCGATCGTCGACGCCCGGCTCCACGACGAGCACGTCGTCCGCGCCGGCGGCGAGGAGTCCCTCGACCTTCCCCTCCTGGATCGCTTGGGCGCCGAACACCACGCAGCGCCTCCCGGCGAGCTCCAGCATGACGGGGTAGCCGAAGCTCATCGCGTCTCCCCCTCTCGCGCGTGGCCATCGCCCGCCTGCCATCCCTGACCGGCCGCCCGCTCGCTATCCGACGCCGACCCCAGCAATCCGACCGAGCAGTGGATCCCGCATTCCTTGTCGGTCTCCTGCTCCCACCACCAGCGGCCGGCCCGCTCGGACTCGCCGGGAGTCACCGCCCGTGTGCAGGGCGCGCAGCCGATCGACGTGTAGCCCTGGTCGAACAGCGCGTGATAGGGGACCTCGTGCTCCCGCACGTAGTCCCAGACCTGGTCGAGCGTCCAGTCGGCCACCGGGTTGAGCTTGACGATCCCGCCGTGATCGCGATCCAGCTCGACCTTCGCGATGTTCTTGCGGCTCCGCCACTGCTCCCGGCGCAGCCCCGCGACCCACGCGTCCAGCGTCGCGAGCTTGCGCTTCAGCGGCTCCACCTTGCGGATCTCGCAGCACCGCAGTCGCAGGTCGACGCTCCCGTACATCAGGTTCGGCCCGTGGTCGGTCACCATCGCCGAGACGGCGTCCGTCTCCGGGTACTCGAACTCCACGGCGATCCCGTAGCGGTCGCGGACCTTCTCGAACAGGTCGTACGTCTCGGGGGGCAATCGCCCCGTATCCAGCGTGAAGACGCGGACATCGGGGTTGAGCCGCCACGCCATGTCCACGAGCACCATCCCGTCGACCCCTCCCGCGGCGCTGATCGCCATCCGCGGATGGAAGCGCTCGAGCGCCCACGCCAGGAGGTCCTCGGCCGCCGCGTCCTCGAACCGCTCGGCGGCGTGCTGGACCCAGACCTCCTCCTCGTCGAAGACCGGGAGGACCGGCTGGTGGAGCGGCTGGACGGGATCGCGATCGGCCATCAGTCACCTCCCACGGCGGTCAGCTGGAGCTCGAACGTGCGCTCGCAGACCTCGCACCGCCATCCGGACGGGTCGGCGGGCCGCAGCTCCTGCTCCCCGCAGAACGGGCAGTAGAACGGGACCGCGCGTGGCGTCACCGAGCTCATCGGCTCGCCTCCGGCGTGGCGAAGGCGGTCAGTTGCGCGTCGTCCAGGCCGCGGACGAACTCGCCGAAGCTCGGCGTATCGTCACCGCGTCGCGCGCGGTAGCGGCGGACCAATGTCTCGACGTAGTCGGCGGCATCCTCGGCGAGGACGCGCACGCCCTTCACCTTCCTGCCGAACGAGTCGCCGCCGCCGTCTGTCCCGGCGCCATCTCCGCTGTCATCCCCCATCCCGAGCGCGCCGCCCAGGTGCACGAGGAACGCATCCGACTTCGTGCCGTCCGGTCGTTTCGTGAGCGCCGACATCAGGCCGATGTCGGCCACCTGGAACCGGGCGCACGAGTTCGGGCACCCGTTCACGTGGACGCGGATCTCTTCATCGAATCCCGGGAGGCGTCGATCCAGCTCCTCGGCGAGCCAGCGGGCGCGGCCCTTCGTCTCGCCGATCGCGAGCTTGCAGAACTCGATGCCCGTGCACGCCATCACGCCCTTGCGGAACAGCCCGGGCATCGTGGGGAGGTCGAGGCGATCGAGCTCCGCGGCGAGGCTGGGTCCCGCCTCGCGCTCGACGTCGAGGATCACGAGCTTCTGCCGCGTCGTGGTCCGGATCCTGGCCGCTCCCGTACCGATCGGCGAGGTCGGCCACGAGGCGCAGCTGATGGCCCGTCAGGCGCCCGGCGCGGGGGGTGAACCCGACATACGTCCGGTCGTCGCGCTGTGGACGGACCCCGACGTGGTCGCGACGATCCATCGGGGCGGGAGGCGGCGCGGGCCCGTCGGGCAGCGGTGCCTCGAGGAACTCCTTCTCGAGCACCCGACGGAACTCCTCGGCTCCCCAGTCCTTGACGAGGAACTTCAGCCGGGACTGGTTGCGCGAGCGCCGGTACCCGTACTCGCGGAACAGCGACGTCACCGCGGCCCACGTCTCGGCGGCGCGGTCGGGGGCGACGAACGCGCCGAGGCGCTGGGCGAACATCGGGTTCGTCGAGAGCCCGCCACCGACCCAGAGGTCGTAGCCGGGGCCGAGGTCGGGGTGCTCCACGCCGACGAGCGAGATGTCGTTGATCTCGGGATCCGTGCAGCGGACGGCGCATCCGCTGATCGACGTCTTGTACTTGCGCGGGAGGTTCGAGAATTCGGTCGTGCCGACGAACCGGTCGCGGATCTCCGCGATCGCGGGCGACGCGTCCAAGATCTCGTCCGCGTCGATCCCCGCCAGGGGGCACCCGAGGATCACGCGGGGCGTGTCGCCGCACGCCTCGGCGGTCGTGAGGCCGGTGGCCTCGAGCCGGCTCGAAGATCGCCGGGACGTCCTCGATGCGGATCCAGTGGAGCTGGACGTTCTGCCGGTCCGTCACGTCGGCGATGTCGCGACCGTAGCGTCTCGCTCGCCCAGGCGATCGCGCGGAGCTGCTCCGCGGTGAGACGCCCGCCGTCGATCCGGATCCGCAGCATGAAGTACTCGTCCTCGAGCTCCTCGGGCTCGGCGCTCCCGGTTCGCTCGCCGGGCACGCCCTGCTTCCGCTGCGTGTAGAGACCCCACCAACGCATCCGGTTGCGGAGGTCCTGCTTGCCGATCGAGCGGAAGCCGCCCGGGCGCGAAGACCCGCTCGATCCGCTCGCGCACCTCGAGCGGCTCGGCCTCCTTCTTGATCTGCTCGGCGCCGTTCAGCGGCTCGTGATAGCCGAGCGCCCACTGCCCCTGACCTCGGGGGCGGGGGGATCTGTGTTCGGTACGTGCCATCGGTGCCTTCCTAGAGGGAGAAAGAGAAAGCCGCCTCGCGGCGGCCGGTGGATGGTGCGATCGACGGGTGTTACGGCCGGGCGAGGGTTCCGAGGCCCGTGGCCTCGGTAGATACCCTGCGACAGCCGCACAGGCGGTCGGGGATCATCGCCGCCACCTGCCCAGCCGTTCGCGTCCGGATCATCGGGTCGAATCCCATCCCTGAGGTCGGAATTGCAGGTGCAAAACCTACCGAGGGCGTCCGGCTTGCGTCAAGCCGGGACGGAGAGGGCGGACACGGCCGTCCGCTCCTCCAGCGTGAGGCCGCGGAGCGGGGCCGGACGTCGGCGTGGAGCAGCACGCCCCGATCGGTCAGGACCTGCTTCAGCGCCGCGTGGAACGGGATGCCCTCGAGCCGCTCGCGGAGCTCGGTGACGCGCAGGTGCGCTTCGGGGCTGTGCTCGTGCACGAGGGAGGCGACGACGTCCGGCCACGCCGAGGCGAGCCCGGAGACCGCGCCCACCGCCCCGCGCTCCATCGCCGGCCCGCACCAACGGCTCGGAGCCGACGAACACGTCCATGCCCTCGAGCAGGTACGGCTCGATCGCGTCGAAGGGCGTGTCGCTCACCTTCATCCCGACGACGTTGCCCTGTTCGCGGCGGAGCTGGTGCACGACGTCGACGGGGATCGCGTAGCCGCTGCGCGCCGCGAACTCGTAGACGTAGAACGGGAGCGGGTCGCAGGCGTCGGCCGCGGACCGGAGGTGCTCGAAGAGCTCGCGCGGTCCGAGCGGGAAGTACGGCGGCGCGATCACGGCGACGGCGTCGGCGCCGACCTCGAGCGCGTGCGCGGCGAGCGCCACGGTGTCGCGAGTGGTCTGCGCTCCGGCGTGGACGGCGACCTGGAACCCCTCGGGCCGGACGGCGAGGAAGCCTCCGCCACGTGCCGCCGTTCGTCCACCGTGAGCAGGACGCCTTCCCCGGTGGTGCCGCACGCGAGGACCCCGTCGACGCCGCCCGTCAGCGAGGAACTCGACCAGCGGGGCGAAGGAGTCGGGGTCGAGCGAGCGACCTCCGTCCGTGAGCGGCGTGACCGCCGCCGCGATCGCTCCGTGCAGCCGCCGAGGTCATGGCGCCAGTCTAGAAGCCTCGCCGTGCTCACCGGCGCGCGAGCAGGTTGCGGATCGCGAGCCAGATGTTGCGTCCCGGGATGCTCGGCCACGCGGCGCATGAACCACGGGTACCAGTGCGTGCCGTAGCTGATCAGCACGCGGACCCGGAACCCCTCCTGCGCCAGGCGTCGCTGGTCGGCGACGCGGATGCCGTAGAGCATCTGGATCTCGTAGGCGTCGCGCCCGAAACCGGCGGCGGCCGCCGCTCGCTCGATCTCCGCGAGCAGCTCGACGTCGTGCGTCGCCGAGCGCGAGGCGGCCGCCGCCGCCCCATCGGAGGAACTCGAGCGCGAGCTTCTGGAACGCCTCCCGGATCTGGCCCGCATCGTGGATCGCGACATCGCGTGGCTCCCGGTACGCGCCCTTCACGAACCGGATCGAGCCGCCGGCCGCGAGCAGGTCGGCCACGTCCTGCGGCGTCCGATGGAGGTACGCCTGGATGCAGACGCCGGTGTTGCTCGAACTCCTCGCGGAGCTGGCGGTAGATCGCGAGCGTCGGCTCCACGTACGGAGCGCCGACTCCATGTCGAGGAACAGGTGCTTCCCGAGGGCGGCGGACCGCTCGGCGAGCAGGCGCAGCCGCTCAACCGTCGCCTCCGGATCGAGGTCGAGCCCGAGGTGCGTGGGCTTCACGGAGATCTCGGCGTCGAGCCCCCGTTCCTCGATCAGGTCGAGGAGCCGCAGGTAGTGCTGGACCACGGCGTCGGCGTCGGCCGCGTTGCGGACGTTCTCCCCGAGATAGGTGAACGTGGCGGGGATGCCGTCCTCCGCGAGGCGCGCCGCCGCGTCGAGGGCGTCCTCCATCCGCTCGCCGGGCATGAACCGGCTCACCGTCGCGCGGACGAATCGGAACCGGGGCAGGTGCTCGCCCAGCCAGCGGTTCCTCGCGGCCAGGAGGAGCGCATCGCGCGCCGGGTTCACGGCAGGATCGCCTCGACCTCGCGACCGGCTCGCAGGCCGGTCTCGATCGCGCCGTCCATGTAGCTGCCCCATCCCCGGGCGAAGTCCGACCCCGGCGAACGCGACCGGCCCTCCCGGCCGCTCGAGCTCCGGGAGCCACCGGAGCCACGTGCCGGGGCCGTACGCCGCCCAGGTCTCCGCGGCGAGACGGATCGCGAACCCAGTCGTGGCCGCCGACCTCGTCCACCGCGAGCACCGGGAGCATCTCCTCGATCGCCCGGCCGCCACGGCGCTCGGGATCGTCGGGCGAGAGGCGCTGCGGCCGACGGGCCGAACGCCGAGGACGACGGCCGGCCGTCCGGGGTGGGCGGCGACCGTCTGCGACGAACGACAGCGGGAAGCGATCGGGCGCCGCCGCGAACGACGATGGGGAGCCCGCTGCGAGCTTGGCCCACACCTTGACGCCGAGGCCGACGAGCCCGTCCGCGGCGGCCTCCTGTTTCAGCGGTCGAGAGCGGGGGGTCGAACCGGATCGGAGCCGAGCGTGTTCACTGGGACGGCGACGATCGCCGCGGCCGCGGAGACGTCTCCACCGTCGGTCGCGATCGGTCACGCCGCTCCGCGTCTGGAGATGCCGTGGACGCCGAGTCCATCCGCACGTCTCCGCGCGCAGGTCGCGGCGCATCGCGTCGACGAGCGTGGCGGTGCCTCGCGCGAGCGTCCAGCGGCCGTTGGATCGAGCATCAGTCTGCCCGTCGAAGTCGGCCAGGGCGTACGACTTCGCGATCGGCAGGAACCCGACTCGGTCGTTCGGCGCGGAGCTGAGTCCGGCGCACAGCGCGTCGAGGCGGTCGCGCTCCGCGGGTCGAGGTCGAGCGCGGCCGAGCTTCGGCGGTGAGGCTCAACCGGTCCGCCTCTCGAGCGGCGTCCTGGCCTCGGGGATCGCCATCGGCTCCGGGAGGAGCGCTCGAGTCCCCTCGCACAGCGTGTCGAAGGACGCGATGAAGGCCGACGAACACCTCCGGGTCCGGCCTCCTCGACCCCGTCGTCGTTCGCAGGAAGGCGCGGTCCGGGTCCGGCGAGCTCGACGACGCCGAGGCCGTAGCGCTCGAGCTCCGCCCACAGATGAACGGCTGGCTCCAGTGCACGAAGCCCCGCCCATCTCCACGTCGATGCCCGCGAAGGAGGAGAACCACGCTCGGCCCCCCAGGCGTTCGCGCGCCTCCAGGAGGAGCGACACGGCGGCCGCGGCGGCCGAGCTCCCTGGCTGCGGTGAGGCCGGCCAGGCCGCCACCGACCACGGCCACATCGAAGCGTTCGTCAGCGATCGACTCGGCCCACCCCACCGGCCGTCGGATGATAGGCGGGCGGCCGACGCGGCACGGCCCTCAGAACTGCGCGCGCTCGGTGGAGCCGTCCAGGGCCGTGGTTGAGGTGCCGGCCGCCCGGCGATCACGCTCGCCACGAGATCGAAGTAGCCCGTGCCGACTTCCTGCTGGTGTCGGGTCGCCGTGTACCCGTCGGCTTCGAGGGCCATCTCCCGTTCCTGGAGCCGGACGTACGCGGTCATCCCTTCCTCCGCGTAGCCGTGTGCGAGCTCGAACATCGACGCGTTGAGGGCATGGAACCCTGCGAGCGTGACGAATTGGAAGCGGTAGCCCATCGCGGCGAGCTCCTTGCGGAACCGTCCGATCTCCTCCTCGTCGAGGTGTTTCTTCCAGTTGAAGGACGGGCTGCAGTTGTACGCGAGCATCCGGTCGGGGAACTCGTCGAGGATCGCCTCCGCGAACACGCGGGCCTCGTCGAGATCGGGCGTGGACGTCTCGCACCAGAGCATGTCGGCGAGCGGGGCGTACGCGAGCCCGCGCGCGATGGCCGCCTCGATGCCGTCGCGAACGCGGAAGAACCCCTCGGGCGTGCGCTCACCGGTGAGGAATCGCCGGTCGCGCTCGTCGACGTCGGACGTGAGCAGGGCCGCGGACAACGCATCGGTCCGCGCGATCAACACGGTCGGGGTGTCGGCGACGTCGGCGGCGAGCCGGGCGGCCGTGAGCGTCCGCTCGAACTGCTCGGTGGGCACGAGCACCTTGCCACCGAGGTGGCCGCACTTCTTCTCCGACGCGAGCTGGTCCTCGAAGTGCACGCCCGCGGCGCCCGCCTCGATCATCGAGCCCATCAGCTCGAACGCGTTCAGCGTTCCGCCGAACCCGGCCTCGGCATCCGCCACGATCGGCGCGAGCCAGTCCCGGTCCAGCGTGCCGGACGACCACGCGATCTGGTCCGCGCGGCGCAGCGCGTTGTTGATCCGCCGCACGACCGCGGGGACCGAGCTCACCGGGTACAGGGATTGGTCGGGGTAGGTCTGGCCGGCCAGGTTCGCGTCTGCGGCGACCTGCCACCCAGAGAGGTAGATCGCCGGGAGTCCCGCCTTGACACACTCCACCGCCTGGCCGCCGGTCATGCACCCGAGCGCCGCGACGACGTCTTCCGTCCTCAGCAGCTCCCGGAGTCGCTCCGCCCCTCGACGCGCGAGGGTGTGCTCGGGGAAGGTCGATCCACGGAGCCGGATCACGTCTTCGGCCGTGTAGGGCCGCATCACCCCGGCCCAGCGCGGCTCCCGGGCCCACCGCCACTCGAGCGTCTCGGCCTCGCGGGCGATGGCCGTTCCCGTCTTCCCCATCTCACTTCACCCTTTCACGACTGATCGTTGCCTCAGAAACGCGAACGACCTCTCCGTGGGAGAGGTCGTGAGGGCGCCCGCCGGTCGGGGGCCGGCGCCTCAGAGGCCGGATACTCGCGAACCGAGTGCTGAGATCGAGATTGAACGGCCGTTCAAACATCGCTCAGATGGTTCCACACAAAGGATGAAGGGTCAACCCCTATTGCCCTGCAAAGGAAGTCCGACACCACGAGCCGACGACCACAGGAGGACCGGCCCTCACCGGCGGCACAGGTGGTCGAGGTTCAGGAGGGCGTACGTCCGGGGCGAAGGGCCCTGCGGACCACCGGTCGAGTGGGTCTCCGCCGCGCAACCTCCTGGAACCCGGCGCGGTCGTACATGGACTTGGCGCCGAAGAACATCTCGTCCGGAGCCTTCTGCTCCTGAGTGTCCACCGGATAGGCCTCGACGAGCCGGGCCCCCTGGGCGCGTGCGTGGTCCACGGCCGCTCGGAGCATCCGGTCGGCCAGTCCCTTGCCCCGGGCGCTCCGATCGACGAAGAAGCACACGATCGACCACACCGGCCGCTCGTCGATGGGCTTCATGACGGGAGAGCGACGGAGCTTCGGGTACTCCTCCCGCGGGCCCAGCGACACCCAGGCGACCGGGACGCCGTCCTCGTAGCCGATCAGACCGGGCACGCTGCCCCTGTCGACGAGCGACTTCAGCGCCCGCCGGTTCTCCGCCCCCACACCGGTGTCCGTTCCGGTCTTCCGGTAGAACATGCAGAAGCACGTTCGCACCACGGGCCGGTCGAAAAGCTCGACGAGGTCGGGCCAGCGCTCCTTCGTCACCGGGTGTGCTTCGAACATCGCTTCGAAATCTACCGGTGAGCGCCCTGGACGGTCAGGGCACGATCTTCGAGATGGGCAGCTCGAGGATGTCGGTCGCCCCCGCCGCCTTCAGGTCGGGGATCAACCGATTCACCCCCCGCTTGTCGACGACGGTCTCGATCGCGAAGCCCCCCTCCGACAGTGGCGAGACCGTGGGCGCCTTCATCGACGGGACCACGGCGAGGACCTGTGAGAGCCGTTCCTCGCTCACGTTCAGCTTGATCAGGACCCGTCCTTCGGCCCGCAAGGCACCGAGCAGGAGGGTTTGGATGTCGTCGATGGCGGCGCGCTTCGGCTCCTCACGCATCGCGTCGCCGTTCGCGATCAGGACGGGTTCCGAGGTGAGGAGGGTCTCGATGATCTTCATGCCGTGCGCGCGGAGCGTGTTGCCCGTCTCGGTGACGTCGACGATCGCGTCGACGATCTCGGGCACCTTCGCCTCGGTGGCCCCGTAGGACCAGACGACCTTCACGTCGATCCCCAGGTCGTCGAAGTACCGCTCGGTGAGCTTCAGGAACTCGGTGGAGATCCGGGTGCCCGGGGGGATCTCCTTCGCGCTGTTCGCGGGGTGCTCGTTCGGCACGGCGAGCACCACCTGCGTGCCGTGGCCGGTTCCGGAACGAGCGTAGGAGAGCGTCGTCACGACCTCGACGTCGGCCTCCGTCTCCGCGATCCAGTCTTGCCCCGTGATGCCGATGTCGAACAGCCCGTCCTGCACGTAGAGCGGGATCTCCTGTGGCCGCAGGATGGAGACGCGCTCGATCCGATCGTCGTCCACCGTGCCGTGGTAGTCGCGGTCGGAGCCCCGGCGTACGCGGAGGTCGGCGGCTTCGAACAACCGCAGCGTCTGCTCCTCGAGGGAGCCCTTGGGGACGACCAGTTTGAGCACGCGCACCTCGTCGGGAGTGAGCACGGAGTGTACGTGGAGGGCCGATGGCATGTTGGCGAGGTAGCGTCCGCTCGTGGACCTGCCTCCTCCCCTGGCGACCGGGCTCGACATCCGAGACATCGAACGGCGGGCGAAGGAGCTCCCGGTCGCCCGTTGGCGTCGCGGATATCACGTCGCCCAGGTCGACGAGTTCCTGACGCAGTCCGTTGCCGCCCTGCGCTCGCGACTGGCAGAGAACGAGGGACTTCGGATGGGTGTGCCGTCCGGCAACGCCTGGTACGGCGGGGCGGACGAGAAGCTGCCACGCTCCCCTTTCGAAGTTGATGCGAAGATATTCGAGCTCGCGTTCTCTGGTTACCGGATGCGGGAGGTCGACGAACTGCTCGACGAGGTGGCGCACCTGCTCGCGCAGCTCGAGGCCGAGAACGAGCTGCTCAGAGCCCGGAGCGCATCGGAGTGATGGAGGTGGCGACGATCGTGGAAGATCCCAGGGCGGACGGCTTCGCGATGCCGGCCGAGTTCGACACCCATCAGGCCACGTGGATGTCGTGGCCGACCAACCGGTCCCTGTGGGACGGTCACCTCGACGCCGCCCGCGACGAGTGGGCGGCGACCGCCCGCGCCGTCGCGGCCTTCGAGCCCGTCGTGATGGTCTGCAATGCGGGGGAAGCGGCCGACGTCCGGGGGCGATGCGGCGAGGGTGTGGAACCGCTCGAGCTGCCGATCGACGATTCGTGGCTCCGCGACAACGGACCGATCTTCGTGCGGAACGAGCGGGGTGAGGTCTCGCTCGTCCACTTCGGGTTCAACTCGTGGGGTGAGAAGTACCTGCCGTACGACAAGGACGCGCGGCTCCCCGAGCTGTTGGCCTCGCACTTCGGGATCAAGCGGTACCGGGCGCCGTTCGTCCTCGAGGGTGGCTCGTACTTCGTCGACGGCGAGGGCACGCTGCTGACCACGGAACAATGCCTGCTGAACCCGAACCGGAACCCGTCGATGACTCGCGAGGAGATCGAGGAGGGACTGCGATCGTTCCTCGGTGTCGAGACCGTGATCTGGCTGCCACACGGGCTCGTCGAGGATCGCGACACCGACGGGCACATCGACGGGCTCGCGCAGCTCGTCCGGCCGGGCGTGGTGATGCTCGCGGTCGCCGCCGGCGACGACGACCCGAACGCCCCTCGGTTCGCCGAGGATCGCGCGACGCTGGAATCTGCCAGGGACACGGCGGCCCGTTCCTTCGAGGTGCTCGACGGTCCGGTGAACTCGTGGGCGACCGTCGAAGGCGTCGGGCAGGTCGTGATCCCGTATATGAACCACTACCTCGCGAACGGCGCCGTGATCGTCCCGGTGGGCGGCGGACCCGAGGACGAGCCGGCGCTCGAGCTGTTGAGGAAGGCCTACCCGGACCGCGAGATCGTGGGCGTGCCGGGTGCGATGATCTCCCACGGCGGCGGCGGACCGCACTGCATCACGCAGCAGGTTCCGGCGGGGACGTTCGTCAGCTGATCGAGCGGTGGAAGCACGACCGCTCGCCGGTGTGGCAGGCGGCTCCCTCCTGGTGGACGCGGGCGAGCAGCACGTCGCCGTCGCAGTCGGCCCGGAGCTCCTCCCAGTGCTGCGTGTGGCCCGACGTGTCGCCCTTGCGCCAGAGCTCCTGCCGCGACCGGCTCCAATAGACCATCCGGCCCTCCGCGATCGTCCTGTCGAGTGCCTCGCGGTTCGACCACGCGAACATCAACACGTCGCCGTTGTCCACGTCCTGGACGATCACGGGGATCAACCCCATGCCGTCGAAGATCAGATCGTCGAGGTCGACACGTTTCCGTTCGTCAGGGCTCATGGCCTCAGATCCTCACCGGGATCCCGCGAGAGGCGAGGTGCTCCTTGACCTCCCGGATCGTGAGGTCGCCGTCGTGCCAGCGGGACGCGGCGAGGACGGCGTCGGCGCGCCCGTCCGTGAGCGCTTCCGCGAAGTGCTCGCGGCGTCCCGGCGCCGCCCGAGGCCACCACCGGCACCGCGACGGCATCTGCTGATCGCGCGGAGCAGCTCGAGGTCGTAGCCGTCGCCGGTGCCGTCGCGGTCCATCGACGTGAGCAGGACCTCGCCGGCGCCGTGCTTCGCGGTCGCCTCCGCTGCCCACTCGACCGCGTCTCGCCCGGCGGGCGTGTGCCCGGCGTCGACGAACACGTCCCACCCTCCCTCGCGGCGCTTCGCGTCGATCGCGACGACGACGCACTGCGTGCCGAACCGGTCGGCGCAGCGCGACAGGAGCGACGGGTCGCGCACGGCCGCCGTGTTGACGCTGACCTTGTCGGCCCCCGCACGCAGGAGCGCGTCCACGTCGTCCTCGGTGCGGACGCCGCCGCCCACGGTGAGCGGGATGAACACCTCCTCGGCCGTGCGGGAGACGACGTCGAGCGTCGCCTTCCGGTCCTCGAGCGTCGCCGTGATGTCGAGGAACACGAGCTCGTCGGCGCCTTCTCGGTCGTAGTGCGCCGCCAGCTGCACGGGATCGCCGGCGTCGCGGAGCTCCTGGAACCGGACGCCCTTCACGACCCGGCCGGCGTCGACGTCGAGGCAGGGGATGACGCGCTTCGCGAGCATCCCGTCACCCCCTCGTCACCTGCGACAGCTTCAGCGTCTTCTCGTAGAGGGCCTTGCCCGCAACCGCCGCCTCGCATCCGACCTCGCGGAGCGCCCACACATCGTCGGCGTTCCGCACGCCGCCCGAGGCGATCACCGGGCGGTCGGTGAGCTTCAGCACGTGCTTGTAGAGCGTGAGGTCCGGGCCCTCGAGCGTGCCGTCCCGCGCGATGGCGGTCACGAGGTACCGCGGCGCGCCGGCGTCGTTGAGTCCGGAGAGTGCCGCCTCGAGCTCGGGTCCCTCCTCGCGCCAGCCGTCGATCATCAGACGGCCGCCGCGGACGTCGACGGCGACCACCACGCGCTCGGCGAACTCCTCCACCGCTCGGCCCACGAACGAGACGTCCGCAGCTGCGGCCGTGCCCAAGATCGCGCGGGCGGCGCCGTCCTCGATCACCGCAGCCGCGGCCTCGAGCGACCGGATGCCGCCGCCGACCTGGACGGGGACGACGACCGCCCGGCAGATGTCCCTGATCTCCTGCCGGTTGTCGCCCTCCCCGAGCGCCGCATCGAGGTCGATCACGTGGAGCCTCCGCGCGCCCTGCTCCTGGAAGCGCTCCGCCACCTCCACCGGGCGGTCCGCGTAGGCCGTCTCGTCGCTCGGGTCGCCTCGACGGAGGCGGACCGCCCGGCCACCCCGGAGATCGATCGCGGGGATGACGATCATCGCGAGACGGCCTTGACGAAGTTCGCGTAGATCGCGAGGCCCGCCTCACCCGACTTCTCCGGGTGGAACTGGGTGGCGAAGACGTGGTCACGGGCCGCGGCGGCCGCGAACCGCCTCCCGTGCTCGGTCAGGCCCACGGCGTCCTCGTTCTCGTCCGGCGCGTACGAGTGGACGAAGTAGAACCTGGTCCCGTCGGCGATGCCCTCGACGTACGGATGCGGTCGCGTCCACGTGACCTCGTTCCATCCGATGTGCGGCACCCGCACCTCCGACGGCAGCCGCCGGGATCCTCCGGCGAGGACGCCCAGCCCCGCCTCGGGATCCTCCTCGCTCCGCTCGAGCAGCACCTGCATCCCGACGCACACGCCGAACACCGGGGTTCCGGCGTCGACCGCCTCCCTGATCGCGATGTCGAGGCCCAGCGACCGGATCGCCCGGACGCAGTGTCCGAAGTGCCCGACGCCCGGGATCACGAGCGCGTCCGCCGCGGCCACCCGCGCGGGGTCCCGGGTGACGACCGGCTCGCCACCGGCGTGCGCGAGCGCGCGGGAGACCGAATGGAGGTTCCCGCTGCCGTAGTCGAGCACGGCGATCTCGGCCACGGTCCTTACAACGTTCCCTTCGTGCTCGGGACGTCGCCGGATCCGGTCAGCGCGCACGCGTCGCCCAGCGCCTTCGCCAGCGCCTTGAACTCCGCCTCCACCACGTGATGCGGCGATCGGCCGGATCGCAGCCGGACGTGCACGGTGAGGTCGGCGGCCTGTGCGAACGCGCGCACGAAGTCCTCGACGAGGCCGGTGTCGAACGTGCCGATCGTCTCGGCCGGCACGTCCACCTCGTGGAGGACGAAGTTGCGCCCGGAGAGGTCCAGCGCCACCTCCACGGCGGCCTCGTCCAACGGGACGACGATCGACCCGAACCGCCGGATCCCCGCCTTGTCACCGAGCGCCTCCGCGAGCGCCTGCCCGATCGCCAGTCCGACGTCCTCGACGGTGTGATGCCCGTCGACGTCGAGGTCTCCCGTCGATCGGACGGTGAGGTCCCAGCCGGCGTGCTTGCCGAGCTGCTGGAGCATGTGGTCGAAGAACGGGAGGCCGGTCTCGATGTCCGTGACGCCGCCGCCGTCGAGGGCGAGGTCCACCGTGACGCTCGTCTCCTTCGTGGTCCTCGCCACGGCACCGACCCGGCCCATCACGCCATCACCTCGTCGAGCGACTTCAGGAACAGGTCGATCTCGTGGGCGGTCCCGGCCGTGACCCGCAGGGCGTTCGGGACGAGCGCCGTGAGGTCGCGCACGAGCACGCCGCGGTCGAGCAGACCACGCCAGATCGCCTTCGCGTCGCCGGGCGGCTGGAACAGGACGAAGTTCGCCTGCGACGGGAAGACGGTGGCACCGTCGATCCGCGATAGCGTCTCGACGAGGCGGTCCCGCTGCTCCCGGATCGCCTCGGTGCTCGCGGCCGCCTCGTCCGTGTGGCGCAGTGCCGTGACGCCGGCCGCCTGCGTGAGCGCGCTCAGGTGATACGGCAGCCGCACGCGACGGAGATCTTCCACGAGGGTGGGGGAGGCGAGCACGTAGCCGATCCGCGCGCCGGCGAGGGCGAACGCCTTGGAGAAGGTGCGCACCACCGCGACGTTGGCGTGATCGGCGACGAGCGGCAACGAGCTCTCGCCCCCGAAGTCCGCGTAGGCCTCGTCCACGATCACGAGCGCGTCGGTGGCCGCCGCCAACCGCGGCGATCGTCTCGAGTGGCTGGGCGGTCCCGGTGGGGTTGTTGGGAGAGCACACGAAGACGACGTCGACGCCCGCATCGTTCGCCCACGCGATGTCCTCGTCCCCGATCCGGAACGGCGGGTCGAGGCGCCGTTCGGCGAGCTCGGTCTGCGTGAGCCAGCACAGGCGGCGGTGCAGCAGGTACGTGGGCTCGAACACCGCGGCGCGCCGGCCGGGGCCGCCGTAGGCCTGGAGCAGCTGGGTCAGCACCTCGTTCGAGCCGTTCGCGGGCCAGACGCCCTCGGCGGGATGACCGGTCCGGGCGGCGAGCGCCTCGCGGAGGGCCGTCATCTCCCCGTCCGGGTAGCGGTTGAGCGGCAGGTCGCGCACGGCCGCCGCGAGGTCCTCGGAGAAGGCCGCGGGCAGTGGCAGCGGGCACTCGTTCGCGTTCAGACGCACGGCGACATCGAGCTGCGGAGAGTCGTAGGGCCCGACCTCGCGGAGGCCGGGCCGGGGTGACGGCGATGTGCTCACGCGCGACCCCTCCGAGCCTCCACCGCCTTCGCGTGGCCGACCAGCCCCTCCGCGTTGGCGATCACCGCGGCCGCAGGCGCGTGCTGCGCGGCGGCGGTGCTCGACATCCGGACGACCGATCGGACCGTGACGTAGTCGGAGGCCCGCAGGCCGGAGGAGAAGCGCGCCGTCCCCGACGTCGGCAGGACGTGGTTCGAGGCCACGCCGTAGTCGCCGAACGGGACCGCGCTCCATTCCCCGAGGAAGATCGCCCCCGCGACCGAGACGGTCTCCAGGAACGCCTCGGCGTCGGGCAGGAGGATCAGCAGATGTTCCGGAGCGAGATCGTCGACGACGACCGCTGCCTGTTCGAGATCTCGGACCAGGACGCCGCGCGACGCGGCCGAGCGCGGCGTCGACGATCTCGCGCCGTCCCGCTTCCGCGACGAGCTGCTCGAGCGCGGAGCCGACCTTCGCGATCACGGGCTCATCGGTGGTGATCAGGTACGTCCGCGCCAAGGGGTCGTGCTCGGCCTGCGCGATGAGGTCGAGGGCCACGAGCTCGGGGTCGACGTCGCCGTCCGTGACGATCGCGAGCTCGCTGGGTCCGGCGAGCGCGTCGATGCCGACCGTCCCGCAGAGCTGCCGCTTCGCCTCCGTCACGTAGGCGTTGCCGGGACCCACGATCCGATCGACCTGCGGGATCGTCTCCGTCCCGTACGCCATCGCGGCGATCGCCTGCGCCCCACCGGTCTTCGCGACGTACGTCGCACCGGCGCGCTTCGCCGCGTAGAGGACGGCGGGGTGGATCGTCCCGTCGGCGCCCGGCGGTGTGCAGAGCACGATCTCGGGGACGCCCGCGACGACCGCCGGCACCACCGTCATGCAGACGGAGGAGGGGTACCGGGCGCGTCCGCCGGGCACGTAGCAGCCGACGGCTCGGATCGGTCGGACGATCTCGCCGTAGCGGACCCCGTCGGACTCCTGCCACCACTCGGCGGGGAGCTGGCGGGCATGGAGATCGCGCAACCGTTCGATCAAGGCGTCGAGGGCCCGCTTGAGGTCGGCGGGGGTCTCGTGCTCGGCCACCGCGAACTCCTCGCGGCGCACCATCAGTCCGCTCTCGGACAGGTCGGCGTCGTCGAAGCGCTGCGCGAGCTCGATCAGGACCTCGTCACCCTCGACGAAGACGCGCTGCAGGATCCGCTGCACGGTCTCGGAGACGGTGGGGTCGATCTCGGGCCTGACGGCTTCGAGACGCTCCCCCCGCTCTCGCAGGTCCAGGAGGTCGAGCACGTCAGGGACCTTCGGTCGCGTCGGCGCGCTGATGGATCGCCCCTGCCGGGCGGCGGTCCCGGATAAGGATCACCCACCCGCTGATGCCGATCGCGAGCGAGCTTGCGATCAGCATCCCGAGCGCGACGAGCAACGCGGTTTCCCGGTCCATGAGAGCCGGAAGGGTACTGGAACGCACAACCCCTTCGCCCGCCTTGGCGACCGTGTTCGGCGGCTCAGACGGTCTCGCCGGCGCTCCGTTTCGCCTCGGTGCGGCGCTCCGCTTCGAGCCGCTCCAGGTCCACGTCCTCGTAGCTCATGTAGCCGAACGATGCCCCGATCGAGGGGTGGACGTCCGTGATCAGCCGATGCATCGCTTGCGCGACCCGCCGATAGGTCGGGTGCCCCTGCGGCTGCGACCGGAGCTCGGTGAGGTGCATCGCCTCCCGGGCCGTCATCTGCATCACGAAGCGGATGCGGAACGCCATCGGCACCGCGTACTGGGCGGCGTCGTCGAAGCCGGCCTCCACGAGCGCGCCTTCCATCGCCCGGCCGGCCTCCATCACACGGTCCCACCGATCGCGGAGCCCGGCCTCCCCGATCTCTGTCCGGCGTGGCGTGGCCGTGCTCGCTCGTCAGGCGCTGCCACTCGATCGTGAGCGGACGGTGTCGCTGCAGGTCGCGGAACGCGCCGTAGTCGCACACCACGTCGAAGCGGTAGCCGGTGCGCTCCCACGCGCGACCGGGCTTGTGGCGGCGATTCGACCGGTCGCCCACGCTGGCACGCAGCAGCTCTTCGCGCTCGTCGGGCGACATCGCTCGGACGAGCCCGAGGAGCTGATCGTCCGGGAGACCGGTGCTCGCATAGAGGACGGCGGCCGCGACCTTCATCTCGCCCTCGGGATCGAAGTCCACGAGGGTGACCTCCTCCCGGGGCTCGGCCTGGACGTCGCCGGCCAGCTTGGAGGCCAGCTCCTCGACACCCTCGCGCGTCCCTCGCCAGTACCGGGCCCAGGCGACCCCTCGGTCCTCGACGTCCACCCGTTTCAGGAACGCCGGGATCACCTTCCGGAGCTCCTCGAGCATCAGGGCGCCGTACTCGCGCATCTCCGCGAGCGGGTGCACGGAGAGGCGCATCAGCAGCTGCTCGTAGGATTGCGCCGTCGCGAAGATCCCCACGTTGGAACGGGTGGCGGCCGGCAGGCACACCCGGAGCGTGTCGCACGTCTTCGCGGTGATCGTCGATCGGTACACGAAGTCCGAGTCGCCCGGCGTCTGGGGGAACCGCCGCTCGTACCACTCGTACATCGGCGGGAACATCGCGCCGTAGAGACCGAAGACCTCATCGAGGTAGGCCCGGTAGCGGTGCTCCAGCTCGGTGTCCTCGATCTCCGGCGGCACGGTCGCGCGCCAACGCCCGCCGGGCTGGTCGTCGTAGCGCATGTAGCGCGTCGACTGTTCGAGGTAGGCGGCGAGGCGACCCCACTCCAAGGCTTTCGCCAGCGGCTGCGACGCTTGCTCGCACGCGAGGTGGACGCCGCCGAGCTGGGCGACGGAGTCGTCGCCGAACTCCACGAACACCCGGTCGTACAGCTTCTCGGCCCGCTCGACGCCGACGCTCGTCATCTGGCCGCCCTCGTCAACGTCCTCCGCGAACTCGTCCAGGAAGAGCCGGCGGAGCGACTTCGTCGTGCGCGAGTAGCGGGCGAACAGCGCTCCCTTCACGACCTCCGGCAGGTTCACGAGCGCGAACACCGGACCGTCGAGGTTCGTGAAGTAGCGCGAGAGGATCGCGCGCTGATCCTCGGTGAACCCCTCGGTCGCGAACCAGAGGCTCACGGCGAGGGGGAGCCCGAGGGCGACGGCGAGGTCGTCAGGCTCTGGTGCAACACGATCAGGGTGTCGGGTGGCACCGCGGACCCGGGCGGCGTGTCCTGCTGCGCCACCCTGACGGCGTTCGGGCACTCCGGGCGCGGCAACACAGGATCGCCCAGCTCGACCCGGAGACCGAGTCCCTCCAGCTCGGCCTTCGCGCTCGCGTAGCTCCGGCAGATCAGATCGGGGACGATCACGACCGAGGGACCCGCGGAGACGACGACGTCCACCGGCGTCTCCTCCGGCACGTCCTCGCCGGCCGGCGGGTCCTGACTGATGATCTGGCCCTCGGGAACGGTCTGGTCGTTCTGCTCGGTCTGCTCGCCGAGGACGAGCCCGGCGGTCTCCAGCGCCGCTTCGGCATCGGAGACGCTCATGCCGGTCACGGAGGGAACCTCGACGGTCTGCGGACCGGAGGAGAACACCAGGTCGACGGCACTCCCCTCCTCGACCTGGCGATCGGCCGGAGGGTCCTGCTCGATCGACTCGACCGGCCGGCACCTCATCCGAGGACCTTCGTGTCCGGTCGCCCATCATCAACCCTGCTTCGTCGAGCGCTTGTTGCGCCTGGGGCCGGGTGAGGCCGACGAGTTGGGGGACCGCGACCATCTCGCCGCCGCCGTCGTCGGTGAGCATCGTGACCGCGAGGTACGTCCCGGCCGCGAGCAGCGCCATGATCAGGAGGGCGAGGAGAACGGCCACCCAGGGCTTCCGCGGGGAGTCCCCGTCCCGCTCCTGAGGCGGGAGGACCGATGTCGGTTGTGGGCGCGAGATCACCTGGGTGGCCTCGCCGCCGGCGGGGAGCAGCGGCGTGGCCAACACCTGGCCGCCGGTCCGCGCGCGCTCGAGGTCGTCCGCGAACTCCTGTCCGGTCTGATAGCGGTTCGCCGGGTTCTTCGACAGCGCGCGCATCACCACGGCATCCAGCTCGGGCGGGACGTCGGGGTTGGCGGACGACGGCGCGGGAGGGGTCGCGTTCACCTGCTTGTAGGCGATCGCCATCGGCGAGTCACCGGTGAACGGCGGCCGCCCGGTCAGCATCTCGTAGAGGACGACGCCCAGGGCGTAGATGTCGCTCCGTGCGTCCACGGAGTGCCCCTGCGCCTGTTCGGGGGAGAGGTAGGAGGCCGTGCCGAGGACCGCGGACGTCTGCGGGGCCGTCTCGGGGCCGCTGATGAGCCGCGCGATCCCGAAGTCCATCACGAGGACCTTGCCCTCGCGGGTGATCATCACGTTCGCCGGCTTGATGTCGCGGTGGATCACGCCGTGGGCGTGCGCGGCGCCGAGCGCTTCCGCGATCTCCTGCGCGATCGTCGCCGCCTGCTTCGGGGGGAGCGTCTTGCCCGATCCGAGGAAGTCGGCGAGCGTCCGCCCCTCGATGTACTGCATCACGATGTAGGGCGTGTCGCCGTCGGTGCCGGAGTCGTAGACCGAGACGATCCCCGGATGGTTCAGCCGAGCCGCCGCCTGGGCCTCACGGCGGAAGCGCTCGACGAAGCTCGAGTCCCGCGCGAACTGCGGCAGGAGCGTCTTGATCGCGACGGTCCGGTTGAGGACCCGGTCGTGGCCACGCCACACCTCGGCCATGCCGCCGGTGCCGAGCGGCGACTCGACCTCGTACCGATCCCCGAAGATCCGCTCCATGTGCTCCTTCCTCTTTCAGTGGGCCTCCATCAGCGCGTCGCCTAGCGGAGGTACGACTCGATCACGGCGCGAACGATGGGTGCCGCAACCTGTCCGCCGGTGGCCTCACTGCCGAGATCACCGCCGTCGAGGACGATAACCGAGACCGCGATCCGGGGAGGTTGTTGACCTCCCGCCGGAGCGAACGCCGTGAACCATGCGTTCGGCGGCCGGCCCTCCCCGTTCGTGGCGGTGCCCGTCTTCCCCGCGACCTGGATCCCGGGGATCGCTGCGCGGTACCCGCTGCCCTCGTTCACCACCGAGATCATCATCTGGGTGAGCGCGGCGGCGGAGGCGCCGCTGATCGCGGTGCCCACGTTCCGTGGACCGAACTCCCTCGCCACCCGTCCCTGCGCGTCGCGGACCTCGGTCACGAGCCTCGGCTGCGGCATCACGCCGCCGTTGGCCACGGCGGAGGCGATCAGCGCCATCTGCAAGGGATTGACCAGGTCGTTGTCCAGCCCGATCCCGGAGAACGCCAGGAGTGGGTCGTTCCGCTCGAAGTACTCCGGCTCCGGGAACCGGCCGTTCTGGAACGGGAGCTCGAACCGCACGAGCTGCTCGTCGCACGTGGTCCGAGCGGGAGGGAGGATCCCGCACAGGCCATAGGCACGGGCTTGCTCCGCGAGCCGATCGGGACCGAGCTCCAGCGCGACCTCCGCGAACGTCACGTTGCACGACTCCTCGAACGCCTCGATCATCGAGATCTGCGAGGACCCCCCGTTGCAGTGGTCGTCCCCGAAGTTCTGGAGCTGCTCGTTCGTGAGCGGAAGCGTCAGCCGGTGGGGGTTCGGCCACACGCTGTCCGGTCCGAAGCGGTTCTCGAGGGCCGCCGACGCTGTCACGATCTTGAAACTCGAGCCGGGCAGGAAGAGTTCCTGGTGCGACAGGGCGAGGAGCGGCTTCTCCGGATCGGCGTTCAGCCGCTTCCAGGCGCGGCGCATCTCGTCATCGGTCCCACTCGAGAGCTCGCTCGGATCGAATCCGGGGGTGGAGTACAAGGCCAGGATGTCGCCCGTGCGAGGATCCATGGCCACCACGGCTCCCTCGTTGCTCCCGAGCGCCGTTCGGGCGGCCTCCTGGAGGTTGGGATCGATCGTCACGAAGACGTTCGCTCCCCGCTTCTCATTGCCGAGGAACAGGTCGGTGAACGTGGAGATCGCGAGCTCGGGCGCCTCCCCTGAGAGGTAGGTGTTCATCGACTCCTCGAGCGCGGATCGACCGTAGATCCTGGAGTAGTAGCCGGTGACGTAGCCGTAGAGGTCGCCCTGTGGGTAGCGGCGCTCGTAGCCGTACCGCGAACCCGGCGGTGCCGGGACGCTCTCCGCGATCACGAGGCCGCCGGTCGTGAGGATCTTGCCCCGCTCGACGTTGTACTCCGCGATCAGCTGACGGCTGAAGTTGGCGGGGTTGCCCTTGATGTCGTCTGCCGCGAAGACCTGTACGTACGCGAGCTGCCCGAAGACGAGGGTGAACAGGACCACGAGCGCGATCCCGAGGCGACGGATGCGTCGTTCCACCTAGTCGGCGCTCCTGTAGGCAGTGCTCTGGCGCGCCGGCTGCCACGGCCCCGCGGAGATCCGCACCAGCAGGGCGATCATGATGAAGGTCGCCACTCGGCTCGTGCCCCCGTACGAGACGAGCGGGAGCGGCACCCCCGTGAGGGGGATCAGTCGCGTCACGCCCGCCGCGATCGTGAACGTCTGCAGCGCGATCGTCACGGTGATCCCGGTCGCGAGCAGGCGCCCGAAGGCGTCCTCCCGATCCAACGCGATGCGGAGCCCTCGCCCGATCAGGCCGATGAAGAGCAGGAGGATCGCGGCGGTCCCGAGCATCCCGAGCTCCTCTCCGAACGCCGACAGGATGAAGTCGCTGGCGGGGAACGGGATCAGGTCGGGCGATCCCCGTCCCAGCCCCGTGCCGACGAGGCCACCGGACGCGAGCGCGAACCAGCTCTGCGCGAGCTGGCCGTAGCCGATCTCGTGCACGTTCGCGGGCTCGAGCGCGTGCAGCCAGTAGGCCACGCGGTTCTGCACATGCGGGAGGGCCAGGTACCCGATCGCACCGCCCGCGGCGAAGAGCAGGGCGCCCGTGAGGAGGTAGCCGAGTCGCCCGCTCGCGATCCACAGCATGACGACGAAGATCCCGAAGAAGAGCATCGAGGCTCCCAGGTCGCGTTCCAGGAACAGGACCGCGAGGGAGGCGCCCCACGCGAGCAGCAACGGACCCAGATCCTTGGCTCGAGGGAGACCGAGCCGACCCACGCCCGCCTCGAGGAGCTCTCGCTTCGCGGAGAGGTAGGACGCGAGGAAGATGACGATCAGGATCTTCCCGAACTCGGCGGGCTGGAACGTGAACGGGCCGAGCTGCGCCCACAGGCGTGCCCCGTTGATCGTCACGCCGATCCCCGGCACCACCGGGAGCAGCAGCAGCATCAGGCCGAGGAGCCCGATCGTGTACGTGTAGCCGTCGAGGACGCGGTCGTCGCGCACGACCAGGAGGGTGAGGACGAACGCGGCCAGCCCGATCAGGAGCCAGAGGGCCTGCTCGTCCGCGATGTCGGCGGGGAGCAGCCGGTAGATCATCGCGAGGCCGAGCCCTCCGAGCATCCCCGCGATCGGCAGCAACACGGGATCGGCCCTGGGCGCGACCCACCGCACGACACCCCACGCCAGGAGATAGGCCCCGGCGAGGGTGAGCCCGTAGACGACGATGTCGCTCGGGACGCGACCTCGCAGCCCCAGCCCCACCATGCCGTAGGCCGCGATCGACGCCACCAGGGACACGAGCAGAAGCAGGAGCCCGGTCTTCGGGCGCGACGCCGGGGCCGGGAGGGCGCTCACGGGGTGCCGCCACCGTCGTTCTGCTCTTGCTCGGCCTCACGCTGGGTCAGCTCGGCTTCTCGGACCTTCTCGGCCATGTCCTCGATGAGCGTCTCGCCGGCAACGCGGTCCACCACCGGGATGCCGTCGTCGAAGTCCTCGTAGGTCCCGAGGTCCCGGACCCGGTCCGCCCGAACGTCCTCGTGGACCTCGACGGCATGACCGAGGTCGAAGCCGAGGACCGTCAGAGGGATCCCCTGGAAGACCGCGACGCTCCCGTCGGACGGACCGACGTACCACTGCCGATCCGCCCACCATCGGATGCCGAACAGCACGACCAGCGCGATCAGCACGGTGAGACCGGCGCGGAGCCCCCAGCGCCGAACCGTGCTCGGCGAAGGTGCGGCGACGCGCCGGGGCGGTCGAGCGGGAGCCTCGTCACCTTCGCCGACCGCCGCCAGCACGACGACCGAGATGTTGTCGATCCCGCCTGCCCGGTTCGCCGCCTTCACGAGCCTGTCGGCGGCCTGCTGCGGCTGGTCACTGTTCTCCAGGATCGCCTGGATCTGGTCCTCGGTCACCATCCCCGTGAGGCCGTCGCTGCAGAGCAGCAGTTGGTCGCCGTCGAGCAGCGCGATCGTGTCCTCGTCGACCTCGACCTCCTCGTCGGTCCCGAGCGCGCGGGTGAGGACGTTCTTGTGCGGGTGCACGTCGGCCTCCGCCTCGGTGATCTCGCCGGACTTCACCATCCGTTCCACCAGCGTGTGGTCGGTCGTGAGCTGGCGGAGCTTCCCCTCGCGGAGCAGGTAGGCCCGCGAGTCGCCGACGTGCGCGATCAGAGCGGTCGCACCGTCGACCTGTGCCGCGGTGAGCGTCGTCCCCATGCCCGAGAGACGCTCGTCCTCGACCGACCGATCCCAGACCGCGCGGTTGGCCCCGCGGACATGGTCCGGGAGCGTGCCCCGGCCTTCGGAGGCGAGCTCCTCGATCGTGGCGAGCGCGAGCTGGGAGGCGACGTCTCCACCTCGATGTCCGCCCATACCGTCGGCCACGATGTAGAGGGGAGGGTCGACCAGGATCGAGTCATCGTTCTTCTCGCGGACACGGCCGATGTCCAGCGCGGACCCGACCTCGATCCTCATGACGGCTCGTTCCCGGTGCCGACGGAGGACGGGCACCGCGACGGGTGGCACGCGCGACTCATCGGCGCAACTCCATGATCGTCTGGCCGACGCGCACCTTGTCTCCGGGCTGCAGCATCGCCGGCGCGGCCAGCTTCTGGTCGTTCACGAAGGTTCCGTTCGTGGACCCGAGATCCTCCACGAACCACGAGTTGTTCTTCGCGAAGAGCCGGGCGTGCTCTTGGGACGCATAGGTGTCGTCCACCCGGAGCTCGCACTCCGGGGCGCGTCCGATCGTCATGCTGGCGGACAGCCGCACGGTGCGTGGCTTCGCGTCGGACTGGCCCTTCACCAGCAGCGTCGAGGAGCCCGGCGGGAGGGTGGGTCCCGGCTCGCGGGCCCGCCGTCCGCCTCGCTCCGAGGTGGGGGCCGCCTCCGCGACCGACAACCCGCGCACGACCCAGCGCATCGAGCGCCAGATGAACAGGAACAGGAGCGCGAACAGCCCGTACTTCAGCGCCGACAGGGCGAACGGTGTGATCGTGTCGGCCAGCATGCCGACGCCGGATGACACGTCAGTCCCTCCGGAACTCGATCACGGTCGTGCCGATCGTGATCGTGTCGCCGTCGGAGAGCTCGCGGGACTGGACCGTCTGGCCGTTCAGGCGGGTCCCGTTCGTGGATCCGAGGTCGGTGAGCGTCCACGCGCCGTCGCGCCGCTTCAACTGGGCGTGCTTCCGGGACGCCCCCTTGTCCTTGAGCACCACATCGCAGTCGGCGAGCCTCCCGATCGTCACGGTGTCGGAGGAGAGCGCGACCATCCGCTCGCCGCCGTCTTCGCGGACCACCACCGACGCATGGCCGCCCCCGGCACCGGCTTCGTCCTCGCCCTCCACCAGCGCGGCCACGCACGTCAGGTCGCCGCGCTTCAGCTTCTCGTCCACCAGGAAGGACACGTCCGGCGGCCCGACGAGTCCCCATCCGTGCTCGGCGGCCGACTCGCGGATCACCCGGCGCAGCTCGGAGGCGATCGCGTCCTCGGCCTGCTCGTAGCGCGTGGCGTCCTCGGGGGACAGGGAGAGCTCGAAGTGGTTCGGGGCCCAGACCTCCGAGACGCCCACGCTCCGGCCGGCTTCCATCTCCCGCATGATGAGCTTCGCGATCTCGACGGGTTGCACGCCGCTGCGGAAGGCCTTGGAGAACAGGCCTTCGACGAGTCCACCGAGGCGTCGTTCGAAGTCGCGGAGGATCGGCACGATGGTCAGGTGAGCGCGTGGGGTGGAACGCGCTCCGCGCCTATCCTACCGCCGGGGTTCCGGTTCCCCTTCAGCGCGTGCGCCGTCGTCGATCCGGCTCGTCTCCAGCTCGACCGAGCGTGGGTGCTCCCAGATCGGGCTCGCGAACCCGTACCGCTCGTCCGGCGGGAGCCGCCGCCAGCGCCATTCCTGGATCTCCCAGTAGGTCCGGCGCGCGAAGACGAGGACGAGCACCGCCAGGAGGAACCGGAGGGTGGCACTCGGAGAGATCTGCAAGACGCCGAGGGCCATGCCGGTCGCGGACGCGGCCACCCAGGCCGTCAGGGCCACGAAGCCGACCACCATCAGGTGGCGCATCAATCCGTCGAAGTCGACGCTCGCCTTCGTGCTCATCCCGGGAAGGTATCGACGCGGAACCGTGGAGAACTGGATAGGTCGGCGGTCGCAAGATCGCGTCGCCCCGGGCCCTCGGCCGGCCGGCCTACGGCCGGCCGCCCCAGGGCCCACTGCTACGATGGCCGGACGCTCGGGCGAGTGGCGGAATTGGCAGACGCGCACGGTTCAGGTCCGTGTCCGGTAACCCGGGTGGGGGTTCAACTCCCCCCTCGCCCACCAGCTATCTGAGGGTTTCTCTCTGGCGGAACCGATGGACCAGGGTTATCGTCCAACCCGTCTCCGCGGTCGACCGCGGGCGAGGGGGTGCCACCGTGTCGATGCGTCGCCGGTCTCCGATCGTGCTCGGTCTCGTGGGACTCTTCCTCCTGTCGAGCGCTCCCCCGGCTCCCGCGGCGCCGGCCGGTACCCCTCGTCTCGAGCTTCGCGCCGCCGCATCCCGCGTGGAGATCCCGCGATACGGCCCCGGCCCGGTCTGGCTCGACCTCGGCGTCTCGATGGCGGCCTTCGACGCACCGTTCGAGCTCCAGGTGCGACGCGACACCTACGACGATCCGATCAGGGTCTGGCAGGCGTTCCATCGGCCCGGCGGGCTCGAGCTCACGGAGCTGCCGTCGGACATCCTCGAGGGCTGGCTCGGACTGGACCGGTTCCTCCACATCGATCTGTATCAAGACGGCACGCTCGTTCGCACCCGCGAGCCGGACGCCTGCCTGAGCGGCTATCAGACGGAGCGGGTCGACGACGCCGGGCCGTTCGATCCCACCTATCCCACCGGCTGCGGGTTCAACCCGCTGACGCTCGGAGCGATCTGGGGGATCGACGAGGGATGGAGCAGTCAGCCACTGCTGTGGAACGCGCAGGTCCGGCTGCCCAAGGGTCGGTACATCGCCAGGGTGTCCATCGCGTCCCGCTACCAGACCCTCTTCGGTGTCGCGCCCGAGGACGCGGCCGTGCGGATCGCCATCCGGATCCGCAACCGGTCGGGCTGCGACTTCTGCGGCGCTCCCGCCGCGCCCGAGGGGACCGCGTTCCGGCGGGCCCTGACGTCGGCGCCGATCACGGCGGCACCGGATCCCGCGACGGTGCCCGACCTCGTGGCCCTCCCCGCCTACGGCATCGGTACGAGCCACGAGCGCGGTCGCGACTACCTCCAGTTCGGCGCCGACGTGTGGAATCGCGGGCCGGCCTCGCTGCTGGTGGAGGGCTTCCGCGCGCCGGACGAGGACCGGATGGACGCGTACCAGTACTTCGCGGAGGACGGCGTCATCGTCGGACGCGCGCCCGTCGGCTCGTTCCATTTCGATCATCGAGACGACCACCAGCACTGGCACTTCAGGCAGTTCGCTCGCTACCGTCTCCTCGACGCCGCAGAGGTCGCGATCCGCAGCAGGAAGCAGGCGTTCTGCTTGGCGCCCACCGATCCGATCGATCTCACCGTCGACGGCGCGGTCTGGCAGCCGGAGCACATGGGCTTCAGCCAGTGTGGCTCCGTCACGTCCACCTGGATCCGGGAGATCCTGCCGACGGGATGGGGCGACACGTACTACCAGTGGGTGCCGGGGCAGTCGTTCGACATCACTGATCTGCCGAACGGCACGTACTGGATCGAGGTGCACGCCAATCCCCGAGGCCGACTCTTCGACGGCGATCCGACGAACGACGCCGAGCTGCGTGAGGTGATCCTCCGCGGGCGGCCGGGATCGCGGACGGTCGAGGTTCCACCGTGGCACGGGATCGATACGGAGGGGTTCTTCGGGTTCGGTCACTGATCGTCTCGTCGGGTCCGCCCGAACGAGCGGCGTATACTCGGGCTTCCCGCGAAACCCCACGTAGATGACGCTCTCTCCCTCCATCGCCGCCCTGGTGCTCTCGCCCTCCACCCTGACGCTGGTCGCGCTCGTGGCCATCGGGCTCGCCATCGTGGCGGTGCTGTACTCGATCGCGAATGCGGGGAAAGCCGGGGGTTCCGTCGGAGGGCGCGTCCGGCTCGACGAGACGCTCCGTGGCATCCTTCAGGGTCAGGGGGAGCAGATGCAGCGGCTCGAACGCGCGATCCGCGCGCTCCATGCCACCGGCAAGAAGCAACAGGTGGAGATCGAGGGGTCGGTCCGGAACGTGGCCCTGCTCCGGTACGACGCGTTCGAGGACGTCGGCGGCCGCCTCTCGTTCTCCTGCGCGCTGCTCGACGACCAGGGCGACGGGGTCGTGCTGACGTCGATCAACGGCCGGCAGGAGACCCGCGTCTACGCGAAACAGGTCACCCGGGGAACGAGCTCGCACAATCTGTCCCTGGAAGAGGAAGAAGCGATCCGGCGCGCGATGGGGGGACGGCAAGCCACCGTCGAGACCGGATGATCCGGCGACGGGACGACGTGGACGGTCCGGGCCCCGGCGGCGGTCCAGGCCCCGATGGAACGGAGGCAGGTATGGCTGCAGAGAACGGAGAGGTCACGATCGTCGGAGCGGGAGCCAGGCTGGAGGGCAACGTCGTGTCGGCCGGGAACCTGAGGATCGACGGGCAGGTGAAGGGTCAGATCAACGCGGAAGGTGATGTGGCGCTGTCCCCGCAGAGTCAGGTCGAGGCGGACATCCGCGCCCAGAACGTGAGCATCGCCGGGCGGTTCAAGGGCTCTATCCAGGTGAAGGGGAAGGCCCACCTGGCCCGCGGGGGCCGCATCGACGGCAACATCACCTCCAAGACGCTCGTGGTCGAGGAGGGCGGCGTGTTCCACGGGCAGAGCATCATGGACGGCTCGGCGCCGACCGAGGCCGCTCGCCCGCAGGGCTCCGCGCCCGCGAAGGCAGAGGAGAAGCGGGACGAACCGGAAGTGAAGGTCCCGTAGTTGCTCGACATCAGACGGATCAGGGAGGACCCCGATCCGTTCCGGGCCGCCCTCGCGAGGCGGAACCTCGGTGACGCCGTGGACCGGCTGCTCGAGGCGGACGAGCGACGCCGGTCACTCACCGCCCGCGTGGAGGAGCTGCGAGCGGCGCAGAACCGTGCGTCGAAGGCGATCGGCGCCGCCCAGGGTGAGGAGAAGCAGCAACTGATCGACGAGGTCGCGAAGGTCTCCGCAGAGCTCAAGGAACGGGAGCCGGCGCTCGCCGCAGCGGAGGAGGACTCCGCTCTCTCCTGGCGGAGACCCCCAACGTTCCGCACGAGAGCGCCCCCGACGGGTTCACCGACGAGGACGCGGTCGAGATCAGCCGCAACCACGAGGAACCACCCGTCCTCGGGTTCGAGCCTCGCGATCACGCGGAGCTCGGCGCGATGCTCGGCGTGCTCGACACCGAGCGCGGCGCGAGGACGTCCGGCTCCCGGTTCGTCTACCTGATGGGGGATCTCGTGTTCGTGCAGTTCGCCCTGATGCGCCACGCGATGGACGTCGTCGTCGAGCAGGGGTTCGCGCCGATGATCCCGCCGGTGCTCGTCCGGGAGGAGGCGATGTACGGCACCGGGTTCCTCCCGACGGACGCAGTGAACATCTACGTGACCAGCGAAGACGAGCTCTACCTGGTGGGCACGTCGGAGGTGCCGCTGGCGGCGTTCCACCTCGGCGAGATCCTCGACGAAGCCGACCTCCCGATCCGGTACGCCGGCTCCTCGACCTGCTTCCGGCGTGAGGCGGGCATCGTACGGCAAGGACCTGGGGGGCATGTTCCGCGTCCACCAGTTCGACAAGGTGGAGATGTTCGCGTTCTGCACGCCCGAGACATCGTGGGACGAGCACGAGCGCATCCTCGCGATCGAGGAGGAGATCCTCGGGAACCTGGAGATCCCCTACCGGGTGGTGAACGTCGCCGCGGGCGATCTCGGTGGGGCCGCCGCCAAGAAGTACGACATCGAGGCGATGGTTGCCGGCGCAGCAGCGCTACCGCGAGCTCACGTCCTGCTCGAACACCACCGACTACCAAGCGCGCCGGATGCAGACGCGGGTCCGCCGGGCGGGCGGGGACGTCGAAGTGCTGCACACCCTGAACGGGACCGCCACGGCGATCGGCCGTACGTTGATCGCGATCATGGAGAACCACCAGCGCCCCGATGGGAGCGTGGAGATCCCCGCGAAGCTGCATCCGTACCTGCCGGAGCGCGCGCGGGTGCTCGCCCCCCGGTCCTGATCCGAGCTCGCCCGGGTCCGACGCCTACGGGGCGCGCTCGGTCGCCCCGGCGTCGCTCGCGGCGACTCCCCGGTCCGCGTGGATCGCGGTCACATCGATCGCGACGCCGTGCCAGAGCTCGGGGATCACACCGGGAGCCGAGGTGCGCCGCCCGAACGAGTGGAGTCCACCGGATCTCTCCGTCGCGTCGGAGGATCCGGTACGTGTCCTCCCAGACGCCCGTCTCATCGGAGCGCTGCACCGAGTGGTCGACCCGAGGACGATCGTCCGGATGCACCATGCGGGGGAAGTGCTTCGGCTCGTCCATGAGCTCCTCGGGCGTGTAGCCGAGGATCTCGAAGGCCTGAGGCCCGATGTACGTGTAGCGCTCGAACCCCGTCTCCGGATGGATCGTTTCGGTCCAGGGGATGGTGAGCGCCCCGTCGAGGGCCTCGAGCTGGGCTCCCGCGGCCGCCTCGACTCGAGCCCTCGCCTCTTCATCCGAGGTCACGTCGATCAGGATGCCCTGGAACGTCCGGGGCCTCCCGAGCGCGTCCCTGTCGAGGAGGCGGCCAGCGTCGAGGAGCCAGATCAGCGAGCCGTCGGAGCAGATCATCCGGTAGCGGGTCATCCATGGCTCGCCGGTCTGCCAGTTGTGCGCCGTCGTCCGGGCCACGCGGTCACGATCGTCGGGGTGGATCAACCCGAACCAGACCTCCGGCTCGTTGATCCAATGCTCGATCGGGTAGCGGACGAGGTCCGCGGCCTGCGGGCTGACGTACGACACGTCGACGGACGGCTCGCCGTCCTCGTCGTAGCGGAGCTCGAACGAATACGCGACGACCGGCCCCCGTTCCGTGATCGTCCGGTAGCGATCCTCCGCCGCGGCCGCCTTGGATTCGGCGTCGAGCCTGCTGGTGACGTCCAGCATCACCCCTTGGAAGGAAGCCGGATCGCCGGAGTCGGATCGCGCGATCAACGACGCATGGTCCAGGACCCAGACGACGCTCCCGTCCTTCGCGAGGTAGCGATACTCCATGACGAAGGACTCGCCGGTTCGCACGCTCCGATCGACGGCCTCGGAGACGCGCGCCTGGTCGTGCGGATGGACGCGGGCCGATGCATGCCACTCGTCCGGTGAGAAGCCGAGGATGTCCTGGATCCGAGGGCTCACGTAGCCGAAGGATCGAGCCTCGGCCCCGGGATGGACGTCCCAGATGTACGCGATGCCCGGCATGTTCTCGACCAGCCGGCGGTACCGTTCCTCGACGTCTCGGAGCTCGCCCTCCATCCGCCGGCGCTCTCCGATCTCGAGCGCCATCAGCTCGTTGGCTTCCTGCAGCTCGCTGGTTCGCTCCGCGACGCGCCGCTCCAGGTCCTCCTGATGGAGGAGCAGCATCTCCGTCGCGTCGTGCTCCGCGGTGATGTCGATCATCACGCCGTGCCACGCGGCCGCGCCACGCTCGAGACCGCGGATCAAGATCGCGCGGTCGTGGACCCAGACGACCCTCCCGTCGTTCGCGATCAGGCGGTACTCCAGATCCCACGGCTCACCCGTCTCGGTGTGGCGGTCGTGCTTCGCGAGGACGACCTCCCGGTCGTCCGCGTGGAGGAGCTCGATCCAGATGTCCGGCTGGTCGAGCCATTCCTCACGCGAGTATCCGAGGACCTGTTCGACGTGCGGGCTCACGAACAGCGTCCGGCGTTCGTCGTCGGGTCCCATCTCGTACACGACTGCCGGCACCCGCTCGACGAGGGCCCGGTAGCGAACCTCCGAGGCGCGGATCTCCTGCTCGGCTCGCCGCTCGGTCGTGATGTCCTCGATCACGCCTTGCCATGCGAGACGCTGGCCTTCATCGCTGAGGACGAGGACGCTCGAGTCGCGGAGCCAGACCTCCTCGCCGTCCGTGCCGGAACATCCGGTACTCCGACGCGGTAGCGCGCGCCGCTCGACCAGACCTGGTCGCGGAGGGCCTGGATCCGCTCCCGGTCGTCCGGGTGCATGCAGCGGACCCAGAGGCCCGGATCGCTCCAGGAACCGCTGCGGAGGGAACCCGAGGAGCTGCTCGATGTTGGGGCTGATGTAGATCGTCGACGGGCGCTTGTCGTCGGTGTCGACGTAGACGACGACGGGGAGCTGCTCGACGAGCTCGCGGACCCGCGACGCGGACGCGAACGGATCGAGGGGCTCGGAGGACTGAGATCGCGGGTCGCCCGGCATGGCGCCAGGGTACCGCGACCGGTATCTCTCACTCCAGGGCTGACGTAGGCTCCCTGCGGGAGGATGGCCGAGCGGACGAAGGCGACGGTCTTGAAAACCGTTAGCGGGGCAACTCGCTCGTGGGTTCGAATCCCACTCCTCCCGCCCAACGACTCATCGGCCAAGCTCGACGTACGCGGCGGCGACCCGCTTGGGCACCACCATCCGCCATGCGTCGAGGACCAGCTCGCGCATCTCGGCGACATCGATCGCGTCGAGCCGGACGACGACCCAGTGGTAGCGCATGTCGGATCGGTCCGGCATCAGGAACCGCTCGGGCTCCGACCGCACGAGCGCTTCACGTTCCTCTTTCGGGAACGCGAACCCCATCGTCGTCTCGTCGCGAGAGAAGGCGAGGTAGACGATCCGGCCCACCCGGAACTTGACCCGGTCCCGGACGAGCGCCTCGGTGGTGCGCGGCAACGTCAGCGCGAACGACCGGACCTGGTCGACGGTCAGCATCCGTGATCCGCGTTCACGCGGGCTCATGCTCCAGTCTCACGCGCTCCGGTCGGGGTCGTCATGCCTCGAATCCGCCGGTCGGCGCGGGATCCGTGCTCGTTCCAGCACGGAATCCGTACTTCCTCCCGCTCAACCGGCCTCCCGGGACGTCCGATGCTGTTTGTCAGGAGCTTGATGCATGACTGCCGATGAAGCGGTGACGGAGCACATCAAGCAGGAGGCCCGTGTGGCCGGCCTGCGCGACTTCCGGACGCCGTCGCTCGAGGCCGTCGAGAAGCGCAGACTGCAGCTCTGGATCCTGACCGCGGCACTGCTGGTCTCGATCTCGCTCGGGGTCGTCTTCGTGTCGACCTGGCAGACCAGCGCCACGCGAGCGTTCGCGGCCACCCCGGTCATGCGGATCGCCGTCGTGCTGCTGAGCATCGCGTTCTGCATCTACGCGATCGACAAGGAGCGTCACCTCCGCAAGCTTTCCCGCCTCCTGATCGACGAGCGGGTCTTGACCACCGCATTGTCGAACCGCCTGCGCGAGGTCGAGCTGCTGCTCGGCGCCGGCAAGGCGATGAACGACGTGCTCGAGCTCTCCGTCGTCCTGAACACGATGCTCCGCAGCGCGGTGGAGCTCTTGGACAGCGACAGTGGCTCGGTGATGCTGATGGAAGGCACGCATCTGGTGGTGGCGAGCTCCCACGGCAACGAGCATGCGGACGGCCGCCGGGTGCAGCTGGGCGAGGGCATCGCCGGACATGTGGCATCGACGAGGGAGGCGCTCCTCGTGCAGGGCAAGGCCGATCCGGGGGATTTCCCGGGGCTGGTGCCCCATTCGCTCCCCGTGTCGAGCGCGATCAGCGCGCCACTGATCCACCGTGAGGAACTGCTCGGCGTCCTCAACGTGAATTCCACGGGAGACCGCCTCTTCTCGGAGTTCGACCTTCGCGCGGTCTCCCTGTTCGCGGAGCAAGCAGCCGCGGCGATCGCGAACGCGCGTCTCTACGAGACCGAGCGAGCGCAGGTCGAGGAGCTGACGCACCTGAACCGCATGAAGAGCGAGTTCGTCGCCCTGGTGAGTCACGAGCTGCGCACGCCGATCGCGTCGATCATCGGCGCGGTGTCGTCCGCGCGGAAGCCCGAGCTGCACGAGCATCGCGGCGAGCTCGAGGACATCGTCGAACGCGCCGCGCTCCGACTCGGCACCATGGTCGAGGACCTGCTCGCCGCCGCGGAGCTCGAGCGCGGGGAGGCGGTCAACCGGCTCGAACCGGTGGACCTCGCCAAGGTCGTCCGCGAGGCAGCCGCCGACCACAGCGTCCTCGATCGCGACCTCCAGATCGAGGCCTCGCAGCCTGCCATCGCCATCTGCGACCGTGAGTACCTGCGGCGGATCCTCGACAACCTGATCGACAACGCGTTCAAGTACGGCCGGCCGCCGGTGCGGATCAAGGTCACCGGGGACTCCGGCCACGTCGGATTCGCCGTCCTCGACTCCGGTCGAGGGGTGGCGGCGGAGGATCGCGAGAAGGTCTTCGACCGGTTCGAGCGGCTCGACTCGATGAGCGGACACGGCCTGGGCCTCGGGCTGTCGGTCGTCCAGGGGCTCGTCGAAGCGATGGGGGGCGACGTGCGGATCGAGGAGGCTCCCGGCGGGGGTGCCGCGTTCCGGATCCTGTTCCCCCGGCCGAAGCGATCGATGCTGGAGGACGCGCTCATGGACACCGCCGGCCTCGCCGCGACGCTCACGCCGCCCGTGCCATCCAGCTCCGTATCCTGAGGGCGTGACCGGGCTCCTTCCCAACGATCGTCTGCTCCGCGCGCTCCGACGCAGCTCCGTCGACCGCACGCCGGTCTGGTTCATGCGCCAGGCGGGTCGCTCCCTCCCGGAGTACCGGGAACGGCGGGGAGACGCGGACATCCTGGAGACGTGCCGACGCCCCGACGAGGTCGTGGAGCTCACGCTGCAGCCGCTCCGCAGGATGCCGCTCGATGCGGCGATCCTGTTCTCCGACATCATGGTGCCCCTCCACGCGATCGGCGTGCCGATCCGGATCGAGGCCGGGCGAGGGCCGGTGATCGAGCCTCCGCTCCGGGACGCGTCGGGACTCGAGCGGCTCCGGCCGTTGGAGCCCGAGACGGACGAGCCGTACGTGGCCGAGGCCGTGCGGCTCCTCGTGAAGGAGCTCGAGGTCCCGCTGATCGGATTCGCGGGAGCTCCGTTCACGCTCGCGAGCTATCTGATCGAGGGCGGACCGAGCCGCACCTTCGCGCGAACGAAGGGACTGCTCTACGCGGAGCCTGCCGTCTTCGAGCGGCTCCTCGGGGTGCTCGCCGACATCGTCGTGGCGCATCTCCGCGCACAGGTGGATGCCGGCGTGCACGCCGTGCAGCTCTTCGACTCGTGGGCCGGCGTGCTCGATCGGGACGACTATCGCGCGATGGTGCTGCCCCACACGGCCAGGGTGTTCGAGGCGATCGCCGGCATGGGCGTGCCCGCGATCCACTTCGGGGTCGGCACGAGCCATCTCCTCGACCTCCTGCGGGACGCGGGTGGCGACGCGATCGGCGTCGACCATCGCCTGCCGTTGGACGATGCCTGGGCCGCGATCGGCACGACCGGTCGATCCAGGGGAACCTCGATCCGGCGGTCCTGCTCGGTGCGCTGGGACGCGGTGGAGCGGAAGGCCAAGGACGTGCTGGCGCGCGCCGCGCTCCGAGACGGACACGTGTTCAACCTCGGGCACGGGGTGCTGCCGGACACGCCCGTCGAGCATCTGCAGCGGCTCGTCGATCTCGTCCATGCCGAGACCGAGAGACCGGCAACGTGATGGCACCGATCGGCGTGCTGGTGATGGCCTACGGGACGGCGAGCGGGCCCGAGGACGTCGAGCGCTACTACACCGACATCCGCGGGGGCCGGGCGCCGTCGCCGGAGCATCTGGCCGACCTGCGCGCCCGCTACGAAGCGATCGGCAACGTGTTCCCCCTGTTGGACACGACCCGGGTGCAGGCCGAGGGCCTGGTCGCCCGGCTGAGCGAGGACGGGACCCCGTTCCGTGCGTTCCTCGGGATGAAGCACTCGCCGCCGTTCATCCCGGACGCCGTGGCGCAGATGCGCGACGAGGGCATCGAGCGGGCGGTCGGCATCGTGATGGCTCCCCACTGGTCGGGGATGTCCGTGGAGACCTACGTCGACCGGGTCCTCGCTGCCGTGGCCGATCAGGGAGGCGAGCCGGAGTTCTCGTTCGTTCGCGAGTACGGCGCGCACCCCTCGTTCGTTCGCTTCCTGACCGCTCGCGTCGTAGACGCCCTCGAGCACGTGGCCGCCGGCCGAGCGATCCGCCGCGCAAGTCCTGTTCACGGCGCACTCGCTCCCCACGCGCGTCGTCGAGGACGGGTCGTTGCGCTGCATGACGTGCACGTGCGACAGGTCGTGCCGCTACCGCGACGGCCTGCAGGAGACGGCAGACCTCGTCGCCGGAGCGCTCGGCCTCGAGAGCTACGGCATCGCGTGGCAGAGCGCCGGCCGGACCTCCGACCCGTGGTGGGGACCCCCGGTGGAGGAGTCGATCCTGCATGCGGCGGCGATGGGCCATCCCGCGGTGGTGGTGTGCTCCGCTGGCTTCGTGGCCGACCATCTCGAGACCCTGTACGACCTCGACATCGAGGCGAAGGCGATCGCCGAGGGAGCGGGCATCCGGTTCGCACGCACCGAGATGCCGAACGACGACCCCGCGTTCCTGGACGTCCTGGCCGACGTGGTGCGAGATCACCTGGTGAAGGCGGCCCCGTGAATCCCCGGGTCGCCGTCGTCGGCGGCGGCATCGCCGGACTCGCGACGGCGTTCCGACTGCAACGAGCCGGCGTGGAAGTTCTCGTGCTGGAGCGGGCCAGCACGCACGGCGGGATCATCGCGCCTCCCGTTCCGGTGGGCGACCTCGCGTTGGAGCCGGGACCCGATTCCCTCGCGGCGAGGAAACCCTGGGGGTCGGCGCTCTGCCGCGACCTCGGACTGACGTTGATCCCGCCGGGCGCGACGGGGGCGTTCCTGTGGACCGAGTCCGGTCTGGTGCCGTGCCTCCGCGGCGCGCCCTTCGGGATCCCGGGCGACATCGGGGATGTCCTGCGGTGGCCCGGGGTGTCGTCACGCGGCCGCGTTCGCGCACTCGCCGATCTCGTCAAGCGGACACGTCGGCACGGCGGCGAGGAGACGCTCGGCGAGCTGCTCCGCCGCCGGCTCGGCGACGAGGCCACCGACCGAGCGATCGCGCCCCTGCTCGCCGGGCTCCACGCGGGAGACGTCGATCGGTTGTCGGCGCCGGCCACTTTCCCGGAGCTCGTCGCCTGGGAGGCGTCCCAGGGAAGCCTGATCCGCGGCGCCCAGGCCGCGCAGCGGGCCGCCGGTCGCACTGATCCGGGCCCCTTGTTCCTTCGGCCTCGATCGGGGATGCGCGAACTGGTGGACGCGCTCGCCGCGGCGGTGGGGGAGCGTCTCCGGACAGGCGTCGAGGTGACCGGTGTCTCGGACCGAACGGTCGACCTCGCGGACGGCTCCTCGGAGGACGTCGACGCCGTCGTGCTCGCGTGCGGCGCGCCGGCCTCGGCATCCCTGCTCGGGTCGGGCACGCCCGCCCGGCTCTCGACCATCGGCTCCGTCTCCACCGGCGTCGTGTTCCTCGTGTACCCGGCCGGAACCGCGAGCGCCCTGCCCGACGGGACCGGCTTCGTCGTCCCCCGCGGCGCCGCCCCGATGACCGCGGCCACGTTCGTCTCCCGGAAGTGGCCCGACACGCGGTTCGGGGATCGAGCGGTGGTCCGGTGCTACGTGGGCGGCGCGGGTGACGAGGACGTCCTCGACGCGTCCGACGACGAGATCGTCGACGCGTGCGGACGCCATCTGAGCGCCGCGCTCGAGCTCCCCGCCCCGGCGGCATCGCACGTGCACCGATGGTGGGGAGCGATGCCTCAGTACGAGCGCGGGCATCGGGCCCGCGTCGAGGGGATCCGTGACGAGCTCCCGCCGGGTATCTTCCTGGTCGGGAGCGCGTTCGACGGCGTCGGTGTGTCCGATCTGGCCCGCGCCGCCGAGGAGACGGCGGAACGGGTGCTCGCGCACGCGGGCGCGCCCCGGACAGGAACGCGGACAGGAACGCGGCCAGGAACGCGGCCAGGAACGCGGCCAGGAACGCGGCCAGGAACGCGGCCAGGAACGCGGAAGGAGCCGGCATGACCGAGACGATCTATGCGCTGTACCCGGTGTTCGCCGCGAGCCAGGAGCTCCGCGCCGAGCTGTTCGAGGACGAGGCTCTGCGCAACGCCGGCGACGAGATCGAGACCCTCTTCAAGAACTGGGCGGGCCGTGTGGACGTGCGTGGCTCGTACTCGACGGTGGGGTTCCGGGCCGACGCCGATCTCGTCCTGTGGCTGACCTCCGCGAGCGCCGAGGATCTCCAGCGGTTCCTGGTCGAGTTCCGGAGGACCCGGGCGGGCGATCTCCTCGATCCGGTCGTCTCGATGATGGGTCTCGTCAAGCCCGCCGAGTTCACGGCCGACCACCAGCCGGCCTTCGTCCGGGGAGAGGCCCCGCGCACGTACCTGTGCGTCTACCCGTTCGTCCGCTCGGCCGAGTGGTACCTCCTTCCACCGAAGGAACGAGGTGAGCTCCTCGCGGAGCACGGGGTGCTGGGTCGTGAGTTCCCGCAGGTCCTCGCGAACACGACGAGCGCGTTCGGGCTCGGAGACTGGGAATGGATCCTCGCGTTCGAGACCGACGAGCTCGACGCGCTCGTCGATTGCATCCGCAGACTCCGCGACTCCAAGACCCGCCTCTACACGAAGGTCGAGATCCCGTTCTTCACCGGGATCCGCAAGTCGATCGCCGACGTCCTCGACGATCTCCGCTGACCCGCAGGTTCGGGGTTCGCTTGACCGACCGGAGCCGACGCAGCTACGGTCGGTCGCCATGCGACGGACCGCCCTGATCTCCGTGCTGACCGTGCTCGCGCTCACGCTGACGTGGGCCCGGTCCGTTGAGCCGGCGGCGCGGGCGGGAACCTCGATCCCTCGCATCGCAGCCGTCGGGGACATCGCGTGCAAGAACCCCCCTGCCAACAACCGGAGCGTGTGTCAGTACGACGACGTGGCTGCCGCGATCGGAGCCGGCGGCTACGACAAGGTGCTGCTCCTGGGCGATATCCAGTACGAGGCAGGTATCTACCAGGACTTCATCGAGAACTTCGACGACTACTTCGGCGATCTCCTGTCGACCACGGCGCCGGCGCCAGGCAACCATGAGTACGGCGATCCCGGGGCCGCCGGGTACTTCCGCTACTTCGGCTCACTCGCTCCCGGCAGCTCCTACTCCTTCGACCTCGGGGCGTGGCACATCATCTCGCTGGACTCGACGATCTGCGGCGCCGGTGGCCTCGAGTGTCTCCCCGGGTCGCCGCAGCACTCCTGGTTGGCTCAGAACCTCGCGGACGACGACTCCCTGTGCACCCTCGCGTTCTGGCACCATCCCCGGTGGGACTGGCTCAAGTACCAGAAGGCGGACTGGACGGAGGACTACGAGCTCCTCAGATCGAAGCCTCTCTGGGATCTGCTGTATGCGCACGACGCCGACCTCGTGCTCACCGGCCATAACCACAACTACTCGCGATGGAACCCGGCGGATCCGCAGGGCGAACTCGACCTCGCTCGAGGATACACGCAATTCGTGGTAGGGACGGGCGGCCGCAACCTGAACGACTTCGGCAACTTCCACACCCGCCCAGACATCTTCGCCCGGGGCCAGGCCAAGGCGTTCGGCTTCCTCGATCTCCGATTGCGAGCGGCCGGATGGGACTACCGGTGGATCTCGGCCGACGGCCAGCCCGCGTTCACGGATCGAGGCAGCGGCACCTGTCATTGATCTTGGCGAACGAGGTGGACCCAGAGCCTCCCCGTGCCGATGATGGTTGCATGAAGAAACTCCTGCTCTCCCTCACGACCCTGTTCCTCCTGGTCTCCTGCGCCGAAGGAGGCACCCCTGTCAGCCCGCGAGACGCGGTGCTCGATGCGATGACCGCGGTGTACGAGGCGGGGAGCTACCACCAGGAGCTGACCATGTCGATGTCGGCCGAGGGAGAGTCGTTCTCGATCACGGCGGATGCGGACATCGACAACGCGACCCAGAGGGCCTCGCATGACGATGGACCTCGGGATGCTGGGTGGCGAGATGGAGATGGTCATGGACGACGGCGTGATCTACATGCACTCGCCGACGTTCGAGGAGGCGCCGACGCCGTGGATCAGCTTCGACCCGTCGAAGATGGATCCCGCCACCGCCGCGCAGTTCGGCGGCTTCGGGGCGGGGACGACGGACCCGTCCGCCTATGCCGGGCTGTTCGCGGGCGTCTTCGACGTGAAGGCCTCCGGCGAGGCGGACATCGACGGCATCGCCACCACCCGATACACCGGGACGATCGACCTCCAGAAGGTCCTCGAGGGCTTCGCCGACGTCGTGGGTGAGGATGCCGACGCCGCGACGACGGAACAGCTCGAAGCCATGGTCGAACAGTTCGAGGCGCTCGGCATCGACGGGAAGATCCCGTTCGAGATCTGGATCGACGACGAGGGCTTGCCGCGCCGCCAGCGGATCACGATGGACTTCGGAGACCTCGTTCCGGGGACCGGGGACGCGAACATGGAGATGACGGTCGAGTACTCGGCCTTCGGAGAGCCGGTGGACGTAGAGCTCCCGAAGGCCTCGGAGGTCACCGACGTCACGAAGATGATGATCCAGGGGGCGGCCGGCGAGAAGTCAGGCGCCTACGGCTAGGAGCGGCCGCAGGTCCCGGATCACCCGATGTCCGTTCTCGTCGGGCGTGGCGTCGCCGGTCCGGTCGATCAGGTAGGTCTCGATCCCGATCGAAGCGGCACCGTCGCAGTACTCCTGCTGATCGTCGACGAACACGGCTCGACCCGGTTCGACGTCCAGGCGCCCGAGAGCCTCCCGATAGATCGCGGGGTCGGGCTTTCGAAGCCCGACCTCGAAGGACAGCACGACCTCGTCGAACGCTTCGACGAGGCCGAGCCGGTCGACGATCCCGCGGGTCGAGTGCGAGCAGTTGCTGACGAGTGCCGTCTTCACACCCCGTTGGCGGAGCTCGTAGACGACCGGCAGCGAGTCCTCCCAGAGCTCGACGCCGGTCTCCGTGAACTCGCCGCTCCATCGCGACGAGCGAGTCGATCAGCTCTGGCGTCGGATTCGAAGCCGGCCGCCTCGACGATCGCCGCCATGTCGCCCTCCGGCCCGTCGAAGGCGCCGACGCTCCGGTCCGCCCTCGTCAGGCCGTAGGCGCGGTACAGCGCCGCGACGTCGACGCCCAGCTCGCCGGCGATCCGGTCGGAGAGCTCATGCCACCGCGTCCTCGCGACGGTGTCGTACATGTCGAGGAGCGCGCCTTCCACGCCCCAAGGATAGGGGTTGGTGGTCGGCGGCCCGTTCAGGGCCGCCGACCCGGCGAACGGTCGAACTCAGCCGAGCTGGCTCGCGGGCGCTCCCGCCGGGAAGTCCGAGCGGTGTGGACGTTCACGTAGTAGTCCGCGGGATGGAGGACCAATCCGAGAGCGAGCGTCCGATCGACGGTCGCGCACCCGTCGAGGCATCCCGTCGGCATCCGTCGGTCCGCCGGGATCAGGAAGACCACGGGCGGTCCCGCGATCGTCACGGTGCCACGGTGGATGTGGGCGGCGATCGAGCGGGCAGGTGATGCCGCTGACCTCGATGTCCCAGCAGACCTCGCCGCAACCCGCGGATTGAACGTGAACGAGGCGGTCCCGGTCGCGTCGGGGTCGCCCGGGTCCGGCCGCTCGGCGGCGCCGGTGATCGTGACCGTGATCCGGTCGTACCGCCTGGGCGGCCGGCGGCGACGCCAGGAGGCCAGAGCGGCAAGGGCGACCAGCAGTGAGCACGGCGAACGACGGCGCAGGGTTCGGGCATGGGGCTTCCCTCCCTCTGCGGGAGCGGCGGGGTCCCTCCGCGACGGAAAGGATTACGGACCGGCGCGGGCTGGGGTTCAGTCGGCCCAGAGACCGGCGAGGAACGCGTCCACGTCGGCGGCCGCGGTGACGGGCTCGGGGGCGTCGGCAACCGAGACGACCTGGGGGCCGACGACCTCGAACAGGTCGAGGATGCCGTCCGGGAGGAACCGCGACCGCTGCGAGTAGGAGTGGGCGATCCTCCAGGCCCCGCGGCCGACGGTAGTACCGCTGCGGGTAGGTCACGTGCAGTGCGTCGCGCGCCCGCGTGAGCGCCACGTAGAGGAGGCGTCGCTCTTCCTCGATCTCGTCGTCGTCGCCCGTGGACATGTCGGACGGGATCATGCCGTCGGCCGCATGGATCACGTGGACCACGTCCCACTCGAGACCTTTCGCCGAGTGGATGGTCGAGAGGACCAGGTAGTCCTCGTCGAGGTGCGGCGGGCCGGCGAGGTCGCCGGTGGACGACGGTGGATCGAGCGTCAGGTCGGCGAGGAACTGCCCCCGGGAAGCGGATTCGGACGCCAGGAGCTCGAGCTGATCGAGGTCGCGCGCGCGTGCACCGGCGGCGTCGTACTTCCGGGCGATCACCGGCTCGAGGAACGTTCGGAGCCGCGCGATCTGAGCAGCCGGCGGGAGGGCTTCGGCCTCGAGACAGTCGCCGAGGACGCTCCGGAGGTCTCGGATGCCCTGCGCCGCGCCCTTGGGGACCGCGAGCGGCTCCGCCAGGAACCGTGCCAGGGGCGAGGCGGCGACCGCATCGTCCGTCCGGCGCACCTCGAGATCGTCCATCAGCCGGCGCGCCGACGCCGGACCCATCCCCTCGAGGAGCTGGAGGACCCGGAACCAGCTCACCTCGTCGAAGGGGTTCTCGAGGACCCGGAGGCAGGCGAGCGTGTCCTTCACGTGCGCCGCCTCCATGAACTTCAGGCCGCCGTACTTCACGAACGGGATGTTCCGGCGGGCGAGCTCGACCTCGAGGTGGTCGGAGTGATGGGCGGCGCGGAACAGGACCGCCTGCGCTTTCAAGGGAACCCCTCCTCCCGGTGCCCGAGGACGGCCCGGCACACGGCGTCGCTCTGCTCGGCTTCGTCGAGACAGGCACGGAGCACGGGGAGCATCGCGCTCTCGCGCGAGGACCAGAGCGTCTTCTCGTGCCGCTGGGGGCTGAGCGCGATCACCGCGTTCGACGCCGCCAGGATCGGCGGCGTGGAGCGGTAGTTCCGCTCGAGCTTGATCACCGTCGTGCCTGGGAAGCGCTCGGGGAACTCCAGGATGTTCTTCACGGTGGCGGCGCGGAACCCGTAGATCGCCTGGGCGTCGTCTCCGACGACCGTGAGGTTCCGCGGGCCATCGGGCGGGCGCATGCCCTCGAGGATGTCGGCCTGGAGCGCGTTCGTGTCCTGGTACTCGTCGACGAGGACGTGATCGAACATCGCCGCGAGCTGCGACCCCGTGGCCGGCGAGGTCGCGAGGGCCTTCCAGAACAACAGGAGGTCGTCGTAGTCGAGGACGTGCTGTCGGCGCTTGCGTTCGGTGTAAGCGCGGAAGATGTCGACGATGCCCTCGGCCTCGTCCAGGCACCAGGGGTAGTGACCCTTCAGGACGTCGACGAGCCGCTCGCCGGCGTTCACGGTCCGCGAGTAGATCGCGGCGAGGGTGTCCTTCCGCGGGAAGCGCCGCTCGCGGGACGAGTACCCGAGCTCGTCGCGGAGGAGGTTCATCACGTCGGCGCCGTCGGCCTGGTCGAGGACGGTGAAGTCGGGCGTGAGACCGAGCGCCCGGCCGTGGAGTCGGAGGAGCCGATTGCCCACCGCGTGGAACGTGCCGCCCCACACGCGGCCGGCGTCGTCCTTCTCGGTGAGCCGTTCGGCGCGCGACAGCATCTCTCTCGCGCCGCGACGGCTGAACGTGAGGAGGAGGATGCGCTCGGGCCTCGTCCCGCGCTCGATCAGCGAGGCCACCCGCGCCGCCAGCGTCATCGTCTTGCCGCTGCCGGCCCCGGCCACGACGAGGAGCGGTCCCTCGCCATGACGGACGGCGGCTTCCTGCTCCGGGTTCAGTTCATCGAACACGCGTTCGAAGGATAGCCGTCTCCGGGGACCGAATCGAGGACCGGGATTCCCGAAACTCGAGGGTTCGAGGGTTCACGCATCCGAGAGCACATGGGAGGATGCCGCCCATGTCCGAGCCGGAGATCCGGATCGAGGAGAACGGACCGTACGAGGTGAGAGGTCCGCTGCCGATAGCGCGGACGAGGACGGTCAAGACCGAGTTCGGCGAGCCGGTCGACTACGCGCCCTTCGAGCCGTTGGAAGCGGGCGAGACCTACCGGCTCTGCCGCTGCGGCAAGAGCGCGAACAAGCCGTTCTGCGACGACAGCCACCTCGAGGAACCGCGGGTCGACGTCACGGAGCGCGCGGATCACGGCCCACGCGACGCGAGGGCGGACGTCTTCCAAGCCGAGGACGGAGCGATCATCAGCGACGACCTCTCGATCTGCACGAAAGCCGGCTACTGCAAGGACCGGTTCACCGGCGTCTGGCAGATGCTCGGTGATACCGATCCGGCCGTCCGCGAACGGATGGGCCGCATGGTGGAGCTCTGTCCTTCAGGGCGCCTGGCATGGGCGGACTCGGTGGACTCGCCGGACCACGAGCCCGAGTACGAACCCGAGATCGGCGTGTTCCGCAACGGCCCATTGTTCGTTCGCGGCGGCGTGCGGGTCGTGGGAGCTGACGGCGAGCCGTACGAGGTCCGCAACCGGCAGACCCTCTGTCGCTGCGGGTTCTCCCAGAACAAGCCGTTCTGCGACGGCTCGCACAAGCTCGTCGGCTTCCGCGACGGCTAGCGCGCGCCTCCAAGGTCGTCAAGTCGCTTGACCATCAGGTCCGCGAGCTCGACTGGATACGTCGCCCCGTTCGCCTCCGCGACACCCGGGGCCTTCTCCGTGTAGAAGCGGACGAGGTCGTGCGCCGCGCGAAGCAGTGCATCCCGCTCCATCGGCGCGAACGTCTGGGCGATCGGTGACAGGGCCGCGGTATCGATCGTGCGGTCGAGCTTCTCGTACGGCTCCTCGCCGGCGAACGCCCCGTGCTCGATCCGGACGAGGTTCACGCAGTGACCGCGGAGGGCCTCGAGCTGGCCGGCGGCCCACCAGAGCTCGCCACGCCCGATCGCGCTGATGAAGTGCGAGAGCTCGTGCCAGAACCACACGAGGATCTGCCGCAGCACTTCGTGCTGCTCGGCGGGATCCGTCCGCTCCTCGGCGAACGCGACGCCCTTCAGCGATCCCGCCCGGGTCGAACAACGTTCGGATCTTCGGGACCCGGCTCGAGCTCCTCCAGCCGCCCCTCGCTCCCGAAGAAGAGCTCGCAGTCGGTCCCGTCGCCGAGGACGAAGAACACGAGGCTCGCGAACCCGAAGTCCTCGAAGAAGAGCGGCGTCCCGAGACGCCCGACGAACCCGGCTCGATCGACCGAGGAGCGCCTCGTACGCGTCGTCCTTCGCGATCACACAGAGGTCGACGTCCGAGTACGCGTCAGCCTCGCCGCGCCCGCGGGAGCCGCCGAGGAACGCGGCCACGACCCGCTCGTCGTTCGAGCAGACCTCGACGAAGCGATCGAGCAACGGTTGGATGTCGCGAGGCGGACGAGGGTCGGCCACGGGCGCAGCCTCGCAGGTCTGCCACCCGTGGTCGAACCGTGTGACGTGTGACTACGCGGGTACCAGTCCCAGGTCTCCGAGCAGGCCCGGCGGGATCGCGTGGCAATACGGCTCGTGGCCGTTCTTCAGGTAGTACCGCTGGTGGTAGTCCTCGGCCGGATAGAACGCCGCGAACGGCTTGATCTCCGTCGCGATCGGCCGGTCGTACCCGGTCTGGGCCCGGTCCCGGGACGCTTCCGCCGCCGACCGCTGCTCGTCCGAGTGGGTGAGGACGATGCTCCGGTACTGCGAGCCTCGGTCCGGTCCCTGCCGGTTGACCTGGGTCGGATCGTGCATCGCCCAGAAGACCTCGAGGAGCTGGTCGTAGGAGACGACCTCGGGATCGAACGTCACCTGGACGACCTCGGCGTGACCGGTCGTGTCCGTGCAGACCAACTGATAGGAGGGGTTCTCGACGAAGCCTCCGCTGTACCCGGAGATCGCTTCGCTGACTCCAGGGACCGTGCGGAACAGGTGCTCGACGCCCCAGAAGCAGCCGGCGCCGAAGGTCGCGATCTCGGTTGGCATGTCGGTTCCTCTCTTGTCGATGACTCTCGCTTCCATAGTGCCAGCCAGGGGTGCATCCGTTGCAGGCGGCGCCGTTCCTCCTGCGGAAGCCCTAGTCCCCTCGGGGAAGGCCGAAATGGTTCTCTTCGCCGATACTCCCGAAGAGGCTGCTACCCGATATCGGGTAGTGAAGGGGAGCCGTACCGAGGAGGAGAGGCACATGCGACAGTGGGAGCTCATCGGGATCACGGACACGGTGGACTGGTCCCCACCTCGCCGTTCTCCGGTCCCATCGGACGACGACGGGGATCATTTCCCGGCGGTCCTGTGGACGACGGACGGCTCGCTCCGCCTCCGAGGGGTCTCGTGGGTGGCGTCCCAGCATCTGGGGATCCACCCTCGTTTCCTCGACGGCCGTGAGCTCTTGGAAGCGTTCGGGATGGAGGGGGAGAGCCTCCCGATCCTCGAGGCCCACGCGGCCGCGCTGACGGGGGAAACGGTCACGTTCAGCCTCCCGGGGATCGAGGGGCGCATGTGGTGCCGCGTCGCGCCGACGCACGACGCGGGCGAGCACATCGTGGGGACGTTCTGCATCGCCACCGAGCCGGCGTCCGACGGCGCCGAGCCGGAGTTGGTGCAGGACTCCACCCTCACGCTGGTGTGAGCGTCGGGGCGGTCAGTCGCGGAAGCGGCCGGCCGCCCCGAGCACCGCTTCTCGCTCCGCCGCACCGAACGCCGTGCAGAGCGTCCACAGCTCGTAGCCGGACGGCGGGAGGTACACACCCTCGTCCAGCATGTGGTGGAAGAACCGCGCGAACCGTTCGTGGTCCGCGGCCTTCGCGTCATCGAAGTTCCTGACGGGCCCCTCCGAGAAGAAGACGCTGAACAGGGATCCTGCTCGGTTGATCGTCGCGCCGATGCCATTCGCTTCGAAGGCGCTTGCGAGGCCGGCCTGGAGGTCCTTTGCGGTGGACTCGAGCCCCGGGTAGGGGTCCTCGGCGTCGATCAGATCGAGGGCCGCCAGGCCGGCCGCCACCGCGACCGGGTTCCCGCTCAGCGTCCCCGCCTGGTACACGTGGCCCACCGGCGCGAGCTGCTCCATCAGGTCGCGCCGGCCCCCGAACGCGGCGCACGGGAATCCGCCCCCCATCACCTTGCCCAGGACGGTGAGATCGGGGATGACGCCGAAGCGCTCCTGGGCGCCGCCCCGGGCGATCCGGAATCCGGTGATCACCTCATCGAAGATCAGCAGCGCCCCGTGCTCGTTGCACAGGAGACGGAGCCCCTCGAGGTAGCCCTCCTCGGGTGGCACGACGCCCATGTTCGCGGGCACCGGCTCGACGATCAGCGCGGCGACGTTCCCTTCGTTCGCCTCGAAGAGGGCCCCGACCCGACCGAGGTCGTTGAACGGTGCGACCAGCGTGTCGCGCGTGGCACCGGTGGTGACGCCGGGCGTGCTCGGGATGCCGAACGTCGCGAGCCCGCTGCCTCCGCCGTGCGCGAGGAGGGCGTCGGAGTGACCGTGGTAGCAGCCCTCGAGCTTGATCGATCGCGTCCTTGCCGGTGGCGCCGCGGGCCAGACGGATCGCCGACATCGCCGCCTCGGTGCCGGAGGACACGAGCCGCACCTGTTCGATCGAGGGCACAATCGAGACGACCCGCTCGGCGAGAAGGACCTCCGCTTCTGTGGGGATACCGAACGAGGTCCCCCGCGCAGCTGCCTCCGCGGCGGCGTCCACGATCTCTTTGCGCGCGTGCCCGAAGAGCGACGCGCCCCAGGACTGGCAGAGATCGACGTACCGGCGGCCGTCCTCGTCCTCGAAGGAGGCGCCCTCGCCCCGGACGGCGAATCGCGGCACGCCGCCTACAGCGCCGAACGCACGGACAGGTGAGTTCACGCCGCCCGGGATCGCCTCCTTCGCCCGCGAGAACAGCTCGTCGGATCCGCTCATCGGCCGAAGAGTCTATGGCTGTGGTTGGATGCGACCCCATGACCGTCGGGCCCGATGACGTCCGTGCCGCTGCCGAGCGGATCGCCGGTCGGATCCGGCGGACGCCCGTCCTCGAGCTGGGGGAGGTGCGCGGCGCCTCGGTCGTGGCCAAGCTCGAGCTCTTGCAGCACACCGGGTCGTTCAAGCCGCGAGGGGCGTTCAACAAGCTGCTCTCCAGCGACCTGCCGGCTGCCGGTGTGATCGCTGCCTCCGGGGGGAACTTCGGCTCCGCCGTCGCCTATGCCGCCCGCGAGGTCGGTGTTCCTGCCGAGATCTTCATCCCGTCGACGTCACCCGAGGCGAAGGTCGCGCGGGTGCGCGGGTACGGCGGCGCGGTGACGATCGTCGACGGGTACTACGCGGAAGCGCAGGAGGCGCTCACGGCGCGGCAGGCGGAGACGGGAGCCCTGATGATGCATCCGTTCGACCAGCCCCAGGTGATCGCGGGGCAGGGAACGATCGGGATCGAGCTGGACGAGCAGGTGCCGGATCTGGACACCGTGCTGGTCGCCATCGGTGGTGGCGGGTTCGATCGCCGGGATCGCCGCGTGGTTCCGCGGGCGCGTCCGCGTGGTGGGCGTGGAGCCGGTGCAGAGCGCCACGATGGCAGCGGCGCTCGTCGCGGGCGAGCCGGTGGTCGCCGAGGTGGGGGGAGTTGCGGCCGACTCGCTCGGTTCCGCCCGCGTGGGCGATCACACGTTCCCGATCGTTCGAGACCATGTGGACCACGTCGTCCTCGTGGAGGACGACGCGATCCGGGATGCGCAACGGGCCTACTGGGACGAGTGCCGAACGATCGTAGAGCCCGGCGGCGCGGCGGCCTTGGCGGCACTTCGGTCCGGCGCCTACCGGCCGGAGGATGGGGAGCGAGTGTGCGTGCTCGCCTCCGGTGCGAACTGCGATCCGGCGACGGTCACGGGTTGAGCGTCATCGACCGGCGACGACGTGCTCGACCTCGAGATCCTTCATCGGGAAGTCCTTCGGATTGCCCGTGGCGAGCCGAGCTCCGATCGAGACGGCGGACGCGGCGATCAGGCAGTCGCCCTGGCTGAGCGTCCGCCCGCGGGCACGGTAGCGCCGCCGCCACCAGCCGGCTACACGCCCTTCCGCGATCTCCAGGGGAGCGGGTGCGAGGCCTTCGAAGAGCGCCGACGCAGCCTCGCGTTCGCGAGGGCGTAGCCCGACGGTCACCTCTTCCGCCGTCACGGCGCAGACGAACGGGGTGTCGGATCGGGCTTGGACTCTCGCGCAGCCACGCCACGGCAGCGGGCGCTCCGCGCAAGAGGTCGATGGCAACGGTTGTGTCGAGGAGGACGTTCGCCATCAGCCGAGGCGGCGAGGATCGGCGCGTCGCTGGTCGTGGACCCACCCGGCCACGTCGTCGTCCCACTCGTGCCCACGATCGTCGATCGAGCCGACCGCAGACCACATCAGGTCCCATCGCCGGCGGCGGTCGAGTTCCTTCCGGACCGCGTCCTCGATGAACGCGCTCCTCCCGCGGTCGCCGGCAACCTCGTCGAGCTGCTCCACGAGATCGTCCTCGAGATAGATGTGGACCCTCACAGACCCACAAGATAGCACACACTCGAAACCCACCCTGGAGACGGGGATCCTGCTCGGCTGGCAAGCCCAACCTCTCCCTAGTGGACTTCGTCGAGCAGCGCCACGAGCTTCGTCGTCGTGTTCCAGTTCCGGATCGTCATGTGCTTGTAGATGGGGAGCGAGGCGACGCGGTTGAGACGGCTCTGGGTCGCCCGGCTGTCGAGCCTCGACATATAGAGGACGCCCGTGCCGGCCCAGATGCGGTCAACGCCTTCCTTCGTCGCGATGTCCTTGATCGCGGACTTCGCCGTCAGGGGCGGCTTCAGGAAGACCACGTCGTAGCGGTACTTCGCCGGCTCGGTTCCGAACCCCTTCGGAGCTCGGTCGACGACAGAGCGCATCTGGCTCTTGCTGCGGAGCACGACGCTCGCGTCGTAGTGGGCGAACGCCTTCCGGATGGTCCCTTCGATCCTGTGGGTGAGCTCTGCCTGGCTCGAGGACGGTGCGTCGAACACGACGTTGCCGCTCTGGATGTACGTCGTGACGTTGCCGAAGCCGGCGTCCTCGAAGCTCGCCTTCAACGCCGGCATCGGGACCGCGTTCTTCCCTCCGACGTTGATGCCTCTCAGGAGCGCGACGTACCGAGCCATGGTCGGTGACTCAGCCGCGGAGCCAGTCCGCGGCGTCCTTCGCGTGATACGTGAGGATCAGGTCGGCGCCGGCGCGCCGGATCGAGGTGAGCAGCTCGAGCACGACCCGCCGCTCGTCGAGCCAGCCGTTCGCGGCCGCGGCCTTCACCATCGCGTACTCGCCGCTCACGTGATACGCGGCCATCGGGAAGCGGGTCTCGTCCTTCGCGCGACGGATCACGTCGAGGTACGGCAGTGCCGGTTTCACCATCACGATGTCGGCGCCCTCGTCGATGTCGGTGCGGATCTCTCTCATCGCCTCGTCGAGGTTCGCCGGGTCCTGCTGGTAGCCCGTGCGGTCGCCGAAGCGCGGCGCTCCCTCAGCGGCCTCCCGGAACGGGCCGTAGAGCGCCGATGCGAACTTCGCGGCGTACGCGAGGATCCCGATGTCGTGGTTGTCGCTCGCGTCGAGGGCGGATCTGATCGCGGCGACCTGTCCGTCCATCATCCCGCTGGGCCCGACGAGGTGGGCGCCGGCCTCGGCCTGAGCGAGCGCGATCCGTTGGTAGAGCTCGACGGTGGCGTCGTTCTCGACCTCGCCCTGATCGTTCAGCACGCCGCAATGGCCGTGATCGGTGTACTCGTCGAGGCAGAGGTCGCCGATCACCACCGCGTCGTCGCCGAACTCTGTCCGGAGTGCCGCGATCGCCTGCTGGCCGATCCCCTCAGGGTTCCATGCCTCGGAGCCCTCCGGGTACCTTCCGAGCCGGGACCGCGAACAGGATGAACGCGCGCACGCCGCGCTCCGCGATCTCGACGGCCTCCTTGCGGAGCGACTCGAGCGTGTGCTGCGACTGACCCGGCATCGACCCGATCGGAGCGGGCTCGGTGAGCTCCTCCTTCACGAACAAGGGGGCGATCAGGTCGCCCGGCCGCACGTCGGTCTCCCGGATCAGCGAACGGAGCGCCGGCGTCCGGCGCATGCGACGCGGGCGGGAATGCGGGAAGCTCACGAGCCAAGCGTACCTCGATGCAGATCGCGAAAGGATGCCGATGGAGCCGAAGAAGCGATGGGACGGCTACGTGTCGTTCTCGTACCTGGAGCCGGGTGTCGACTACAAGGAGTTCGCGCTCTCACCGCAGATCGGGAGGGTGGATCCGTTCGTGTATCCGCTGTCCGACGCGGATCACGAGCGTGCCGAGCGGCTGCTCCGCGACCACGTGTGCATCTCGCTCCACGACCACTGTGGAATCACGCCGGCGGACATGACCCAGAACGATGACTACATCCGCGAGGGCCGCGAGTGGTACGGGTACGAGGGGCTCGCTGCCTCCGGGCTGGACGCGGTCTTCGAGAACTTCCTCGACGGGACGGCCACGATCACGTCGAAGGGCGGGTGGAAGTGGACCGACGTGATCCACGACCTGGGGATGCATCTCGCGGACGTGGCGCACCAGTCGACGGTCGTCGTCGGCGGCACGGTCGAGGACATCCTGGACGCGCACCGGACCGGTCGCATCGCGATGGTGCCCTGCGTGGAGGGCGCGGCGATGATCGAGAACGAGCTCGACCGGCTCGACGTCCTGTTCGGCTTCGGCGTCCGGATGTGCGGGATCGCGTACAGCGAGTCGAACCAGCTCGGCGCGGGTGTGAAGGACCCCGGTGACGGCGGGCTGACCCGCTTCGGGCTGGACGCCGTCCGTCGGATGAACCGCCTGGGCATGGCGATCGATGTCTCGCACACGGGCGACGAGACGGCTCGCCAAACGTGCGAGGCGAGCGAGCGGCCGGTGTTCCTGTCGCATTCCGGCGCACGGGCGTTGTTCTCCGAGCGGAAGCTGAAGGAGGACGATCTGCTGAAGGCGGTGGCGGCGACCGGCGGGGTGATCGGGATCGAGGCGTCGCCGCACTCCACGGTCTCGCCCCAGCACCCTCGACACTCCCTCGAGTCCGTGATGGACCACTTCGAGTACTGCGTCGATGTGATGGGGATCGACCACGTCGGGTTCGGCCCGGACACGTTCTTCGGCGATCACGTGGGGTTGCACGGTATGTACGCGGCGGCGTTCGACACGGGCGAGATCGCCGAATACGACCCCGTCGAGTACGTGGAGGGGTTGGAGAACCCGTCGGAGTTCCCGAACGTGATCCGCTGGCTCGTGGCCCACGGCTACTCGGACGAGCAGGTCGAGAAGGTCGTGGGCGGCAATGTCCTCCGCGCGCTCCGGGAGGTCTGGGTCTAGGCGAAGACGCGTTCGACCGCCTGGACGAGGCCGTCGACGGTGTGCGGCTTCGCGACGGCCGCCGGCCGCAGACCGGCACGTCGCGCGGCCGACGCCGTGACCGGACCGATGCAGACGACCTTCGGCGTCCCGCGGGCGGCGCCGAGCGCCTCGACGAACCCCCGAACGGTCGAGGCGCTCGTGAAGGTCACCGCGTCCACGTCGCCGCGGCGGAGCGCGTCGCGTGCCTCTCGCGAGAGCGACCGGGCGAAGATCGTCCGGTAGGCGTCGACCCGGATCGGATCCCACCCCTTCCGGGCGAGCGCGTCCTCGAGCCCCGCGGGTGCGATGTCGGCGCGGGCGGTGAGGACCCGGCCACGGCCGCGCGGGAACGCACGCGCGAGCGCCGCGGTCGTGAACGTCTCCGGCTGCAGGTCGGGATCGCGCCCCGTCCATCCGCGGAAGGCGGCGGCCGTGCCGTCGCCGATCACCGCGACCCTCGCGCGGACCTGATCCGATGAGGCGAGTCGGTCGCGCAACACATCGACGGTCGCCCGGCTCGTGAGCGTGATCCAGTCGAACCGGCCGGCGGCGAGCTCCTTCAGCGCCGCGGTGAGCGCCGCGGAGCGCGCGGGGACGATCCGGATCGTCGGTGCCACCAGGACGCGCGCTCCGCGGCGCTCGAGCGCTCGGACCAACGGCTCCGCCTGCTCGGCCGGGCGCGTGACCAGGATCGTCCGCCCGGCGAGGGTGCGCTTCACTCCGGCGTCCCCTGCACCTCCGCGAGGATCCGGTCGGCGCCGTCGGCCCGCAGGCGCTGTGCGAGGGTCGACGCGACGATGCTCGGATCGGTGCTCTCGGCCGCCGTCCTCACCACCTTGGCGCCATCGGTCGTGGCGACGAGGGCCACCATCCGGATCCGGTCCCCTTTCGCCGCGGCGAGCGCCCCCAACGGGAGGTCACAGCCTCCGCCCAGGAGCTGGACGAGCGCCCGTTCCGCCTGCAGCGCGCGCCGCGAGGGCAGGTGATCGAGCACGGAGACGACGGCCCTCGTGGTCCGGTCGTCGGCACGCACCTGCACGGCGAGGCATCCCTGCCCGGGCGCCGGCACCATCTCGTCCACACGGAGACGCCGGGAGTGCGGCGGGTCGATCCCGAGGCGGGCGAGCCCCGCCGCCGCGAGCACGAGTCCGTCCACCTCACCTTCGGCGAGCTTCCGGAGCCGCGTGTCGACGTTCCCGCGGATCTCGGTGACGCCCATGCCGGGGAAGCCGGCGAGCAGCTGGGCGCGACGCCGGACGCTGGAGGTGCCGACCACGAGCCCCGGCGGGAGCGTGGCCTCGCGGCCGATGAGGACGTCGAGCGGATCGGCGCGCTTCGGCACGGCGGCGATCACGATGTCCTCCTGGTCCTCGGCGGGGAGGTCCTTCGCGGAATGCACCGCGACGTCCACCTCGCCCGTGCGGAGCGCCTCCAGGATCCGGTCGACCCAGAGGCCCTTCATCCCCGACGGCGAGTCCGTGGCTGGGACGCCCTCGTCGCCGGACGTCGACATCGGCACGATCTCCGATCGGAACGCGTTCGCGGACAGCAGCGTGGCCACCTCGTCCGCCTGCGCCAGCGCGAGGGCGGAACGCCGCGTCGCGATCCGGAGGGTGGTCACTCCCCGTCGAGGAGGGAAGGGTCGAGGCCGAGGAGCTCGACGAGCAGGGCCGCGTGCGTGCGCTCCGAGCCCGGTTCGGATCCGTTCCTTCAGCCCCACGATCGGGTCGTGGAGGAGCTTCGCGACGATCCCGCGCGCCAGGGCATCGACGGCGGCGCGCTCGTCGGCGGAGAGATCGGCCAGCCGGGCCGCATGGCGCTCCAGCTCGACCTGCAGGATCGCCTCGCCGTGGCGGCGGACCGCGCGGATCACGGGGGAGAGCTCATCACCGCGTCGACGCACCACGTAGCGCCGAGCCTCCTCGGACACGATCTCCCGAGCGCGCGCCACCGCCTCGTCCTCCTCCGCGGAACCACGATCTCGCAACGCGTCGACGTCGAAGAGCGTCACGCCGGGGAGCGCGTCGGTCCCGGACTCCACGTCGCGCGGCACGGCCAGGTCGAGCAGCACGAGCGGAGCCCCGTCGATCCGAGCGAGCTGCGCGGACCTGCTCCCTGCGGACCACCACGCCGGTCGCTCCCGTGGCCGAGAGGACCAGGTCGGCTCCCCGCAACGCGTCGGGGAGCGAGTCGAGATCGCCCGGCTCCGCTCCACTCCGTTCGGCGAGGGCGCGAGCATGCGGGAGCGAACGGTTCAGGATGCGGATCTGCCCCACCCCTCGCCTGCGGAGGTGCTTCACGCCGAGGGAGGCCATCGTGCCCGCGCCGATCACCACGACCGACCGCCCGGACAGGTCGCCGAGCACGTCTTCCGCGAGCGCGGCGGCGCGCTCCACGAACGCGTCCGGCGCTGCCCCGAGCGACGTCTCCTGGCGGATCCGCCGTCCGGCCCTCGACGCCGCGTGGAACAGCCCCCGCAACCGGGAGCCGGCTGCACCCTCGCCGTCGGCGAGGCGCAGCGCCTCGCGGACCTGGGCTTGGATCTGCGTCTCGCCGAGCACCATCGAGTCCAAACCGCCGGCCACGGAGAACAGGTGCTCGACGGCGTCCCGTTCCCAGTGGGCGTAGAGGCCATTCGCGAGCTCCGCCTCGGGGACGCCTCGCGTCTCCGTCAGCAGCCGTTTGAGCGAAAGGAAGCCCGCGTGATAGCTCGGGACCGACCCGTAGATCTCCACGCGGTTGCACGTCGACAGGACGACGGCCTCGTCCACGCCGTCCGCGTCCTCCACCCGGCGGTACGCCTTGACCAGGTCGTCGTCGGCGAACGCGAGCCGCTCGAGCAGGTCGATCGGTGCGCGCCGGAAGGAGATCCCGAGGGCGAGGACAGCCATGACCGGGGAATCCTACCCAGCCACGGCGCCGAATCGAAGCGGGTCGAACGGCGAGGGGTCGAACGGGGGATCGAGATCCAGGAGCTGCGAGGCGATGAGCTGCCCGGTGCCTGCCCCGAGGATCACGCCCTCGGACCCGTGGCCGGTCGCGACCGACAGCCCGTCGGCGAGCCGCCCGACCACCGGGCGCTCGTCGGGCGTCATCGGACGGATCCCCCACCAGGCGGAGCGCACCCGTGTCTCGGAGAGCGACGGCACCAGGCGGATCGCGCCGCGGAGGATCGCCCTCGGGACCCCTGGCTCCTCTGCCTCCGGTGTCAGCACCGGTTGCCGAGAGGAACCCACGATCAACGATCCGTCGGTCGCCGGATGCAGGAGCGTCGAGGTCGTCGCCACCGCGTCCTCGATGGCGCCGGCGAGGACGGCGCCGTCCTCCCACCGCCCGGTCGCATGCTCCCAGCCCGCCGAGGCCACCAAGCGATGCAGGGGCCTCGGCCCCACGTCCGAGCGCACCAGCCAGCCACGGGCTCCGGTCGATCGGCAGCCGGAGCCCGATCGGATCCAGCAACGCGGGCGTCCAAGGCCCCGCCGCGACGATCACCTCGTCCGCGAGGATCGCGCCATCGTCCGTCACGACCCCGACCACGCGGCCCGCCACCTCCTTCAGCGCACGCGCGGGAAGGTGATGGTGCACCGTCGCGCCTCGCTCCACGGCCATCAACGCGAGCCCGACCGTCAGCGCCGCCGGCGCGAGCCGATGCCCATGATGGACGAGCCAGCCCCCGAGGACCTCCGGAGTGAGCGCGGGCTCGAGTGCCGAGATCTCGCTCGGGTCGAGGTCGTCCACACGGACGCCCGCGGCGCGGTAGGGCGTGTGTGCCTCGCCGCCGAGCGCCATCTCCTCCTCGTCGAGGGCCACGGCGAGCAGCCCGATCGGCTCCTCGTCGAGGCGGAAGGGCACCGGGCTGTCCTCGGCGACCTCGAGGTAGCGCGCGAGACTGGCCCGGGCCATCGGGAGCAGGAGCGGATCGGTCGGCGTCAACCACAGGCCGTTGTTGCGCCCCGATGCGGCCGCGGCGAGCTCCTCACGTTCGAGCAGCGTGACCGTTGCGCCGGCTCGAGCCAGCTCGTAGGCGCACGCCGCACCGACGATCCCGCCTCCGACGACCACGACGTCCGGCATGCCGGGGGAGCCTACCCGGGGGTCCTCTAGAATCCGGCTCGGAGACGTGGCTGAGTGGCCGAAAGCAGCCGCCTGCTAAGCGGTTAGGGGGGTAACACTCCCTCGGAGGTTCGAATCCTCCCGTCTCCGCCGATCGATCGAGAGCCCCCGGTTGTGCTCGGTTCAGCTCGTGGGGTGGATTGAAGAAGCAACCCGAGGGCGCGATAATCCCGGCCGCGGGCCTCCGGCCCTGCAAGAGAGGGGCTGGGTGGCGCACCGAGGGACCGCGCCGTCGCCGTCGAACGGATCGACGTTCCAGGCGATGTTGGACGCCGCCCCGGACGCGATGGTGGGCGTGGACGGCGACGGCGTGATCGTCATGGCGAACGCCCAGACCGAGACCCTGTTCGGCCACACGAGGGAGTCGCTCCTCGGTCAGCAGATCGAGGTCTTGATCCCCGAACGGGTTCGTGACGTCCACCCCGCGCATCGGACGCGCTACTTCCGTGAACCGAGGACGCGTCCGATGGGCGCGGGCCTCGAGCTCGCCGGTCGCCGGGCGGATGGGATCGAGTTCCCGGCCGAGATCAGCCTCAGCTCCATCGCGACGGAGACCGGCACGGTCGCCCTGGCCGCGATCAGGGACATCTCGGATCGGAAGGCGCGAGAGGCGGAGACGCGGCGCGCTCGGGAGGAGGCGGACCGTGCCAACCAGGCGAAGAGCGACTTCCTGTCCCGCGTCAGCCACGAGCTCCGGACACCGCTGAACTCGATCCTCGGGTTCGGCCAGCTCCTGCAGATGGAGACGTTGCCGCAGGCGCAGCGAAGCTCGGTCAAGCAGATCCTCGAGGCGGGAGAGCACCTCCTCGAGCTGATCGACGAGATCCTCGACATCGAGAAGATCGCGGCGGGGAAGATGACCCTCTCGCTCGAGCCGGTCCACCTCGAGCCGGTCATCGAGGAGACCTCCAGCTCGTCAGGCCGATCGCCGATCGGGAAAGCGTACGCCTCGTCGATCCGTCGGGCATCGACGTGCACGTCCGCGCGGACCGGCAGCGCCTGAAGCAGGTGCTCCTGAACCTCCTCTCGAACGCCGTGAAGTTCAATCGGGCGGGTGGGGAAGATCCGCATCTCGGGGATGCAGAGCAACGATCGGTTCCGGATCACCGTCGCGGACACCGGCGACGGGATCGACGCGGACCAGATGCGCAACCTCTTCACGCCGTTCGACCGGCTCGGCGCGGAACGACGAGGCATCGAGGGGACCGGTCTCGGTCTGGCGTTGTCGAAGAGTCTCGTGGAGACGATGGGCGGCTCGATCGAAGCCGACAGCGTGCGGGGCGAGGGCACCACGTTCTCGGTGGAGCTCCCGCTCTCCGACCCGGCCGAGGTGACCGGCGCGGAAGCCGCGGCCGCGGCGTCGCCGGATCCGGGCCTCGGTGAGTCGAGAGCGGTCCTCTACGTGGAGGACAACCTCGCCAACCTGCAGCTGATCCAGGGGATCCTCGCGTACCGTCCGAACGTCACCCTCATCTCCGCGATGCAGGGGAGCCTTGGCGTCGATCTCGCGAAGCAACATCACCCCGATCTGATCCTGCTCGACCTCCACCTCCCGGACATCCCGGGAGAGGAGGTGTTCCGGCGGCTCAAAGCCGAACCCACCACGAACGAGATCCCGATCGTCATCGTCAGCGCGGACGCGAGCACGGAGACGCTCCGGCGGCTGGAATCGCTCGGGGCCAGTCGCTTCCTCACGAAACCCGTGAACGTGCCGCTGTTCCTGCAGACGGTCGACGAGCTGCTGGCGTAGCTCGACGCCGCGTCAGCTCTGCGGGGTTCCTCGGGCAGCTTCCCTCGCGAGATCGATGAACCCGGCGGCGAACGGGGAGCCGTTCGCGTGCATCCACGCCAGCCCGTACTCCACACGCGGCGAGGGCTCCTCGACCCCCCGATGGAGGAGACCGGGGATCCTCAGCTCCGCTTCTCCCGGGAGCCCGATCCCGACGAGACGCTCGGAACGAGCTACGCGCGCCAGCCGCTCGGCCGGGTTCAGATCCGGCAGCTCGATGAGGGACGGATGCTCACCGTCGCCGAAGAAGGCTCGATGGATGTGGTCCATCAGCGGCGGGTCGAAGGCTCGAGGCCACGTGAGGAACGGCTCCGCGTGCAGCTCCGCACGCGCGATCCGTTCCCGACCGGCCAGGCGATGACGTTCCGAGAGCGTGACCGTGAGCTCGACGGTGCCGATCGGGAGGAGGGAGAGCCGGTCCACCGACTCGAAGGGGAAGCTCACGAACGCCAGGTCGACGGTGCGTCGCTGCAACGCCTCCAGGTTCTGTGGACCGGACCCGGGGACGACGAGCAGCTCGATATCGGTGAAACGCGCCCGGTGATCCTCGATCAGGGCGCCGGCGAGCGGGTGGAGCCCGGCCGAGCTCGTGGCGACCGTCAGGACACCCCGCGTTCCCTGCTCGATCAACGGCACGGCTTCCGCGATACGGGTCGCGCTCGCCACGAGTGCGCGCGCCTCCTCGACGAGGTACTCGCCGGCCTCGGTCAGCTCGACCTGGCGACGATCCCTGAGGAACAGCTGCGCTCCGAGGTTCCGCTCCAGGCGCTTGATCTGCTGGGAGAGGCCGGATTGCGCGATCCGGAGTCGTTCGGCGGCTCGCCCGAAGTGCCGCTCGTCGGCCACGGCCAGGAAGTAGCGGAGCTGTCTCAGTTCCATCGGTTGGGCGCGCCCCTCCGTCGATCCCAGGCGAGTGTACCGACCGGCCTGTCTTTACACGTTTGAAGGTGATAGGAAAGGCGGTAGGTATCCGTGATCGAACCATCAGCGGAGGTGGAGGTGCCGAGAGCACCGAGAGTCGGATCCCCCGGCGACGCGTCGGCTCGCGATCGGATCCTTCACAGCGCAGCCACCCTGTTCCCCGGCGCCCGGATCCGTGTCACGGGCGTCGATGCCCTGATCGAGGGCGCGGGCGTGGCCAAAGCCACGTTCTATCGGCACTTCCCGTCGAAGGACGATGTGGTGGCGGCCTGGCTGGAGGGATCGCAGGCACGGTGGCTCGACGCTGTCGTCGCCACTCTTCACGGAGAGGGAGACGACGCCCCTCGGCCGGCTGGTCGGGTTCTGGGAGGTCATGGGCGCGTGGGCAGAAGCCGACGCGTTCCGCGGCTGTCCGTTCCTCAACACCTTGGGCGAGATCCGTGACCGGGAACATCCGGCGTTCCCGGCGATCCGTTCGTTCATCTCCGAGGTCGAGGCGTACCTCTCGAAGACGGCGACCGAGGCGGAGATCCCCGGGGCCGCCGAGCTCGCGCGAGAGCTGCTCTCCCTCGCCATGGGGACGTGGACGGCGATGGTGTTCGAGGCCTCGACCCGGCCGGCGTCCTCGGCCCGAGCGGTCACGGTGACGCTGGTCGCCACCCGACTCGGGACGACCCCCGAGGAGATCGAGCACCGCGTCGCCCGGATCTGATCGATCCAGGTGCTTCGAAGATCGCTCTGAGCGATGGACCCAGCACCAAGTGGACTCGGGAGACGATTGTGGGGGCGATGACTCATGCCGATACTGAGACCGCCGTGAACGCTCGAACCGCACCCCGTCGCGCTGGGCCGAACAGCTGATGGCGACCCTCGCCGTCCACCTGGGCTCCCGGATCCTCATCGTCGACGATGAGAAGCCGAACGTGGTGCTCCTGGAACGGATCCTGGCGGAGGCTCAGTACACCAACGTCATCGCCACGACGGATCCGACGAAGGTGCGCGATCTGGTCGGAGAGTTCGAGCCGGACCTGGTCCTCCTCGACCTCCACATGCCCGGCATGGACGGCTTCGCCGTGATGGAGCAGCTCCGGTCGTCCGAAGCCACGTCGGACACGCCCATCCTGGTCCTCACGGCGGATAGCACCCGCGAGGTGAAGCACGCGGCGCTCGTCGCGGGCGCGCGAGACTTCCTCACGAAGCCGTTGGACATGGAGGAGGTGCTCCTGCGCATCGGCAACATCCTCAACATCCGTTTCCTCGACCGAGCCCTCCGGGAGGAGAAGGCGCATCTCGAGGAGCGGATCCTGGCACGGACGAAGGATCTCGAGGATGCCCAGACGGAGACGTTCGAACGGCTGGCGTTGGCCGCCGAGTTCCGCGACGACGACACCGGCGAGCACACGCGCCGCGTGGGGACGAGCGCGGCGTTGATCGCGACCGAGCTCGGCCTTCCCGCCGACGAGATCGACATGCTGCGCCGGGCGGCCGCGCTCCACGACGTCGGCAAGATCGGGGTCCCGGACAGCATCCTGCTCGCTCCTCGGAAGCTCACCGTCGAGGAGTTCGAGGTCGTGAAGAAGCACACCCAGATCGGTGCCAGTCTGCTGTCCGGGAGCCGGTCGCCGATCCTGGCGATGGCCGAGAAGGTCGCCTGGTCACATCACGAGCGGTGGGACGGCAACGGCTATGCCGGCCTCTCCGGTACGGACATCCCGCTCGTCGGACGGATCACGACCGTCGCCGACGTCTTCGATGCCCTCACCCACGAGCGTCCCTACAAGTCCGCGTGGCCGATCGACGAGGCCATCGACGAGATCCGCGCTCAGCGAGGCACGCAGTTCGATCCCGAGGCGGCCGACGCGTTCCTCCGGATCGTGGAAGAGCGTGCCGCGGATTTCCTCACCGGCGTGTAGGAGTCACGCCAGCGCGGCGTCGATCACCTCGAGGAAGCGCTTCACGTCGAGCGGCTTGTGCACGAACCCCTGGATCCCGAGGACGCGGAGCCGGGCGATCACCTCGGTATCCGTCTCGGCAGAGACCGCGAGGACCGGGATGTCCCGGGTTGCCGGAGTGGCTCGCAGGCGGGTGAGCGCTTCCTCGCCGGTCATGTCGGGGAGGTGGAGATCGAGGAGCACGAGGTCGGGCCGATTGTCGATCGCCAGCTGCACGCCCGTCCCACCGTGCATCGCCCGAAGCAAGGTGACGCCGGGTCGATGCTCGAGGATCCCCTGCACCAGCTCGATGTTCGCGAGGTTGTCCTCGATGCAGAGGATGGTGCGACCCGTCGGGCGGCCCCGCCGGTCTCGATCGAGCCGGAGAGCTGGTCGATCGCTCTGATCGGGTTCGTCGAGGAGGCGAGGTCCAGCGTCACCGTGGTTCCCTGGTCGGTGCTCTCGGCGGTGATCGTTCCGCCCATGGCCTCGGTCAACGCCTTCGCCAGCGGCAAGCCGAGACCCGCGCCGACATCGATCGAGGCCGGGTCGGCTCGCTCGAAGACGGCGAAGAGGGTGTGGAGATGGTCCGGTGAGACCCCCTGACCCGTGTCGATGAACCGCAGCTGGGTCCTGTCGTCGCCGGTGCGCCACGCGATGCGGACGCTGCCGCCCTCGTCGTTGAAGCGGATCGCGTTCGAGAGGAGGTAGGTGAGCACCTGCCGGAGTCGTTGACGATCCCCGAGGACGAACGTGTCCGATCCCGACTCGACCTCGATCCGGACCCCGCGTTCGGCGGCGTGCGTCCGCTCGGATGCGACCGCCTCGGCGACCACATCACCGAGGGCGACGGGTTCGATCGAGAGCGAGAGCTGGCCCGCCTGGACCGTGCTGATGTCGAGGATGTCGTTGATCAGCTCGAGGAGGCGATGCCCTGCCGTGAGGATGTGTCCGACGCTCTCCTGATCCCTCTCGGCGAGTCCTGAAGCCTCCAGCAACTGACCGAAGCCGAGGATCGCGTTCATCGGCGTCCTCAGCTCGTGGCTCGCACGCGACAGGAACTCGCTCTTGGCGCGGCTGGCCCGCTCGGCGACCTCCTTCGCCGAGCGGAGCTCTCGGTTCGTGATCTCGAGCTCTGTGGTCCTCTCCTCCACCCGGCGCTCCAGGTCGGCGTTCAGCGCCGCCAGGGCGAGCTGCGCCTCCTTCTCCACGGTGATGTCCGAGACGATCCCTCGGAAGAAGCCCTCCTCCGCCTGATCCGTGAAGGCGATCGCTTCGTCCCGGACCCACACGACATGCCCGTCTCGATGACGCATCCGGTACTCGACGGTCTCGCCTTCGGCGGCCTTCTGGCTCTCCGCCTCCCCTGCCAAGACCTCCGCGCGGTCATCCTCGTGGATCCGGTCCCACCACAGATCGGGGTTCGTCAGCAGGTCGGCGGGGGGATACCCGAGCAGGTCCTCGATGCGCGGACTGAGGTAGCGCCAGCGGCCGGGGTCGCCGAACTCCCATTCGTAGACGACGATCGGCGCCTGCTCGACCAAGGCTCGATACCGGGCTTCGGCGTCGCCGGATCCGGCGTGAACGTCGCCGGGCGGATGTTCCGTCATCGATCCTGCTCGATCCCCGGCAGGTGCCCGATGGATGCGTTCGCGCAGGACACGGACGTAGTTGAACCCGCGAGCGAGCCTCTGGCAAGGTGGTAGTTCACCGCAGTAAGCGCGAAATCGGTCACTGGTAGAGTTGCCTCTCGGCGCCGGTAGCTCAATGGATAGAGCATCTGACTACGGATCAGAAGGTTGGGGGTTCGACTCCCTCCCGGCGCGCTTCCGCAGGTCAGCGGCGGTAATCGCCGGTCGCCGCTGCTGGCAGGGCCGCACAGCGCTCGCCTCCTGCTCAGAGCTCCGTCTTCCGTTCAGTCCCCGGTCTTCCGTCCAGTCCCCGCTTCCCGATGCAACGTTCCGGTGCCCACGGGAGTTAGCTATCCGGTGTGATCACACAGGACCCGAGCGCCGTTGGTGTGCGGGACTTCGATGCGTTCTTCGACAAGGAGTACACGCCGCTACTGCGGCTCATGTACGCGATGACGGGGAACTTGGTGGAGGCGGAGGAACTGGCGCAGGAGGCGATGACTCGGGCTCTCGAACGCTGGGACCGGGTGAGCCTCATGACCTCGCCAGCTGGCTATGCATACCGGACAGCGGTGAACCTGAACCGAAGTCGGCTCCGACGGTTGGCGCACCCCGTTCGTTGGGCCCGAGAGCCCGCGCGCTCATCGGACGCAGAGCCCGAGGTGATCGGTTCAGTGGTTGCGGCTCTCATGACGCTCCCACGTGGCCAGCGGGAGGCCATCCTCCTGGTCGAGTGGCTGGGGCTCGACGCCCGAGAGGCAGGACAGATCCTGGGATCTCGCCCTCCTCCGTACGTAGCCGTGTTCATCGAGCGAAGGCGTTCCTCGCGGGTGGCGTAGGAGAAGCAGATGTCTGAGCTGAGGCAGCGTCTCGACCTGGAGCTCACTACGGTCGTGCCTCCGCCCGATGCCCGCGCAGCGATCGCGAGACGGGCTGAGCAGCGTAAGCGACGCCGACGCCTCGTTCTCGTCCCAGTCACACTGCTCCTGGCCGCGTCGATACTGGCGGGGCTGACTTACGCTTTCAGGACCAAGCCGTTGCCACCGGATCGGTATGTCGGAACTCCCGTACCCGGTGAAGCAGCGGCTGAAGCCTGCGAGCAAGGTCCATGGATCAAGCACTGTCCAGAAGCCGAGTGGGCAGATCTGTGGCAACCACGGCAGGTCTGGACATCGTCGATGAAAGAGGGGTCCTTATCGTGGGGCCAGCTGACGGCGGAGAGTTCATGTTCTGGGCGATGGATCCCGCGCTCCATTCGCAGGTTGAACCCCTGGCCGTCGAGATCGACAGCTCGACGCTCGTTCGGGCGGGCGCGGTGGATGGGATCCCGATCTATTCATCGAGACATGGTGAGGAGTTCGTTTGGAGCGTTCATGGCCTCAATGTGTGGGTGGCGGAGGAGATCATCGGTTCGCCGCCCCCGAGGAACGTGATCGCTGCCCTCGTTCGCGCCTCCTCCTCGCTCCCGTACAGAACTGGTTCCGTCCCGAGCACCTATCAGCGATGCTTGCCACCGCGAGTCCGCCCGACGTTTTTGCCATGGCTGGACTCCGGAGAGGAGATTCCCCGCCCGCGTGTCTCCTACGACGCGGCGATCGATCGGGCGCAACTGTCTTGGAGCGACCCCGCATACCCGCAAGGGGATGCAGGAGTCGGCCTGACCGTCTACCCACATGCCCCGATGGGGAACGCCGGGGAAGAGACCGACATCGTCATCGACGGCGTCGCTGGGCGTCTTCATAGATTCGACGAAGCCAATGTGGTCGGTCTCTCTTGGGACTTCCCAGGACGCACCTGCAACTTCTTGGAGCTCAGTCTGGTAGCGCCAGACCTATCGAGAAGCGAAGCAGTCAGCGACCTTATCGAGGTTGCTCGATCCATGCGCTAGGTCATTTGCCACGGGCCAAGTGCGCGGCCGAGAGCCCTCCCGCGCGAGCGGGATCCTTCATCGATGTCGGGCAAGCATGACAGGTGACTCGGCGCACAGCGCTCGACACCGACCTGCGGAAACGCGCCTCCGCACACCGTTCAGCCCTGCCTGACTACGGATCAGAAGGTTGGGGGTTCGACTCCCCCCCGGCGCGCTTCTCGGATCAACTGTCGCCCGGCCGCTTGACCATCGTGTCCACGACAACAGCCTCGAACAGGTACGTGGTCGAGGTCATCCGGGTGCCTGCCTCCGTGCCCGTCCACGCGAACTCACCGCAACACGCATCCTGTCCGACCTCGTCTCCGGCGTCGGGGTCATCCTCGAGCCTCACGGTGCGCTGGCTCAGGATGTCACCGGTCCTTCGGTCGAAGATGACCTCCTCGCGGACGCTGTCTCGGGTGTGCCCGATGGCGATCCCACGACGACCGAGGTCATCCCTGACCAGCCCGATCATCTCCGTGCCTGGGATGGCGCTCATCGCCTCATAGAACGCCGAACGCAGTTCGGGTGACATGTAGCTGACGGCCAGCAGATCCACGGCGTGCGTGAAGACTCCCCAGTCGCCGTTCGAGCCACCGATCGCTTCTTCTCGCTCGAGCTCTCGGAGGAGCAGGTCCGGGTCCGTGGGGAGCTCCGATACGTCAGGATCGCCCTCGCCCGCGAGCTCGCCGGGGCCGTACCGTTCCTCGTAGGTCTTCCCCCAGTCGAACTCACCCCACGATCGCGCCGCCTCGGTGCCGAGGAACGCCTCGTAGGCGAGCCGGTCAGCTTCGGTGAGGAACTCCGGTTGGCCGATCTCCTGGATCGTTCGCCCGGAGCCGTCGAGGCCCAACCATCGCTCGCTCACGCTCGGCACCCGATACGCGAAACGCTCCAAGCCCGGACCGGGGAAGAACAGCCACGTCGTGGTTGAGACGGTCTTCCAGTACACGAACTGACCTGGACGTGGTGGCTGCTCGCTGGGTGCATCGGCAGCGATCCGAGAGAAGCGCCGAAGCACCTGTGCGACGGCCGGATCCGGTCCGGCCGGTCCGTCTGCGGGCAGGAAGATGGACCCGACCGTGATGAGAAGCGCGACCGCTGCAGCCGTGCCGACCAGCATCGTTCGTCTCCGTCGGGGAGGGCGCGAGGAGCTTCGACGATGCCTCGGCTCGTGATTGGCCGGTCGGATCAAGTGGCCACGCAGCTTCTGTAGCCAGAGGTCATCCGGCTCTGGAACATCCCTTCGGAACTCCTCGAGCAGCTCTAGCTCGTTCATCGTTCAGTCCTCCTCGGGTTCCATCGTCCAACCGCATCGATGCAGTTCCGCTCGCAGGATGTGCCGTGCTCTGCTCAGCCGCGACCCGACGGTGCCGGGCGGGATGCCAAGGGCTTGTGCTATCCCGTCATAGCCGAGCGGCGTCCACGCGAAGAGCAGAGGCGCATCACGATCTCCGGGTTTGAGTGCCGAAAGAGCTCTCGCAAGTGCGGGAGCCGCTGCTGCCGCATCGAGACGGTCTTCGATCTCATCGTGAATGACATCGGCTCCTAAGATGAGCCTCAACTGTCGTCGCTCGGCACGCCGGTGATTCCTGACCACGTTCGTTGCGATCCCGAGCAGCCAAGGGAGTACGGCGCCTCGATCAGGGTCGAACCTCGCTCTGCGCTCAAACGCGATCGAGAAGGTCTCAGCCGTCACGTCCTTCGCGACTTCGCTCCCAACGCGCCGACTCGCAAAGCTGAAGACGGTCCTCGCATGGCGATCGAACACCTGACCGAAGGCGGTCGGGTCCGCCGCTGAGGCGAGCACGAGCTGGGCATCCGATAGCGAGGTCGTTTGCATCCTTTCGATTCTTCCTTGTCCGCGTACGCCCCCGTCTTCACGTCGGTCGGGGGCAGTGATGGAGCGGCCGCCGTCGCCCGAGACGGACATCCGGTCCTGGCGGCAGGTCGAATGGGTCCGGCCAGAAGGAGGTCAAGGGACAGGTGATAACTCGGCGCACAGCGCTCGCAGGCGACCTGCGGAAACGCTGCTCCGCACACCGTTCAGCCCCATCTGACTACGGATCAGAAGGTTGGGGGTTCGACTCCCTCCCGGCGCGCTCTCCCGTGTCGTGTTCCGGGTGATGCTGGACATTCCGGCGTCACCTGATCCTTGACGGAGATCCGGCTGATCCTTGTCACCGGCTCCGGCTGATCCTTGACACGGCGCGCGAGAAGGGAAGGGACGGGAGGCCTTTCTTCCTCAAGAGCGCGAAATCGTGCGTGGGCCCCCGCGAGGGTCCCTGCTGTCGATGTAGTCCCGGAGCCACGCGCGCGAGCTGAGATACAGGCGCCCCTCCCGAACCACCCGCAGTCGGCCGCTGATCGCGAGCTGCTTCAGGTAGTCAGCCTTGTACGGTCCTTGGGCGGCTAACGCAGCGAGAGGCACCAGCTTCGCTTCGCCAGCAAGATTCGGGATTAGGAACTTCGCCATGGCGTTGCTGACGGCGCGCGCGATCACCTCCGCCAGCGGGAACGGGTTCCCTCCGTCCGCGAACTCGAGCGCGTCGAGGTAGCGCTGACGCTGCTCCTTCAGGATGACCGCTGGAGGGTATCGCGCCTGGATCAGGAGGAAGTAAAGACCCTGCGACGTAACGCGGCCGTTGCCGTCCACGAAGGGGTGGATCCTCTCGAGCCAGGCGTGGTGGACCGCTGGATGGACAATCGGGTGCGCACCTTTGGTGTCCTTCGTCGAAGTGCTCCATTGATTCAGCTCTGCCGGGATCGCCGGCGGAACCGCGACTGGCACCTTCCTGACCGCCACGTCGGTGTTCCTGATCCTCGGTTGTCGCGGGTGATGGGGGGGTCGAACGGCCCACGCGAGCCCGATCACTTCGGTGTGGATCTGTGAGACCACGGTGGCAGGAATCCCCTGGGTAATTATGCGCGTTCGCGTATACCCAGTTGGCCGCGCGGGCGTATCCCTCTACCTCCAGGGCCTCGGTGAGGTTGGCAGCTACGCGTCGGTTGTCGACGAGCTCAACCACGGCCGCTCTCGTCATGGTGTTGCCCTCTATGGCGGTTGAGTTGTGCACGTCGTCGATCCAGATCTCCCGCAGGATGTGATCCGCTTCGACGGCCCTAGGGAGTCCCCCAAGGTGCTCGTGGAGCAATCCGACCTCCTCGTCAACGCGGGCGAGGACCTCTTCGACAGATGGACGACCTCTGCGGTTTTTCCTACTTTCAACATTGGCCACGGCGTTAAGGTAGCAAAACCCAAGGGGGGCCTGGCGGGTCACAAAGCTGTAGTTCTCCTTTCGGCATTCCAGCTGCCTTCCAGGGGAGGGAAAAGCCGATCCGCGAGGACCCACTTCCGGAAACAGACTGAGGACCGGGTCGAACTCGCGACCGTCCAAGCTGGTGATGGCTTTGTGTGGGTCGAACGACCGCGACCCTGTTCGATCTTGGACCGTTCCGCCTGACTGCGGCCTCGATGCAAGGAGCACACGAGCGAGACCACCGGTGAGTACGGGGCGGTTCTGTCGTAGTAGCTGATGCCCGAGCCCGGGCAGCTCTCGAAGCCATCTGAACCCCAACCGCCGTCCGAGGGTTCCAGCTCGAGCCCCGCGATGTACTCACGATCGCGCCGCACCACGACGACCGCCTCCGAACGGCGTTCGACGCTGACCTGCACGAGTTCGTCACTCGGGCGGAGCCCCGTGAGCGATGCCTGCGCCGCTGAGATCGGATCGGACCCCGCGGATGGCCCGACGTCACCAGAGCCGACGCACCGTTGGCACCTGCACAGTCGAGGCTTCCGGGCACGTAGGCGCCGAGGTGATCGACCACGGAGATATCCCGGAAGAGGGAGTCGTCGCCGGGATCCTGATCGCCGATCAGGCAGGCCACGGGCATCGGTCCGGGCGGGACCGGAACGACGAACGATCCGTCTACGGCGTTGAAGCCGCAGCAATCCTGGACGATGAATCCGATGTTCGAGCCGGCTGGGACCTCGATGTCGATGTGAACCCCATCCGGCTGCGCCTGGACCGTCGGCGTGAAGACGTCGATCGACCCGTTCTCATCACACTGGGCCGTTGCGACCATCGGGGCCCCCGGTTCATCGGTGCGAGGACCCAAAGTTGGTTGGTTGGCACAACCTGCAACGACCGTCAACAAGAGGAGCACACTCCCGCTGACAGATCTCACGGATCAACCCGCAGCGATCGTAAGAATCACACCGTCCTACACGGATGAGCCTCTCCGCGGCCCTCTGTCGAGCCTCGTCGATGATGACCAGCGCGGCCTCGAGATCCTGGAAGCCCTGGGTCTCCACCTTCTTGTCTTCCAGGTCCTTGTAGACGGCGAAGAAGTGTTCGATCTCGGCGAGCAGGGTGTGACGGAGGTCGCCGAGGCCCAGGAGGTGAGACGACGCCGGATCGCGAAGCGGGACGCACAGGATCTTGTCGTCCTGTCCCTTCTCGTCTCTCATGCCGAAGACCCCGATCGGTCGGGCGAGGATCCGGCATCCGGGGAAGGTCGGCTCTCCGACGAGAACGAGGGCATCGAGAGGATCGCCATCCTCTCCCATCGTCCCCTCGATGAATCCGTAGTCGGCCGGATATCGCGTCGCCGTGAAGAGCATCCGGTCGAGGTAGATGGATCCGGTCGCATGATCCATCTCGTACTTGTTCCGGGATCCGCCGGGATCTCCACGACGACCGTCACGCCTGCCGGGTCCATGTCCGAAACCCTAGTCGCCCTCCCGAGATCCGGTCGCGACTGGCTCCGTGATCACGTCTGGCGCAGCCAGAGGACGTGCGGCAACTCGGCGCGCATGGCTCGGGGCGCCGGTCCGAAGGATATTTCGCTGATCACCGAAGCGGAGGGCCCAGCCTGAGCATCTTATGAGTAGGTTCGAACGGGAGGAGAAGTGATGCCCATAGGCGAGGCAAGGGCTCTCGGGGAGACCGTGTCCGCCGAGGTTCCCTATCTCGCTGCGCTCTACGAGGAACATGTGGGTCGAGCGACCGCTCTGGCCACTCTCTTGACGGGAGACGATTCCGTCGCGGAGGACATCGCACACGACGCCTTCCTTCGGGCAGCTGGGCGTTTCCGGCACCTTCGGGAACCGGACGCGTTCGGGGCCTATCTCCGCAGGACCGTCGTGAACGCGTGTCGTGCGCGGGCCCGTCGAGCCCGGCGAGAGCGGCTATTCCTCGAACGAGCCTGGCGCGTCCGCAGGGTCGAGCCCGATACCTCCGCGGATGACCGCGACGAGCTCTTGCCTCTCATCAGGGCATTGCCCTATCGGCAGCGGGCAGCCCTCGTCCTCCGGTACTGGGATGACTTGCCCGAGGCGCAGATCGCCGACATCTTGCGGACCTCTCCGCGAGCGGTGAATGCCCTCCTCTCGAGGGCGATGGGAGCACTGCGAAGCGGGATGGGAAGGAGCGAGCGGTGAACGAACTTGAACGACAGGTCGTGAAGACGCTCTCAGGCGATGCGCCCACGTTCGTGCGCATCATGCCGAAGGGAACGATCGGCCAAGTGAGGGTCCGTCAGGCCTTCAACGCTTTCGTCACCGTCGGCCTCGTCGTGGGGTTGGCCTTCGGAGCGTTCAACCTGCTGTCGGCGCCTCCGCGGGCTTCGTACGAACCGGGGTCGTGGCAAACGGTGGAACCACCATCCCAAGGCGACTTGCCCAGCCCGCAGGGACAAGCCGATGGCATCAGCGACTCGACTGCCGCTCCGATCCCGGCTGACACGACCGGTGAGGACACGAGGGCGACGTCCACCTACAGCTGGCTCCCGTACACGGACCAGGTCGAGGGACAAGAGCTCTACCTCAAGACGCAGAAGCACGTCGTCAGGCACGGACACGTGGAAGGCATCGAATGGAGCTTGGCGGCCTACGAAACGCGGTCATTCGCCGAGTACCTGGGCGGGCCGTGCGGGGATCTTCGTCGGAGACATGGGCGACTACGGGGGCATCGGGTTCTGCTTGCACACCGACGAGACCGCGTCAGACGCTCCGTTCGCCCTCGCGGGGTTCGGAACCATGCCGGACCGGATGGTAGGTCCCATCACGGGGTATGCGGGCCTCGTCGGCCCGGAGGTATCCACGGTCGAGCTTCGGTTGGCCGATGGCACGATCTCGGAGCTCGCTCTCCATGACGCGCCTGCATCGATCGGAGCTCGGTACTTCGCGATCTTCCTCGACGAGGGGACTGACGGATCGATCGTGGCGATGGGATCCGACGGCACCGACCTCGGCCGCGGAAGGCTGTGTATCGGGCAGGTTCCGGAATTGCCTGCGAACGTCGGATGCGGAGACGCTCTTCAGGGGCTCGCCTCGATCGTGACGTCGGACCCGTTCGGGGGGTAGTCGGAAGTACTCCGCGCTCGCCGACAGGGTCAACGGAACGGCCACGGATCGAGCAGCAGCGGCGGGAGCGGATCCTGCGAGAAGTCGAAGTCCTTCGCCAGGTCGCCGAGGATCTCGACCGCCTCCCGGACGGTGGGGCGGGAGTCCGGCCAGCCGCTCGTCTGCGGATCGAGCCGCTCTCCGCCGAGGAACCGGTCTTCGATCAGCTTCAGGTACGCGTCGTAGCTGAGCGTCTGGTGGGAGATGTGGTCCGGCTTCGCCCACGGGCTGATCAGCGAGGCTCGGGACCCGGAGGCCCCACCCGTTCTCGTCGACGACGGGCGGCTCCACGTGGTCGTAGAAGCCGCCCCAGTCGTCCCAGGTGAGGAAGATCGCGGTCCTGAGCCACTGCTCGCGCGGTCCTTCCATCACCGAATTGATCAGACCCGCGACGTAGGCCTGCCCCACCTCGATCGAGTCCGGCGGATGCTCGCCTTTGTCGACGACGGGCATCACCCACGACACCGGCGGGAGGTTGCCGGAGCGCGCGTCCTGCATGAACTCCTTGTTCGAGCGGACGTGGTCGAGCTGGCCCGTGGCCACGGTGGCGGGGAAGCCCGGCAGCGGGTTCTGCACCGCCGCCGTATTGGTGCCCTTCAGCTCGGTACACGGAGGAGCGATGCAGGTGCCCTCGCCCACGTAGTAGCGCCAGTCGATGCCCGCGCGGTACAGCAACCAGGTGATCGGCGCCCAGATGTACGGGCGAGGGTCGCCCTGCGGCGGGCTCCACCGCGCGCCCGGGCGCCTCAGGGTGTGCCCGGGGTTGTGCTGGTCCGAGGAGCAGCTCATCGGGTCCTCGAGGTCCGTGCAGGTCGCCGACCACGCGGAGACCAGGAACAGATGCGCCGGCAGGGTCCAGGAATCGGTCGGCGCGAACATCCGGTCGTGCAGGGTGAAGGTCGCGCGCGTACTTCCAGTAGATCGGGAGTTCCTTCCCCGTGTGGTAGCCCATCACGTCGGGCTGCCCTTGCGGCCCGGGCGTTGCCGCGACGCACGGAGGGAAGTCGGCGTTGTGCGGCTTGATGCATCCGTTGCCGATCTTCCGCAGCGCCTCGACGAATCCGTTCATCTGCCCGCCGGCGATCGAGATGTGCGATCCCAACTCGCCGTGCGGGCCACCCGCATCGAAGAAGTTGGTGTCGTGATAGGGCCGATGACACGCGCCCGTGGCGGGGTCCGGCTGGCACACGTCGAACTGACCGTTCGCGTCACGCGGGAGCCCGTCGGCACCCGGGTACGTGCCGAAGTAGTGATCGAAGGAGCGATTCTCCAGCACGATGAAGATCAGATGGTCGAGGTTGAAGATCCCGGCTTCGGGATCGAAGGGCCGCGACCGGTCCGGTGGCGGCTGCAGCGTCGGAGGATCCAGGAGCGAAGAGATGTCGATCCCGCCGTTCGCCGGCACCGCGTCGGGGTCGGGGTCGTCGGGGAGGTCCGGCGCGCCAAGGACCCCGTCGGCCGCGATCGGCTGGGGTGGTGTCGGGCCGGGCGACACCGGGTCGCCGGGAGTCGGGGGGGGTGACTGACCGGTACCTCCTCCCACGCACGCCGCGGCGAGCATGGCTGCGAAGGCGAGGGCCGCCAGGGCGCGCAGGACGCGCTGCGTGGTGGGCATCGCCACGCATCCTATCGGTGGGTCCCTCCCCGGCGGGTCAGGTCCCTAGGGCGTGAGGTACGGCCGATCGGGTCGAGGGACCTCCTCGATCGAGCTCGCGACCACGATCACCTCGCGACCGATCGGATAGATCTGCCCCTTGACCTCGATCCAGTCGTCCGGTCCGAACCGCCCCGGCGTGACGTTCACGACCCGTACCTGCACCACGGTGGCATCGGCCGTGCAGCAGGTCACGACGTAGCGGGACAGCATCAGCTCGTCGGCCTCGGCGCTCGTGTCACGCGCGACGAACCCGACGAAGTCGATCTCCGAGCCGGCCCGGGTCGCGAGCAGGCGCGAGCCCTCGTCGGACGTCTCGCCGGCGGCGACGGTGAGCATCGTGATCTCGCTCGACTCGTCGAACCGTCCGTAGATCGTCGACAGTGCGGAGCCGGAGAACTGTGCCTTCTTCGGCGCCGAGAAGCTGCCGAGCGTCGACGGGGGGAGGGTGACGAGGAGGACGACGGGCGTGACCAGCAGCGTCATGATGACCGCCTCCCGGACCCGGACGGGCTCAGGCCTCGAGGAACGCCCGGCGAGGACCAGCCCGAGCGCTACGGCGGCCAGCCCTCCCGCGGCCATCGGGACCACCCACGAGGTCCTCGTGGACAGGTAGAGGTCCACCCGGTCCGTGATGATGAGGAACCAGAAGAGTCCCGACCACGCGGCGAGCACCGAGGCCCCGGCGAGCCGACGCTGGCTGAAGGAGCGGCCGCTCATCCGGTCAGCACCCCGATCCAGATCGAGCCGATGAACGTGGTCACCGCGGCCACCGCGACGATCGTCACCACCACCGGGCGCCGGAAGCTGCCGGCGTAGAGCGCGCCGAGCTTGAGATCGACCATCGGCCCGAACACCAGGAAGGCGAGCTGCGAGGACGGGCCGAACTGCGTGAACGACGCCGCGATGAAGGCGTCCGACTCGGAGCAGAGCGACAGCAGCGAGGCGATGACCATCATCAGCACGATGTCGACGACCGGTGTTCCCCCGATGCGCTCGAGGAGCCCCTGCGGGAGGAACGTCTGGACGATCGCGGCCATCGAGGCTCCGAGCAACAGGTAGCCGCCCATGAAGAGGAAGTCGTCGGCGAGGTGCACGAAGAACCGTCGCCATCGTGGCTCGGGCTTCCCGAGCTCGAGGCTGTGCCCTCGGTCCTCCTCGTCGACCGGTCGCAGAGCCTGCTCCTTCCCCAGCGCCCCCAAGGCCCACCCGACGGCCATCGCCACGACCAACCCGAGACCGGTGCGACCGAGCACCATGGTCCAGAGCGTATCCCTGCCCCGGAACGCGTAGAAGGTCGACGCGATCACGACCGGGTTCACCACCGGCGCCGCCAGCATGAACGTGAACGCCGACGACGGGTCGAGACCCCTGTGGATGAGTCGTCGGGCGACCGGCACGGATCCGCACTCACAGATCGGGAGCAGGACGCCCGCCAGGCCGGCAGCCGGGAGCCGCAGCGGCCGGGGCAGCCTGGCGATCCGCTCGAAGGCTCCGATCGGAACGAAGACCTCGATCAGCGCGGCGGCGGTGGCCCCCACGAGCACGAACGGGACCGCCTGGATCACCAGTGACCCGAAGACGACGAGCGCCGCCCGGAGCCAGTCCACCCGAGCCGGCCCGAACAGTCGTATCGACACCCCGAGGAGGACCAACCCGAGGATCATCAGCCCCGCGAGCCGGGGGGAGATGGGCCGGCGACCGCTGGGCGTCGCGACGAGCCCCGACATCAGCAGTACCTCCCGAAGGGGACGGCGAAGCCCTGGAAGGCGTCGACGAAGATCGCCGATCCGTCGGGCCCGCGAGCCGCCAGGGCGGCGTCCTGGGCGATCTGGCCCGTCACGCCGGCCGCCGTCATCGCCTGTTGATCGAGGTAGAAGCCGGCGGGCACGATGGCCTGGATCAGCGGTTCGTCCGTGGCGATCTCGTTCTCGACGATCCGCTCGAGGTCCGCCGCTTCGATCTGCCCGGATCCGGGAGCGGTCCAGGTACCGGTGCCGGCCACCACGACCAGGACCTGCCCGTCGGCGGCGGATCGTGCGGCTCGCACGGTGCGCCGCAGCTCCGCGTCGAGCGAGCCCACGCTTCCCTCCATCACCACCGCGAGGATGTCCGGGACGTCGTCCCGTCCGTAGCCACTGGCGAGCAGTCGCGTGACGGCTCGCAGTCGAGCCTGATCACCGGCGGCCGTCACCCGATCGTCACGATCGCGCTCGGAATACCAGCCGCTCCCGACGATCCCGCGATCGGCGAGATCCGAGCCGACGATCCCGATCAGGGGACGCTGTGCGAACGCGCGATCCAGGTCGTCGGGGAGCGTCGCGATGACGCTTGTCGGAGCGCCGGCGGTCCAGGCTGCGACCACCTCGCCGCCGTCACCCCTGAACACGTCGCCCGTGATGCCGTGCTCGGAGGGGAGGCCCCCGGTCCCGATCGTCGTCAACCCCGCCGAGGGGTCCATCGGGAGCGATCCGACCTCCCCGTCGAGAGTCCCGGCTCCCGACGAGAGCAGCCCGCGCAGGAAGGGCCAGGCATCGGGATCGCGTTCCAGGTCGGCCGTACCGATCCCCTTCCAGCCGACCTCCAGGACGAGTCGTGGGACGTCGGGCCCGGCGATGCCCGGGATCGGCCGCCCGGATCGGACTCCGGGGAACGGTCGTTCGGATCGGAGGATCTCCGCGATCGTCGGCGCGATCTGGCGCAGCTCCGCTCCCGCGGGGACGTTCGAGGCGCCGTGAACCCCGGCGCCCCAGAAGACGATGGGGGTCCTCGTGTCGATCGCTGACGACGCGGAGGGCCAGGTCCCGACCGAGGTGGGTGCGCCGACCGCCGGCACCGAGCCGACGACGCCGGTCCCTCCGGTGACCGCGAGGACGTCCGGCGACCGTCCCTCGCGGAACCCGGCCGCGATCTTCGTCCGGAGCTCCTCCGGGAGTGAGCAGAACGGTGTGCGCACCGGGCCGGATCGTGCGCACGAGTCGCCGGGACAGGTCGCCTGGAGCACGATGCCCGGGGCGGCGACGATCGCTGCCACCACCAGCAGGATCGTGGCCCGCCGGGTCATGGCATGCTCGGCTCAGCCCTCGCCGGGCGGGAGACACGGCAGACGATCGAGCAGCTCCGACGGATACGCCGCGAGGAACGCAGGCTCGCCTTGATGCGCCGCCGGGATCGGCCAGATCTCGCCGCCGACATCGCCCTTCGTCAGTCCCATGAGGAAGTCGGCGACGTCGGCCAGCGTGCGCCCCTCGTCCGCCAGCTCACGCTCGTTGATGAAGACCTCCGTCGGCTGCGTGTACTCGAGCACCGATTCGTCGTCACCGTCGCGGTCGAACTCCGTCGCGATCTGCCGACCGACGTCGGTCGGTGAGATCACGTCCGCGCCGCTCACCGCCGGATCGGGTGTGTGGCCGTGGTCGGCCGTGAGTGCCATGACCCATCGACCCTCGCCCACCTCGCGGTTCAGCATCTCGATCAGCCCGGGCAGGGCGGCGTCCTCGGCGCGGACCGAGTCCTCCATCTCCACGCTGTTCATCGAGAAGATGTGGCCGACCTCGTCGATCAGCTTCTTGTTGATGAAGAACAGATCGGGCACCTCGTCGTCCCCGAATCCTTCCCTCGCGATCAGCTCCTCGATGAGCCGATCCTGGAACGGGATCCTGGCCGGCGTCAGCAACCCGAAATGCACGGCCTCGCTCTCGATCACCACGTCGCGCCACTTGCCGTCGAGCCGTCCGTCCGCGCGGTCGACGTCTTCGGTGTAGGTGGCCAACGGCGGCAGGTCGTTCGCGTACCCGGGGAGGTGGTAGAAGGGTGCCACGCTCGAGGTGAGGTTCCAGCGGATGCCTTCGGCGCCGAGCGTGGCGGCTCCCTCTCGCTCGCGGAGCACCGCGAGGTCGCGGTCGCCGCCTCCCCACAACGAGCCGTGACTCAGCATCCCCAGGTGGATCGCCACCGTCGCCGACGCACCGATCAACGGGCGGTTCCCGAGGGCGCGGTCGTAGAGATCGGCGAGCGTTGGTGTCATCAGGTAGCGGGGGCCGGCCGACCACGGGGTCACGATCCGATCGCCGATCCGGAAGTGGTGCGCGATCAACCCGTGGGTCGCGGAGAACGCGCCGGTCCCGATGGTGGCGTGGATCTGCGCGGTGCTCGGCGGCGACGACCCGACCTCCGCGCGCCTGTACCAGACGCCCTCGTCCATCAACGCTCGCAGGTTGGGCCACGCGTCCGGGTGTGCCTTCAACACGTTGTTCCCGGCCCCGTCCCACACGAGCACCACGATCAGGGCCGGCGGTTCCGGACGGTCCTCCGGTGGGACCAGCGCGTCGAGCAGCGGCTTGCCGTCGGGGGCGTCGAAGTCGAACCCCAGCAGCTCGGCCTGGGTGGGCGCCAGGTCGGCCAGCGTGACGCGCCGGTCGATCGGTCCCGTCGCGGGCACGTAGCCCGGGCCGTACCAGAGCAGCGGCACCTGTCCCACGTAGTCCCACGGACCCGAGTGGGGCAGGCCGCCGTGACCGACGAAGTCCGGTTCCCGTGGCAGGAGCTGGATCTCGCCGCCGCGGTCATCACGATGGCCGTGAAGCGTGCGCTCCAGCAGCACCGGCGGGATCGCGCAGACGGTGTCGATCAAGCGTTGCTCCTGCGCGTCCTCCTGTGAGAGCGCCGTCGTGCCCTGGACGACGAGCGCGGTGAGCGCGAGTACGACGGCGACGGTGATCCCTCCTCGACTCATGCCTGATCCTCCGAAGGGAGGAACGCGCCGAGATCGGCGTCGCCTGCGAGCAGGACGATCAGGCCGACGTGCTTCGCTTCGGGAGCGCCGGGGATCGCGACCTCGAACGTACGCGTTTCTCCGTCCGGGACGGGAGCGGCGTCGATCACCTCGGCGTCGATCCGAGAGCCGTCGCGCGCGTCGAGCAGATACATCCCGGGATCATCGAGGGGGAAGCCGGTCCTGTTGAGGACGGAGAGCGTTCCCGCATCGCCCGTGAGCTCGAACGTAGCGTCGATCTCGTCCGAGAGGTAGACGTACGCACCCGGCGCAACCTCCAGTGACGGCGACCGGGAGTCGGGGGGGTCGCCGTTCGAGCTCGTGCACGCGACGCTGCCCGAGTACAGCAGGGCGAGTGACAGCGCAGCCGTGACCGCCCGGAGCGTTCGCATCCGAACGGATGCTATCAACGCGCCTCGCGAGAACCGTCCTCCTAGTCGCGACTCAGGGCGTGGCGATAGGCGGGGGGAGCGTGGAGCCAGCACACGTCGGACGCGTTGTACGTGGACAGGAGCGTCTCGCACCCGATGTGCACACACATCCGTCCTCGCGCCGGCCGATCGGCTGCCTTCTTGCCTCGATCGGGGGGACCGAAGACGCGATCCTTGCGGCTGATTCCTTCCACGCGGCTTGCCTCTCTCGTCGTGGTTCGCGGGATCCGCAGGGCGATGGCACGTGGGTCCAGGCTTGCCACCAGAGGGGCTCGATGCGGGATCTCCCCGATCGCTCGGGGGTCTCCAGCATAGCAGGGAGCCTCATCGCGGATAATCGCCTGATGACCGAACGCGACCGTTCCCCGCTCGAGAGGCGCCCATGATCGACGCGCCTCCGGTCGCGGCGGCCGCGTTCGCCCCGCTGGGTCTCTTCGAGCATCGCACCGGCCGCGCCGTGGTCGGGCGACCGGCCGAGCTCGCCGCGATCGAGGATGCGATCGCTTCGGCCGATGGCGGACGCTTGAGCGCGCTGACCGTCGAGGGCGAACCCGGGATCGGGAAGACGCGCCTCCTCCTGGCGGCGCGGGAGAGTGCCCAGGCCCGCGGGTTCCTCACGGTCGCGGTGGGAGCGGACGAGGAGCTCCGCGGTCCGTTCCTCCTGGCGCGCTCGATCGTCGGCGCTCCGGATGTGATGGAAGCGGTGGCGGGGACGGCGTCGGAACACGCGATCCTCACGGCGAACTCGGCGCTCGGAGGCCGTGACGACCCTGCGTTCGCGGGCCTCTCCGCCGATCAGCGGTTGCTCCGGTCGTTCGACCTGGCGACGATGGCCGTCCGCGCGCTCACGGCCGCGCAACCGCTCGCGTTGCTGATCGACGACATGCAGTGGGCCGACGAGGACAGCCTCCGCCTCCTCCGCTACGTGATCCGGACCGAGAGCGCCAGCCCGATCTTCCTCATGTTCTCGATCCGGCCCGAAGAGCTCGCCACGCTCACTGAGGCCGTAACGCTGATCGCCGACATGGAGCGGATGCGCGTGATCCGACGGCTGAAGCTCGCGCGCTTCTCGGTGGTGGAGACCTCGGAGTTCCTTCGACAGGTGCTCGGCGGGCAGGTCGAGCCGGCGACCGCATCGACGATCCACGGGCAGGCCGAGGGCGTGCCGTTCATCGTGGAGGAGATCGCCCGCGCCTACCGCGAGGCCGGCATGCTCCAGCAGACCGCGGACAGGTGGACGCTGGGGCGCAACGCCGAGCGATTGGCGCCGTCGGCGGTGCGGACGCTGATCCAACGTCGGGCGGCGCACCTCCCCGTCGAGTCGAAGACCGCGCTCGCGGAGGCGGCGCTGATGGGACGGAGCTTCAGCCTGAAGGACCTCCGCGAGGTCCGCCTCCGGGATCGGGGAGGGAGGGCCGGACGGCGACATGGTCGCGCTCGGCGACCTGATGGCGCCCGCGGTCGCGGCGGGGCTGCTCGTGGAGCAACCCGAGGACTCGCCGGCCGACTACACCTTCCCCCACGAGCAGGTCCGCGAGTTCGCGGCGGACACCCTGGCGCCGGCTCGCCGGCGCGAGATCCACGGGGCGATCGTGCAGCTGCTGCTGACCGGCGAGCCGGCGCCCGAGACGTTGCCCCTGCTCGCCCACCACGCGAAGGCGGCGGGGGACGCACAGGTATGCGTGCGGTTCTCGATCGATGCCGCCGCCGCCGCGCTGGCCGCGCACGCGCCGGAGGAGGTCCTGCGTGTCGTCGAGGTCGCGCTACCGCAGGCCGCCACCCCGCAAGAGCGCCTCGGCCTGCTGACCGCGCGCGACGACGCGCTGGCGATGTTGCGGAGACCCGCGGACCGACTGGAAGGATTGTCCGAGCTGGCCGCCCTGGCCGAAGCGCTCGGCGACCCGAGCGTCGATCTCGACGTCACGCTCCGCCGCTCGGCAGCGCTCCGGCTCTCCCAGCAGGAGGATCGAGCGGCCGAGCTCGCCGGGCGCGTGCGAGCCCTCGCGGTCGAGCGCGGCGACCGTGCGGCCGAGCTCGCCGCGTGCGTGGCGCTCGGCCAGGCCATCCTCCACGCCGGCCTCGGCGAGGGGTTCACGCCGTCGGCGGTCGAGGTCGACCTCGACGCCGCCGAGCAGGCATACGAGCGAGCGGCCGCGCTCGCCGAGGAGCTGGGGGACGTCCCGATGCTCGCGGCGGCCACGCGAGAGCTCGGCGTGATCGACCTCGGGCGCGTCCGGGGGTGGTTCGTCGAGCAGGTCATGGTGGGGGGCCACATCCGGGTGATGGAACGGGTGGCGGCCGGCGAGGCCATCGAGGACCTCGTCGACGAGCTCCCGGTCTCGCCGTGGGTGCGATCCGCCGGTGAGCGGCTCCATCGAGCGCTCGCTCTCTACGAGGAGCTCGGCGACCGTCAGGGGACGATGGCGTCGATCATCGCCATGGCCTATCTGAGCTGGGCGCCGGACATCCACATCGGCGCCGACTCGGCTCGCCACATCGAGGAGATCCGCCGGCTCGCGACGCAGCTGGCGTCCTTCACGAGCGAGAGCCAACGCGCGTTCGCCGAGGTGCAGATGCTCTACGGGGTGCACGTGTTCGCGCGGGCGAAGGTGATCCCCGACCTCGCGCTCTCCCGCGGCGCCGAGGCGTACGAGCGCGCCCGGGCGCTCGGTGACCGGTTGCTCGAGTTCCTCGCGGCCGGCGGCACCGCGATGTCGAACCTCGAGCTCGGCGACCTCGACGAGGCGGCCGTCTGGCTGGACCGTGCGGGGACGATCGCGACCGAGAGCCCGACCCCGTCTCGTGGACGGCAGCAGGAGCTCTGGCGCGGGCTGGAGGCCGCCGCGCGCAAGGACGCCGACGGGATGCGCGGGCATCTCGAGCGTGCCGTCCAGATGGCGGGGGATCAGGGGCTGCCCGCGGCGAGATGCGAGGCGCTCGCGGCGCTCGCGCTCTCCGCGGCCTCGCTCGGCGTCGAGCGGGACGACGAGGAGCTGCTCTCGCTCGCCGAACGATCCGCGGCCCAGGCGAAGGAGCTCCTTCCCCTGCTGCCCGGACATGCGCCCTGGGGCGCGAAGGCCGACGCGGCGCTGGCCTCGGTGTCGCTGGCGCGAGGGGAGCCGGAGCGAGCGGCGGAGGCGGCTCGTTCCGCGGTCGCCGCGATGCAGGCGGCCCAGCACGAGGACCTGAACCTCGACGTGCTCGTGCCGGTCGCGGCGGCGTTCAACGCGGGCGGGACGGACGAGGAGCGAACGGGGGCCCTCTCGTACCTCCGGCTCCACGCCGCGGTGATCGCCAACCGCATCGTCGACGAGTCGATCCGCAGCCGGTGGTTCCGCGGCCCGGTCGGCAGCGCACTGGCCGCCATCGCGCTCGATCCCGACGCTCCGATCGTCCGTGCGACCCAGGACGTCCCCGTGGAGGCGCTCGAAGGCGGGGACGAGGACCTCCTGAAGCTCGTGGTCCAGGGACTCTCGAACGAGGAGATCGCCGAGCGCCTGGACGTGGCGCCCACCGAGATCGTCCGGCGGCTCGCCGCGATGTACGCGTCGATCGGCGTGTCCACGCGCGCGGACGCCACCGCGTTCGCGTTCCAGTCGGGGATCCTGTAGGTGCTCCGCGCGCGGGTCGACCGGCCGCGGTGCATCGGCGCCGGCAACTGCATCACGATCGCCCCCACGGCGTTCGATTGGCACAAGGGAGACTTCGGGAAGGCGGGCGTCGTGGACGCCGCCAGCGTGGACGAGGACAAGCTCCGGGAAGCCGCGCTCGCGTGTCCCACCCAGGCGATCGTGCTCGAAGAGGTCGCGGAGCTCCTCCCGTGGCAGCTCCGGGGTCGCTCGCCCACGCAGCGCGTCCAGCGGACGTTCATGTTCACCGACATCGTGGGCTCCACCAACCTCCTCGAAGCCATGGGCGACGAGGCGTGGCAGTCGCTCCTGTCCTGGCACGACAAGACCTTGCGCGTTCTGTTCGGCGAGCATCGCGGGGAGGAGGTCACCGCTACCGGCGACGGGTTCTTCGTCGCGTTCGAGTCCCCGGACGATGCGCTCGCGTGCGCCGCCGCGATCCAGCGAGGGCTGGCCGAGCATCGAACGAACGCGGGGTTCGCGCCGCAGGTGCGGATCGGCGTCCACGCTTCCGACGCGACGATGGTCGGACGGAACTTCACCGGCAAGGGAGTGCACGAGGCCTCCCGGATCGGCGGTCTCGCCGAAGGGGGTCAGATCGTGGCCAGCGCCGAGACCGCCGCCGGCGGGCAGTTCCCCACGAAGGACCCCCGGACGGTGACCGTGAAGGGCATCTCCGATCCGATCGAGGTCGTGACCGTCGACTGGCGGTAAGGCCCGGGGTCGGTTGCCGCCCCTATCCTGAGCCGCATGTCGCAGCCCGCTGCCCTTCGCGACCGGATCGGGGTCCTGAGGCCGTTACGGGTGCGCGACTTCCGTCTGATGTGGACGGGTCTCGCCGTGTCGATGATCGGCGACGGGATCTACATCATCGCGTTGGCGCTGCTCGTCTTGGAGGATCTCGATCGGTCGAACTCGACGCTCGCGCTGGTCCAGGGAGCGGTCCTGCTGCCCCAGGTCACCCTGATCATCGGCGCGGGCGTGTTGGCGGACCGTGTGGACCGCCGCCGCTTGATGATCGCGGCCGATGCGATCCGATTCGTGGCGATCGGGGCGATCGGCGTTTTCGCGCTGTTCGACGCCCTGACCGTCCCGCTGCTGATCGCGCTCGCGATCCTCTACGGGATGGGGATGGCGCTGTTCGGTCCGGCGTTCTCCTCGATCGTGCCGACGATCGTGCCGGAGGACCTGCTCGTCCAGGCCAACTCGCTGGGTCTGTTCATGCGTCCGATCGCGATGTTCTTCATCGGGCCGCTCCTCGGCGGCGTCCTCGTGGACGCGTTCGACGGCGCGGCGCTCGCGTTCCTCGCCGACGCGATGACGTTCGTGGTGAGCGCGGTCGCGATCCTCCTGATGCGCGCGCGTCACCAGGATCGCGACCCGGCCGACACCTCCTCGCCGCTGGACGATCTCCGCGAAGGGGTTCGCTACGTGCGGACGCAGCGTTGGCTGTGGCTGGCGATGGTCGCCGCCACCGTCAGCCTGCTGTGCACGTGGGGTCCCTGGGAGAACCTCCTGCCCGTCGTCGTGACGAAGGACCTCTTCGGGTCCGCCAGCGACCTCGGCATCGTGTACGGCGCGGGCGGGCTGGCGTCGGTGATCGCCGCCGTCGTCATGGCCCAACGTGGCTCGCTCCCCCGCAGGCCCCTCACGGTGCTCTACGTCTCCTGGGCGCTCGGGATGTTCGCGGTGGCCGGATTCGGCGTCGTGACGCAGCTCTGGCAGGCGATGCTCGTGGCGTTCATCGGAGAGGGGTCGATCACGGTCCTGGTGGTGGTGTGGGTGACGCTCGTCCAGCGGCTGGTGCCGCCGCACCTCCTGGGACGGGTGTTCTCGCTCGACTGGATCGATCTCCGTCGGGGGCGCCCCGCTCTCGTTCGCGATCGTCGGTCCGCTGTCGGACGCGATCGGGCACGACGCGACCCTGATCTGGGCGGGGGCGGTAGGAGGGGCCGCCACCCTGGCCTTCATGTACGTCCGAGGGGCCCGTGGACCCGAGCGGGACGGTTCGCTCGAAGCAACGGAGCCTTCCATCACACCGGCGTAAACTCGGCTCGTGGAGTACACGCACGTCGGTCGGCTCGGGCTGGTGGTCTCTCGTCTCTGCCTCGGCACGATGAACTTCGGTCCCCACACGCCGGAGGACGAGTCGCATCGCATCATGGACGCGGCGATCGCCGAGGGCATCAACTTCTTCGACACCGCCAACGTGTACGGGCGCCATCTCGGGGTCGGCTCGACCGAGCGCATCATCGGCGATTGGTTCGCGAAGGGTGGCGGCCGGCGGGAGAAGGTCGTGCTGGCCACCAAGGTCTACGGCCAGATGGCCGAATGGCCGAACGAGTCACGGCTGTCGAAGCTCGGGATCCGTCGGGCGTGCGAGGGCTCGCTCCGACGTCTGCAGACCGACTACATCGACATCTATCAGATGCACCACATCGACAGGAACGCGTGGTGGAACGAGATCTGGGAAGCGATGGATCAGCTGAAGAGCGAGGGCAAGATCCTCTACGTCGGGTCGTCGAACTTCGCGGGGTGGCACATCGCCCGAGGGAACGAGATCGCCAGCAAGTGGCACACGGTCGGGCTCGCCACCGAGCAATCCCTCTACAACCTGACGGAGCGCACGATCGAGCTCGAGGTGATCCCCGCGCTCCAGGAGTACGGGATGGGCCTGATCGCGTGGAGCCCGCTCGCGGGCGGACTGCTCGCGGGCGCGCTCAAGAAGGTCGATGAGGGCCGTCGCTCCTCCGAGTATCTCCAGGACGAGATCGAGAAGGACCGCGACCGGCTCGAACGGTGGGAGAAGGTCTGCGCCGACCTGGGGGAGCGTCCCTCGGATGTGGCTCTCGCGTGGCTGCTGCATCAGCCGGCCGTGACCGCGCCCATCATCGGCCCCCGGACCGAGGAGCAGCTGGAAAGCTCGTTCCGCGCGCTGGAGGTCCGGCTTGACGGGGATGTCCTGAAGAGGCTCGACGAGATCTTCCCCGGACCCGGCGGTCCGGCTCCCGAGGCCTACGCCTGGTAGCTACGCACCGAGCGCGACCTCGATCTCCCGGGCAGCCTCGATGACCGCGGGCGCGTAGCGCTTCGCGCGGAGCGATCCGAGACGTGCGGCCGGCCCGGAGACGGAGACCACGGCGACCAGAGCTCCGTCCGGCCCTGCGATGGGCGCGCTGACCGACGCGACGCCGGGCGCCCGCTCGGCCACGCTCTCGGCCCATCCGCGCCGGCGGGCCGTCACGAGCCTCCGTTCGAGCCGATCGGGATCGTCGGCGGTTCCGACGAGCTGGGCGCGATCGTGCGCTCCAGCCCAGGCGAGGAAGACGGTCCCCGCCGATCCCTTCGTGAGGGGGAGGGAGGCGCCGATCTCCACGATCGTGCGGAGCTCGCTCTCGGACTCGGCGGTGTCGATGCAGACCCTGCGGTCGCCGTCCCGGACGTAGAGCTGGGCGCTCTCGCCGGTGGAGCGCGCCAGGCGCTCGAGCGACGGGTGCGCGAGCTCCCGCAAGGGGAGATCCCGTGACGCGCTGGCGGCGAGGGCGAGCAGGCGAGGGCCGAGCGCGTACCCGAGACCGCCGATCTGGAGGAGGAAGCCGTGGTCCTCGAGGCCCAGGATCAGACGGTGGGCGGTGGAACGGGTGAGGCCGGTCGCCGCGGCGATGTCCGTGAACGACCGGGCGCCGTCCTCGACCGCGCGGAGGATCGCGACGCATCGGTCGAGCACGCCGACGCCGCTGGTCGGGGGGTGCCGGCGGAGGTTCTCGGCCTGGCCGGGGCGCCCGGCCCGCACCAGCTCGCCGTCGCGGACGTCGCGTTGGAACCGGGCCCGGTCCCGCTCCGGGTCGTCGTCTCTCCCTGCTATCATCGTGTTCCACTATATGGGAATGAGTTCCACTATGTGGAACACGCTGCAGGAAGACGATGCAGCGGGAGCCTGCACCGTGGCGCGGAGCCCGCCGGAGACCCAGCGCGTGCAGACCGAAGACCCTGGCGGAAAAGGTCTGGGATCGCCACGTCGTGCATCGGTCGGCCGGTGAGCCGGATCTGCTCTACGTCGACCTCCATCTCGTCCACGAGGTGACGAGCCCGCAGGCGTTCGAAGCCCTCCGGCTCGCGGGGCGCCCCGTCCGGCGACCGGATCTCACCGTGGCGACGATGGACCACAACGTCCCGACGACCGACGGCCCGGTCACCGACGAGACGAGCGCGCGTCAGATGGATGCCCTCGCCACGAACGCGAAGGAGTTCGACATCACGCTCTACCCGTGGGGATCGGCGGGCCAAGGCATCGTGCACGTGATCGGGCCGGAGATGGGCTACACGCAGCCGGGTCTCACGATCGTCTGCGGCGATTCGCACACGTCCACGCACGGCGCGTTCGGCGCGCTGGCGTTCGGCATCGGCACGAGCGAGGTCGAGCACGTGCTCGCCACGCAGACGATCCCGCAGTCGCCCGCCAAGACGATGGCGATCACCGTCGACGGCGACCTGCCGGCGGGTTGCGGCGCCAAGGACGTGATCCTCGGGATCATCAACCGGATCGGCACCGGAGGCGGCGTCGGTCACGTGATCGAGTACCGGGGGTCCGCGATCCGCGCGCTGTCGATGGAAGGTCGCATGACCATCTGCAACATGTCGATCGAGGCCGGCGCGCGAGCGGGGATGGTCGCACCCGACGACACGACGTTCACCTACCTGGAGGGCAAGCCGCACGCGCCGTCGGGCGCCGACTGGGAACGAGCGCTGGAGGACTGGCGCTCGCTCCCCACCGACGACGGCGCCACGTTCGATTCGGAGGTCACGATCGACGCCACCGCCCTCCGGCCGCACGTCTCGTGGGGAACGAACCCGGCCCAGTCGGTGACGATCGACGACGCCGTGCCCGAGCCCGACTCCTTCGGTGACGAGGCGAAGCGGGACGCCGCCCGCCGCGCCCTGACGTACATGGCGCTCGAGCCGGGGACGAGGATCCGCGACATCCGGCCGGACACCGTCTTCATCGGCTCGTGCACGAACTCACGGATCGAGGACCTCCGCCTGGCCGCCGGGGTCGTCGAGGGACGCAGCGTGGCCCAGGGACTCCGGGCCTTGGTCGTGCCCGGCTCGGTCGCCGTGAAGCTGCAGGCGGAACGCGAGGGCTTGGACCGGATCTTCGTCGCCGCCGGGTTCGACTGGCGCGGCGCGGGGTGCTCGATGTGCCTGGGGATGAACCCGGACATCCTGCAGCCGGGCGAGCGGAGCGCCTCCACGTCGAACCGGAACTTCGAGGGCCGCCAGGGCAAGGGTGGACGGACGCACCTGGTCTCGCCGGCCGTCGCGGCCGCCACCGCGATCGCGGGCCACTTCGCGACCCCAGAGGACCTCTAGATGGAGCCGGTCACGCGCATCGAGGGCACCGCCGTCCCGCTCGATCGCTCCGACGTTGACACCGACCAGATCGTGCCGGCGCAGTTCCTGAAGCGGATCGAGCGCACCGGCTTCGGGCCGTTCCTCTTCCACGAGTGGCGGAAGGATCCGTCGTTCGTCCTGAACGACGAGCGCTACGCCGGAGCCTCGATCCTGATCGCGGGAGCCAACTTCGGCGGCGGCTCGAGCCGCGAGCACGCGCCGTGGGCGCTCGAGGACTTCGGGTTCCGCGCCGTGATCGCGCCGAGCTTCGCCGACATCTTCCGGAACAACTGCTGCAAGATCGGGTTGCTGCCCGTCGAGCTGCCGCAGGAGTCGGTGCGGGCGCTGATGGACGCCGTCCTGGACGACCCGACCACCCGGATCGTGGTGGACCTCGAGACCCTCGCGGTCACGGCGCCCTCGGTCGCGGAGTCCTTCGCGTTCGACGACTTCCGGCGGTGGTGCCTGCTCGAGGGCTTCGACGACATCGACCTGACGATGCGACACGCCGACGAGATCGCGGCGTTCGAAGCGGCTCGCCCGTCCTGGCTGCCGACGGCCTGACTCAGTCGCTCGACCGGATCCGCCGGCGCGCCGCCTCCGCGGTCTCGGTGGTGAGGGCCGCCAGCGCTTCGGTGCGATGCGCCACGACGTGCTCGGGGTGCGTGAGCCGCGCGGCCTTCACCGGCAGCGCCGCCAGATCCCGCGCGAACCGGGCGTGCATCTCCTCCAGCGTGGGCGCGGGGGCGAGGCGGCGCCCGGCCCGCATCACCGGCTCCAGCAACGGCTCGTGGTTCGGGCCGGGCGCCGCCTCGTCGCGGAGGCCGATCACGTCCTCCGACGGTCCCCGCCACACCTGCTTGCGCCCGGGCGCCGTCGCCTTCGCCGGCGACAGCTTCAGCACCGGTCGCCCGTCGAACTCCACGAGCTTGTAGACCGCGTCCACGTACGGTGCGTCGGCGGAGACGCCGAGCTGCGTCCCGATCCCGAACGCGTCGACGGGCGCGCCGGCTCGCACCAGCTCGGCGACCTCGTGTTCGTCGAGGCCGCCGCTCGCGAAGATCCGCGCGGCATCGAGTCCGGCGCGGTCGAGGATCCGTCGTGACTCGCGCGAGAGTCGGTCCAGGTCACCGGAGTCCAGACGCACGCCCACCTCGCCGGGCGGGTTCATCTCCTGGATCACGTCGATCGCGTGCTTCACGCCCACGATCGTGTCGTAGGTGTCCACCAGGAACGTCGTACGGTGCGGGTGGTCCTCCGCGAACGCCCGGAACGCGTCGCGCTCGTCGTCGAACGCGGTGATGAACGAATGCGCCATCGTCCCCGTCACCCGGAGCCCCAGCTCGCGCGCCGCCTCGACGTTGGACGTGGCCTCGAACCCCACGATCGCGCTCCCACGCGCCGCCGCGCGCGCGGCCTCCACCCCGTGCGCACGCCGGAACGCGAAGTCGACGAGCGCCCGGCCCTCGGCGGCGATGATGTACCGCGCGGCCTTCGAGGTGAGCGTGGTGTGGAGGGTCACCTGGTTCAGCAGCACGGCCTCCACCAGCTGTGCCTGCGCGATCGGGGCCGTGACCTCCACGATCGGCTCCTTCGCGTGAACGATGCGTCCCTCCGGGATCGCCCACACGTCCCCCTCGAAGCGCACGGTCCGGAAGTCCTCGACCGCTCGATCGTCGAAGCCGATCTCCTGCAGGTAGGCGAGCTCTCCTTCCTCGAACTCGAACGACTCGAGGAACCGCAGGCAGTCCTCCAGGCCCGCCGAGACCAGGAAGCCGCGCTGCTTCGGCATGTCCCGGACGTAGAGGCTGAACGTGGCGAGCCCGTCCATCCCACGGCGCAGATAGCTCGCCGCCATGTTGAGCTCGTAGAGGTCCGTGCTGAGCCCGCCGGGCATGCGACGTAGGCTACAGGCGATGTCGCACCGCTCCCGCCGTCGGTTCGAGTCGCTCGTGGCGGACGCCCTCGACGAGCTGCCCGGCTGGGTGCAGGAGGCGATGGACAACGTCGCCATCGTCGTCGAGGACCATCCGCCCGAGGACGATCCCGACCTCCTCGGCCTCTACGAGGGCATCGCGCAGACGGAGCGGGAGTTCTACGTCGGAGCGCTGCCCGATCGGATCACGTTGTTCCGGTCCACGATCGAGGGCGAGGCGGGCGAGGACGACGAGGAGCTCCGCGCGCAGATCGCCGAGACCGTGGTGCACGAGATCGCGCACCACTTCGGGATCTCGGACGAGCGGCTCGAGGCCCTGGGGTGGGACTGACGGCGGAGTCCGGCGACGAGCGCGTGATGCGGCTCGCGCTCGCCGAGGCTCGGACGTGCCTGGAGCACGGCGACGTGCCGATCGGCGCGGTCGTCACCCGCGGAGACGACGTGCTCGCCGCGGTGGGGAACCGGCGGGAGCTCGACGGGGACCCGACGGCGCACGCGGAGATCCTCGCCCTTCGCGCCGCCGCCGCAGCCCTCGGATCGTGGCGACTCGACGGGTGCACGCTCACCGTGACGCTGGAGCCGTGTGCGATGTGCGCCGGCGCCGCGGTGCTCTCGAGGCTCGACCGGGTGGTGTTCGGAGCCGCCGATCCGAAGGCGGGGTTCGCGGGCTCCCTCGGCAACCTCCTGCAGGATCAGCGGCTGAACCACGAGGTCGCGGTGACCGGCGGCGTGCTCGCCGACGAGTGCGGCGACCTCCTTCGCTCGTTCTTCCGGGAGCGGCGCTAACGCGCCAGCCGCTCGCGGATCGCGTCGTCGATCCTGAGCGCGACCTCCGCCATCTCACGCCGCATCGCCGCGAACGAGGCAGGGCTCATCACGGCCAGCGTGGTGGGCGTCGTGGTCACGACCGACGCGGTCCGACGTCCGTGCTCGATCAGGGCGATCTCTCCGAAGAAGTCACCGGGACCCAACGTCGCGAGGCGCTTCTCGTCGTGCAGGACCTCGACCTCGCCATCGACGATCACGAAGAACTCGTGCGGCAGTCGACCCTCGTCGAGGAGGTGCTTGCCCGCCGGCAGATCGACGGTATCGGCCCAGCGGGCCACCTTCTCGCGCTCCTTAGGGGAGAGACCCGCGAACAGGGGCACACGTTCCAGACTCTTCGCGTCCACGTTCGTGGATCCTCGCACGATCGTCCGTCGGCCGTCACGCTGGGACCGGCCCCGGCTCGCCCGCTAGACTCGTGGACGGAGGCGTGCCGGAGTGGACGAACGGGACCGCCTCGAAAGCGGTTAGGGGCCTAATCCGCCCCTCGCGTGTTCGAATCACGCCGCCTCCGCCGCACAGAGGACTTCATCTCTGCCGCCCGCTACGCTGGCGAGCCGTGGTGGACCGTGCCCCCGGCTGCAGAGGCGAGCACGCGGCCGGGACCACCGGCGTCGCGTGAGACGCAGCGCGTCGTGGACGTTGCTCCGCCACAACCAACGGTTCCGCCGGCTCTGGCTGGCCCGTGTCGTGTCCTTCCTGGGCGACGCGATGGGCTTGGTGGCGCTGATCCTCTACGTCGCTGAGGGCGTGGGCACCGGCAGCGCCGTCGCGTTCCTGCTGCTGGCCGGAGATTTCACCCCGACGTTGCTGAGTCCCTTCGCCGGCGTGATCGCCGACCGTCTGGAACGGCGGCGGCTCCTGATCCTCTGTGAGCTCGGCCAAGGGCTGGCGATCGGGATCATCGTCGTCGCGAAGCCACCCTTGGCCGTACTCCTGATGCTGGTGGCGGTGGGATCCGTGCTCTCGAGCGTCTTCCAGGCTGCCGCGCGGAGCGCCGTTCCCGATCTGGTCGCCGACGAAGATCTCGAGCGTGCGAACGCGTTGATCGGCGGGGGCACGCACGGGCTCGAGGCGCTCGGGCCGTTGCTGGCCGCCGTACTCCTCCCGTTCTTCAGTCCCCTCGGGATACTCACGATCGACGCGGTGACGTTCCTCGTGTCGCCGTTATTGCTCGCCGGACTCCCCCGGATGGTGAGCTCCGTTCAGCCTGGTGAGCACGAGACCGTCTCGGCCGCAGCCCGTACCGGGATCCGCTACATCCGGAAGCATCCGATCCTCCGGCCGTTCGCCATCGCGTTCGTGGTGGGGGTGGCCTTCAACGGTGTGGACGACGTGGCGCTCGTCTTCCTCGGACGAGACACCTTCGCGGCCGGTGACTCCGGCATCAGCCTGCTGTATGCCGGGTCCGGCCTCGGCCTCCTCCTCGGGTTCGCACTGCTCGTCGCCCGGGCGACACGGTTCCGCGCCATCACCGTCGCGATCGCCGGCTTCGGCGTCAGCAGTGCAGGCAACCTCCTCACCGGTGTATCCCCGGTCATCGCTGCGGCGTTCGCGATGCAACTGGTGCGAGGCGTCGGCATCAGCCTGGTGGAGGTCGGCACCAACACGCTCGTGCAGCGGACCGTGCCCCGACACCTCCTGGGCCGCGTCTTCGCCGATCTCTACGGCGCGATCGGGCTCGCTGCCGGACTGTCGTACATCATCGGCGGACGTCTCCTCGACAGCTTCTCTGCGGGCACTGTCCTCACGGTCGGCGGTGCGGCAGGATGTGCCGTGGCTGCCGCCCTGGGGGTGAGGATGCTTCTGTTCACAGGCGACGTGGATGCGAACGACGAGAAGGAGCGATGACGGATGGATGACTTCGACGGCGTTCGAACGCAGTCTCGGGAGGCTCTCGACCGGCTCGCGAAGGGCGACGCGGCCGGCTACAAGGCCCTCTTCTCGCGAGGGGACGACGTCACGCTCGGCAATCCGTTCGGCGGATTCGGACGCGGCTGGGAAGCGGTCGTCGAACAGGTCGAGCGCGCCGGGTCGTATTACGCGGACGGAGAAACGACCAGCTTCGAGACGATCACCGAGTTCGTGACACCGGAGTTCGCCTACACCGTCGAGATCGAACGATTCAGGACGAGGGTCGGGGGCCACCCCGACGTGACCGACCTCGCTCTGCGCGTCACCTGTGTCTATCGCCGTGAAGAAGATGGATGGAGGCTCGTGCATCGGCACGCGGACCCGCGCGTGGAGAAGCTGCCAGCTGAGTCGGTGATCCAGGACTGAGGCTGTTCCTGAAGGTGCCGAGGGCGGTCAGGCTGCTCGCGATCTTCGTCGCCCTGCTCGTCTCGGGCGTTCCGCTCGCCGAGGCCGCGATCCCGGAGGGTCGGCTCGCGATCGGCGACTCGGTCATGTTGGCGGCGAAGGACGAGCTCGTCGCCAGGGGATTCCGGGTGAACGCCACCGTCTCGCGTCAGTTCCGTGACGCGGTCCCGCTCGTCAAGCAGATCGAAGAGGCGGGGAAGCTCCGCCGGAAGGTGATCATCCATCTGGGCAACAACGGGATCCTGATCGACGCAGCGGACTGCAACAGGATCTCCGAGATCGCGGGTCCGAACCGCACCGTCTATCTCGTGAACCTCAAGATCCCTCGGTCGTATCGCTCGTTCCAGAACCAGCAACTAGCCGCCTGCGCCGAGCGGCGCGCGAACACCGTGCTCGTGAACTGGTTCCGCTTCAGCCGGGATCACCCGTCGTGGTTCGCGGCCGACGGCTTCCACCTCACGCCCACCGGGCAGGCCAGGTACGCGGCGTTCCTCGCGACGAAGTCGGCGTGATCGGCGGGCGATGTGGCCTCGGTAGACTCGTCCCGGTGGTCTGCCCGAGCGGCCGAAGGGACACGCCTGGAAAGCGTGTAGGGGGGTTGACTCCCTCGAGGGTTCGAATCCCTCGGCCACCGCTCCGTGTCAGGCCGGCTCGCGCCACCCAGGACACGGCTCACCACCGAGCGGTCCTGCGGGGGCGACGAGCCGCTCGAGCGAGGTCCTGACGTCGTCGAAGTCCGCGTATGGGAGGAACGGGATCGCCTCGCGGCCACAGTGCTCGGCGAGGTCGTCCTTCGCGAACGTGACGTCGGCGTACCGGGCGCCGAACCGGTCGCTCACACCGTCGCCGACGAAGGCCACCGCTCCGTACGCCTCGCGCCCGCGCTCGACGGCCTGCTTCTTGCACGTCCCGCACCCGACGCAGACGGGGTGGGCCGCCTCGAATGCGACCGTGCCCCGATCCCAGGTGTTCGTGACCACCGGGAGGTGCTCGAGTCCGGCCGCCGCCAGCAACGGCCGGACGTGGAGCCCGAAGCCGTCGGACACGATCGTGATCGGTAGGTCCTGGCTCTCCGCCCACGCGACGAACGGCGCGAACGTCGGGTCGAGCGGGCAGTGCGCCAGCGCGAACGCGATCAGCTCGTCATCGTCCGCGCGGAGGGTGGCGGCCTCCGCGATCAGCACGTCGCGGAGGCCGATCCTCCCGGCATCGAAGGCCTCGTCGATCCCCGCGAGCTCCCCGTCCCGCGAGGCGTCGGCCCCGAAGCGATCGACCAGGTCGACACCCACGTCGTGGAGGCACACCGTCCCGTCGAAGTCCACGATCACCGCACCGATCGGCAGCATCCGCGCAGGCTAGCTGGGAGCATGCCCGGATGGAGCTCACCGAGCGGATCGTGGCCGCGGGCCTGGAGGGGGAGCGGGTGCGTGCCGAGGTCGTGGAAGGAGGGGAGACCCTCGAGGTCGACGGTCTCCTGGTCTCTCTCTCGAACCTCCCGGCGTCGGAGCTGAACGGGACCCGGGTGATCCGGGAGCCGGACGATGCGCCCACCGCGCTGGAGGCCGCGCGAGCCGTGTTCCGCGGCCGAGGACATCCCTTCTTCGGGATCGAGGTGGAGGTCGGCCGGCATCCCACGGTGGAGAAGGCGATCCGTGCCGCAGGGCTCAAGCGCGTGGACGGGTGGCCAACGATGGCGGCGCCGATCGCCGGGCTCCCGACGGAGCCCGTCCTTCCGGGCATCGAGATCCGCGAGGTGCGCGAGCACCATGAGCTCGACGCGGTCCGAGCCGTCGAGGTCGCCACCTTCGGAACGCCGAGGGACATCGCGGAGCGCTTCGTCGGCCCTCGGATGCTCGAGGACGATCGGGTGCGGATGTTCACTGCATGGATCGACGGGGAGCCGGTCGGCGAGGCCTCGGCCTATCTGCTGCACGACACGGTGGGGATCTTCGGCGTCGGTGTCGTCGAGGCCGCACGGCGGCGCGGGATCGGCGCTGCGCTCACGCTCCGCGCGAGCCGGGCGTTCGAGGACCGGGCGGACCTCGCCTGGCTGCAGCCCTCGGAGATGGCTCGGCGGATGTACGCGGCCCTCGGCTTCCGGCCGGTCTCGGACTGGGAGGTCTGGATCGCGCGGGAGGGACGCTAGGCGGCGCCGTCGACGATGCGCCGGTCTCCGACCGGTCCATCGAGCTGCACGACGACCTTCTTCAGGAGCGCGATGTCGATGCAGGCCACGTCACCGTCGCTCGCATCGTGCCCTTCGAAGAGGGTGATCGTGACGGCGTCGGGTCCCTCGTCGACGTCCACGTGATCGAGGACGTAGCAGGGCTCGACGCCGCTCCAGAAGAAGACCGTGACGCTCGACCCGTCATCGCTCACGACGACGTGATCGAAGATGTGGGATCGCACGTCCGCCATCCCGGGGGTGGGCTCGACGAGCTGCGCGCCCTGGTCGGGGTCCGTGACCACCGGTGGCTCGTCGCCGGGGCACGGGGTGTAGCTCACCGCGGCATCCGGACCGGTGCCGATGACCTTCTCGCCGCACTCGTCGGGATCGACCACCACCGGGTTGTCGATCGTGTCGTCGCAGTCGGTGGGCGGCGCGGCCTCGGTGGCCCCGTCCGGAGCCTCGGGTGCGGCGCAGATCCCTGCCACGTCGTCGAAGCCGCCGCCCGCCGGCTCGGATCCGCCGAGCGGGTTTCCAGGGGAACCGGCGCTGACGGCTTGAGAGCCCAGGATGCCGGCGACAAGGATCGTGGCGATCGCGAGGAGCAGGGAGAGCCGGGAACGGGTCGACATCGTCATCAGATCCTCCGTGGGGTGGGGAGCGGGCGGGAGGCCTGCTCGACCGGCTGAACGGGGGTTGGACGCCCGACTCCGCTGCGGGGTTCCCGTCCATATACGGGGGCGACCGAAGGAGAGATGCTGGTTGCCAGTACCGACCGCTCGGGCTGGTGAGAGGGGGATCGTTGGGGACCGAGCCCGGATCGGTGGAAGCGGCATCCCACCACCACCACCACCACCACCCGCGAGCCGGCCGGACGGCGGCATGCCCCCGGCCCCGGCCGTGCCACCACCGCCTCCGATCCCGGGTCGCGCCCGCTGGATCGTCATCGTCGCCGCCATCGTTGCCATCGGCTTCCTGCTCGGTCTCGGGATCACCCAGCTGGACACCGATCGCCGACCAGCGATCGAGGCCGTGGTTCCATGGTCATCGAAGAGGACTTCGGATCACCGTCCGATTGGTACGAAGGCGACGACGACAAGGCGACCGTGCATGTCGTGGATGGGTCGTACCACGTCGAGGTCAAGCGATCCTCGTTCCTCTTCATCGCCACATCCGGGCTGCAGGGTGAGTGGGACGGGGTGTCAGTGGAAGTCGACGCCTCTCCCCGCGACGGCAGCCGAGAGGTCTTGGTTGGCATCGGATGCGAGGCGGAACGGAGCCGTGGGTACTACTTCCTCATCAACCCCTGGAACTCTCGGTACCTGATCCTGGAGTACCGAACCGACGGCACGTTCGTTGACCTCGGTGGCGGCACGGATCTGGTAAGGACGATCCGTCCGCCGGGCGCATCGAATCGGCTCCGCGCCGAGTGCGTGCATCGCGAGACCGACGCGACCGCGCTGCGGTTCTTCGTGAACGAGCGACCCATCTTTGCCATCGACGTGCAGGACGGGTGGGGGGCTTACCGGGGCACGTCCGTCGTCACGGGATCGGTGGGGGCCGCGAACGTTTCCGCCGTGTACGACGATGCATCGATGCGCGTGATCGACCGTCCGACGAACCCACGCATCCCGCGCACCGAGGCGCTCGCGCTCGAAAGCGAGCCGCGGATCTGTCGGTGGAGCTGCTGCATCATCTCAATGGGTCGCGGTCGGCACCGTTCGGTACCGAACACGGTCCCGATCATTCGTTCGGATATGAGTCCGGCGAGTACCGGATCACGGTCGACAGTCCGAACGCCTGGTGGCGATGGACGCGCTCCTATGCTCGGGCCTTCCCCGCGGTCACCGTGGCGACCGAAGCACGGAAGGGGTCGCTCGACGCCGGTCGCGGGCGCTTCGGCATCTACTGCGTGTCGGCGGCAGATCCGGCCGACATCTACGGCTTCCTGGTCGATCCGGACGAGGGCTGGTACCAGATCTGGAAGCTGGAGGATGACCGATTCGAGACCATCCTCGCGGAAGGACCGAGCGCCGTCATCAGCTTCGGGACGGACGATCGTTCATCCGAGGAGAGTGCAGCTCGCGAGGAACCGCCACCGATCTCTCCATGTACGTGAACGGATGGTTCGTCGCGAGCGTCGAGGACTCCGATGGGTTCGGGAGGTTCGCTGGGGTCGGGGTGATCGCGAGGGCGATCGACCCGGGCGCGGACGCGCGATTCGATCGCGTCCTCTACGCTCGCATCCGTCCATGAGAGGGGGGGTATGGGCGACATCTACCGGGTCACCCCCGAGGAGCGGGTGGAAGGCCAACCCACGCCGGGGATGACCCGAGAGCAGGCGATCCAGACCGACGGGATGTGGGCCGGTTTCGTGCGGACGGACGCCGGGATGGTCTCGGGGTGGCACCATCACGGCGCGTACGAGAGCTCGATCTACGTCCTCACCGGATCCCTGCGCATGGAGTTCGGTCCTGGCGGACGGGATCCTTCGATGCCGGCCCCGGCGACTTCGTGTTCGTGGGCAAGGGCGTGGTCCATCGCGAGGGCAATCCGTCCGGAGAGGACGCGACGATCGTGGTCGTCCGTGCGGGGGAGGGCGAACCGGTCATCAACGTCGACGGCCCCGAGTAGGTCGACCCGCCACGTCGGAGGCCCCTCGTATACTCGCCGCGTGTGACCGTGCTAGGCGGGGAGCTAGCGGTGCCCTGTACCCGCGATCCGCTTCAGCGGGGCTGAATCCCCGCCCGAGGCCCGGGGGGTCCGGAGCGCCCCGGCACGGAGCGTCGAAGGTCGGGTCCCACGCGACGCCGGAACGCGAACCGGGTCAGGTCCGGAAGGAAGCAGCCCTAAGCGTGAACCGGCGGGTGCCGTGGGTGAGCCCGGCTGGAGCTCCGTCGTCGGGTAGCGGCCGAGTCTCGCGGTGTCGACGGTGGGTGCACGGTCACACCTTTGACTGACGCCGGGGATGACCTAGGGAGCGGGACGATGGCGGTGGACAGGCAGCACCAGGCGCTGTACCGGCGGTACCGGCCGCAGACCCCCGGAGAGGTCCTCGGCCAGGACCACGTGGTCCGCGCGCTCACCGGCGCCATCCGCGACGGCCGCCTCCATCACGCGTTCCTGTTCTGCGGTCCGCGCGGGACCGGCAAGACGTCCACGGCGCGGATCCTGGCGAAGATGGTCAACTGCGCCACCGGCCCCACGGCCGAGCCGTGCGGGGGATGCGACCAGTGCATCGCCATCCGGGAGGGCACGCATCTCGACGTCGTGGAGATCGACGCCGCCTCGCACGGCGGGGTCGAGGATGCGCGCGAGCTCCGGGAGAAGGCGCCCACGGCGCCGGTGCAGGGCCGCGAGAAGGTCTACATCATCGACGAGGCCCAGCGCCTCTCGCGCGAGGCGTTCGACGCGCTGCTGAAGGTGTTCGAGGAGCCGCCCGCCGGCGTCCGGTTCGTCCTGGCCACCACCGAGCCGCACAAGATGCCCGCCACGATCGTCGGGCGGTGCCAGCGGTTCGACTTCCGCCGGCACACGATGGAGGGGCTCTCGGAGCTCCTGCAGAAGGTCGCCGCGTCGGAGGGCGTCACGCTCGATGACTCCGCGGCCCACGCGATCGCCAGGCACGCCGAAGGCTCCGCGCGAGATGCGCTGTCGCTGCTCGACCAGGCCGGCGTGCTCGGCGGCCAGAAGGTCGACGACGCCGCGATCCAGGCACTGCTCGGCGCTCCCAGGAGCGAGGTGCAGGTCGAGCTCGCGGACGCGGTGGCGGTCGGCGACGCGCGGACCACGTTCGAGGTCGTGAACCGGCTCGTCCAGGACGGGCAGGACCTCCGCAACGTCACCAACGAGACGCTCGCGCACTTCCGCGATCTGTTGCTCGTGAAGACGGCGCCGGGACAGGAGGACCTCCTCGACATCCCCGCCGACGGGTACGAGGGGCTCCGCATCCAGGCGGAGAAGTTCACGGCGTCCGAGCTCGCCCGGGTCATCGAGCTGTTGCTCGCGGCGCAGAACGACATGCGATGGACGACGTCGCCGCGCCTCTCGCTCGAGCTGGCGCTGGTGCGGGCGACGATCCCCGAGACCGACCCGTCACCCGCCGGCACGCTGGCGCGGTTGGAGCGGCTCGAACGCCTGGCCAACCTCGAGGCCGGCTCGACGGTCCCCTCCGCGGACGCGGCGCCGGCCCCCGTGCCCGCAGCGCCCGTCCGGCCGGCGGAGGCATCGGAGCCGGCCGCCGTCGCAGCCCTGGAGCCGGAGAAGGAGGAGAGGAGAAAAGAAAGAGAAGAAGGAGGCTCCGGCGCCCGCCGAGGAGCCGGCCGCGCGCACCCCCGCGCCGGTCGCGCCCACGCCCGCCGCGGACGGCGACGCGCCGCACGCCGCCAGCGCGGCGAGCGTCGACGTCGCGATGCTCCGTCGGTCGTGGCCGTCGCTGCTCGACCACCTGAGCCAGAACCAGCAACCCGTGCTGCGCGCGCTCCTCGAGAGCGCCACGCCCGCCTCCTTCGACGGCGAAGCCCTCGAGCTGGCGTTCCCGCCGTCGTTCCGCAACAACCTCCGGCAGGTCGCGGCCCGCGCGGACAAGCTCCAGGCGGCGCTCGGCGACCTCTTCGGCGTCCGTCCCCGCATCGAGCTGGTCACGCGGGAAGCCCACGCCGGCGGGACCGAGCCGGCCGCCGCGGCGTTCGTCGAGGAGGTCGAGGAGCCCAGCGAGGAAGAGGCCCTGAAGCGGCTCAAGGACGTCCTCGGCGCCACGCCGTCCGACGAGCCGGAGCCGGAGGGCTGATCGCGTGTACGAGGGACCGATCCAGGAGCTGATCGACGAGCTGGCGCGTCTGCCGGGCGTGGGGCCGAAGTCCGCCCAGCGGCTCGCGTTCTGGCTCGTGAAGTCGACGCCGGAGGACGCGAAGCGCCTCGCCGCGGCCATCGTGCAGGCCAAGGACCGGATCGCGTTCTGCCGGGAGTGCGGCAACGTCGCGGAAGGCGACCTCTGCCGGATCTGCCGCGACGAATCGCGGGACCGCACGTTGCTCTGCGTGGTGGAGGAGCCGAAGGACGCCGCCACGATCGAGAAGGCCGCGCTGCACAAGGGCCGGTATCACATCCTCGGCGGGGCGATCAGCCCGCTCGACGGCATCGGGCCCGACGATCTGCGCGTGCAGGAGCTGCTGGACCGCGTGGAGCGCGATCACGTCACCGAGGTGATCCTCGCGACGAACCCGAACCTCGAGGGGAACGCCACCGCGATGTACGTCGCGGCGCTGCTGAAGCCGGCGGGCATCCGCGTCACACGGCTCGCGAGCGGCCTCCCGGTGGGCGGCGACCTCGAGTACGCGGACGAGGTGACGCTCTCGCAGGCTCTCGAAGGTCGGCGAGAGATCTAGCGGTCGTCAGTCGGCCACTCGTCCTCGAGGACCGCGTAGATCACCGTGTCGCGGAACCGGCCGTGCAGGAGCATGTCCTCGCGATGGACCCCCTCGCGGCGGAACCGGAGTCGTTCGGCCACGGCGCAGCTGCGCGTGTTCTCCGGGTCCGCGCTCAGCCAGACGCGATGCATCGAGAGATCCCGGAAGGCAACGTCCGTGAGCGCACGCGACGCCTTCGTCACGAGCCCTCGCCCCTCGTGCTCCTCGTCGATCCAGTACCCGATCATCGCGCTCCGGTGCTCCGGATCCGTGTGGAGTCCGATCGCACCGACGAAAGCGTCATCGACGTAGATCCCGTAGGCGAACTCACGGCCCTGTGTGGCGATCGTCAGGTCGATGAAGGCGCGTGTGTCCGCCGGCCCGAGCGTCCTGTCGACCCAAGCCAGCCACGGTCGCAGTCGTTCTCGGTTCCGATCGACCGTCTCGAAGACGACCGGCGCATCCTCGGGGACGAGAAGGCGGATGGAGGCACCATCGCCGAGATCGACGCGTCCTGGCGGTCTCGGCGCTTCGGTGGTGCGGTCGTCCATGACGCCCATGATGCCCCGCCTCGTCCGCCGACGCAGCGAACTCGACGGGCTCAGGCGGTGGCGCGCCGACGGCGAACGAACCACACGGCCATCCACACGATCACTGCGAACCCGGTGATCGGGATCAGATAGCCGAGGCCGACGATCACGGCGCCCACGATCCGCAGGAACCCCTGCACGCCGAGGTCGAACGACGAGCCCAGGTCGGGGTTGTCCACGTCCGGCTGGTTGGTGACCGTGGGAGCGTTCCGCTCCTGGATCGAGACGCGGAGGGTCGACTCGGCCACCTGGTCCCTCAGGAATCGAAGTTGACCCTGGATCTCCTCGATCCGGAGCGTGACCTCGTCGAGCTGACTCGACATCCGGAGGATCTCGTCGGTCGTGTCGGCCTGCTGGAACAGATCGAACAGCAGCTCCCGCCGCGTCTGGAGGATGCGGAGCCGCGTCTGGAAGTCGATGAACTCCGCGGTGACGTCGTCGCCGCGAACCTCCTCGAACCGGACGCGCGTGGCGAGGCCACGGATGTCGTTCCTCGCCTGATCGAACTGTCGCTCCGGGATCCGAAGGACGAACGTTCCCGATCGTTCGTTGCTCGTCGAGGACGAGAGCACGAAGCCGCCGTGCCGCTCCGCGATGAACGTGAGCTCGCCGACCGAATCACCGAACTCGCCATCGTTGACGACGATCCCGATCCGCCCGTCCCGGACGATCTTGGACAGGTCCTGTTGCTGCCGTCCGCCGCCGAGCAGGCCCTGTCCGCCGGCCGGCTCCTCGTTCCCGTCGCTCTCACGGAAACCGAGTCCCATCTCCGAGTCGTCCGCGGGGATCGGGGAGGCAGCCGGCGCCCGTAGGCTCCACTGTCGTCCGCAGAACCATCGCCCCCGGACGCGACGGCGCCACCGACCTGATTGAACTTGGTTTGGGCGCTGTCGCCCAGGACCCCCATGTTGGCGAGGAACCCGATCGAACCGGCGACCACGAGGAAGGAGGCGGCGATCCCCGCGACCTTCATCCACGTACGCCCCGTGTTCCGCCGGATGGAACCCTGCAGCGTGGTCCGCTGGAGACGGATCCTCTCGCGCGACGCCACGTCCTCCAGGTCGCCCTCGAGGCTCTTCAGGATCTCGAACTCGGTGTTCATGTCTCCTTCTCCGTCATCGGCTCCGTCGCCGGTTGTAGTCCCTGCTCCTGGAGCACCACCCCGAGCCGTCGCAGGCCGCGGCTCACGCGCTGCCGGGCGTTGTCCTCGGTGCACGACAGGCGCCGCGCGACCTCCGGGTACGAGAGCTGCTCGATCACGCGGAAGCGCAGGGCCTCGCGATGGTCGTCGCGGAGCGACTCCAACGCCTCGGCGATCGCACCGCGGATCGGCGCGAAGTCGATCGAGGTCCTCGATCCGCTCGTAGTCGGCCGGCGGAAGATCTCGCTCCGGCATCCCCAGGCGACGGCGTGCGGCGCGGTCCACCCTGCCCGCCCGGAAGAACCGACCGAGCTGGTGCCTCGCGACCCCGTAGATCCATGCCACGCCGTTCGCCCCCGTGTCTCGGTAGGTCGTCCTCGATGCGAATGCCTGTGCGAACGTCTCGGCGGTCAGCTCGGCAGCCGTCTCCGGATCGAGCGTGCGCCGGGCGAAGTAGCGCAGGAGGTCCTCCGCGTGCCGCCGGTACAGCTCGGTGAACACGCCCGGCTCCGTGGCCGACGCGGTGAGGAGCTCGCTGTCGCTGCGCTGATCCGCCAACGCTCTTCCGATATCTGGCTCCGATATCCGGTCTCCAGGGAGCCGTCTCGGGCTCCTGTGACGTTCCGCTCGTACCATGCCTCGGATCTCGAAGCTGTGACAGGGGGTAGACGGCGTTGGCAGAGGACTCGTTCCCACGACAGAAGGCACGGACGCGGGGGTTCACGCTCGGAGCGCCTCGCAGCTTCCGCGTGGCCGAGGACGGGTCGCGGGTGTCGTTCATCCGTTCGAAGGCCGGAGACGATCCCCACGGCTGTCTGTGGGTGTTCGATGTGGAGACCGGGGAGGAACGGCTGATCTTCGATCCGTCGGCGGTCGACGGCGGGCAGGAGCTCACGCAGGACGAGCGGGACCGGCGCGAGCGGATGCGTGAGCAGATGACCGGGGTCACGACCTACGACGCCGACGACGGGCTCACGTTCGCTACGTTCGTGCTCGGAGGCCGGGTGCACGTCGCCGACCTCGTCGCCGGCGGGGCGCGCCCGCTCGAGCACGCCGTCGAGGGAGCATTCGACGCTCGGCCCGATCCAACGGCTCGCCGTGTGGCCTACGTCGTGGACGGCTCGCTCCACGTGCAGGACCTTCCCGCGCGGGAGGGGCCCGGCGGATCGAGCCGCGTCCTCGCGCACGACGACGACCCGGACGTCCAGTGGGGGATCGCGGAATTCGCCGCGTCGGAGGAGCTGGATCGCCACCGGGGGTTCTGGTGGTCGCCGGACGGAGAGCGGATCGCGGCCGACGCGCGTGGACGAACGGCCGGTGCGTGTGTGGCACATCGCCTCGCCGGTGGACCCGGATGCGCCGCCCCGAGCGGTCCGCTACCCGCAGGCCGGCACCGACAACGCCGACGTGTCGCTCTCGGTCCTGGGGCTCGACGGTTCGCGTGTGGACGTCGATTGGGACCGCGATGCCCTCCCGTACCTCGTCGAGGTGACGTGGAGCGACCGCTGCCCGCTCACCCTGCTGGTCCTGTCGCGCGATCAGAAGCGCTGGCTCGTGCTCGAGGTCGACCCGGACTCGGGGAAGACGCAGACGCTCTTCGAACACGCCGCGGAGCACTGGCAGACGATCGTCACCGGTGTGCCGGATCGCCTGTCGGACGGGCAGCTCGTGTTCGTGGAGGAGAGCGAGGACACCCGTCGGATCACGCTGGACGGTCAGCCCGTCACGCCGGCGGGTCTCCAGGTCGCCACGATCCTCGACGTCGGCGACGACATCCTCTTCGCCGCGCAGGACGATCCCACCGAGCTCCACGTGTGGCGGATCGGCGGCGACGGGGCCGGGAATCCGGAGCATCTGACCTCCGAGCCGGGCGTCCACACCGCCGCCCGTGGCGGCGACGTCACGGTGATCGTCTCCGATCTCGCCGATCGACGGATGCGCCGGGCCCGCGTGCTGCGCGCCGGCGCGGAGCTCGCGGAGATCCGCTCCCACGTCGAGTCGCCCGTGATCGAGGCCCACCCCACGTTCGGCGTCGTCGGCGACCGGGACATCCGCGTGGCCGTGTTCACACCGGGGGGAGCGGAGCCTTCCTCCCCTCTCCCGGTGATCCTGGATCCGTACGGCGGCCCACACTTCGCGAAGGTCCTCAACGCCTACCGAGCGACGCTCGAGCCCCAGTGGCTCGCGGATCAGGGGTTCGCCGTGCTCGTCGCCGACGGCCGGGGAACGCCGGGACGCGGCGTCGCGTGGGAGCACGCCGTCTACCGGGACTTCGCCGGCCCGGTGCTGGATGACCAGGTGGACGCTCTCCACGCCGCCGCGGAGCGCTTCGGGTTCCTCGACCTCGATCGCGTGGGCATCCGTGGGTGGTCGTTCGGCGGCTACCTCGCGGCGATGGCCGTGCTCCGGCGCCCCGACGTGTTCCACGCCGCCGTGGCCGGAGCGCCGGTCACGGACCAGGCGCTCTACGACACCGCCTACACCGAGCGCTACCTGGGACACCCTCAGGAGGAACCGGACACCTATAGAAGGAACTCGCTGATCGAGGACGCGCCGAACCTCACGAGGCCGTTGCTCCTGATCCACGGCCTGGCCGACGACAACGTCTTCGTCGCCAACACGCTGCGCATGTCCCGCGCGCTCACCGAGGCCGGGCGGCCTCACTCGGTGGTGCCGCTCTCCGGCATCACGCACATGACCACCGAGGAGTCCGTCGCGGAGAACCTGCTCCTGCTGCAGGTGCGGTTCCTCCGCGAGGCGCTCGGCCTCAGACGCGGCGACGCCGTCCGTCCAGCCTGACAGGTCGCCCTCAGAGGCGCTGCTACGCTCGCCCCGTGCCCATCGTCGTGCAGAAATACGGCGGGACCTCGGTCGACGGCGTCGATCGGCTCCGCGTCGTGGCCGACCGCGTGGTGCGCGCGCGAGACGCGGGCAACGACGTGATCGTGGTGGTCTCCGCGATGGGACAGACCACCGACGATCTGGCCCGGATGGCCAAGGACATCGCGTCCGAGCCGGACCGCCGCGAGATGGACATGCTCCTCACGGCCGGCGAGCGGATCGCGATGGCCCTCCTCGGGATCGCGATCAACGCCAGGGACTGCCGAGCCGTCAGCTACACGGGCTCGCAGGCCGGCATCATCACCGACACCGCGCACGGCCAGGCGAAGATCATCGAGATCCGTCCCAAGCGGATCCTCGAGGCCCTCGAGGCCGGCAACGTCGTGATCATCGCCGGCTTCCAGGGGCTCTCGTCCGCCTACGAGATCACCACGCTCGGGGCGGGGCGGCTCGGACCTCACGGCCGTGGCGATGGCGTCGGCCGTAGGAGCCGAGGTCTGCGAGATCTACACGGACGTCGGCGGCGTGATGACCGCGGATCCCCGGGTCGTGCCGGAGGCCCGTCTGATCGAACGGATCGGCTACGACGACATGCTCGAGCTCGCGGCCGCGGGAGCGAAGGTGCTCCAGTCGCGCTCCGTGGAGCTCGCGAGGAGGAGCGGGCTCCGGCTGCACGTGCGGTCCTCCTTCGATGACGAGGCACCCGGCACCTGGGTGCAGGAGGTCGACGACGACATGGAAGACGTCCTGATCTCGGGGGTCGCCCTCGAGACCGACGAGGCGAAGGTGACGTTCGACGGTGTGCCCGACACGCCCGGCGTGGCGGCCGCGCTGTTCAAGGCGGTCGCGAGCGCGGGCGTGAGCGTCGACATGATCGTGCAGAACGTCTCGCACGAGGGCGTGACCGACCTGTCGTTCACCGCTCCGGTCGCCGACGTCTCGAGCCTCGAGGCCACGATCGGCGGCATCGCCCAACAGGTGCAGGCCCGGAACTGGTCGGTCGACGACGGCGTGGCCAAGGTCTCGCTCGTCGGCGCCGGCATGAAGAGCCAGCCGGGGGTCGCCGCCGACATGTTCGATGCGCTCGCCACCGAAGGGATCAACATCGAGATGATCTCCACGTCACCGATCCGCATCTCTTGCGTCGTGCGGAAGGGGGACGCGGAGCGCGCCCTCCGCGTGGTGCACGCGCGCTTCGGCCTCGATGAGGCGGCGGTAGGGTGAACCGATGGGTTGCAAGAAGCTGAAGGTCGCCGTCGTCGGCGCAACCGGTGCCGTGGGCACCGAGATGCTCCGCATCCTGGAGGAACGCGCGTTCCCGGTCGACGAGCTCGTCCCGCTCGCCTCGGCGAGGTCCGCGGGCCGCACGATCTCCTTCGGCGGCGGCGAGGTCACCATTCAGGAGCTCTCGCTCGACGCGCTCCGCGGCGTGGATCTCTCGCTCTCCGCCGCCGGGGCGTCGATCGCGCGCGGGTTCGTGCGCGAGGCGGCCGCGGCGGGGACCGTGTGCATCGACAAGTCCTCGGCCTTCCGTATGGAGCCGGACGTGCCGCTCGTCGTCCCGGAGGTGAACCCGGAGGCGCTCGAGGGCTCGCCGAAGATCATCGCTGTCCCGAATTGCACGACGATCGTGGCGATGATGGCGCTCGCGCCGTTGCATCGAGCAGCCGGTCTCCGCTCGTTGGTGCTGTCGTCCTACCAAGCGGTCTCGGGTGCGGGGCGGGACGGGACGCGCGAGCTGGCGGAGCAGGTCGAGAAGCTGCACGACCAGGTGGAGGAGCTCGGCCGGCCGGATCTCGACGCGCTTCCCGTCGGTGACGTCTTCGGCAAGACGATGGCGTTCAACGTCCTGCCGAAGATCGACTCCTTCGCCGAGGACGGCTCCACCGGGGAAGAGATCAAGACCGTGAACGAGTCGAGGAAGATCCTCGGCATCCCCGATCTCGACGTGGCCGCGACCTGCGTGCGCGTCCCGGTGCCGGTGGGCCACTCGGTCTCGCTGCTCGCCCGATTCTCCCGAGCGATCACGCCCGAGGAAGCGCGTTCGCTGCTCGCCGAGGCACCCGGGCGTCGAGCTCCGGGACGACCCCGCGAACGGTGTCTATCCGTCCCCGTTGGAGGCCGCCGGGCGGGACGAGGTGCTGGTCGGCCGCATCCGGCAGGCGCCGGATCACGACGACGCGCTCCTGCTTTTCGCGTGTGGCGACAACCTCCGCAAGGGCGCCGCCCTGAACGGGATCCAGATCGCGGAGCACCTCTTCTTCGGGGGCTGAGCCCACCCGACCCGCCGAAGCTCCTTCCGGGAGAGATCGGGAGATGGTTGCCTGCCACCGTCATGTGGATAACACCCCCCGGTGCTCGGGTGAGGCTCGGACCAAGGCCGTGGGTTGCGTCTCGATGTCAGCCAAACGCCCCATGCAGACCGGAAGACCTAGTGCTATCGTCCCCTCGCTACGGCTTTTGTCCGTCGCCCATCTGGGGGCCCGGGAATCCCCCGATTGGGGGTGGAGGGACCCTTCGATCACGATCGGTGATCAACGGGTCCCTTCTTCATTTCCCGCGGAGTCGTGGATGGAGCATCTGGCAGTTCCCGCGCTGACCCATCCTCGTCCGCTGTCATCCGTACACCCGGCGGCAGCCGCCCGCCCTGGATCGAAGGGAGGTGTCCGACTGTGAGAGAGATCCGAGCCAGCTTCAGGAGGTGCGCCCGAACGGCGACTCGGACGCCAGCGGCAGCCACGATCCGAACGTGAGCGAGGGCCGGAATCACCGGACTCGCCGTGACGAACAGGGGAGGATGCGTTGATCCGTTCAGGGAAGCACCGCAAGCCACGCTCGAAGGGCCACGTGCTGATCGCAACAGCCGTGTTCCTGGCCATCGGCCTGATGACCCAGGTGGCGTCCGCCGACAACCCGCACTTCATCGGCACGCCGAAGGCAACGGTCTCCGGGAACTCGCTGACCGTCACCTTCAAGGCGGCGGGGCTCGGGAATGGTCCGTACGCCGAATTCAGCCTGACAGGGTCGGTGGACGTCTTCTCGCGCTGCTACAACCGCGGGGGCAACAAGCCGCAGGCGGACAACAAGCAGGAGACGATCAGCGTCAACCAGACGCAGCTGTTCCCCGTCAGCAACGGTCAGACGACGGGGAGCTTCACCGTTACCCCCTTGTCCACGCTGACCTGCCCGGGTAACCAGAGGGTCGTCATCGAATCCGTCTCGTTCGATCTCACGCTGACGGGTCCAGGAGGGATCACAGCCCACATCACTGGATAGAGGACGGCGGTCTCTGGCTGACCCACGCGAAGCAAGGAAAGGATGAGTCCCCCGGGCAATGCCCGGGGGACTCCCAAGACGGGATCCGATCCGCGAGTCGGTTCTTCACCCGCTGACCCATCAGTTCGGGCTCCGGCATCAGCAGTAGCCCCCCTGACGGGCATGTCGACCCCTTGAGTTGCCTTGCCCCGCATGTGGACAACGGTGCAAAGAAGCGCAGATGAATCTTGTGGGACGTCGTAGGGGTTTCTCTCTCGTATAGGCCAAACTACCTAATGCGATAGGCGGCTTATGGTGCTATGGTCCGCCGGCTACGGCTTTTAGCCGTCGCCCGTTTGGGGGCCCGGGAATCCCCCAAGTGGGGGTGGAGGGACCCTTCGGATCACGATCGGTGATCAGACGGGTTCCTTTTCTTTTCCCGCGAAGTGGGGTGGAACGGGCCGTGGGAAGAGCGACCGATCCATGTGCGGTCGGTCGGCGTCTTACAGCGACCCTCCACCTCACGCGATCCGATGCACGACGGGGCGGCCGCCGCCCGCCCACGATCCGAAAGGAGGGCCCCCCGACCTAGAGATCCGAGCCAGTCCGCCGGTGGTGCGCCGATCGGCGACTCGGACGGCAGCGGCGATGCACATCTGAGACTCATCAACGAGGAGGAATCTCGAATGGCATGGATCTTCGATAGATCAGAACGAGCTGGGAGGTCACGATCCGTATTCGCGGTCGTGATCTCGAGTGTGCTGTTGCTCGGCGCATTCATGCTCCCGGCGCAGGCGGACCTCAACCGCTCGCTCTTCGAGCTGGACAAGAACACGGCGAGCGATGCCGCCGTCTCGGGCCAGGACTGGAACGATGTGTTCGCCGACTCGGCGGACGACTGTCAGGACCTCGTCCCCATCGCTGGCGCCGAGATCGTTGACTGCGTGTTCCTGGCCGATCCTCAGGAGCCGACCGACACCAGCATCTTCACGACTGGTGGTTCGAAGGACGACCTGAAGATCCAGGGCGACCCGGGGACAGGCTGGAAGTGGACGTCGGGGTCGGTCCCGGACGCGGATGAGATCCTCGACGCCTACGCCATCATGTACACCGACGTGAACGGCCACCAGAACCTGTTCTTCGGGGCCGACCGCTACGCCGTGAACGGGTCCAAGGACTTCGGTTTCTGGTTCTTCCGGAGCCCGGTGGCTCAGAACGACAACGGCAGGTTCGATGGCGAGCACACCGGCGACCCGACCTTGGGTGATGACGACATCCTGATCCTCGGCACGTTCACCCAGGGCGGTGCGGCGACGAACGTCCGCATCTTCCGGTGGGTGGGGACCGGTGGGAACGCCACCCAGAACGGCACCGTCACGGGGCCGGTGGGCTCCTTCGGCGACTGCGTTCCGGGAGCGGCGACGCAAGACGGATGCGCAACGGTCAACAACGCCACCATCCAGGTGCCATGGGACTACGACCCCAAGCCGGTCGGTCTCGCGAACAACAACATCCCCTCGGGTGGTTTCGTTGAGGGTGGCATCGACCTGACGGACCTGGGGCTCCAGGGTTGCTTCTCCAGCGTCCTCGCCGAGACCCGTTCGTCTCCTTCGGTCGACGCACAGCTGAAGGACTTCGCGCTGGGTCAGTTCGAGTCATGCGGTGTCGGCATCGTGACGACGCCGACGGATTCGGAAGGTGATCCCACCACGCAGATCACGCTCGGTGAGGAGATCTCGGACCACGCGGTCGTCACCGGCACGGGACCCGGAGCTCCTGCTCCGACCGGGACCGTGTCCTTCGCGATCTGCGCTCCGGACGAGCTGGATGACGCCTCACTGACCGACGATCCGAACACGTGTGACGTGGGTGGAACGGCAGTCAACGGCGCGGGCGGGGCGGCTACGGAACCGCTCACTCCTGATCTCGCAACCCCGGCACCTGATGCGACAGCAGATTCGGCGCTCTTCGAGCCGGATGCGGTCGGGACGTGGTGCTGGAGAGGTCACTACTCGGGTGACGAGACCTATGACCCGGCCGATGACTTCAGCACCGGGGAATGCTTCACGGTGATCGACACCTCGTCGATACTGTCGGATCAGACCTGGGTGCCGAACGACTCGGCGACCGTCACCTCCGGCGGGGGTTCGACACTCACAGGGACACTGACGTTGTCGCTCTACAACAACGCCACGTGTGACGCGGGGACCGCTGACGCGAACGTGCTCTACCGAGAGGCGTTCACGTTGACCGGTGCCACGTCTCCTGCAACCCGGACCACCACGAACGGCGACGGCAATGGAACAGGCCTCGCCGCAGACGAGGTGTTCAACGAGGCGTCATCGCCTGTGAACGTCTCCTGGCGGGCCGTGTTCGATAGCCCGACGGACTCCACGGACGCGACCGGTCCGTGCGAGACCTCGACCGGGCTCGTGATCGACGACAACGATCCGACCCCGTAGCCGACGGGGAACGGAACGGCATGCGAGAGCCCCGGCCGCGAGGCCGGGGCTCTCTCTCCCTGCCGGGTGTGAGCCGGGTGGGGGCGACAGGGCAGGTACCCCTTCTCGGGTATCCGTTGCGTTATAGGCCAATGGCCTAATGCACTGACAAGCGCACTGGTGTATCTTCCGCGAGCTACGGCGTTTGCCGTCGCCCATATTGGGGGCCCCGGGAATCCCCCAAGTGGAGGGGGTTTGGAGGGACCCTGAGCGCTCTCGCGTTCGAGGTCCCTTCTTCTATGTCCCGAGTGTTGGGGGTGGAACCGGGGTTGGCCGCTCTCGCCGACCGCAGCGTCGCCGATCCATGGCGCGTGCCGTGTGGCACGGCAGCCGCGGATCCATCCAGTGCAAGAGATGTGGCGGTTGCCGCCCGCCGCGATCGAAAGGAGGCACAGGAGCTTGACGATCCGGGTCAGCTCACGGAGGTGCGCCGGAAGGCGAACTCGGACCACCGCGGCACCGCAGAACCATCCACCGACAAGGAGGCATACCTGATGAACGGATGGACGAGCTCGTCCGGGAGGAGCCATAAGCCGTTCCGGGCTCGGCTTGCTCTTCTCCGTCCTCATGCTCGCGATGATCGCCGTACCCAGCGCTCTCGCGGTGCATGACGACGGATTATTCGAACTCGACAAGAATGCGTCCGACGACTTGAACGTGACGGTCTTCGGCACGTTGGCGGCGAACGTCACCAACACCGCTACCCAATTCAGAGTCTGTCGGACGGCAGCGGAGCCGGGGGCATTTCCCTTCACGCTGTTGGTCGACGGCGAGCAGGTGTCGGTGACGGCGAACCCCGCAGGGAGCTTCGGCGGCAGCTGTTCCGGCACCAAGGAGCTCTACACGGTCACGAGGGGTGGCGGCGAGGGCGCAACTGCCCACTCGGGCGGTGCGTCGATCCGCTCTTGTCTCCAGTGGCGGCTGACGACACCGACGACTGGGACTCCATCCACGCGGCCTTCACCGGCGGGGACGATGACTGCTCGAGCCTCGGCGCCGTCGCGTGCTCGTTCGTGGCGGACCCGCAGGTCCCGCGGACACAAGCATCTTCACGACCGGTGGCTCGAAGGATGACCTGGAGATCCAGGGCAACCCGGGAACCGGCTGGAAGTGGACGACGGGCGCCGTGCCGGACGCGGACAAGATCCTCGAACGCCTACGCGGCGAAGTACGAGGAGAAGGCGAACGGTGACCAGATCCTGTACTTCGGCGCCGACCGCTACGCCACGAACGGGTCGAAGGACTCGGGGTTCTGGTTCTTCCACAAGCCCGTCGCGCATAAACGAGGACGGGACCTTCGCTGGCGAGCACGCACGTGCCTGATCCCGACACCGGCGCGCGTGGCGACATCCTGATCCTGGGGACATTCACCCAGGGTGGAGCCGCCTCGAACGTCCGGGTGTTCGAGTGGGTCGGTACCGGTGGCAATGCGCACAGCAGACCGGCACAGTGGCGGGACCGAACGGCGACGTTCGCCGACTGCGTGCCCGGAAATGGCGGCGACAACGGGTGCGGCACGGTGAACAGCGCCAGCGATCCCGGTGCCTGGGGGTCCGGGGAAGGGCGAACCGTTGCGGGTGGCTTCAGGTCCCGAGCGGCGGGTTCGTCGAGGGTGGCATCGACCTACCGGCCCTCGGGCTCGAGGGATGCTTCTCGAGCGTTCGTCGCCGAGACCCGGTCCTCACCGTCGGTGGACGCGCAGCTGAAGGACTTCGCCCTTGGCGACTTCGAGGCGTGCGGTTCCAAGCTGACGACCACACCGTCCGATAGCGGGGGCACCGCCCTCACGGACGGAGACGACGAGGGCACCGTTCCTGACGTTTCGATCGGTGGCGGATCCGTTGACGTGACGGACTCGCGCCGACCTCGACGTCAAGGGAACGTCCTCGTGGGACGGCACCCTGTCGTTCTACCTGTGCGGCCCCAGCGCGACGACCTGCGACGCGAACGGCACGCTCGATCTCATCGGGAGCAGTGGATGAGACGACGCCACAGCCGATCGTTTCTGGCGTGGCGACCGTCACGTCAGTGGGGACGTACTGCTGGGCAGGTATCTTCGAGTCGGACACGGAAGGCGTGCCCGGACGCATCGGACACGAGCGCTGGCGAGTGCTTCGAGGTCCTGCCTGTGACGCCGGAGGATCACGACCGACGCCACCGCTGAGGTGACGGTCGGAGACCCGATCAGTGACTCGGCGACGCTGAGTGGCACGGCGAACCGGCCGGGCGACCCGGTGATCGAGCCGACCACGCCCGGCGCCTCCGCCGGCGGCACGATCACGTTCACGCTGTACGGTCCGGACGACGCGGACTGCTCGGGGACCGGAGTGTTGGTTGCGACGGTCGACGTCGAGGGTGACGACACCTACGTCTCGGGTGACTACACGCCCGGGTCGGCAGGTACCTACCGCTGGATCGCCTCGTACAGTGGCGACTCCCCGAACACGAACGACGTGAGCGGGGCGTGCAATGACGAAGGTGAGACGACGGTCGTCAACCCGAAGCAGCCGACCATCACGACCGCTGCGACGGCCGGGCCGGTCCGCTCGGGTCGGCCATCGATGACACGGCGACCCTGGTGGGACAGCCGTGGACACCGATGGCACCGACGCCGACGGCACGATCACGTTCAACGCCTACGGGCCGGACGACGACGACTGCTCCGAGGCCGCCGTCTACACGAGCGTGATCGACGTCCAAGGCGACGGCGACTACGTGGCCAGCGACGGTGACGCGAACGGGAACGACATCCCCGGCGAAGACGCCGACGAGTTCGTTCCCACCGCGGCCGGCACGTACTACTGGATCGCCTCATACAGCGGCGATCTGCCGAACACGCTGGGCGTGAGCGGCGAGTGCGGCGACGAGAACGAGAGCAGTCTCGTGATCACGCTGCAGCCGACGATCAGCACGGCCCAGTACGTCTTCCCGAACGACACCGCGTCGCTCTCAGTCGCGACCGGTGGGGGAGACCTGGCGGAACCGTCACGTTCGGTCTCTACGACACCGACGATTGCACCGGTTCGGTGTTGTACGAGGAGTCCTTCACGATCCCCGCAGACGCGGGGCTGAGTGAAGACTGGAGACAACGAACGGTGACGGCGTGGGAACGGACGACGCCGCCGACGAGAAGGTGAGCACCGACGGCACCTACTCCTGGTTGGTGGAGTTCGACTCGGGCAACCGGCTCACAACGACGTGAGCAGTGTGTGCCACGACGAGCACTTCACCGTGTCGTTCGTGAACGACGACCCGCTTCTCCCTCAGCAGATCTGAGGCGGCAGCGGTACGCACGACGAGGGCCCCGGCATGAGCCGGGGCCCTTGTCGATGCGAGGGGTGGGCGTGTGTTCTAGACCGCCACCGGGAAGTCGAGCGTCGTCAGGACGTTCTGGTTGCCCCTCCGGTCGTACCAGAAGAGCCTCGCGGTGCAGGTCGTCGCTTCGCCG
>CAWAPY010000018.1:0-193056 GCA_963784055.1 uncultured Actinomycetota bacterium
AGGGGATCTTGCTCGGCGAGCCCTTGGACGAGGCGACCGAGATGGGGCCGCTGATCAGCCAGGGGCAACGCCAGACCTCGCTCGACTACCTGGCGATCGGACAGAAGGAGGGTGGGCGTCTGGTGACCGGTGGAGAGGTGCCCGAAGGGGACGGGTTCTACCTCCGGCCTGCCGTCCTGGCGGACGTCGACAACTCCTGGCGGGTCGCTCGGGAGGAGATCTTCGGGCCGGTCGTGTGCATCCTGCCGTTCGACACCGAGGAGGAGGCGATCCGCCTCGCGAACGACACGCCGTACGGCCTGTCGGGCTCGGTGTGGACGCGCGACATCGGCCGGGCGATCCGCGTCGCGAAGGGGATCCGCACCGGCGTCATCAGCGTGAACTCCTCGAGCAGCGTGTTCACCGAGGCGCCGTTCGGCGGCTTCAAGCAGAGCGGGCTCGGTCGCGAGATGGGGATGCACGCGGCGGCGCTCTACACCGAGGTGAAGAACGTCTACTTCAGCGAGGAGTGACCGCTCCTAGACGGATCGGTCGTAGCGGTCGCGCTCCCAGTCCGTGACCGTCTCGCGCCAGGCTTTCAGCTCCCACGCTCGGGAGGTGACGTAGTAGTCCGAGAATCCCTTCCCCAACGCGAGCCGGAGCGTGTCGTCGCTCGAGAACGCGGCGATCGCCGCCTCGAGCGACCCGGGGAGCTCGGGGAGGTCGGATCGCGCGTACGCGTCCCCTTCGATCGGGTCCGGGAGCTTGGCGTTTCGCTTCATCCCGTCCGCCGCCGAGGCGGCGATCGTGGCGAGGGCGAGGTACGGGTTCGCGTCCGCGCCCGGGCGCCGGCACTCGAAGCGCCAGAGCTCGGGCCGGGTGGAGCGGATGGCGCGCACGGCACACGAACGGTTCTCGTAGCCCCACGTCGCGTTGATCGGCGCGAACCAGCCCGGGACGAGCCGCTTGTACGAGTTGATCGTGGGATTCAGGAGGAGCGAAGCGGCCGGCAGATGCTCCAGCACGCCCGCGATGGCACCGGCGAGTGGATCCGGGAGAGGATCATCGGCCGCCGCTCCTGCGAACACGTTCGTCTCCTCGTCCCAGCAGGAGAGATGGACGTGCCCGCTGGATCCTTCCTCACCCGACGCGGTCTTGGCGAGGAAGCTCGCGCGCAGACCCATCGAGCTGGCCACCTGCTTCGTCGCGAACTTCGCCAGGACCGCGCCGTCGGCCGCAGCGAGTCCGCGCCCCGGTGCGAGGTTCAGCTCGAGGAGCCCGGGCCCTGCTTCCGTGTGCACCGCGGAGAGCTCCACGTCGAGCGCCTGAAGAGCGCCCACGAGCGCGTCCACGAACCGGTCGTAGCGACCGATCTCGTTCAGGCTGTAGCTGATCCCGCTCGAGAGCGGCGCACCTTGCTCGTCCCAGATGCGAACCTCGTACTCGATCGCCGCCATCACGTCGTAGCCGAGCGACGTCACGTCGTCCAGGACGGATCGGGACACCTCCCGGGTGGCGAAGTCGCACCGACTCCCGTCGGGCCAGGTGGGCGTGGCAAGGCAGATCCGCCAGCCGGGCCGCCACGCGAGATCGCGCAGCGTCTCCGCATCGGGCGTCACGAGCAGGTCGGCCGCGCCGGTGCGGATCCCGAACCGCTCGTAGTCGGTGATGGGCGTGTCCACCGGATCCAACCCGAGGATAAGGTCGGTCATCACGGTCCCGTGCTGCACGGCGGCCTCGAACGCCGCCGGGCGCAGCGCCTTGCCGCGGAGCGACCCGTTCATGTCGGGGATGGCGAGGAGAACGAACTCCTCGCCCAGAGACGCCGTGGAGCTCATCCCGTGCCCACCGCCGCGAGGGCGCCCTCGATCGATCGCTGGACCGCTGCGATCGTCGACCGGAACCGATCGACGATCTCCGCGAGCTCCTCGTCGCTGGTCACGTACGCGGGTGCCAGGAGGGTCTGATCACCCGCGTACCCGTCGGCCTGCGGATGCGTGGAGGTGACGAGCAGGCCGTGCTCGAGCGCGGTGTCGTCCACGAGCGACGCGACGTCGAGGTCGACGGGCAGGAACGACTCCCCGTCCCGCGGATTCGACGAGCTCCACGCCGAGGAGGAAGCCTCGTCCACGGACCTCCCGCACGATGTCGAACCCCGTGAGCGCGGCCTCGAGCTCGTCGCGGAGACCCGGACCGCGTTCGCGGACGCGGTCGATCAGGCCCCGCTCGACGAGCACATCGAGGACGGCCAGGCCAACCGCCGAGGACAGGGGTGCGCCGTCCCATGTGTGGCCGAGATCGAACTCGCGCGACCCGCGATCGATCGCGTCGTAGACGTGCTGGCGGCACAGGGCCGCTCCCAGGGGCGCGTACCCGGCGCCGAGTCCCTTGCCGATCGCGATGATGTCCGGTTCGATCGCCAGCTGATCCGCGGCGAGCCAGCTCCCGACCCGGCCGATGCCGGTCACGACCTCGTCGAAGCAGACCAGGAACCCGTGCTCGGCCCGGCGTTCCTCGAGGCCGTCCCAGAAGCGATCCGGCGGAGCGGCGCCTGGCAGGGCTGCCGCGCCCACGGGTTCACAGAAGAACGCGGCGATCGTCTCCGGCCCGGCTTCCTCGAGGAGCCGATCGAGCTCGGCGAGGGCCGCCTCGCCGGTCGGGTCGGTGCGCCAGGTCGAGGGCGGGATGTGGAGGTGCGAGGCCAGGTACGGCTCGTAAGGCCCCTTGAGCGCCCGACGGCCGGTGAGCGCGAGCGTCCCCATGGTCGAACCGTGGTAGGCCTGTGCCTGGGAGATGACGCGCCACCGATCGGTCTCCCCCCGCTCCACGTGATACAGCCGGGCGAGCTGCAACGCTGTCTCGTTCGCCTCGGAGCCTCCGGAGACCAGCCGCACCCGGGCCATCCCCGGTGCCACCACCTCCAGCAGGCGATCGGCCAGGCGCTCCTGCGGCTCGCTCGTGAAGTGATGGTTGTAGAAGTACGAGAGGCGTTCTGCCTGCGCTGCGGCGGCCTCGACGATCTCCGGCACGCCCGATCCGAGGCACGAGACCATCGCGCCGCCCGAACACGCGTCGAGGATCCGGCGCCCGTCGGTCGTGGTCAGCCAGACGCCGTCGCCGCGCTCGATGCTGGGGGCCGCGAGATCGAGGGACCGCGGGAAGACGTGGGTCTGGTCGGATCGGATCCCCAGCGCCATACCCACCTCCGTCTCGTTGTCTCCGTCAGCCGGTGCGCCGGTCGGCCCCGGACGCGGCCCCGGCATCGGGGAGACGCGCGACGTCGCGGAGGAATCGGTTGAACAACCGCCAGGCGTTCCGCCGGTTCTCCTCCGCGAGGCGCTTCGTCTCCTCGAGGAGGTCGTCCGGATCGACGCCGTCCCCGTCGAGCTCGTGGCGATAGGCGCGGACCCAGTCGTCCATGATCTGCGTCGTCACCTCCGGGTGGAACTGCAGGCCGAGGCTCCGGCCGGCGACGAACGCCTGCGGCCCGACGTCCGATTCCGCGATCAGCGTCGCGCCGGGCGGCACCGTGAAGGAATCGAAGTGCCACTGGAACCAGGGCCCGTCGGGCACGAGGTCCGGATCCGTGCTCCGTACGGGCAACCAGCCGATCTCCGATCGATCGCCGCGGAAGAGCTGAGCCCCCAGCACGCGCGCAAGCATCTGGCCGCCGAAGCAGAGCCCGAGCACCGGGATGTCGGCGTCGACCGCCGTCCCCATCAGCTCTGCCTCCCGGCGGACGAACGGCTTCGAGTCGTCGAACGCCGCGAACTCCGAGCCGAGCGAGACGATCAGGTCGTAGTCGGTGGGGTCGACCACGCGGTCGTCCTCGTCGATCCGGAAGACGTCCACCGCGGCATCGTGCTCCGCCAACCACTGGGTGACGTATCCCGGCGGGGACGGTTCCTCGTGCTGGAGGATCAACGCACGCAGTCGCGGGCTCTCCCGCTCCGCGCTGCTCATCGCGCCCCTCCGATCGAGGTCGAAGCGATGGGCTCGGCGCGGGCGAGCTCAGGCTCGACGTCCTCCGCGACCCCCCGAACGACGCCTGCGAAGCGGGACACCATCTCGCCGAGCTCCTCGTCGGTCGCCGTGAACGCCGGAGCGAACAGCGTCTGGTCGCCGGCGTAGCCGTCTCGAGTGGGTTGGGTCGACAGGACGATCAGCTCGCGGTCGAACGCCGCCGCGTCGATCCGGGCGCCGAGCCGAAGCTCCGGCGGCAGGAACGACGCGCCGTCGCGCGGATCGACGAACGACACGCCGAGCAGGTACCCGTGGCCTCGGACCTCGCGGACGAGCGGGACGTCCGCGACGGCATCCGTGAGCTCGCGGAGGAGCCGGGCGCCACGATCGTGCACGCGCTCGACCAGTCCCTCGGTGCGCATCGCCTCGAGCACCGCGAGCCCCACGGCGCACGCGAGCGGGGCCCCGTCCCACGTGTGCCCCAGGGTGAACCGGCGCGAGCCCTGAGCGAACGCCTCGTACACGTGCTCGCGGACCAGGACGGCACCGATCGCCGCATAGCCCGCCCCGAGCCCTTTCGCGGTCGCGATGATGTCGGGCTCGCAGGCCGTGGCCGCCCCCGCGAACCAGCGCCCGGTCCGGCCCACCCCGGTGACCACCTCGTCGAAGCAGACGAGGAACCCGTGGCGGTCGCGCCGCTCCGCGAGTCCTTCCCAGAACCGAACGGGCGGTGTGTACCCCGGGAGCGCCGCGGCGCTGATCGCCTCGCAGAAGTACGCGGACACGTTCTCGGGACCCGCCTCCTCCAGTGCCGCATCCAACGCCTCGAGGGCGGCCTCGCCGGACGGGTCGAAGCGCCACGTGCTCGGAGGGATGTGCAGGTGTCGCGGCAGGTAGGGACCGAACGGACCGTGCATGCCGGGACGGCCGGTCAGCGCCAACGTCTCCATCGTCGGTCCGTGGTAGGCCTGGGCGGGAGAGATCACCTGCCATCGGTCCGTGTCCCCGCGTTCGACGTGATAGCTGCGGGCGATCTGGATCGCCATCTCGTTCGCGTCGGCGCCGCTCACCGTGAACCGGGCGCGGGTGAACCCCTCGGGAGCGACGCCGACGAGCTCTTCCGCGAGCCGCTCCTGGGCGGGGTTGGTGAGGCGCTCGTTGTGGACGAACGCCAGCGTTTCCGCCTGGGCTCGCGCGGCGGCGATGATGTCGCGCCTGCCGTGCCCTAGCGTCGCGGCCATCGAGCCGCCGCTCATCGCGTCGAGGTATCGGCGACCAGCTGCGTCCTCGATCCACACGCCGTCGCCGCGGACGGCGATCGGCATCGCGCGCCCGAACTCCAGCGGGAGAACGTGTGTGCGGTCGCTCTCGATCGCCGTCTGCCCCAACCCGAACTCCCTTCGGATCGAACCTCCCGGGCACCGTCCCCGGCTCGGCCGCAGTAGCGTACGGCACGCCGCGCCCGGCCGCCGCGGAACACTCATCCGTTGCGGGCCAGCACGCTGCCACGGTATAACCCAGCACTCCGGGCACCGCGCGGCCCGGAGCGTGCGAGGCCGGAGCACCCGCGTCGAGAGGAGCCGATCGATGACCGACGTGAAGGGGATCCTGGGGAGCTGGCAGAAGCAGGGCATCGCGTTCGTCCGGTTCGAGCTTCCCGATATGCACGGCATCTCGCGGTCGAAGACGATCCCGATCGCGCACGCCGTCGACTACGCCGATCGCGGCCTGAACATGTACGGCGGGACGAGCGTGCTCGACTCGCGCTCCGACGTGGTCGGCGGGACCCTGTACCACGAGGAGCGCGGCTACGGAGATCAGCTGCTGTTCCCGGACCCCGACTCCGCACAGGTGCTGCCGTGGGCCGACCGGACGGCGCGGCTGATCTGCGATGCCCAGTGGTACGACGGCACCCCCTTGGCCGCGACGCCCCGGCACGTCTTCCGGCAGGCGCTCGAGAAGGCGCGCTCGATGGGGTTCGAGCCGCTCCTCGGCTCCGAGTTCGAGTTCTACCTCCTCACCGGCGACACGCACGAGCCGCTGTTCTCCGGCTACCAGATCTTCAACACGCTCCGGAACGACTACGTGCCGACGATCCGCCGGATCCTCGACGAGATGCCGCAGGTGGGCGTCGACATCATCACCGCGAACTGCGAGTACGCAGGGTCGCAATGGGAGATCAATTTCGCGCCGGGTCGTGGGCTCGCCGGTCCGGACAACGCGTTCACGTTCAAGAACGGCGTGAAGGAGATCGCGAAGCAGGACGGCTACCTCGCGACGTTCATGACGAAGCCGTGGGCCGACTCCGCCGGCAGCGGATGCCACACACACATCTCGCTGCTGCACGCGGACTCGGGGGAGAACGCGTTCGGCGACGCCGACGACGCACAGGGATTGACGGACGCGTGCCGATGGTTCATCGCCGGACAGCTGAAGTACGCGCGCACGATCGACGCGGTGATCGCGCCGACCGTGAACTGCCTGCGCCGCCGCCGCCCGCACACGTTCAGCCCGTCGAACATCTCCTGGGGGCTGGAGGATCGCTCCGCGCTCGTGCGGGTCAAAGGTGGAAGCCCGGCGAACAAGCACGTCGAGTACCGTGCGCCCTCCGCACTCTCCAACCCCTACCTCGTAGGAGCGGCGCTCCTCAGGCCGGGCTCCGCGGGATCGAGGAGGAGCTGCCGGTCCCCGACCCGTCGAAGCCGGGTATCCCTGCCGAAGAGGACGACTCCTTCGAGAAGCTCCCGATCGCGCTGGGGGAATCGCTCGATGCGCTCGAAGGGGACCCGGCCGCGAAGGAGTTCCTGGGCGAGGACTTCGTGACGGCGTACTCGCGGATGCGCAGATACGAACTGTCCCGATTCGGCGACTCCGTATCGGACTGGGAGCGCACGGAGTACCTGGAGCTGTTCTGAGTCCGATGGCGGAGGCACGGGGAGGGTCCGGGTCGCGGGGCCGCTCGGCCGCTCGTCGACGAGCAAGCGCCTCTCGGCGGCCGGCGTCGATGCCGTCGCGCTCGCGATCGTGATCAACTCGGGCGTCACCCTCGTGAAGACGATCCCCCTTCGTCGGTTCGAGGAGGCGGTTCGGTTCGGGATCGGTCTGTCCCCGGTCTTCACGGTCTTCCAGGTCGACGACCAGATCACGTCCTCGCCGCACATCGAGGGACCGACGGGCGATACACGCCTGATGCCGGATCCGGAGGCGACCGTCGCGCTCGCCGCGAGCCCGGGGTGGGCGTTCGCCCCCGTGGATCAGCTCGACCAAGAGGGTAAGCCCTACCCGGGGTGTCCCCGGACGTTCGCCCGTCGGATGCTCGAGCGCCTGGCCGGCCATGGGCTCGAGCTCCGCGGCGGGTACGAGATCGAGTTCTTCCTCGGCCATCGCGGGACACCGGGTCCCGACGAGCCGGACCCCACGCCGGCCCACACGGGCCCTGCCTACGGCGCGATCGCGCTCGCCGACGTCGAGCCGTTCGCGACGGCGCTGATCCGCGCGTTCGAGGAGCAGGGCACGGGCGTGATGCAGTTCCACCCGGAGTACTCGACCGGGCAGCTCGAGCTGTCGGTGCCGCACGGCGTCGGGATCGCCGCGGCGGACACCCACCTCGTCGTGCGCCACACGATCAGGGCCGTGGCCCGCACCCACGGGTACGTCGTCTCGTTCGCGCCCGTCGTCTTCGCCGGGCGTGTGGGCAACGGGAACCACCTGCACCTGAGCCTGTGGAACCGCAACGGGAAGAACCTGTTCCAGGGAGGCCGCGGTCCGGAGGGCATGACGCGCGAGGCCGAGGCCTTCACGGCAGGGGTGCTCGCGGCGCTCCCCGCGCTCACCGCGATCACCGCGCCGTCGGTCCCGAGCTACGAGCGGCTCCAGCCGCATCGGTGGAGCGGTCCGTGGGCCTGCTGGGGACGGGAGAACCGGGAGGCGGCCCTGCGCTTCGTCACCGGGATGGTCGGAAGCAGGCCGGAGGCGGCCAACCTCGAGGTCAAGTCGATGGACCCGGCAGCGAATCCCTACCTGGCCCTGGGTGCGATCGTCGCCGCCGGCATCGACGGGCTCGACCGCGAGCTGTCGCTCCCCGAGCCCGTCGGCCACGATCCCGCCTCGATCCCCGCTCGCCGCCGCCGCTCGATGGGGATCCGCCAGCTGCCCGACTCACTCGGCGCCGCGATCCGCGAGCTCGAGAAGTCCACGATGCTCCGGGAGGCGATGGGCGACGTGCTGTTCGACTCGTTCCTCGCGACCAGGCGGGCCGAGCGCGACGTCTTCGAGGGCCAGGATCCCGAGGACGTCGTCCGAGCCCACCGGTGGCGGTACTGATGACCGAGGTGGATCTGTCGGGCATCGGCATCGTCGACGCGCATACCCATCCGTACCGGCTCGCGGACCTCGTCGGGAAGGGCTCCGAAGGGTTCGACACGCGGGCGATGTTCCTCGGGGAGTCGTTCCTGTCCTCTTCCCAGATGCACCCCGAGCTGTGGCCGGTGGCGGACGCGTTCACGGACTCCACGGTGTACGCCCTCGCGCTCCGGCGGTGGCTGGCGGCGCACCTCGGGTGCGAGCCCACGCGCGAGGCGGTGACCGCCGCCCGGGACGCAGCCGTGAAGGCCGATGCCGTCGCGTATACGAAGGGGTTGATGGAGGCCGCGGGGGTCGTCGCCGTCCTCTCCGACGAGGGGTACCCGCAGCCGCCGATCCCCGCCGAAGAGTTCGGCGAGACGATCGGCGTCACGGTGCACCGCGTGACCCGTCTCGAGCCATGGATCCTCCAGCACCGGGACGGCACGTTCGACGATCTCGTGTCTGGAGTGGAGCACGAGGCGGAACGGGCCGCGCGCGACCCGAACTGCGTCGCATACAAGTCGATCGTCGCCTATCGGACCGGGCTCGACATCGGCGATCCCGACGCGTCGACCGCCCGCGACGGGTTCGAGCGGTGGCGGGGCGACGACTGGGCCGAGACGAGGGAGCACGCCAAGCCGGTCCGCGACTTCCTGATCCACCGGACGCTCGCGGTCGCGAAGGCGAACGACCGACCGTTCCACTTCCATTGCGGCGGCGGCGACCCCGACATCAACCTCACCTACGCGAGTCCGGTGTCGATGTTCCCGTTCCTCGTCGACGTGCAGGATCAGCCGATCGTCCTCGTGCACTCGGGGTACCCATGGGTCCGCGAGGCTGCGTACGTCGCTTCCGTGCTCCCGAACGTCTACCTGGAGCTTTCCGAGCTGATCCCGTGGGGCTGGGGGCAGGTCGAGTGGGCGCTCGAGATGTTGGTCGGGACGGTCCCGGCCGCGAAGCTCCTCTACGGATCGGACGAGGCCGGGGAGCCGGAAGCGTTCTGGGCCTCAGCACTGCTCGCCCGATCCGCGCTCCAGCGCGTCCTCCAGGGGTTCGTCGACAAGGACTACCTGAGCAGGGACCAGGCTGAAGACCTGGGAAGACTCGTGCTCGGCGACGCCTGCCGCGCGCTGCACGGCCTCAGCGGCTGAGGGCTGCGGCCAGACGACTTGGCCGGAAGCGCAACTGGACAAGGTCCGGCCGCCCGGCAACAATCTGCCCGCAACCAGGCTCGGGGGTGACGACCGTCCCCGTCGGCCGTCGCCTCCTCGGAGTGAAAGGGGAGGGGATGGATTCGACGCGCGGACGAACGGGCCATGGTCTCGGAGAAGCTCGCCCCGGTCCTAGTGACCACCAAGCTGCTCACCTCGTTCGATCTCCTGGTGATCTTCATCGGCATCGTCTTGTTCATCAACAACTCGGCGGCACTCGCCACGAACGGGCCGTCGATGTTCATCATCTGGATACTCGCGTTCGTGACGTTCCTGATCCCTGGGAACATCGTCACGGCGCAGTTGGGCCGCATGTTCCCGCAGGAGGGCTCGATCTACGTCTGGACCCACAAGGCGTTGGGCCCGTTCTGGGGATTCTTCGCGGGATTCGTCGCGTGGTGGCCCGGGATCTTCGGCATGGTATTCGCCGCCGCCCTCGTCACCTTCTACCTTCAGTTCTTCTGCGGCGGGGATTGCTTGACCGAGCCGTGGCAAGCGGGGCTCGTGATCTTGGCGGTCCTGTGGTTTTCCGCGTACCTCTCGATCTTGCGCCAGCGCGTCTCTCAGAACTACGTGAACGTCGTGACGTTCTTCTATGCATCCGCCATCTTCGTGATGGGGCTCGCCGGCGTGATCTGGCTCCTCGACGGCAACGCTTCGGCGACGTCGTTCGCGTCGGAGAACTGGAATCCATTCGTCTATTCGAACCTCACGGCCTTCTCATTCGCGGTGCTCGCGTTGCTGGGCATCGAGGTGCCGCTGAACATGGGCGTCGAGATCAAAAGCGATGAATCGATCAAGCATTACCTGTTCTGGGGAGCGATCGTCGTCATGGTCGCCTACCTGTGGACCACATGGGCGAACATGGTCGTCGTCGGGAACCCCGAAGGCTATGACTTCACGACGGGAGGGCCCCTCGGCGTCTCGCTCGCCATCGGAGAGGGCCTCGGGAAGATCGTCGCGCTCGTGCTCGTCTGGTTCTTCCTGTCGAACTGCGCGATCTACAACTACTCCTTCGGCCGGCTGCTGTTCGTGTCGGGCTTGGAGAAGCGGCTGCCGCATCAGTTCGGCAAGGTGAACAAGAACAAGGTGCCGGCGAACGCGGTCCTGCTCCAGACGGTGCTCGCGTCGATCATCACGATCGTGTGCTACTTCGTCTTCGGAGAGCTCTCGAACCAGGACGTCTTCGTTCCGTTCTTCGCCCTCTACGCCGCCGTGACCGTCATCTGGTGCACGTCGATGGTCCTGCTCTTCGCCGACATCTTCTTCCTGAAGCGGTCGCACCCGGAGCGTTTCGAGCACGCTCGACGGCTCCCCACCGGCTTCCTGATGCTGTGCGCCGTGGTCGGTCTGATCGCCAACGTGCTCGCCGCGGCGTGGATCTTCACCGGGACATGGTATGCGGGAGGATTCGAGACCTTGTCCGAATGGAACTCATGGGTGATCCCCATCGTCCTCGTCTCCGCGATCGCCGGGATCCTGATCTACGTGATCTCCGAGCGCACCCGAGGGGGGAAGACCGACGAGGAGCTGATCGACGAACTGGCCGCCCAGGTGGGAGGTGACATCGAGGCCAGCGAGTATCGGGGCCTCGATACCGTCGACGATCTCGATGACGCCGTAAACGCCTCCATCGAGGGGGCGTGATCCGGCGAGGGTTCGGCCGCGAATCCTGCCCGGATGCGGTGGACCGGCTGCCGCGTCGGGGCGAGCGGAGACACGGTGAGCGGCGCACGACGACGGGTCATGGTGGTTTCGGCTATCACGCTCGGCGTGCTCGGGGCACCCGCCATCGCCCTGGCGCACCCGCTCGGGAACTTCACGATCAACACGTCCGCGGCACTGGTGGTCCGCGCCGATGAGGTGGTCGTCGATCACGTCGTGGACATAGCGGAGATCCCCACGTTGCAGGAGCGGCGACGGCTGGATCCCGACGGTGACGGGGCGCCCTCGGCCGAGGAGGCCGCCGCCTACCGTTCGGCGGTCTGCGGAGAACTGCGGGCTGGGCTCCGGCTCCGGATCGACGGTGTCGCCGCTCCCCTGACGCTTCGTTCGTCGAACCTGGCCCTACCCGCCGGGCAGGCCGGACTGTCGACCCTTCGGCTCCGATGCGTCTTCGCCTCCGCGATCGATCCGGCTCCCGTCCACGACCTCAGCTTCGAGGATCGGACCTACCCGGACAGGCTCGGCTGGCGCGAGGTCACAGCCGCGGGTGACGGCGCCACGATCGTTCGATCCGACGTGCCGAGCGAGAGTCCCAGCGATCGGCTCCGGTCCTATCCAACAGGTGTCACGCCGTCGGATGTCCGGACGGCTTCGCTCACGTTCCGGCCCGGAGGCGCCCCTCTTCGGTGCTGATCCCGAACACGAGGTGGCGGCGTCGGCGACCGGTGGGTTCCTGGCGGGCTTCGCCGCTCGGCCGATCTCTCGGCGGGCCTCATCGCCCTGATGATCGTGGCGGCCGTCGGCGTCGGCGCGATCCATGCGCTCGGCCCGGGCCACGGGAAGTCGTTGATCGGCGCGTATCTGATCGGGACCGACGGGTCGCTCCGACAGGCCGCCGCCGTCGGCGCCGCGGTCTCGGTGATGCACACCGCATCGGTGCTCGGCCTCGGGCTCCTCGTCGTGTCCGCCGAGCGTGTCTTCGCGCCCGAACGTGTCTATCCGTGGCTCGGCCTGGCGTCCGGGCTGGTCGCGCTCGGCCTCGGCGCCGCGCTCCTCGTCTCGCGGATCCATGCGCTTTCGGAGGGTCGACATGGGCACGACCATCCCCACGTGGTTCGACCGCTCTCGCGCCGAGGGCTGGTCGCGCTCGCGTTCGCCGGAGGGATCCTCCCGTCTCCGAGCGCGGTGGTCGTTCTGCTGGGCTCCGTTGCGCTCGGCCGGACCGCCCTCGGCCTCGTCCTGATCGCGGCGTTCAGTGCGGGCCTGGCGGCATCGCTCGTGGCCGTCGGTGCCGTCGCGATCCGCGCGCGACACGTTGCGACCGGCAGGCTCCCCGTCGGTCTCCTGCGACTGGCGCCCGTGCTCTCTGCCGGTTGCATCGCTGTCGTGGGACTGGCCCTCACGGCTCGCGGGCTCATCGAGATCTAGCGCGAACGGCAGAACCGGAGCGGGAACGCGAATCCGATCCGCGGCACCCATCAGACGCCGGCGAGCGTCATCTCGCCGATCAGCACCGAGGGCGTCCCCACCGACGAGAAGAACCGCAGGTCGTCCCCCACGCCGGTGATCGCCTGCAGCATCTCCGGGAGCGTCGAGGCGATCGTCATCTCGCGGAGCGGCTCTCCGAGCGCCCCGCCGGAGATCCGGAGGCCGGTCGCGCCGACGCTGAACTCCCCGCTGATCGGGTTGGCGCCCGGAATGGACCCCGCTCACGTCCTGGATCAGCACGCCGCCCTCGGCTCGCCGCAGCAACTCGTCGCGAGGGGTCTCACCCGCGTCGAGGTAGAAGTTGGACGTCCCGACGCCAGGCGCCGCCCGGTACCCACGCTTCCCGTTGCCCGTCGAGGCCGTGCCGCCCTTGTGCGCGGTGTACGCGTTGTGGAGGAACCCGGCCAGGACGCCCTTCGTGAACAGCTCGGTTCGTCCGCTCGGCACCCCTTCGTCGTCGAAGGGAGCCGCACCCGGACCCTCGATGGTCGTCCCGTCGTCCACCAGCGTGAAGAGCTCCGAGCCAACCTGTTCGCCGACGAGGTTCGCGAACAGAGACCGGCCCTTCTGCACCGCGTCGGCGGAGAGGGCTCCCACGAGCACGCCGAGGAACGACATCGCCGCGAACTGATCGAGGACGACAGGGACGCGGGCCGTCGTCGGCTTCGCGGCGCCCGAGCATCCGCGCCCCTCGCTCCACTGCCTCGTCCGCGACCGCCTCCCACTCGAGGTCGTCCAGCCCGCGCGCGATCCGGTAGGAGAAGCCCGTCTGCGTCTCGTCGCCCTCGACGGCGAGGGTCACGGCCAGGCACCAGGCATCGGTCCGGGCGTATCCGGCTTCGACGCCGGTCGTGGAGGCGATCGCGACCCGCGAGACGGCGTCGCCCACCTGGGCCTCGTCGACCTTCGTCACGCGCGGGTCGCGCGAGATCGCTCGCGCCTCGAGGTCCAATGCGAGGCGGGTCTTCCCCTCCGTGGGGACGGTGACGGATGCCTCCCGGATACAGCTCGGGGATCGGCGTCCATCGACCCGGCTCCGGCAGGACGTTGTGCTCGTCCTCCGCCGAGAGCGCGGCGTTCTCCCGCGCCCGGCGGACGACGTCGCGAACCTCGTCGGCGTCCGGGTCCGCCGCCCACGCGTAGCCGAGCCGAGAATCGCGGATGACCCGCACCCCGACGCCGCGGGACTCGGAGAACTGCAGGCCCTCGACCTCGCCGCGGAGCGCTTTCGCCTCGGTCCGCCGGGACTCCTCGGCGTAGGCCTCGACGGCCTCACCCGATTCGGCGGCGTCCACGGCCACGCGGCACAGGTCGCCCAGATCAGGCACTGGTGCCTCCGACGGTGATGCGAGAGATGCGCAGGGTCGGTGAACCGCTTCCGACCGGCGCCTGCTGCCCGTCCTTGCCGCAGACGCCCTCCCAGGTATCGAAGTCGTCGGCCACGGCGTCGACCGCCGACATCACCTGGATCGCGCGCCCGATCAGGTTGGCGCCGCGGACCGGCGTCGTGACCTTCCCGTCCTCGATCAGGAATGCCTCGGAGCATCCGAACACGAAGTCGCCGCTCGCGGGGTTGACCTGTCCGCCGCCGAGCGACGTGACGAAGACACCGTTCTCCGTGCCCCCGATGATCGCCTCGGCACGCTCGGGCCCGTCGAGGATGTTGGTGTTCGTCATCCTCGGGATCGGTGGGCTCGCGTAGGACTCGCGGCGGCCGTTCCCGGTCGACGAGACGCCGTCCTTGTCCGCGCGGAGCCGGTCGTAGAGGAATCCCTGGAGCACGCCGTTCTCGAAGAGCACCGTCCGCTGGCTCGGCTCGCCTTCGTCGTCGAAGTCGAACGAGCCCCACCCGTTCGGGATCGTCGCATCGTCGACCCCGTTGACGACGTCGCTGGCGCACGCCGTTCCGACGAGGCCCCGGTAGACGCTCGCCTCCTTGTCGACGGCGTCGGCCTCGAGCGGATGGCCGACGGCCTCGTGGAACAGCACGCCACCCATCCCGGGTGCGAGCACCACGGCCATCTCGCCGGCCGGTGCCGGGATCGAGTCGAGCATCGTGACGGCCCGCTGGGCCGCCTTCTCGCCGACGGCCGCCGCGCCGTAGCGCTCGAAGAGCTCGAGCCCGCCGCAGGACGCGGGACCGAAGAACCCGGTCTGGATCGTGTCGCCGCGGGCGGCGACGACCTGGGTCACCAGCCGGATCCGAGGGCGCTCCTCTTCGACCCAGCGGCCGTCGGAGGTGGCGATCAGCCGCTTCTGCAGCGAATCGCCGTACATCCCGATCACCTGGACGACCTCCGGACTCAGACCGCGGGCCGCGTCGTCGAGCTCCCGCAGCCAGGCCACCTTGTCCGCGGCGGGGAGCCCACCGGCGGGCCGGTCCGTCCGGTTCACGCCCGGACCCACACGCTCGGTCAGGTCGACGATCGATCCGGGCGACACCCTCCTGCAGCGCCGCGCTGGCGGCCTCTGCCGCCTGCAGGAGCGAGTCCCGATCGAGTCGGTTGGAGAACGCGTAGCCGTACGAGGTACCGAGGGCCACGCGAACGCCGGCACCGCGATCGAGTCCGCTCGTCAGCTCCTCGACCTTGCCGTCGTCCAACCTGATCGAGGTGGACGTCCGCTCCTCGACGAAGAGCTCGGAGAACGAGCCGCCACGTCGACGCGCGGCACGCAGCACGTCCTCGACCAGCTCGCGGGGCAGCATGCGCGCGATGCTAACAGCGGCGCTGTGAACGACTTCTCGAACGACTCACAGCACGATCACGAGCAGGAGGAACGCGAACGCGGCGAACGCGCCCCCGATCCCTCCGAGGAGCTGATCACGGGATGAGGCTCCGACGCCCGCTCGCATCCACGCCACGAGGGCGAAGACCCCGGCGACGAGGAGCAGCAGTCCGATCGAGAGGAGCGACACCACGGCGGCGCCCACGAGACCTCCGCTCGCGATGCCGAGGGGGATCACTCGATCGGCACCGGCGCGCATCGCGCCCGCGAGGGCAGCTACCCCGAGACCGGCGAGGTGACACGCGTTACCCCGACCGTCACCCCGATGTCCACATCCCCCTGCGAGATGATGACCACCACGTAGATGACTGCGGTGGCGAACGTGAGGCCGGCCGCGACGGTCGCGGGAACGGCGCCCGGGAGACGTTCACGCGGTGTGCCGCTCACGGAGCCAGCGTACGTCCTCGTCGGCCGCGAAGCGTGGGGTAGGCTCGCCGGGATGCGCGGAACGTGGCTGCGGACCCGGGTGCTCGGCGCGCTCCTCATCGTCCTCACGGCCGCGTGCACCGCGACCGGGACCGGCCACGGACCGACCGACACCGTCTCGCCGCCCCCGCCCGACGGCGCGTCCCCCACGCCGACGGTCTCGCCGACCCCGTCGGGTTCGCCCGGTCCGGAGAGCCCGCTCGAGGTCGGCGTCGCGAGCGTCGCCCTGTCCGGCGACGTCACGATGAGCATCGCCCTCTCCTCGATCGAGACGCCCGCCGTCTGGGCTCCGCCGCCCGCACCGATGGACATCACCTGGAGCGGCGGCACGGTCCAACAGCTGCGCCTCTCCGGGACGTCGTTCGTCAGCCTCGCCCCGACGAGCGCGGACAAGGCGCTCTCGTTCACCGTCCAGAGCCCGGACGGGCCGATCGAGTTCTCATCGACGGCAGGAGAGTGCAGCGTCACGATCACGCCTGCCCTGGCCGCCACCATGGGCGGCGTGTTCAGCTGCACGCTCCTCACCGATGTCGGAGGCACGGTCACGGTGGACGCGCGCGGCACGTTCTCCGCCAGCGGATAGCGATCGGATGGAGGCCGCTCGCCGGGATCTCACCTGGCTCGGTGGTCTGTGTGTCGCGCTCCTCATCGTGTTCGTGTGGCCCTACGCGATCGACGGCCATCGCTTCGGCGTGGGGCCGGACGTTCCGGTCTACCTCTGGTGGTCGCGTGTGGCCGCGAGCGAAGGCCTGTCGACGATCGGTAGCCGGCCGGGGGCTCCCGCCCTGGTGGCCGCACTCACCGGGACGCTTCAGCTGAACGTCACGGCGGTGACGGCCGGGCTCGCGTCGGCACTCGGGCGTCGCGGTGGGGGCGGCATCCGCGGCGTTGGTCCGCCGTGCCGCCCGCGGCGAGGAGAAGGCGTGGCTCCTCGCCGGGCTCCTCGCGGGCGTCTTCTCCGTCCATCTCGTCGCCGGCTATCTGGCGAATCTGGTGGTGGCGGTGACGTTCCTCGCGGCCGCAGCGTGCTTGGCCGGGCCCCGCCGGTCGTGGTGGTCGGCGGCCGTGCTCCTCGCGGGCGGGGGCCTCGCACATCCACCGTTCCTGATCCATGCGATCGTCGTGCTCGCCGCGGCCGCGGCCCTCGCCTGGCGCGCGGGCGCCCGCGACGAAGCCCGCGACATCGCCCTGTCCGTCACGGCGGGAGGCCTCGTCGCGGGAGCCGGCGTCCTCGCGACGATCGCCGGTCCCGGTCCGATCGTCGCCGAGACCTCGAAGGATGGGTACCTCCGGCGGGCGGGGCTCGACGGACAGCTCCTCGACGCCTTCCGCGAACGGTTCCGGCTGCGGGCTTCGCGCTACGTCCAGTGGGTCGCCGCGCCGCTCGCCGTCGTCGGCACCGCGGTCGCCGATGCGTCGGTCGCCGGCGGGTTCCTCCGACGGTTCCTCACGTCGTGGCTCGCGGTGATCGCGCTCGGCATCCCCGTGGGCTACCTGACGGGGTGGCTGCCGCCGGATCGCCTCGTCACGTTCGGCTTCGCCGTCCCGATCGCCGCCGCGCTCGGGCTCGGATGGCTCCGCGGGCGGCTGGGCTCGCGCCCGGTGCTGGCGACTGCGGCGATCCTCGGGCTCGTCGCGTGGATGCTCGTCGGCGGGCTGCTCGCATGGGGGCGCCAGTCGAGCTTCGTCTCCGTGCCCGAGGCCCGACAGGCGCTCCGCGCGGCCGCGATCGCTCGCGTCGTTCCCGGCGGGACGCCGATCGTGCTTCCCGTCGACGACGGCGACCCCACCTCCACGTTCCTCGCCGCCCGAGCGGCGAACGTGGCGCGAGCGGCCCTCCCGCCCGACCGCGCCGGCGACGTCTACGTCTTCGTGGGCACCGTGAGCGACCTCTTCGCGGGGAGGCCGACCGAACGAGGCGATCGGGACTACGACGCGCTCTCCGAGCTCACGCTCGGCGCCATCCCGGAGCGCCCCGAGCCCGTGGTGATCGTGCTCTCCGCCTTCTACCGCACGTCGGATGCGGCATCGGACCCGCGGCTGGTCGAGCTCGGGGGCGGCGTCCTCTCGTCGGTGGAGAGTCCGTTCACGCCCATGCCCGTCGAGAGCGACGATCCTCTCGCCTTCGAACCTTCCTCGGGGATGGCGATCACGCTCGCCACGATCGCGGTTCTGGCGGTGCTCACGGTCCTGGGGCTCGGGTACGCGCGGTCGGTGTTCGATCGATGCCGTGATCGTGTTCGCGACGGCGCCTGCCTTCGGCGCCGCCGCGGTCACCCTCGCGGCGGTCGCGCTCGACCGGATGGGTCTCCGCTTGGACGCGACCCCGGTCGCGCTCGCCGCCTCAGCGCTGGCGGGCCTCGGCGGGCTCGCGCTTCTTCGTCGTGCAGCGCCAACGGGATCGAGAGGCGCCGGCGTAGGTCGAGGCCCAGCCAAACGAGGAGCGCGATCACGATCGGCGTGAGCACGTAGTGGCCGATCAGGACGTTCAGGTCGTACGCGTCGGGGAACCGGGTCGGCTCCGCCGTCCATTGCGACAGCGCGAGCACGACGGAGAGGGCGATCAGCGACACGCGAGGCACCCGCGGGAGGATCCAGATCAGCGGGAGGGACCACGCGAGGTACCACGGCAGGAGCACCGGACCGAGCAGCGTCAGTGCGAGCAGCGCCCACCCCCAGGCCCCGAGGAGCTCGAGCATCGGACGTCCCGCGGAGGCCGCGCGCGCGACGCCGCGGACGAGCCACCCGACCGAGCCGACGAGGGCCACCGCGAACACGACGCGCGCGACCACGCCCAGCGTGTCCCCGCTGATCGCATCGAGGAGGCGGCGGAAGAAGCGCGAAGGCGCGAGCCATCCCTCGTGCGACGACAGCTCGAGCATCCCGAGCGTGGGGTCGTGCCACTGGAGGAACGGGATCGCGACCACGGCGATCACGGCGAGACCGACCGCGGCGTGGGTCACCCCGGCACGCAGGCGTTCCCCGGGCGGCGGCCGCCAGGCCACCCAGATCACGAGCAGGAGCAGCGGCAGGAACGCGGTCGCCTTGATCAGTCCCGCGCACGCGACGAGCACGATCGCCCAGTGTGTCCGCTCCCGCAGGACGCACCAGGCGGCGAGCGCGATTCCCAGCGCCACCAGGAGGTCGTTGTGCCCGCTCCCGGCGGACTGGAAGAGGATCACGGGGTTCAGGCCGAACGCGGCGACCGCGAACGCCGCTCGACCCGGCCGGACCAAGCGGGTCACGGCGGCGATCACGAACGTCGTGGCCAGGCTGGCGCCGATCGATGATGAGCCGGAACGCGTCGACGAGCGCGTCCAGGCGCGAGGTCGTCCGGGTGACCAGCCCCGACAGATGGGTGAACAGGGGCCCGTAGACGGACGGGGTGTCGACCCACTGCGGCCCGACGAGCGTCCGCGACAGGAAGCCCGGGAAGTCGGCGGGCGTCTGGACGTACGGGTTCGCGTGGTGCAGCGACACGATCTGCCCGTGCGCGATGTATGAGTAGACGTCCCGGGAGATCAGCAGGGGCTGCAGGACGATCGCGAGATGGAAAGCGATCGACAGCCCGAGGGCGAACCGGATCGTCAGAGCGCCTCGCCATGCCGCCCGGAGGAGCAGGAGGAACCCCGCCATGCCCGCCGCGACGCCGAGCACGGACGCCACGGGGAGGGCGTCGCCCAGCCGATCGAGCCCGAGTCGTCTCGGCGACCCAGACGAACGGCCCGCCTGGGTCGGCGCCGGGGGCCAGGACGGGCTGGAGTGGGGACCCGGGGACGGCGGCGACGACCGCCTCCGCCAGGAACCCCACCACCGCCGCCGCGACGGCGGGCCACGCCGTTCGCGAGCGAGTCGTCTCCATCTCGCGGCCGACGCTAGCACCCGGTCGCCGCTAGGCTGCAGCCCATGGCGCGGTTCCGGGAAGGCACGGGCACGGCTCTCCTCGTGGCGATCGGCTCGTTCAGCGCCTTCGCGATCCTCGCGTGGCTCGTCGCGGTGCTCCTCTGGATCGCGCTCTCGGTCTACGCGCTGGTGGAGATGATCGGTGACGGCCGTCCCAGCCCTGTGGCGGTGCTGCTGATCGTCGTCCTGCTCGTGGGAACCCTCGTCACGCTCGCCGCCGTCGGCTTCGGATTCGTGGGCAAGCGCCTCACGCCCCAGAAGCGCGATCGCCGCTGACCCGCCTACGGCGTGGGCTTCATCACCATCAGGTAGAGGATGCCGGCGACCGGCAGCATCGTCAGGAGTCCCGTCGTTCGCGTGCGCCGGGCCGCGGCCTCGTACGCGGGAGAGCCTGCCTCGCCCGCGAGCTCCGTCTGGCGGCGCAGCGACGGCGCGAAGAACGCGCCGGCGATCACCCCGACCAGGACGTAGAGGCCGATCGCGACCGCGATCCAGAACGTGGTGAACCCGAGCCCGTCGGCGACGAGGACCATGATCACGCCGGTAAGCGGAAGCACGCCGTACGCGGGGTTCGCCAGACGGGCGTCGAGCTTCTTGATCGTGTCCAGCGCGAACGCCTGTTGGGTGGGGGCGCGTCCCTTCATCGCGGCGAGCCAGACGAAGTAGGTGACGTTCGTCCCGACGGCGACGATCGCCGACAGGACGTGCACGAGCTTCAACGGCAGATACCAGTCCACGTTGCCTCCCTCCCGAGTTGGGTCACACACTGCCACACCTGGACCGATACCTTGCACGGGCTAGGATTCGCCCGTGTCGGTGTGGCCGAGTCCCGATCGAACGTCGCCTCCGCAGCTCTTGGGGGACCGAGATGCACTCGATGCCTGGGTCGACTATCACCGCGCCACGTTGCTCATGAAATGTGCGGGACTGGAGCCGGAACGGCTGGCGAGCCGCTCCTGTCCTCCGTCGACGCTGTCGCTCCTCGGCCTGGTACGGCACCTGACGGAGGTCGAAGGATGGTTCCACGACTTCGATGGCGAGCCGGCCGGCGATTGGTACTCGACGGAGAAGGACCCCGACGCCTGCTTCGACGCCGTCGACCCCTCTCGTGCGAACGAAGACCTGGCGGCATACCGAGCGAGCGTCGACCGGGCTCGCGCGGCCGTCAGCGGCCGGTCGCTCGACGAGGTCTCGCCGGAGCCCGACGAGGGCCGACCCGTCTCGTTGCGCTGGATCTACCTGCACATGATCGAGGAGTACGCCCGTCACAACGGCCACGCGGACCTGCTCAGGGAGCGCATCGACGGCGCGACCGGCGAGTGACGTCGACGACGCTCCTAGGATGAGCGGATGGATTCGCGACAGCCTCCTCGCGTTCGTCCGCTTCCACGCGTGGGCGAACGACCGCATCCTGACGACCGCTGCCGGCCTCTCGGACGAGGAGCTCCGCCGGCCCGGCGTCCTCGATCACGGCAGCGCGTTCGACACGCTCCGGCACCTCGTCGACGTCGACTGGAGCTGGCGCGAGGCCAGCATCGGGAACGACGTCGGGGAAGACCTACGTCTGGGACCACGGGTTCGTGCTCGACGACCTGGCGGCGATCCATGCGTTCTGCCTCGAGGAGGACATCCGCCTTCGGAGCTACGTGGAGTCCCTCGACCAGGCGGGACTGAACGAGCCGCTGGCGGGCGGCGACCCTCGAGAGCCGCGGTGGCTGGTCGTCGCCCACGTCGTGAACCACGGCACGCAGCACCGCAGCGAGCTTGCTCGATACCTCACCGCCTGCGGGCACTCCCCGGGCGACCTCGATCTCCTCGCCGCGTCCGTGGTGCCTTGGCCCGGCATGGGCTGACCCACCGTCGCCGACGCTCAAGTCAGCGAGCCCGGCTACGCTCACTCCGTGACCCATCGGATCCTGCTGGACGTATCGAGCCTGACGTACCGGGCGTTCTTCGCGATGCCGGATTCGGTGACCGCGCCCGACGGGCGGCCGGTGAACGCTGTCCACGGCTACCTCGACATGGTCACGCGCCTCGTGGCCACCCGCCGGCCGGACGAGGTCGTCCACGTCTACGACCACGACTGGCGGCCGGTCGAGCGCACCGACATCTATCCGGGCTACAAGTCCAACCGCCCGCCGGAACCGGAGGCGATCACGCAGCAGTTCGCGCTCCTCCGGAGCGTGCTGGATCTCACGGGGTTGCTCCAGGCCGAGACCGAGGGGTGGGAGGCCGAGGACGCGATCGGTGCCTTCTGCGTCGAAGCGGACGAGACGGACCGGATAGAGATCGTCTCGGGCGACCGCGACCTGATCCAACTCGTGCGCGATCCGGTCGTGAAGCTGCTGTTCACCGTCCGTGGCGTCTCCGAGCTCGCCGACTACGACGAGGCCGGCGTCCTCGCCAAGTACGGCGTGCCAGCGTCGCGGTACGCCGAGTTCGCGATCCTCCGAGGCGACCCTTCCGATGATCTGCCGGGCGTGCGTGGCGTGGGCGCGAAGACCGCGCTGGCCTTGATCCAAACGTACGACTCCCTCGACGAGCTCGTCGCCGACGCCGCGCAGTCACAGTCCCGTCCCGGACCGCTGAAGGGCAAGCCGGCGCTGAAGGCGAGGATCGTCGAGGCGAGCGAGTACCTGGACAAGATGCGCCGCCTCGTGCCGGTGAACGCCGTCGCACCCCTGACCGTGTGGTCGGGCGCGCGCGACGACGACGCCCTCAAGGCGTTCGCCGACGAGTACGGGCTGAAAGGTCCTGTCCAGCGGTTGCAAGCCGCGCTCGACAGCGCCAGCGCGGCCTGACCCGCCGTGACCGAGTTCGTCTTCCACGTCGACCTCGATCAGTTCCTCGCCGCCGTCGAGGTCCTCAGACGCCCCGAGCTCCAGGGCAGACCGGTGGTCGTAGGAGGCGAGGGCGACCCGACGAAGCGCGGTGTCGTCTCCACGGCCTCGTACGAGGCACGCGCGTTCGGCGTGGGATCGGGGATGCCGCTCCGCACCGCCCTCAAGCGATGCCCCGACGCCGTGTTCCTCCCCGTCGACGCCCCCGTCTACCTCGAGGCATCGCGCCGCGTGATGGACACGCTCCGATCCTTCGGCTTCGTGGTTCAGGTGATGGGGTGGGACGAGGCGTTCATCGCCGTGGAGACGGACGACCCGGAGAGCCTCGCCCGCCAGATCCAACGCCGCGTCGTCGAGCGTACCGAGCTCTGGTGCTCGATCGGGATCGGGGACAACAAGCTCCAGGCGAAGATCGCGACCGACGCGGGCAAGCCCGCCGGGGTCTTCCGGTTGACCTCCGATCGATGGGCCGAGTGGATGGGGTCGCGGCCGACGGAAGCGCTCTGGGGCATCGGCTCGAAGACGGCGAGGAAGCTGGCGGCGATCGGCATCGGCACGGTGGACGAGCTCGCGTCGGCCGACCTCGACAGACTGGGAGCCACGTTCGGGCCGAGCACGGGACCGTGGCTCGCGCGACTCGCCCGCGGCGAGGACACCAGCCGGGTCAGTGACGAGCCGTGGATCCCGAAGGGCGTGAGCCGCGAGCGGACGTTCCAGCAGGACCTCGTCACGCGCGACGACGTGCTCCGCGAGCTCGACCGGATCGCATCCGAGACCGCGGAGGACGTTCGGAAGGACGGTCGGCCGGCCACGCGCGTCGTCGTGAAGGTCCGGCTGATCCCGTTCATCACGAAGACCCGGGGGGTGGCGCTCCCGGCACCCTCGAGCGCCCCCGAGGACATCGCGGCCGGCGCGAGGGCGGCGCTGGAACGGTTCCCACCGATCGAGCGACCGGTGCGGCTGCTGGGCGTCCGCGCCGAGTTCGCCGAGGACGACGCAGAAAGCGGCGGCCTAGGTCATCCGATGCTCGATATCGCGGCCCCGGATGCCGATGATGCATAGATGCGGACTCGATCACTCGCGGTGGGCACAGCGATGGCTCTGGCGGTCGGCCTCCTGACGGCCCTCCCCGCCTCGGCCGCCTACGAGGACCCCGTGATCGCGTTCCCCGGTGGGACCAGCGTGTTCTACTCCCCGTTCTCCGGCCCCGCGACCGTCACGTTCACGTTCGACACCGACACGAACGACGCGACGTTCGAGCTCCGGCTCCGGCGGGTCGGCGGCAAGACCATCCGCACGAAAGAGGTGTTCATCGACCCCGACACGATGGCGTCACCGCGTGACGTGACGTTCTCATGGCCGTCGCTCTCCGTCGGGTCGGCCAAGACGTATCAGGTCGCCGTCTACCGAGGCGGGAACCTCCAGGGGAGCCCGGAGAGCTTCCAGCTCCTCCCGCCGCTGGTATCGATCACGGGAGCCAAGCCGAACCCGTTCCTCCCCTGGATAGACGACGACATCAAGGACGAAACGAGCGATCTCCTACACGCTCCAGGCTCCGTCCGACCCGACGATCGTCCGGGTGTACGGAGCGAACTCGCGCGGGAAGTGCTGCGGCCCCCTCGTCTTCGAGCATGACGATGGGGCGCACCCCTCAGGAGGCAACCAGTACGAGTGGAACGGCAAGACCCAGGAGGTGGGAGGATCCGCTGCTGCCGAAAGGCGACTACTTCGTCAAGATCCAAGCCGAGGATCCGTCGGCCGTCGTCGACGTGTCGAAGCCCTTCAAGGTCACGATCGCCCGGAAATATCGGGCGATGAAGACGAAGTCGAAGCCCGCGAGGGACTATCACCACCGGAGCGCCTCGACCCCCATCGTCATCGGGGGAGGCTGCTTCGTGATGGTGGAGGCGGGCGATCTGCGGGTCCTCTGTCAGGGAGGGCGCGTGTCCGTGTTCTGGCGATGGGGCCTCGACGAATCACAACGGATCGAACGGGCCAGCTTCCTGCTGGATACCCAAGTGGGGAGCTGTCCGTCGTCCATCCGGCGGTCGGGGCACACCAAGCATGAGTCCTCGTTCACCGTGAACGAGGATCTCGCCGGAGCGCTGGCCGACTGCTACATCGAAACGGCGAAGATCACGTACAGCTACCTCCAAGCGTCCTGACGCACTGGTCCCCCGAGGCATCCCAGCCCCTACCATCAGGGCCATGCCGACGCCGACCATGGAGCTGATCCGGGAGGTCCCGAAGGTCCTGCTCCACGACCACCTCGACGGCGGATTGCGGCCGGCCACGATCGTGGAGCTCGCGGACGAGACCGGCTACGAGGGCCTCCCGACCCGCGACGTGGAAGAGCTCGAGGCATGGATGACGCGCGGAGCCGATCGCAAGGATCTGGTGCTGTATCTCGAGACGTTCGCCCACACCGTCGGGGTGATGCAGACGACCGAGTCGCTGGCGCGCGTCGCCCGGGAGTGCGCGGAGGACCTCGCCGCCGACGGCATCGTCTACGCGGAGGTCCGGTACGCCCCGGAGCAGCACCTCGAACGGGATCTCACGCTAGACGAGGTCGTCGAGGCCGTGCAGCACGGATTCACCGAGGGCTCCGCGGCCACCGGGATCCGGATCGGCACGCTGCTCACGGCGATGCGCACGGCCGCGCGATCGCTCGAGATCGCGGAGCTCGCCGTCCGGTGGCGGGACCAGGGCGTGGTGGGCTTCGACATCGCGGGTGCAGAGGCGGGCTATCCGCCGACCCGTCACCTCGACGCGTTCGACCACGTCCGCCGGGCGAACTTCCACCTCACGATCCATGCGGGAGAGGCGTTCGGGCTGCCGTCGATCTGGGAAGCCCTGCAGCTGTGCGGCGCCGAGCGGCTCGGGCACGGGGTCCGGATCGTCGACGACATCGAGGTCCGGCCCGATGGCGAGGCTCGGCTCGGTCGGATCGCCGACCTCGTCCGGGACCGGCGCGTGCCGCTCGAGCTGTGCCCGACCTCGAACGTGCACTCCGGAGCGGCCGCCTCCATCGAGGAGCACCCGATCGGGCTCCTGACGGATCTGAAGTTCCGCGTCACCGTGAACACCGACAATCGGCTCATGTCGGCGACGACCCTCTCGAACGAGTTCGCGCAACTCGTCGAGGCGTTCGGGATCGGGTGGGATCGGATCCGACGGCTCACGATCAACGCGATGAAGTCGGCGTTCCTCCCCTTCGACGAGCGCGTCGCCTTCCTGGACGACGTGATCCGGCCGGCGTACCTCGAACACGATCGATGACGGCTGAACGGGACGCAACGACGGACACGCCGGCGATCCGCGAGGTGGCCGCGTCGGGCGTGCCGTTCCGCGTGGTCCGGACGGAGCGGGCGAGCAGCGCCGAGGAGAGCGCCGAGCTCCAGGGCATCGAGCTGGGGCAGCTGATCCGGTCGATCGTCGTGCGGCGCGGCGCCGACGACTACGTCTTCGTCCTCGTGCCCGGTGGGCGGCAGATCGCGTGGGCACGCCTCCGCGCCCACCTGGGTGTGAGCCGGCTGTCGTTGCCGGACCAGGACGAGGCCCGTGACGCCACCGGTTACGAGCGGGGGACGATCACCCCGTTCGCGTCCTCGACGGCCTGGCCGGTCGTGGCCGATGCGACCCTCGTCGACCGCGCCGTGGTCGCCATCGGCGCGGGCGCACACGGCGTCAATCTCCACCTCGAGCCGGCGGATCTGGTTCGTCTCGTGCGCGCCGACCTCGCCGACGTGACCAACCCCGCCGGGTGAGCATCGAGCGGCTCCACGTGCGGCGCGATCCGGATCGAGCGGATCAGCCGTGCGGCGCCGCGTCGGTGTCGGCCAGCACCAACTGATCGGCCGCCGCCACACGTCCGGCCGGGATGGAAGTGTCGCCCGCCAGCAGGCGGGCCAGCGCGTCCGCCTTCGCGCGTCCCGCGACGATCCAGACGATCTGCCGAGCCCGATCGAGGACCGGATACGTCAGGGTCATCCGCCGGCGCCCGCGGAACGCTCCCGTCACCGCGACGTCCCGATCGCGCACCTCGAGGACGGGGTCGTCGGGGAGGAGCGAGGCCGTGTGGCCGTCGTCGCCGATCCCGAGATGGACGAGGTCGAACCGTTCGGGCAGCGACCGCTCGTACGCCGCCGCCGCGGACTCCAGATCCTCGGCCTCCACCGGCATCGGACGCAGCGTGGCCACGCCGTCGCTCGACAGGACCCGGCGGAGATGCGTGAGGTTCCGGTCGTCGTCCCCCGCGGGCGCGACCCGCTCGTCGACCTGGAACGTGTCGGTCACGGACCACGGCAGCGCGAGCCGGCGGAACGTCGGGACGGGCGTCGCCCCACCGCTCGCCGCCCAGTGGAAGGTGCCGCGATCGGCCACCGCTCCCCCCGCGGCCGCCCCGATCACCGTCGCCGCCCGGGCCGCGAGCGCCTCGGCGTCCGGCAGCACTTCGAGGCGGATCACCGCTCCCGGTGCCCCCCGAACTCGAGACGCATCGCCGACAGGACCCGGTTGGCGAAGTCACCGCGGTCGCGCGACGAGAACCGGGAGAAGAGCGCGGCGGTGAGGACGTCGGCGGGCACGCCCTCCTCGATCGCTGCGATCGCCGCCCACCGCCCCTCGCCCGAATCCGAAACCTGCCCCTCGAGGTCGTCGAGTCCGGGATCCGCGTGCAACGCGGCCGCCGTGAGATCGAGGAGCCACGACGACACCACGCTCCCCCGGCGCCAGACCTCGGCCACCTCGGCCACGTCGATCTCGTACCGGTACGCCTCGGGATCGCGCACGGGAGCGGTCTCCGCATCAGGTCGAGCGACCGCTGCCGCCCGCGTTCGCGTTGGCCAGGATGTTCAGCCCCTCCGCGTACGCCGCCATCAGGCCGTACTCGATGCCGTTGTGGACCATCTTCACGAAGTGCCCCGCGCCCACCGGGCCGCAACGCAGATAGCCCCGCTCGGCCGGCGAGGGATCGCCGTCGCGGCCTCGGGTCCGGGGGGCCGCGTCCGCACCCGGCGCGAGCGATGCGAAGATGGGCTCCAGGTGCTCGAACACGTCCTCGTCCGCTCCGACCATCAGGCAGAAGCCGCGATGGATGCCGAAGAGACCACCGCTCGTGCCGCAGTCCACGAGATGGATCTCCCGTTCGGCGAGCTGGCGAGCCCGCCGCAGATCGTCGCGATGGTTCGTGTTCCCGCCGTCGATCACCACGTCCCCGGGCTCGAGATGCTCGGCCAACTCTCGGACGACCGCTTCCGTGGGCTCGCCTGCGGGGACCATCACCCACACGGCCCGCGGGGGCCGCAGGGCCGCCACGAGCTCGTGGATCGTCGACGCACCTGCCGCTCCCTCACCGACGATCGCCGTCACCGCCTCGGGACTCACGTCGTAGGCGACGCACCGGTGTCCGTCGGCCATCAGCCGCCGGACGAGGTTCGAGCCCATCCTGCCGAGGCCCACCATCCCGAGCTCCATCGGTCGATCCGTCGTCATCGGCGCTCCCTTCGCTTCCCCATCAGAATCGTCCTCATCCCGAGAGCGTATGGACCGAACGGCTGACGCGCTCGTTCTCTTCGGGATCACCGGCGATCTCGCTCGCAAGATGACGCTGCCCGCGCTGTACCGCCTCGAGGCGAGGGACCTGCTGCCGTGCCCGGTGCTCGGCGTCGGCCGGAGAGAGGGCGGGCAGGAGGAGCTCCACACCCGTGCGCGCGCGGCGATCGAGGAGGCAGAGGGGTCCGTGGACGAGGCGGTCTTCGAGCGCCTGGCCCATCGACTGGACTACGTGGCGGGCGACGTGACCGACCCCGAGCTGTACACGAAGATCGCCGAAGCCCTCGTCGGGGCAGAGCGACCGGTGTTCTACCTCGCGATCCCCCCGTCGTTCTTCGGGCCGACCGTCGAGGCGCTGGGCGCGGCCGGCCTCACGAAGAACGCGCGCGTCGTGATCGAGAAGCCCTTCGGCGAAGACCTGGCGTCGGCGACGGAGCTGAACCGCCGCATCCGCCGCGTACTCGAGGAGGATCAGGTCTACCGGATCGATCACTTCCTGGGGAAGGAACCGGTCCAGGACATCGTCTACCTGCGCTTCGCGAACGAGATCTTCGAGCCGATCTGGAACCGATACCACGTGTCGACCGTGCAGATCAACATGGCCGAGGACTTCGACGTCGCGGACCGGGGGAGCTTCTACGACCCCGTCGGAGCGCTCCGCGACGTGGTCCAGAACCATCTCCTCCAGATCCTCGCGCTGATGACGATGGAGGCTCCTGCGGGGGGGCACGACCCGATCGCGGACCGGCGCCTCGACGTGCTCCGCGCGATCCCCGACGCAGATCCATCCGACTACGTCCGAGGTCAGTACGAGGGGTACCGAGAGGTGAAGGGCGTCAGGCCGGATTCGGAGACCGAGACCTTCGCGGCCCTGCGGCTCGAGATCGACAACTGGCGTTGGGCCGGGGTGCCGTTCCTGATCCGTACCGGGAAGGCGCTCCCGGTGACCGCGACGGAGGTCGACATCCGGTTCCGGCTCCCGCCGGCGATCCTCATGGGCGACCGCATCGGGGAGGTGAAGCGCCACAACCACATGACGCTGCGGATCGGACCCGAGCCGGGGCGTCCCTCGGCGTGATGGTGAAGGCACTGGGTGAGGACCGGCCCGATCCGGTGCACCTGGACCTCTCCTTCCACGAGCAGCTCGGGCGCGCGCCCGCGCCGTACGAGCGCCTCCTGCTGGACGCGATCAGAGGCGACGGCACGCTCTTCCCTCGACAGGAGGTGATCGAGGAGACGTGGCGGATCCTGCAGCCCTTGCTCGATGCACCGCCGCCGACCGAGCGCTACGCGAAGGGTTCGTGGGGGCCGGCGAGCGCGGACCGCCTCGCCCAGGATCACGGCGGGTGGCGCGTCCCGGAGGGACCGCACTGACGCCGAACCACGGTATGCGCGAGCCGGGCGACCACAGCGCCCCCGGCGGAACGCCACCCGGTGGGCGGTTCTCCGCGGCCGCCCCCCAGCGGAGCCCGTTCCCCCCGATCGCCGAGTACGGATTCCTGTCCGATCTCGAAACGACTGCCCTCGTCGCCGCCGACGGCACGGTCGAGTGGCTCTGCCTCCCGCGGTCAGACGGTGCGAGCGTCTTCGGCGCCCTGCTCGACCGATCCGCCGGATCGTTCCGTGTGGCTCCGGTCGGCCGGGTCGTCCCGACGGGGCGCCGCTACCTCCCGGGGACCAACGTCCTCGAGACCACGTGGCAGACGAAGACGGGCTGGCTGGTGGTGCGCGACGCCCTGACCATCGGCCCCTGGTACGAGACCGAGACCCGCGACGAGGCGTACGTCCGATCGCCGGGCGACTTCCAGGCAGAGCACATGCTCGTTCGGGTCCTCGAATGCGTGAACGGCCAAGTCGACGCCTCGCTGCACTGCGAACCGAGCTTCGACTACGACCGGTCGGATGCCCGCTGGGAGTTCGCCACCGACGGGTACGGCGAAGCGATCGGCCGCGGCCGCGAGGCCGATCCCATCCTCCGCCTCAGGACGAGCTTCCGGCTCGGGTTCGAGGGACGAGCGGCGGTCGCCCACACGACGATGAAGGAGGGCGATCGGGCCTACGTCGCCCTCTCCTGGACGGACCCCGACCCTGCGCCGCCCGGTGACGTCGACGAGGCGATCGAGCGGCTGGATCGCACGGAGGACTTCTGGCGGGACTGGCTCACCCAGGGCTCGTTCCCCGATCATCCGTGGGGCAGCGCCCTGCAGCGGAGCGCCCTCGTGCTGAAGGGGCTGACCTATGCCCCGACGGGCGCGCTCCTCGCCGCGGCCACGACCTCGCTGCCCGAGCTGATCGGCGGCCATCGCAACTGGGACTACCGCTACAGCTGGGTCCGCGACTCCACGTTCGCGCTCTGGGGCCTCTACACGCTCGGCTTCGACTCCGAGGCGAACAACTTCCTCTCCTTCATGCAGGACCGGATCCGAGACGGCCGCCCGCTCCAGATCATGTACGGGATCGGCGGGGAGGAACGGCTCCCCGAGTCCACGCTCGATCACCTGACCGGGTACGAACGATCGGAACCGGTCCGGGTCGGCAACGCGGCCTTCGAGCAGCATCAGCACGACGTCTGGGGAGCACTCCTCGACTCGGTCTATCTCCACATGAAGGCCGGCGAGTACCTGAACGACGAGGACTGGGAGAACCTCGAGCGCCAGGTGGAAGAGGCGGTCGCTCGATGGCGCCAGCCCGATCACGGGATCTGGGAGGTTCGCGGCGAGCCGAAGCACTTCACGACCTCGAAGATCATGTGCTGGGTGGCGTGTGACCGTGGCGCGCGCCTGGCCGCGGCGATGGGCCGTACCGAGGTCGTCGAGCGGTGGAACACCGTGGCCGAGGAGATCCGGGACGACGTCCTCGCGAACGGGGTGAACGCCGACGGTGATCCTCGTGCAGTCCTACGGGTCGGACGTGCTCGACGCCTCGCTGCTCCTGGCGGTCCTGCTGCGGTTCCTGCCTGCCGACGACGAGCGGATCCGGGCGACCGTGCTGGCGATCGCGGAGGAGTTGACCGAGCACGGGATGGTGCGTCGGTACCCCGTCGGGGAGACCGACGATGGGGTCGGCGGCGGGGAAGGAACGTTCGTGATGTGCTCGTTCTGGCTCGTGTCCGCACTCGTCGAGATCGGCGAGATCGATCGGGCCGAGACGCTCCTCCATCTCCTGCTCACCCGGGCGAGCCCGCTGGGGCTGTACGCAGAACAGCTCGACCCGGACAGCGGGCGACTCCTGGGCAACTTCCCCCAGGCGTTCTCGCACCTCGCCCTCATCAACGCGGTCTTGCACGTGATCCGCGCCCACGAGGAGCGCGACGTGGGGTACTTCGGACGCGGCTAGGCGCGCACGGCGAGACGACTCCGGTGCGAGCATGCCACGATCTCGCAGGTGACGAGCACGACCCGCCGCGGCGCAGCACCTGCGCGACCTCGCGCGGCTGCGCCGCGTCCGCGACCGGATGGACCGGGAGTACGCGCAGCCGCTGGACGTCGAGGCGCTCGCGCGCGGCGCGCACATGTCTGCCGGGACACCTCAGCCGCCAGTTCCGGATCGCCTACGGCGAGTCGCCGTACAGCTACCTGATGACGCGGCGCATCGAGCGCGCGATGGCGCTGCTGCGTCGTGGCGATCTCACGTCACCGAGATCTGCTTCGAGGTCGGATGCTCGTCGCTGGGCACCTTCAGCACGCGCTTCTCCGAGCTGGTCGGGATGTCGCCCAGCACCTACCGGCAGAAGGCGGCGGGCGCGATGGCGGGGATGCCGCCGTGCGTGGCGAAACAGGTGACCAGACCGATCAGGAATCGAGAAGCACCGGCCACGCAGCCGCACGTAGCATGACCGCCATGGACATCACCATCCATTCGAGCTTCCTCCCGCAGGACGACCCGGACGCCGCCGTGGCGTTCTATCGCGACATCTTGGGCTTCGAGATCCGGGGCGACGTCGAGTACGGCGGGATGCACTGGATCACGGTTGGCCCTCCCGGCCAGCCGGGCACGGCCATCGTCCTTCATCCGCCGGCCGTGAACCCGGGTATCACCGACGACGAGCGCCGCACGATCGCCGAGATGATGGCCAAGGGCACGTACGCCGGCATCAACCTGGCCACCGAGGACCTCGACAGCACCTTCGAGCGGCTGCAGGCCAGCGACGCCGATATCGTCCAAGAGCCGATCGACCAGCCGTACGGGGTTCGCGATTGCGCCGTCCGCGATCCCGCGGGCAACCTGATCCGCATCCAGGAGCTGAGCTGAGCCGTAGGGATATCGCACCAGATGCCGAGCGACCGTGATCCATCGACGCAGGGAGGTGCTTCACGATGGCTGAGAAGAGAGCTGTGAAGAAGACGAGCACGCCCGCCAAGCGAACCGCCACGAAGGGCAAGACGGGGACGGGATGGTCGCCTGAGGAACGAGCCGCGGCCAAAGCGTACGCCCGAGAGCTGAAGGAGGAGGCGCGCGGCGCGAATGACGAGAAGGCCGCGCTCGCGGCGATCGCCGCGATGCCTCCGAAGGATCGCGCCATGGGCAAGCGCATCCATGCGATCGTGAAAGCCAGCGCGCCGGACCTCGCACCGAAGACCTGGTACGGGATGCCCGCGTATGCCAAGGACGGCAAGGTCATCTGCTTCTTCCAGAGCGCGGACAAGTTCAAGGCGAGGTACGCGACGTTCGGCTTCAACGACGACGCGAACCTCGACGCAGGCTCGATGTGGCCCACTTCCTGGGCGCTGACGAAGCTGACCGCCGCCGATGAGAAGAAGATCGCCGCGCTCGTGAAGAAGGCCGTGCGCTAGGCGCGGTCATCGGTCAGGAGCAACGAGCATGACCTCGAGGACGGACACGCGGTCGCCCGCCCACGTCGCGGACAGCCACGACCTGATCCGCGTGCAGGGCGCGCGCGAGAACAACCTCAAGGACGTCAGCGTCGAGCTCCCGAAGCGCCGGCTGACCGTGTTCACGGGCGTCTCCGGCTCGGGGAAGAGCTCGCTGGTCTTCGACACGATCGCCGCGGAGTCGCAGCGGATGATCAACGAGACCTACAGCGCGTTCGTGCAGGGCTTCATGCCGACGCTGGCCCGCCCGGAGGTGGACCTCCTGGACGGCCTGACGACGGCGATCATCGTGGACCAGGAGCGGATGGGGGCCAACCCCCGCTCCACCGTCGGCACCGCCACGGACGCCAACGCGATGCTGCGCATCCTCTTCAGCAGGCTCGGGAAGCCGCACATCGGCTCGCCCAACGCGTACTCGTTCAACGTCCCGTCGGTCCGGGCGGCTGGAGCGATCACCGTAGAGCGCGGCGCCAAGACGAAGACCGAGAAGGCGACGTTCACCCGGCTCGGCGGCATGTGTCCCCGCTGCGAGGGCATGGGCAACGTGACCGACATCGACCTGACCCAGCTCTACGACGAGAGCAAGTCCCTCGCCGAGGGGGCGATCACGATCCCCGGCTACACGGCGGACGGCTGGGCGGTGCGGATCTACTCCGAATCGGGGTTCTTCGACCCCGACAAGCCGATCCGCAAGTACACCAAGAAGGAGCTCCACGACCTCCTCCACCGAGAGTCGACGAAGGTGAAGGTCAGCAACATCAACATGACCTACGAGGGGCTGATCCCGAAGGTCCAGAAGTCGATCCTCTCCAAGGACGTCGACGCGATGCAGCCACACATCCGCGCCTTCGTGGAACGGGCGGTTACCTTCACGACCTGCCCAGAGTGCGACGGCACCCGGCTCAGCGAGGAGGCCCGGTCGTCGAAGATCGAGGGGAAGAGCATCGCCGACGTGTGCGCGATGCAGGTCAGCGACCTGGCCGACTGGGTCCGTGGCCTGGACGAGCCGTCGGTGGCCCCGCTGCTCGCCGGGCTGCAGCTCCTCCTCGACTCGTTCGCGGAGATCGGGCTGGGATACCTCTCGCTCGACCGGCCGTCGGGCACCCTGTCCGGAGGAGAGGCACAGCGCACCAAGATGATCCGCCACCTCGGCTCGTCGCTCACCGACGTCACCTACGTCTTCGACGAGCCCACGATCGGCCTGCACCCCCACGACGTCCAGCGGATGAACGACCTGCTGCTGCAGCTGCGCGACAAGGGGAACACGGTGCTGGTCGTGGAGCACGATCCGGAGGCCATCGCGATCGCCGACCACGTCGTCGACCTCGGCCCCGGTGCGGGGTCGGCGGGCGGCACCGTCTGCTTCGAGGGCGGCGTGGAGGGGCTGCGGGGGAGCGACACCACCACCGGCCGCCATCTGGACGACCGAGCCACCCTGAAGGACGCGGTGCGTTCGTCGTCCGGCGCTCTGGAGATCCGCGGCGCGTCGACGCACAACCTCCGCGACGTGGACGTCGATGTCCCGCTCGGGGTGCTCTGCGTGGTCACGGGCGTGGCCGGCTCCGGCAAGAGCTCGCTGATCCACGGCTCGGTCGCCGGCCGCGACGACGTGGTGGTGATCGACCAAGGCGCGATCCGCGGCTCGAGACGGAGCAACCCGGCGACGTACACCGGCCTGCTCGACCCGATCCGCAAGGCGTTCGCGAAGGCCAACGGCGTGAAGCCCGCGCTGTTCAGCGCGAACTCCGAGGGCGCCTGCCCCACCTGCAACGGCGCAGGCGTGATCTTCACCGAACTGGGGTTCATGGACACGGTCGAATCGACCTGCGAGGAGTGCGAGGGGAAGCGGTTCCAGGCGTCGGTGCTCGAGTACACGCTGGGCGGCCGGAACATCGCCGAGGTGCTCGCGATGCCGGTGATCGAGGCCGAGGGGTTCTTCGGCGACGGCGAGGCACGGACGCCGGCCGCCCACACGATCCTCGATCGGCTCGCGGACGTCGGGCTCGGCTACCTCTCGCTGGGTCAGCCGTTGACCACGCTGTCCGGCGGCGAGCGGCAGCGGCTCAAGCTGGCCGCCCAGATGGGCGAGAAGGGCGATGTCTACGTCCTCGACGAGCCGACCACCGGCCTCCACCTCGCCGACGTCGAGCAGCTGCTCGGCCTGCTCGACCGGCTCGTCGACGCCGGGAAGGTCGGTCATCGTGATCGAGCACAACCAGGCCGTGATGTCCCACGCCGACTGGATCATCGACCTCGGCCCCGGCGCCGGTCACGACGGCGGCCGGATCGTCTTCGAGGGCACACCCGACGATCTCGTCGCCGCCCGCTCCACCCTCACCGGCGAGCACCTCGCGGCCTACGTCGGCACCTGATCCCTCCTAGCCCTCCGGAGACACGGCTCGCCTGATCTCCTCCACCTCGATGCGACCGTCGTCCGTCTGGGTCACGCGGATGCCTTCGCACTCCGCGAACGGGGCCGGCTCCCGTCCGGTGAGCCCCGTCATCGCTCGTTCGACGAACGGGGTATGGCTGACCGCGAGCCCAACGCCACCCTCTGGCACGGCGGTCAGCAGCGTCCGGATCCCCGCGGCCATCGCCTCCGGAGTGCCACCGGTCGCGTCCCGGCCCGCGAGCCCGTCGATCACTCCGTGCGACGCCAGTTGCCGGCCCGACCCGCGGAGGATCCACGCGGCCGTCTCCGCCGCGCGCGCCGCAGGCGAGACGAAGACGGCGTCGTAGCCGTCGCTCGCCGCTCGTCCCACGTCCTCGGCCTGCGCCCGGCCCGCCGCGGAGAGCCGATCCTCGTTCGGGTCGCGCTTCGCGTGCCGGAGCAGCTCCAGTCGTCGCATGCGTCGCCTCAGTGCGTACCCGCGGACGCCGCGTCCGGAACCATGCGGTCTTCACGGAACCGGCTGAGGGCGAACGGCGCGATCAGGTCGGGCACGCGACCGGTGGCGATCGAGTCCGCCATCGTCGCCCCGAAGATCGGCGCGCCTTTGAACCCCCAGGTCCCCATGCCCGCCATCACGCTGAACGCATCCACCGGCGTGGGGCCGAGGATCGGCGAGGAGTCCGGTGTCATGTCGCAGGACCCACCCCATTGCCGCATCGCCCGCGCCTCCGCCATGAACGGGAGGATCATGATCGACCTTCGCGCCGCCTCGGACAGGAACTCGAAGGTCGAGCGTGTCGAGAACGTGGAGTACGGCACGATCTCGGCGCCCGCCAGCAGCTCCCCTCGCGCCGTCTGCGACACGTAGATCGTGAGATCCATCGACGAGACCAGCCCGCGCAGCACGGGGCGATAGGGCTCGGTGACGAACGCCTGGAGCAGGTGCGTCACGATGGGCAGGCGGACGCCCGCCATCGCGGCGAGCTGCGTCGACCACCCGGCGACGGCGCTCACGACGTGTCCTGCCGAGACCGGCCCGGCGGAGGTCTCGACGCCGACGCACGTGTCGTCGTCGACCTGCACCCCCGTCACCGCGACGCCCTGATGGATGTCGACGCCCCGGCGGGCGGCGGCCTGCGCGAACCCCCAGACGACCGCGTCGTGGCGGGCGAAGGAGCCGGGCGGGTGGTACGACGCGCCGAGCACCGGCAGCTCGCCGCCGCCGCTCAGGTCGACCAGAGGACACACCTCGAGGATCTCGTCGGGTCCGAGGATGTCGGTCTGCACGCCGAGTGCCCGGTTCAGTGCGGACTTCTCCCGCTCGACCTGCAGCGAGTCCTCCGTGTGGCACAGATCGAGCTCCCCCTCGGTGATGAACTGGACGTTGAATCCGAGCTGCTGCGACAGCCGCCGGTAGCGGGCGAGGCTGGCCGCGTACAGCGGGACCGTCTCCGGCGTGTTGTAGTTCGCGCGGAGGACCTGCGTGTTCCGGCCGCTCCCGCCGCTCCCGATGTAGGAACGCTCGAGCACGGCGACGTCCCGGATGCCGTGCTCGGCGGCGAGGTGATAGGCGAGCGACAGCCCGTTCACCCCGCCGCCGACGATCACGACGTCGTAGGCGCGTCGCAGCTCGCGCTCCGGCAGGTACGTCCGGCGACGGAGGAGGCCGGTCACGTGCGCGACCTCCCGTTCCCGATCTGTCGCGTGAGGTACGGGCCCCACGAGGCGCGGACGAACACGCGGATCGTGTCCTCCTCCACGAACACCCGGGCCGCGACGCGCGCGACATCCCCCTGGACGTAGCCGCCGCCATCCGGGAGCGGGAGATCCGACACCCGGGCGAGGGTGGAGCGGGCATCGGCGCCGGAGAGCACGATCTCCGACCATCCCTCCGAGCACTCGCGGATCACGGCGTCCGCATCGATCGTGTGCACGGCCACGTGGAGATCCTCCGCGATCGGGCCACGCACGATCACCTCGTCCGCAGCCACGCGGCCGGCGCCCGGTGCCCGCATCGCGAGGTCGCATGCCTCCTCGGCGGCGTGGACGGACCAGAGCTCAGCCACGGAGCCGCTCCCCTTCGGGATCGAGGAACGGGGTCGGGACGACGCGGGCGGCGACGTGATCGGCGCGCAGTGCGTCGGGGACGTCCCCGCCGGGGTCACCATGGATCCAGCCCAGTCCGATCGAACGTTGGAGGGTCGGGCTCCATGCGGCCGACGTCACCCTCCCGACGATCCGCCCGCCGGAGCGCAGCGGGACCCCACGGAGCTCCGCGCCTCCGCGGTCGAACACGAGGCCGACGAGCCGGCGGTCCGGCGGCATCTCCGCCAGGCGCTCGAGGGCGCGCGACGCGGCGAACGCCTTCCCCGGAGCCACCGCCCATCCGAGTCCGAGCTTCACGGGGGTGTCGTCGGGCATCGTGTCCTGACCGACGTAGAGGTGTCCCTTCTCGAGTCGCAGGATCTCGAGCGCGTCCAATCCGTGTGGACGGATCCCGAGCCCGTCCCCCTGGCGCACGAGCGCCTCCCAGAGCTCCGGGCCCCGCGGGCGCGGATGGTGGAGCTCGAATGCCACCTCGCCGACGAACCCGCTGCGGATCGCACCGCAGGGAACGCCCGCCACGGTCAGCTCCCGGACGCCTAGCTGAGGGAACGCTTCCGTATCGAGCGGCGCATCCGTGAGCGCGCCGAGCAGCGTTCGCGCGAGCGGCCCCGCCACGAGGATCGCGCCCCGCTCGGCCGTGAGGTCGATCACATGGACCCGCAGCCGCAGCCGATCGGCGCGATCGCGCAGCCAGGCCTCCATCCGATCGGCCCCGCCCGACGTCGACGTGAGGTACCAGCCCTCCTCGCCCAACGCGCAGACGAGCCCGTCGTCGAAGACGTACCCCGCCTCGTCGAGCGCGAGCAGGTAGCGAGACGACCCGGGAACCATGTCGTCGACGCGGGTGGGGAACGACGCATCCAGCAGCGCGGTGGCGTCGGGACCGGTGACCAGGAACTTCGCGAGCGTGCCGACGTCCATCACGGACACGCGCTCGCGGACGGCGCGGTACTCATCCTCGGCGTCCCCGTAGTGCAAAGGGCGCAGCCAGGAGCCGGACCATCCCATCCGGGCACCGGCGGCCACGTGCACGTCGTGCAGGGATGTGCGCTTCTCGATCACCGGATGGACCGCGGCGGCGAGCACGGCCAACGGCACCGGGCGGGCGGGGGGCGCGCCGTCGTCCGAGCGGCGGTCGTGGTGATGCTCTCGTTCGGGACCTTTTCGGTGTTCTGGGCCGCCGCGAACGCCGCCAGGTGCCGCCCGCACATCGCTCCCTGGCAGGGTCCCATCGTCGCGGTCGTGTACCGCTTCAGGAGCTCCGACGAGCGGTAGCCCTCGGCCCAGGCGCGCTCCAGGTCCCCCACGGAGACGTCTTCGCACAGGCACACGGTCCCCGCGAGCGACGGCCCCGGCGTCGCCGGCGTCGTCGCAGCGGCGCCCACGAGCTCGACCTCGCCGGGAGCCGCCATCCTGACCAGGTCGTCCCTGGGCGACAGGCCCACGGACAGGACGAACAGGTCGCAGCCGATCCCTCGGGTCACGCCCTCGGCATCGCGGAGCACGGCGAAGCGAACGCCGCCCTTGCCGTCGGCGCGCAGGACCTCGGCCCCGACCAACGTCCTGATCCCGTCCGGTACACGCTCCGCGAGCGCGGGCGGCACGACCGCCGCGGCGATCCCCACACCCGCCTCGCGGAGGGCGACGAGTTGCTCGATGCCCTCGTCGTGCCCCGCCACGACCACCGCGCGACGTCCGGGCGCGACGCCCCGTTCCGCGAGACCGACCGCCGCCCGCCCGAGCATCACCCCCGGAAGGTCGTTCCCCGGGAAGATGGGATGCACCTCGGCGCCGCCGGTCGCCGCCACGACCCGTCGAGGATGGACCTGGACGATGCCGAGCGCGGAGGCGAGGGCGACCATCGGCCCCTCGTAGACGCCGATCGCCGCATGACGGGCGAGGACCTCGATCCCTTCGGGAGGTTCGGCCACCTCGCCCTCGTCGCAGAGGACCACCCGCTCGCCACGGGCCGCCGCGGAGGCGGCGGCCGCGCGGCCGGACATGCCGGCGCCTACGACGAGCACGTCGCAGTGCAGATGTCGATCCGTGCGGGCCTCGACCGGCCCGCCCGGCAGGCGTCCCAGCCCCACGGCGCGCCGGATCATCCGAGACGCCACCGCCCACGACCACCGCGGTCGGATGAACGTCTTGTAGTAGAAGCCGACGGGAAGCAGCACGTGCAGTCGATCGAGGACCGCGAGCACGTCCCGCTCGACCGACGGCCACCCGCGCTCACGGCGCACACGCATCCCGTCGGCAGCGGGCGTCACGCACGAACGGACGCCGGGGATGCCGTCGACCGTCACGAGGCAGTTCGGGCACTCCCCCGTTCCGCAGTACAGGCCTCGGCGCCGGTGGTACTTCAGCGATCGCGAGAAGGTCCTGATCCCGGCGCGATACAACGCCGATGCGACCGAGTCCCCGTCCTCGACCGTGATCCGCTTCCGGCCGAGCCGCAGCGTCCCCGCCATCTAGCGGATCTCGTTCGTCGTCGTGTCGCGGGTCACGGTGAGCCACCGCCGACAACCGAGGAGATGGAACCACCGCTCCTCCTGGGGCCCGGCGGCGTTCGCGGGCAGGAAGACCCGCGCGAAGTCCGATTCCGCGTCGGCGGCGTCGATCGGTCGGAGCTCACCGCCCCAGGCGAACTCCGTCGAGGGACGCCACCCGCAGTTCGGGCACGGCACCTTCAGCGCCACCGACGTCTCCGCGCTCTCCGGCCGTCTCGGAGCGCCGCGTGGGACGCGCCATAGCCCGGAGCGCCCGTGACGCCACCTCCCGGGTGCGCGCCCGCCCCACACAGATAGAGGCCCCGGACCGGCGTGCGGTAGCGCGACCAGGACGGGGTAGGCCGCATCGAGAAGAGCTGCCCGATGTGGAGGTCGCCGTGGAAGATGTTGCCCTCGGTCAGCCCGTACGTGCGCTCCAGGTCCAACGGGGTCACGACCTGTGCGGCCTCGATCGTGCCGCGGAAGCCGGGTGCGGACTCCTCGATCCTGTTGACCACCGTGCTCAGGAGCTCGTCGCGACGCTCGTCCCACGTTCCCCGGCGAAGCGCGAAGGGGACGTACTGCACGAACGCGGTCATCACGTGCACTCCGGGTGGCGCAAGTGAGTCGTCGACGTTCGAAGCCGTGACGCAATCGACCCAGAGGCGGTCGGGGATCTCGCCGTCGCGATGCCGGTCGTAGATGGCTTGGGCCTCCGCGAGGGTCGGGACGAGCGTGGCGAGCGACCTGCGGTTCGCGTCGGCGTCCGCGGGCATCCCCGTCCACGTCGGCTCGGCCGAGAGGACGAAGTTCACCTTCGCGCACGGCCCGGCCATCTTGATCGCGGACACATCGTCGCGGAAGTCCTGCGGGAGCTCTCCGGGATCGACCAGACCGAGGAACGTGCGTTTCGGATCGGCGTTGGACAGCACGATGCCGGCGGAGAGCTCGTCACCGCTCGCGAGCACCACACCGGTCGCCCGGCCGTCCCGCACGGTCACGTTCGTCACCGAGGCGGACGTCCGGATCTCGCCGCCCGCCGCCCGGACCGCCTCCGCCATGGCCTGGGTGATCGACCCCATCCCGCCGACCACGTGCCCGTAGAACCCCTGCACCCCTTCGCTGCCGCCCGACAGGAGATGGAACAGGAGCCCGATCGCCGTGCCGGGCATGTACGGCGGCGCGTGCATGCCGTACACGTTGTTCGCGAGGTACATCCGACGCATGCGATCCGACTCGAAGTGTCGCTCGACGAACTCACCGAGGGAGCCGGTCGTGAACCGGACGAGATCCGCGAGCTCGTCGCCACTGATCGATCGGAACCGCCGCCACGCGCGGCTCCCCTCACGCACCTTCGCCCACCCACGCGCGTAGAGGTTGGGCGGCTCTTCGAGGAAGAACGGCTGGAGGTAGCGAGCCAGCGCATGGAGCCTGCGATGGACCCGGTCGAACGACTCCGCGTCGCGCGCGGAGATGCTGGAGGCGAACTCCGCAACCGCACGGTCGTGATCGGTCCACCACGGGACGACCGTCCCGTCCTCGAAGACAGCCTGCAGCCCCGGCTCGCACGGGATCATCCGCAGCCCGTGGTGTTCGAGTCGGAGATCGCGGATCACCTCCGGGCGGAGCATCGACGCGATGTACGACGTGGTCGACGCTCGACAGCCCGGCGCGATCTCCTCCGTGACGCACGCGCCGCCGACGAGCTCCCGCCGTTCCAGCACGACGGTCCGGAGCCCCGCGCGGGCGAGGTAGAACGCGGCGGTCAGCCCGTTGTGTCCGCCGCCGATCACGATCGCGTCGTAGCCCGCCACGCGTCCCTCTCCTCGAGCGTCTCCGAACCGGCAGGAACTCTACGGAGCGGGCTGAGAAGGCGCCGATCCGAAAGTGACCGTGGTTCACCGTCGCGATCCAGCTCAGCCTGCCGCTCTCTCCAGCTGCTCGGCAACACCGGCGGACACGACGTTCCCCTTGCGGATATACAGGTCCCGAGCGCGTCGGATCGCCTCGACGCGCTCGGCCGAATCTCCGGTCGCGGAGAGGACGAGAGCGAGATCCATGAGGCTGTCCGCGCACATGTTCGTGTCGTCGGTTCCCTCGGCGAGGGCAACCGCCGCTCGCGCCAGGGCCACAGCGGCCTCGTGATCGCCTCTCGCGGAGAGGACCTTCGCCTTCGCGCTCCTCCAGAGCACCTGGGTCGCGAGATCGATCCTCGGCGCCGATCTGCTCGGCGATCGCACAGAATCGCTCGGCTTCCTCGTACCGTCCCTGCGCGCAGATCGTGTGTGCCAGCAGCGCAGCCGCGGTGGACTGGTACCCGAGGTCTCCGAGTCGACTCACCTCGTCGTGCGCGGCACGGAGGGGACGTTCGGCCGCCGCGTGATCTCCGGCGAGCGTCTCGATGAACGCCATCGCTGCGGAAACGAACGTCGCGCGCATCTTCAATCCGTTCTCCTCGAGGAGCTGGGCGCTCTTCCGAACGAGCTCACGGCCCTCGTCGATCCTTCCACGCATCGCATGCAGAACACCCATGGTCCTGATCGCGCCGGCCTCGGCCGTCGGATTGCCCCGGGCGACCTCCTTGATCCGCTCGCATCGACGCATCACCTCGTCGGCCGGTGCCGGACCGTACAGACCCGAGCCGGCGTAGAGCCGGAGGCTCTCCGCCTCTTCGTACTCCGCGCCCGCCTTCCGGGCATGTTCGACGGCCAGCTCGAACGCGCCATCGGCGTCGGCGTATCGACTCCGCGCGAACTGCACGTCTCCGAGGAGCCGATACGCGCGGGCGAGCCCGAGGTCGTCCCCCAGGTCCTCCAGAACGGGGATCACGCTGCCGAGGGTTTCCAGAGCCTCCGCGGATCGATGTCCGGGATCCGTGAACTCCTTCAGCAGCAACGACACGATCCGCACGTGCGCTTCGAGTCCTCGGTCCCCGCTCTCCTTCACGCGATCGACCGCCTGGGCGATCATCTCCTCCGCTCGCGGGATCTGCCCCGTCTCCACCAGGACCTGCCCCAGCTCGGGAACGAGCGTGAGCCGACTCGGCCCTCCGGCCGGCAGGAGATCATGAGCGCGCGACAGGAGGTTCGCGGCCGCCGACATGTCACCGCGAGCCAGCGCACGACGGCCGACGGAGGCAAGGGTCGCGCTGGCGCGATCGATCAACGCCGTGGTTCGCTCGTCGGAATGGCCGAGCTCGGTGCGATACCGGGAGGCCTGCTCGAGGTGATAGGCCAAGATCTCTTGGTTCTCCCCGATCCGATCACCGGATTCACGTTCGAGCCAGCTCGCGAAGCGGAGGTGAAGATCCGCGCGTAGCGCCTTCGATGTCTGACCGTAGGCGGCCTCCTGCGTGAGGATGTGATGGAACGTGAACGCATCCTCACCGACGAAGGCGGAGTGATCGGGAGCGATCAGCTCCCGGCGGACCAGACCCTGGAGGATGGGACCGACCTTCGGCCGGAGCTCATCCGGGACCAGCTCGAGCAGGGCTCCCCAGGAGAAGACCTTCCCCATCACGGCCGCGCCGTGGACCACAGCTCGCTCTTCCGGGTCGAGCCGATCCAGGCGCGCACCCACCAGGGCGTGGATCGTCGGCGGTACCGTGGAAACCGAGATCTCCTTCGGAGGTCCGGAGCCGTCCGTTCCCGCGAACGCGCCGTCGTCGCGCAGCATCTTGATCATCTCGACCAGGAAGAGTGGATTCCCACTCCCCATCTCCGAGATCCGCCTCCGCAGCTCGCCGGCGAGATCGTCTCCCTGGAGAAGTTCATCGATGAGGTGCCGCGTCTCCACGTCGCCGAGCGGGGGGAGGTGGAGCATCGTGGCGTTGGGCAATCGAGCGGCCCATTCGGATCGCTCTTCGAGCAGGTCGCCTCGAGCGAGGCAGAGCAGGAAGATGGGCGCATCTCGACAGGATCGAAGGAGATGGTCGAGGAGGTCGAGGAACGCAGGCTCGGCCCATTGGAGATCATCGAAGATCAGGACGAGTGGGCGCCCTCGTGAGATCTGTTCGAAGAGCCGGCGGATCGCCCAGAACGTTTCCGGCATCCCCGCCTTCACGTCTGCCAGGCCCGTCGCGGCGGCCACGCGATCGAAGAGAGCGGACGACCCTTCGACTTCACGGAGGAGTGCTTGGAGCTTGGACCGGGCGATCTCGAAGGGGTCGTCGACGTCGATCCCCGCCAGCTGGCGGATCGCCTCGGCGACGGGCCAGAACGTGATGCCGTCACCGTAGGGAAGGCACCGTCCCCACACCGCCACCGCTTCTCCGTCGACCCCCGCGACGAATTCGGTCGCGAGCCGAGACTTGCCAGCTCCCGCCGCTCCGATCACCGTGAGCAAGCGGCAGGCTCGATCCTTCACGGCACGGTCGAACGCGTCGCGGAGGTCGCGGAGTTCGCCGGAGCGTCCCACGAGGGGAGGGTCGGCTCGCCTCGGGAGGTCGCTCACGGTCGCGATGTCCATCAGGCGGTACGCGGTGACCGGGAGCCGCTTCCCCTTCAGGACCATCGATGACGCCTCGTCCACCGAGACGAAATCGCGCACCAACCGATAGGTCTCACGCTCCAGAAGGATCTCTCCGGGGGCAGCCGCCTGCTGGAGTCGGGCCGCCACGTTGACGGCGTCACCCACGATCGCGGGGCCCATGGTCGCATCGGATACGAGCACCTCGCCGGTGCTCACGCCCGTCCGGGTCGTGATGGAGACGCCGATCGTGCGTTGGAGGTCCTCGTTGAGCCACGTCAGCGCGCTTCGCATGTCGGCCGCCGCGCGGAGCGCGCGGAGCGCGTCGTCCTCGTGCAGCTTGGGGATGCCGAAGACCGCCATAACCGCATCCCCGATGTACTTCTCGACGGTTCCGCCGTGGCGAACGAGCACGTCCCGCATCTCCTCGAAGAACCTGGCCATCACGCGACGGACGGTCTCGGGGTCCAACTCGTCCCCCATCGGGGTGGAACCGACGATGTCGCAGAACACGATCGAAACGGTCTTCCGGGATTGGCCGAGCGAGAGGACGCTGGTGAGAGGGGAGGCGCACGACATGCAGAAGCGCGCGGGTTCCGGGTTGTCCTGACCACAAGCTCCACAGACCGGCATGACGCTCGAAGTGTAGGCACCCCGCCCGAGCACCGATAGCCCGGGAGCCGGTCGTCGCCACGCCCTCGCCTTGACCGCGCCTGTCGGCGCCATCAGAGTTACTCCCCTGGGTCGAAGGGGGTGGCGCCATGCCGAAGAAGTACCGCGTCGAGATGACTCTTCTCGACGACGACACCAACGCCGTGGTGGATACGGACGAGGACACGGTGACGTACGAGGACGACACCAAGGCGAAGCAGGAGTTCGCGAAGAAGGCGAAAGCGGCTCGGGACACCGCCAAGGAGTCGGGGTAACGCACGTAGCTCGTTAGGCCGAGAGCACGCGGTGGAGAGGGGAGACCCAGCCTCCGAACGCGAAGCGGCGCGCCGCTCCAGCGGCGCGCCGCCCGTACGAACCGTCGTCTCCTAGTTGTTGTCGCTCAGGCGGTCGCGTACCTCGTCCACGCCTTCGCCGACCTTGTCCTTGACGTCCTCTGCCGCGCCCTTCACGTCACCGCTCGCCTGATCGAGCTTCCCTTCGCGCTCCAACCGCTCGTTGTCGGTCAGATCGCCGACCGCTTCCTTCACATGACCTTTGGCCTTGTCCACGTTCTCGCCCATGCGGTCCACCTCCCGATGCGTCGTCCGGATGCTTCCTTGAGGTTCAGGTACCCGGGGAGGACGTCGTGGAAACCGGCGGAGCCAGGTCGAACCACACGCGGGTGGTGTCACCGTGCTCGACCCCCCAGCGGGTGGCGAGCTGATCGAGGAGCCACAACCCCCATCCACCGTCCGTCTCGTGCGCGGACGGACCCGCGGCTCGAACCCTGGCCCCGGATCGATCACGTCCACGTGGAGCATCGACCTCGATCCGCGGACGCGGACCTCGATGGCGTCGGCGGCACCGAGACCCGCGTGTCGGACGCTGTTGGAGACGACCTCACTCACGAGCAGCGCGGCGTCGTCCACGACCGGGTCGTCCAGCGACACCCGGAGCGCCTCGAGGGTACGGCGGGCCTCGGCGGGCGATCGCGCATCGGGGGGCAGCCGAAATCTCATGTCGAGGAGCACGTTCGGATGCCTACCCAAGACCGTTCGTACTGCAAACGCGGTATGCGGACGCCCACCGCCCAGGTCAGCCAGTGGGCGGGGGCGGCGAGGGATCGGGTTGCGGAGGAGGGATCGGTTGTGGTTGCGGGTCCGGCTGCGGCTGGGGAACCGGCTGCGGCGGGACGGGTGGTCCCGGTTCGGGCGGCTGCGGCGGCTGCGGCTCGGGCTCCGGCTCGCGGCGGACGTCTCGGATCGGATCGGTCGTGTCGATCATGGGGACCACCCTCCCTCTCGTCGTGTCGCATCTCGGTTCCTTTTGCTGTGTCTGTGGGCTGCGTCTCTGGCTTCTGGCTGTCGTTGCGTCAGCGACGACGGTCGAGGAGGCGCTCGAGCTGCGCCTTCGACATCTTCGAGCGACCGTCGATCCCACGATCCTTGGCCTCCTCGTACAGCTGTCGGTAGGTCCTGCCGCCCGGTCCGGAGTGGGAACGCAACCCCCCGCGTCGGCCCGAAGACAGATCCTCCACCGAGGTGCGGCTCGCCGTTCTGGCTTCGCCCGATCTCGCGCGTTCCTTGTTGACGGTCCGCGCGGCGATCTCTTCCGCCGTGTCCTCCGACCGGCCTCGCTCTCGCAACCCTTCCTTGATGTGTTCGTACTGACGCTCGCGCTTCTCGCTCCACGCTTGCTGCGGCATGTGCAGACCTCCCGTCTCCTGTCTCCTCTCGACCGTACCCGGCAGGTGAAGCGCGCACACGTCGAGCGAGATGCGTTTGGCCGGGATGGTTCTCGGGTATCTCGCCCGCCAGACGACGACACCAGTGAGGAGGTAGCCGATGCAACTGTCCGTCGAGCTCGACCCGACGTCCGTGCGGACGGAATCACCGCAAGACGGGCCTGCGGTGCCCCGCTTCGACGAGGGCCGGGTGTGCGAGGTGGCTGGCTGCCGGACCGTCCTCTCTGTCTACAACGACGGCGAGCGCTGCTGGTCGCATCGACCGATGGAGCGGGTCACGCCGCTGCGGAACCACCGCAAGTAGCTCTCGGCTCGTCCCCGGACGAGAGCCTCCTCTCGGAACGACGGGGCTGCGGTGAACCTCCGTGCACGCGTCCTTTCGGGGGTTGCCGGAACCCCTACCATGTCGGCCATGGAACATCGGGCGACGTTCGAGCTGGCCCCCGAAGCCGCATCGAAAGCGAGAGCCGTGGTGAGCGCGGAGCTCGGGCCGGCCGTCTCGGCCAAGGTCCTCGAGGACGCCACGCTCCTGGTCAGTGAGCTCGTCACGAACGCCGTTCGCCACGCGCCCCGCGAGGGCTTCCCGAGGATCGAGCTCCGGCTGAGGGTGGATCCGGCGCGGGTCCGTGTGGTGGTCTCGGATCCGGGCACGGGGTTCGTCGCGGAGCCCAAGCTGCCCACCGCGTCGGAGAGCTCAGGCTGGGGCCTGTACCTGGTGGACCGCCTCGCGGACCGATGGGGGGTCATCACGAAGGATCGCAGCGAAGTGTGGTTCGAGATCGACGTGGGTGCGTGATGTCCGATGGACCCGGCCGGACGATGGGCGGAGCGGCGGTCGGTCCGGAAGCCGCGTACGCCCGGACCGCTCGCTCCGTGGATCTGGAACCCACGGTGGATCCCGGGGTTCGTCCTCGCGCAGGTGGCGGTCCTCCTGGTGTTCGCGGAGAAGAGTCCTGGCGAGCTTCGAAGGGGTCCCGGGAGGATTCGGCGCACTCTTGTCGGTGGCGGCCGCGATCGTCTGCGGCCCGATCGCGGGAGCGCTGGTCAGTCTCGTCGGCGGCCTCGTGTTCGTGCCGCTCGTCACGGATTTCGAGCGAGGATCCCAGTTCTCCGTCTTCCTCTGGCTCATCGCGTCGGTCGGCTCGGGCGTGATGGCGGGAAGGCTCCGCCAGGCGAACGATGACCGCACCTCGGCGGTCGCGCGCGAGCGCCTCGCCGGCAACCGACTCCACCGCCTCCAGGCGGTGACGGAGGTGCTGGCGCGCGCGATGAACCCGGAGGACGTCGCGAACGCGACGGTCACGGCGGCGATCGAGGCGCTCGGGGCGGATGTCGGTGGTCTGACGATCCGTGCCGGTCGACGATCCGGAGGTCCTCCGGGTGCTCGTCGGCTCCGCCCTGGACGAGCCCGCCGACAACGGACTGGAAGCGGCACGCGATCGACCGACCGGCGCCCGGCCCCGAGATCGTGCGGACCGGCCGACCGATCTTCATCGAGACCCGAGACGAGCTCCTGGCTCGATTCCCGATCGTTCGGAGGATCGAACGCGGAGCCGCACGATTCGGCGGGTTCGCGGGGGTCCCGGTGGCGCTCGGGACGGAGGTCCTCGGAGCACTCAGCCTCGGCTTCCATCGCGACCACATGGTCCCGCCGGAGGAGCGCGGTCTCCTCCTCTCGATCGCCCACCAGGCGGCGATCGCGCTCAACCGCATCCGGTCGACGGACGACGAGCGACGCGCTCGGGCGACCGCGGAGCACGCGGAGGATCGGCTCCGGAAGCTCCAGGCCGTGAGCGACGCCGCGAATGCGGCCAGTGGCCTCGACGAGCTCGTCGAGCGGGTCCTTCCGGTGGTCCGGGACGCGGTGCTCGCCGACGGCACGTCCTTCCTGCTTGCTGTCGGAGGACGGCCGGGAGCTCCGGCTCAGGGGGCAGGTCGGGGTCGCGGAGGAGGCGAGCGACGTCGTCGTGATCCCGCTGGGTGCCGGGGCGTCCGGCCGCATCGCAGCGACCGGCCGGCCGCTCGTCATCGGCGAGATGACACCCGATGACGTGATCAGTCCGGCGCTGCGCGGGCGACGCTCCTACGTCGGGGTCCCTGTGCGGGTGGGCCGCCGCGTGGTCGGGGTCCTGCATGCCTCGTCTCGCACGCCGGGTGCGTTCCACGACGAGGACGCCGACTTCCTCCAGAGCATCGCGGACTCCCTCGCCGCCACGATCGACCGAACCCAGCTGTTCGACCAGCGCGACCGGATGGCGACGGCCCTCGAGCGGGCGCTCCTCCCGATGTCCCTGCCGCACGTGCCGGGCTTCGAGATCGCCACGATGTACCGGCCGTCGCGGTTCGGGGACGAGGTGGGCGGCGACTTCTACGACGTGTTCGGCGATGGGAAGGTCTGGTACCTCGCGATCGGCGACGTGTGCGGCAAGGGCCCGGAGGCCGCCGCCATCATGGGCATGACCCGGATCGCCCTCAGGAGCCTCGCACGGGAGGACGACACGCGGCCCCTTCCCGAGGTGCTCGGGCTCCTCAACGGCTTCCTCCTCGAGAGCGAGCTGATGGGGGATCGCTTCTGCACCGTGTGCGTCGTCCGCCTCACGTTCTCGGACGACACGACCTCCGTGACCACATGCCTGGGTGGGCATCCCCCGCCCTACGTGGTTCGCGCGCGACGGATCGCTGGACTCGGTGGGGAGACCCGGTTCGCTCCTCGGACTGTTCGAGGACATCTCGCTCCACGAGGCGCACGCGGATTGGGCCGTGGCGACGCCATCGCGCTCTTCACCGATGGGGTCACGGAGCTCTCCGTCGAGCACCCCGACGAGGGAGAGGCGATGCTCCGGACCGCGCTCGTCGCCGCTGCCGGCGAGGAAGCCGCCGGGATCATCAAGACCGTGGAGCGCACGCTGCTCGATCCGCGCGGCGAGCTGCGCGACGACGCCGCACTGGTCGTGGCCAAGCGACTGTAGTGCGAGGGTAGCCCTGGCCAGGAATGGGTACAGGTCCTGTATCGGCGACCCCGAGGAGGGATCAGGATATGCGACAACCAGCGACGATGCATGAGGCGAAGTCCATGGTCAAGGAGCGCTTGCTCGACCGGCGGGTCGAGAAGCTCTCGAAGGAGAACGACAGGCTGCGAGAGGCGGTGGGCGAGCTCCGACAGGACCTCGATGATGCGCAGGACCGCTCGAAGGAGACGCTCGCAGCGCTCTCGAAGACCCGTCGGCCCGGCCGCATGAAGTGGTTGGTTCTCGCTGGCGGTGCCTACGTGCTCGGCGCGAAGGCAGGCCGGGCCCGCTACGAGCAGCTCAAGGGATGGGCCCGTTCGCTCACTCCTGAGAACGGCAACGGGTCGACCGTCGCCGGGACGAGCACCGGCACCGACCTGACCGGCAAGGCCTAGTCGAAGCGTTCGGATCGGAAACGAAGGAGAGGCGCGAAGCACGCGCCTCTCCTTCGCGTTTGCACGGTCATCACAGCGGGAACGATGGGGCACGAGGTCGACCCGCGCGTGGTCGTGATCGCGAGACACACCCCGAAAGGAGCGACAGATGGCAGGCATGCTCGCACTGACGGGTGGCGCCGCCACCCTGCTCTGGATCCTCGCCGTGGTGCTGGTGATCATGGGGATCGTCAGCATCGTTCGCGGCGGTGTCCTGGCCGGCATCGTTCTGGTCATCGTGGGCCTGTTGGTCGGCCCCGGAGGCGTCAGCCTCTTCTAGGCCGTCCGGGCCCGCCCGCTCCTCCGTGCGGGCGGGCCCGGCGTCTCCTCTCCCATGAGCGGACCGCAGGCCGACAAGGAACGCTTCGAGCCTCGCTTGAAGAGCAGGCTCTCGACCGGTCTCGTCGTGGGCTCCCTCGTGGGGATCGCGATGGGGATCGCCGTGGGGATCTTCGCGTTCGACGGGCGGGCCGGCGCCGTCGCCGCATGCACCATCGCCGGTCTCATCGCCGGACTGCTCTACGGCACCATCGTGGGTTCGTTCGCCGGCTTGGAATCACCAGATCCGGGACAGGAACCCTCCGAGACGGCCCATCCGTTCGCGGAACCCGCCGTTGACGAGGAGCACGAACCGGACGTTCCCGGTGAGCGCGGCACCGATCGGACGGGGTGACCGCTCTCTCGCCGGACCTCGGTCGCGGAGCCGGTCGAGATCAGTCCCCATCCTCGACCCGCCGGAAGACGGGGATGGCGAACCAGGAGAAGCCCAACACGAGGAGGACGACGAGGCTCACCGGGATCGCGACGACGACGCCGTAGAGCACGTTCGTGATGAGGAAGATCCCGGTCGCCATCGCGATCGTGAGGAGCGCCAGGCCGACGATCGCGAACGTGTTCGACAGACGCAGCATCCGCTCCTTGTCGCCTTGCCGGAATCGGATCCGGTGGTAGGCAGCGGGCATCGTGAGCGCCCCCGTCGCGCCCACCGTCAACAGAACGGTGGCGAAGTACACGATCTTGTCGGTCGGGGTCGCGTCCTCGAACCCGCTCGAGAAGGGAACCGTGAGGAGGAAAGCGAGGAGGACCTGGACCCCTGGGAGCACAACGCGGAGACCGTTCAACAACTCGATCAGTTCGCGATCAACGCGCTCCTTGGGTGACTCGTCGGGGTCCGTCGTGGCCGCCGATCCACGATCGCTCTCCTCCCCGTGGGCGCCCGTGCGTCGGTCCTGCCGCTCCTCGGTCACGGGGCCACGGTACCCCACGGCGGGGATGGCCCCGCGTTTGGTCCGTGCCACCGGCGGGAACGCTGGGAGGGCACGGAGAACGCTGGACCCGAGCGACGGAGAGGACGTGCCCCATGATGCTCGTGAGACACGCGATGGCGATGAGTCCGGTCACCGCGTCACCGGACATGAACGCCGGCGACGCCGCCGGCCTGATGGCCGCGAACGACATCGGCGTCGTGCCGATCACCGATGGCGACCGGCTGGTGGGGGTCGTGACGGATCGCGATCTGGTGCTCCGCGTGCTCGCGGAACGGAAGGATCCCAGGGCCGTCCGCTTGCGAGAGATCGCGACGACGAAAGGGATCGAGATCACCTCGCCGGACACGCAGCTCTGCGACGCCAGAGCGCTGATGGCCGAGCGGCGGATCAGGCGGCTGCCGGTCGTCAAGGACGACCGACTCGTGGGCATGTTGTCCCTCGGTGACGTGGCGATGGGATCGGCCTCGATGCGGAGCGTCGGAGAGACGCTCGCGTCGATCTCGACGTCGACGGCCACCGTGGACACGAACGCCGGACCCGACATCGGTACGCCCGATCGGGTCAAGGAGGCACGCGAGGCCTCGTAAGCCGTTCCTCTCGAGCGTGGGGCGGGAGCCGGTCGCGGGCCCCCTCCGTCCGGCTCCCGCGTCACACCTCTCCGGTGAGCTTCCGGAGCTTCTCCAGCGACTGGGAGACGAGCCGGGACACGTGCATCTGCGAGATCCCGAGCTCTTCGGCGATCTCCGTCTGGGTCCTCCCCTCGAAGAAGCGGAGGTACAGGATCGTGCGCTCCCGCTCGGGGAGATCGCGGAGCGCGGGCGCGAGGCTCAACCAGTCCTCCGAGACCTGGAAGCTCTGGTCCACGCCCCCGATCGACTCCGCGGCGGTGGTGGACGCGTCGCCGACCGGAGCATCCAGCGAGTCCGTCGTGTACGCCTGCAAAGCATCGAGGGCCTGCAAGACGTCGTCCTCACCGATGTCCGCCGCCCTCGCGATCTCCGCGACGGTCGGAGCTCGCCCGAGGTCCTGCCACATCGTCGACACGGTGCGATTCACGAGGATCGCGGTCTCCTGGACGTTCCGAGGGACCCGCAGCGCCCACCCACGGTCGCGGAAGTGCCGCTTCAGCTCACCCACGATCGTGGCTGCCGCATAGGTCGAGAAGGGCACTCCCCGCTCGAGATCGAATCGGTCGATCGCGTTCAGCAGGCCGAGTGAAGCCGTCTGGGTGAGATCGTCGACAGGCTCACCCCTGCCCGAGAAGCGCCGGGCGAAATACTCGGCGAGCGGCAGGAACTCCGTCGCGAGCGCTTCCCGGGCGGCCTGGTCGGGCAATCGACGGAAGAGCTCCGTGATCTCCTCTTCGGATCGTGTCGGTCGGGTACGCTCGCTCACCGATCCACACGCTCACGACCCTTGGTGAAGCCGATCGAGGGACCGGCGCCCTCGGCCCGGTCGGCTCGGATCTCGTCGGTGAGTCCCTTCACCACCAGCCAGGGCCACGAGGCCGTGACGCGGTCGGTGGGCCACGGGTCCGACCGCCCGTCGGACGTGAGCGTGACGTCCAACGTGTCGCCTTCGCGACCTATCGACATGTGGAGCGACGTCGCGTCACCCTCCTCGAGCAGGAGCGATGCGGCCTCGGTCACCGCGAGCCGGATGTCCTCGATCTGGTCGATCGGCATGTCGAGTCGCGCCGCCACTCCCGCAACGACATTGCGAAGCACTTGGACGAACACAGCGGTTGCTGGGACGTCCACGGAGACTGCCGTCGGGAGATTCGTCACGGTGTCGACTTATACTACCGGGGCCGTATCGGCTCCCGGACATCAGGAGGTTTGGCACCGTGGACCTGACCCTCGACAAACGCACGCACGGACGTTGGGCCGTCGTCGAGGTGAAGGGTGAGCTGGATCTCTACACGGCCCCGAGCTTCCGTGAATCCGTTCTGGAGGCGGGCGATGCCGAGGCCCCCAGGGTCATCGTGGACTTCCGCGGTCTCGGCTTCATCGACTCATCCGGCCTGGGAGCGATCGTCGCTTGCCTCAAGCACATCCGGGAACGCGGCGGAGAGCTCACACTGGTCGCGCCGGAGGGATCGGGTCTCCGTCGCCTTATGGATCTCACCGGACTCGACCGAGTGCTGACGCTCTATCCGAGCATCGACGACATCTCCCAGGACTGACGGGGCCGGCGAAGGTGTCCACGTCCCGGCTGAGCGTCGCGGGCGATCCGGCGCTCGCGCTCGTGGTACGGATCTTCGTGGGCTCCGTGACCGAGCAGTGGAAACTCCCCGCGCCCGTCAGGGACGACCTCCGGCTCGCCGCCTCCGAGCTGTTCTCCGGTGCGGTCGAGGCAGGGAGCGGGGACCTCGTCAGGTTCGAGCTTTCGACCGACGAGAGTGAGCTGGAGCTGCGGGCAGAGGATGTCCCGGTTGAGGACGAGGGCGCCGACCTCGAGGGGTGGACCGGCCGCTTCGCGCTGATCCGGGCGCTGTTCCCGGACGCCGACGTGTCCGACACCACCGTCCGGATCCGCGTCCCTCTCTCGAACTGAGCGGTCCGGGCGCCGTCCGAAACCCGAAGCCAAGCAGACCAGACAGGGGATTGAAGCCGGTCCCGCCTGGGTATAGCCGGAGCCAGACGAGGGCGGCCGAACGCGGCCCGCCCGAGTGTGGCCAGTACGGCCAGAAGGAGGGCACCAGGTATGCGTGAGATGCATCAGCATCACGACACGGACGCGACCTCGACGGAGACGCGAGCGATCAGTGAGGCTCCATCTCCGTGGCTCGCGCTCCGCGTGCTTCTCACCGTCGCAGCGGCGGTGCTCCTGTTGGTCGGAAGCTTCTTCGAATGGGCAGGAGGCACCGACGGATCGGAGGTCGCTGTGCAGGGCTTCTGGTCCACCGACGCGGGGACGGCCGGCTTCTTCTCCTCGGCAGGATTGGTGACCGCGATCTGCGGTGCCGTCATCATCCTGGGTCTCGCCTTCCGTGGTGGCTGGCTCACGAGGTTCGCCGGCGCCGTCGCACTCGTGGCCTTCACCCTGATCGTGATCCAGATGGGGCGCGAGGGATCACTCGACACCCTCGAGGACGTCGGGATGGGCCTGTGGTTCGTGCTCGCGGGCGGCGTCCTGGCGCTGATCGGGGGCTTCTTCCCGTCCACGCGCACGGTTGCTGCGTCGACCGCGTCCACGGACACTGACGAGTCGCACTCGCACACGGACTAACGGGCCGAGCGCCCTCGCCTCGACGAACTCGATCGTGACCCGGCCCTCCTAGGGTCGGGTCACGACGATCTTGGTCCCGCTGCTGTCTCCGTCCGGATCGTGGTTGCTCGCGGCGAGATAGGCGTACGCCTCCTTCGAGAGGCCCAGCACCACGAACGTGATGCTCAGCTGGCTTCGCTTGAGATCCCGCTTCAGCGTGCAGGCTCCTGCGGCCCCGGTCGTGCACGAGAGGGTCGATCCGTTCGGACCGAACCGGCCCCGCACGACGACGCCGGGCAGCAGCGCGTGGGTTCCGTCGTGGACGCGGATGGTCGCGCGGGCACGCCACTTCGTTGACGACAGGGTGATCGACACGTCATCGAGATCCCCGACGTGCATCGAGGGAGGCGGTGGAGGTGGAGGAGGAGGTGGCGGCGGCGTTCCACCGCCCGCCGGGCCCGTGGACAGGTCCAGGTCGAACGCCCCGCCGAGTCCGTTGTTCGGTGAGCCGTCGAACGGGAACACGCGGATCAGGTACGTCCCCGCGACCGTCGGCATCGCGTGCAGCGTCTCCTGACGCCCGATCGCGCATGGTCCCGGAGACGGATCGCCCGCCTCGACCGCCGCGCAGATGCTGACGTCGAGCAGCTCGCCGGTGGGATCGAGGAGCTCCGCGTCGATGTCCGGGGCCCATCCGAAGAGACAGCCGAACCCGAAGAAGTCCTCGCACGATCCGTCGAGCACGATCGACGCGGCGATCGGCACGTCGAGGTCGTCCGGGCCGATCTCGAACGTATGCGTCCACTCGCCGCTGTCCGGGACCGTGCCGGTCAGATGCTCGTGGGCGGGGAAGACGGTCTCTCCCGAGACCCCAGCCGCATGGGAGGTAAGCGCCAGCACGTCGATGAGACCGGCGCCCCAATCAGGATCCTTGCCCGCCGGTCCGTAGTCCTCGGCCGTTGCCTCGATGGCGGCCTGCACCACGGCTGGCGTCGGCACTGATCCCGTCCAGGCCTCGAGCGCCAGCGCGATGGACCCTGCGGCGAACGGGGCCGCCATCGATGTCCCGCTGTTGGTCGCGTAGCCGGATCCGGTGTTCGCAGCCGCGGCTCTCACGTTCACGCCGGGAGCGACCACGTCGGGCTTCGGATCCGCCGCGAACGTGGGACCACCGCGGGCGGAGAAGGGGGCGAGGTAGATGCCGTTCGAATGGTTGGCGGCGTTGGGCGCCGCCGACCAGGACGAGGCAGCGCCTACGGCGATCACGTCGGAGGCCGCGCCGGGCGACGCCATGGAGTCGGGCGCATCGCCCGCGTTCCCCGCCGCGGCCACCACGATCTTGCCACTCGCCACCGCGTTGTTCGCGGCGATGCCGAGCACGTCGGAACCATCGGAGGGGAGCTCCGACCCCAGGCTCATCGAGATCACGTCGACCTCCGGGGCGCCGGCGCACCAGTTGATCGCGTCGATGATGCCGGACTCGGGCCCGGATCCCTGTGCGTTGAGGACCTTTCCGACCCACAGACCGGCCGCGGGGGCGACGCCACCGAACCGGGCCGCGCTGGGACCGCCGACGCCGTCGCCAACGGCGATCGATGCCACGTGGGTCCCGTGGCCGTGGTCGTCGATCGGGGTCGCGGCGGTCCCCACGAAGTCCTGCCAGACGATGCTCTTCGAGTCGAGCTGCTCGTGGTGGGGATCGGCGCCCGTGTCGAGGATGCAGACCGTGATGCCGGCACCCGTCAGTCCGAGATCCGCCCGGGCCGCCTCGACACCGTAGTCCGCCCTCGCGGCGTCCATCGTCGCCCTGATGACCGCGTCGTGGTCTATCCGGAGGACACCGGGCGTGGACGCCAGTCGGCGGATCTGCGCTTCGGTGAGCCTGGCGGAGAAGCCTCCGACGATCTCCAACCTACGACCGACGGAGAACGAACCGGCGACCCGGTGGGCGCCGGCGAGGGTGAGCGACCCATCCGTCGCCACCACAACGGCATGGCGGGCGGTCCGATCGGACCTGCGGAGGCGCCGCTCGAGCGCGTCATCCAGTCGATCGCCGTCCGAGTCGGTGAGGCGGGCGCCGCCGTACGGAGGGTCCTGAGAGCGTGGGGCGGCTCCTGCGGGCGCCAGAGGCACGGCCAGCAGCGACACCAGGGTGAGACCGATCAGGACGCGTCGCGCTTTCAGGGAACCCCCCTTCCCGGGAACAGGCTGAGCGTGATGGGAGCGGGGTTCCCCGTCAATCGGTCGAACGGTCATACCCGGGGACGGGCCGCCCTTCAGCCGAACGGCCGAGTCGGATCACGGTTCCGGACCCGCGCCTCAGGTGGAACGTGACCGATCCAACGCATGGTCAGGTCGTCGGATGGGAATGGTGGTAGCACGACCCCCCCCCCGACGGGAGAGACCCTCATGTCCTCAACGGATCGCACCGCGACGTTCCTCGAGCGGGAGCGCGCCCGTCTTCACGACATCCGATCGAGGCGCGACGACCGCTCAGAAGAAGGCGGTGGGATGGAAGGGCGGACGGACGACCGCTCGCACGCGCAGCTCGTGAGCCACAGAGCCGAGGTGGGCGTGGTCCGCGTCACGGAGGACGGTCCGTTGCTCGTGCGAGGGCCGATCCGCCTGGTCGACGAGCGGGGGATCGAGGTGCCGGTCCGACGGCGCGTGAACGCGATCTGTCGATGCGGCCGCTCGGCCACCCAGCCGTTCTGCGACGGCACCCACAAGATCGTGCCGTTCAGCCCGCGAGCCGTGACCGCAGTCTCCGCCGGAGGACCCGAGGAGGAGTCGCCGCCCGCGGGATGACGTCGCCCGCATACGTGCAGCCCCCTTGCGAGAACCTCCGGAAGACAGCCAGCCAGACCAAGCAGGCCCGCTCCACCAACCAGACGGGAGCGAGGAACGGGGAGACTCGGTCGAAGACCCTGCTGCCTCCGTGCCGGACCCGGCCGACATGCGCCACGAGGACCGACGCGCCGGCCGCCAGGAGGAGACCCCGAGGCCGGGACCGTGCCATCGCCCCCAGCGCCGGTCCGAGCGCCAGGAAGAACGCGAGGCGTGCGGGTTGCGCCAGGTCGTCATAGGCCTGGCGGGGACGCTGCTCCAGGAATCGAGCGCGGGTGGGCGGCAGTCTCCGCACGTACACCGCGGGCGCGTCGACGACCCGTCCTCCCGCCGCGAGCACCGTCCTGACCAGCTCGAGATTCTCGAACAGGACGTCACCGTCGTAGCCACCGATGGACGCGAGGAAGGAACGCCGGACGCCGAGGGTACCGGGGTGATCGGTCCCGAAGGCCCGGTTGAGCAGCATCCGCGCCGTATCCCAGCGAGCGCGCCACGGGAGCGGGTCGAAGACATTCTGTGGGCGGACGAGGTCGGCGTCCCGCAGGAGTTCCTGCATCCGCAGGAGCTCCTCGTCGTCGTAGCGAACGTCGTCGTCGGCGAGGATCACATGCTCGTGCCTGGCTCGACGGAGCCCCGTGAGGACCCCTCGGACCTTCCCGTTCCGGCAGGACAGGTCGGCATCGGGTGCGACGTGGGTCGCGATCGAGGCCCACCGGTCCCGGTGCGCACGGACACGATCGGGGTTCGAGCCGTCGACGACGATCAGCTGGACCCTCCGGGACAGCCACCGGAGATAGCGGTCCAGCTCCTCCTGGTCCCCGTCCCCGGGACGCCTGCGGTACGGGAGGACGTAGGAGAGATCCTCGCTCACCGCGATGGCACGCCGGCCGGAAGGAGCGCCGAGTGGCCGGCCCGCCACGCTCGGAGCAGATCGTCAGCGAAGCGACCCTCGAGCAGCGCCATCGCCATCGCTCCGAAGACGACGTCGCTCGCGAGCCCGGGCTCCTGCTCGGCGAGGCCGACCGCCAGGTCGCTCGCGAGGACCTCGTGGACGGAGTCGGCCACGACGTGCTCGTCGAAGAACCGCACGCCGTCATCGTCCAACCCGAGCCGTCGGAACCCCTGCGCGTAGGCGCGGTTGGGCAGGCTCGAGGTCATCTCGAAGGCAGCGAGGTGCCCGACGAGGGCTCCTCGCCATCGGCGGTGCACCCCGAGGAAGGTGATCAGGTTCACGGTCGCGAGGGTCGGCCCGGGAAGCCGGTCGAGGTACGCCCCGTAGGAACCGTCGAGCCCGGCCGCGATCATCGTGATGCGGAAGAGCTCGGAATGCATCCACGCGGGGTCGCCGCTGCCGTACTCGTCGTACTGGATCTCCATGACGGCCGTCTTCGCGGCTCCCTCCAGGCGCGGGATCACCCAGGAGTGCGGGTCCGCCTCCTTGAGCTGGTACGCCGAGCGATGCATCAGGAACTCGCGGGCCTGGTCGAGGGTCGCCTCCCGCTCGATGAACGCCGCCAGCGAATCGGCACCCGGGGGTGCGGCGATCGCCCGGAGGCGGTCGGGGACGTCGCGCGGATCCACGGACTCCCTCCCGATCGCATCGAGCAGTCCGGCCTCGAATGCCTCCTCGAGGTCCCGACGCGCGCCGAGGACCCCCGGATCCCATTCGAGGTCGTCACGCACGCCCGGCAGGCCTCGATAGGAAAGCTCGTAGGCGAGGCCGAGCGCCAGCTGGAGGTCGTCGTCCCCCAAAGGGTCGTCCGGGACCCGCGCCGGGCGCCGCTCGGCGCTCCGGTCGGTGAGCAGGTCGAGCATCCGCGCGCTGAGCGGTCCTCGCGCGGACGGGAGCGCCTCCGCGTCCACCTCGACCGTCCGCTCCAGGGTCAGTTCATGCACCCCAAGGAGATACCCGAGCGGGGAGGTTCCTACGCCTGCCGGCTCAGATGCTCACACGGGTCCGAGGCGGCGCTCAGCGCGGCATGTAGACGAGCATGAGGCCGGCCAGGATCGTGAGCGCGATCGCGGCGATCACGAACGGCGTGGTGGATGGCTCGACCTCGAGCTCCACGGACAGCTCGGACCCGAGGTTCGTGTAGATCGAGGTGAGCTCGTCGCTCGTCTCGGCCGTGAACGTGTCGCCGCCGCTCGTGTTCGCGATCGCCTCCAGGACCCCCAGGTCGACGCCTGGGCCCTCCTCGGTCACCTGGCCGATGACGACCGTGAACACGGGGACATCGAGGGACGCGGCTCGTGCCGCGGCCTGCACAGGCGTGACCCGGCTCCCGGTGTCGCGGCCGTCGGACAGCAGGAGCGCGGTGGCAGGCAGCTCCGGGGCCACGGTCCGGAGCCCGTCGATCGCGTCGAGGGCCACCGAGAGGCCGTCGCCGATCACGGTTCCCTTCGACGTGGTGAGGTCCGCCAGCGCGTTCCCCACATCCTCGTGGACCTGCGTCGGGTTCACGACGAGCTGCGCTTCACCCGCGAACGTCGCCAGTCCGACCCGGAACTCGGGGGGGAGCTCCTCGAGGAACGCCCTCGCGGCAGTCTCCGCGGCGGAGAGCCGATCCGGAGCGACATCGGTGGCGTTCATCGAATCGGAGACGTCCAGCACCAGCACGATCACCGGAGAGGACTCCTGGACGTCGAGCCGGAACCCGCTGAACGCGTACACCAGGCAGCCGACAGCCGCGAGCAGCGGCAGGACGGGAAGGACCTTCCGCCATTTCGACCGGCGCCGCAGGATCTCGGGCGTCGGCCGGCGACCGCGGGTCGGGGCCGGTCGGAGTCCGGCCACGTACGCGACCACGATCAACGCGACCACCACGAGCACGATGATCACGATGGGAGACATGTCGCCGCCCACCGTAACCCGAAGGCCACCCGCGTGGCGGCCACCCGACCCGTCGGCCGGGAACACCGCCACGCGGGTGACCGTTACGCGGAGGCGTGCACGATCTTGAAGGAGTTCGAGATCCCGAGGAGGCGGTAGCCGTCGTCCATGAGGAGCCGGATCTCGTATGTCCCCACCTTCAACGGCCACGTGCGATAGCCGGGGAAGGACGCGGGGCCGATCAGCGTGGACCCCTGGATCAGCGTCTCGGTGTAGTGATACAGGAGGTAGTGGCCGTTCCCGCAGGTCCCCGCGTCACAGTCCTCAGCGTTCTGCGCCGGCCCCCGCCCGGGCGAGAACACGCCGAACCAGTCGAATCGATAGCCCGGCGCCGCCCTCCACCGCACACGGATCGGCTCCCCGACCTCGTAGACCTCCTTCGACGTGCGGAGGCTGGGTGGGGTCCCCGCGGCGTAGACGAAGAACGGGCTCCGGGACAGCACGGTGTTGCCCGCGTTCAGGAGCAGCGCCTCGTGCGCGCCGGGCGACAAGGTCTGCGTCGGGAACGTGAGGGTGACGTCGGACGCGCCGCCGAGAGAGCGCGAGACCAGTGCCGCCGCCGGGCCCTGGCCCGCGCGCACCAGGACCACGCGCGAACCCGGCCCGTGAGCACGAACTTCCAGGTCCCGGCCGACGAACGCCCGTCGCGAGCCCACCGCGGCGAACGGCGCGGGATCGGCGGCCTCCACGCGGAACGTCGAGACCACCCCGCGGTGGTCGGTCGGATATGGGTTCCGCTCGATGTCGACGTCCGGTCCGCCGGCTTCGCCGACAAGCTGCGTGTCGAGCGTCTCGGCGGGACCCTGCACCAGCACCCAGTCGATCCGGTCGTGCACCTCGTCGGGCACCGACTCGAGCGTCCCGGGCGGCGTCCAGGTGAACCCGGGGACCGCCGCGGGGTTCGGGTGCACTTCGCGGTACGAATCACGGAAGCCCGCATCGGCGAGCGCCGCCGAGACCGGCCAGACGACCGGGTACCGGACCTCCTCGCGCACGGCATCGACGGCCGGCGTCCAATCGAGGTGGGACGGGGAGTTGAAGTCCCCCGTGAGGAACACCGGCATGCCGGCGTCGGCGAGATCGGGGAGCACGTGGAGCTCCCGCTGGATCGCTGGCAGGCGCGTCGTGCGCTCGAGGTCGAGCACGGCCGCGCGCGGCTCCCCGTCGCGAACCCAGTAGGGACCGTACGGGTCGGAGGGCAGATGGACGTTCGAGATCGCGACGAACCGTCCCGGGGTGACCTCGGCGAGCGCGTACGCGCCGTTGGCCCCGGGAGGATCGAGGAGCGGGAAGCGCGAGATCAGCTGGAGCCGTGGTTCGCAATACCAACCGAGGCGGTCGGCGATCACGCACTCGTTCGCCGTGCCCTCCTGGAGGCCGATGATGTCGGCGTCGGACGCCTGGATCGTCGAGACGACGTGTCCCATCGTCTCGGGACAGCCGGCAGGGTCCACGCACCACTGGCCCGTCTCGAGGTTCCACTCATCGCCCCCGTAGAAGATGTTCAGGGTCATCACCTTCACGGTGACGGCGGCTGCCCGGGCCGTCGGCGTGAACAACAGGAGCACGAGACCGAGCGAGCTGACCAGAGCGAACAGGCGTCGCGGCATCCGGTTCTCCCTTCGGGGGGACGATCGGAGGAGCCTATCTCGCGACGGTTCGTCTCGAACAGCCCTGCTCGGTTCCGGGAGTAACGTCATGCCTGGATGGGGACACAGGTGGACGTGGGAGCGGAGCAGGCGACAGGCGCGCCCGAGATCCGCCATGGCGCGGGAGCGGCGATCGGCGTGCTCGCCGCCGCGATGGCGCTCGGAGCGGCGGAGCTCCTCTCCGCGGTCTTCGGTCCCGGGTCGTCCCCCATCGTCGCCGTGGGTGGTGCGGCGGTCGACGCCACGCCCGAGTGGCTCAAGTCCTTCGCGATCCGGACGTTCGGCGAGCGGGACAAGCTCGTCCTGCTGATCGGGATCGGCATCGTGCTCGGCATCGCGGTCGCGATCGTAGGCGCGGCGTCGTGGCGGCGGCCGCGCCTCGCGATCGGCGCATCGGTGGTCCTCGGTGCGATCGGAGCGGTCGCCGCCGTCACCCGGCCCGCCAACGACCTGAGCGATGCGCTCCCGTCGATCGCGGGAGCTGCCGCGGGGGTCTTGACCTCCCGCCTGCTCATGGCCGCGGCCGGGAAGCCCATGGACAGCCCTGCAGATGCTCCTCCGTGGCCGGTGATGCGGGGCTTCGACCGAAGACGGTTCATCCGTGCGACTGTCGCGGCCGCGGGGATCGCGACGGTGGCGGGCGGTCTCGGCCGGCTGCTCTCGGGCCGCGCGACCGCGGCCGCGTCGCGAGCGGGCACCCTGATCCCGACGCCGGCGGATATCGGTCCACCCCCTCCGGCGGGCGCGGACCTCGGCGTCGCCGGCGTGGAGCCGTTCCTCACACCGAACGGCACCTTCTATCGCGTGGACACCGCGCTGTTCGTGCCGGCGATCGACGCGGAGTCGTGGACGCTCCGCGTCCACGGGATGGTCGACCGCGAGATCACCCTCGGCTTCGAGGACCTCCTCGCACGGCCGATGATCGAGCGCGACATCACGATCGCCTGCGTCTCGAACGAGGTCGGCGGGCCGTACGTGGGGAACGCGCGCTGGATCGGCGCGCCGCTCGCCGACCTCCTCCGAGAAGCCGGCGTCCATGCCGACGCCTCGCAGATCGTCTCACGGTCCTCCGACGGGTTCACGATCGGCACGCCGACCTCCGTCGTGATGGACGGGAGGGACGCGATGCTCGCGGTCTCGATGAACGGCGAGCCCCTGCCGCTGGAGCACGGGTTCCCCGTGCGGATGCTGGTGCCCGGTCTCTACGGCTACGTCTCCGCGATGAAGTGGCTCGTCGACCTCGAGCTCACGACGCTCGACGCCTACGACGCCTACTGGATCGAGCGAGGATGGGCCAAAGAGGCACCGGTGAAGACGCAGTCGCGGATCGACACGCCGTCGTCCGGAGCACGGCTCGCGGCCGGCCCCGTCGCGGTGGCGGGGGTGGCGTGGGCGCAGCACCGCGGGATCGACCGCGTCGAGGTGCGGGTCGACGACGGAGCATGGGAGCCGGCCGAGCTCGGCGCGGAAGACACGATCGACACGTGGCGGCAGTGGGTCTACCGATGGGATGCCACACCCGGCTCACATGTGGTGGCGGTGCGCGCCACCGACGGCGAGGGCGAGACGCAGACGAGTGCGATCGTCCCGCCGTACCCGGACGGCGCGACGGGCCTTCACACGATCCACGTCGAGGTCGAGTAGCCGACCCGTCAGTCGTCCTCGGCGTCGTCGTCGTCCGACCCCGTCGCGCCGTCGTCGTCCGCGACGTCACCGATCACGTCGAAGTTCGCGTCGAGCGCCACCTCGACGACACTGCCGTCGTCGAGCCGGATCTCGACCCCGTACGCGGCCCCGTCGTCGCCGACCTCGGTCTCGAGCACAGTGCCGCCGCCCGTGTGCGCCAGCGCCGCGACCGTGGCTCGGTCGAGGGACGAGCCGGTCAACGGTTGGTCGTCGTCGCCGGCCGACGCGATCGCGAATCCGGTCCCACCGCCCACGGCGGCGATCGCCAGCACCGCTCCTGCGATCCATCGCTTCCTGTTCATCTGCATCGCGCCGCTCCTCTCACGTCTCGGATCCTCGTCGTATCGCCGCCCATCCTCCCGAAACGGCGTGAGAAGACCATGAGAGGTGGGCTCAGACCGGGATGTCCAGCCCGACCGCGGCGCCCCCGCCTTCGAGGTTGCGGGCGGTCGTCGACCCCCCGTGCGCCTCGGCGACGGCCCGCACGATCGCGAGGCCGAGTCCCGCCCCATCGACCGACCGGTCGTCGTCCGCGCGCGCGAACGGCTCGAAGGCTCGGTCGAGGAGCTCCGGCGGGAACCCGGAACCGGTGTCGCTCACGACGATCCGGGCTCGGGCGCCGTCCTGGTCCGCATGGACCTCGACCGTCCCACCGCGCTCCACGTGCCGCAGGGCATTGTCGACGAGGTTCTCCACGGCCTGGCGAACCCGATCGGCGTCGACCCGGGCTCGTACGCTCGAGCCGGAGGTCAGGAGGTCGACACCTCCGTCGCGAGCTCGCCCTGCGAACTCCGCCGCGACCCGCCCGATGATGTCCGAGAGATCGACGTCGGTGCGGTGAACCGGGAGACGCCCGTGGTCCGATCGAGCCAGCACCAGGAGGTCCTGCGTCAGTCGGCGGATCCGCTCGGTCTCCTGGGAGATGCTCCGGAGCGCCGCTTCCAGCTCCTCCCGGGTGCGCGGCTCCTTCAACGCCAGATCCACCTCCGCCTTCAGGACGCCGAGCGGGGTCCGCAGCTCGTGGCTGGCCTCGTCCACGAGCCGCCGCTCGCGATCGAGGGCTTCGTGCATCCGATCGAGCATCCCGTTGAGCGTCTCGGCGAGGCGCTGGAGCTCGTCCCCCGTCTCCGGAACGCGAAGGCGCCGGTCGGGCTCGCTCGTGGAGATCGCCGACGCCTCCGACCGGAGCTCCTCGACGGGACGAAGCGCGGCACCGGCGAGCATCCATCCGACGAAGGAGAGCGCGAGGAGCAGAACGGGACCGCCCAACCCGACCAGCGTCGCGAGCCGAGCGACCGCCTCGTTCTGGTCCTCGACATCCACGCCGACGACGAGGATCCCGCCTTCGACCGGTGTCGCGAGGATCCGAGCCGGGACGCGCTCCTCGAACGTCGTGACCTCGCGGTCGAAGGATCGAGGTGCGGTGAGGCCGTCGGTCACCGTCGCCGGAAGGAGCGGCTCCTGAAGTCCGCTGCTCGTCACGAGGGTTCCGTCGTGATGGATGTACTGCGCGAACACCTCGTCCGACGACACGGCACCGACAGCTGAAGCCGGATCGTTCCGCATCGAGAGCGAAAGGGTCAGCAACCCCTCGTCGACGGTGCGTCGCATCTCGGCGCGGAAGCCGAGGAGGAGCGCCGCGACGGCCACCGCCAGGACGATCAACGTCATGCCAGCGAAGACGAGCGTGAGCCTTGTTCGGATCGGCAGACGCACTACGGCTCCTCTCGGAGGCGATACCCGACGCCCCGGACCGTCTCGATCGAACGCTTCCCGAACGGCCGATCGACCTTCTCCCGGAGGTAGCGGACGTACACGTCGACCACGTTCGAGTCCCCGTCGTAGGCGAAGTCCCAGACGTGCTCGAGGATGCGCGTTCGCGACAGCGCCTCGCCCGGGTGACGGAGGAAGAGCTCGAGGAGGGCGAACTCCTTCGGCGTCAGCTCGATCTCCCGGTCGCCACGGCTGACGCGGTGCGTGGCCGGATCGAGAGCCAGGTCGCCCGCCGTGAGGACGGGCGGGCGCTCCGACGGCCCACGTCGCTGGAGCGCACGGACGCGGGCGAACAGCTCGTCGAAGGAGAACGGCTTCGTGAGGTAGTCGTCGGCGCCCGCGTCCAGGCCTGCGACGCGGTCCTGGACCCCGTCCCGCGCCGTGAGCATCAGGATCGGCGCCCACCGGTCTGCCGCGCGCAAGCGGCGGCAGACCTCGAACCCGTCGACGTCGGGGAGCATCACGTCGAGGAGGATCACGTCGTAGTCGTTCTCGGTCCCGAGCCACGCGCCGTCTTCGCCGGTGCCGGCCACATCCACGGCGAAGCCCTCCTCCTGCAGCCCACGCCGCAAGAGGGCGGCCATCTTGGACCCGTCCTCGATCACGAGCGCGCGCACGTCGTGCTCAGCATGCCCCAATCAGATGAGGGGCGGATGAGAGCCTGCGGGCTACGTCTTCGTCGCCATGCGGATACCGAGCGAGAGCCGCTCCCCCTCCGGCGGGCCGTGCACGAGATGGAACGGACGACCGTCGCGGTGGCCCGCGAGGCCCGGCCCGCGCATCAGCACCAGGTCGCCGGGACCGGCGATCCACCGCTCCACGACGTCGTCCGGGTCGCGGGATCCGCAGATCGCGAACGGCGCTCGACCGTAGACGGTGGCCACGACCACCAGCCGTCGGTACCACTTCCCGTCCATGTGCGGCGTGATGCCGATCGACCCCGGCACGTAGTGGGCGATCCCGACCTCGTTCGGATTCCACGTCGCCAGTCCCTCGGATACCTCTGCCGTCCGCGCGGATACGTTCTCGGATGCGCCGGCACAGGCTCGTGAGCAGCGGGAAGGACGGAGCGGGGATGTCGACGTCGTAGCCGTCGATCTGCTGCCGGACCGGTCCGAACGACTCCCCGAACGGTCGGAAGGGGCCAGCGTCGATCTCCTGACTGAGCGCCTCGAGGAACCCGGCCGAGAAGGCCGAGGGCACCCGCGCATGTCCGACATCGGCGCACGTGCGGAGCGCCGACCGGAGATCGAGGTCCTGAGCGAGGGCACCCTCCGCCATGACTCCCGATGATGCCGCGGGCGCTACAGGTCCGTCATCGCGGGCAGCATCCGCCGGCGCCGGAACGCGAGCACCGCGATGGCGAGGGTCACGAGCAAGATCGCGCCCACCACCCACGGATCGAACGGCGTCCGTCCCGTCTCCGCTTCGCGCGAACGAGCGGAGGCCAGCTGCGTCTCGAGCCGGTCGATCTCGGCGGCCAGCTCGCTCCGCTCCTGGCTCCCGAAGGCGAGCTGCGCCTCGAGCTCATCCTCCGCCTCCGCCAGGCGGCGCCCCGCCCGCTGGGCTTCGCGGCGAGCGCCGAACAGCTGGCTCCGGAGCCGGTCGTTCGCGGTCAGGAGCTCGGCCTCCCGGCGCGTCTCGACGATCGAGAGTGAACCGCCGAGGGACTCGCGGAATCCCGAGATCGTGCACGGATCGTTGCACACCCCGATCTCGTACCAGCCCGGAGCGAGGTCGGGCACGGTGAAGTCCGCCTCGAGCTCGTAGGACCCGTCTTCCTCGAACACGGCCACGGTCCCGAGGCGGACCGCGCCCATCGGGATGGGAGATCCCTCCTCGAGCGCTGCTCCCTTCGGCAGTGCGAAGACGTAGAAGGGTCCCTCCTCGAGGAGGTGCTCCTTCCTCGGTGGGATCGACACGTACGTCACGGCGTGTCCCTCATCGCCGGCGACGTAGTACGTGCGATCGAACTCCAGGTACGCGCCGCCGTTCGCGACCGCTCCGGGAGGCGAGATCAGCACCATCGCGCCGATCATCGTCGTCAGGAGTAGCGTCCGGATCCCGCGCATCGTGCGACCTCCTCCGCTCGAACGTCCACGCGAGAGACCAGACCTGATCTCCGAAGGTTCCGTGTCCGAGGGAACTTCGGGTGGACGCCCGGGGTACATGGGATGAGTCGTCCGACCACCCCGGACTTCGCGATCAGGACGGCCCGGAAGGGAGGTGGCGCGATGCGCGCCCGCACGATCGTCCTCACGGTGCTCGTGATGACCGCCGTCGCGTGCACCGCACCGGACGATCGACGAGACACCTCGGAAGGATCGGCGGGTGCGATCGAGGACGTCCTCGTCCTCGGGGCCGACGACGGAACGGTGACCGTCGGTTCGTCATCCGGTGTCGTGCTGTCCGCCGGTCGGCGTCAGCTGGCGGCCCCGGACGGCTCCCGGTTGTATTCGACCGTCCGGAGCGAAGGATCGACGACGCTCGAGGCGCGGGATTCGGCCACCGGCGACGTCATCTCCACCACGAAGCCTCCGAGGCCGACTCGACGTTCGCGCGGCTTCGCTCACGGGGCGAGTGGTCGCACTGATGCGCCCGCTCCCCGCGGGAGTGGACACCACGTACGCGATGCCGCGCGAGGAACACGACCATCGTGGTGGCCGATCCGACGGGCGAAGAGCGCACGCGCCGCTATCGGCTGACCGGGAACTTCGAGCCCGAGGCCTTCTCCGTCGACGACACCCTCTTGTTCCTGATCCAGTTCCTGCCGGCTGAGGCGCCGACCTCGTATCGGGTCACCTTCCTCCGCCTCCTGAACGGAAAAGTCGAGCCGGTGTTCGGTCGGTTCAAGACGCCGCCGGAGCGCATGCCCGGCATCCGCCTCGCGCAGGTGTTCGACCCGGCCACCGAGCAGCTCTACACCCTCTACACGAACCGGGCGGCCGAGTACTCCCACGGCGGCTGGGCGGACGCCTCGTACGGCGATCGCGAGGTGAGCTTCGTCCACGTCCTGAACCTGCGCGAGGGATGGGCCTACTGCGCGGGCCTCCCCCGCGCCCTTTGGGGGGAGCCGGCCAGAGCCCAAGCGATGGCGCACTCTCCCGACGGTCGCTTCCTGTACATCGTCGACTCGATGAAGGGACACATCGCGGAGCTGAACACGAGGACGTTCGAAGATCACTCGATCTCAGCGGATCGATCTGGGATCGCTCGATCAGCGGCGGGACCTCGGCGCGGATGAGTGCCGACGGGAAGACCCTGTTCGTGGGGGTCGGGGGGTCGTCCCTCGCCCTCGTCGACATCGGGACACTCCGAGATCCTCGGACGCTGGACCATGCCCGGCGACGTGGCCGGACTCGGGTTGTCGGACGACGGCGCCCGCCTCTACGCCGCCCTCGGCGGGTCCGTGGCGATCGTGGACACGGGCACCGGCGATGCGACCGGCACGCTCTCGTTCGGTCAGGTCGAGTCCATCCTCCACGTCACGACACCGTAGCCGCAGGGAACCCGTGGCCGGCCAGCGCGGTCTCCTTGCCGATGGCCGGACGAGGGCGCATCGTGAGCGACGAACCCCCGACCGGGTGCGCGGGGCGCCGCCGACGTTCGCACGGCCGTGTCGGGACGAGCTGAGAGGAAGCGGGTGCGGGATCCGGATCCGCGAACGGTGCAGCGCGCGCGGCGCGGCGACCTCCTCGCGTTCGAGGACCTCGTCCGCGAGTTCCAGGCCGACGCGTTCCGTTTCGCCTGGCATCTCACGCGCGACCGCCAGCTGGCGGAAGACGTCACCCAGGAAGCCTTCCTCCGCGCGTTCCGGTTCCTCGGGGGCTTCCGGGGCGACCGGAAGTTCGGGTCGTGGCTGTTCAGCATCGTGCGGAACTGCGCGATGGACGCGCTGCGGAGCAGCCGGAGGTCCGACACACCGTGGGAGGACCAGATGGCCCCGAGGAGCGTCGCCGACCCCACCGCTCGCGCGGAGCTCGAGGCGGCCCTCCGGTCGGTCTCGACGGAGCACCGGGAGGCCTTCCTCCTCGTCGAGGTGTTCGGCCTGTCGTACCAGGAGACGGCCGACGTCCTCGGCGTCGCCGTGGGCACCGTGAAGAGCAGGATGTTCCGGGCGCGGCAGGCGCTCTGCCTCGCGATCGCGGACGAGGAGGAGGCGACGTGAACTGCGACGCGGCACAACTCGTCCTGTCCGCTCGGATGGACGGTGATCGCGTGGCGGCGCGACAGGCCGCCGCCGCCGTCGCGCACGCTGAGAGCGTGCACTCGGTGCCGGACGTTCAGCGAACGGTCCGCGCGGATCCGCAGCGCCGTGCGGATCCGCGCCGCCGAGCCGGTGCCCGACCTGGTGGAGCCGATCATGGCCGCCGTTGCACGGGAGCGGGTTCGACCGACGGTTCCCCTCCTGCAGGAAGGGCGAGTCCGGCGACTCCCACGACCGCGCCACCGCCGCCGTCCCACCGTCTTCGCGCCCACCGCTGCGGCGGCGGTCGCGGGCCTCGTCCTCGGCAGCGTGCTGGTGGGGGGACCGTGGCAGAGCGTGGAGAACCGCCCGATCGCGGCGGCGGCCGTGGTGCGGAACGTGCGCACGGTCGCGCCGACGCTCGACGCCTTCCAGGGCACGTACACGATCCACGAGTTCGGCCTGTCTCGCGAGGTACCGGAACGCCTCCTCGACATGGAGGTTGCCTTCCGTTCCCCACAACGCTTCCGCCTCGAGGTCCACGACCGGACGATCTACCCGTCCCGTTCCTGGACCCCGACCCACCTCCGCTTCATCCAGGACGTGACGACGACGTTCACGTCGGGCCCCTCGGGGTGCCCCGGCGATCTCCCCGCCCACGTGTGCCCCCGGACGCGCGCCGCGGTGACGCATCTCTCCGAGTTCTCCGCGGGTGCCCCGTTGCCTGCGGACCTCGTCCTCCCGGTCGCCACGTTCGGATCGGCGACGGGGTTCGAGGTCCTCGGGTCGGATCGGATCGGCTCTCGGGACGCGATCCGCGTCCGCCTGTCCTTCGATCGGGCGGCACCGCTGTTCCCGTTCCTGCGGATGGGCGGCACGTGGAGGCCGTTCTTCGACCGCGACCCCGTCCTCCTGTGGCTCGACGCCGGGTCCTCGCTGCCGCTCCGGTTGCTCGTGCATCCCTCACGGAGCCCGGAACGCCGCGCATGGGAGCTCCGCTACGGCCTGGGCGTGGAGTCGCCCGACGAGCCGATCCTCGACGTGCAGCTCGTCCGGGCCTCGACCGAGCCCCCGAGCCTCGAGCTCTTCCGGATCCCCGGCGCCTCGGCGGAGCCGGCGGCGCCACCTCGGTTGGAAGACCTCCCGGACCGCATCGGGTACGTCCCGGCGACGCCGACGGATCGCGGTGACCTGGAGCTCGTCTCGATCGTCCTGCCACCGCGGTCCGCGCCGGCGGCGCCCAGCTCGATGCTGGTGTACGCGGAGGGCATCGACTACTTGAAGGTCGGCGAGCGACGGGACTGGGTCGGCCCCGCACCGTTCGGGCCTCTGGACCCGGGCGCGCAACTGATCCTCCTCGACGGGGGCGGGGTCGCGTACTACGAGCCCGCGGGAGAGGGCTTCGGCCGCCGGCTCGCGATCCATGCCGACGGCGCCGACGTCTTCCTCGAGACGAATCTCCCCCGCGGGCGGTTGCTGGAGATCGCGTCCTCCCTCCCGCTCGTCGGCCGTCCGCTCCCTCCGGACCGGCGCGATCGGTCCGCGGGCGTGCACGTGGAGCGGATCGACGTGGCCGAGGGGCTCGCCGCCGCAGGACTGCCCGCATCGCTGGTCCAGAGCCTCCCGGGCGGCTACATCGTCGCGAGCGCCGAGCGCTCCACCGTGGGATCCGCGCTGGAAGGCGTCACGCTCCACCTCCGCCAGATCGATACGGATGCCGCGGGCGAACCGCTGACCCTGCACCTCGAGCCCGACACCGGGCTGCCGCTGCCCTCGTCGTCGGAACAGGCACTGATCTCGTTCGCGGGTCTCGAAGCCCGATGGACGCCGAGCCGCTCGGAGCTCGAATGGGTCGACGGCGGCGTGTATCACTCGCTCCAGGGCGTGATTGATCTCCGATCGATGATCGAGATCGCCCGCGCGATCGCCGCGGTGGAAACCGGGGCCGGATGAGACGCGGCCTGCGATACGGTGCCGGCGGCCTCGCCGGGGTCGCACTGGGCGTGGTGCTCACCCTCGCGATCCAAGCGCGGTCGCTCCCGTCGGCGCCCGAGGAGCCGACGGGGCCGTCGTTGCTCCTCACGCGGCCGACGCCGCCGGAGACGTTCCTGGCGTGGGTACCGCGCGGACTCCCCGACGGGTTCGCCGCGCGGGCGGCTCGGCAACCCGAGATCGCGAGGCTCACCGTGGTCGCGGAGGACAACGTGTGGCTCGTCCGCTCGTGGAGCGCGGCGGGGGAGCTCGTGGACCGCCCCGTGCGTCCGTACCGGATCCCGCTCGACGTCGCGGCCGTCGACCCGGTGACGTTCGCATCGTTCCTCCCTCCGGCGGATCAGGCGACGCTCGCGGCGATCGAGGACGGCGAGGGGATCCTCGGATCGACCTCCGCCTCCGTTCGCCGGCTGGGGCCCGGCGCGCTCCTGGAGCTCGGTGGAGGGAGGCGGATCCGGATCGCGGCGGTCCTGCCCGACGAGCTGGTCGGTGCGTCGGAGCTCCTCGTGTCGAAGGAGACGGGCCGCCGGATCGGGGTTACGCGCGATCGCTACCTGCTGGTGCGCCCGGTCGCCGGCGGGTCGACCACGTCCGGATCACTCCGGCGAGCGATCCAGCCGCTCCTGCCCGAGGGACCTCGGCGTCTTCCGTCGCGTCCAGGTCCGCGCGCCGGGAGAGACCCCGTACTTCCGCGCGGGCGATGCCGTGCTGCCCCCCGTCCTGCTGAAGGCGCTCTTCGGCGAGTTCGCGGCGCGTCCGGCCGCCGGGCAGCCAGGCTCGCTCGAGGTCGACCCGGCGTGGATGAGGACGCACCTCGTCACGACCCGGCTCCCGGTCCTGGGAGAAGTGCTGTGTCACCGAGGGATCGTCTCCCAGCTCCGAGGGGCGATGGGGGAGCTCCGGGATGCGAACCTGGGGCATCTGATCAGGACCTTCCACGGCTGCTTCGTCCCTCGCTTCATCAGCCGCGACCCCACGGCGCTCCTCTCCCACCATTCCTGGGGCGTCGCCTTCGACGTGAACCTCGTCGGCAACTACTACGGTCAGCCACCGCACCAGGACCCGCGGCTCGTCTGCACGCTCGCCCGCTGGGGGTTCCTGTGGGGCGGGACGTTCGTGGTGCCCGACGGTAACCACTTCGAGTACCGGCGGTTGCCGAAGCGTGGGGCCGATTCCGGGATCAGCCTTCCGCGAGGAGCGTGCTGAGGCGATCGGTGGGCGAGAGGACGTCGGGGTCCACCCGGCAGTCGATCACCGCGGGCCGGCCGCAGGTCCTCGCCTCCGTGAGCGCAGCGGTGAGCCCGTCACGGTCGGCGACGGACCACGCCTCGGCGCCGTACCCCCGAGCCACCGCGGCGATGTCCACGTCACCGATGTCGACCCCCACCGTGCGCCCGTAGGCGCGCGCCTGGTGCAGCGCGATCGTGCCGTACAGGCCGTTGCGGAACACCACGGTGGTGAACGGCACGTCGTGGCGGACCGCCGTCTCCAGCTCCTGACCCGTCATCAGGAATCCGCCGTCGCCGGCCAGGACGACGACCTCGCTCGACGGATCGGCGAGCTTGGCGCCGATGCCGCCCGGGACGCCGTACCCCATCGCGCCGCTCGTCGGTCCGACCTGGGTGCGCGGATGTGAGAACCGCCAGTACCGGTGGGCGAAGATCGAGAAGTTCCCCGCGTCGTTCACGAGGACGACGGTGGGCGGGAACACGTCCGCGAGCGCCGCGATCACGGCCGAAGGGTGCAGCGGGCCGTCGGTCACCTCGGGAAGGGTGCTCGCCGTGAGGAACGCCCCGTGCGCGGCGGTCCAGTCGCGGCCGGGTGGCGCGTCCGGAGCGTGGTCGAGGATCGCGGTCAACGCCTCGCGCGCGTCCGCGACCAGACCGATCTCCACCGGCACCACCGCGCCGACGCTGTTCGGCTCGACGTCGATCTGGACCACCCGCTGGTCGGCCCTCGGCAGCCGGTAGCCCTGGGTCGTGATCTCGCTCAGCCGACAGCCGACGACGAGCACGACGTCGGCGTTCTCCAGGGCACGCAGCGTCTCCGGCGGCGTGGTCAGGACGAGCGGGCCGCAGTAGTTCGGATGGTCGTTGGGGAAGACGTCCTGGCGGCGGAAGCTCGCGTAGACACCGAGGCCGAACCGTTCCGCGGCCGCGACGAGCGCGTCGCGGGCGTCCCTGGCTCCGCCGCCCGCGATCATCACGGGCGCGTCCGCCTCTCGGAGGACCGCGGCGATCCGCTCGCTGGTCCCCTCGCTCGGCGTGGGCCTGCCCCGATCGACCACACCGGGGAGATGGCTCTGCTCCGAGCCCGGCATCCCCGTCGAAGAGGTCCGCCGGGACGGCGACCATCACCGGGCCCGGCCGCCCACTCGTCGCGACGTGGATCGCGCGGCTCGACCAGCTCCGGGAGCCGTTCGCTCGACGGGGCCGTCACCGCCCACTTCGTGATCTCCCGATAGAAGGACGGCAGGTCGACCTCCTGGAAGGCCTCTCGCCCGAGGAACGCCGACTCCACCTGTCCCAGGATCACGACCATCGGCGTCGAGTCCTGGTAGGCCGTGTGCACGCCGATCGAGAGGTTCGCGGCGCCGACGCCCCTCGTCGCCATGGCGAGCGCCGGCCGCCCGGTGACCTTGGCGTCGGCGTCCGCCATGAACGCTGCGCCGGACTCGTGCCGCGTGGAGATCAGCGCGATGTCCGGGTGGCGGTCGCAGGCATCGAGCAGCGGGAGGAAGCTCTCGCCCGGGACCGTGTAGGCGCGCCGGACGCCCGCCGCGCCAGCTGCGCAACGATCCGCTCCGATACCGTCACGCCTCCCGCCGCCTCCCAGGTCGAAGACGGGGAGGATACGTCGTCGGCCGATCCGGACGGGGGTCCCCGGTGGAGCTACTCCGTGATCGCCTCACCCGCCGGGGACACCACGTACCACACGTCGCCGACGTCCTGCCCGTTGATGTCGTCGGGCGTCTCGTCGGCGGCGAAGTAGTACAGCGGGTGGCCGTCGAGCGTCACCTGAACGCTGCCGTCCTCACGCTCCGTCGTCCCGAGGAGCGAGGCGTCGATGCCGTCGCCGGCCGCGGGATCGCCCTCCACGGTGAGCGGCGGCCAGCTGTCCTCACACTCGTCGTAGCACGTGCTGTCGCTGCCCGTGTCGGCGAGGAACACGTAGAGCGTGCGGCCCTCCGCATCGACGACGATCTCCCCGAAGTCCGAATCCTCGACGCCGACCGTCGCTGCGGCGGGCTCCTCTGACGACTCACGTGGGTGAAGACGTCCCGCCCTCGGGCTCGGCGTCCTCCGAGCACGCGACCATCACGAGCGGGACGAGCACGGCCACCGCGAGCATCTTGATCCTGCCAGACACCATCCGAGCCTCCTTCGTCGTCGTTCGGAGGTCTACGGGTGGGTGGGACCCCCGGTTCGCCCGAGGAGCCCACTCCTCTCGGGTTGGACCTAGCCGGCGCGCCGCCGACCCTTGGGCTTCCGCCGCGCCTTCGCCTCCTCGACGCTCCGCTTGAGCGCCTCCAGGAGCTCGCCCACCCGTGCGTCGGGCGGCGGGGCGTCGGCCGGTTCCTCGACGTGCTCGGGCGTGCGCTCCGCGATCATCCGCAGGAGCTCGTCCCGATACTCGTCCGCGAAGACGGAAGGGTCCCACTCCATCGCGAGCGCCTCGACGAGCAGCTTCGAGACATCGACCTCGCGATCCGTCACGTCGGCACGCCCGACATCGCCCACGAGCGGCCTGGCATCGCGCACCTCGTCGCCGAAGTAGAGGGTTTCCAGGGCGAGCGCGTCCTCCATCGGCCGGAGCGCGACGAGGTGCGGCTTCGTGCGGAGGACGAACCGGCCGATGCCCACGCGCCCGGTCTCCTTCAGCGTCCGCAGCAGCAGCCCGTAGGACTTCTCCGCGCCGCGCCCTGGCGCCACGTAGTACGCCTTCTCGAAGTAGACCGGGTCGATGTCCTCCAACCGGACGAAGTGCTCCAGGTCGATCACGCGGCTGGGCGAGGGTCGCGCGCGCTCGATCTCCTCGGTCTCGAGGAACACGTAGGTCTCGGGCTCGACCTCGTAGCCGCGAACGAGATCCTCGTACGCGACCTCCTCCTCTGATGACAGCTGCGAGCTCGTCTCGTCGTCGGCCGGAGGGCGGTCGACGTCGTCCGTCTCGACGGCGTCCGAATCGTCCGGCTCACGCGCATCCACAGCGGCATCCACCACCCGGCGGTACCGGACGCGACGTCCCTGTTTGTCGAACAGATGGAACCGCACATCTTTCGCCTCGGTCGCCGGATACAGCGACACCGGGATCGCGACGAGCCCGAAGCTGAGCGTCCCGCGCCACACCGACCGCGCCATGCCGTCATCGTACCGAGGGACGCTTCACCACCCCTGCGTCGAGGAACCCGTAGGCAGGACGGTCGGGGGTCTCCCCCGGTATCGCGAGATCACGTTCCCGGTCTCGACGTCGAGGGTGCGGACCCGCCAGCCATGCCAGCTGTTGATGGCGTAGGCGTAACGGCCGTATACCTGCACGTCGAGGTATCGGCGGCCGAATCGGTGCCACCGCGTGCCGTCGGTCAGGTCGTAGCCGATCAGTCCCGTGCCACCGAACTCACCGAAGTCGGCGCCTCCCCACGCCAGCAGCACACCCCCGCTGACGGCGACATGGGTGGGGCGCGGGTCGAGGATGCAGACGGCCCAGTCTCGGGTATCCACGAGCGACACGCCGGCCGCCCGGACGTCGAGATCCATCGTGCTGCCCCGCTCTCCGGAGACCGCGAGCAGCCCGTCGCCCAGCCACACCGCGCGGACGTGCGACCATTCGCCGAGCTTCGCGGATGCGCGGCGGACGAGCGCGGACGCGACGGACTGGAGGACGGATGCAGCGGGCCGCCGGAAACGGACTGCCATCTCGTCCAGATAGATCTCTGCGATCGGACCCTCGGGCGGGACCACGAAGGCTCGCTCGCGGTCGGCGTCGAACGCGAGCCCCGGTGTCAGACGCACCCCGTGCTCTCCCAGGTTCGGGTCGAGGCCGGCTCGAAGACCCTCGAGCTCGACCGACCGAGGTCCCGAGAGATCGATCTGGACGAGGTGAGTGGGGCCGAGTTGATGGGGCCACTCCTGCGAGGTGACCAGGAGCAATCGATCGCTCGCGGCGTACGAGGTGACGACGTTGCCTGGCAGCTCAAGATGCCTCGTCCGCCCGACGCTGGCATCCCACACGGAGACCTCTTGGGAGTTCACGCTGACGAGGACTTGATCGGACAACCACGTCAAGGCGAATCCGGCGTCCGAGCTCTCGAGGTCGGTCACCGACCGGAGGGTGTCCGTGTCGATGATCCGAACGCCGTTCGTGAGACCGATCGCGAGCGATCCACCATCGGGGGAGACCGCCCACATGCTGGTCTGCTCGGGAAGCGCCGAGCGATAGGTGCTCGTCGCTCGGAGCGTGACCGGATCGAACCAGCCGATCTCGTCGGAATCCGTTCGACCGATCCAGACCCTCCCCAACACCCCCGAGATCGACGCCACCGCATGGTCGACTGTCGTCGCATCCACTCCCTCGAACGAGCAGGGCTCCGGGACGCTTGCTTGCGGGAGCACGACGGACCCGGCCGTGCACGCCAGTGCGAGCATGCAGACGACGACGACCCGCCCGAAGTTCTGACGCACAACAAGGGATACACCGGACGATCGGTGCCGGTTCCTACCGACGGAGCACCGCGTTCAGTGACCGTATCGGTCGGCGTCCACGACCCCGTCGTCGCCTCGGTCGAGGGCCGCCAGCTCGTCCATGTCGGTCGTGTCGAGCTCGAAGTCGAAGACGTCCCTGTTCTCCGCCAGCCGCCCGGCCTTCGATGTCATCGGGATCGGGATGAGTCCGAGCTGCACGTGCCACCGGAGCACGATCTGCGCCGGCGTCGTGGAGCGACGACCGGCCAGCTCGACGATCGTGGGGTCCGCCAGGAGGTCACCGCCCGCGCCGATCGGCGACCAGCTCTCGGTCACGATCCCGTGCGCGGCGTGGTAGGCGCGCTGCTCCGGCCGGCTGTGCGTCGGATCCAACTGGATCTGGTTCACATGCGGCGTGACCCCGGTCTCCTCGAGCAGCCGGTCCAGGTGCGGCGGCTTGAAGTTCGAGACGCCGATCGCACGGACCTTGCCGTCCTCGAGGAGCCGGAGGAGCCCGCGCCACGCCTCCACGTAGCGATCCTTCTTGGGATTGGGCCAGTGGATCAGGAGCAGGTCGATGCGCTCGAGGCCGAGGCGCTCCGCGCTGTTCGCCCAGCGCCTGCTGCGCCTCGGCCTCGCCGTGCCACCGCTCGTTGAACTTCGTGGTGACGAACACCTCGTCGCGATCGACGCCGCTCGCCCGGATCGCCCGGCCCACGCCGGCTTCGTTCCGGTAGTTCTCGGCGGTATCGATCAGCCGGTATCCGGCCCGGAGCGCCGCCTCGACGATCTCCTCGGCCTGCCCGTCGCCCATCGGCGAGGTGCCCAGCCCGAGCGCGGGCATCGCGACCCCGTTGGCCAGCGTGACCGTGGGGATCTCGTTCATCCGTCGCCTCGCATCGATCGGGATGCTAGCGGGACCGCGCCGAGGCGCGCCCACATCCGGTCGTCGAGCTCTCCGATCGATCCGAGGACGAGGTCCGCCTCGGTCGGGATGTCGTCGTGGGCCCCGACGGCCGGCACCGCGACGCAGAGCATCCCGGCGGCCTTCGCCGCGCGGACACCGTTGATCGAGTCCTCCACGGCGAGACATCGTTCCGGCGGGACGTCCAGCCGCCGCGCCGCCGACAGATAGACCGCGGGGTCGGGCTTGCCGAGCTCCTCGTCCTCGCCGGAGACCACGACGTCGAACCGCTCGGCGAGCCCGTCGAGCGAGAGGACCGCCAGGATCAGGGGCATCGGCGAGGACGACGCGAGCGCCACATCCAGCCCGAGCGACAGGACGCGGTCGACCGCGCCGAGCGCGCCGTCGAGGAGGACGCCGCGCTCGCGGACGGCGCGGGCGACGTCGTCGACGATCGTCTCCGCCACCTGCTCACGGCTGGGTTCGGGCCACGGCTGCCGCCGGTACCAACGGTCCACGACGTCGGCGACCCGGACGCCCATCGTCGGGTACAGGTCCTCGTCCGTGAGCTCGATGCCGACGCTCGCGAACACTTCACGTTCCACCGCGCGCCACATCGGCTCCGAGTCGATCAGCACGCCGTCCATATCGAACACGACGGCCTCGATCTGTCGGACGTTCGCCATCACGGCACGGGATGCTACGGCCGCCCCGCGTATCATCACCCACTGCCCGTGACCCGAGGATCGCAGTCGATGAGAGGCAGGCTCGTGCCGTCCGCGGTGGCCGCGACATCCGTGCTGCTCGCGGCGATCGCGCTGACCTGGGGCGAGGCCGCTCCGGTTCCCGCGCCGATCGACGCCTCCCCCTCGCCGTCACCCCGGGCTCCGGGCCAGGTGCTGGAAGCGAGGACGCTCGCGGACCTACCGGCGACCCTGCTCCCCTACCCGTTCACCGAACCGGCGCCCGAGCCCCTCGCCACCGAGATCGACGGGACGTACATGCTGATCCTCACGCTCGACGACCTCGGGGGCGCGAGCCATGCACTCCCGTTCCCGTGCCGACGGTGCCTCCCGTACGCGCGCGACCCCGGCGTGATGACCCTGATCTTCTTCCGAGGCGCGTATTTCGTGGACCACCAGATGTCCTCGTTCCATTCGACCGGCCACTACGAGGTGGACGGCGAGCGGCTCACCCTTTTCAACGACCCGAACTGCTCCCGGGAGCGCGGCACGTACACGTGGGCACTGGAGAGAGGCTCGCTCCACCTCGAGGCCATCGCCGACACGTGTGCGTACCAGGGAGAGCGGGCGACCGATCTCGCTACGGAGGATTGGACGCGGATCCCGGTGTGCCGGCGCGAGATCGCCCACCTGTGGCCGGGGATCCTCGGTTGCTGAGTTGGGTCGGAGCCGTCAGCCAAGGAGGGAGTCCAGCGCTCGCATCCGATCGGTGAGGCGGAGCGCCATCGTCGTCGCGAGCCACCGGTGCAGCGCCGCGGCGAGCTCCGGCTCCTCGGCCTCGAGCCGCTCGATCGACCCGCGGTCGATGCGCAGGACCACGCTCGGGACCTCGGCCACCACATCGGCCGTGCGCGCGATGCCCGTGTAGTGCGCGATCTCGCCGACGACGACCCCCGGACGGAGCGTCGACAGCCGCAGCCGCGTGCCTTCGGGCGTGACGGTCTGCACGGCCAGGCGCCCGGACTCGAGCACGTAGACGTCGCCCGGCGGGTCGTCCTGGTGGAGCAGGACCGTGCCCTCGGCCAACGAGACGCGCTCGAGGTGGGCGGCGAGGCCCGGTGGCAGAGCGTCGGGGCCGGCGGCGGGGTGCTCCCGCTTCGCCTCGGTGAGGCCGGGGGCCGACAGCAGCGCGTCCTCGCACCGCTGCAGCCCTCGGTCCAGGTCGGGCTCGAAGGAGACGAGTTCCTCCGTCTCGTCCACGCCTCCGCGGGCCAGCTGTGCGCGCACCGGGTCGGAGGCGCCAGTGAACACGACCTCGAAGCCGGAGGCCTTCGCCAGGCGGAGCACCTTCACGAACGAGACGACCGCCGAGGAGTCCACGCCGGTCACGCGCCGCAGATCGATCAGCAGGAACCGCGGCGGCGTGTCCTCTTCCACGCGCCGTCGGATCCGCTCCAGCAGGCGGTTCGTCGATCCGAAGAACACGAACCCGCTCACCCGCAGGATCTGCACGCGGTCGGAGAGCCCGCGAAGCTCGGCGCGTTCCGTGGCCGGCCGATCGACGTTGGAGCGATAGGTCTCGCCGAAGGCGACCTCCCTGACCAGCTCGATCCGGCCGTAGCTGATGGCGAACAGCACGACCGCGAGGACCAGGCCGATCACCACCCCCTCCTTGAACCCCCAGACGATGATCCCCGCCAGGATCGCGAGCACCACGCCGTATTCGAGGCGCGGCAGCGACCTCCGCTTGTCCCAGACCCACTCGACCATGAAGGCGAGCCCGAGGAACACCAGCACGCCCCCGACGATCATGCGCGGGATCAACCCGACGACCTCGGCGCCGACCACCACGGCGGCCAGGGGCACCAACGCCGCGATCAACCCCGCCGCTCGGGCGTCGACGTTCATCCGTGCCGCGAGCGCTGTGAGAGACAGGGCGTGGTAGCCGGGGATTCCTCCGAGCGCTCCCGAGACGACGTTCAAGACCCCTGCGTCTCGCATCTCCCGGTTCGTGTCGAGGTCCCGATCCAAGACGAGCTCGGTGCCGCTGATGTTGAACAGGATCGCCATCGTGGCCACGAACACCGCGGGCACGATCCCGGCTGATGTTCCACCGGCAGTCCACCACGATCCGAGCACCGAGAGCCAGTCGGCGCCGCCGAGCGCGCGGAACGCCCATGGCTTCCACGGCCGCGCCGTCTCACCCGATCCGAACAGCAGCCACCCCTGATCACGGACCTCGTCGATCGACGAGCCCGTCGCGACCATCCCCACCACGAACACCACGAGTCCGATCGCGATCACCGCCGGGATCACGAGCGGGCGCTTGATCTTCCGCACCGCGATCAAGAGGATCACACCGAACGTGAGCGCCGGGATCCAGTGGACGAGCTGGTATTCGCGGATCATCGAGGGGACCGTGCGCAGATGCAGGATCGTCCCCGTGGAGACGTAGATCCCACCCTTGAAGAGCAGCCATCCCGTGCCGGCGAGGAACCCGCCGACGACCGGATACGGCACGAACCGGATCAGCGCACCGAGCCGGAACCTCCCGATCACCGTGAACAAGATCCCGCACAGGACCGTCACCACGAGGGTCGCGGCGACGACGGTCAGGAAGATGTCGGGACGATCGTGGACCTCCAACCCGGACTGCCTGGCGATGAGGTCGAGGTCGGCGGCCTTCGCCGCCGCGGCGGAGGCGATGAGCCCGAGAACGGCCGCCGCGGCGTCCTGCACGCTGCCGACGACGCCCCGGGAGCCGGAGCGCCAGGCCAAGAACGCGAGCGTCAGCGCCGCCGCTCCGAGGTACAAACCCATGCCATCCGGCAGGCGGGCGCCCAGCAAGCCACCGAAGACGAGGGCGGCGAACGCGATCGCCAGCACACATTCGACGGCGCCGATGATCAGGCCGGCGGCGACCGAGGCGAGCCACGAGGTGGGCCGTCGCTGTTCGACCATCCCTAACCCTCCCGTCCCGTCAGTCGAGCAGCACGTCGAAGGTTCGCATCGTGTCGGTCAGCCGCTCCGCCAGCGTGGTGGCGAGCCACCGGTGGAGCGCCGCGGCGAGCTCCGGCTCCTCGGCCTCGAGGCGCTCTATCGCCTCGCGGTCGATGCGGAGGACCACGCTGGGAACATCAGCCACCACGTCGGCGGTACGCGGGACACCCGCGTAGAACGCGATCTCGCCGACCACGACCCCCGGCCGGAGCGTCCGCAGCCGGAGCCTGGTGCCCTCGGGCGTGACCGTCCCCACGCTCAGACGTCCAGACTCGAGCACGTAGACGTCGCCCGGCGAGTCGTCCTGGTGGAGCAGGACCGTGCCCTCGGGCACCGAGACGCGCTCGAGGTGGGCGGCGAGACCTGGTGGCAGACCCTCGAGGCGACGGCCGGCGGGGTGATCCCCCAGAGCCTCGGCCAGTTCGGGGGCGCTGAGCAGCGCGTCCTCGCATCGCTGCAGCCCTCGATCCAGGTCGGGCTCGAAAGAGGCGAGCCCATCGCGTTCGACCATGCCTCCGCGCGCCAGCTGGGCTCGGACCGGATCGGACGCGGCCGTGAACACGACTTCGGATCCGGCGGCCTCCGCCAGCGTGAGCACTTTCACGAGCGAGACGACCGCGGAGGAATCGACGCCCGTCACGCGCCGAAAGTCGATCACCAGGAACCGGGGCGGCGCGGCCCCTCCCACGCGGCGCCGGACCCACTCGAGCAGGCGGTTCGCCGACCCGAAGAACACGAACCCGCTCACCCGCAGGATCTGGACACGATCGGAGAACGTGCGGAGCTGGGCGCGCTCGGTCGCCGGTCGATCGACGTTGCTGCGATACGTATCGCCGAACGCGACTTCGTGCACGAGCTCGATCCTGCCGTAGCTGACCGCGAACAACACGACGGCGAGCACTGAGCCGAGGACCACCCCGATCAGGAACCCCCAGGCGATGACCCCCGCGAGGATCAAGAGCACGACCGCGTACTCGAGCGGCGGCAGCAGCCGTCGCTTGTCCCACACCCACTCGACGATGGATGCCAGGCCGAGGTACCCGAGCACACCCCCGACGATCATCCGCGGATCAGCCCCACGAACGAAGCGCCGAACACGACGACGGACAGCGGCACGAGCGCCGCGACCAGGCCTGCAACCCGGGCATCCACGCGCGTCCGTGTCGCCAGCTCCGTTGCGGGAAGCGCGTGGGAGCCGGGGATGCCCCCGAGAGCGCCCGAGACGACGTTCAGGACCCCGGCGTCGCGGAGCTCCCGGTTCGTGTCGAGGTCCCGGTCGAGGATCCGCTCGGTGCCGCTGATGTTGAACAGGATCGCCAACGTGGCCACGAAGACCGCGGTCACGATCGCGGCCCCCGACTCGAGCACGGCCAGCCAGTCCGCGCCGCCGAGCGCGCTGAGCGTCCACGTCTTCCACAAGATCGCCGGGTCGAACGATCCGAGCAGCCACCCTCCGCCGCGGACCTCCTCGATCGAGGAACCGGTGGCGACCATCCCGACGAAGAACACCACGAGCCCGAGCACGATCACCGCCGGCATCACGAACGTGCGCGTGATCGACCCGCACCGCGATCAGCAGGATCAGGCCGAACGCCAGGGCGGGGAGCCAGCGCTGCAACGCCGAGGTCTCCAGCAGATCGCTCAGAGGTGTGAAGAGCGGCGACACGCCCGAGGCGACATAGATCCCACCTTTGAAGAGCAGCCATCCCGTGCCGGCGAGGAGCCCCCCGACGACCGGATACGGCACGAACCGGATCACGTCGCCCCTCCGCCGAGACCCGAGCCAAAGGAAGACGACCCCGCACAGGACCATCACCACCACGATGGCGGCGAGGGAGGTGAGGAAGATATCGTTCGGGCTCCCGGCGCCGTGCACGACGGCGCTCGTCGAGACGACCGCCATCAGGGCGGCGCCCGTTCCCTGGAGACCACCGACGATGCCTCGGCGGCCGGCCCGCCAGGCCATGAGCGCGAGCGTCGATGCGGCCGCCCCGAGGTACAGACCAACTCCGTCGTCCAGGAAGTAAAACTCGAGATAGCCGGCGAAGACGAGGGCCGCGAAGGAGACCGCGAAGACGACCTCGACGGCTCCGATCACGATCCCTGCGACGACCGTGCCGAAGGTGCCGGCTCGTTTCCCGGGAACGGTTTCCTCGACCACCCCCATGCGGGACGACCCTAGCCGCAGTGCCCGGACCGCGCTAGTCGCTGAGGTTCCGCCGCCGGCGCGCCCTCGAGCGCGATGGCCCCTGGCGTTCCGGCGTCCTGTCCCTGCGAGTCGATAAGGTCCGGGTCCATGACACTCGCGGTAGAAGCTGAGCAGCTGGTCAAGCACTACACCGGCCGTGGTGGTGCCGTCGAAGCCGTGCGCGGGGTCGACCTGCACGTCGCCGGAGGCGAGGTCTTCGGCTTCCTCGGGCCCAACGGCGCCGGCAAGTCGACGACCGTCCGGATGTTGACGACCCTCATGACCATCACCTCCGGCACGGCCCGGGTCGCCGGGATCGACGTGGCCGCCGATCCGGACGCGGCGCGCAGGCGGATCGGCGTCGCCCTGCAGGAGGCCGGGCTCGACCCGCGCCAGACCGGCCGGGAGCTGGTCGTCCTGCAAGCGCGCCTGTTCGGCTCTTCACGGACCGAGGCCGCCGACCGGGCTCAGGAACTGCTCGAGCTCGTCGACCTCGTGGAGGCGGCCGACCGGCGCATCAAGGGATATTCGGGCGGCATGAAGCGGAGACTCGACCTCGCCTCGGCGCTCGTGCACGAGCCGGAGGTCCTGTTCCTCGACGAGCCGACGACGGGTCTCGACCCGGCGAGCCGGCTGACCGTCTGGGACGAGCTGAAGCGGATCAACGAGCGCGGCACGACGATCTTCCTGACCACCCAGTACCTGGAGGAGGCCGACCAGCTCTGTGACCGGCTGGCGATCATCGATGGAGGGCTGATCGTCGGCGAAGGGACGCCGTCGGAGTTGAAGGCGGACCTCCGGCAGCGGCGCGGGCTGTCCCACGACCCCACCCTCGATGAGGTGTTCCTGGACGCCACGGGACGCACGCGCGAACGGGTCGCCGGAGAGGTGCAGGAGGTGCACGCATGACGAAGGTCTGGGTGCTCGTCCAGCGGTCGATCCGCGAGGCGTTGCGGACGCCGGAGGCGTTGTTGCCGACGCTGTTCATCCCGCTGTTCTTCCTCGTCGTCAACGTGGGTCAGGCCGCCAGGATCTTCCCCTCCGATACCACGCCCTTCCTCAGCGGTCAGAACTACGCCGCCTTCCAGCTGCCGAGCTCGCTGCTGCTCGCCGCCTCCTTCGGAACGGCAGCCCTGTATCTCGTCGAGGAGATCGAGGGCGGCTACTTCGACAAGCTGCGGGCAGCGCCGGTCCCGAGGACCGCGATCATCTTCGGCCGGCTCTCGGCCGAAGCGCTCAAGAGCGCTGCGATCGCGGCGGTGATGGTGCTGGTCGCGCTGCCCTTCGGCATCACGATCGCCAGCGGTCCCCTCGGCTTCGTGCTCCTGGTCGTGCTGACCGCGGCGTGGGCCGTCGTGTTCTCCGGTTTCATGCAGCTGATCGCGCTGAAGACGCGGAGCGCCGCGGCGACCAACTCCGCCGGGCTCATCTTCTTCCCGCTGCTCTTCCTGACCCCGAGCTTCGTCCCGCGTGATCTGCTCACCAGGCCCATGGAGATCGCGGCGACCTACAACCCCGTCACGTACATCATGGAGGCGCTGCGCTCGCTCGTCCTCGAGGACCTCGCCTGGCCGGCGATCGGCAGAGGCTTCGGCGTGGTCGCCCTCCTGGGCGGCTTGATGGTCGCGCTCAGCATCCGCTCCATCCGACGCTACGACTGAAGGACCTTGCTCCAGGTTCGGGGCTCACGACCGCACGTGGAGCTGCGCCGACCCCCGGCTAGGATCGACCGCTCATCGGCTCGCTTCACTCTGAACGTGTGGAGCTATCGATCGATCACCGCGCTGCGATCGAGAGCGCCACGTGCCACGAGTTGCCTTCTCTTCTATGCCTCTGATCCGGGGTTGTGATGCACCTGGGGAACACCCACCGGCGTCTGCCAGTCCTCCTTGCTACAGCGATTGGATCAGCAGCTCGTTTGCGCCTACCCCGTGAACTTGTTCGGCATCCGATGGCAACTAAGGGGTGCAACACGGGGAGCCGCGCCGGATGGAGATATGCATAGGTGCCGCAAGCCGCACCGAACGGTGCAGGCCGTGATTGCGTCAGCAGCCAGCGTCATCGACCGCCTTCAATCTCGCCGCACAGCCTGTGCCAGGGCGCCGCCTGGCGCGGCAATGCAACGTACCGTGTGCGAAGACGAAGGAGAGATCGACGATGAACGTCCTCACACGTCACCTAACGCGTCTGGCGGTGTTCACGCTTGCCCTTGGAATCTTCATCCCGGCCGCGATGGCGCATATCACCTCTGGGAACCGGATCCGCATCTTCGATGGAAACCTCGTGGCGATCCAGCCCGACTACGAGCGAACACCCAACTCGTCATACGCCACAACGACGGTATCGGTGCACCATCACTACTTCAACCATCCGGGCGTGACAGCGTGTCCCGGGGCTGGCAACGCGTACCGGATCCGCATCGTCCATGAGGAGAGGTTCCAACCGGACGACTTCTACGCGTTCCGAACGCTCCTCTGCGAGGGCAGCGGAGACACCGACTGGGACGTCGGCGAGAGTGGCAACTGGCACACCGATATGCAGAAGGAAACAGGCGCCACGACGACGCCCTGGTCCGTCGAGGGGCACCTCCATTACCCGAACTGAGTGGATCGAAGGAGGACGCGACAACAGGAGGAGCCGGGGCTCCTCCGCTCAAGCCTGAAGGGAGGGACGTGAGCGCTCAACCGATCGAATGTCGAGGCGTCAGGAAGACCTTCGGCCGCCGGACGGCGCTGGACGATGTCTCGTTCAGCGTCGGCCCCGGGGAGATCTGCGGCTTCCTCGGCCGCAACGGTGCAGGGAAGACAACCACCATCCGGATCCTGCTCGGCCTGCTCTTCCCGACATCTGGTTCGGTCTCGGTCCTCGGCGAGGGTCCACCACTATCTGTGGAAAGTGCGCGCCGCATCGGCTTCGCCCTCGAACAGCCTCCTTTCTACCCGTGGTTGACGGCGCGCGAGAACCTGCGATCGATCCTCTGGGCGAACCGGGGTTCGCTGACCCGAGACGACCTCGACCGATCGTTGAGTCGAGTGGACCTGACCCGTGATGCAGACAGGAAGGTCAAGGAATTCTCCCACGGGATGCGTCAGCGTTTGGCGTTGGCATGTGCGCTGGCTCCATCCCCGGACGTGATGGTGCTCGACGAGCCGACAACGGGCCTCGACCCAGAAGGGATACACGACGTCCGTACCATCCTGCGCGAAGAGACGGAACGCGGCTGTGCGGTCCTATTCTCCAGCCATCAGCTGAGTGAGGTCGAGAAGGCCTGTGATCGAGTGGTTGTCCTCGAGCGTGGCCGCCTCGTAGCGGCAGGAACGCTCGAGGAGCTCGGAGGCCTCGACCAAAGGACCGAGGTGCGGGTCCGCGAAGAGGATCGGCAGCGAACGATCGACGCGCTGGCCTCATTCGATGTGGACGACCAGAGCGCTGGACGGCTGCTCGTCTCCAACGCGTCCGCGCGGGAGGTCCTCGAGCTCCTCTACAAGCGGGAGATCGTCCCCGAAGGCGTCACGGACGCCCCGCCGAGTCTCGAGGAGCGGTTCCTCGAGATCACGGGCCGGGAAGGTGCGCGTTGAGCGAGTTGCTGCGCCTCCGACGTCCGCTCGTCGGTGTCGTCGCGGTCGTTCTCCTCGGGGCGATCCTGATCCTCTTCTCGGTGGTTCAAGCAGCAGCGCACCGTCAGTGGGTTCGGGCCACCGAGGCGCTCGAGCTCCTCGAGAACGACCCGCAGGCGTACTGCAAGGACTTCGACATCGACCCCTCATCCGCGGAATGCGAGGCGTTCATCCGCGAGGAGGCCCGGGTCCAAAGCCTGTACCGGAGGGACACGATCTACCGCTTTCCGCTGGTGTCGGCACAGCACGACCCCCTCGGAGTCGGCGGCGTTGCGGCTGGCTTCCTCACCACCGCTCCCGGTGTCCTCGCGATGCTCGTGGTCTCGGCCGGGTACACCGCCGGCGAGTGGACCCGAAGGACGATGGGCTGGCTCATCGCCAGAGACCCGAGACGCGTCCGGATGGTCTTCGTCCGTTTCATCGTCACATGGCTGATCGGTGTGGTCTTGATCGCAGTCGTTTGGCTCGCTCTGCTCGCCATGATCCCTCTGTTCCGGGCGCTCTACGAGCTTCCTCCGCCGCCGGAGGGGCTCGACTTCAGTGCCTTCGCCCTCGAGCGGGTGATGAGGTCGGTCGCCGTGCTCGGCGTCTATGCGGCGATCGGCACTGCGGCCTCCTTCGTCACGCGGACGCCGCTCGCCGCCTTCCTCGTAGGTACGTTCGTCCTCGCCGCAGGCGTCGCGGTTTCCTCGGTCGTGCCATGGCATCGGATCTCGGTCGGCTATCTGGTCGGCGGGTGGATGGAGTTCTCGCCGGATAACCTCCTCGTCGATCATCTGTGGGTCGACGCGTTCCCTGGCCGGATGACCAGCGACCTCAGCCTCGCGATCGGCCTGGCCGCGACGGCTGTTGCGGCGCTCGCGGTGGCAAGCCTCGTGGCACGCCGGTCCGCGGTTCCCGTGTGATGCGCCTACCGCGCGGCCGGTTCGGGTCCGAAGCGATGAAGCTGCGCCGACCTCTGATCGCGATGTGCCTGATCGCCGTGCTCGCCATCGTCGCGCTCGGAGTCATCGCCTACCAGCGAGAGGCGGACCAGCGGTACCGCTCCTTGACGGCGCCCGGCAGCACGTGCGCTCGGAAGACAGAATCGACATGCTTCCCGCTCGTCGAACTTCGCGCTGATTTCCCAGGCATCGGCCTCCAGCGAGATCCGCTGGCCCTCGCGGGGATCGCTGCCGGCTTCGCGGCATCGCTGCCGGGAGCCATCGCCCTGATGACCGTGGCAGCTGCATTCGTTGCCGGCGACTGGGATCGAGGGACGATGGCCGTGATCCTCGCTCGCAACCCGGATCGTCCACACTATGTCCTGACGAAGTACGTCGTGCTCCTGGCCGGCGGCCTGGCTCTCCTCCTAGGGCTGTGGTTGACGCTCGTCACCCTCACACCCTTGCTGAACGCCCTTTATCAGCCACAACGCATCCCATCCGGCTTCAGCAGCGCTGTGTTCTCGATGAATCAGGTCGCGCGATCGATCCTCGTCATCGCGGCATACGCTGGCATCGGGACGGCGTCGGGCATCCTGATTCGCTCCTCACTCGCGTCGCTGGGAGCAAATTTGGCGTTCGTGGGGTTCGGGATCGGGCTGTCGCGGATCTGGCCGGTATCGTTCGGCTCTTGGGTGGCCGAGTGGATGGGTTTCGACCGTGAGGCGTTCGGGGGCATCCATCTGTGGCCGGTTCACGACGCCGGCACAGGCATCCTCGAGTCGGCGATTCCGGTTGCCGGCCTCATCGCGTGCGTGCTTCTCCCCCTGGTGGCGATCTGGGTGCTTGGCCGGTCGGACGTGTAGCCGACCTCTCGATCGACACCCACGATCAGCCGAAGGCGCATTTCGCATCCAGCGCCACTTCTTTCGAGTCTTCGGTATCACGAAGTTCATCGTGCATGATCCTCGGCATTCGGTCCGGATCAGCCTGCATCCTGCTTCTCGCCAGGGGGCTTCGCTTCGTAGATCTTGATCGGCTCGAGCCGAGCGCACCCGCGATGTCCCCAATCCAGGAGTCGTCACCATCACACTCTCGACCGACTCGGATAGGCTGGTGAACGTTGCCCGACTGCGCCGTCGGTCATGCACCAGGTTCTCGACGACGAACTCTTCATGGCCCGCCCTCGTAGCTCAGTGGATAGAGCATCGGTTTCCTAAACCGTGTGCGGAGGTTCGATTCCTCCCGGGGGCACCGCTGTGATGTCTCAGAGCATCGTGGACGGATGTGTCGGGGCATCGTAGCCGGGACACGTCATCCCTGCGGTTGGTAGTCGCGGTCGGGTCGAGCGGGTGAACGCGCAGCAGCTCACCATCGGTGGAGAGCACGCGCACGTCGAGGTCGTGCACGAGCATGATCACGCGTTTGCCTCGGTGCCTCGCACCGATCCCGATGTGATGCAGCTTGGTCCGGTGACGAAGCGTCAGCCGACCGTGCTTGTCGATCCGGTCCTGCCGCACCCGCACGCCGGCACCGACGACGATCTTCGGTCCTGCCGGCCGCGCTTTGTCCCGGGCCTCGAAGACCACCAGGGCGGGCGCCCCGTAGCCCGGTGCGGCCGGACCTCGTTGTAGTAGGCGACGAACCGATCGACCTGGGTCTGGAGCACCGCGATCGATCGAGCCGCTGGCTGCTTGGCGAGGAAGGCCTTCATCGTCTGGTGGAACCGCTCGACCTTCCCGCAGGTCTGGGGGTGGTAGGGACGGGAATGGCGGTAGTCGATGCCAAGGGCGAGCAGCTCGGTCTGCATCACGTTGGGTCCGCCCCGGTGCCAGGTCGTGTAGACGCAGCCGTTGTCGGTGAGCAATGCGGCCGGGAACCCCCAGGCGTGCACCGCGCTCTGGAAGACCCGCAGCACCGCTGGCGCGGTCGCGCTGGCCAGCACCCGAGAGGCGACCGCCACACGCGAGTGGTCGTCGATGAAGTTCACGATCTCGACCTCGGCGCCATCGGCCAGGCGCCAATGGGTCACGTCGGACTGCCAGCACTCGTTGGGAAGCTTGCTTCGAACCGGATCCACGAGCTCCGGGGCCGCTTGTGGGGCTGCGGGGTGACGAAGCCCCGTCGCCGGAGAACCCGCCAGATCGTCGAGACCGAAGGTACCTGCTCGTGCCGCAGACGAGGTGGTAGCGGATCGTCTGAGCGCCGGCATCGAGGCCGAGCTCGGCGAGCTCCTTGCGGAGGGCGACGATCTCATCCTCCAGGGCATCGGGCGTTCGATGCGGGATCCGCTTGGCGGCGCGCGATCGCGGCTCGATCGCTTTGTAGCCACCCTCGCGGAACCGGCCCACGAGCTTGCCGACGTAGCTCTTAGACACCCCGTGGGCCGAAGCGACCTCCCGGTAGCTGCGGCCCTCGAGCACCACGGCTTCCACCACGTAGCGAGCCAGATCCATCGCAGACCCCCGTCGTCGGTGTCCACGATGCTCCGACACAGGTGTCCACTATCCGGTGAACTCCCAGCTCCCGGGGGCACCGCTACCAGGGAAGGTGGCGCCGGGCCGAGGCCAAGATCCCGATGACGGCCTCATACTTTCTTCCCGCGTTCGTCCCGCGCCGCTCGCCGGTCGGGTCGGGGTCAGGTATCAGCTGACTGAAGGGCGACATCGTGGCCGTCGCTCCAGTTCAACACCCATTCACCGTAGAGATGCCGGTTGTCCGCCCGGATCGTCTAGGTCGTCCCTGCCGTGGCGAGAAGATTGATCTGGCCGAGAACGTTTCAGTGGACTTGACGCCGATAGGAGCCAGCAAGGAGAAGCTCGATCGGCACTGGCCTGATGACGGTGAAATCCACGACTGCATCCCCTTTCGACGAGTGACCTCCGGCTGCTGACGTTGTGTAGCGCATCGCCTCGGACTGGACTGGCTTGCCGGCGGGCGCACTATGCATCGGCTACAGGTGCGTCATCGCGCTTGCCTCGCGCAGATTCAGAGGACTTTCCGGCGGCGAACCCCACGATCGCCGCGAGGATCGTCGCGAGGCCCTCCTCGGTGATCTTCCCCGACACACCGAGGAGGATCACGGCGACCACGACTGTGACCAACACCATGCCATGGATCATCACGATGTGCGTCTCGCGGTCGCCCGTATTTCCCTTGCGCGTCACCCAAACCATCCAGGCGAGGAGCATCAGCGCCAGTCCACTCACGACGATCAGGAGGTACAGCAGGTCCGTTCCCTCGATGAGCGGCGTCACAAGCTGCGTCTCTGGTTCGGGGGCGGGCGTCGGGCTCTCTTCTTGAGCGAGAACGCTCCCGGGAAGAAGAACGAGAACCATCACGGCCACTCCGCCTACGAGCTTCCGTTTCACCCCTGCCCACCTCCTAGCGACCCCGTTCAAAGTCCTAGCCGCATTCCCCACCTGTCGCCTTGCTTCGGCACTCTTCGTCGAAAGTGCCTGAGCTCGGCTCCGTCGTGCTCGACTGGTAATGGGATCGCGGCCAGTTCGAGCAGTTCGAGCACCAATGCCATGTATCGGTGCCGTGCGGCCTGCGCCATTCATCCGCCAACGGATCCATCCCTTCGATCATCGGTCCCTACGGGTTGTTTCCCGAAGGTCGCCCAACGGTTCTCGGATGAGCGGCTCGTCTTTGGGAACGTCCCCGCGGTGACCCGTCCGAGCTAGCGGCTCTGTTCGGGCGAAGCATCGACGCCTGCCGCATGACGGAAAGCCGACCATGATCTTGGCTCCGACGCGCTCGGGATCTCGACATCGTCAGCGCTCGAAGCCTGGTCGAGGATGATGAGCAGATCGTAGAGCGACATCAGCGATCCACCCTCGGTTCGGTCCACGCGCGTGGCCGATCAGGCGGCACCTGCCGCGCCCCCTCGAGGAGTTCGGCGAGGTGTTCCTGGCAAACGTCGATGTAGAGGGTCAGCCCGGAGATCTCGGCCACGACGGTCGTGGAAGACTCGTCGCATCTCGCGCAAACGGCGGACATTCCAGATTCACCTCCACCCGGTCTTGCCAGCGAGCGGAGATGCGGTTCTCGGAGGCGCCGCTGGACAACGGGCGTTCCCTGCCTTACACAACGCCTTGGAAACCGACGATGGGAGGGTTTCGTGGCTGAAGCAGTCGTCTTCGTTTGCGACGAATGCGGTCGACCGGACGCGAGAACGATCACGATCCGGACGGGAACCGCGAACTACGTGAAGGATCTCTGCGACCAACACCTGAAGACGCTCCTGGCGAACACAAGGGCTCCACGCCGAGGCCGGCCGAGAGCAAGCGGCGCCGCCTCAGCCGGGACTGCGCGCCGAACCGCGGGGAAGAGCGCTCGCAAACGCCGCTCCGGGCGGAAGCGGACGACATCGAAGGCCGCGTCGAGATAGGCCGCCGAACCGACTCAGGGGTTCGGCCGAGGCGCGTCGTTGACCACGACGGTCGGTTGGGAGGCGACCCAGGACTTCAGCTCCAGCTGCGCATCGGCACCCAGCTCGTACAGCTCGATCGCGAGGAGTTGCGCGGTCTCGGGATCGAAGACGAGACGCGTCCGTGAACCTGCGCTCGACAGGTCGACCGCCGTGCCGGGGCGACCCAGCGGATCCTTTACGTGACCGACCAGCACCGGGCCGTCCAATCGAGCCGCCGCCTCGAACAAGGCAGATCGAAGCTGCGGCGACGCGACCCCTTGGGCCAGGATCTCGCCGATCACCGTGAAAACGTGATCGTCGCCGGGAGGACGCTCGACGACCTGACCTGAGCGCAGCACTCGAAGGAGCGCCTCTGGATCCGTGGGCAATCCGGTCACGTCGTGGATGGGAACGGCTCCCGGGCGATACGTATGCGTTCTCGGCAACTCGAACGTCGGCCGACCGGCGTCGTTCCACGCCTGCCGATCCGCGTCGGAGATCTCGGAGGAGAGCAGTTCCTCTCTCCGGAATCCAGAGCGGTCTTGCGCCACCCACGTCGACACGCGGAGACGACTCACGAATCCGAACGAGCCCTCGACCCCGATCGTAGTGAAGCTTTCGCGTCGCAACTCCTCGGCGCGGATGAGGAGGTATTCGTCCGGACCGGGTTGCAAGGGCTGCTCTCTTCCCGCGATCTCAGCGAGTCGGCGGAACTCCGATGCGGCAGCTTCGTGCGGCGTCGGACTCATCAGTCCGATCACGACGACCACAGCAACCGCGGCAGTGGCGGCGGAGAGGACCAATCGTCCGCGTCGAGGACGTCGTTCTCGGTCGATCTCGCGTCGGAGCCGCGAACGGACGCGCTCGAGCGCCGCAGGATCAACCTCATCCTCGTCGAGCGCCCGCTTCACCAGTTCGAATTCATCCATTGAAGTCGCCCACTCCTTCAACGTCTATTGCTGGCAGCCCTGGGATGCGTTCGCGCAGCTGGTTCCTCGCTCGATGGATGCGCGATCGCACCGTGCCGACCGGAACCCCGAGAGCCGACGCGGCCTCCGAGTACGTCAGCTCCCCCACCGAAACCAATAGGAACGTTTCACGATCGTCTGGTGAGAGGGCCAGGAGAGCCTCGATCAAGATCGGCCTCAATCGTTCGGCATCGAGACGATCGACATCAACCGTGTCGTCGACTGGGACTAGGCCGAGCGCATGGCGCCTTCTCTCGAGATAGGCACGCTCGTCCCGGAGGCGGCGTCGGATCACATTGGTCGCGATCCCTAGCAGCCAAGGGCGGGCCGAGTCGTAGCTCGAGTCGAATCCTCCTCGCCGCTGGAAAGCGACCAGGAACGTGTCTGCGACCACCTCTTCGGCGGCATCGTGCCCCACGCGTCGACGGCAAAAGCCCCACACCGCTCCGCCATGGCGCTCGAAGATCTCTTCGAATGCCTCAGGCGCATCGACCGAGCGTCGGAAGATCTCGCCGTCCGAGAGCACAGTCGGACGCTAGTCGCGCTTGGGCGCCACCGCCACTAGGGTCGCCAGCGGAGCGATGTCACCTCGTTCTCGAGCGCTCCGTAATCGGCACAGTTCGGTGTGCACGTCCGTACCGTTCCAGCGAAGTTCTCGTGTTCGAATTTCTTGTTCGTGTCACAACCGCCGAACCCCTTGCCCGATTGAAACTTGTCATTCCATGTCGGCCCGACGTTCGCCACGCTCCACACGACTCCCGCTGAACACGTCGAGGATGCGAAGTAGCTCTGTGAGTCGCCGCCGAAGTTCAAGAGGTTGTACTCGGTGCCGATCAGCACGCTGGACGCCGTACCGAAGTCGGCTGCCGATCCTGCCGTGAGGTCGCTCGGGATCAGATCCGATGAGATGTCGAGCGTCGTTCCGGTCCCCGCCTCGAGGGCCTGATCGTATGTCGCGAAGCAGCCGATCAGTTCCAGTCGAGCATTCGTGACCGTTCCGGCCGACTCGACCGGGACCAGTCTTGTCGCGCAGTGCTCGCCGACCTCCGCCCACGCCGGTGCCACGGTCATGAGCACGCAGCCCCCAGCGATGATCACCTTCGCCCACCGTCTCACCGGGCACCCCCTCCGGTCGACAACCTGAGCGGACGCTATGCGGCCCTTGTCATCGATTCGATGACGAAAGCGCGATGGCTCGTCACTGTTTCGGAACTCGCCGGTGAACCAGGATCCACACTGCTGGCAACCGCAGGGTGATGACGGTTCCCACGGTGCTCATGGTCGGCGTGGATCAGCTGCCGCTCGTCCCCGAGTACCTGAATCTCGGATCCGTCGTGGTGATCGCACCTGACCAAGAGACATTGAACCGGTGGATCACGGAGCAGACCCCCGACCGGAACGGAGGGGCACCACCCTCCGGCCATCCGTCGACTGTGGTGGACATGACCGGCCGCCGGATCATCTCCGACGGCGCGAGCCTGCCTCTGAGCGATCTCGAGTACCAGGTGCTTTCGGCGCTGCTCTCCCCCGTCGGGCGAGCGATCTCGTTCCAGGAGCTCAGATCGATCGGTTGGGGGGAGTCACCCGAGCTCCCGGCCGACGTCTACTCGGTCCGCGCCCTGGTGCAGCGGCTCCGAGCGAAGCTCCAGGTGGCAAAGGCGGACGTCGAGATCAGGCGATCCGAGGCTACGGCTTTCGGGCGTGTATGAGACGCCAGGTATCAAGCCCTAGGCGACTGCAAAGATTGTGATGCTTTCGCATTCGGCCCTCGTAGCTCGGTGGATAGAGAATCGGTAATCCGTGTGCGGAGGTTGCGATCCTCCCGGGGGCACTTGCGTAATGTCTCGGGACATCGTTCACACGTGTCCCGGGACATCGTTCCACGTCAGAACTGGACTCGGTACTCCTCGAGCGTGTTCGCCAGCTCCTTCGGACGGCCATGGCCGGACGGCTGTAGACCCAGCAAGCAACGCCCTGCTATGGTCGCGACCCGGGCCAGGAGGCCGCAGATGAGCGGAACGGCGACGATCGTCCTCCGCGACGATGGATCCGGCAAGCTGCTCGTCGCGGCGCTCGCCCTCGCTGCGGCGCTCGTTTCGTTCGGCGTGTGGAGCGTCCCCTCGATGAACGTTGCTCGGCCCTGGACGCACGCAGAGCTGCCGACGGAGCGCCTCCTTGCCACTCAGGTCCCACTGACGTTCACCGAATCGCCGGACGACGGGTACGTCGCCTTTGGGTCGGGGTCTCGGTTCCGATTCCGTGACGGCGGAGTCTCGATCGGCCTTCCCAACGGCCGCGGGGCGACGCTCGCCCTGACCTTCATCGGAGGGGAGACCGTTCGTCCGGAAGCCGAAGTCAAGCTACCCGGAACCATCAACCGATTCGTCGGCCGGGATGCCGCCGCCTGGCAGGTCGGACTCACGACGTACGAAGAGATCGCGTACCGCGACGTGTGGCCGGGGGTCGACATCGTCTTCCGTGGAGATGCCGGATCGCTCAAGTACGACGTCGTGCTGAAACCGGGCGCCTCGCTGAGCGACGTGCGACTTCGATACGAGGGGGCATCAGGGCTGCGAGTCGAATCCGATGGCGATCTCATCGCCGATGTTACGGGCGGGCACGTGATCGACTCGGCGCCCTTTGGGACGCAGCGGATGGACGGAGCAACCGCGCGGGTGGCAACCCGTTTCGCGCTCTCTCCCGGCGCCCCCGATGAGTTCGGATTCTCCACCCCAGACGGGTTCGACCCGACACGAACGCTGGTCATCGATCCGGGGATCGTCTACCGAACGTCCCTCGGAGGAGCCGACTTCGATCAGACGGCCGCCGTCGCCGTGGGGCCTGACGGGAGCCTCTACATCGCGGGCCGGGGCGCGGCGGCGTGGGGGACGCCGACGACTCCCGGCGCCTACGACGAGACGTACAACGGACACATCGATCTCTTCGTCGCGAAACTCGACGCGACCGGCACGTTGATCTACTCGACGTTCATCGGTGGCGAGGACGACGGCGAGCATGTGAACGACCTCGCTCTCGGTGCCGACGGGAGTGTCTACGTCGCCGGCTTCGGTTTCTCGACCGGATACCCGACGACCCCGGGGGCATGGAACGACGACTACATGAGCTTCGACGGTTACGGGCTCTTGACGAAACTGGGTCCCACCGGGTCCTCGCTCGACCTACTCGACGAGGCTCCCCGGAACGAGTAAGGCGTATTCCGTCGCGGTCGACGACGAGGAGCGCGCCTACGTCACCGGCATCGCTCTCGAGGATTTCCCCGCAACGCCGGGTGCGTGGGACGAGACGCCGAGCGGTCAAGGGAACGACGGCCTCGACGACGCATTCGTGGTGAAGATGCGACGCGATGGGTCCGGACCCCTCTACGCCACGGTCGTCGGTGGGTCCGAATATGACTACGGCCACAGCATCGCGGTCGACGCGACCGGAACTCCGGTCGTGACGGGGTACACGGGCTCGTTGGACTTTCCCACGACCGCCGGCTCGTTCGACGAGACCGACGACGTCTGGAACGACGTCTTCGTTACGAGGCTGAACGATTCCGGTTCGGACGCCCTCTACTCGGGCCTGCTGGGCGGCAACGCGGACGAAAACGTATGGGCGATCGAGCTCGCGCAGGACGGCTCCGCGTACCTGGCAGGGGAGACGATGTCGAGCGACTTCCCGACGACTCCGGATGCAGCCGACGACACGTTCGACGGCTCGAGCGATCCGCTGAGCTTCGCGCGCGATGCCTACCTGACGCGGATCTCGGCGGACGGCTCGTCGATCGAGTACTCCACCTTCCTCGGAGGTGGGACCGACGACTACGCGCTCGCGATGACCATCGAAGGCGACGACGTCTACGTCGTCGGCGAGACCGACTCGGACGATTTCCCCACGACCGACGGGAGCCAGCGGGAGAGCCCGATCGCCGGGTTCCTCGTTCAGTACGAGGGCGGCACGACGCCGGTCTACTCGTCGATCGTCGGCGACTTCCCGCGCGGCGTCGCCGTCGATCGCGCGGGAACCGTCTATCTGGCGATCACCGTGCCGGCCACCGATACCCCGCTCCGTTCGATGTCGATCGCCGCAGCCAGGCGTGAAGGGGTGGCGACGGCCTCGAGACGGACGCACGCGTGCACGATCGAGGGCACCCCGGGCGACGACAACCTGGTGGGAACACCCGGGCCGGACGTGATCTGCGCGGCATCAGGGGACGATACGGTGAGCGGTGGTGGCGGAGCCGACGTGATCTACCTCGGCAACGGAAAGGACGTCGTTGACGCGGGGTTCGGAGTCGACGCGGTCTTCGGGGGACCCGGCGGCGACCGGATTCCGGGGCGGAGCGGCCAAGATCTCCTCCTCGGGGGCGACGGCGCAGACCTCCTCATCGGCCTCGACGGGTCCGACATCCTTCGAGGCGGCGAGAACGCGGACGTCCTGCGAGGTGGATCGGGACGCGATCGCCTCAGCGGTGGGCCCGGGTCCGACGTGCTCAATGGCGGCTCGCACCGCGACTCCTGTTCCGGAGGTCCGGGGGTCGACAGGCTTCGCGACTGCAACCCGTGATGCCGGAACTCCGCTGCCTGTAGCTCCGCCGGATGGTGGCGCCGGAATGACCGACAACGCGGAGGGCTCTCCTCCGTGAGCGATCGGCAACTAGGCCCACGCGAAGGCGCGGGTCTTGGCGCGGCGGATCCCGCCTGGTCCGATCCCGGCTACCCGGCATGCGATCCGGTGACCGTGATCACGGGGTCGGAGGTGGTAGTCGGTGCCGGTTTCGCCGGCGAGCAGGACGCCGTCTCGGAGCCAACGGAACGAGTACCGGGCCGCATTCCTCCATGCACCGCGACGAGCTTCCAGGATGTGCGTCCCGGGAAGCTGGACGAGTCGTGGCCTTCGGATGTTCCGCGGGGCGGGGATGAGTCGATAGACCCCTGCTTTCCTGCCGGTGTCCACCCCAACGTAGACCGGCTGGGCGGCGTCGTTCGTCAACCCGGTGTCAACGGTGGGTCCCAGCGCCCCCACGGAGAACGACGGACCGGTCTCGACGTGTCGGGACCACGTCAGACCACGATCCGTGCTGAACCAGAGCCCACCGAGATCGGTGCCGGCGTACACCATCGCGGGATCGTCTCGGTCGATCGCCAGCGACGTGACGTTCGATGCCCGGCCCGAGGGGTCGACCCATGCCATCGCCCAATGGCTCCCTCCGTCGGCCGAGCGGAAGACACGCGAGCCTTGCTGACTGCCTGCGACGATCCGGGTTGGAGATCCATCGAATACGAGCGCCTCGATCGTATCGGGAGGCTGAACGACCCGCGTCCACGAGGTCCCGTCATCATCCGAGATGAACATCTTCGAGACATCAGCGTCGGCGACCTGGACGATGATGTGTCCGCCCTCCATCCGTGCGAACGCGACCACAGGGAGCAGCGTCGGACCGAGAGGTTCCCACGAGGCACCGCCGTCCGTGGATCGATAGATCTGGCCGGTCTCCAGCGGGAATCCTCCATCTCGGACGGCCGCAAAGAACTTGTCGGGCGTCGACGGATCCCCCACGAGCTGGTCGATGATCGATCCGCCAGGCAGATCGCCGGTCGGTGTCCAGTTGACCCCATCGTCGCTCCTGAGGAGCGGCTCGAAGGTCGGGTCGTTCGGTACCGACGGAAGTCGCGCGACGAGCGTGGTCCCTGCCGCATCCACCGCAACAGCCGTCGGGAAGACCTCCGAATCGGGACGGGCGGGATCCCCGATGAGGCCCGTGCGGTCGACCCACGTAGCCGACGCATCGGTCGTTTCGAAGAGGGAGAAGGTGTCGACCGCGAAGGCGCGCCGGCCGTTGCCTGGGTCGACGGCGATCGCCGTGAGCGTCGTCGCCGCGAGGCCTTGATTCGTGTTCGCCCACGTAGCTCCGCCGTCGACGGAGGTGAACACGCCGCGCCCGAAGGTGCCGACCACGACGTGCTCGGGATCCTGATCGGTGGTCCGGACGAAGGGCGAGCCAAGAACGGGGGCGGTCGCGTTCCAGGTATCCCCACCATCGATGCTCCGAGCAACGTAGGCGTCGTAGCCGGTGAGGCCGGCGACGTAGATCAGGTCGGGATCGGCAGTGGACAGAGCGAGGGAGAAGACCTCGCCCGCTGGTTGCGAAGGGATCGGATCGAACGAGAGTCCACCATCGAGGCTCCGATAGACCAACTGATTCAGCGCATAGACGATCTCACTGTCGGCACGATCGAAGACGAAGGTGCTGGTGCCGAACGGGAGGTCGCCGATGGCGACCTCCACCCATGTGTCTCCCGCATCCAGGGACCGGAACGTGCCTTCCGTGGAGGACATGAGGACGATGTCAGGATCGTCTGGGTCGATCGCCACACCGAACACCTGATCCTGACGTGTAGCGGTCCCACGTTCGTCCACCGTCGAAACTGCGATGCCCATCGCTGAAGATCTGAGACGGTCGAGACTCCGCGATGTCGACAGCGCTCGATTCGATGAACGCCGAAGAGATCCCAGTGGAGACCATCGTCGGTGCTCTTGAACAACCCGCCATTCGTGCCCACCCAGATCACGTTGGGATGAGTGGGATGGACAGCGAGAGCCACCGCGAAGAGATCCGTGAGGCCCGTCGATCGCCTCTGCCATGAGATGCCGCCGTCACCACTGCGGAAGACGCCATTCCGAGTGGCTGCGTAGACGACGGTCTCATCCGTCGGGTCGAGAGCCAGGTCTGGACGACGCCTCCGAATGGTCCTCCGGTCGACCAGGTACCGATGGGAGCTCCCGTTGCCACCTCGTCCACGCTGGATACCAGGAGCGAGATGGCGGCGAGGAGAACGGACCGACCGAAGGATGGTCACTCGATGGTGCAACGCACGACCAAGCATGGGCCTCGACTTCCTCAGGCGAGATGCGAGCTGATGTAGTGGTTATCGGAAGGTGGACGAACGACTGAAGTACTCGGATATCATCCCTCGTTGTGTTCAGCGCGAGTTGAGCACGGCGTGGTGTTCCGCGTGATGCTCGATCCGCATCATCCGATCGAGACTCGGTACGCCTCGAGTCTGTCCGCCAGCTCCTTCGGGCGACTGAGCGCCGGAGTGTGTCCACCGTCGATCTCGTCCGGGGTGATACCCAGTCGCTCTCGGGCGACGCGGCGAAGGAAGGACGGCGGGAACAAACGATCGTCTCGACAGAGAAGAACGCGCGTCGGCGCATCGGGCCAGGACTTCATGGGCGAAGGCTCGTGCATCCGCGCCTCGGATTGTGGTCTTCCCCGCTTCAGCGCCTCCGCCGCGAGCTCGGCCGGAACGTCCTGATAGAAGAGCGCGATCTCGTCGTCGTAGGACTCGCGCGCTTCTTCCTCGTATCTCGTGTTCGTCCAATAGTCCGCGGGCGCCTCGCCAGGAGCGGGGATCATGGGCGCAACCAGGACGAGCAGGTCGACCGCTTTCCGACCGCAGACGAGCGGGGCCGTGAACCCGCCGAACGATTGCGCGACCACAACCAGATCCTTCCGCTCGCCGATCGCCTCGATCACTGCATCCGCGTACTCGGGGAGGCCGGCCGAATCGTCCTCGCACGGGAGGTCCGGCGCCACGACGTCGTGACCTCGCGCCCTCAGCTCCGCCTCCACCAGGTGCCAGTACCAACCGACGTCGCCGGCGCCGTGGATCAAGACATACGTCGCCATCCTCAGTTCTCCCCTCTGCGCGACCCGTCGATCGCTCGTTGCGGCGAGTCACGCTACCCTCGCGTGATGGATGTCGCGGGGTTCATCGCGGTCGCGACGCTCGTGGTCGTGACACCCGGACCTGACATGACCCTCGTGGCACGGAACACGTTCGCGGGTGGCCGGGCGTCGGGACTCGCCACATCGGCGGGCACGTGCTCCGGCTTGCTCGTCCACGCGACGGCTGCAGCCTTGGGTCTGTCCGCCGTGCTCCTCGCGTCATCGCAGGCGTTCACGGTCGTGAAGATCGCCGGCGCCGCGTACCTGATCTTCCTCGGGATCCGAACCATCCTCGGTGCCCGCCGAGAGGCCTCCCTCCGAGACGGGGCGAAGGTGACCGACCCGTGGGCCGCCTATCGACAGGGTGTCCTCACCAACGTCCTCAATCCGAAGGTGGCGATCTTCTTCCTCTCGCTGCTGCCGCAGTTCGTCGAACCGGGACCGGGGTTCACGTGGCGGCTGTTGCTGCTCTCCGGACTCTTCATCCTGATGGGCTTGGTCTGGCTCACGGTCTACACGATCGCGCTCCACGCGGTGAGCGGGTTCGTCGGCCGCCCTCGGGTCAGGACCGTGATCGAATCGGTCACCGGTTGTGTGCTGATGGCGCTCGGGTTCCGACTCGCCTTCCAGCGACGGTAGCTCGGCTCACAGCCTGCCGGGCAGCGGCAGGAGATCGGCCACGGATCCGTCACCGAACGAGGGGGCGGGATGAGGTGTCTCCACGTCCGGGAGCCAGACCTCGAGCGTGGTTCCCTCGTCCGGGAGGCTCCACAGCTTGCACCAGCCACCGGCCATCTCCGCCCGTTCCTTCATGGCGGCCAGACCGAGGTGACCGGGCGCCGCCACCAGGGCATCCTGGGGCCTGAACCCGACCCCGTCGTCGGCGATCTGCATCCACGTGCCACCCTCTCGGCGCTCCAGGCTCACGGACACGCGCTCCGCACCCGAGTGCTTGCGGGCGTTCGTGAGGGCCTCCTGCGCGATGCGGTACAGGATGAGGGAGCTCCAGATCGGGAAATCGTCATCCGGGCCTTCGTCCACCGACCATTCGAACGGCCAGGTGGACTGCTCGAGCATGAAGCGAAGCGCCGAGGCCAACCCCTGCTCCTCGAGCGTGGGCGGGCTGAGGTCGAACAGGAGCGTGCGCATGCTCTTGATCGCCACCTGCATGACGGAGAGCGCCTCATCCATCTCCGCCGGCTCGGGATGGTTCCTGCGGAGCATCTCGAGCCGCATCTTGAGGGCCACCATCTTCTGGACCGGGTCGTCGTGGATGTCGTGGGAGATCCGGGTGCGCTCGTCCTCGGCCGCCCGAACCACGTGCTCGAGGAGCTGCTTGCGTTGCTCGCCGATCTCCTGCAGTTCCTTGACCAGGCCCTGCAGCTCATCGGTCCGCTTCGCCACCGTGGCTTCCAGGGTGGCGTTGTGCGCGCGCAGCTGCTGCTCGAGACCCTGGATGACCCGGAGCTGGGATTCGCGTTCCTCGGTGAGCCACGCGTTGTGCAACGCGAGCGCCCCGTGTTCGGCGAACTGCTCCACCATCTCGATCACCCATCGACGCTCGGTGGGATGGCCGTCGCCGCGTTCCACGACGACGGCGCCCAGTCCTTGGCGGCGGTCACGGAGGAGCGGCACGACCACCACGTTCCGGGCATCGGGGACCAGCGACGCGATGCGAGGGTCCGTCTCCGGGTCGATCGACCGCAATAGCTGGCTCGCGCGCTCCTGCCACGCTCGGGACACGGCCCGATCGACGCCGACGGCGACGTCGCTCGGCGATCCCTCACCGACCCAGGCGAGGAGCTCGAGGTCGCTGTGGGGTGAAGCGAGGATCACCCCGCGCCTGAACCCGAACGTGGAACAGAGCTCGTCGAGGAAGGTCTGCGCGATGGTCTGGACGTCGGGGTCGGTGTCCAGCTCCGCGACCATCACGGAGAGCCTGAAGAGGTCGTGCTTCTGTCGCCGGAGCTCGCGCTCGCTGACGGCCGAGAAGAACGCCGTGCCGAGAGCGAGTGCCCATAGGCCCGCGACCACGAGTCCTGCCCCCTGTCCCAGGGCCGCCCCCACCTCGCCTTCTACGAACCCGACGCGAGCGGCTTCGACGGCGAGGAGGAAGAGCAGGGTGTGCCAGAGGGCGATCTTCAGCCCGGTCCGATACGAGAGCAGCAGCGTGACGCCGACGATGTGCACGCCGGGCAGGAGGAGGAGCGCTTCCGCGCTCCCGCCCGTCCGCGCGATCACGATCGCCAGGAAGATCCCGTCCACCAACAGCGACCCGTTGAGGGCCGGGCCGGCGGCGCGACCGCCCCGCGCCACGATCACCGCGCTCGATGCGGCGCACGCGAGGTACAGGACGACGGCCACGGAGACCTGTGCACTCGACACGTCGTCGGAGGCGAGCGTGGTCGCGATGACCACGCCCGCGAGACCGAGGCGGAGACCCGAGAGGTACCGGCTGCGCTCGGTGAGCGACAGCAGCTCCACCGCTTGGGTGGCCACCCTCCGACGCGCACGAGGAAGGGCGATCACGCGAACGTCACCACGTCGGATCTGATCGGGGCCAGGGAGAGCCGCGGATCGTTGCGGTCGAGCCGATCCTGGATCGCCGCGAACGCGAGGGTCAATCCGAACAACGCGAGGACGATGGCCAGACTTCGAGCGACGGCGCCGATGGCAGCGCGCACACGTTCGCGTCCCTCCAGGGGAGATCCGGTCGCATCGGCAACCGGATGCGGGACCACGACCGGTGCGAAGACCCGGCCGATCTCCGGCCGCTCGTGGATCCGCGGACCCGCGACTGTCAACCGTCCCTCGATCCGGGCGACCTGAGGGTTCCGGCCCGCCCTGGTGCGCGCCGGGCTGACCTCCACCACCGTTGCCGGGGCCTCCCGGCGGCTCGGGCTGCTCTCCCCCGACACCGTCGATCACATCGTCAACCGTGCCGAAGATCGTGTCGACGATCGGGTCCACGACCTCGTCGACCGGGTCGAGCACATCGTCCACGGGCGTCTCGATACGCACCCACCGTGTCCTCCACGAGACCCACCCCGTCGTCGACGGTTTCCTCGACCAGCACACAGCGGGTCCAAGAGCGGACACGCTGCCTGCGCCGACGCGGCCCCCGTGGCGACGATCGCGATGGTCGACATCACGACCAGGGTCGAACGAGCGATCCACCTGTTCACGGTGTCACCTCCGGGATGGTCGACCTGCTGGGAAGGCCTGGCTCTCTCATGGCGGTCCTTTCCGTCTCCCTGGTGTATCGGCTCCAGGACGCCTGTAACCCAATAGCCATCGGGGTTCATCTCCTGGTCATCCCCGGACCGCATCGCCGATCCATCGCAGTAGGGCGCCGGACAACTGCGACCCCAACCGGCCGTGGGGGGAAACCCGCAGATGAGCTGCCAGCGTGCTCGTGCAGGGGAAGGGTGGCCTCCGGATCAGTCTGCCTTCTCGGTTCATCGACAGTCGATATTGGTTGTGCGGCACAACGCCGTTACCGTTCGCGTGTCGGATATGCGAAACAGCTGAGAGGAAGATCCCGATCACACGAGCCGGTGCAGGGGGTGGCACGATCGGCGACGAGTGGGACCTCGAAGCCAAGTATCGGACACTCCTCGAGCAGATCCCCGCGATCGTCTACGTGTGGAGCGTCGCGGGCGGGCTCGAGCGGATGTCCGAGGAATACGTCAGCCCGCAGATCGAAGCGACGCTGGGGTTCGGTCCCCACGAATGGCTGGAGAATCCGCGATTGTGGATCGAGCGCCTCCATCCTGACGATCGCGACGAGGTCCTGGACGAGACGGCCCGGAGCGTCGAGGCGGGAGAGCCGTTCAAGCTCGAGTATCGGATGGTCGCTCGCGACGGGCGCGTCGTCTGGCTCCACGACATCGCGTCGATCGTCGCGTACGACGATGGTGGGAGAGCGGCGCGATACCAAGGGATCCAGTTCGACGTCACGGCCCGGAAGGAAGCCGAGCACGCCCGGCGACGTCGATCACGAGCGGGTCAGGCTCCTCGACCGCCAGCGCCAGGATCTCGTCCATCGGCTGGTCGCGGCGCAGGAAGACGAGCGGCGCCGCATCTCCGACGGGATCCACGACGACACGCTGCAGGGCCTCTTCACCGTCCGCACTCGATTGGAGACGATCATCCGCGGGCATCCGGGATCGGAACACACCGAGGAGTTGCCCGGCGTACGTGATGAGATCTCGAGGCTCGTGGACAGCCTCCGGCGTCTGGCCTTCGAGCTGCATCCACGCGTCCTCGACGCCGAGGCGCTGAAGGCATCACTCTGGTTCCTGATCGAGCGGGCGCGAGAGCACGGCCTCGAAGGGGAGCTCGAGGATCGGCTCGAAGCGGAGCTTCCCACGCAGGTGTGCCTGACCGTCTATCGGGTGGCACAGGAGGCGCTGCGCAACGCGGATCGCCACGGCGAGGCCTCCAGCGTGACCATCTCACTGGACGACCGAGCGGGCGGCGTGGCGATCCGCATCCACGACGACGGCCGGGGCTTCGACGTGGGGGCGCCGCAGGGCGCCGGGGGCGAGCACCTCGGGATCATCTCGATGCAGGAGCGCTCGGAGCTCCTGGGCGGATGGCTCCAGGTGGAGAGCGAACCCGGGCGGGGCACGACGATCGAATGCTGGCTGCCCCTGTCGGAGACGACCGGGATACCTCCTCAAGGTTCCTCCCCCGATCAGGAGACGGCGGACGCGAGCCATGTCCGAACCGGGAACGAGCGGATCGCAACGGCGCCGGAGCTCAACGACCTCTCTCCGCGTGAGCGCGAGGTCGCAGATCTCCTTTCACTCGGGCACACCAACTCGGAGATCGGCGCGATCCTGCACCTCTCGATCAGGACCGTCGAACACCATCGGTCTCGCGTGTTCCGCAAGATGAACGTTCGATCGCGCGCCGGTCTCGTCCGAGCACTGCGGGAACGGCGCGCAACGGATCTCGGCTGAGCACCCGAGGAACCAGATAGGGCACTTTCCGCCCTACTGGGAGCGGCCGCCCGTCTCTACGCTTCGGTGAGCGATCTCGATCGACGATCTCAACGGAGGAGGACGTCGTGATGACAGGGATGCGTGTACGTGTCGGGGCGATCGTCGCTGTGCTCGGGGTCGTCCTCCTGGTGGGATCGTGGCTCCAGCCCGCGACCGCACACATCGGAGCGCCGGGGCACCTCTGGACGGCGCATCTCAGGCCGAAGGCCGACGTCCGGTACCTGCAGAACACCAAGGTGTACGTGTCTCCCGTGTTCACGGTCACCGCGCTCTCGGACGGATCGGTCACGCGCCTCTGTCCCACCGGATGGCAAGCGATCGGCGGCGGGGTCGACTTCGAGAACGCGAACGCGGAGGTCCGCGTGATCTCGAACGCGCCGGTCGTCGAGGGCGCGGGCCTGTTCGCCGCCGACGAGGGGAAGAACCCTGCGGCTCAGGGGTGGCGGGTCACGATGCGCAACACCGGCATCCTGAGCGTGAGCGGGGTCGTCGGGGTGATCTGTTCCAGCTGACGCTCCGCACCCCTGACTCCTGAGCTCGGGTACCGCGTCGCCACTCCGAGCACGGCCCTTTGGCCCCCGGCCGATGCGCGCCTGTCGGTCGGACGAGCGAGGGTTGGACGCACGGCCCGTCTGGTCACGGCGAGTCACCCGAGTTTGACGCGAAGGGACCATCGTCCCAGGTCACGCATATACCGATACCTCGTTCCAGGTAGACACGGGAGACGCCCGGATCGGCCTCGATGAGGCTTCGGGCGGCTCCAGACGGAAGGGAGCGGGAGTGAGCCAAGCGCGGAGTGCCTCCGGGACGGTCGAAGACCCGATCCGTGTCCTCGTCGCCGATGACGAGGAGACGGTCGTCGACGTCCTCCGCGCACTCATCGGATTCGGATCCGTCCCTCCACTTCGTCGGGGCAGCCAACAACGCCGAGGATGCGATCGAGATGACCGCGCGAGAACGCCCGGACGTCGTCCTCCTCGACGTGCGGATGCCGGGCGGCGGAGGTCTGCGGGCGACCCGCGAGATCACGAAACGGTGCGCGCCGACGAAGGTCGTCGCGCTCTCCGCGCACCAGGACTCCGACACGGTGATCGGGATCGATCAGTGCGGGGGCGAGTGGGTACGTTCCCAAGGGCGATCCGACGGAGAAGATCCTGCGGACGATCCATCGAGCGATGGATGCGGACTACGTCGCGGAGGAGTCGGGGCCGAAGCTGACGCTGGTCTCCCCGATGCTTCCTCGTCGCACGCAGCAGCGGACCGCGGTGGCCCGAGCGAATCCTCGACGGGGTGATCACTGCCGAGTTCGAGCCGATCGCGGAGCTCGCCACCGGCCGGATCGTCGGCCTCGACGCGCATCCGCGCGTGGCGACGCTCCCGCATCGCTCCTACGACGCCTGGCTGGCCGATGCCGAAGGCGCCGACCTCCTCCTCGACTTCGAGCTGTCCGCGTTCCGAGCCAGCGTGTCGGCCTTGCCGGTGATCCCCGAAGACCTGTTCGTTGAATTCGAGGTGACACAGTCGACCGCGACCGAGGGAAGGTTCCGCCGTGCGATCCGAGGGTCGGTCGCCCCGCGGGTCGTGCTGGGGTTCTCGCCCCTCGCGCCCGCGGCCGCGGCCGAGCTCGAGGCCGCTGACCCAGGCGGGATCCTGGCGACGCTTCGCGCGCGCGGAATCCGCGTCGCTGCGAGGGACGCCGGCCCCGGGTTCGAGAGCCTTCGGCATCTCTCCAACCTCTCTCCCGACCTGGCCAGGCTCGATCCGACGCTCATCCGGAGCCTGGGACAGACCTTCTCGAGCCATTCCGTCGTCGCCGCGGTGGTCGCCTGCGCCGGCGACGTCGGGGCCCGACCTGATCGCGCCCGGCGTCGAGTCCGAAGAACAGCTGCACGAGCTCCGGAACCTCGGTGTCGAGCTGGTGCAGGGGCCGATCGTGGGAGAGCCGATCCCGTTCTCGGAGCTCCCCGGGGAGCCCGGGATGTGGGACGCGCCCAAGGCGTTGGCGCGTGGCGAGGGTCTCGTCGCGCAGCCGAGCCCCTCGACCCCGGATGGTGCCCTGTGAGTCGCCGGAGCCGGCGCCTCTCGTTGATCGCGGTCGGCACGCTCGCCTTCGCGCTCACCGGGCAGCCGTCCGCGAACGCGGCCTGCCCTGTGCTGGACGCCGCCTGCCAGGCCGGCGAGGTGCTCGGCGCCGGTGAGGGACTCGCGAAGGACACGACCGAGCCGGTCGACACTCCGGTCGACGGTACGGTCGACCCGATCGTGGATGACGGCCTGGGCCGGATCCGCGACCTCCTCGGAGGGGGTCCGATCGATCTCCCGGACCCGACCGATGAGCCCGGCGGTGGGCACCGCGGGACCGGCCCCCGGCCTCCCGGCTCTCCGGACTCCAGCGGGAGGGGTATCGGGGGCAGGAACCCCGACGGCCCCGGGTTCGACGCCGTGTTCGGCCCGATCATCTCGGCCTCCTCCGGGATCGCTCCTCCCGAGCGTGGGGACCGGTCGACAGGGAGCACCTTCGGGGACGCTCTCGGAGGCGTGGCGCGCAGCCTGGCGATCGTGCTCGCCCTCTTCGGGCTGGCCGTCGCATTCGTCGCGATCCAGGATCACCTCGACCGGAACGACCCGAGGCTGGCGCTCGCGCCGGTCGACTCAGACGTGGTGGAGTTCGCATGAGCATCGGACGGATCCGGCTGATGCTCGCCGACGACGAAGCGTCCATCCTCGAAGCGATGAGCGAGCTCGTGTCGATGGACAAGGAGATCGACGTGGTGGGGACCGCGCGGGACGCCGGCGAGGCGATCGACCTCGCCGAGCTCCACGCGCCGGATGTCGCCCTGCTCGACGTCCGGATGCCCGGCGGTGGCGGCAGCCGCGCCGCACGCGAGATCCGTCGACGGTCGCCCGAGACCCGCATCGTCGCCCTGTCGGCCAGCACGGACCCCAGGACCGTCGCCTCGATGGTTCGGGCGGGTGCCGTGGGATACGTGGGCAAGGATCAGCCGGCCGACGAGGTCCTCCGCGCGATCCATCGCTCCGCCGACGGACGCGCGAGCCTCGCGGTCGATCGATCTGGGCGAGGTGGCGGAGCGGCTCGTCGAGCAGCAGACACGCGATGTCGTCCGCGTCGCGGAGCGGACACGCGTCTCGGCGGCGCGGATCGAGGAAGCGATCCGCGGCGACATGATCCACACCGTGTTCCAGCCCGTGGTCGATCTCAACGACGGCCGCATCCTCGGCGTGGAAGCGCTCTCGCGATTCCTCTCCAAGCCCAGACGTCGATCCCGAGACCTGGTTCGCGGAAGCTGCGGATCAGGGACTGCTGGCGCGGCTCGAGCTCGCGACCGCGACCCAAGCGCTCGGGCACCTGGATGCTATCCCCGAGGGTGTGTACCTCTCGGTGAACGTCTCTCCGGAGACGCTCCGTGAACCCCGACTGGCGGAGCTCTTGCGTTCGATCCCGGCGCGGCGTGTGGTGATCGAGCTCACGGAGCGCTCGCCGATCGTGGACTACGAGGAGACGAACGCGCGCCTAGCCGAGCTCCGCGCGCTCGGCTGCCGGCTCGCGATCGACGACGTCGGGAAGGGGTTCTCCGGACTCGCGCATGTCGTCGAGCTCTCGCCGGATCTGTTGAAGTTCGACCGGAGCCTCGTCAGTGGCGTCGACGCCGACGAGCACAAGAGCGCCCTGATCGCGCGACTGAGCTCCTACGCGGACCAGGTCGAGATGGAGGTCATCGCCGAGGGGATCGAAACCGCCGGGGAGCTCGAGACCCTCCGTGGGCTCGGCGTGGGAGCCGGACAAGGATTCCTTCTCGGACGACCCGGTCCGATCCCGTCGATCGCGGATGGCACCTGGGGATGGCCCCTGCGCCGCAACCCCTGGGCAGTTCGCCACTGACCCGGTACGGGGGCACGAGGACCCGGCCACCGTTGGACTCCAGCCGCCCGTCGTTGCTGTCGATGACAACGGGGTGAGGGACGATCAACTCAACAGTGACCGCGAGGCGATCTTCGCGGAACTCCTGGCGGCTTTCGGGCGCCGTGACAACGAGGTGATCCTCGCCGCGATGAGCGGAGACGTCGTCCTCGAGCTCCCCGGGACCTCAGCGCTCGCCGGCACCTATCGAGGCATCGATGAGGTGGGACGATTCGTGAGCCAGTTGCGGTCGGTGCTCGACACGGGCCAGCACGAGGTCTCCTTCGAGCACGACGGCGACCAGATGCTCGATCCGCCACCAGGTGGCCGTCCACGGCCCCCAGCACGTGGCCGGGATGATCCTCTTCCAGCGGTTCACGTTCGACGCGCCGAGCGGGAAGATCGTGTCGATCACGGTCGAGCCGGAGGACCGGGGGCTCTTCGACTACGTGGTCCACACCGCGCTCTCGGACGACACGGTTCCCTCTTCATAAGGCTTTCCGCACCGGTCGCGACCGACCTCACCGAGAGGCGATCCCTCGTGATCGCGCCTCGTGCTCGATCGATCGATCTTCGCTGTGACCACCGCCTACAGGCAGACCCCTCAGACGCCGAGGAGAGGAGAAACACCCTCGCGAGGAGCCGGTCAGAATGGGATCGAGTTGGCGGACGCGCTCGAAGCGCTGCAGCCCTATGTCTACGGGGGCTTGTTCCTCGTCGCGCTGATCCAGTGGCGCCGGCGGCCCGGGCGATCGAGCCTCTGGCTCGTGGCCACCTTCGGCGTGCTCGCGGCCGTCGTGCTCGCAGGGGCTGATCCTCCCCGAGGATTCCTCGGATCCCGCGATGGAGTGGGCCGGCCGGGCGCTGATCGCCGTCCTCGTCCTGTTCCCCTACTTCCTCTACCGGTTCACGACGACGTTGCTCCGACCGATCCCCTGGGTGAACGTGACGGGAACGGTCCTCACCGCCTCGATCGCGATCATCGCGTTCCTGCTCCCTTCGTTCCCCGACGAGGACGCCCCGCCGCCGCGCTGGGTCGGCATCTTCATCATCGCGCTCCTGACCCAGTGGGTCTTCCTCTCCGCCGTCGTGGCGATCCGCCTGTGGAGGGCCGGCAAGGGACAGCCGACCGTGGCTCGCCGGAGGATGCGGACGATGGCCCTCGGGGCGACCGGACTCGCGCTGGCGCTGGTGGTCGCGGGCCAGTTCTCCGGAGGGGAAGGGATCGCCGACGTGTTCTTCGGGCTGCTCGTCCTCGGCGCGGCTCCGCTGATGCTGATCGGCTTCGCTCCCCCACGGGCGCTCCGGATGGTGTGGCGCAGGCGGGAGGAAGCCGAGCTGCGCGAGGCCGGACACTCGCTGATGGAAGCGATCACGACCCAGGAGGTCGCTCGCATCCTGCTCCCCCATGCCCGGATCCTCCTCGGCGCCGAGGTCGCCAGGCTCGAGGGTGAGGACGGGGAGATCGTCGCGAGCCTGGACGCGAACGGAGACCCTACACGCCGGACACCGATCCCGAGGGCGAACAGACGTCGCAGGACGGACTCGAGCGCCCGATCGTCCGGGTTCCGATGCGGAAGGGTCAGCTCGTCGTGCACTCGAGCCCGCTGACCCCGTTCTTCGGGGACGAGGAGCTGTCCGAGCTGCAGGAGCTCGCCGCCCTGGCAGATCTGGCGATCGCGCGGAACGAGCTCCTCGATTCCCAGCGCACGCTCGCCGCGATCGTCCAATCCTCGGACGACGCGATCATCTCGAGGACCCTGGATGGCACCATCACGAGCTGGAACCGCGGGGCGGAGAAGATCTACGGGTACGAGGCCGATGAGGCGGTCGGCAGATCCATCTCGATGCTCGACCCGCATGGGTACGACGACGCGGAGATCATGGAGAAGATCCTTCGTGGCGAGAGCACCGATCACTACGAGACGGAGCGGCGGACGAAGGAGCGGCCAGTCGATCCACGTCTCACTCACCATCTCTCCGATCAAGGAAGCCGACGGCACGATCTCCGGCGTGTCCGTTGTCGCGCGAGACGTGAGCGAGCGTCGCCGACTCGACGAGGAGCGCGCAGCCGCGCACGAGGAGGCCGATCGCGCGAATCACGCCAAGAGCGAGTTCCTGTCGCGGATGAGTCATGAGCTCCGCACGCCCCTGAACTCGGTGCTGGGCTTCGCCCAGCTGATGCAGATGGAGCCGATGGCTCCCAAGCAGGAGGATGCGACCCGGGAGATCCTGAAGGCGGGCACGCATCTGGTCGAGCTGATCGACGAGGTGCTGGACATCGCACGGATCGAGGCGGGGAAGCTCCGCCTGTCCCTCGAGCCGGTGGATGCGGTCCTCGTGATCGAGGAGTGCATCTCACTCCTCGGACCGCAGGCCGCCCAGGAGGGCGTCACGCGTGGCGATGGACGGTCCCGCGGCCAAGATCGGATCGACCTACGTCATCGCCGACCGCCAGCGACTGAAGCAGGTGTTGCTGAACCTGCTCTCCAACGGCATCAAGTACAACCGGGAGCACGGCACCGTCACGGTCTCGATCGAGCGCACCGCCGAGGGGAGCCGGATCAGGATCGACGTCTCGGACACCGGTCGTGGGATCCCGCCGGAGCGCCTCGACCGCCTCTTCTCTCCGTTCGAACGCCTGGGGATCGAGGGGACGGGGATCCAGGGAACCGGCCTGGGGCTCGCCCTCACCAAGCCGCTCGTCGAGGCGATGGGTGGCACGATCGAGGTCTCGAGCGAGCTCGGTCGCGGGAGCAGGTTCAGCCTGGAGCTCGCCTCCGCCGATGCGACCGCGATCGCCGAGAGCGTCGCATCGGACGACCACCACCTGGTCGCATCGGTCGTTCCTCGGACCCGAACGTCCTCTACGTGGAGGACAACCTCGCCAACCTCAAGCTGATGGAGCGGATCCTCGAGCGCCGGCAGGGCATCCAGCTGATCTCGGCGATGCAGGGAAGCCTGGGCGTCACGCTCGCGCGCGACCATCAGCCTGACCTGATCTTCCTGGACCTCAACCTGCCGGACATGGGCGGCCAGGAGCTCCTCGGCCGCCTGAGTGCCGATCCGAGGACCGCGGACCTCCCGGTCGTGGTGATCTCGGCCGACGTGACCGCGGGACAGCACGCGAGGCTGGTCGACGCCGGCGCTCGTGACTTCGTCCCGAAACCGTTCGACGTCGAACGGTTGCTGCGGATCGTCGATGAGTTCTGTGGCACGGCCGTCAACGCGGGTGCCCAGAACGGGTCCTCGAACGGCGAGGCGCGGCCGTCGATCCACCCGAGCTCCTGACCGTTCGGCGGGATCACTCTGCGCGCCCGCGGCCCCCGGACGATCCGCTCTCGGCATCGGACATCGGCTCCACCACGAAGCGGTCGCTCGCGATCCGTTGCGGGGCCTCGCCTGCGACCTCGAGGGCCGACTCGAGCGAGAAGAGGTCGTCGATGGACAGCGGCAACGGCGCTTCGTCAGGCTGGTACGTCGTCCCCAGCTCGTACAGCTCACCCGTCGCGCTCATCTCGATGTGCCCGCCCAGGATCTGCCGGACCGGCTGGCCCCGCGATCGCCGTCTCGCGCGCGAAGCGCGCGAGACGGCGGATGCTCTCGCGGTAGGCGCTCCAGTCGCGGACGGTGAGGGTGCCCGGGAGCAGCGCATCGCCACTCAGGAGCAGCCCTCGCGTCCGGTCGAACAGGATCACGTGATCGTCGAGGTGGCCCGGGGCCGGGATCACATCGACGGGTCGTTCGCCCAGGTCGAGCGTGGTCCGGCCCTGCGGCCAGTCCTCGATCCCGAAGAACCCCGCGACGCCGGCCGCCCCGATCGGCGCGATCGATCCGGCCGCGAAGGTCGGTGAACTGCGCATCGCCCGCGCGATGGTCGCCGTGGCCGTGCGAGTGGGTGATCGTCAGCTCGAGCGGCCTCGCCCCGAGCAGCTCGTCCACGGTGCGCCGGATCGGGAACAGGTCCGCGTCGGCCGTCGCACCCGTGTCGTGGAGCAGGGCGCGCTCGGAGCCCATCAGCAGGCACAGGAAGGGCGCCTCGAAGTTCACGCACTTGCTCTGGCGGATGACGAACGTGTCGTCGTGGGCCGCCACGACCTGGAGCGGCGGATCGGTCGAGTGCTCGCAGTCCGGCGAACCGTGGATCCACTTCACCTCATCGAGGTCGGTCGTCTCCATGGGACCAGGGTACGGAGGCGCGCACCGATCGGATCAGACGACCCGGACGCCGTCCTTCCAGACCTGCTCGATGCGGTCCGCGAGCGTCCCGAAGTCGAACGGATCGCCGTCGACCACGACCACATCGGCGATCCTTCCGGGAGCGAGGGTCCCGAGGGTCTCCTCGAGGCCCATCAGCTCCGCGGCGCTCGACGTCGTGGCCACGAGCGCCTGCTCGGGCGTGAAGCCGTTGGCGGCCATCAGCTCCAGCTCCCGCAGGTTCGTCCCGTGCGGAGCGACCGGACAATCCGTGCCCATCGCCACCTTCACGCCCGCGTCGGCGGCCCGCCGGAACGCCTCCAGCTCCGGGCTCCCGAGCTCGCGGAGCTTCTCGCGGACCGCCTCGGCGACCTGGGGATTCGCGGCGATCTCGTCGGTCGTGTCCCCGGCCGTCAGCGTGGGGACCAGCCACGTCCCTCGCTCGAGCATCAGCTCGATCCCCTCGTCGTCGAGGTACGTGCCGTGATCGATCGAGCGCACGCCGGCGCGGACGGCGCGCTTGATCCCCTCGGCCCCGTGCGCGTGCGACATCACCCATCGGCCGAGGTCCGCCGCGGTGCGCACGATCGCCTCGACCTCGGCCTCCGAGAAGTTCGGCTGCGACGGATCGTCGGCCGGTGACAGGAAGCCTCCGGACGAGGCGATCTTGATCACGTCGGCGCCGGCACGGATCACCTCCCGCACCTTCGCGGCCACGCCGTCGACGCCGTCGCACACGCCGCTCGGCATGCCCGGGTACGGCTGTCCCCAGGGACCGGTCGCGCCGCTCGGCAGCCAGGGGTCGTTGTGCCCGCCGGTCATCGAGAGCATCGTGACGCTGATCTGCATCCGCGGCCCGACGAGCGAGCCCTCCTCGACGGCGAGCCGCATCCCGGCATCCGCGCCGGCGGCGTCACGGACCGTCGTGATCCCGCACGCGAGGGTGCGCCGCATGTTCTCCGCGACCCGGTAGAACGGCGCGCTGAACGGCTCGTGCAGCACGCGGACCTCGTCGAAGTCCTCGTAGCGCGAGACCAGGTGGACGTGGGTGTCGAACAGGCCGGGCAGGATCGCCTTGCCCGAGCAGTCGATCCCCTCGTCGCCGTCGAGACCGGGCCCGACCTCGACGATCCGTCCGCCCTCGATCAGCACGTCGGCGTCGGCGAGCGCAGCGCCCGTGCCGTCGAACACCCGTCCCCCGTGGAACACGGTCCTGCCCACGAGCTGCCTCCTTGACCTCAGCTCGACGAACGGGCCGCGCTGCGGACCGCGCGGACGATGCCGTCGTAGCCCGTGCACCGGCAGAGGTTCCCGGAGAGCGCGATGCGCACGTCCTCCTCGGACGGATCCGGGTTCTCGCGCAGCAGCGCCGTGGCCGAGATGAGCATCCCCGGCGTGCAGAACCCGCACTGCACGCCGCCGTGCTCGAGGAGCGCGCGCTGGAGGGGAGCCAGCTCGTCGCCGGTGGCGAGGCCCTCGACCGTCGTGACGTCCCGGCCGTCGGCTTGCAGCGCCAGGTAGCTGCAGGAGTTCACCGGCTTGCCGTCGAGCAGCATCATGCAGGCCCCGCACTCCGAGTCGTCGCATCCCTCCTTGGAGCCCGTGAGCCCGATCACGTCGCGGGCGGCGTCGAGCAGGCTCATATGGGGATCGAGCTCCACCTCGTACGCGACGCCGTTCACGCGCAGCGTGGCCGGAACGCTCATGTGCTCGCCCCCCGAGCCGCGTAGGTGGCGGCGCTCGCGGGGATCGGGACGTCCTCGCCCCGGGCGCGGGCGAGGGCGACCGAGATGGCCCGGCCGGCGATCACCTCCGCCATCGCCGAGCGGTACTCGGGCCGACCCTCGGACGTCCGTGATCGGCGACGACCCGGCCGCCACCGCCCGAGCGGCGGCCGCGATCGCGTCGGCGCCGCCGTCGGAACCGATCGAGCGCCGCCTCGGCGTCCGGGACACGTCGGATGGTGGGAGCCAGCGCCGTGATCGCGACGCGTGCGTCCGCGACCGAGCCGCCGTCGAGCCTGACGACGGCCGTCACGCCGACCACGGCGATCTCCATCTGGCGGCGATACTCGAGGCGGACGTACGCGGAGCCGGTCGCCGGGATCGGCGCCGGAACGTCGACGCCGACGAGCAACTCGTGCGGGTCGGCCGCGGTCGTTCCCGGTCCGGTCCAGAGCTCGTCGAGCGGCACCTCGCGCTCACCGGACGCCGACCGGAGACGGGCGGAGGCGTCGAAGCACAGCAGCGGCCCGCCGGTGTCCATCGCCGGCGAGGCGTTCATCACGTTGCCGCCGATCGTGCCGTGCGCGCGGGTCGCGTGGGAGCCCGACGATCGCGGACGCGTCGGCGAGGGCGGTGAACCGCTCGCGGATCACGTCGCTCGCGACGATGTCCTTCGTGGGTCACCAGCGCGCCGAGACGCAGGCCCGTCCCCGCTCTCGGCGATCCCTTCGAGCGCCGCGATCCGATCGATCGCGACGATCGCCTCGGGCAGCGGGGACTTGCCCTGCCGGGCTCCGACCACGAGGTCGGTGCCCCCCGCGACCGGGCGCGCCCCGCTCCCAGGGCGTCGAGGGCGTCCTCCAGCGTGGCCGCGGACGTGAACGACCTGGTCACGCGTCGGCTCCTCGGCGGACGCCGCCCAGACGCGCTCGGGTGTCATCGGGAGCTGCCGGACGTGGCCGTCCCGAGCACCTTGGCGATCGCGTTCGCGATCGCGCCGGCGGTCGGGACCTGCGGGGGCTCGCCGACGCCCTTGGAGCCGCGCGGGCCGGCGCCCTCGCGTGGGATCTGCACCCAGTCGACCTCGATCTCGGGGGCGTCGGAGCAGGTGACGAGCTTGTAGTCGAGCAGGTGCGGGTTCCGCTGCCGCCCCTCGTCGTCGAACACGGTTCCCTCCGAGAGCGCGAGGCCGACCCCCATCACGACGCCGCCCGTCACCTGGCCGTCGGCGCCCATCCTGTTGAGGATCATGCCGGAGTCGTGCGCGGCGGCGACCTTGAGGACGCGGACCACGCCCGTCTCGCGATCGACCTTCACGTGCGCCGCCTGCGGTGATCAGCTGCGGGGCGGCGAACGTCTCGCTCCCGAGACGGCCCACGCAGCCGCCCGTGTCGCCAGCGGGGACCTCGGGGACCTCGCCCGACCCCTTCCCGTGGATCGTGCCGGCGCCGGCGATGTCCGCGATCGAGACCGACCGGTCGGGCGAGCCCTTCACCCGCACCTGTCCCTCGGCGAGCTCGAGGTCCTCGCGGTCGACCTCGAGCTCCGCGGCGGCGGCGTCGAGGAGCTGGTCGCGCACGTCGGCGGCCGCGGCCAGGATCGCCCGACCGGAGTTGAACGTGGTCTGTGAGCCGCACGAGCCCATGTCCCAGTTCGCCGCCGCGGTGTCCTGGTAGAGCAGCGTGAGGTTCTCCGGGTCCATGCCGAGCTCCTCGGCGACGAACCTCGGCATCGCCATCACGGCTCCGCTGCCGTTCTCCTGGGCGCCGGTCACGATCGTTCCGCTGCCGTCGCCGTTCAGGTGGATGTAGGCGCCGGAAGGAGCCGGCCCGGACGGCCACCAGCCCACCGCGACGCCGATCGCCTCGTCGTCGGGGAGGTCGCGCTCGTAGCCGATCATCTCGACGGCGCGCTCCAACGTCTGCTTGACGCCGATCTCGTCGAAGATCTGGCGCGTCGGACCCTCGGCGCCCTCCTCGATCAGCGTCCGTCGCCGGAGCTCGACCGGATCGATGCCGAGCTCGCCGAGCGACCTCGTCCATGTGCTGCTCGAGGCCCCAGCACACCTGCGGGGCGGTCGGGGCCCGCACCGAGCCGGAGGGCTGCCGGTTCGAGTAGTTGAGGAACGACTCCACGAAGACCGCGTCGATCACGTAGGGACCGCACGCGTGCATCGCGGCCATCTGCCCGAGGAACCCGCCTTCGCCGCAGTAGGCCCCCTTGTCCAGGATCAGGCGCGCCTTCCGCGCCACCAGGTGCCCGTCGCGCGTCGCACCGGTCTCGAACTCCATCACGATCCCCTCGCGCCGCTGTGCGATCGCCCGGAACTCCTCCTCGCGAGAGAAGACCAGCCGCACCGGACGCCGTGCGGCGCGCGCGAGCGCGGCCACCTGGGCCTCGAAGTGCAGGTCGCACTTCGCCCCGAACCCGCCGCCCAGCAGCGGGACCACGACCCGGACGTTCGCCTCCGGGATCTGCAGGGTCTGCGCGACCCCGGAGCGTGCGGCATAGGGAACCTGCGTCGAGGACCAGATCGTGACCTCGTCGCCCCGCCACTCGGCCAGCACGGCGCGCGGCTCGATCGGCACGCCCTGCGAGGCGTCGGACTCGTAGCGGCTCTTCACGACGACGTCGGCACCGGCCATCGCGGCGTCGGCGTCGCCCTTCACGATCGTGGAGTAGGAGATCGTGTTCCCGTTCGCCACCATCTGCTCGTCGCGCTCGTACGACGCCCAGTCGGTGGTGAACCAGGGGCGCGTCGGGCTCCATCGCCCCCACGAAGTCGGTGAGCGCGGGCAACGGCTCGTACTCCACCTCGATCAGGCGCGCCGCTTCGGCCGCCGCGGCCTCGGTGAGGGCGGCCACTCCCGCGACGATCTCGCCCTCGAATCGCACGACGTCCTTCGCGAACAGGGTGCGGTCCTGCACCAGCCCGCCGAAGCGGACATCGGGCAGGTCGTCCTGCGTGACCACCGCGACGACACCGGGCGAGCGCGCGGGCCTTCGTCGTGTCGATGCCGGAGGATCCTGGCGTGCGGGATGGTCCGCGTAGCGGAACGCGGCATGCGCCATGCCGGTGGATTCGAGGTCGGCGGTGTAGCGCCCGGCGCCCGTCACCTTCTCCCGACCGTCGGGGCGGATGAACGTCTTCGCTGCCGAGGTGCCGACCGCCATCAGATGCCCTCCGTTCCGGTGGCGCACATCATGGTCGGTGCCCGCGGCTCGCGACAAACCCACGCATCCGATCGTGCAGCCGTGGACGTGATCTCGATCACGGCCGGGCCCCGCCGGCCCGATGCTAGGGTCGGCCGGGTGCCCGACCTCGAGAGCGTGCTCGCCGGACTGAACGATTCCCAGCGGGAAGCCGCGCTCGCACTCCGCGGACCGGTCGCGATCGTGGCCGGCGCGGGGACGGGGAAGACGACCACGATCACGCATCGGATCGCCTGTCAGGTCCGGAGCGGTGCGTTCGACGCGTCGCAGATCCTCGCCGTGACCTTCACCGACAAGGCGGCGGGTGAGCTGAAACGGCGACTCGAGGCGCTCGAGGTCGACGGGGTGGAGGCGCGCACGTTCCACTCCGCCGCGCTGTCGCAGCTCTCGCGCCTGTGGTCTGCGCACACCGGCGACCCGCTCCCCGACGTCTTGGACGCCAAGGCGCCGCTCATCGCTTCCCTCGCGAACGCGTTGCCCCCACCACACAAGTTCCTCCCACGACGCGAGCTCGCGAGCGAGATCGAGTGGGCCAAGAACAGGATGATCGAGCCCGCCCGCTACCTCGAAGAGCTCGGCGACCACGAGCCGCCGATCCCCGCGGAGCTGATGCTGCGGATCTACGACGGCTACGAGCGTCGCAAGCGCGCGATGGGCCGGTTGGACTTCGAGGACATGCTCGGACTCGCCCTCCGGCTGTTCGACGACCATCCCGATGCCGCGGACGCCGTCCGATCGCGGTTCTCCGCGTTCACCGTGGACGAGTTCCAGGACGTGAACCCGCTGCAAGCGGGCTTGCTCGATCGGTGGCTCGGCGAGCGCGACGATCTCTGCGTCGTGGGTGACGACTACCAGACGATCTACGCGTTCACGGGGGCGTCACCCGAACACCTGCTGGACTTCACACGTCGATTCCCGCACGCGACGGTCGTTCGCCTCGAAGAGAACTACCGGTCCTCCCCGGAGATCCTCGAGCTCGCGAACCGGCTCGTGCCCAGCCTCGGCGGGATCCGGAAGACCCTCCGACCGAACAGACCGTCCGGCCCGTCGCCTGTCGCCCGCGCCGAGCCCGATGAGGGCGCCGAGGTCGCCGCCGTCGTGCAGGCGGTGCAGCGGCTGCACGTGGAGGAGGCCGTGCCGCTCGAGGAGATCGCGGTGCTCTCCCGGATCAACGCCCGATCCGAGCCCTTCGAGGAAGCGTTCGTCGCCGCGGGCATCCCGTACCAGGTTCGCGACGGAGCGTTCCTGCGGCGACCCGGACCGCGCGGCGTCGTGCAGCGGCTGCAGCGGGCGAGCGCGGCACACCCCGTGGCAGAGGCAGTCGCCGGCATCACCGACAGCTCGGGTACGACCCCGACGCCTCACCCGACGCCGACGAGGAGGTGACGCGCCAGTCCGACCTCGCGCGCATGCGCTCCCTGGCGTCGGAGTTCGAGGGAACGCATCCCGATGGCGGCACGGCGGCGTTCCTCGCCGAGCTGGCCCAGCGGTTCTCCACCGCGCACAGCGGCCGCGGCGTGAACCTGCTCACCTATCACCGGGCGAAGGGGCTCGAGTTCGACGCCGTGTTCCTCCCGCGCATGATCGACGGCGAGCTCCCGTTCCGTTCGGGCAGAGCCAAGGCCGATCCTCGCGAGGAGCGACGGCTGCTCTACGTGGGGATCACGCGCGCCCGCCGCTACCTCTTCCTCACGTGGCCCCGTGGCGGTCGTTCGCGGCCGAGCCCGTTCCTCCAGGAGATGGGGCTCTCGGCGGGAGGACGTCCCGCTCGGACCTCGGCGTCGAACGTGTCGGTCGCCGTGACCCGCGGCGGCCCATTGTTCGATCGGCTCAAGGACTGGCGCCGCAAGCGCGCGCAGGCGGACGGCGTTCCGGCCTACGTCGTGTTCCACGACCGCACGCTCGCCGAGATCGCGGAGCGGAAGTGCAAGGACTGGGCCGACCTCGCGGCGGTCTCCGGCGTGGGACCCGCGAAGCTCGAGCGGTACGCGGACGAGATCCTGGCGGTCGTCGCGCAGGGCTAGGCGTCAGAGCTCCGCGGCTCGGGATCGCGCCCGTACCCACCGCCGCCTCCCGATCGAGCGCTCAGGACATCCCCCACGTCGAGCGGCCCGTAGGCGGTGACGCGGTCGGTCAGGACGACCTCCCGATCGGTGCCGGGGTTGATGATGAGGATCCCGGGCAGTCCATCCTCACCGCCGTCGAAGCCCTTCGCGAGCGGATCGTGCGTGTTCTCCACCGTGTACTGCATCTGGACCCCCGGCTCGAGGATCCGGAAGTCGCGGGCGACCCCCGGTCCGCCGCGCCGCCGTCCCGCTCCCCCGGATCCCGGCAGCAGCTCGTGGCGCTCAACCCGGATCGGATAACGCGTCTCGATCACCTCGACGGGGGTGTTCCGGGTATCACCGTCGCCGACGAAGATGAGCGCGGGCCCGTCGTGATCGGGCCGAGCGCCCGCTCCTCCGGGGTGGACGTCGGTGAACACGAAGGGCGCGCCGTCGCGCGCATCCACTCGGTAGAGATCCACCCCGAAGATCTGATAGCCCCCGGCGGGAGCGCGATCGGGAAGGATCGGGGCCAGCGCGCGGATCACGAGCTCGATCAACGCGACTCCGACGTAGCCGTACGAGTCGACCGGTGCCGGGCGTTCCGGGCTCACGAGGAGGCCGGGGGCCACCTCGAAGTCGAAGACGCTCACATGGCCTTCGTTCCCGATCTCGTGGGGGGCGAGCAGCCCCTTCAAGGCACAGCGCACGTCGCACCTCGCCCCCGGGTCGTTGATCGGCCCCGCAGCGGTCGCGCTCGTGCCGTCGAAGCGGACGCTCAGGCTCGTCCCCGAGATGTCGATCTGCACCGCGACACGTTGGCGCCGCGTCCGGTCGATCCCGTCGTGATCCAGCTCGACGCTCGCCTCGTATCGACCGTCCGGGAGCGCGGCGATCCGAGCCCGCATCCCCGCTTCGGTCCGGCGGATGATCCGATCGGTGGCATCGACCACCACGTCCGCGCCGAACCGATCGCAGAGTCGCTGGACGCGCTCCGCCCCACGACGGCACGCGGCGAGCTGCGCCGCGAGATCACCACGCACGAGGTCGGGAACCCGAACGTTCGACACGATCAGCTCCATCAGGTCATCGTTCGGCACGCCGGCGCGGAAGAGTCGCTGGTGCGTGAAGCAGAGCCCCTCTTGGTACACATCCGTCGTGTCGGGAGCCCACCCGCCCGGGCTCTTGCCGCCGATGTCGGCCCAGTGAGCGGTGACGATCGTGAACGCGAGCAGACGATCGTCGTGGAACACCGGCGTGTACACGGAGGTATCCGAGATGTGCGTACCGGTCAGGTAGGGGTCGTTCACGATCAGCGCATCGCCTTCGCGGAACGTGTCGAGGCCGCGCGCCTGGATGCCGGACCGGATCGTGTCGGAGAGAGCGCTGATGAACCCGGCGATGCCGGGAGCCTCCGCCCACAGACGAGCGTCGGCGCCCACGATCCCGAGACCGAAGTCCTGGACCTCGTACAGGAGCGGGTTGTGCGCGGTCCGGACCAGCGTCCGGTTCATCTCGAGCGCGGCGGCTGCGAGACCTCCCGGATCACCTCCGTGTCGACCGGATCGGCCCGGTTCACGATGGCTCCTGACGGGTCAGCACCAGGTTGCCCTCCCGGTCCACGTGCCCGACCCACCCGGGCGGCACCAGCGTGGTGGAGCTCCATTCCTCGATGATCGCGGGGCCCCGGATCGGTTGGCCGACGGCGAGTGACTCGCGATCGAAGACGCGCGTCGACACGGCTCCCCCTGCCTCCCGGAAGAACACCTGCCGTTCGGATCGTGGGCCGATCTCGGTGGTCACCGCCAATCGAGGCCAGCGGAGCTCCTCCCCCGGGACCACTCCCCGGCAGCGGAGGGTGACCAGCTCCACGCGCGCCTCGGTGTCTCCGTGTCCGTACAGCTGACGATGACGGGCGACGAATGCTTCGTGGAGCGCGTCCACGTCGCCGATCCCCCACGCCGGATCGACGTCCACCGTGACGGTGTGCTCTTGACCTTCGAATCGAAGATCCGCCCGAGGTTCGGCGCGGACCTGCTCGGGAGAGAACCCCAGATCTGCGAGGCGCTCGGTGACCTCGAGGCGCAACGATCCGAGCTCGGCGAGGACGCCCGGCATCAGGGACTCCTCGAGCGGGGCGACCCGCGTCGTGGATGCGTCCTCGCGGTGCTCCGACGTCAAGATCCCCCATGCGGAGAAGGTCGCCGGCGCGCTCGGCACGACGATCGTGCCGATGTCGAGCTCGAGGGCGGTGGAGGCGGCGAACAAGCCGCCACCACCGCCGTACGCGTAGAGGACGAACGTGCGGGGGTCGATGCCCCGTTCCACCGTCGCCGAATGGATCGCATCGGCCATCGCCGTCTCCGCGATCCTGAGGATCCCGTCCGCCGCTTCCTCGACGTCGAGTCCCAGGGGCGTGGCCACGCGGTCGGAGATCGCGCGGACCGCTGCCGCGACATCCAGCACCATCCGGGAGCCGAGGAAGCGATCCGGGTCGAGGCGTCCGAGGACGAGATGGCAATCGGTCACCGTCGGCACGTCCCCTCCGAAGCCGAAGCAGGCCGGCCCGGGGCGGGCTCCGGCGCTCCTCGGCCCCACCCGCAGGGCGCCCAGCTCGTCGATCCAGGCCACGGACCCGCCGCCCGCACCGATCGAGGTCACATCCACGGTCGGTGCGAGGGCCGGCAGGCCCGCGATCTCCACCTCGGTCCGCTCATGGACGCGACCGTTCTCGATGATCGCCACGTCGAACGTGGTTCCGCCGACGTCCGTGCAGATCGCATCGGGGTGTCCCAGTCGTCGGGCCAGTGACGCCACGCCCACCACACCGCCGGCGGGTCCGGACGACAACGTCCGGACGGGCAGGTCGACCGCGCGCTCCAGCGTCATCACCCCCCCGTTCGACTGCATCACGCCGATCGGCGCTTCCATCCCGGCATCGGTGAGCCGGCGCCGCAACGCGTCCAGCGAGGCGACGAACGGGGGCTGCACGTAGGCGTTGATCACGGCGGTCGACGTCCGTTCGTACTCGTGCCACTCGGATGCGATCGCCGAGGACACGGTCACGGGGAGATCCGGATGGCGGCGGCGGATCGCGTCCGCGGCCTCCCGCTCGTGCTTCGGGTTCGCGTACGCATGCAGGAAGCAGACAGCGACGACGTCGACGCCCTCGCCGACGAGCGAGTCGACCTCGGCTTCCAGGCCCGCCAGGTCGAGCGGCTCCACCTCCCCGCCGCGCGCATCGAGCCGCTCCGCGACCTCACGGCGCAGCACCCGGGGCACGAGGGGCTCCGGCGGCACCCACACCCAGTCGTAGATGGAGGGTCGATTCCCTCGTGCCAGCTCGAGCACGTCGCGGAACCCCCGAGTCGTGATGAGTCCGACGGTCGCTCCGGATCGCTGGAGGAGGGTGTTGATGGCCACCGTGGACCCGTGGAGGAGGCGATCGACATCCGACGGTGATCCGGGCAATCGATCCAGTGCGGCCGACACCTCCGCTGCCAGCCGATCGGGGGTCGACGGCTGCTTCTCGATCGTCACCTCACCCGAGGTGCGATCGAGGGACACGACGTCGATGAACGTGCCGCCCACGTCCACCGCGATCACGCGCGAGCTCACGAGCCCCTCCTGGGCAAGGCGATCACGCTCGGAGGAGCGCCGTCGAGAACGGATACGGGCACAGCACGCGGCAGCCGTCCGACGTGACCACGATCTGATCGCCGAGCTTCACCCCGTCGCGGCCCCCGGGTTCACCGGCATACAGCTCCACCACCAGCGCCATGTCCTCTTCGATGCTCGTGTCCGGGTTGGACTGGCGGTCGTGCGGGTGGCACACGCTCGGGTTCTCCTCCTCCAGACCGATGCCGTGGACCATGCATTCGTAGCGCTGCGCCAGGTAGCGCTGGGGGATCGGCGGGGCGAGCTCGGCGAGCTCCCCGCACGTCACGCCCGGCCGGATCAGCTCCTCCATCCCCCGGAGCCACTCGTGCGACGCACGGTAGGCGTCGCGTTGGAGGGCCGAGGGAGGCGCGTCCCCCACCGGGAAGGTCCGCGACACGCAGAAGAACATCCCCTCGATGCCGACGGTGTCGGTATCGACGTAGACGAGGTCGCCGGACGCGAGCCGTCGGTCGGTCGCCTCGGCCCGCCACGGATTCGTGTTCGGCCCGCCACACACCGTGTTCGTGGCGAGGTACTCCCCACCCCCGCGGATCATGACGCCGGCGAGCACCGCGAGCAGGTCTCGCTCGCTCACGCCCGGTGCGATCGCCGCCTCGAAGGCCGCGAGCATCTCCATCACCATCGCGGCGTTCACATCGAGCAACCGCAGCTCCTGTGGAGTCTTCACGCGCCGCGCCTCCTGCGTCACCGGTGCCGAGTCGCCGACCCGGATCCCGCGCTTCGCGAACGCCAGGTACGCGGGCGCACCCAGCCGGTCCACGGCGACCGTCGATCCCTCGGCGCCGACCTCTCGAACGGCTGCACGGATCACCTCGGCCCAGGTATCGGCCTCGGCCTGTTGGTCGTCGAAGAACTCCCACGCGTGCATCGGACGCACGTCGGGAGTCCGCAGCGCCGAGCGGTGTATCGAGTTGCCGTGCTCGAACAGGATCGGCGTCCCCTCCTGCGGGACGACGGCGCACCGGACGAACGTGCTCATCGCATAGACGGGCATCGCACTCGCACCGGTCGCGTAGCGGATGTTCGGTTCGTTGGAGAGGAGGCAGACCTCGACATCGTGCGCATGCATCGCGGCCTGGAGCCTCGCCAGCCGCTCGAGGCGGAGAGCCTCGACGTCGTACCGCTCGCCCGTCGCCACATCGGTCACGGCGGATGGATAGCACGGAACGCCGGACGGCGCCCCTATCGTTGAGCCGTGCGGGTTCCGGTCGAGGTGCCGTCGTCGAGGTGGTGGACCGTGGACGCCGTCCTGTACGGGTGCTCGGCGCTCGTCGCCGGACTGACCGCCTCGACGGCGGGGATCCCGCTCCAGCGGTGGTGGGGGCGGTTCGCGCTGTGGCCCTATGTGCTCGCGGCGGCGATCGCGCTCATCGCCGTCCGGATCCCCGGGAACGAGGCGCAGCACCGCCGCCGCCGGACGATCCTGGTCGCCGTGGTCTTCGCCGCGACCGCGATCGCACCGATGGCCGTGGCGGCGAGTCGCCGCGCCGGCCGGTGACCCCGGCGCGTACGCCCAATCCGAGGTGATCATCGTGGAGGAGGCGGCGACCGCTCTCCGCGACGCCAGGGACCCCTACGTCGCCGAGTATCGCGACGGACCGCTCGCGGATCGGCCCGTGGCGACCCAGGTCCACTTCCCGTATCTCCCCGGCATGCTCGCGTTCGGTGTCCCGAGAGCGCTGGCCGGTCACGCCGCATGGACGGATGCTCGGGTCTGGTTCACCGTGGTCGCCTTCGCGCTCGCGGGCATGGGCCTGCGTCGGATGGCGGTCGCGCCCGAGGATCGCCTGCGGACGTTCCAGGTGCTGTTCGCGCTGCCCACCGGCGCGGTGCTCCTCGCGACCGGAGGGGTCGACATCCCCGTGATCGCGATGCTGCTGGGAGCCACCGTCCTGGTGAGCGCCAACCGGCCCCTCGCCGCAGGGGTGATGGGTGGGCTCGCCCTCGCCGCCAAGCAGACCTCCATCCTCGTCCTCCCGTTCCTCGTGCTCGCGCTCCCCCGAGGAGATCCGCGGCGGCGGTTCGTCATCACGGTCGGCGCCGTGGGCGCCGCCGTCATCGTGCCGTTCGCTCTGTGGGACCTGGACGCGTTCGTGGAGGACGCGATCCTGTTCCCCCTCGGCCTCGGACAGGGGGAGTCGGCGGCAGCGACGCCCACCCTCGGCTCGCTGCTCGTCGACCTCTTCCCGTCGTCTCGGACCGCGGTCACCGCACTCCTGGTGGCGGCGATCGTCGTCATCGCTGCCGTCCTCCTCTTCCGCGGCCGCGGGCCGTCCCTGTCCCAGGCATGTGCGCGCGCCGCCGGAGTCTTCGTCGCCGCGATCGCGCTCGCACCGGCGGCTCGCGTCGGCTACCTCGTGTACCCCGCCAACCTGATCGTCTGGGCGATCGCGTTCCGCGATCCCGATCGGAGAGAGGCCGCGGGCTGAGCTCAGTGCCAGCCGCGAGCGCGGCCGGCCTCGGCGACCCGGTTGACGGCGATCTCGTACGCCGCCATGCGATGCGAGACCCCTCCCTCGTCGGCGCGCTCCAGCACGAGATCGGTGGCCGAGTCCATCAGCTCCTGGAGGCGCGCGTTCACTCGCTCCTCGCTCCATCGCTCGCGCTGGAGATTCTGCACCCATTCGAGGTAGCTGACCGTGACGCCTCCCGCGCTGCCGAGGATGTCCGGGATCACCCACACGCCGCGGTCATGGAGGAGCCCGTCGGCCTCGGGGGTCGTGGGGTGGTTCGCGATCTCCAACACGAGGTTGGCTCGCACCCGTTCAGCGTTGTCGACCCGGAGCGACTCCTCGAGCGCCGCAGGAGCGAGCACCTCGCATCCGATCCCGATCAGGTCATCTCCCTCGATCGAGTCCGCATGCTTGAAGCCCACCACGCTGCCGGTCTGCTGCTTGTGCTCGAGCACGTCGAAGGGAACGAGCCCCTCGGCGTTGATCGCTGCCCCGCGTGAATCGGACACCCCGACCACGCGGTATCCCGACTGGTGCGCCAGCTGCGCGAACCAGGCACCGGCGTTCCCGAACCCCTGCACCGCGATCCGGATGTGCTCCCGTGTCCAACGGCGGGATCGCGCGATGCGATCGAGGGCGAATATCGCTCCCCGACCGGTCGCGGCATCCCGTCCCAGCGAGCCCCCGAGCTTCACGGGCTTGCCCGTGATCACGGCGGGTGAGTCTCCGCGCGACCGTGAGTACTCGTCGTACATCCACGCCATCTCACGGGGACCGGTGTTCACGTCGGGGGCAGGGATGTCTCGATACGGCCCGACCACCATCTCGATCGCCGAGAAGTACGACCTGCAGAGGCGCTCGAGCTCGTTGACGGACAGGGTCTTCGGATCGACCTTCACCCCGCCCTTGGCGCCTCCGAACGGGACGTCGAGGAGCGCCGTCTTCCACGTCATCAGCGCGGAGAAGCAGCGGAACTCGTCGCGGGACGCGTCGGGATGGAAGCGGAGCCCGCCCTTGAACGGCCCGCGCGCACCGTTGTGCTGGATCCGCCACCCCGGGTAGACATCGAACGTGCCGTCGTCGCGGGACACGCGTACCGACACCGCCACCTCTCGGCGGTGCGTCGAGAGCACCTTCCGGGCTCCGTCGTCGAGGCCGAGCCGGTCGGCGGCGACGTCGAGATGACCCTGGACCGCGTCGAACAGCCGCTCCGCCGAGGCGGCCTCGTGTGCCGATGCGACGTCGACGATCTTCATCCGTGCGCCCCTTCCCGTGTCGGATCGGTCGATCGAGCGGCCTTCGGCCGGAACGGTCGACCCAACCCATCGAGTCTTCCACGTCCGTGCCGTGCTGTCTGACGAGGAGACCTCAGCCGAGCTCCGCGAGCGTTCCCGTGATGCCGGCGACGGCGTGCACCGCGTCGCCACCACAGCGGAACGTGACCTCGCTCGTCCCCTTGAAGGCCGAGACGAAGAGGACCCGGCCCACCACCGCGGCGTCCGTCACCCGGAGCGTGACGGTCTGACGCCCTTCGACCTCCTCACCGCCGCACCTGGCATCGCTCGGCAGCGACCCTCGATAGACCAGACCACGGCGAACCAGCTCGAAGCCGAAGAGCGCGACGTTGCATGCTCCTTCGAACGGCGCACAGACGGCCACCATGTCCCATTCCTGGAACGCCCGGTCGCCGACCGCGGGGTTCGGAACCCCCTCGAATCGGCTCAGCAGGTCGATCTGTCGGAACACCAACTCGATCCCGTAGAAGCCGGCGAAGTGCGCGTGCTCGATCGGCGGGATCGGCGTGCGGACGACGATCACCGAGTGACGACCTTGCCCTTCGTCGCCGATCGCGAACACCTCGTAGTCGTACCGTTGACCGATCGACACGTCGGGATCAGTGAATCTGGTCGAGCCGGGTCCGAGACGGCCAACCTCCTCTTCGTCCCTGAGGATCACATACCTGTTCACGTCTCCCCCTGCGAGCGGAGGCTCCCACGTCAGGGACACCGAAGGAGTCACCTCGGTGCACTCCTTCGGAACGCAGACGGTCGCGGAAGCCCCCAGGCTCCGCGGGGAGGTCGGTGGCCCGAACCGGCGCGCCGCGAAGTAGACGCCGAAGCCAACCCCCGTCGCGATCGCCAGGTCGAGCGCGACGACGAACGCGACGGCTCTCCTGGTCGGTTTCGGCCTCACCGGGATCGGCGCGTCCATCATCCCTGCGCCGTTCCTGTGAAGGTCCAGACGTTTCTCGCCGACAGGCAGTTGGAGACGGAGGGAACGGATTCCGTCAGCGTGCCGGAGATCTTCGTCGCTCGCCAGGCGTCCCTCACCGTGTGCGCCTGCTCCACGTGAAACTCGACCGTCACCGTCGAGGACGCCGTGAGCCCGTTGCAGTCGAACGTCAGGAACCCTCCGACTCCGGATCCGTGGTAGCGGGCCCCGTCGTTGCGAGCGGTGCCGGTGTTCCCCGGTTCCTCGAAGGTCCAGCCGACCGGGCACGGTCCTCGTTCGCACTTCGGCGTGAACGTGATCAGGATCCGGCCCCCTCCGGCGGAGATGCTCGAGGACTGGACCGTCAATGCGAGGACCCATTGCCCCTGCACCCTCGCGAATGCTTCTGGCAGAGCCTCCGTGCGGATACGAACGCGGGACGGGGGCGACGCACCACGATCGGAACCGATGGCGACGACCTCATATCGGTACCGGTTCTCCGGGGCGACCTCGTCATCGATGAACTCCGTCTCATCCGTTCTGCCGACGCGGTGCCCGTCGCGGGAGACGACGTAGCTGCTCGCCTCTTCGACCGGGATCCACGTGAGAGAGAGGGTCCAGGTGTCCGGATCCCCCGTCCACCGCTCCTCTCGCTCGACCCGCAGACCGCTGACCGCCGTGAGGTCGGGCGCCGACGGTTGCGGCGTCGTGGCGCTCAGCTCCGCGGGGATGTCGGGCTCCGCGAACAACAGCGCGACGGCGACGGCGATCCCACTCGCCGCGATCGCTCCGAGGAGACCCCCGGCCAGCAACCTCCTGTACGAGGGTCTCACGGCCGTGTCAGCACGAGTGGGCGGCGCCGGTGGTTCGTCCGTTGCGCCGATGGGCTCCCCCTTCCGTGCGGGGTGGGTGCTCGCATCCTATCCCCGACGGGCGGCGACCGGGAGTCCCCGAACGGACGGGAGGGAGGACCGGCTCCGGTTGGCCTGACGGGGACAACGCACCTACGATGCGCCTACCAGCAACCGGCCGGAACGGCGGCCGAGAGAGGAAGTCGACGACCAGGTGCTCTCCTTCGGTGTGACGTTCATGCTCGACCCGCCGGTGTCCAGGACGATCGAGTGGGCCAAGCTCGCCGAAGCGCAGGGGTTCGACGCCGTGTGGGCCTGGGATTCCCACGTGCTGTGGCAGGAGTTCTACACGACGTTCGCGCTGGTCGCGGCGAACACCGAACGCGTCCGGCTCGGTCCGTGCGTCACGAACCCCGCCACCCGCGACATGACGGTGACCGCGAGCGCGATGGCGACGCTCCAGGAAGTGTCCGGGGGGCGGATGGACATCGGGATGGGTCGAGGCGACAGCGCGCGGCGGGTGATCGGACAGAAGCCGGTCACGGTCGAGCACATGGAGCACGCCTGTCGGTTCATCAAGGATCTCGCGGAAGGGCGTGAGGTCGACCACGAGGGCACACCGCTCCAGCTGAAGTGGAGCGAGGGCCATCGACTGCCGGTGTGGGTGGCGGCGTACGGTCCGAAAGCGCTCCGCGCCTGCGGGCGGGTGGCCGACGGCCTGATCATGCAGCTCGCGGACCCGTTCATCCTCGGCTGGTCGCTCGCCTACGTCCGTGAGGGTGCCGAGGAGGCAGGGCGGTCGTTCGATGACATCCAGATCCAGGTGGCGGCACCCGGGTACCTCTCCGAGGACCTCGCGATGGCCCGCGACCAGGTGCGCTGGTTCCCCGCGCTCGTCTCCAACCACGTCGTGGACCTCGTCGAACGATACTCCGACGCCGACCTTCCCCAAGCGCTGACCGACTACATCGAGGCACGGGATCACTACGACTACGCCGACCACGGGCGGACCGGCGCCGAGCACGCAGACTTCGTGACCGATGAGGTCGTGGACCGGTTCTGCGTCCTCGGCACCGCCGAGGCGTGCATCGACAAGCTCCGCGAGCTGGAGGCACTCGGCGTGACACAGTTCAACATCTATTCGATGCAGGAGGATCCCGGCCCGGCCGGGATCATCGAGGGGTTCGGGAAGGACGTGCTCCCGGCGTTCCGCAGCTGAGGCGGAACCAGAGCGCGAGAGAACAGAGGGAGGCAGGGACGATGACGATGGTCCGGGCGGCCGTGATCCAGGCGCACGCGAACATGCCCAAGGACGACGCGGTCGACAAGCACGTCGAGCTGATCGCGAAGGCGGCTGCCGACGGCGCCGAGGTCACCTGCCTGCAGGAGATCTTCCACGGCCCGTACTTCTGCGCGGAGCAGGACCCGAAGTGGTACGCGACCGCCGAACCGGAGGACGGTCCGCTCGTCACGCGCATGCGCGAGGTCGCCAAGACCCACAACATGGTCCTTATCGTCCCCTGGTTCGAGGAGGCGCAGACGGGCGTGTACTACAACTCGGCGGTCGTGATCGAGCGGGACGGGTCGATCGCGGGCAAATACCGCAAGACCCACATCCCGCACGTCGGTCCGTGCTTCTGGGAGAAGTTCTACTTCAAGCCAGGGAACCTCGGATATCCGGTCTTCGACACATCGGTGGGCAAGATCGGGTTGATCATCTGCTACGACCGCCACTTCCCTGAGATCGGACGAGCCCTCGGGCTCAAGGGCGCGGAGCTCGTGTTCAACCCGTCGGCCACCGTGGAGTCGTTGTCGAAGTACCTGTGGGAGCTCGAGCAACCGGCCCACGCCGTGGCCAACGGCTACTGGATCGCGGCGATCAACCGGGTGGGCACGGAGGAGCCGCTCTCGAGCGCGAAGTTCTACGGGTCCTCCTACTTCTGCGACCCCCGCGGCCAGATCGTGGCGCAGGCGTCCGACTCGGAGGACGAGGTGCTCGTGCACGATGTCGACCTGGAGATGATCCGAGACGTCCGCAATACGTGGCAGTTCCTCCGCGATCGCCGGCCCGAGCTCTACGGGGAGCTCACCCAACTGCTGCCATGACGGAGGTCACCCGCATGGCGGAGGTCACCGGATGACGGCGCCCAGGATGAAGACGGACCGGATGAAGGGGAGCAGACCGTGAGGACGCTGATCCAGGGCGGCACGGTCGTGACGGCGACCGAGACCGTCGCCGCCGACGTCCTGATCGACGGCGAGAAGGTCGCGGCCATCGGGACCGGCATGTCCGTCGAGCCGGACCGCACGATCGACGCGTCCGGTCGGTACGTGATGCCCGGCGCCGTCGACGTGCACACCCACATGGATCTGCCATTCGGCGGGAGCTTCTGCTCCGACGATTTCGCCTCCGGCTCGCGCGCCGCGGCGTTCGGGGGCACGACCACGATCGTGGACTTCGCGCTGCAGGACTACGGCGAGAGCCTCCGCACGGGACTCGACCGGTGGCACGAGAAGGCGCAGAAGTCCTCCATCGACTACGGCTTCCACATGATCGTCCGGGAGGTGAACGACCAGGTCCTGCAGGAGATGGACACGCTCGTGGGCGAAGGCGTCACGTCGTTCAAGCTCTTCATGGCCTACCCGGGTGTGTTCATGCTCGACGACGGCGCCATCTTCCAGGCGATGCAGCGAGCCGCCGACTCGGGTGCGCTGATCATGATGCACGCCGAGAACGGCGGGCCGATCGACGTCTTGATCCGGCAGTACCTCGGGCAGGGCAGGACGGATCCTGTGAACCACAGCCTGACGCGTCCGCCTGTGATGGAAGGGGAAGCCGTCCACCGCGTCTTCAAGATGGCCGAGCTCGCGGGCGCTCCGGCGTACATCGTGCATCTCTCCTCGAGGGATGCGCTGAACGAGGTCCGCGAAGCACGTGACCGAGGCGTGGCGGCGTACGCGGAGACCTGTCCCCAATACCTCTACCTCTCGATCGACGACATGGCCCGGCCGGGCTTCGAGGGCGCGAAGTTCGTGTGCTCCCCGCCGCTCCGCACCGCCGATCACCAAGAGGAGCTCTGGAAGGGACTGGTGGCCGACGACCTCCAGGTGGTCTCCACCGATCATGCCCCGTTCAACTTCAAGGGGCAGAAGGACCTCGGGAAGGACGACTTCTCCAAGATCCCCAACGGACTCCCGTCGGTGGAGGACCGGTTCACGCTCCTCTATCAAGGAGTGGTGGACGGGATGATCGGCCTGAACCGATTCGTGGAGATCGTCGCCACCGCGCCGGCGAAGATGTTCGGCCTGTCCGCGCGCAAGGGAACGATCGCGCCGGGGTTCGACGCCGATATCGTGATCTTCGATCCGAACCACGAGCGCACGATCTCCGCCGAGACGCACCACATGAACGTCGACTACTCCTGCTACGAGGGACGCCGGGTGAAGGGGCTGCCGCAGATCGTGCTCCAGCGAGGGAACGTCCTCGTCGAGAACGGCGAGTTCCTCGCGAAGGAAGGGCAGGGGTCGTTCCTGCCGAGGAGCCGGATCTCCGCATGACCGTGGACGTCGAACGCCTGCGCCGGCTCCCGCTCTTCGGTGAGCTCGACCACCACGATCTCTCGACGATCGCGCACCACGTCGGGGAAGTCGAGATGTCGGAGGGCGAGGTCCTGTTCGAGCAGGGATCGATCCCGTACGAGATGTTCGTGATCGAGGAGGGCACGGCCGAGGTCACGAAAGACGGCGAGGCCCTGAAGACGCTCGGACCCGGAGATGTGGTGGGCGAGATCGCGCTCCTCCGGTTCCAGCGCCGGATGGGGACCGTCCGCGTCACGTCGCCGCTCCGCGCCGTCACGGTGAGCGCGGACGACCTCCAGGTGATCGAGGAGGAGATGCCCGAGATCGCCGGGCAGCTGCGGTCGATCATGACCGCGCGCGAGCGCGAGATCGCCGACCGATCCGACGACTGACGATGCCGACCCCCCGGAGGAGCTGATGGTCCGCAGCCCGGCGCAGGGCCCGATCGCCGATCGGGTGCGCTCCGGCCGTGTCCTCGCTGAACAGGGCGTCGCGCTCAGCATGCTCGCCACGGAGATCGCGACCGGCACCACCGTCGTGCTCAAGGAGCTCGCCGGGAGCGAGGCCCGAACGCTCCCGCCCGCGGATCCCCGGCGATCCGTGTGGACGAGGCTGGTCCTCCCGACCCAGATCGAGGTCGACCGCGGCAGGGTTCGGATCCTCCGCCCGTACGTCGCGGGCGACACGTTCGATGCCTCCGTGCGGAGATCGCACGCCACACTCGAGGGCACCCTCGTGATCGTCCTGGACGTGCTCCGGGCCCTGGACACGCTGCACGCGCTCGGATCCACGCACGGGGCGGTCAAGCCGTCGAACGTCATCGTGGGTCCGGACGACCGCGGATGGCTCGTCGATCCCGCTCCCGTGGAGCCGGCGGCAGGTGTGCAGCCCCGGCCACGGGTCGCGCCGGGTACGAGACCAGGCGAGTCGATGGACGCCGCTCGGTACCTCTCCCCCGAACAGGCCGGCGTCCTGGATGGACCGATCGACGCTCGCTCCGACCTGTACTCGGTCGGCGTCCTCCTGTTCGAGGGCCTGACCGGTCGCCCATTGCACGGAGCCCGGGACACGGGTGAGCTGTTCCGCGCGCAGGTCCTCGGAGCATCGTCGAGCATCCGGGCAGCGGGCGTCGCGGCGCCACGCGCGCTCGACGACGTCGTCGGGCGGCTGCTGCAGAAGGACCCTCGTGATCGGTACGCCACAGCCGCTGGGGTGCTGCAGGATCTCCTCGAGATCGAGCGCAGCCTCGACCGTGGCGACCCGGACCCCCCGCTCGTGATCGGGCTCGGGGACCAGCGGACCACACTCACGGAGCCCGGCCTCGTGGGGCGGGCCGACGAGATCGCCAGGATCGACGCGGCGATCGCGGGAGCGGCCCGGGGCACGGGGTCCCTCGTCCGGCTCGAAGCCCGGTCGGGAGATGGGAAGTCACGGATCCTCGACGAGGCCGCCCTGGGCGCCGCGCAGCGCGACCACCGGGTCTTCCGAACGGAAGCACACGAGCTCGAGGCGCCCCGGCCGTTCGCGATGCTCGAGGGCCTCGCCGCGTCGATCCTCGATGCCGCGTCCGAGGACGAGGCGTACGCTGCTGCGCTCGCCGATTCGCTCGCCCCCTGGTCGCATGAGCTCCGGACCGTGCTGCCCTCCCTCCATCGCTTCCTCGCCGACGGCGAGGAGGTCGAGCATCCCGCCTCGGAGCGCAGGCTCCAGGCGGCGCTCGCTGCTCTGTTCGATGCCCTCGGAACCCCGAACCACCCGGCGGTCCTGCTCCTCGATGACTGCCAGTGGGCCGACGATCTCTCGCTCGGTGTCGTCGGCAGGTGGTCGTCGGCCTCACGCGATGGCTCGAGGTTCGTCTCCGTCGTCGCAGCGATCCGCCGGGAGGAGGTCGACGAGGACCATCCATCGAGCGGATGGACGAAGGCGACGACGATCACGTTGCCCCCACTCGATCTCGACGAGACGCGCGACCTGGTCTCGTCGATGGGGGGATGGTTCCCGGACCAGGCGCATGCGGTGATCACGCAGCTCTCCCAAGGTCGCCCGTTCTTCATCACGTCGGTGGTCCGCGGGATGGTCGAGTCGGAGGCCCTCCGCCCGGGACCCGGTGGATGGCTGCTGGATCCGGCGGCCCTCGCCACGCTCATCTCACCCGGGAAGGCCGCGACGTTCATCACCCGGCGCCTCCGACGCCTCCCCGACGACACACTCGGGTTCCTCTCCGCAGCCGCGATCCTGGGTCGACATGCGTCCATGGAGGAATGCGCGTCGCTCGCAGACGTCGAGCGGGACCTGGTGGATCCCATCGTGGAGGAGGCTCGGCGAGCGGGCCTGATCTGGGCCACGGAACGGGACGGGTTCTCGTTCATCCACGACAAGGTGCGAGAGGGCGCGCTCCGACGTCTCGACGAGGAGCAACGACGGGCGCTGCACCTCCGTGCGGCGGAGATGATCGAACGCACCCGTCCCGGCGACGTCTTCGACCTCGCGTACCACTTCGACGAGGCCGGGGCACCCGATCGGGCGCACGCCGCCGCCCTCGAGGCTGCCTCGCTCGCCCGGTCGCGCCAGGCGCTGGACAGCGCCGAGACGATGCTCCGGATCGCCGCTCGAGGGACGCCGCAGGCAGATCTGCCCGCGCGGGCACGCGTCGCGGAGGATCTCGGCGCGCTGCTGATGGTGCGAGGCGCCTACGACGAATCCGCGCGGTGGCTCGACGAGGCGCGATCGCTGGTCCCCCCGGGAGATCGAGCGGCCGAGATCGAGAGCAAGATCGGAGAGCTCGCGTTCAAGCGCGGAGACGTCCGCACGGCGGCTGCGTCGATCGAGCGGGCGATCCGGATGGTCGGTGGGCGCGTGCCCAGGCGAGCGATCGTCCTCTTTCCGATGTTGCTCGGCGAGCTCGTGGTCCAGATGCTCCACTCGGTCTGGCCCGCTGTGTTCGTCGGACGACGTCCGCTCGAGAAGGGTGCCAACGACCTCCTCGCGTCGCGGTTCTACGGTCGGCTCGGTTACGCATGGTGGTTCGAACGCGGGAAGGTCGCGACCCTGTGGACCCACTTCCGGTCGCTGAACCTCGCGGAGCGCTACCCGCCGACCGCAGAGCGGGCGCAGGCGTATTCGGAGCACGCCCCGGCGATGATGCTCGTCCCCTGGCACCGTCGGGGCGTCCGCTACGCACAGCGGTCGCATGCGATCCGCGTGCAGCTCGGCGACCTGTGGGGACAGGGTCAGTCCCTCCACTTCTGGGGGGCGGGGCTGTACGCCGGATCCGAGTACGAAGCGTCGCTCCTGCGCATGCGCGAGTCGCTGGAGCTGCTCGAGCAGACCGGCGACCGATGGGAGCTGAACAACTGCCGACTGCAGATCGCGATGGCGCGCTACCGGCTGGGCGACCTCGCGGGCGCCGTGGAGGACAGCGGAGCGGCTCGGCGAGCGGGCCTCGAGATCGGAGACGCGCAGGCCCGGGGGATCGGGCTGGAGGGATGGGCCAAAGCCACAGACGGCCTCGTGCCCGAGCGACTGATCCGAGCCGAGCTGGAGCGTTCGAGCGAAGACGTCCTTACGATCGCGAGCGTGATGCAGGCCGAAGGCGTTCGGCTCCTGGGCCTCGGTGACCCGCGGGCGGCCGTCGAGGCGTTCGAGGAGAGCCAGCGCCTGTTCCGCCGGGCCGGGATGAAGAACGCAGGCGTCAGCCCCGTCCGGCCGTGGCTCCTCACCGCCCTGCTCCGCGCCGCCGAAGCGACACCCGCGGCTGATCGCCGGCGGCGAGCCCTCGTCCGACGAGCACGGTCCGTCGCCCGACAGGCGAACCGACGAGCACGCTTCTACCGCAACGATCTGCCGCACGTGCTGCGCGAGCGCGCGCGCCTGGCGACGCTGACCGGTCGCCCTCGTCGTGCCCGCGCGCTCTTCTCCCGCAGCATCGCGATCGCGACCCGTCAGCGGGCTCACACGGAGACGCTCCGCACCCGGATCTCCCGCGGTGAGGCGGGTGGCGCGTTCGGATGGACGGCGTTCGTCGAGGACGGGGAACGGGCGGCCGCAGAACTTCGCGCTCTGATCGCCGCGGCTGCTCGCGTGATCATGACCGACGGCGCCGCGTCGGAGGACTCGGAGGGGCTCGCGGACGATGGGTCAAGCTCGGGGGGAAGCGAGCAGACGACGGAACCTCCCGCCACACCGGATGTGCCCATCAGCAGCCGATCGGTGTTCCGGGTCCCCGCCCCCTAGGGCCACCTTCCAGCCCATCGCGGGTCTTCACGGATCCTTCACGACTTTTTCCCTGTTCCGATGTTTGGACGTGCCTCTCAGGGGTAAGGGGCGCGCAACGGCGTCTCGGCTCCTCCGGCCGGGACCCCGTCCTCAGATGTGTGGAGTCGGAGGGTGCCGGGGAACCCACCCCCTTCCCGGTCCCTCCGACCCGCATCCGGTGGCCACCGAAGCCGCGAACCGCGCCCTGGGATCGGCCTTCGATCTCCCGCCGCGACCTCACCCACCGCGAGCCGGTCCTCGACCGCATCCGACCCCGCAGGTAGGCTCCGGCTGACTCGAGTCGGGAGGACGGGATGAAGACACGCAGGTTCTGGCGCGTGCTGGGGAGCGTCGCGCTCGCGCTGCTCCTGGCGGGGTGCTTCAAGGTCAACATGGATCTGGACGTCACCGCCGACAACACCGTCTCGGGGACCGCCGTGATCGCCGTGGAGGAGAGCCTCCTGGAACTGAGCGGCCAGAGCGTCGATCAGCTCTTCGCGGACATGGACCTCTCTGAGCTGCCGCCCGGCTCGAAGGCGGAACCGTACGACGAAGACGGCTTCGTCGGTCGGCAGATCACGTTCGAGGCCGTGCCGCTCGGCGAATTCACCGGGGACGGGGCGCTCTCCGGCGCGGCATCCGGGGAGGACCTGAACATCGCGCGCGAGGGTGACCAGTTCCGCGTGACAGGCGGGTTCGACATGAGCGGCCAGGAATTCACCGGAAGCGAGATCCCGCAGCAGTTCCTGGACAACGTCGAGTTCCGGATCTCGATCACGTTCCCCGGACCGGTGAGCTCCGCCAGCGGCGACATCGACGGGAACACCGTGACGTGGGAGCCGCGGGTCGGTCAGAACACCGAGAATCCAGCGGTGGCGAGCGCGATCCCGTCATCGAGCTCACCGATCCTGATGATCGTCCTGATCGCCGCGGGCGCCCTCCTGCTCGGGGCGATCGTGTACTTCTTCACCCACCGCACGCCGACGCCGACCGCGGAGCCGATCGGGGGCAGCGAGATGGGATCCGGCAGTGCCGTCCCCGCGCAGACGCCGGCGGGTCCCGAGGGACCAGGATCGCCGGTGGAAGCACCGCCGAGCGTGTACCCCGCTCCGGGCAACACGTCTCCCGTCGGCGAGACACCACCCACGCCTCCGCCTCCGCCCCAGCCGAGCGAACGCTGACCGAGATGCCGACCTATGAGTACCGATGCAGATCGTGCGGCGCGGCCTTCGAGTCACGCCGCACGATCGCGGACGCGGATGCCCCGATCCCTTGCCCGCAAGGGCATGAGAGCACTGTGCGACTACTATCAGTGTTCTCAGTCGCAACCACTGTTGCCACCGAACGTCCTACACAACCTGCAGGAGCTGGATGCGGCCCCGGCTGCGCGTGTGCCGCGAACGGTTGAGCCAGGGCGGATGGTCTAGCGCAGAAGCATTACCGTGAAGATGTCGTAAAGGGTTCACCGATGCGGTTGTAACCCCCGCGGTCGCTTCGATAACGTCCGTGGCGTCCGATGACCTATCGGAGACTCCCTCTCCTCGTGGTGGTCGTCGCCGTGCTCGTTGCGGGGATGCCTTCTCCGGCCGACGCCGGCAACGTCACGAGACGGAACAAGACGCTCCACCTCCTGAACCAGACCCGACGCAATCACGGCCTCCCGGCGTTCCGGCTGAATCTCAACCTTTCGCGCGACGCGTGGCGTCACTCGAAGCGGATGGCGGAGAAGAACCGCTGCTTCCACACGGCGGACCTCTACGACCTGGTTCGGACGTACAGTCCGTCCACGTGGGGCGAGAACGTCGGAGCGGCCGGCACCCTCCGACGGATCCGAACCCTGTGGATGGGAAGCGGGGGGCATCGGGCCAACATCTTGAACCCCCGGTTCCGAAAGATCGGCATCGGGGTCGTGAAGGCACGTGGCCTGCTGTGGGTGACCACGATCTTCTACGGGGGCTGACGTCGCCCTCAGGACACGAGCGAGCGAAGCTGGCGGAGGGCCACCGTGAGCTGGGAGAGGTCCGTGACGCCCTCCATCGCGAGTGACCGCATGAACCGCTGCACCCGCCCGTAGGCGGCGCTCCGATCCTCGAGGAACGCATCGGCGGCTTCATCGATCGGCCGCCCGCCCGCATGCTCGAGCACCGTCTCGATGATCTCACGGCGGATCGTGTACAGGTCGTCCTCCATCGAGTGGAGCGCCCATCGCTGCCAGCGCGTCTTCGCCGGCTGCTCGGAGAGCCGCTGCTCGAGCCAATCGATCTCCAGCCGCTCTCCGAGGAGGAAGAAGCCGCGCGCCACCTCGAGGACGGGACGTCCGGTGGCACGTGAGACCGAGATGATGTCCGGCCCGTGGACCAGCTCGTCCTGGAACGCGTGTCTGCGCGCCAGCTCGTCCGGGATGCCTTCGGCGGTGAGTCGCGCCGCCTCCCGCTCGCGTTGCTCCCGCCACGCCTCCGGACCGATCTGCTCGATCACCGACGACAGCTCGCGGAAGGCGGCCCTCGCCTGATCGACCGCTTCACCGAGCCGCAGCCCCGGTGCGCGGACGAGGTACCACCGCGCGGTCGACTCGACGAGCCTGTCGACCCCGATCATCAGGTCGTTCTGGATCCCCGGGTCGATCTTGCCGTCGAGGGACTCGACCGCGTCCCATCGCGGCACCGCGCCCACGACGTCGCGGGCGATCCGGAAGGCGCGCACCACCTCGGCAGGGGTCGCCCCCGTCTCCGCGACGAGCCGGGAGACGAACGTGACCCCTTGGGAGTTGACGACGTCGTTCGAGACGATCGTCGCGATCAGCTCGCGTCGCAGCGGGTGCTCGGCCAGCATGGGCCGGAACCTGTCCACGATCGTCTCCGGGAAGTACCGCGCCAGGTCCTGCTCGAGGTACTCCGAGTCGGGGAGGTCCGCCTCGAGGAGGTCACGCTTGATCGAGCGCTTCGAGTACGCGACGAGCAGCGCGATCTCCGGCCGGGTGAGCCCGTCACCGCGGCCGCGTCGCTCCGCCATCTCGTCCGAGGTCGGCAGGAACTCCACCGCACGATCCAGCTCCCCCTCCGCCTCGAGCTGGAGCATCAGGTCCTCGCACGCCTCGTTCCGCTCGGCGGCGACGGCGACCTCTTGCGACAGGATCTGCGCCTGCAGGTAATTGTCGTAGAGCACTCGCCGGACCACGTCGTCCGTGGAGGCTTCCAACAGGGCGTTGCGCTCGTCGGTCGTCAGCTCTCCGCGCTCGATCGCAAGGCCGAGGAGGATCTTGAGGTTCACCTCCCGGTCTGAGGTGTCGACGCCGGCGGAGTTGTCGATGAAGTCCGTGTTGATCCGACCGCCGGTGAGCGCGTACTCGATCCGTCCGCGCTGGGTGAAGCCGAGGTTGCCGCCCTCCCCCACCACGCGGGCCCGGACCTGGTTCCCGTTGATCCGGACGGGGTCGTTCGCGCGGTCACCCACCTCCGTGTGACCCTCGTTCTTCGCCTTCACGTACGTGCCGATGCCGCCGTTCCAGAGCAGGTCGACGGGTGCCTGGAGCACCCACCGGATCACGTCCGCGGGTGTCATCTCCGCCGGTGCATCGTCGGGGATCGTCAGGGCCGCTCGAGCCTGAGCCGACAACGTCACCCACTTCGCGGTGCGGTCGATCACCTCGGCCCCCTCCGAGAGCACGCTCCGGTCATAGTCACCCCACGAGGATCCCGGCGTCTCGTACAGGCGCTTGCGTTCCGCGAACGAGATCGCCGGATCCGGTTGCGGATCGAGGAACACGTGACGGTGGTCGAACGCGGCGACCAGCCGGATCCGGTCCGTGTAGAGCATGCCGTTGCCGAATACGTCTCCGGACATATCACCGATCCCGATCGCCGTGAACTGCTCCGTCATCGGGTCCGTGCCCAGCTCCCGGAAGTGCCGCTTGACCGACTCCCACACGCCGCGTGCGGTGATGCCGAGCTCCTTGTGGTCGTAGCCGTGGGAGCCGCCGGAGGCGAACGCGTCACCGAGCCAGTAGCCGTAGCGCTCGCTCACACCGTTCGCCGTGTCCGACAAGGGAGCCGTGCCCTTGTCCGCGGCAACCACGAGGTAGGGGTCGGGGCCGTCCGTCACGCGCACACCCTCGGGGTGCACGACTTCTCCCTTCACGAGGTTGTCGGTGATGTCGAGCAGTCCCTCCATGAACGTGACGTACTGCTTCGCCACCTCCTCCTTGATCTGCTCGGGCATGATCGAGGTCCGCTTCAGCACGAACCCACCCTTGGAGCCGTCGGGAACGATCACGGCGTTCTTGACCTTCTGCGCCTTCATCAGCCCGAGGACCTCGGTGCGGAAGTCCTCCTTGCGATCGGACCAACGGATCCCTCCGCGAGACACCATCCCGGCCCGGAGGTGGATCGCCTCCATCTCCGTGGAATAGACCCAGATCTCGTAGAGCGGCATGGGCTTCGGCATCTCCGGCACGCGCTCCGACAAGAGCTTGAAGCTCAGGAACGACCGGTCGGGGGCGTACGCGTTCGTCCGGACGATCGCCTCGATCGTCCCGAGCAGGTGCCGCAGGATGTTGTCCTGGTCGAGGGAGGACACGCCTCGCAGGTCCCGGTGGATCTCCTGCCGGATCTCGTCGATCTCCTCTTCCGAGGCGGCACGCACCGGGTCGAAACGGGCCTCGAACATCCGCACGAGCCGTTCCGAGATCGACGGGTAAGCCGCCATCGCGTCGTTCCGGTAGTTCTCCGTGTATCGGGCGGAGACGCGCATCCGGTAGTTCCGGAGCGCGCGGAGGAGTCCTGACCTCCCACCAGTTGAGGGTCGACAGCGTCACGAGCCGGTTCAGCGAGTCGGAGTCGCACTCCCCTCGCCACACGGCCGCGATCGTGTCCGTGACGCGGTCCGCCGATTCACCGAGCTCCAGCACCGCGCCCCGTGAATCGAGCACGCCGAAGTCGTGGATGTACACCCGTCCCTCGCCCGCGACCGCGGTCGGCACCTCCTCGACGACCCGGAGCCCGAGCGCTTCCAGGATCGGCATGAAGTCCGAGAGATCGACCTTGCCGCCGGTCTTGTAGAGCTTGACCCGAGTCAGGCGCTCTCCCTTCGACTCGTTGCCGACCCCGACGAGGAACCCCTCCGTCGACGCCTCGAGCTTCTCGAGCATCACGACGTCGTCGACGACCAGATCCCACTCGTCGTTGGCCTTGTAGTAGTCCGGGAACCGGGGCGCGTACTCCTCCATCAGGGCGAGCGCGCGGCCCGCGCCGACGCGCCGCGTGAGCGCGTCGAGGAGGTCGTCCTCCCAGGTGCGCGCCAGGATCTCGACCTCCCGTTCGAGCTCCTCGTAGCGCACGTCGGGGATCGGCTTGCCCGGTGCGACGTGGATCGTGAAGAAGATCCGCGCCGATTCCGTCTCTCCCAGGGAGAGGTGGTAGTCGATCGTCGTGCCGTTGAAGCGCTCGAGGAAGAGACTCTGGAGGGCCTTGCGGAGGTCCGCGTTGAACCGATCGCGCGGCAGGGCGACCACGACCGACACGTTCCGGCCGTACAGGTCGCGGCGGATCAGGACGCGGATGCCCCCGTGCTTCTCGAGCTGCAGGAGCCCGGCAACCAGCCGCCGCAGCTCCTCGGCGGAGGCCTGGAAGAGCTCGTCCTTGGGGAACGACTCGAAGAGGGCGACGACGGCCTTGTAGTCGTGCGACCCGGGGATCAGATCTTCCGCGGCGATCAGCTGCTCCAGCTTGTGGTGCAGCAACGGCGTCTTCGCGGCCGGCTCCATGTACGCCTTGCTCGTGAAGAGGCCGATCAGCCGCGCCTCACCGCGGATCGTCCCGTCGGGGAGATCGATCCGGACCCCGATGTAGTCCATGCGGGCGCGACGATGGACGGTCGAGTACGCCTGGGTCTTCGAGTAGATCAGGAGCTCCCCGTCCTCGATGCGATCCCGGACATCCGGTGCGACGTCCGAGAGCAGGGTGAGGTTCGCGAACGTCGACTTCTCGACGTCCGAGAGGATCCCGAGCCCGCTGTCCGGCACCGCGCGGATCGCGCGTCCGCCCTTCGTATCCAGCAGCTCGTACTCGCGGTAGCCGAGCAGGACGAAATTCAGCTGGAGGAGCCAGTCGAGGAACTTCGCCACCTCATCGACGACCTCTGACGGATAGCGGACCTCGGCGGCGCGTGCGAGCTCGATCATGTGCCGCACGCGCTCCTGCATCGGATCGAAGTCCCGGACAACGAGCGCGACGTCTCGGAGGATGCGGCGCACGCGCGTCTCGAGCTCGGCGTTCACCTCGTCGCCGAGAGCGCGGTCCACCTCGAAGTGCATGAACGACTCGCGGTGGTCGGCCTCCCGGCCTGACCGGACGCCCATCAGCCGCCCCTGCTCGTCGCGGACCGCCCCGATCACGGGGTGGAGCAGACGCTTGATCGTGAGACCACGCGCCGCGAGCTCCTCCGAGACCGAGTCGACGAGGAAGGGCGAGTCGTCGGTCGTGGCCTCGATGACCGTGCCGTGGCATCGGTACCCGTGCACGTCGGGATCGGCGTTGAAGACGCGGACGGCGGACGGCTCGAGGCCGCGGCTGTCCGCGAACGCGAAGGCGGAGGTGGCGAGCGCGTACAGCTCGTCGGTCGTGATCGCCTCGAGGTCGTCATCCGCCAGGCGTCGCAGGAGCGCTCGAGCGAAGGCGGCGACCGCCGGGGCCCGCTCGATCCCGATCGTTCCCTCGGCTGCCTGGGTTCGGCTGGGTCCGGCCTGGGCTCCGGCCTGAGCTCCGGCCTCGCCTTCGCGCCCGATCCGAGCCAGCATCTCCTCGATCTTGGGATGGAGCTCGGAGGGGGTGGTGGCGGGCGCTGACTGTTCGATCGTGTCCGACACTGGCGTTCGCGACCCTCCGGGGCTGACCGCTCCATTGTGACAGGTCAACCGACTGGGATGGGGACACCCGGGCGCGCCGGCCGGGACCGTTGGTCGTACGGGCTGTACTACTCCTTTCGGCACGAAAACCCCCAGAAGGCTGAGGCCGAGGAACCGGTGCGTGGGGTACGCTCGGCTCGGCATCTGGGGAGGCACAGTGGCGCGACGGGTACGGATCGTCGTCGGCGAGGGTCGAGCGGCGCAACAAGGGCTCCTTCGCTTCGTCCTCGAGGGCGAGGGCTACGACGTCGTGGGCGAGGCCAAGCACACCGGGGAGCTCTCCGGCGTGATCGAGGCCAACCGCCCGGATGTGGTGGTCCTGGACGACGGCATCGGCGTGGTCGCGGTCTCGATGGTCCACGATGTGGCCCCCCAGGCGAAGATCGTCCTCGTGTGGCCGTCGGCCGTCGTTCCGATCGGCGGTGACGCCCGCGTGGAGCCCGCCAAGATCCTCCGGGACCTCGGCCCGGCGGTGGAGCACGTGATGGCACCGGTCACTGCGCTCACGGAGACGTTCGTGCGGCCGGACTGGATCGACCAGGTTCGCAAGGACCCCGCCACGCTCCGCAGCAAGCTCGCCGGCAAGCAGACCAAGAAGCGTCCCAGCGTCACCCGCCTGCAGCGGCGCAGCCAGCGCCTCCACCCCAGGACCCAGCCAGCGGCCGCTGCGGAGCGGGAGACGCGCGAGGAGGCGATCCCGGCGCCGGTCGTGGTGCTGCCGGTCGGGACCGGTGGAGCAGACGCCGAGCCCGTGCTCGACATCGGGGGAGGCCCGTCGATCGTCCGTCCGGTCGAGGAGTCGATCGACGAGCGGTCGGAGTGGAACCGGCGCCTCGGCACCCTCGCGCTGAGCGGTGCGGCGGCGGTGAGCGCTCTGGTGCTCGCGCTCGCGCTGGGCGGCGGCCGAGTGCCGGCCAGCCTCGTCCGCGGCGACGCCGGCATCGTCCCGCTCGTCCCCGGCTTCGGACAGGGCGCGGTTGTCGGTCGCGGGCCGCTCACCTCGGGCGTGCTCGGCGCAGGTGGCTACGAACCCGGCGCATTCGACCCCGCCGACCTCGTGCCGGACGGCGGTACCGCAGACCCCACGACCGACGGCGGCCTCGGTGGCGACCTCGCGAATCCCGGCGGCAGCGATGCTGGGGATCCTGTGCCGCCCGGCGAGGACCCGGGAACCGACCCCGGGACCGACCCCGGGACCGACCCCGGGACCGACCCCGGGACCGACCCTGGGAACGGCGGTGGCGGGAACGGCAATGAGCCCGACAGCGGCCTCCCTGGGAAGAGCGCGGAGCACAACCCGCACGGTGGTCCCCCCGGCCATCTGGGCATCACACCCCCCGACGGGACCGGCCTCGGAACCGGGATCGGCGCGGAACATTCGCAGCAGCACGGCCACAAGCACTGACCGCCGGGAGGACTCCGGTCCCGTGAGCCTAGGCTGGTCGCATGGGCTCCAACCCCTACGGCTCACTCGAACCCGGCACTCCCTGATCCGATCCCGAAACCGCTGTTCCCCGAGGTGAGCTCGTCCGGAGCGATCGTCCGCGGCATCCGGAAGCGCTGCCCTCGCTGCGGTGAGCGGGACACGTTCGTGACCTGGTTCCAGACCCGCGCCGCCTGCCCTCGTTGCGATCTCCGGTTCGCGAAGGAGGAGGGTGGCTTCCTCGGCGCGATGGCCCTGAACTACGTCGTCGCCATCGGCATCTGGCTCATCGTCCTGGTGGTGGGGATCATCTTGACGGTGCCCGACGTGGCCGTCGTGCCCCTGCTGGTGGCGAGCGCGGTCGTCCTGATCGGCGTTCCCCTGTGGTTCTACCCTCGGTCGAAGATGATCTGGGCCGCCGTCGAGTTCCTGGTGCTGCGCGGCACGCCCGAATACCGGCCGCCGGTCGCCCGCGACGCGCGCCAGCGAGAGCTCGAGTAGCTCAGGCCGGGAGATCCACCACCGCGCGTGCCACACCGATGACGTCCCGGTCCTCGAGCGGGAGGAGGAACCCCCGTGCCGGCACCGCGACCTCCACGACAGCCTCGGACGTGCCCTCGGCGCAGGAGCACGACACGAGCCGGGCTCCGTTCCGGTCCGCGTACTCGGCGGCGACGGTTGAGGGCTCGATGCCTGAGGGGAGCGCCAGCTCCTGCGCCGCGGCGAGCGCAGCGAGGTCCGCCACCGCCTCTGCCCGCGACCGGGCGATCAGCGCCCTTCCGACATCGGCCGCGCCCATCGTGACGACGAGGGCCATCCCCACCGCCGCAGCGACGACGATCGAGATGCTCCCCCGCTCGCAGGTCTGGAGGCCCGGCATCACCCGAACTCCTGCCGAGCGGTCGTGGAAGCGCTCATGCCCACGGGGCCTTCGAACAGCCACCCGACGAACGGCACGCGGACGGGGGCCGCGTACCGCAGCGAAACGGTCACCGGCTCGCCCCGGAGCCCCGTCCGCGCGACCTCCACCTCGACCGACCCGCCCTCGAGCGACGGTGCAGCGGCGAGTGCGGCCGTTCGGATAGCGGAGGGATCGTCCTGGACGGCGGCGGCGCGCGCACCCGCGCGCGCCGCCGACTCCACGAGCAGACGATCGCGGACGAGCAGCCCCGTCTGCACGAGCGCGAGCGCCACCACCAGAACCAACGGCAAGACGAGAGCGAACTCGACGGCCGCGGTTCCCCGTTGCGATCCACGGATGTCAGGCAGCGGCCGCATCGCCGATCACGCTGTCGATCACGCCATCGAAGAACGCCGGCAGCTTGCCGGACGACCGGGCCCAGGCGATCAGGACGACGGCAACCGCTGCGGCAGCCAGGATCACGAGCGCGTACTCGGCCGTCGTTTGTCCTTCCTCCCTGCGGAGACGAAGGGTGTCGACGGTGCGCAGGAACAAGGCGTACAGGAAGAGCATCGGTTCACCTCCTCTCAGCGGATGGAACGCACGGTGGTGAGCAGGACCGGAACCACCGTGAGGAGGAGGAAGGCGGGGAGGACCAGGAACACGAGGGGGAAGAGCATCTTCACGGGCGCGGCGCGGGCCCTCTCGGCGACCGCCGCGCGGCGGGAGCTGCGGACATCCGCGGCGAGATCCCGAGTCGCGCCGGTGAGGGACGTTCCGAGCGTCTCGGTGCGCGTCAGCACGGCCATCGCACGTCGAAGATCCGGGAGCGCCAGCCGCTCGGTGACCGCCGAAAGCTCCGTCCGCCATCTGGCGCCCACGGCCACGGCGTCGAGCGAGGCGTTGAGCTCCGTCCCGAGCGGACCTCGGAGCGCCTGCACCGACCGTTGCAATCCGGCAACGGCCGAGAGGCCAGCGGCCGATCCGGCTGCCAGGAGATCGAGCAGTTGGGGGATCTCGGCATCCATGGCGCGGCGGCGGCGAGCCCGCGCGCGCGCCTCCGCGAACCTGCGGATCGCGAGCGCGAGGCCGGCGGTCAGCGGGACGGTCACGATCTTCGGACCGGGAACGATCACCGCGGCGATCACCGCGACCGCTCCCCAGGCGGCGCGCGCGTCGATCGGTGACCCCGTCCGCGACGCGGGACGGCCACGCGGCCTGGCGATCCCGAACCCGGTGACCACGCACGCCGCCGCCGCGGCCGCCAACAATTCCGCGACGATCGGCTCCATCAACGAACCTCGAGCAGGTGTCGGATCCAGACGAACGCCAAGAGCTCGAGCGCGAGGCCGATGCCGAGCGAGGCACGGCCGAGCGAGGTTCCCATCGCGTCGAGCATCTCGTCCCTGGAGGTCAGAAGGAGGAACGCGAAGAAGCCGATCGGAAGCATGCCGAGGATCACTCCCGACAGGCGCGCCTGTGCCGTGAGGGCCCGGACCTCTCGGTGCGCCGCTCGGCGCTCGCGGAGCGTGCTCGCGAGACCGTCGAGAACGATGGGGAGGTCGCCACCGCTCCGGCGATGGAGGTCGAGGACGCCGGCGATCAGGCGCGCATCCTCGGACCCGTGCGCGTCCGCCCACTCGGCCAGCGCCTCCGCGACCGGCGTACCGGTCGCGATCGCGTCGACGAGGACCACGAGCTCACCCCGGAGCGGCTCCTCAGCCTCGTCTCGCGCATAGGCGAACGCCTGCGGGAGCGATAGTCCGGCACGGAGCCCGGCGGCCAAGGCGCTCACCGCGTCGGCGATCTGCTCGGCCGCCCGATGCCGTCGTCCCGACCGTCGATGTCGCTGCACCCCGTAGTGGATCAATGCCACACCCGCCGCCCCGACGATCCCGACCAGGGGTCCTGCCACCAGCAGTGCGACCATGAACCCGACGGCGAGCACGAGCCCCCGAGAGGGCGACCACGATGGCCGGACCGGTGGGGGCGCACCCAGGCGGATCACCGATCGGTGGGAGCGGGTGATCGCGATGGCGCGCTCCGCGAAGAAGCCGGCGAGCGCCAGGAGACCGGCGGCGAGACCGATCATCGGTCCGGCCCCGCTTCGAACAGCCAGTCGCCGACGTCCTCTCCTCGATCGGCCAGGACGTGGGCGACCCGCGGCACGGCGCCGGTGGCTTCGAACCCGCCTCCATCCCCTTCGCGCCCACGGAACCGGAACAGCGGCGAGACGATGGGCTCCCCTCGATGCGTCCCTTCGACCGCCGCGATCTCCCACACGACCCGGCGGCCGTCCCGGAGCCGCGCCAGCTGCACCACCACATCGATCGCGGAGGCGACCTGATTGCGGATGTGGGCGGCCGGGAGCTCGACGTCCGACATCATCGCCATCGTCTCCAGCCGCCACAGCAGGTGCCGGCACGAGTTCGCGTGCGCGGTGGAGAGCGATCCGTCGTGCCCCGTGTTCATCGCCTGCAGCATGTCGAGGGCCTCGCCGCCCCGGACCTCGCCGACGATGATCCGGTCGGGGCGCATGCGGAGCGCGTTGCGGACGAGGTCGCGGACGGTGACCTGACCCCGTCCCTCGACGTTCGGCGGCCTCGCCTCGAGGGACACGACGTGCGATCGATGCAGTCGGAGCTCGGCAGCATCCTCGATCGTGATGAGGCGCTCCTCGTCCGGGATGAACGCGGACAGGATGCCGAGGAGGGTCGTCTTGCCGCTGCCCGCCCCGCCGCTGACGACGAGGTTGGCGCGGCCGCGGACGCATGCCGAGAGGAATCGCAGCCCGCGCGGACCGATGCCGCCCTGCGCCACGATGTCGTCCCCGGACAGCGGCACGGGAGCGAACGTGCGGATGGTCAGCACGGGGCCGCGGAGCGAAAGGGGCGGAACGATCGCGTGCACCCTGCTGCCGCCCGGAAGTCGCGCGTCCACCCAAGGTGACGCCTGGTCGACCCGGAGGCCCAGGGGACCCACGATGCGCTCGATCAGATGAAGGACCGACTCCTCCCCCTCAAACAGCCGGTCCTCCACCCTCTCGATCCGCCCCTCCCGCTCCACGTACACGTCGTCAGGTCCATTGACCATCACCTCGGTGACCCCGGGGTCCCGCAAGCAGGAACTCGATGGGACCGAACCCGACGACCTCGTCGGAAACCTCGTTGACCACGCGAGCCAGATCCCGCTGCGGGAGCAGCGCGCCGCTCTCGCGCATCAGGGACAGCGCCTCTTCGCGAACGCGGAGCCGCCGCTCCGTTCGCGGCGCCGCGGACAGCCCTCGGGCGTCGACCCGTTCGCGCAGCTGGGCCCGCAGCTGCTGTCGCACCCTGGCGAGCGGATCCGCGCTCATGCGAACGAACGCGAGGGTGACTCGCCCTCCGTGGTCCACCAGGTTCCCTCCGAACACTCGCGGGGAAGCACGCACCGACACGAGGGGGTGAGGAGGTGCCGACCGGCGGAGGAAGGCTCGCCGCGTCGACCGGAACGACCCTAGCGTGGACCTCCGACACGGAACCATCCCCAAGGCGGGGGGTTCCTCGAACCTGTCGGGGGATTCGTCTCCGCGCTACCGCGCGTGGGGCGTGCGTCGCACCGACGGCGTCTGCCGGGGGAAGCGGCACGGGATGGGGCTCACGAGGAGAGGGCGGCCGCGAGGCCGCCCTCTCCCGCGTCCCGGATCACGCGATGAGCGTGACCGGGATGTCCACCACGTGGATCTCCGAGCCGTCCATCGCGCTGACCTCGTACACGTGGATCGTGCCGCGCTGGTTCTCGGCGACGTCGTACGCCGACGTCGGTCTCCCACGTTCCCCGGCAACCGGTGCCGCAGGTGGCCATCGTGAACGTGGACGCGATCACCTTCCCGTCCCGGTCGAGGATCGCGATGGAGACGACCGCCTCGAACACGTCCGCCGTCCCGCTGATGTGCACGGGGCTCGAGACGAGCTCCCGGATCCGCGGGCTCTGGACGAGGATGAACGGCAGCTGGTCGGCGAAGTTCGCGCGCCGCTGGGGGCCGTCGATCTCGTAGCCGCCGAAGTTCGTGAGCGGCGTGCCGTCGACCTCGAACCGAACGCCGTCGACCGAGTCGAACTGCGTGAGCGTGTAGACGATCTGCGAGAGGCTGCCGACCGCGATCGCCGGCGTCTCCTGCGATGTGAACGTGCCGATCCAGGTTCACCGTCGCGACGCCGTCGTCGATCGTCAGGTCGAGGAGGTGCGTGCCCGGCTGGATCGTTCCCGAATGCGCCGGCAGCGGACTCGGCGTTCGTCGGCCCCTCGAGGAGCGCTCTCGATCGATCGCGCCCCACGCCGGGCACGAACTCCTCCGTCCGATGTGCGACGAACAGAGAGCCGTCGTAGTTGAACCAGAGCTCGTACGTCATCGGCCCGCGTGCGGGGATCTGCGATGGCGAGGGCGACGTGGGAGATCCGTCGGTGAGGAGGTGACGAGGGCTCGTCGCTCGGAGCCGGGCCGAGCGGCTGGGCGCCGCTCTCGGCGCACGCGGCCGTGAGCACGGTGAGGACCGCCACCATCGCGATCAGGCGCTTCATGGGTTGCCTCCTCCTGTCGGGAACGCAGCCCATGCTCGGCGTCGAGCTGCAACACGGGAACCCCCGTCGTGTCACGGTTCGGCAACGGTGTCGGGCAGGACGCAGCGTGAACCGCGAACCGGTGCCGAGCTCGCTCCGGGCCTCGACGTCGCCCCCGAGCAGCCGCGCGTTCTCGCGGGCGATCGCCAGACCGAGACCGCTGCCCGGGCCCGACCGCGATGGGTCGGCCCGGTAGAAGCGATCGAAGACGTGCTCGAGGTGCTCGGGGGCGATCCCGGGGCCGGTGTCGGCGACCTCGACCGTGGCGCCATCGGCGGTGCGTCCCACCTGCACCACGACCGCTCCTCCCCCGTGATCGAGCGCGTTGCCGATCAGGTTGGCCACGATCCGGTCGACGCGCGTCCGATCCGAGGTGACGGGAACCGGCTCCGACCGGATCTCGACGTCGGCGTCCCATCCTCGACTCCGCACGGTCCCCTGCCACGAGCGTCGCCAGGTCGAACGGCTCCGTGCGCACCTGCTCCCGCCCGGCGTCGAGCGAAGCGAGGTTCGTCAGGTCCTCGACGAGCCGGCGCAGACGCGCGACGTCGCCGACGAGGAGCTCGGCGGCCCGCCGCGCGTCGGGGGGCATCGCGGCGAGATGCTCCCGGAGCACCGAGGCCTCGGACACGAGGGCGGCGACCGGCGTCCGGAGCTCGTGGGAGACATCGGACGTGAAGCGCCGCCCCCACGCCTCGGCTTCGGCGAGCGTGGCGATGCGGCCCGCGGCCACCCGCGCGAGCGCGAACGCGACGACCACGATCGCGACCCAGCCGATCGCGAGCGCCGTCGCGAGCTCACGGAGGTCTTCGCGGATCCCCGCCTCCGAGAACGCGAAGTAGAGCTCGGCACCGCGATCGGGCGTCGGGCCGCCGACGAGCAGGAGTCGGCACACCATCCGCCTCGATCCGGTCGTAGCCGAGCTGCCCTCGCGCCGCGATCGCGCGGAGCTCGGCAGGGATCGAGATCCCCGAGCCCGGGTCGGCATCGATCGTCCGCCCGTCCTCGACCAGGATGGCGTGGATGCCGCGCTCCTCCCGGAACGTCTCGACGACCGCCTCGGGTTCGCCGGATCCCTGGAGGAGGGGGCCGGCGATCGTGAGGTCGAAGACGGCCTCGGCGCGAGCGCGCTCGAGCGAATCGTGCAGACGCGCGTCGCGCACCAACACGAACACCACCGTCGCGAGCGCGGCGCCGACGGCGGCGGCCACGAGGACGACCACCAACACGAGCCGGCGAGGCGATCCGCGCCCTCCGGTCACTCCGCTCCAGCCCGCTCGAGCCGGTAGCCGACGCCCCGGACGGTCGAGATCGTGCGGGGATGCGCGGGATCGTCCTCGATCTTGCCGCGGAGACGCTGGACGGCGACGTCGACCAGCCGGGAGTCGCCGAGGTACTCGTAGTCCCAGACCCGCGCGAGCAGGACCTCGCGGGTGAGCACCTGGCCGGGCCGGCGCGCCAGCTCGACGAGGAGTCGGAACTCCGTCGCCGTGAGGGCGAGATCGCGCCCGCCCTTCCGCGCCGCGAATCCGCCGACGTCGATCTCCAGGTCGCCAACCCGGAGGGCGGGGTCCTCCGGCTCCGCCGCGGCCCGGCGAAGCACGGCCCGGCAGCGCGCGACGAGCACAGGCATGTCGAACGGCTTCGTCACGTAGTCGTCGGCGCCGAGCTCCAGACCGACGATCACATCGGTGGCGTCGGCGCGGGCCGTCAGCATCACGATCGGGATGCGGCTGTCCTTGCGCACCTCACGGGTGATCTCGAAGCCGTCGAGCGACGGCAGCATCACGTCGAGGACCGCCAGGTCGAAGGGGTCACGCCGGAGGCGCTCGAGACCCTCCCGTCCGTCGGCGCAGGACGTCACCCGGAAGCCGGCGTTGCCGAGCCCGAGGCCCGCCATCTCCCGGATCGAGGGGTCGTCCTCGACCAGCAGCACCCGTTCGTCCACGGGCGAAGCGTAGCCTGGAGGCGAACGGAGCCCGGTCAGGACGCGATCTCGTCGACGACGGGGGCGGAGAGGGCATCCGCGAGGCGATCGAACCGGCGAGCCATCCGCCCCTTCGGAGGCAGCAGCCGACTCCGCTCCTGCGCCGAGCGGACGGCGCGGTCGTGCGGGATGATCGCGCGGGCGGGCTCGCCGAAGACTCGATGCACGTCTCCGGGCGTGATCTCACTGCGAGCCGCCTTGTTGACGACGAAGCCCACGCGTCCCTCGAGGTGCAGGGGGGCGCACGCCTCCAGGGCGCGCGACGTCGCGCGGAACGACACGACGTCCAAGGTGAGGACCTCGACGAGCGTGTCCGAGGTGTCCGCACCGGCGCGCGTCATCGCCCCGAGCGAACGCGGCAGATGCACGATCACGGCGTCCGCGACACCCGCGGCGGCGTCGGTCACGAGACGCAGGTCGTCCGGACCGAGGCGGATCGCCTCCTCCGGCTGCGGAGGCAGGAGGACGTCCACCTCGCTGTCGTGCCGCCACAGCGCGCTCCTCAGCTGCTCCGGGCCGAGATCGTCTCCGAGGGCGGCGGCGTCGGCGAAGGTGTGGGTCGGTTCGGCCTCCTCGCCCGTGGGGGCGCCGAGCGCCTGGGCGACGTCACCGAACACCGGGTCGGCGTCGATCAGGATCGCCGAGCCGCGCCGGGCGAATGCGGCGGCGAGGTGCGTGGCCACGAACGTCACCCCCGCACCGCCGCGACCGCCGTGGACCGCGATCACCGTGCCCCGTCTGGCCGTTTGCTGTGCGCGCCGGACAGCCGCCGCCGCGGCCCCGAGCAAGTCGTCGCGTTCCTTCGGCCACAGGAAATAGCCGGCCGCACCCGACCGGATCGCCGTCCGGAGCGAGCTCACCGACTCGCGGACGTCGATCGCGAGCACCGCGCCGCACGCTCTCGCCCCTGCGAGCAGGCCGGGCTCGGCGACGACGACATCCGGCTCGAGCTGCCGGACCGCCTCCGAGAGCTGGCGGTCGTCGCCGGCGGTGGCCACCACTCGTGCGCGCCCGCTCCGATCGAGGAAGTGCATGACCTCCTCGGCCACCTCCGGCGCTTCCAACGCCAGGATCACCCTCGCCACCTGATCCATCGTCTCCTCCTGTCGAGGAGAGGGAGGGTGAGCGACGCTAGCCGGTGGCACCGACAGACCATCCGCTATACCTGCCGGCGTGGACGACGAGTTGCACACACGTTCCTTCCGGCTCCCCTTCCGGGCGCCGTTCGCGTCCGACACGCTCCTGTCGTTCCTCGGCGCGCGCGCCGTCCCGGGCATCGAGGAGATTCGGGACGGGGCGTACGTTCGTTCCGTGCGACAGCCGAGCGCCGTCGCGGTGGTCGCGATGACGCCTCGCTCGGACCACGTCGCCGTCCGCGTCACGTCGGAGGGCCGCGCCGACCTTCACGCTCTCCGCGATCGCGCTCGCCGTGCGTTCGACCTCGACGCCGACGCCGCCGCGATCGACGCAGCCCTCGCCGCCGATCCGGAGATGACCCCACTGGTGGCTCGGATCCCCGGGATCCGCGTCCCCGGCACGTTCGACGGCTTCGAGCTCGTCGTGCGGGCGATCTTCGGGCAGCAGGTGTCCGTCGCGGGGGCGAGGACGTCTCTCGGCAGGCTCGTGTCGGCTCGCCGGAACGCCCCTGGAGCGTCCGAACGGGGGCATCACCCATCTGTTCCCCACACCTGAGCGCGTGGCCGAGCTCCCACCCGAGGCCTTCGGGATGCCCCGTTCGCGAGCCGAGACGATCCGCCGCGTCGCCGAGCTCGTCGCGGGAGGGCAGCTCGAATCTCTCGGGTGACGCGCCGCTCGAGGAGACGCTCGGGACGCTCGGCGACGTGCCCGGGATCGGTCCGTGGACCCTCGCCTACGTCGCGATGCGCGCGCTCCGCGACCCGGACGCGTTCATGTCGGGCGACCTCGGTGTCCGCAAGGGGTTCGAGGCCCTCGGTCTGGAGTCGACGCAGACAGCGATGGTCGATCGAGCCGAACGATGGCGGCCCTGGCGCGCCTACGCCGTGATGCACCTCTGGCATCGCCACCTCTGAACCGGGCGCGTGCGAGTCTCGTACAAAGGGTGAGAGGAAGCTGACGCCGGATGAGCCGAAGAGGGCGGGTCGCGCTCATGGGGGTGAGCGTCGGCGTCGCGCTGGTGCTCGGATTCCCTCTCCTGCTGGACTCCCGATTGCATCGATGCCGACGACTGCGAGTGGTCTACGACGTCCTTGGGATGGACTTTCGGGGCGGCTGAGCTATTGCTCGCCGACCTCTGCGACCATCGCTGATCGGTCTCGCGGTGGGTCTCGTCGGCGTCGCGATCTCGAAGCGTCTCCGGCGTCAGGGGAGTCACTGGGTCACCGCCGCCGGATCGCCGTCGTGACGGCATCCTCGACCAGCGAAGCGACCAGCTCGAAGCTCGCGTCGACCTGCTGCGTGGCCAACGCGAACACCGTGTCGCCGTCGTAGATCGTGTGCGCGGGCCGGATCGCGACATCGAACGCGTCGTTCCCGACACTGGCGAGCCGGCGGACGTCCTCCTTCGAGAGCACGGCGTTCGTCGCGACCACGCCGAGCGTCGTGTTGGCCGCGGCCGACGAACCGAGCTGCTCCACGAGGTTCTCCCGCCGCTCGCCCGGCTCCAGCCTGGGACCCGACGAGGATCGATCCGTCCTCATCCACGATCTCGCCCACCGCATTGACGACCACCAGCGCTCCGACGACCAGGTCCCCGTGGCGCGCCGCCCAGGTCCCGACCCCTCCCGGCATCGCTCGCTCGGGTCCCCAGAGCTTCGCGACCGTGGCACCGGTGCCGACGCCGACCTGCCCCTCGGCCACATCAGTGGATGCGGCGACACAGGCCGCATAGCCCTCGTCCGCGCCCGGTCGTCGTGCCGGATCCCCCACACCAAGGTCGAAGATCACGGCGGCGGGCACGGTCGGCACGAGGACCGGACCGATCTCGCTCCCGATCCCGCGCTCCTCGAGGTACCGCTCCACCCCGCCCGCACTCGCGAGACCGAACGCGCTCCCTCCGGTCAGGACGATCGCGTGCGCGACTTCGATGATCGTGCCGGGCTGCAGGATGTCCGTGCCGCGTGTCCCGGGCGCGCCTCCCCGGACCTCGCAGGAGGCGATCGTGCCCGCAGGAGGCAGGACCACCGTGCACCCGGTACGTGCCCCCTCATCCGTCCAATGACCGACGGTGATGCCCTCGACGTCGGTGATGGACGGCATCGGGTCACTCTACGGACGCGGCGCTCGGCTGGGAGCCCGCGGTAGCGTCTCCGACCACACGGCCAAGAACGGAAGGAGAGCCGGCATGAGCGTTCCCGCGCGGATCAACATCGTGACGCTCGGCGTCGACAACGTGGCGAGGTCGAGGGCCTTCTACGAGGCGCTCGGATGGGAGCTCGCGGGCTCCGTCGGGGAGGAGATCTGCTGGTTCCGGACATCGGACTCGTATCTGGGCCTGTTCGGACGGGAGGACCTCGCCAGGGATGCGGGTCTGCGATCCGAGCCGACGGCGGAGTTCGGTGGCATCACCCTCGCGATCAACGTCGGGAGCGAGGCGGAAGCGGATGCCGCGTTCGAAGCGGCGGTTGCCGCCGGAGCTCGCATCATGAAGGCGGCGGAGCGCACGGACTGGGGCGGCTACTCGGGCTACTTCGCCGACCCGGACGGGCACCCTTGGGAGATCGCCTACAACCCCAGCTTCCCCATCGGAGAGGACGGCCGCATCACGATCTCCTGAGCCGCGATCAGACGACAGGCGCCCATGTGGCGTTGTCGTGCGCGAAGAGCACCAGGACGGGGTCGAACTCCTGGAGCCGTTCGATCCACTCGGGCACGATGACCGTCTCGTCGGAACCACTCCGGCGGAGCTCGCTCGCGTACTGGGCGCGTGCGAAGTCGGTGGCTCCGTTCACCGCCTGACCCGCCAGCACCACCCGGCCGGCGTCGGTCTCTACGACGAGCGATTGGTGACCGGGCGTGTGGCCGGGCGTCGGGACGACGCGGATCCCCTGCGCGACGTCGGCCTCCCCGCCGTGGAGCTCGTAGCGGGCTTCGGAGAAGTCGTACAGGCCCACGATCGGGTAGTCCTCCTCACGGTGGGCGGCATCGAACTCGACCTGCTGCGCGAAGATCGGCGTGTTCGGGAACCGAGGGTTCCCTCCGCAGTGGTCGAGGTGCAGGTGGCAGTTCACGACCACCTTGATGTCGTCCGTGGTCACGCCGGCCGTGGCGAGCGCCTCGTCCAGGGGACGCCGCACGGGATGGTAGAGCTCCTCCACCTCCTCGTGACCCTCGGCGATGCCGGTGTCGAGGAGCACGAGGCCGTCGGGGTGGTCGATCAGATAGCCGCAGACCACGACCTTCTCGCCGGCCCGCGGATCCCCGTCGTCGGGGAGCGTGAAATGACCGAACAGGACGCGCCGTATGCCGTCGAGGGAGACCACGGGACCGCACTCTAGGCGGGAGATCGACCGATACCTGAACGAAGGCTCAAGATTTCGGCTCCGTCTGGTCGATACTGGGGCATGCACAAAGGGGAGCGCCTGCGTTTCGTCGCCATCGTCGGCGTGGTCATCGCGGTGCTCTCCGCTGGATTCGCGCTCGCCGGCGACGTCTTCGACGACCCGGCGGACGAGCCGACCACCTGCGAGCCCACCGGTGACGTCGTCGACGACGGAGACACGGTCGAGGATGGCGACGAGCCGGTCGAGGGCGAGGACCCCGTCGAGGGTGACGATCCGGTCGAAGGTGACGATCCGGTCGAAGGCGAGGACCCCGTCGAGGGCGACGATCCGGTCGAGGGCGAGGACCCCGTCGAGGGTGACGAGCCGGTCGAAGGTGACGATCCGGTCGAGGAGTGCGACGAAGCGACGGACGACGATGACTCGGACGATGCCGAAGAGGCAGACGGCACCGAGGCAGGCGATGAGGTCGTCCTCGAGCGCGCCGAGGCCTGCGAGGCGGCTGCCACGCCGGACGACGAAGAAGGCGAAGAGGGCAGCGAGGGCGACGAGGTCGAGGAGACCGAAGACACGGAGCCGGTGAAGCTGACCGGTCTGGAGAACGCGATCGCGCACGTGCTCGCCAACTGCCTCAAGAACGAGAACGCTCCCGGCCTGATCAACGCGCTGGAGCGCCTCGTCGAGAACATGGAGCGCAAGGAAGCGCACGACGAGTGGAAGGCCGAGCAGCGGGCCGAACGCGAGGCCGCCAAGGCTGAGCGCGAAGCCGCCCGTGACGCCGCCAAGGCCGAGCGCGAGGCAGCCAGGGAAGCCGCGAAGGCCGCCCGCGAGCTCAGCCACTCCAGCTAGCCGACCCGCGATCCCCGCACGGCGCTCAGCGAGCGCTCGATGTGGCACCCGCCGTCATCAGGTCCGCGACCGACGACGAGGATTTCCCGAACTCCCACCACCCGGTGACCCACGGCTTCACGAAGGACATGCTCCGGCCGTAGACGAGTGGGATGCACGCGATGCGGTCGGCGACCGCCATCCGATCGGCCTCGTGGAACAGCTCAAGCCGCGAACGGTCGCTGCGCTCCTGGCGCGCCCGCTCGATCAGCTGATCGAACTCCGGATCGGAGAACCCGCCGTAGTTCGTCTTGCTGTCGGTCTGGAAGAGCAGGCGGAGGAAGTACTCGGGGTCCGCGTAGCCGGGGAGCCATCCCGTGATCACGATCGGGGCCATCTCCGTCGGATCTCCGATCGAGAGCGCCTCCTCGAGCGTCCACGGTCGGACGGGCACATCGAGATCGAGCACTTCCTTCCACGTTCGGGACACGACGAGAAGGAAGTCGTCGAGCCACGTCTCGATGCCGGCGATCTCGAGGCCCTGGAGCTCGTCTCGTGACAGTCCAGAGCGCCGGAGATGCTCGCGGGCTGCCTCCGGATCGAACCGGGGAACGATGTCCGGGGTGTGCCCCTGCAGGGCCGGCGGCACGATCCCCCCGTTCGCCACGACGAGGTTCGAGGGCACGTGCTCGGCCAGCAGCTCGCGGTCGACGGCGGAAGCGAGCGCTCGCCGGAACTCGACGTTTCCCATCGCCGGGTCGGCGTGCCGGAACGCGAGGAACCCCGACCAGCTCGCGGCGCCGAGGTGCGCGTCGTCCGAGACACCAGGCACGAGATCGGCGGTCTTCGGCGTGTAGCGCACGGTGACCGCATCGAGCTCGTCGCGCGCGTAGGCGGCGATCGCCTCGGGGATCTCCCTCCGGATGTACTCCACCGTCTGGACGTTCCCGGGTCGTGGAGAGCCCGGCTGCTCACGGCGGCGCAGGACGAGCCGGTCCGTCTCGCGTTCCACGATCTCGAACGCGCCGCTCACCACCTGTTTCCCGGTCTCCGTCCACGCATCGCCGTCGCGCTCGATGGCGTGCCGCGGCTGCGGCCCTCCGTCGGGACGGTTCATCACGCTCATGAAGTACGGCGCAGGTGCGGCGAGCCGGAACTCCAGCGTGCGGTCGTCGAGGGCGCGCACGCCGATCAGATCCGGATCCTCCGTCGTGCGGAGGTAATGGTCCTGTCCGTGTTCGAGGACGAAGTAGATCGCGACCGAAGACCCCGGCGCGTCGGGGTTCAGCACCCGCTTGATCCCGTACTCCACGTCATGCGCGGTCAAGGGCTCGCCGTCGGACCACGTCAGGCCGTCGCGGAGATGGAAGACGTAGCGCAGACCGTCGTCGGAGATCTCCCACCGCTCTGCGAGCGAAGGCACGATCGTCCGCTCCGGCCACGCCTCGACCAGGCGATCGAACAGCTGCATGCAGAGCTGGATGTTCGGCCAGGCGATCGCGGAGCGTGGGTCGGCATCGTTGGGAAGGAAGCTGGTGCCCACGCGCAGCGTCGCGGTCGCCGGCTCGGCCGGCGGGTCCGGTCGGCGCCACAGATCGAACGCCCGCTGGTACATCTCGTTCGCCTCCGCGAAGCGGAGCGACATGTGGAACGCCAGCGCGAGCTTGAACAGAACGAGTGCGATGGCATCCTGCTCGCCGCGCTCTCCCAGGATCGGCAACAGCTCACGGTAGCTGGCGATCGCCTCGTCGAGTGCGTATTCCTGACGTGCACGGTCGCCGGCCATCGTCAGGTACGCGACCGCCTTGTCCTCGTCGGCCGCGGCGAGCCAATGATGCGCGAGCAGACCGGCGACCTCCTCCTCGCGGCCGGCGTAGCGGTCCTCGAGCCATGTGGCGGCTTTCGCGTGGAGCGCGCGTCGCTCGTCGACGACGAGCGTCCGGTAGGCGGCCTCCTGGATCAATGCGTGCTTGAACCGGTACTCCGGCTCCGGCCACCGCCGCGCCTCTCGGAGCAGGTCGAGGCGCATCAGTGACGAGAGCGACTCCTTCACGTCGCCGTCGCCGGTCACGGCCTCCAGGAGCGGCAACCCGAACTCGCGCCCCAGGACGGACGCCGCCATCAGCGCGTCATGAGGCCGGGGGTCGAGGCGATCGATACGCGCGAGGATCACCTTCTCGACGGTCGGCGGGATCTCGACCTCGGCCTCGTGGTCGAACCGCCACCCGTCGCCGTCTCGGACGAGTGACCCCGCGTCGGCGAGGGACCGGACCAGCTCTTCGAGGAAGAACGGGTTGCCGTCGGCGTGTTCGAGGATCCGCGCCTCCATGTCCTCGGGCAAGGTGCCCGCGCCGACGAGCGATCGGAGCAGGTCGAGGCCGGCATCACCCGAGAGCGCCTCGAGCGCCATCTCCGTGGTCCGGTGCGGAAGCTCCCTCGCGGCGTCGTCCTTGAGCCGCCAGGCGGGGTGGTCTCGCTCCTGACGGAGGGTGAGGACGAGCAGGAGCGCTGCGTCCTCGGTGTCGGGGAGCAGCCGTTCGAGGAGCTGCAACGAGGTGGCGTCGGCCCAATGGAGGTCCTCGAGGGCGATGGCGACCGGGCCGTCCTCGGCGAGGCGTCGAAGGAGCTCACGGACCACCTCGAACGTCCGGTACTGCAGCGCCTCCGGGGAGAGCTCGCCGAGGCGAGCCTGTGCCTCCTGCTCGAGGGTGAGCCCGAGCATCGCGGCGAGGTACGGGGTGAGCTCGGCGGCGCGATCGCCGAAGAGCCGCTCGACGTTGCGGCGGAGCGCCACGCGAACCCGCATCTCCGGCTCGTCCGCAAGGACCCCGAGCCACGATCGGACGAGGTCTCGGAACGGCCAGTAGGTCATCGACTCGCCGTAGGACACGCACTTGCCCTCCAGCCATCGAGGGCGACCCTGACGCGCCGGCCCTGTGGTGAAGAATCCCGGAACTCCGAGAGGAGCCTCGTCTTGCCGATCCCGGGCTCGCCGGTCATGAACACGATCGCCCCGGTGCCCTCGAGGGCCGCCCGCGCGAGTTCCTGGACGACCGTGAGCTCGCGCTCGCGCCCGACGACCGGCGCCTGCACGCCCTCGATCCCGCGTGTCGACACCGGCGTCGCCAACGGAGCGATCACGTATCTCGCCGCGACCGTGCCCGACTTCCCTTTCAGCTCGAGCTCTACAGGAGGGCCCCACTCGAAGAGCGGCTCCACTCGAGCGGCGGTACTTTCGCCGACGAGGATCGTGCCCGGCTCGGCCTGGGCTTGAAGCCTCGCCGCCACGTTCACGGCGTCGCCCATCGCCCCGTACTCCACGCGAGAGCCCGCGCCGACGGCCCCCACCACCACGGGCCCGGATTCCACGCCGACCCGGACGCCGAAACCGTCGATCCCCCAGCTCCGGCGGACCTCGTCGGCGAACTCACCCATCTCCTCCACGATCCGCAGCCCGGCGAGCAGTGCGCGTTCGGGATCGTCCTCGTGGGCGACCGGGAGCACCGAAAAGCGCGAGCACACCGTCACCGGCCAGGTCTTTGATCGTCCCGCCGAACGCCTCGACGGCGCCGACGATCCGGCCAACGGCGTCGCCGACCACGAGCTTCAGCTCCTCAGGCTCGAGGCGTTCCCCGAGAGCCGTCGACCCGACGAGGTCGGCGAACAGCGCGGTCACGAACCGCCGCTCCTCCCGCATCGCCGTTCCGGCCTCACTCACGGCTGCATCGTCCCAACCGACCGGACCCGAGGCAACCGCGGGAAGGCCGACGATCCAGCATCCCCCTTCCGGGTTGATACGAGAAGCCCGGAAGAGCGATCCCCTAGGGCTCGATCTGTTCACCGGTCGGGCCATGAGGCACGCACAGGTGTAACCGTCGGCGGTACTCTCGCGAGATGCGACCGCTTCGGTACTCCATCAACGTCACATTGGACGGGTGCTGCGATCATCGTGCGGGCCTCGTGGATGAAGACCTGCATCGGCACGCGGCCGAGAACCTCGCCCAGGCCGATGCTCTTCTCTTCGGCCGCGTGACCTACGAGATGATGGAATCAGCGTGGCGGTCGCCGGCGCCGACGGAAGCAAGACCTGATTGGACGGAACCTTTCGCCCAGACGATCAACGCGGCGAAGAAGTACGTCGTGTCGAGCACCCTGGACCAGGTCGATTGGAACGCGGAACTCCTGCGCGGGGATCTGGGCGAGGCCGTTCAGCAACTCAAGCGGGAGTCGGGCAATGGGCTGTTCGTGGGAGGTGTGAAGCTCCCACTGGCGTTGACGGAACTGGGATTGATCGATGAGTACGAGTTCGTGGTGCATCCCAGGCTCGCGGGCCACGGGCCGACGTTGTTCGCGGGGCTCTCGAAGCATGTCGACTTGAAGCTCGTGAGCCGGCTGGAGTTCGGCTCGGGGGCAGTGGCGATGCGGTACGAGCCGAGAAGGTAGGCCGCGGCGAACGCCGCCTCGTCGACGCGGGAGGCTGGATATCCTTCGGCGTCGATGACCGAGCGGATGCTGGACGACACCCTCACCGCAACCTCCTTCGCTCCTGACGCCGCCGGAGGCCCGCTCCCCGACCGCGCCGCAGGTCGTGATCGTGGGTGGAGGGATCTGCCGGATCCTCGGTCGCGTACCACCTCGCCGGCCTGGGGATCACCGATGTACTGCTTCTGGAGCGGGCGAAGATCGCCTCCGGGACATCGTGGCACGCCGCAGGCCTCGTCGCCCGTGTCCGCGGCTCGCATCCGATGACGGAGCTCGCGAACTACAGCGTGGATCTCTATCGAGGACTCGCCGACGAGACGGGCGTCGACGTGCACTTCCGGCCGACCGGTTCGCTCACGCTCGCCGAGAACGAGGGCAGGATGACCGAACTACGCTACGCGGCCGCGATCGCCCGTCACCACGGGACCGAGGCTCGTCTCCTGGAACCCTCCGAGGTCCCCGAGGTGTGGCCGCTGATCTCGACTGACGGCTTGGTGGGCGAGCTCCTGCAGGCCGGTGACGGAACCGTGAACCCGGGGTACGCGGCGCTCGCCCTCGCGAAAGGCGCGCACGACCATGGCGTGATGCTCCGCGAAGGCATCCGGGTCGAGGAGCTCTTGCTCGACGGCCGAACGGTGACGGGCGTGCGAACCGATCGTGGCGAAGTCGAAGCCGAAACGGTCGTCCTCGCGTGCGGGCTGTGGACCCGCGACCTCGCGGCCACCGTCGGTGTGCCGGTGCCGCTGTACGCCGCGGAGCACGTGCACGTCTCCACGGATCCGATCGAAGGCGCGCACGATCTCCTCCCGCTGGTCCGCGGACTGGACGGCTCCTTCTACGCCCGACATCACGCCGGCGGGCTGATGATCGGGGCGTTCGAGCCGAACGGCCGGCCGCGCTCGACGGACTCGATCCCCGATGACTGGTCGTTCGGCGAGTTCGGTCCGGACTGGGAGCACTTCGCGCCGACGCGCGCGAACGCGGAGCGGCGCATCCCGGCGCTGCGCGACGCGGAGTTCACGCGCTTCCTCCGCGCGCCGGAATCCTTCACCCCCGACGTGAACTTCTGCCTCGGTGAAACCGCCGAGATCCGCAACCTGTTCGTGGCAGCCGGCTTCAACTCGCAAGGGATCATCTACTCGCCCGGCGCCGGGCGTGCGCTCGCGGAGTGGATCCGGGAGGGCGCTCCCACGTTCGACGCCTCCGAGGTCGACGTGCGGCGCTTCGCCACGTCGCAGGCGAACGAGCGCTACCTGCACGAGCGGACGAAGGAAGCGCTCGGCCGCCTCTACGCGATGCACTGGCCGAACCTCCAGGCGACCACCGCGCGCGGCATCCGGCGCTCTCCCCTCTACGACCGCCTGGAGACCGCCGGTGTGTGCTTCGGCGAGCTGACGCAATGGGAGCGACCGATGTGGTTCGCGCCGCCCGGCGTCCGGCCGGAGTACGACTACTCCTTCGGGCGTCAGAACTGGTTCCCCTACGTGGCCGAGGAGCACCGCGCCGCGCGGGAGGCCGTGGCGCTCTTCGATCTGAGCTCGTTCGCCAAGATCGAGGTGACGGGCGCGGACGCGCTGCCCCTGCTCCAACGGGTTTGCACGAACGACGTCGACGTGGGCGTGGGCCGCGTCGTCTACACCCTCTTCCTGAACCTCCGTGGTGGGATCGAGAACGACGGGACCGTCACGCGCCTGGCCGCCGACCGGTTCCTCGTCGATCACGCCGAGCGCGACGCAGCACCGCACGCTCGAGTGGCTCCGCGCCGAAGCCGAGGGCCTGGCCGTCTCGATCGAAGATGTGACGAGCGCGTTCGCCACGATCGCCCTGATGGGACCGCGCAGTCGGGAACTGCTCGGACGCCTCAGCTCGGCCGACCTCTCGAACGACGGCTTCCCGTTCTTCTCCGCGCACGAGATCCACGTCGGAAGCGCGCCCGTCCTCGCGATCCGTGCCTCGTTCGTCGGTGAGCTCGGCTGGGAGCTGTACGTCCCGTCGGAGTTCGCCGTCCACGTGTACGACGCGGTCGTCGAGGCGGGAACGGAGTTCGGCCTCCGACACGCCGGCTACCACGCGCTCGACTCGCTCCGGATCGAGAAGGGGTTCGTCCACGTCGGCCATGACGTCGGGCCGACCGACGACCCGTTCTCGGCGGGTCTCGGACACGTCGTGAAGCTGGAGAAGAACTTCGTCGGCGCCCAGGCGGCTCGCCGCGCGAAGGAGACGCCGGGGCCGCGTCGGCTCGTGAGCCTCGCGCTCGAGGACCCCGAGCCGGTCCTCCTCCACGGTGAGTCCGTGTTCGCCGACGGGAGGATCGTGGGCACCGTGATGTCCGCCGCCTACGCGCACACGATCGGGGCGGCCGTCGGACTGGCGATGGTGCAGGTCTCGGTCGTGGATGACCAGGACATGCTGGTCCAGGTGGACATCGCGGGCGAGGTGGTGAAGGCGACGCTCTCCGTCCGTCCGCTCTACGACCCGAGCGGTGCTCGGATGCGTGCTTGACCCACAGTAGCCTGAAGACGTGCCCCCACACCAGATCGCGCTCCGGCGGCGCTTCCTCGCGTTCGCCGTCGCGCTCCTCGTCGTCTTCGCCGGGTTCCTCTTCTGGCCGTCGCAGGATGCCGCACCGGTTCGCTCGAACCTCGGCGGGAACTCCAGCCCGCCCTACTCGGGGCCCGACAACTACCTCGCGTGGGTCCCCGGCGGCTTCGACGATCCCGCCTTCCGGCAGAAGATGGAACGCCTGGCCGGCCTCGACGAGGCGGTGGTCGTGGCCGGCGACACGCTGTGGCTCGTCCGGACCGAGGATGGGGACGGGCGGGTCATCGACCAGCCGAAGAGCCCCTTCGCCTTCCCGATCGATGCCTTCGCGGTCGACGCGACCGACTACGCGCCGTTCGTCGGCGCGAGCGTCCGCGAGGACATCGTCCAGGCGCTCCGTGCCGGCCAGGCGGTGCTGGGTGAGCACAGCGCGATGCTCCGCCGACTCGGCCCCGGTGGCAGGCTCGTGTTCCGGAACGGCTCGGTCCGGATCGGCGCGGTGGTGCCCGACGACGCGGTCGGGTGGTCGGAGGTGCTCCTGAACCGGGAGGTAGGCAGGCGGCTCGGGATCGCACACGAGCGGTACCTCCTGGCGCAGCCGTCCGAACCGCTCACGCGCCCGGTCTGGAAACGGAAGCTGCTCCCCTTCGTGGGCGACGATCCCCTCCGGGTCGACGTCGCGGGCTCGACCAGGTACGTGCGGGTCGCGAGCGGTGTGCGACCGCCGATCCTCGTGAAGCAGCGCTTCGGCGAGTTCGCGGCAACGCCGCAGGCGAACCCGGCGTACCTGACGATCGACCCCGCCTGGGTCGAAGCGGAACATCGTCACGACCCAGGTGCCGCTGCTCGGGACGGTCACGTGTCACCGGAAGCTGATCCCGATGGTCCGCGGCGCGCTCTACGAGATCGCCGCGTCGGGTCTCGGCTCGGAGATCAAGGTCTACTCCGGATGCTGGGCTTCGCGGACGATCTCGCGGAGCCCCACCGCGCCTCCGTCGACGCACGCGTACGGCGCTGCGATCGACATCAACGCGCCCCAGAACCCGTACGGATCGAAGCCGACGATGAACCGCGAGATCGTCCGGATCTTCGAGAGCTGGGGCTTCAACTGGGGCGGCGACTTCCTGATCCCCGACGGCCACCATTTCGAGTTCTGGACGGTCCCGGACCAGCTCCGAGCGACGTGATCGTCGGATCGGCGGGGAGCGGGAGCATCACGTCGAATCGCGTACCCCGATCCTGGCGGCTCGCTACCTCGATGGTGCCACCGAGTGCTGCGATGATCCGATCCGCCAGCGCGAGACCGAGGCCGGCGCCGTTGCCCGCCCGTGCCGAGTCCACTCGATAGAACGGATCGAACACGAACGGGAGATCCCCCGACGGGATCCCCTCTCCTGTGTCCTCCACCGCGAGGCGTACCTCGCCGGCCAACCTCCGTCCTTCGATCCGAACAGCTCCATCTGCCGGCGTATGGCGCACGGCGTTCACGAGCAGGTTCTGAAGGACGCGCGTGAGATGGGGGGAACAGGCGGTTCCCTCCGAACCGGCGAGCTCGATCCTCAGAAGCACGCCCTTCCGCTCGGCCTCTGTCTCGACAGCGGCGATCGCGGAGGCGACGACATCGTCCAACCGGACCCGATCGGTCTCGGCCTCGATCGCGATGGTGTCGATCTGCACGAACTCGAAGAGATCGTCCACGAGCGACGCCAGCTGACCGACGGATCGACGCATCTGGTTCGCATACCGCCGGAGCGTCTCCGGGTCATCGACCACGTGGTCCTCGATGGCTTCGGCCATCGCGCGCAGGTTCGCGAGAGGCGTTCGCAGATCGTGGGACACCGCGGTGATCAGGTCACGCCTGACGCGCTCGACCCGTTGCTCCTGGTCGCGGACGGCCTGGAGTCGCACAGCCATCTGGTCGATCGTGGCCGCCAGCCGGTCCATCTCGGGGCCCGCCTCCAGCGGTCCCACCCGAGCGGACAGGTCCCCATCACCGATGATCTCCGCGGTCCCGGTCACCCTATCGAGGGCCCCGGCGGACGAGCGCGCGGATGCGTACGCCGCGGCGAGGCCTGCGGCAGAGGCGTAGGTGAGGACCACCGCGAGCACGCTGGCGGCGCGCGCGGAGACGAACATCGCCTGGGTGAGCGCGAAGAGGTTCCCCATGGCGACGAGCGTCCCGACGGCCGCGATCGCCAGATAGCGCTGGCGGAGGGACGTACGCCGCAGGAGGGATGAGGCGAGCGTGGCGGCCACCACGGTGACCACCACGGCAGGAGCCAGCAAGCCCGCGAGGTGCGCCAGCTCCGAAGCCTTCATCCCGAGCGCCGCCGCTACGAGGAGCGCTCCCCCCGCACCCAGGAGCACGAGCGCCAGGAGCATCGCGAATGGACGGAGGCGGGTCACGGTTCGAACCGGTAGCCAACGCCCCAAACGGTCACCAGGTGCCGCGGCTCCGACGGGTGGTCCTCGATCTTCTCCCGGAGACGGCGGATGTGGACCGTGACCGTGGAGGAGTCCCCATCCCACGCGAAGTCCCAGACCTTCTCGAGGAGATCGGTCCTCGAGAAGGTCCGACCGGGATGCGACGCGAGCAGCTCCAGGAGGTCGTACTCCTTCCGCGTCAGATGCACGGAGGATGCATCGCGTCGGACCTCCCGGCGATCACGGTCGATCTCGAGACGGCCGATCACGAGCGGGGCTCCATCGCGCGCGCCGCGGTCGCCACGACGGAGGATGGCGCGGATCCGCGCGACCACCTCCCGGGGGGAGAACGGCTTCGACACGTAATCGTCCGCACCGAGCTCGAGACCGACGAGACGGTCGACCTCTTCCCCCTTCGCGGTGAGCATCACGACCGGCACGTCCCCGAGGTCGCGGAGGCGGCGGAACACTTCGAGTCCGTCGACCTTCGGGAGCATCAGATCGAGCACCACGATGTCGGGCAGGGAGCGCGCCGCGAGCTGGAGCGCCGCCTCGCCGTCAGCTGCCGTCTCGACGTGGAAACCCTCCTTCTCCAGGTAGCGGGTGAGGACGTCGCGAACGATCGCCTCATCGTCCACGATCAGCACACGGCCATCGCTCATCTCACCCATCTTCCCCCCATCACATCGGGAACGGCCAGGGCCGGCGTCCATGAAGGACGCCGACCCCGAACCACGGCGAACGCTGGTTACGCCGCCAGCCTGATGACCGGGCAGACGAAGGACTTGATCACACCGATGTCCGTCGCCCCTCCGGCTCCGCCGTCGGCCAGGAGCGCCGCGATCTCCGTGTTCGTATCGATCACGCCGTTGGCCCCGCCATGCTCGGCGACGGCGTCCTCGTACGACGTGTTCCAATCGAGGCCGTGCACCATCCAGCGCCCTCCGTTGTAGCCGGCGTCGCCGGGCGCCGCCGTCGCGACGTTCAGCTGGGCGCCGAAGAACTCGTAGATCGTGTCGTACGAATGCGCCGGCGCACCGGTGCCCGACAGATCGGTCGGCGTGCCGACGGTCCGGTAGACGGTCCCGTTCACGTAGAACGCCGGCCCGCCCACGCCAGCCGACGCCGCTCCGGGCACCATCGCCAACATGGCGGCCGCCGCGATCGTCACCATCGCTCTCCTCACGAGCATCCCTCCTCGGGTCAGGGTGGCACATCACCACCGCTCGGACTCCAGTCTCGGAGGCAGCCGGTGACCGGATGCATACCGAAGGGTTACGGATCCCTTACAACCTGGCCGGGGGGCAGCGAGGTACCGGAGAAGCAGCGTAGGCCGGTCGTCTACACGTCTTCCGAGGGCCAGGGCGACGACATCCGCCGTTCCCGGAGCCGCACGACGAGCGATGATCCTGCGGGGAGGAGGATCCCGAAGATGAGCGCGAGCACACGCGCACCGCCGGAGAGGAACACTCCGAGGAACACGATCTGGATCATCGGGCTGGCGAGCGCTGCGACCATCCGGCGATCCCGAGCGGACCATTCCGGCGGCAGCTGCGACACCAACACCAACCAGAGGACGGTGCCCGGGATCCCCAGGATCCCGCCGGCGAGGAACGTGTACCCCGCGGTCGCGACCACTTCCTCCCACGTGTACGGGAGAAAGAAGTCCGAAGTGAGCACGGCGGCCGTCCCTACTGATGCGGCGGCCAGATAGACCGACAGGCGCAGGACATTGCTCCCCACCCAGCGGAGGAATGGCTCCAGGGGAACCTCGTCGGCCACGGGTGTCAAGGGCGCGGCGTCCGGTCGCATGTGTGCCTCAGGCTCACCCTACGCCGTTCCCGTTCCCGATCTCGGTCTCCCGTTGACATGCAACTCGATGGTTGCGTAAGATTCGCGCAACCGATGAGTTGCAGGAGGAAGGAGGCTCGCATGGAGATCCCGGATGAAGTCAGGAAAGAGCTGGAGATCCGCGCACCACGGGAGCGTGTATGGGCGGCCCTCACGGAGCCGAGCCAGCTGCTGGAGTGGTTCCCGACGAAGCGAGCCGAGATCGACCTGCGGCCGGGAGGGACCGGCGTCCTCGAGTGGGACGAGGACCGGGCGGAAGCGGTGGTCGACGTCGTGGAGCCGCCCGGCCGCTTCGTGTTCCGCTGGCGGCCCGAGGGGCTCGGACGCCCGTTCACGACCGTCTCGTTCACGCTCGAGGAGCTCGGAGACGGGACGTCGACGCGCCTGCGGCTGGTCGAGTCCGGATTCGCCTCGCTCCCCGATCAGATCGAGACCCAGTCGCAGAAGGGCAACGACGAGGGCTGGGCGCACGAGCTCGGTGAGCTCAAGGAGTACCTGGAGGCCGCGTGACCCGAGATCCCGCCGGGGCGGTGTTCGCGGCGCTCGCCGACCCCACACGGCGGCGCGTGGTGCACGAGCTGTCGAAGGACGGCCCGCTCACGGCGACGGAGCTCGCACGTCGGATCCCGGTCTCACGCCAGGCCATCGCGAAGCACTTCGACGCGCTCGAGGAGGCGGGACTCGCCGCCGCGACGCGTGTCGGCCGTGAGACCCGCTACGAGCTGCGCACCCGGGCCTTCGCCGAGGCGGAGGCCTGGATGCGTGCCATCGGCGCGATGTGGGATCAGCGCCTCGCCGCGTTCAAGGAGTTCGTGGAGTCGGTGCCCTCGGGCCCGACGGGAAGGAGGAAGCGATGATCGGTTCCGTGCATCCGGAGGTGAGCAGGGAACTGCAACGCGCACGCAGGGACGAGATCGTCCGATCGCTGAAGGGATGCCGCCGCGCATCCGGCCGGTTCCGGAAGGAGCAGCGATGACGACTGAGCAAGCGGTGAACGAACCCGTCCGCAAGAGCGTCCGTGTCGACCGATCGGCAGAAGATGCGTTCCGACTCTTCACGGAGCACATCGACCGATGGTGGCCCGCGGAGGTCCTCTCACGGGCTGCCGACGAGCAATACGGCGACGGCGTCAAGGTGGAGCGGGTCGTCTTCGAACCTCGCGCCGGTGGCCGCCTTTACGAGGTCACGTCCGAGGGTGTCGAAGGCGTCTGGGCCGAGGTGGTCGCCTATGAGCCTCCCGCCCGGATCGTGCTCGCCTGGAAGCCGAACGACCGGCCAGAGCCTCCGACAGACGTCGAGATCCAGTTCGAGCCGGACGGCGACGGGACGATCGTCAGGCTGGAGCACAGGGGCTGGGACAAGCTCGGGGCACGTGCGGCGGAGGCTCGCGAGGGTCATGACGGCGGATGGCAGCTCCCGCTGGAGCGTTTCGTCGCGGCTGCAGCCGCCGGATAGGCTCGAGAGGTGGCGACCGTCAAGCTCCGGGCACCTCTCAAAGACCTCGCCGGAGGCAACCGCGAGGTCGCGATCGAAGGTGCCTCGGTCGGCGAGGTCCTGCGGGAGCTGGAGCGCCGCCACCCAAGGATCGAGGGGTGGGTCTTGGACGAGCACGGCCGGGTGCGCCGGCACGTGAACGTCTTCGTGAACGGAGAACGTGTCCGGGAGGACGCGGAGGTCGCCTCCGACGCGACCCTGCACGTCCTCCCGTCGATCTCAGGAGGCGAGCGATGACGGAGCTATTGGTGGGCACGAAGAAGGGCCTGTTCGTCCTCAGGGGCGACGCCGGCGCGGAGAAGCCGTTCGACGTGGCGGCCCGCGTCTTCCCCGGCAATATCGTGGAGTTCGCGATCCGCGATCCTCGGAGCGGCCGCTACTTCGCGTCCGTGACGTCCGGGCACTTCGGCCCTCGCGTGATGCACACGATGGACCCGACGGGCGAGTGGGAGCCCACGACCGGTCTCGGGTATCCGGAGGGGAGCGACTGGAGCCTGGAACGGATCTGGGCGATCAAGCCCGGTGAGGCCGACGGTCTGATGTACGCGGGCGTTGCCCCGGCCGGCCTGTTCGCATCCACCGACGGTGGGATGACCTGGGAGCTGAATCATGCGCTGTACGAGCAGCCCACCCGCTCGTCGTGGCAGCCGGGTGCCGGCGGGCTCTGCCTCCACTCGATCGCCACGTGGCCGGGGGACCCGTCGCGGCTGGCGATCGGGATCTCCGCGGTCGGCGTGTGGCTGAGCGAGGACGGCGGCGCATCGTGGCGCCACGGCAACGAGGGTCTGGTGCCCCGCTACGTCCCCGAGGAGGCGAGGGAGGGAACGCTCGACCTGTGCGTGCACAACATGCACCGGGCGCAGCTCCGGCCGGAACGGCTGTTCATGCAGTTCCACGGAGGCGTCTACCGCAGCGACGACGCCGGCGAGAGCTGGATCGCGATCGCCGAGGGCCTCCCGGCGGACTTCGGCTTCCCGATGGCGATCGATCCCGCCGACCCCGACTCCGCGTTCGTGATCCCGATGAACAGCGACGGCGACCGTGTGACCGTCGACGGGCGAGCGCGTGTCTACGGCACGCGCGATGCGGGCGAGACGTGGACCTCGCTGAGCGACGGTCTCCCCCAGGAGGACGCCTTCCTCACGATCCTCCGGCAGGCGTTCGCGGTCGACGGAGAGGGCGCCGGGATGGGCCTGTACTTCGGGGCCACGTCGGGCGACGTGTTCGGCTCAGGCGACACGGGCGCCTCGTGGTTCACGGTCCACGAACGGCTCGCACCCGTGAACTCCGTCCGGGTCGCCTGAATCTGGCCCCTGAGGATCGCGAAACCTCCCAGGCGTGTCAGAGGGGGGGCTCATGATGGGGCTCATGGGAGAGATCGTCTCGCTCGCGGAGTATCGGGACCGCCAGAACCCCGGGCTCGTGATGATGCGGCGCCTGGAGACAGCAGTGGGCAGGCTGGATGTGGTGGTCCAGCGGCGAGCCGGGAGGATGGCGCCCACGATCGAGCGCGAGCTCCTGTTGATCGCACGCTCGGTCTCGTCGGGCATGCCCCGGGACGCAGCGGATCGCGCGGAGCGTCTCGCGGACCTACTGGAGCATCCGGCCGCGTCCGGCTCCTGACCTCCGCCTTTGCGGCCCGCGGAGTGGCGGGTGTACGGTCGAAGCGCTATCGAGAGGTAGCTGCGGGGGGAGCAGAACCCACGCGCGAGTCTTGCCGCGGGAGGCATGCTCAGGTCCCCGGGCCACGTGAGGTCCGGCAACCGAGCACGATGCAGACGAGACGCCTGATACCTGCTCCTCCCGCTCTCTCGTCTCCGAGCGCCGTCAGGACGTCTCGCGCAGGATGCTCCGACCACAGGTGGTCGCCCCGCGCCGTTCCAGCGCATCCCGCCATTCCGAGAGCATCGGTACGAGGAGCTCGGCCTCGAGATCCTGGAAGCCTTCGTCGGGGTGGATGCCGTCCGTCTGCAGCGCCTCGTCCGGTGCGAAGGCGGTCCAGTCGGCGATGGAGACGTTCGGATAGGTCGGCGCGACCTCGCGGATCGCCGCGTTGACCGCGGGGATGCTCAGGTCGCCCTCCGGGCCTCTGGCCGTCTGCCAGATCACGAGCGGGACGCCCGCCACGCTGTCGAGGGTCTCGACCAGGTGGTCTCGGAACACCGCGGAGGACGCGTCGTTGGTGCCGAGCTCGATCACCACGGCGTCCGCGTCCTGCTCGACTGCCGTCTGCGCGAGCGCGACGCCGGACGACGACGATCGACCCACCTCGGCGTCGAGGGTGAGGCTCCAGTCGGCGAGAGCAGCCTCCACCTCGTCACGTCCACCATCCAAGATCGAGTCCCCGATGATCCACACGATCGGTGGATCGTGCAGCGATCGCCGCCCTTCGAGTCGGAGCCACCGCTCCGTGCGGCCCTCTTCGCGGACGTAGACGAGTCGCTCCGGCTCGACGAGGGGCTCGTCCTCCACCGACGGGCTCGCCACAAGGCTCGACGAACCGGCCGGCGTGGGCGTCGGCGACGGCGACGGCGGAAGCGGGTCGGCGATCAGGTACCTCCGTGTCTCCCGAGGCTCCGGCGAAGCGGACCTGGGCCGGAAGCGTGCTGACCGGCACGGCGAACGGACCCCCGAGGAACAGGTCTGACCCGTTCACCGAGGAGATCCGGAGGACGGGAACCGCCGTTGGGGCACAGCGGTAGAGGACGAGCACGTCGCCCGGTACGCACGAGCCGTCCCGCTCGAACCGAAGGGCGGTAGCTCCGTTGACCTCGACGGTGGCGCATCCCTCGCCACTCGAGCTCGGGTCGGTCGCGGACGGGTCGGGAGATGCCTCGACCCGCGGACTGCTCCCGTCGCACGCGCCGAGCAGGAAGACGAAGCCGAGCGCGAGCGTGGCGACCCTCACGAGGACGAGGCGGCGCGGCGGCCGGCGGCGCGCGACCGCAGCACCACCCAGATGAGCACCGCGGCGACGCCGGCCGCCGCGACGGCGGCCGCCACGCTCGCCCTCGGACCGGGGACGGCCGAAGCCAGCCGGGTCCGCATCCGCACGGGCTGATTGAAGTCGCGGATGGGCCAGCCCTGTTCCTCCGCCGCCCTCCGCAGCTCCTTGTCGGGGTTGACGGCCACCGGGTGGCCGACGGCACCGAGGAGCGGCAGATCGGTGACGGAGTCGCTGTAGGCGAAGGAACGCGTCAGATCGATCCCCACCCGTTGGGCGACGGCGCGGACGGCCGCCGCCTTCTCCTCGCCGTACGCGTAGTACTCGAGCTCCCCCGTGTACTTGCCGTCCGCACCGATCGCCGCGCGCGTGGCGATCACACCGGAGACGCCGAAATGGCGCGCCAGCGGTCGGACGACCTCTTCCGGCGAGGACGACACGATGTAGATGCGTCTGCCCTCGGACCGATGGAGCTCCATCAGGTCGAGCGCTTCGGCGTAGACGTAGGGATCGATCACGTCCAGGATCACGTCTTCGACCAGCCGCTCCACCTGCGCGCGATCCCAGCCCTTCGTGAGCTGGAGCATCCCTTCCTTCAGGCGCTCCATCTTGCCTTCGTCGGCGCCAACGAGCAGGTAGACGAGCTGGGCGTACGCCCCGCGGAGCAACTGCCCGCGGGAGACCATCCCCGCCCGGTACAAGGGGCGAGATAGCGCGAGGGTGCTGGACCGCGAGATCACGGTCTTGTCCAGATCGAAGAATGCGGCTTCCATCGGAACAACCATCGTACGGGGACCCCGTGACGTTGAGGGGAGCCGCCGGATGCTTCAGCCGAAGGTGATCTCCTCGCCTTCGCGGGCCAGGTCGACCGCACCGTCCCTCCAGAGCTCGCGCACCCGCTCGCAGAGCACCTCGAGCTCATCATCCGTGTGATTCGGATCGTGATGGAACAGCAGGAGCCGTCGCGCGGACGCGAGCCGGGCGAAATCGGCGACGTGCTGAGTGCTGGAGTGACCGAACCCGGCGCGCTCCGGGTACTCCTCCTCCGTGTACTGGCAGTCGTGGATCAAGACGTCGACGCCCGTGGCGACCTCGAACCCCGACACCCACTCGGGCGCCACCTTCGACAGGTCGACGGCGAGCGCCGGCTCGTGGTCGGTGAGGTAGGCGAGGCTCCGGCCCCCGTCCTCGATCCGGTAGCCCACGGTCGGACCTCGATGGATGATCGGCCGGGCGATGATCGTCGCCGAGCCGAGCATCCACGGATCGTACGGCGCGTCGTGGAGCTCCAGGTGGGCGGGCACCTCGGCGAGACGGACGGGGAACAGCGGGGGCGAGAGGTACTGGGATATCCGGTCGGAGAGCGATCGCGTCGGCGAGGGCGGTCCCCAGATGTGCAGCTCCGTGCTCCGATCCCAGAGCGGGGCGAAGAACCCGAGCCCCTCGAGGTGATCGAGGTGCAGATGGCTCAGCAGGATGTCGATGCGCTTCGGCGCCGTCCCGTCCAGCGAAGCCCCGAGCGCCCGGATCCCGGTGCCCGAATCGAGGATCACGAGGCTCCCGTCGTCGGGGCGGACCTCTACGCAGGAGGTGTTGCCGCCGGTGCGGACGGTGTCCGGCCCCGGCGACGCCAGTGAGCCCCGGGAGCCCCAGAACCTGGCGCGCACGTCAGGCCTCCCCGGCCGGCTCCCAGAAGACGGCGAGACCGCCCACGAGCTGATGCTCCTGCGCGAACAGCGGCACCGCCACGACCTCGAGGTCGTGGGTCCGTCCGTCCATCGACTCGATCCGCAGATGCCCGTGGCTGGGGACCCCTTCGCGGAACGCCGCGGAGAGCGGCAGGTCCGCGAGCGCGATCGGCGCTCCCGACTCGTCCACCGGCTTGAACGTCTTCGCGAGCTCGGCGCGACTCATCTGGGCCTCGGCGTAGGGACGCCCGAGGATCCTCTCCGCCGGCTCATTGAAGAAGACCAGATCCCCGTCCGGATCGACGAGGAGCATGGCGCTCGCGAGGTTCGCGGCCAGGTCCTTCGCCAGGATCAGCGCGATGTGTCGTTGCTTCGGCGCCGGCTCCGTCACGTTCGCGACGCTACACCACGAGGCCGAGAGCCGACGCGGCTATCCTCGGGCACGGAGGCGTCTGGGTTCCTGGTGGGCCCCGCGGTCTTCAAAACCGACGAGAGGGCGACGAGCTCTCTGGCGGGTTCGATTCCCGTCCGCCTCCGCGTGGAGCGATCGGGAGGAGTGTGGAGTCCGAGAGGCTCCACACTCCCACCCGATCCGGTGAGTCGCGCCATCGCTCGACTGCTGTAGCCTCTGGTTTCGTCCGCGCCGAGAGGGTTCGCTTGGCAACTCATCCGTTCGAGCACGTGAGCCGCACGGAGCCAACAGCCGAACGATTCGCGGAACTGCTGGCCCCCGACCTCGTCTATCACAGTCCGGTCTTCGTCGATCCGGTCACGAGCCCTGATTCCGTCGCGGAGATGCTCGAAACCGTGCACGCCGTCTTCGGCGTGCCCACCTACCGACTCCGCCTGAGCGACGGCAGCGACACGATGTTGCAGTTCGACGGTGAGGTCGACGGGAAGACCCTCCAGGTGGCGGTCGTGATCCGAGACGGTCCTCAGGGGCTGATCCAGGAGCTGACCGTCCTGATGCGGCCGCTCCCGGTTGTGCGCCGATTCGGCGAGGAGGTGATGCTTCGGCTCGGCCTCACGGAAGCGGATGACATCCGAGGGTAGGGAACATGCTTCGAGAGGCCTGAAGGCCTCGGGAGGGAGGACGAGATGGACAGGGTCGAGCACTTCGAGATCCCGGTCGACGATGCGGCTCGGGCTCGAGAGTTCTACGGCTCGGTGTTCGAGTGGGAGATGAACGAGGCCGACATGGGTGGCGGCAACATGTACACGACGATCACCACCACCCCGATCGACGAGAGCACGCGGGTCCCGACGGAGCCCGGCGCCATCAACGGCGGCCTGATGCAGCGGACCGCGGACACGCCCGCTCCGGTGATCACGATCGCCGTGACGTCCATCGACGAGTCGCTGAAGAAGGTGGACGCGGGTGGAGGTAGCACCGTCCAGCCGCGCACCGAGATCCCGGACATGGGCGCCTTCGCGTACTTCAAGGACAGCGAGGGCAACGTGGTGGGGTTGTGGGAGAACCTCTGATCGCCGCGTCCTGAACCGGTCGACCGGGTTCAGGCCGGTGGTGCGAGCCCGGCGAGGATGTCCCGGAGCCGACCCGCGGCCTCCGCCGCCGCCTCGGGCTCCTCCTCGACCACGGCGACCTGGATCTCGCCGAGCTCCGTGTTCACACGAGCGAGCTCGGTCGCATCGAGGGCCGCCCAGATCCGGTCACGGACGTAGTCCATCGCGAAGGCGTCCGCCGCGACCCCGTCGATGTTTCCCGCAGCCTCGTCGACCAGCAGTTGGGCGGCCCAGAGATCCATCCGAGCGAGGTCGATCTCGGTGACGGGCCGGTACCGCAGCTGGAGGTCGAAGCTCAACCGCGCCGCTTCGATCGCGGCGTTCCGAGCCCGAGCGGAGCTGCGAGCGGCCACAGCCGCATCGAGCGCGTCGACCGCTCCGTCCATCAGCGGCTCGATCAACCTCGGCACGTCCGCCGATCCGTTCGCCTTCCACGCGGCCACCACGTCGGAGACCGTCATCGACGCCGCCTTCCAGTTCCCCGATCCCGCCTCATCGAACACGGAGAGCGCGCCGTCCGAGATCGTCGTGAGCTCGGTCGGCATCGTCTCTGTCGCCGCGTCCGTCGGCACGGCGAGGGCGAGCGCCTCGACGTCGCCGCCGCCGGACGTGGAGAACTCCCCGTATCCAGGGGCGAAGAACTTGTCCTCCGTGCCCCCGTCCATGTGAAGCTCCGAGGCGAGCATCCCGCCCTCGATCGGACCGAGAGGCCCTTCGAGCGCCTCGGTCACGGACGCGACCGTCACCTCTTCGAACACGAAACCCGGTGCGTTCTCGGGTCGATAGACGTCACCCACCTGCGGATCGGCCGGCATGATCATCGCGGCCGGCCCGTCCTTGCCGGCGAGCCAGGTCCCCTCGGTGACGACGATCGCGCCGTCCCGGAAATCGAAGACGTCCTCGCCGAAATACCACACGGACCCGTCGTCGGCTTGTGCGTACAGGTCGTAGGCGACCTCTTCGATGCTCCCTCCCAGGAACGCCACGTATTGCGAGACCGCGACCTCGACCTGCTGACCCGCCCAGTCGATGATCCTCGTCTCGGGCAGGAGCGTGACCTCGGTCCGGAACGGCTGGTCATCGACGTGCCCGAGGAGCACGACCGACTCCTGTTGCGAGACGGGGAATAGCGGGTTGGTGATGGTCGTGGGATCGGAGAACGTGGGCATCGCGATGTCGACGCGGTCGCTCTCCGGAGCGAGAGGGAGGTCCCGGGGGACGGCGGGTTGCGGGATCGTGGCCGCCGCTGGAGCCGAGGAAGCCGTCGCCGACGGCGTCCCCGTGGCGGGCGTGCCCTCCGTGCTCGCCGTGCACGCACCGACCAGCGAAACGACAGCAACGATCGCGAGGGCCTTCAGGTCGCGTCGTATGGGGCTCCTCGGTCGCTCCGTGCCCAGGCTCATCCGCTCCTCCTCTGCGTCATCAGGCCAGCAGCGTGCCCGACCGGGGATGAGAGGTCGCTGAGTGGGCCATGAGGGATCGGCGAGGGACGGCGGAGAAGCACGGCCCGAAGGACGCCGGGTATGCTCCCCGCTCCGACCGAACCGGAGCTGCCGTGCGAGAACTCCAAACGCCGAACGAGCGGGGTGAGCCGGTCTCCGCGACGTCGGCACCCGATCACTGGAGCGGATCCAAGCACGTCGTGCAGGTCCGGCCCCATGTGTGGAACTGGCTGGCCCCGCGGATCGGTGGTGGCGCCGTGCTGGAGATCGGTCCCGGGCTCCGGCCGACCGCGCCCGTCGCCACGTCGACGTTCATCGACGCATCGGCACACGCGTTGCGGAGCCTGGCCGCACGCGGGGCAACGACGGCGGCCGTCGAGGGGGCGCTCCCCTTCCCCGACGGATCCTTCGACGCCGTGCTCGCGTTCGAGGTCATCGAGCACGTCGATGACGACACGGGGCTCCTCGGTGAGATGGCCCGCGTGAGCCGGCCCGGTGGGATGCTGATCCTCTCCACCCCGGTCCACGCCAGGATGTGGTCGCCGCTGGACGACGCCTGCGGTCACGTCCGTCGAGACGAACCGCCGACCCTCTTCGAGAAGCTGCGGGCGGCCGGCTTCGAGATCGGTGGCTATTCGTGGACGCCCGCGCCTTCTCGTCTCCTCACAGGCATCCGAGCGCGCGCCCTCCGAACGAACCGCCGGCTCTCGACCGCGTTCGTCCAAACGCTCGTGTTCCCGATCCACGCCGCCTCCCAGCGGGTGTTCTCCAAGGTGAGGTGGCAGGCTCCGGCCGAGCCGGTGCCCGAGGGAGCAGATGACGTGATGCTCTGGGCGACGAGGGCCGACCGCGGGTGAGGGAGGAGGGCGATCGCCCTCCGGGTTCGATCGCGTGCTCCCCGTAACGAGTGAACGCCTCCATGGGTTCGATGCACGGGCATCTCGGGTACAGACGTCCCAGACGGACTGAAAGGACGTGCTCCGAGTGATCTCGTGGTTGTGGAAACTCTTCCCCGTGAGCCGCCTGGCCGCGGCGTGGTGGGCGTGGCGGAACCGGAGAGAGGTGGGGCGGTGGCTCGGGTTCGCGTGGCGAGCCGTACCGCCGTCGGCGGCCGACCGGAGCGACCTCGTCGCCGAAGGAAGGCTCCGCGCCGCGTTGGCCAGGGAGCCCCGCACCCGTGGCGCCCCCTCGCTCACCGTTCGAGTGCACGCACGGACCGCCTTCCTCAGCGGGAGCCTCCCGTCGGACGTCCACGACCTCGCGTACGCGATCGCGCGAAGAACGAGCGGCGTGCTCCACGTGGAGTGCGCGATCCGCGACCGTGGTCGTCGACGCACACCGGAGACGCATCCCCATCACAGCGGCGCCGCCGCGCTCCCTCCTCCTCCGGAGCATCAGTCGGCGAGATCGATCTCCTGATCCATCGCGTCGGGCGGGACCGTGCCGACGGTGCCGCGGCGGATCGCACGGAGGTAGAGGAACAGGATCGGCAGCCGTAACAGGCCGGCGAGCGAGAGCGCCCACGGTACCGAGACGGCGCGGCCTACTCCCCCGACCACCGGTCCGGCCATCGCCTGACCGATGGCGTCGGCCTGACCTCCCATCGAGTTGACCGTGGCCCGGGTCGCGGGATCGAGCCCCTGGTTGATCCACGCCGTGAACACCGGACCCCGCAGGCTCCGCAGGCCGCCGACGATCCAGAACAGGATCGCCGCCCACCAGAAGCTGCCGACGAACGCGAACCCCACCACGCTCGCGATCAGCAGCACGTCGACGAGGGCGAGGAGCCTCGCGACGAGACCGTGACCCTCCAGATGCCCCCGGCGCCGTACGTAGGAGAGCGCGGCGATGCCGAGCACCAGCCCCACACCATCGAGGATCCCGAACCACACGATCGGCTCGAGGTTGCCGAGCGAGGGCAGACCGATGCCACGGAGGAGCTGGAGATCGGAGAGGCGATCCCAGCCCTCGGTCGAGGCACCGTGCAGCGCAGCGGTTGCCAGGATCAGCAGCAGGACGTGATGTGCGCGCACCTGCCGGATCGCGTCCCCCAACGTGGCGCGCATCGAGTGTCGGAGCTTCGCGCCGACGTCCCGGGTGGGGCGCCGGGTCTCCGTCATCCCGAACGCGAGCGCCAGCCCCAGGGCCGCGTACCCGAGGCCGCAGACGAGGATCGGGAGCCGGAGGGCGATCGTCGCGAGCGCCACGCTGCCGGCGATCCCGACCAGCGCCCCGCCGTTGAAGAACTGCTCGCTCCGGACGTAGAGGGGCCGCGCCGAGTCCTCGCCCACCTCATCGGTGAGCCAGGCCACGTCCGCGCCACTGACGAACGTCGCCGACACGCCGTAGAGGACTTGCGAGAGGGCTGCGATCCCGAACGAGTCGGCAGATCCGAGCATCACGAAGGCGATGCCCGTGCCGACGTACCCGATCACGATCGACCACTTCCGGCTGACCGTGTCGGCGACGATCCCGGTCGGGACCTCGAACAGCAGATACGAGACCTCGAGGATCGTGCCCATCAGCACGAGCTGGAGCGGATCCAGCCCGACCTGGAGGATCAGGAAGATGCTGTAAACCGTGCTGTCGAGGTGGAAGAGGAAGCCGTCGACCGTCCACATCGCGAGCCAGACCCTCCCGGCTCCCCATCGCTCCATCAGAGGTCAGGTCGCCGGGCCGGACCCGATCAGCGGCATCCAGCATTCGAGGACCGTTCCCTCACCGGGCGCACTGAGCACGCGGCACCATCCGCCGGCGAGCTCGGCGCGCTCGGTCACGGTTGTGAGGCCGAGGTGACCCGGCGCCGCCTTCCCCGAAGGATCGAAGCCGTCACCGTCGTCCGCGATCCGCAACAGGAGCCCGTCCTCCACCGAGGTCAACCGGACATCCAGATGGCTGGCGTTGGCGTGCTTGCGGACGTTGCTCACCGCTTCCTGCGCGATCCGATAGAAGGACACCCGAGCGTCGGGGAGCGGCTCTTCGTCGAGCTCGTTGATCACCTCCCAGGACCATCCGGTCTCCTTCGCGGAATGCTCGAGGTACATCGCGATCGCCGGCGTCAGCCCCTCGAGATCGAGCGCCACGGGGCGGAGCTCGAAAAGGAGGTTCCGCAGACGGTCGATCGCGGATCGCAGCTCCTCCGCAAGCTCGCCCAGCTCGTGCGCATCGAACCGATCCGGACGGGCGAGGAGGAGCTGGAGCCGCATGTCCACCGCGCTCATCACCTGGATCGGGTCGTCATGGATGTCGGCGGCGATCCTTCGACGCTCCTCCTCCTGGGCCGTCTCCAGCAGCTGCGCCAGCTCGCGCCGCTGGGCGACCATGCGTCGCACCTCCTCGAGGCTCGCCCGCAGCTGTCCCTCCGCGAGCTTCTGGGGCGTGATGTCCACCATCACGCCGCGCCAGTACACGACGGTGTCGTCCTCCGCTCTGACCGGCACGGCCTCGTCGCGGATCCACACCTCGCGTCCCGCCTTCGTGAGGATCCGGTACTCGGCCAGGAACCGCTCGGCACGCGCGTTGCTCTCCCGGTGCTCCTGCACCACACGCTCACGATCGTCGGGGTGGATCGACCGGACCCAGAGCTCGGCGTCCTCCATCCATTCCCGGACGCTGTAGCCGAGGAGGTCCACGACCTGCGGGCTCGTGTACAGGTTGGTCGAGAGCTCGTCGGGGCGGTCGATGTAGAGGATCGCCGGCGCCCCCTCGACCAGTTGCCGGTAGGCGTCGGGATGCAGCTCCTGCGACGGCCACCCCGACATCCGGCTCACACCCTCGAGATGATCGCCGCGAGCAGAGCGGTGCGCGGCACGATGCTGGTGAGGTCCACCCACTCGGCCGGCCCGTGATCGTCGCCACCGACGGGACCGAGGCCGTCGATCGTGGGCGTGCCGGCCGAGCTCGTCGTGTTCGCGTCGGAGGCGCCGCCCGTCGCCGCATCGCGGAGCTCGAAGCCGAGCTCCGATGCGGCCCCGACGGCGATGTCCACGAGGCGGCGGCCTCCTTCGCCCTTCTCCATCGGACGGTGCCAGCCATGGACATCGACCGTGATGCGCACGTCGGGGACGATCGGATCGGCGCAGATCCGCTGCACCTCCGCCTCCGCCACTTCGAGCGTGGCGTTCTCCGTGGAGCGGAGATCCACCTGCAGCTCGCACCGCGCCGCGACGACGTTCGAACGGGTGCCCCCCCGGACCACGCCGACGTTCGACGTCACGCCCGGCCAGCGGCCGTTGAGCTCCTGGAGCGCCAAGATCGTGTGCGCGGCCTGGAGGATCGTGTTGCGGCCCTTCTCCGGCTCCACGCCGGCATGCGCCGCCTTGCCGTCGATCGTGATCGTGAAGTCCGTGATCCCCTTCCGTGAGCTCACGATGTCGCCGTTCGCGCGCGCTCCCTCGAGCACCAGCGCGACGTCGTGCGCCGGGGCGAACTCGCGGATGACCGGCCCCGAGAACGGCGACCCAATCTCCTCATCCGGATTGCACACGTAGGTGATCGTGCCGAACCCGTCGAAACCGACGTCCTGGAGCACGTGTGTGGCGAAGAAGCCCGCCAGCAGGCCGGCCTTCATGTCCGAGACACCGGGGCCGCGGGCGATGTCGCCCTCGATCGTGAACGGACGCTCGGCCACGGTCCCGTCGTCGAAGACGGTGTCCATGTGACCCACGAGCAGGACGTCCGGTCCCCCCGCCCCCCGGAGCGTCCCGATCACGAGGTCGCCGAGCCTCGGCTCTCCGTCGTGCGGCCGCCGATCCACCTCCCAGCCGTGATCGAGGAACCGCCGCTCGCAGAGGTCCGCGATCCGGTTGACACCGTGCGGCGAGTACGAGCCGCAGTCGACGTCGACCATCGTCGCGAGCACGTCGAGGAACTCCGGATATCTCGCCTGGGCGCGGTCGCGGAGCGTCTGGACATCCATGGGCGACGCCGACGCTAGCATGAGCCGCTCGCAGCGAGAGGGAGACGGTGACGCGAGAGGCGATCGGCGCGGTGGTGGACGCGATCGGCGGCGAGGTCCGCATCGAGGACCTCGCGATCGACGCTCCGAAGACCGGCGAGGTGCTCGTGCGTCTGGTGGCCAGCGGCGTCTGTCACTCCGACCTCTGGGCGATCGAGCACGGGAACTGGGGGGCGCCGTTCCCGATGCTGCTCGGCCACGAGGGGGCCGGCATCGTTGAGGAGGTGGGCGAGGGCGTGGGCACGCCTCGCGTGGGCGACCCGGTCGTGCTGGCGTGGGCGGTCCCCTGCGGCACGTGCGGACCGTGCCGGCGCGGCGTGCCGCGTCGCTGCTCACACGCGTGGCAACAGCCTCCGCGGGTGCGCCGGGCGCGGGACGGCGCGCCGGTCGCGGGCACGCTCTCGCTCGGCACGCTCGCCACGCGTACCGTGGTCCACGCCGCCCAGGCGGTCCCGATGCCACACGAGCTCCCGCTGCGGAGCGCGTGCCTCCTCGGCTGCGGCGTCTCCACGGGGGTCGGTGCGGCGACCCAGACGGCGAAGGTGTGGCCCGGCGCCCGCGTCGCGGTGATCGGCCTAGGTGGGATCGGTCTGGCGGCGCTGCAAGGGGCGAGGATCGCGGGCGCCGAGCGGTTGATCGCCGTGGACGTCGCCGCCCCGAAGCTGGCCTGGGCGGAGCGGTTCGGTGCCACGGACACGGTCGATGCCTCCGCGACCGACGCCGTCGTGGCGGTTCGCGAGCTCACGCAGGGCGACGGCGTCGACTTCGCGTTCGAAGCGACGGGGGTCCCCGCCGTGGTATCGCAGGCGGTCGCGATGCTCGACTACGCGGGTGTCGCTGTCGCGATCGGTGTCCCGCCGATCCCCGCCGAGGTCACGCTCGCGTGGAACGGCACCGAGGATGCCGCCTACCCCCGGAAGACGTCGCTCCTGATCACCGACGGTGGCGATCCGATCCCGTCGGAGGACTTCCCGGAGATGGCCCGATGGGCCATCGAGGGACGGCTGGACCTCGATGGGATGGTGACGCGCGAGCTGGGGCTGGGCGATCTCGATGAAGCGTTCCGCGCGATGCTCGCCGGCGAAGTGATCCGCTCGGTCGTGGTGTTCGACCCGTGACCGCGGAGCTCGGAGCAGCCCGAGCCGTCCGGGGCGACCTCGATGCCTGGTGGCGGTTCGGGGTACCGATCGTGGAGTTCCTCGTCCGAGTCCTGTTCCGCGTACGGGTCACCGGCATCCACCACGTCCCGCTGGAGGGTCCCGCGATCATCGCGTTCGTGCACGTCAGCGTCCTCGACGGCCCGTGCCTCGCGGCCGAGGTCGCCTGGCGCCGGCGGCGGACGGTGCGCTTCCTCGTCGCGTCCGAGATCTTCGGCGCCCCCGTGAGCGGGTGGATCCTCCGTCGGTACCGTCAGATCCCCGTGCGCCGTGGCAAGAACGACGCGGGCGCGCTCGACGAGGTGATCGCCACGATCCGCCGAGGCGCCGTCGCCGCGATGGCGCCGGAGGGGACCGTGAACCCCGCGCCGGGAACACTCCAGCGGATCCGGAGCGGGATCGCACGCATCGCGCTCCCCACCGGCGCGCCCGTGATCCCGGTGGGGGTCTGGGGAACGCATCATCGATGGTCGAAGGCGGGGCGGCGCTGGGGACGTCCGTTCCGACCTCGACTCGGCTTCGCGTTCGGCCCGGCGATCGAACCGAGCGGTGATCCGTCCGTCCAGGACGACATCGACGCCTTCGTGACACGCGTCCGCCAGGCGCTCGAGCGGCAGCAGGCCGAGGCGCGCTCGCTGGCAGGTGATCCCGCCTGAGCGACACCACGTCGCGCGACGACCGGTACCGGCCAAGCTCTAGGTCGGGCTCGTCGAGGGTACGAGACCGAGCCTGGAGGTGGTCTCCGATGAACGAGCCCCTCGGGCATATCCCCAGAATCGCTCCTACTACGAGTGGTACGCCGAAGAATCCGAGCGACGAGCGCTCGGACCATGGGGATCAGAACAGGCTCTGCTCGACTCAGATCGCGGTCCGGTGCCGTTCGCCGATTAGTACGACGTCGAGCGTATGACGTCAAGAAGGGCGTCGTGATCCTGACGGCGCGCGGCGAGCACGACGGTGCGCCAAGCCGCCGTGCGGTCGAGCGACGCCTGGGACACCCGCGGCGTCGACCGATGTCGCATCCAGATCCAGGTCCGGCGCCTGGTCTCCGGTCTCGTGGCGGCGGCGGTCGGGCGAGACACCGACGGAGGGTGCCCGTCCTCAACATGCTCGGGCTCACCGGGCCGTGGTTCGGTATGACCCCGTTCCCGAGCATCTGCCTGTCGCGATCCTCGCCTCGGTCTTCTCGGGATCCCTCACGTGCGCCCCGGCGTCCGCCGAGGTCCCGGTCTGCCCGAGGGGAGTGCCGGAGCTCGATCCTCAACGGCAGCGACGGTGCCCTCCCCACGCCGGAAGCTGCAGCGGCCGCAGCACTCGAGGTCACCTATCAGACCGATGTCCGGATCGTGACCCTGTCCCCGCAACCAGGCTCTGGAGACGTGGTCACCAGCATCGACGGAGTCGCGCTCGAGGATCCCCCCCGCGGTCATGCTCGAACGCGCCGAGAGGGGATCCATCCCGACGGGCGTGATCTGCTAGGGGACCGAACGAGAACTGATCGACAGACCGCGCGGGATTAGCCGCCCAGCGCGACGCCGGTGATCAGGTTCGAGTCGCGGAGCTTCCGGAGGGCTTCGCGCTCGATCAGGCGCACCCGCTCACCCGAGAGTCCGAGCACCTTCCCGGTCTCCCGCAGCGACAGCGGCTGCCCGTTCTCGAGCCCGTAGCGCAGCGCCACCACGTGCCGCTCGCGCTCGTCCAGCACCTTGTCGACGGCCCCGCCGATCTCCTCGCGGAGCAGCTGGTCCTCGACCTCGGCGAATCCCGCCTCGGAGTCGATCTCCTCGATCAGGTCGCCCAGCTCGGTGTCCTCCCCGACCGGAGACTGGAGGGACAGCGGCTCGCGCCGGCCCATCTCGGTCAGGTCGTCGATCTCATCGACCGTGGTGTCGAGCGCCTTCGCCAGCTCCTCCCGGGAGGGCTCGCGGCCCATCGACTGGGCGAACTGGAACCGGGTGCGATTCAGCTTGCGGAGCCGGTCGTGGATGTGGACGGGCAGACGGATCGAACGGGAGCGGTCCGCGATGGCCCGAGTGATGCCCTGACGGATCCACCACGTGGCGTAGGTCGAGAACTTGAAGCCCCGGCGCCAGTCGAACAGCTCCACAGCTCGCATGAGGCCGATGTTGCCCTCCTGGATCAGATCGAGGAGAGGCAGACCCTGGCCCTGGTACTTCCGGGCCACGGAGACGACCAGCCGAAGGTTCGCCATGATGAAACGCTGACGCGCGGCCTCGGCCGTCCGGATGTCACGACGGGCCTTCGCGATGCTCTTCTCGGACCGGAGACGGCCGGCACGGAGGCGATCCTCGGCCTCCTTGCCCGCCTCGATCGTCATGGCGAGCTCGACCTCTTCCTCCTTGGTGAGCAGCGGCTCTCGAGCCGCCGCCTCGAGGTAGAGGCGCAGGTCATCAGCGTCGTCGGTCCCCAGGGGACGCGCCGGCTCAGGCAATTCTTCTCACTCTCCTCACTCGGTCCTGCTCACTCGGGCTCGTACCCGATCCGTGGGGGTCGTACCCGTCTGTCTGTTGTCCGACCGAGCGACCACGTAGGCAAAGTGGACTAGACGTCCTCCCCGGTCGCTCGATCCCATGGTAGGGGCACCTCCCGTTCCTGTAAAGCCGGGCCCGTGTGGCGGTCTTGTGAAAAATCGCTGCCGCGCACGGCTTGCCAGCTCGTTCCGCCTGAATACCCAGTGGGTGCAACGCCAAACGCGCCTCGGAGATTTCCCCGGCGAGCTCGCGTTCTGACCTGGGGTCACCCTCCGTGGTGCTCCGCGGGGACCCGGCTACGCTTCAGCCGTGAACCTCCCGGAGATCGAGATCTGTTGACCTCGGGGGACCGGTGGCGTACCGAACATGGGACGGACCCGTCGATACGGCGTTCGTGCTGGTCCACGGGCTCGGCGCCTCTCACCTCTCCTGGGTCCAGGTCGCGGAAGGCCTTTCCGGGCTGGGGCGAGTGATCGCCCTCGACCTGCCCGGCTTCGGCGTATCCCCCTTGGCCGGTCGAGGGGCAGGGCTGATGGATCAACGCCGGACCCTCTCGGACGTGATCGGATGGGTGGGCGCTTCCCGGGTCGTCCTGTGCGGGAACTCGATGGGTGGAGCGACGTCGATCCTGCAGGCCGCGGTCGAGCCCTCCTCCGTCGACGGCATCGTGCTCACGAACAGCGTGTTCCCCTGGAGGTTCAGGGCCGTCCCGCATCCGCTGGTGCTGGCCGCTTTCGGGGTCTACGCGACGCCGCGGCTCGGTGAACGGGTCGTGTCGTGGCGGGTGCGGGAGATGGACCCCGATCAGTTGGTGCGCCTGAGCCTCAGGGTGCTGGCAGCGGACCCGCGATCGATCCCCGACGACGTCGTACGGCTGCTCGTCGATCTCACCCGCGAGCGACGGGACGATCCCGATGTCGCCCGTGCGTTCATCGACGCGGCGCGCTCGATGCTCCGGCTCGGACGTCGTCCTCAGGTGTCGCGCCGTGCGCTGGAGCACGTGTCGTGTCCGGTCCTGCTCCTGCACGGCCGCCGGGACCGCCTCGTTCCCTCGGCGTTCGCCGAGGCCGAGCTGGCGCGCCACCCCGCGTGGCGAGGTCGGTTCTTCAGCGATCTCGGACACATCCCGCAGATGGAGGCCCCCGGGCGGTGGCTCACCGAGGTCGCCGACTGGTTCGCGGACACGTTCGACTAGATGCTCGCGGCCTCGGCCAAGCGATCCACCTCGGACTCCACGCCGCGGGCGAGCACCTCGATGTCGGGGATCCGGTCCCAGTCGGCGGTGAAGCCGAACGCCATCGTGCCTGCGGCGGACGTGCAGGCGACCGACAGCCCGCAATCCTCTTTGAGGTTCATCGCCGGGTAACTCGCCTCCAGGGGCGCCCCGGCGAGGTAGAGCGGCACCTGCGGCGCCGGGATGTTCGACACGACGAGGTTGCACCACCGTGCCTGTGCGATCAGGCGCGCCGCCGTCGCGTGGAGTGCGGGGGGCGCGTAAGCACCGAGACCGATGATCGTGTCGGCGCCGACCGCCATGCCGGAGTCCTTGATCCGGGCGGCGGCGGCGCGGACGCGCCGGAGGCGCGTCCGCGCCGCCATCCGCCCCACGGGCACGTCCACGAAGACGGGTGCCACGCGGTTGCCGATGTCGCCACCGTCGCCGGGCGAGCGCACGGACACGGGCACCATCGCCCGGAGCGACCGGCTCTGCGTGGCCTCACCTCTGCTCTGGAGGAGCGCGTGGACGCCTCCCGCGACGACCGCGAGGACGACGTCGTTCACGGTGCCGCCGAGCGACTCCTTGATCGCCCGGAACACCGAGAACGGTCGCTCGGCCGTCGCGAAGCGTCGGTTGGGACCAACCCTTCCGTCGAACGGCCCCCGGGGCGCCGTTCCCATCCCCGCGACGGTGCGGAGCGCGTCCGCGGTCGCGGACACGGTTTCGGCCACGATGCGCGGCTGACGTGCGACGTGGGCGAGGCTCTGGATCGGGTGGAGGACGGCCTCCTCGACCGCGTCGAGGATCAGATCCTGCATCGGCGGCGCGGGCTCAGCCGACCACGCTCCGTCGGGCTCGCCCGTCGGCGCGTCGGCGGTGAGGTCGAACAGCGCCGACGCGATCATCATCCTCCGATCCCGTCAGCCATCGCGTGATGGATCTTCAGCAGGATCGCCGTCCGTCCCTCCGAGAGGTCCTCGAACACGTAGAGCTCCCACAGCGGCTTCGTTCGGTCGAGCGGGCGGGAGAGCACGCGGCCCACGGCCCGCTCGAGCTCGAACCGTCCGCCCGGTGCCGGCACGGATGCCCGGCGCAGGTGGAAGTCGAGGTCGAACCGGTCGTCATCGATCCACACGGGCCTGGAGAGGTTGCCGGGGACCGACCGCAGCTTCCGGCGCAGCCGAGGAGCCAAGCGCAACCGGGCCTCCACGACCCGATCCACGTCGTCGTACGTGAGGAGCGAGCCGTCCGCACGAGGCCCGAAGATCGAGAGTCCGGCGACGTGCATGTGCACGCCGGGCTTCTCGAGGTAGAGGAAGCTCGCATCGAGCCCCGACAATCGCTCCGCGGGCATCCGCCCATGCTAGGGTCCGGCGCGATGCGTGGCCTCGCGACCGCCATGGCGCTCGCCGCGCTCCTCCTGATGGTGCCCGGTCCCGCCGAGGCGCAGGATCCCGAGGACGAGGCGTCCTACGGCGCATCGGTCTCCGCGATCGACAACCTGTTCACGCCGGAGATCGTCCGGATCGAGCCCGGCGAGACGGTCGAGTGGACGATGGACGGCCGCTCTCCGCACACCGTCGAGGCGGATGACGGCTCGTGGTCATCGGGGAACCTGGACCCCGAGGCGGAGTTCGACCGAACGTTCGACGCGGAAGGGGTCTTCCCGTTCTTCTGCCGGTACCACGGCCGGCCCGGCATCGGGATGGTCGGCGCCGTCGTCGTCGGCGACGCGCCGCTCCCCGGCGGCGGGGTCCCGGGTCCCGATCCCGCTCCCGCCGGACCGGCCAACACCGTGCACGTCCCCGATGACGCCCCGACGATCCAGGAAGCGGTCGACCGCGCCCGCCCGGGCGGCCTCGTCCTGATCGACCCCGGTGTCTACCGGGAGGCGGTGGTGGTCACCACCCCCTACCTCACGATCCGCGGCAAGGACCGCAACGACACGATCCTCGACGGGGACTTCGAACTGGCCAACGGGATCCACGTGATCGAGGCGGACGGCGTGGCCGTCGAGAACCTCACCGCGCGGCATTTCCTCTTGAACGGCTTCTACTGGTCGGGGGTGCTCGGGTACCGAGGCTCCTACCTCACGGCCTCCACGAACGGCGACTACGGGATCTACGCGTTCGGGTCACGCTGGGGGCGGTTCGATCACTCGTACGCGAGCGGCTCGCCCGACGCCGGGTTCTACATCGGCGCGTGCAACCCGTGTGACGCCGTGATCACCGACGTGCTCGCCGAGCACAACGCGCTCGGCTACTCCGGGACGAACGCGGGAGGCAACCTAGCGATCGTGAACAGCGAGTGGCGGGAGAACCTCGCGGGCATCGTGCCCAACACGCTCGACTCGGAGCCGTTCGCACCGCAACGCGACGTCCTGATCGCGGGCAACCACGTCCACCACAACAACTCGACCACGGTCGACGCGAAAGCGTACGAGTACGTGCCGTTCGGGATGGGGATCGTCGTGGCCGGCGGGCGGAACGACCGGATCGTCGGGAACCTCGTCGAGGATCAGGCGACGTACGGGATCGCGATGATCCCGATCGTCGACACGAACTTCTGGCCCTCGGGCGGCAACGAGGTCCTCGGCAACGTGGTGCGCAGGAGCGGCCGGGCGGACCTGGCGCTCGCTGCGCCCTCGGCGGGCAACGACTGCTTCGGGGGCAACGACGCCACCACCAGCCAC
>CAWAPY010000019.1:0-261467 GCA_963784055.1 uncultured Actinomycetota bacterium
CGCCTCTCCGTCTCCACACCGGCGTGGGAGTGGGCGGCGGTGCCGCCGCGAACGAGCTCAGCCGCGCGACCGCGTCGAACTGCTCAGGGACGACCCGTACCACGTGCACGGGCTCGGCCAGGCCTTTGAGGTTGAGCGTGCCTCGCTCCTCGTAGCGCACGCCCTCCACGCGTCGCGCGAGGTGTGCGACCTCCCGCGAAGCGAGGATCTCGCCGGCTCGCGCCTGGCCACAGAGGCGCGCGGCCAGGTTCAACGCGCCGCCGCGGTAGCCGCCCTCCACGGCGACGGCCTCGCCAGCGTCGAGCCCGATCCCGACGGTGAGCGGGAGCTCGGGGGAGGCCAGGGTCTCCTCGACGAAGCGTTCCTGCAGGTCGACCGCCGTCCGGATCGCCTGCCGAGGGGACCCGAACACGCAGAGCGCCTCGTCGCCCCGGAGCTCGAGCAGGGTGCCGCCTCGAGCCTCCACCGCTTCGCGGGCTAGCTCGGCGAACTTCGCGGCGAGCTTGCCGGCGGCCTCGTCACCGCGCTCCTGTGTGAAGAGCGTGTACCCGCGCACGTCCGCGATCAGGAAGGTCCGGATGTCGGTGTCGCCGCTCGACGACTCCGATCCCGCGACCGCCTGGTCTCCGTCGTCCATGCGAGATTATGGGCTCGGAGCCACGTCGTTCCTAGGGGTGGTCCGAGTCGAGGTCGGGATGTGACGGTCGACGCCTGTCCGACCAGCTCGGCGCGGTCGATCCAGGGCTTCGCCGCGAGTCCCTCGAAGATCGAGCGAGCCTCCAGCACGACCGGTGCGACGTCAGGTGCGCGGTCCCTGGCCTCGAGCCACTCGCCGTACTCGAGGAGCGCGACACCCAGCCAGAACGGGAACCCGATCTCGCGGAACGACGCGATCGCCGACCGAACAGCGGCTCGACCCCTCATCGGCAGGGTCGGCCAAACGCTCGTCGAACCGGGCCCCGTGCGCCTGGCCCGGCTTCGTGACGCGCGTCCGTCCGGGAGTCGCCGGGCGACGAGCGCCAGCAGCACCGCGGCGACGATCCCGACGCCGAACGCGCCCGCGAGTCCCTCCTCGATCGAGAGCGTCCCGGCGTCCGCGAGCGCGACGCTCGCTCCGGCGAGCCCCGCGCCGATGCCGACCCCCAGGTAGTCCATCAGGATCATCGAGGAGAGCTCGCCCGCCTCCCGTCCTTCCTCGACCTCGCCCATCACGGACAGCGGGATCGTCGGGAACACGATGCCCATCCCCACGCTCCCGATCGCCCATCCGACGTACGGGACGACCAACGGCACGTCGAGGAGGCCCGCCATGACCACCGCGGAGCCGGTCCCGATCAGCATCGCGCCGGCCGCCGTCAGCCGGCGCGCCCCCAGGCGCCCGATCACCCTCGACTGCCACCACGAGCCGACGGCCCAGGAGAGCGCGGAGGCCGTGAGCACGATGCCGGCCGACCCCGATCGACAGCCCTCGCGTCTCCGTGAGCATCAACGTGACGAACCCGTCGGTCGCGACGAACGCCGCCGACGCCAGGAACGCAGCTGCCGACGCGGCCGGGAGCCCCGCCCGGGCGGTGAGCGTGCCGGGCGGCGTGATCCGGCGGAGCGCCGGGATCGTCACGGCGATCCCGACCACGACGAGCGGGATGCTCCACACCGCGGGTTCCGTGAGCCCGGCGAGCAGCGCGCCCGCGCCGAGCATCAGCACGAGCGACGCGCCGACCGGCAGTCGAGACCGCTCCTCGCTCACGCCGACACCTCTGAGCGACGGCATCACCATCGCCGTGGCGACCACGATCAGCGGCAGCGGCGCGAGGAACGCCCAGCGCCACCCGGCGGTCTCGGTGAGCAGCGCCCCCATCGAGGGGCCGAGCAGCCCCGGGAGGATCCACATCGAGGCGAGCAGGGCCATCACCCGGGGCCGGATCCGTTCGGGGTAGGTCTTCGCGACGGTGGCGAGCGAAACCATGTAGAGGCCGCCGCCGCCGATCCCCTGGACGAACCGCGCGATCACCAGCACGAGCATCGAGGGCGCCGCCGCCGCGAGGACGAGCCCGGTGATGTAGAAGCCGATCGCGCCGGCCAACACACGGCGCGGACCGAGACGGTCGGTCAGCTTCCCCGCGATCGGCACCGCGCCGAGCGACGCCAGCGTGAGCGCCGAGTAGTTCCATCCGTAGAGCTGGAGCCCTTGGAGGTCCTCCTGGACGGCGGGCAGGATCGCCGCGACGACCATGAACTCGATCCCGACGAGGGCCTCGAGGATCAGCAGCCCCGCGGTGAGCCGGCCGCGGGCACCCGTGAAGACCTCGCGCCATCGAGGAGGGGCGGTCTCGGCCGACGTCATCCGCGCCATCGGCCCGGAGGCTAGCTGCCCGGCACCTCACACCACATGCGGCGGAACCAGTCGTTCACCCGGCTCTCAGATGGACCATTCAGTTCGTACTGACTGAAGAGGTCCGTGAAGGAGCCGTCCGAGAGCGTCCACCCGAGCGGTGCCTCCGCCCCTGGGTGTGATCTGAGGCTGAAGAGCGCGAAACGATCGTCCACCACACTGCCATCCAGGGTGATCGTGACGCCTCCGAGCGAGAAGGGCTGTCGGAACGCGACCTGGGCTGCTTGCCGAGACGCGATCGTGAACCCGTTCCGATTCCGGCGGTTCGCCGACGCCTCCTGCAGACCGAGGAGTTCCGGCGGTGCCTCCACGTCCCCGGGAGCTTGCGGATCGAGGTAGCTGTTGTCGATCTGGACGAAGAACGGCACGATGCATGCGGTCGCTTCAGGACTCCGGTTGTGCTCTGCGATCAGCGGTGCCAGGGCATGCCAAAAATCAAGGACGGTCGCGGTTCCGCTGCCCTCGAGATAGCCGCCGTCCACCACGAAGGTCTCAGGGTTGGGGTCGCGAGCCTCGTCCACGGTTGCGACCTCGTCGGTCTTCACCGAGCACTGCTCCACCTCGCCTACCGGTGAGATGCCCGGAAAACGGGCGGTGAACAACGCCGCAGCGGCGAGAGAGCTTCTACCGTCGTCGCACAGGAAGTCGACGAGGTCGATCGTCGCGGGCAGCACCGCGTCCGACGCCCCCTCGAGACTCGACGTTTCCAAGCACCCTGTCACGACCGTCTCGTCCCTCGCGCGACCGTTCGCGTCGAGGACCGACCCGTTGAACCGGCAGCCGGTCTCCGCGCTCGCCCCATTCAGCATGAGAAGCGGTGTTTCTGGGACGCGCACGTCGAGGAAGTCGCGGTCGAGGGTCCGCTCAGGCCATTGGCGTCGCCAACTCTCCTCGAGGATGTCACCTCGGTCTCGATCCTCGTCGAATCTGATGAGCGACCATGCCGACTCCACGAACAACATCCACGCCAGTGTCGGCGCGAGAGAGTCAGCGCGCATGTGTTGGCGGAATCCGCGCCTGCGCGGACCACGCTCGCACCTCTCCTTCCAGCAGCTGGCCCACGTACTCGACGAAGCCGAGCCCGCCACCGCTGATCCCGCTCAAGGCGAAGAGCGACGAGGCCCTCCCGTCCAACGCTTTCGTCCCGAACAACGGACATCCGGCCGGCAGCTCCTGCTGCTCACGGAACCCGAAGGTTCTGTCCATCACGAATGACGTCCAGACCGCGGCCCGCACGCCGCCACCCGAGCTCGAAACGAGGACCAGCGGCACCGCTCGGATCGTTCGCGGTCCCTCGGACGGAGGTTCGGACTCGTCGGTGAGGCAATTGTGCTCCGTCCATCGGGTGAAAGCATGACCCAAGGTGTCCGCCTGGAACGCACGCGGACCGGTCGCCTCGGAGACGGCATCGTGGAGCGAGAGGATCGAGGGGAAGCAAGGACACGACGACGATCCAAACCACGACGAACGTGAGCACGGGGATCCGTCTCAGCCCCACAGCTCTGAAGACCCCTGGCGGCGTCGGCCACGCCGACATGCCCACCGCGACGGCACTGGAAAGCGTGTAGGTGAACAAGGCGAAGAACAGCGCGAGAACCGCGGCCGTGCCGAGCCACGTCGCGATCCCGAAGACCGCCTGATCGAGCAGGAGCACGAGGACCATCCAGCCGACGATGCATGCCAGCAGCACCGCGCTGGGGATCCAGCCGCGATGTCGTCGCTCTCCCTCGGGGGCGGTCGGGACGGCAGGGAGCCTGAGGATGAGCCACGATCCGAAGACGAGGACGACCCCCCATGCGACGAGGATGGCCAGCTCCCAGGTTCTTCGGCCCTGCATCGACGCATACACATACGTACCGAACGACGCTCGGGCGATCGCCAGGCCGAACGACGCGACCGCGATCATGGCGAGCACCCGCGGTGCGAGGCCCACGCGGATCCCGGGGAGGATCGGGCCTCGAACGGGGAAGGAGCCACACATCACGCTGAGGACGACGAGCGCGAGCGCGAGCACAACGGGAACCATCAGGGCCTCCCAGTTCACGCCTCCCGCTGCGTACGCGAGGATCGATCACCGCGACCACGGTGAGGATCGAGAGTGCGAACACCCAGGTACGATCCCCACTTCGCGTCGTCTCGATGTGGAGCTGCACGAGCCACCGCCCGCTCTGATAGACCGCGAGGGCGAACACGAGAACGGCTACAGTGGCAACGATCGGGACGGACCATCCATCCGCCCACCGTCTGAACGTGTCGTCCACCTGGAACGGTAGCGACATCATCACCGCGAACAGAGCGACGGCGACGACCTGGACACGTACGGCGAGGAACGACTGCCAGCCGCTTCGGACCCCGGTCCATGCCTTGCTGGAGTTTGCGCCGTGGCGAAGCAAGAACAGTCCGATGAGCAGGAGATTCATGAGGACGAGGCCCAGGAGGAGCCACTTGACGACCGTCGCCGCGCCAAGCAGGAGGGCCGCCGCACCATCGACCGACATGGCCCTTTGGGCCGTGAGCTCGAACCACGCGGACGTCGTCGAGGTGAGGGCCTGCCAGTTCTCGAACTGATCTGCTGCCACCGCCACGATCAGGAACAACACGGAGAGTCGGGCGAGCCTGAGATACGCCGGGATCACATCACCGCTCTGTTGCATCGTCATCCCGATGAACTCGGCCCGCGAATGCAGCGTGCGAATCGCCAGCACGAGCAAGGCGCCGATCGACGAGAAATACGCCGGCACGAAGATTCCCGAGTCGAGGCCGAAGAACCAGGCGAGGACCGTGATCGGCGCGTTCTGGTCCTCCTCGAACGTCCTGCTCGCGATGGGCAGCTCTTCACCGGTGAGCTCCTCATGCGTGCTCGGGCGTGCGTATCGAGACCAGGTGACGAGCCCCTCGTCGATCTTGGCTTGGCGGGATCGAGGATCCCCCGAATCCCTGAACGGCGTTCTGCCCGATGGACGGTTCACCGCCGATATGGAAGCCGGCCAGCAGCGTCCCCATCTGCCCGAGTGCGGCCCCCCCAACCGCTGTGAGCAGGATGCCGGCAACCAGCCACCTCCGGATGACATCAGCCTTCGGTGGCTTGGGGATATCCATGCGATCCCGCTGGACGACGAGCGAGACGGAACCCAGCACGAAGCCGAGGAAAAGCAGGACGAGCGATGCGGCGTTGACCGCGGTCTCAAAGCGGTACCCGATGTTCGCTGATTCCCGAGTGGAGACGGCGAGCACCCCAGCACCTACCGCAGTGGATAGGAAGGCGAGCGCCCCAACGATCCAGGTGCCGGTCGGATCCCGGGCGAACGAGAGCAGTCGGGCCACGACCGGGATGTTCGAGATACGGATACGCGCCACCCCCAGACGTTGCGTGGTCGTAGTACCCCTACCCTCCCAACCTGTCAAACGCGTATTCGCGTGCAGGCGGTCAACGCCATACGATCGCGCAGCGATGGCTCAGGGCGCGAGGGTGTTCGCACTGACAGCTGGCATCGTCTTGGTTGAGAACGCCATCACGTGGCGTCTTTCCGATGCAGCCTCGTGCCTGTTCAACGTGGGTCTGCTCGCTCTGCTCCTCGTTGTCATCCGGAAGGAACACCTGGACGCTGAGGAGACTGGTTTCGGCACTCGCGCGACGGGGATGAGCGCGATCGCGGGCGGGGCTCTCTCGTTGCACGTAGTGACGATCGTGTTCCTCGTTGCGCTCGCGCGACCCGACGCATTCCAAGATGTGGAAACCCCGAGGAACACCGCCGAGCTCATCGGAACCATCGCTCGGATCCTCTTCGTCACCGCCCTCGTCGAGGAGATCGTGTTCCGAGGCGTGTTGTTCGCCTTGTGGCGCCGGGTCTTCCCGGTTCATGGTGCAGGCTGGCGCCGAGGACTCCGATGGCTGGCCCCGTCGCTGATCAGCGGCTTCGCGTTCGGCCTTTGGCACATCGGGCCGACAAGAGACACCCTCACGGATCTGGGGAGGGACCCCACGCTCGGACCGTTCGTCGCGGCCGTGGCGGTCACAACGACTGTTGGAGTGCTGGTGTTCGGACTCCTTCGACAGCTCACGGGCGGGCTCGCGGGTGGCGTCCTCCTACATGCTGTCGTGAATGGCTCCGTAGTGGCCGCCGGCTTCGGTATCACGCACGCGATCATCGGGCGCTGAATGATCGTGGCGATCCTGTGCGCCGTGCAGGACCACGACCATGAACTGGAACCCGACGACGCCTCGAGGATCAGCAGCCAGCGGTGAGCCGGCCCCGGACGCCCGTGAAGACCTCGCGCCAACGAAGATTCGTCTACTTGGTGAGGAGGCTGCAGACCCGGTCTGTCGTGACGACGTGGACGGGCTCCAGGATCGCCTCTCCGGTGGCCAGGTCGATCATCAGGACGCCGGTGAACTCGAACGGGACCTGACCGACGATCATCAGGATCGCCGTGCCGTCGGGCATGACCTGGACGATGTCGATCCCGACGTCGAGGAACCGCGCTGCGTGGTTACCCGCCCGCGCCACGATGTTCACGTGGACGGACGTGATGCCTTGGGGGCCCACGGGCTGGTCGGGGAAGGTGAAGAACGTGAGACGGCCATCGACCGTCGTCGTGACCTCCACCCCGCAGGCGTCGGTGAGCTCCGCGTCGTCGAACGTCTCCGAGAACGTGATGGTCTCCGTGATCGGTTTCCCGCGGGCGCCGGCCGGCGTGGCGGCGAGCAGGATGAACACCGCGCTCAGACACACGAGGGATGCGACCATCAGGCGACGAGGCATCTGACCCTCCTCCACGGTTGTGCTTCCACGCTACGGCAGATGCGGGAGGCCCGCAAATCGTCAGGCGTTCTCCGTAGGACCCATCGGCCGGGACTCCATCGCGGACGCGCGGGCGGCCTCCATCGCCTCGTCCCGGGTCGAGTGGACGGAGACGGCATGCGGCAAGCCGATCGATCTGGATCGCGCGCTCCATCGGGCTTCCGGGCGGGACGCACAGCAGGAGCTGCTGTCTCCGCTCCTCGAGCACGGTACCCAGCTCCACCACCGCGTGGAGCCCGGCGCTGTCCATGAACGACAGCTCGGACAGGTCGACGACCACAGCGTCGTCGTCCGGCGTGACGGGCTCCCCGATCTGCTGACGGATCGAGGCCGCGTTCGACATGTCGACCTCGCCCGTGAGGACCGCGACGACGATCCCGTCCTCGCGCTCGAAACGGACGTCGGCCATCGGCACGGCTAGGCCACCGTCCCCCGCTGGAGCATCACGGCCGTGCCGGTCGCCGAGGTGTCGACGAGGACGGAGTCCATCAGCCCACGCATCAGCCGGAGGCCGTTCCCGCGGTCGCCCCTCGAGGAGCCTCGCCACGTGCCCGAGTCGCGGATCAACACCTCGACCTGATCCCCCCGTACGTCGCCGTGATCGTGATGGTACCCCCGGTGGGGCCGTACGCGTGCTCGACGACGTTCGCGGCCGCCTCGTGCACCGCCATCACGATCTCCTTCGCGACGCCGTCCGGCACGTCGAGATCCTCGAGCCAGCGCGAGACCGACCGGCGGATCGTCATGAGCGAGCGGGCCCGGGCATCGACCGCGAACTCGAGCTCGGTCGCCGCGGTGGCGTCGCGGTGGAGGACCATCAGCGCGACGTCATCCGTCGGTCGCGGACCCTCGATCGTCCCTTCCAGGAGCTCGGTGATCGCCTCGTTGGTCGGCGTTCCGCTCAGCGCCCGTTTCGCGGTCGAGCGGAGCCGCTCGAGGCCCACGTCCAGCGATTCGTCCCGTCGCTCGATCAGGCCGTCCGTGTAGAGGAGGAGCGACGTTCCCGGCGGTATCGCCACCTCCTCCTCGACGAACGATGGCGGTTGTGGCAGGCCGAGCGGTGGGTTCGCCCGATGGTCGGATGCGAACACGACTCCGTCCGGACCGACCACCAGCGGTGGCGGGTGCCCGGCCGAGACGTAGCGGAACGCGCGCAGGTCCCGACTGACCAGCCCGATCAGGAGCGTCACCAGCTCGCCCTCGCCGAAGTGACGGTGGAACTCATCGGCCCGCATGAGGATGTCGAGGGCCGTGCCGCCCATCAGCGCGTGCGCGCGGACGGCGTTGCGCATCTTGCCCATCAGCGATGCCGCCGGCAGACCGTGGCCCGCCACGTCGCCGATCACGAGGACGACGTCGCCCTCGGGCCGGATGAACGTGTCGAACCAGTCGCCGCCCACACCGACGGCGGTGGCAGCCGGCAGGTAGCGCGTCGCCACGCGCAGGCCGGGCAGGAACGGCAGGACCTCCGGGAGGAACGTCCGCTGGAACGCCTCGATCACGACGCGGGACCGGTCCGAGAGGCGAACGCGGAGCGCGAGCGCGACCCGGTCGGCGACGAGCTGGAGGAGCTCGGTCTCGTCGCGCGTGAAGCGCCGGGGTGTCTTCGTCCCCACGTGCATCACGCCGACCACCTCGCCTTGCGCGAGGAGCGGCACGCCGAGGAGGGAGCGGATGCCCTTCTGGAACAGGATCGGGTTCAGGACGGTGCTGTGGTCGACCCGGCGGAGGGCGACCGGCTTCCGCTCGGCCGCGATCCGTCCGGCGAACCCCTTCCCCACGGGGATGCGGACGCCGGCTTCCACCTCCTCCTCGATGCCCTTGGCGGCCCGGGCCACGAGCTCGTTGCGGGCCTCGTCCAGCAGGAGGACGGCCGCGGTGTCGGTGTCGAGGATCTCGCGGACCCGGTTGAGCAGCTCATCCAGGAGGTCGTCGACCGAGAGGTGGGCCAGTGTGGCGTCGCTGAGGCGCTGGACCCGATCCAGACGTTCCAGCGGGTCGAGCGTGGGACCTCTCCGGTACCGCATCTATCTACTGTGCGACCGAACCGCTCCAACCAGCAACGTGTGCGGCCGGCAACGTGTCAGAGGCGAGGGAGGCCCAGGAGCGTGACGAGGCCATAGGTCGTCAGCCCGATCGCCACCACGAGGACGCCGATACGCACCCGCCAGACCCCGAACCGCTGGGAGAGCGCCAACAGGAACAACACCGTCGCGAGGACCACGGTCGTGCGGATGTACTCGTCGGCCTGATGGCGAGCCTCGGTCCCCTGGTCGAATGTCCGGTCCGAGACGTCATCCAGCCGGGCACCCTCGTCGAGGAGGTGATTCTCGTACTCGGGCATGAAGCTCGGACCGGGTGGCGCGTCGGGGTTCGAGAGTGGATCGAGCGCGATCCAGGCGTCGAAGGCGACCTGGAACTCCGGACTGAACCGGCGCTCGTAGAGCGCGGCGAGGTCGTCGAGTCCCTCGTTCCGCGCCTCGATCCACGTGTTGAACGTCATGACGTCGAGCAACCGCTGCTGACCGCCGAGCGTGAGCGCTTGATCCGCCTCGCTGCGGATCGTCGAGGACGTGCCGTAGAGCTCCGCCTGCCGCCCGTCCCACCTCGCTGCGTGGTAGCCGCTCCATGCGGTCGCGACGGCGACGATCGAGAGGAGGATCGCTTCGATGATCTCGACGGTCTGTCCCCACCGGGTCTCCGTTGCACCGTGGGCGTCGTGGACCAGGGTCTCGGCGATCTTCGAGTTGAGGTCTTCAGGCATCCGCACCTCGTTAGAGAGGACGTGGCGAGTGTAGGCACGGCTGGACCCGCCGCGCCTCGGGGAACTCCCCGTCCTGATCCGCGGCCCCCATACGCGGTGCGCGACAACGCTGTAGCTCGGTCAGGCGATGGTGTTTTCGGTGGGGGTTTCCTACGGTTGCGTCCTTCGACGACGGAGCGCGTTGTGGCAGGCCCGGCACAGAAGGTCCGACTTCAGGCCATGCCTGAAGGTCACGAGCTCAGCGACATCCTGTTCGACCCGAAGCTGTTCCAGGTCGAGGACGACGAGGGCACGAAGGACGTCAGCTTCGCGGCGCTGCTCCTGAGCTTCACGCAGAACGCGCTGGAGACGGGCACCCAGACGCTGCAGCGCGTGCGGGACGATCAACAGCGCGTGCTCGCGAAGGTGCAGTGGATGTACCAGGTGACGTTCGCCGCCGGCGTCATCTCCTTCATCGCTGCGGTCTACAAGGGGTTCACCGCGACGAGCCTCTCGGAGGCGTGGCCCACGGTGATCTTCGGCGGGCTGTCGGGCGCGGTCTTCGTGACGATCTTCATCGTCCGCCCTGCCGAGGCGATCGAACGGGCGAACGTCGCCAGCGTGTGGATCAGCCTGGCGATGAACAGTTACTGGATCCGGATGGCGCTGTCGCTCCAACCCGACGATGCGCGCGAGGGCACTCGTCGCGACCGTCGCCTGGAGGACGCGACCGACGACATCCTGCGGAGCCTGCGCGAGCTCCTCCTCGTGAGCGACAAGTCGGATGAGCGCCTGACCGCGATCCTCCGAGAGCAGCAGGATGGGAAGCCGAGCCAGGCCAACCCCCCGGAGGTGAACGAGGACGGCCAGGAGAGCTGAACCCGGCGGCGACACACCCGCCGCGCTCGGCCTCTTCGCTGCCAGCACCGGCTCGCCGATCGCGTTCGGCGTGATCGCGGTTTCCGTCTCGGCGGGCGTCTTCGGCGGACCGCTCCTCGAGACGTACCGGCGGAAGGAGTCGGTGCGCGACGCGACGACCGCCGACCGGAGCGGCGGCGGCCGGGTCGCCAGCGGCTATGAGCTCCTGGTGGAGGCGGAGCAGCAGCGCGCCTACCGCATCGCGGCGCTCATGACCGGGCGGTCCGACCGGGCGACGGCGATCGTCGAGGAGGCCTTCGCGCACATCCTGCAGCGGTGGAAGCGCCTCTCCTCCACCGACCGCGTCCGCTACGTGCTGTCGTCGGTGGTCCAGCAGAGCATCGGCGACGGCTTCGTCGGGCGTCTGACAGACGGTCTCGAGGACGCGGCGGAGCCCGACGAGCGGCTGCGCCGTGCCGCCCGCGTGCTCGCCACCCTCGAACCGACGCGGCGCGCGGTCGTCGTGCTTTCCGAGCGGGAGCGGTTCTCGGCCGAGGAGGTCGCGGCGCTCACCCGGCTCGCTCCGGATCGCGTCGAGGCGGAGCTCGCGAGGGGTCTCGAGGAGCTCGGGCCGGTGCTGGAGACGGTGGCCGCATGAGCCCGACCCCCGACGAGACCAGGGTGCGACTCGCCGAGCTGTTGCGGGCCGCCGACGCCGACATCCCCGAGCGCCCCATCGCGCCGGGCCGTCCGATCACCCTCGCGCTCCGGGCCATCCGGATCCGCGCCTTCCTCCTGGTGGCGGCGGCGGTCGCTCTGTCCGTCGTGCTGACGGCGACCGCGGTGGTCGCCGAAGACAGGATCCGGCGCGACGACGATGTCTCCCCGACCCCGTCTGCCGCATCGCCGACACCGAGCGAGTCCCCCAGCCCGTCTGACCCGACGCTGCCGGTGCCCACGGTCGACATCGAGGACGGTCCGGACTCCTTGACGAACCAGGACACCGCCACCTTCGTGTTCAGCGTGTCCCCGGCCGACGCGGTCGCCAAGTGCCGCCTCGATGGAGTGGACGTGACGCCGTGCGAGAGCCCGCTCAGGCTCAGCGGTCTCCTCGAGGACACCCACCTCTTCGAGGTCCGTGGCATCAACGCGGACGGCAACGCCGGCGAATGGACCGACCATCGCTGGTCGATCGATCTGACACCTCCCACGGTGACGTTCGCGTCGGTCACGTTGGATTACGGGAACAGGGGAGTCGAGTGTCGGGTGGATGAGCAACTGTGGAACTGCGCGGAGACGGTCACCGATCTGTCGGGCCCGCACACGTTCGAGGCGGAGTACTTCTCCGGGAGCAACAGCACCTCGTACATCTGGCGTCTCGACGAGACGCCGGCGCGGGTCTCGTTCTCTGACGGCCCCGCCCTCGCCGGCGAGGCAGCGATCTGGATCGAGTTCGACGCCGGCAGCGACGCCGCCGTGTGCACGGTGCAGGCCGCGACCGAACCGTGCGGCGAGCTCTACCGGTGGCCAGAGGACACGACCGACGGTACGGACGTGCTGGAGAAGCTCGAAGTCGTCGCGACCGACGTTGTCGGAAACGTGAGCGAGCCCGCCGTCTTCTCCTGGTCGTTCACCGCGTTCAGCACCGTCGGTTGATCGCTCGGGAACCTCGGAGAGTTCGGTCCATACGGGGAGCTCGGCCGGCAGCAGCGCTCGGTGGTAGCGGGAGAGCACCGCGCCGGTGAGCCACCAGGTGCGATAGATCACCTTCCGGCACATCTCGGGGGTGAAGCTCGAGAACACGGTCGGGAGCCTCGCCGTCTCGAGGCGCCAGTCGTCGTGGTCCGGGCGTCCTTCGAGCCATTCACCCGTCGCTTCCGGCGTCGTCGCCAGGCCGAAGACCACGCCGAGTCGCGCCCAGGGAGGCGGCTCCTCGCCCTTCTCGCGCGCTTGCTCGAACGCCTGGAACCGTTCGACCATCGACCGCATGCGCAGCGCCGTCGTCTGCCGGTAGAGCAATCCCTGCGCTCGCCTGAGGTCCCGGATCACCGGCAGTCCCCCGTACGTGCCGGTGGCGAACAGGCCGCCGGCGTTCACCGCGACGAGGCACACGTCGGCGAGGTCGTCGATCGGCTCGAGGCCCATGTTGTCGTAGGCGCCGCCGTCCAGGAGCTTGGGCGTCACCCCTTTCGCACACGGGAACGCCAGATCGGCGACCTCCAACGGCGCGAACGCGCCGGGCACGGCGGCCGAGGCCGCCACCGCCTGCGACAGGCGGATGCCCGAGCCTGCGGTCGCCGCCCGTCCCATCACCCAATCGCCGACGACGTCACGCTCGAACCCGAACCGCACGCCGGTGGTGACGCTGGACGCGTTGAAGATGAACCGGCATCCCGTGGGAAGCTGTTCGAGGAGGAGCCCGTCGTAGAACCAGCGATCGAAGGCCTCGGCGAGGAGATCGGTGCGGGTGAGACCCCCGAACGCGCGCCAGAGGTTCCGCAGCAGCTCATTCGTCAGCGAGCGGGACGAGATCGCCTCGACGAACGGCGCGATCACGAGACGGTCGACCGCCTCCCGCGAGAAGCCGCCCGTCCGCAGCTGGGTGTAGTCGCGAGCGAGGAGGCCGTGCGCCACCGACCCCCCCGAGACGGACGAGACGTAGCGCACGCGACCCAGCAGGCCGGCGTCGGCCATGAAGCGGAGGACCCCCAAGCCCGCGAGCGTCGCTCGGAAGCCGCCGCCGGAGAACGCCATCGAGAACGCCGGCAGCACGTCGGGATCGGACGGGCGGGCCGGTCTCGGCTCCCGTTCGGCACACGGCTGGATCAGGTCGTTGGTGGCGGTCCCGATCGCGGGTGAGTCGAGCGGGGACTGCCCGGCGCGCGTCATCGACCGGTGGTACCTCCCCGGCGCCGATGCTGCCAGTCGCCCGAGGAAGCTACGACGCGGGCATCATCGCGGCGGCCACAGTCCGCCCCACTGTGCCGTCGCAGGGCGGGTCAGCCGACGCGCCCCAACACCCCGTTCACGACCTTCGCGATCGCGGCATCGAGGACCCCGTACGGACCGCGGCGGACGACCCGTTCGGTCCCGATCCCCGCTGCGGCCACGAGCCGTCCGAGATCGTCGACATATCCAGGGGTGGAGAACGGCACCCTTTTCCGATCCGTGGAGGAGCCGTGCTGCGACCTCCACAGCTCGGTCAGGATCTGGGCCTGGCCCTCCTTCGTGAACGAGGTCAGCGAGGACGCGGCTCGGAGGCCATCGGGACCGCCGTAGTCGTACGGGTCGCGGCCGAAGCGCCTGCCGATCTGCTCGATCACCCCCCGGAGCAGCTGGGCCTGTCCCGTCTGGTGCTCCCACACGTGGCCGAGCTCGTGGATCAGCGTGGACTCGCTCGGGAGCTCCTCTCGCCGCCGTGCGCGCTTGAAGCGGATCACGTTGTTGCAGGTCCATGCCGTGCCCGAGGGGCCGAGGACCACTCGGCTGGCGCCGACCCGCACGCGAGAGAAGTCGATCGAGGGGCCGTAGAAGTCTCGAGCGCGCGTCAGCCACTCGTCGACCGGGGACACGGTCACCTCGAAACGGACGCGGTCCGTCCCGGACTCCGCCGTCACCGCGTACGTACCTCCCGACGAGAAGACCGTCGAGAACCTCCGACCCGTTCCCGTCGCCGGATCGCCGCCACCCGACCAAGTGACGTCGTGCGGCGCGCGGTCGGCCGGGGTGGCCTCGAACGTGAAGCGCTCCCCCGGGAGCCCGGCGTCACGCTTCGCCTTGCCGATCATGCGCGCGTCCTCCGCCCGCACCGTAGCGACCACCGCCGATCGACGCATCAGCCCTCCGGGCTACAGAGGACTCCGAATTCCCCTGGGGGAACGGGGTCGCTATGCCTGAGCCGGGAAAACCGCGGAGCGCGGGACGAGGGGGCATCGAGATGTCGGTCAAAGAGCCGCTACGGAGTCGAGACGAGGCAACCCCGGAGGCCGGCGCAACCGACCCGGCGCCACCATCCTTCGGATGGGACAGCCATCTCGAGGGACTCCTCAGCGATTGGCAGAACCGCGCGTGGGCCGCGCAGATCGCCCACTACCGGGTGGCGTCGAGGCTGCGCCAGTACAACGTGTGGCTCGGGTTGCCTGTGGTGATCTTCACGACGGCCGTCGGAACGAGCCTGTTCGCGACGTTGAATGAGGAACGGCTGGCGCAGTGGCTCCGGATCACCGTCGGAGGCATCAGCCTGATCGCGGCGGTCCTGGCAGGGATCCAAACCTTCCTGAGCTTCGCGAAGCGCGCCGACGAGCACGCCGTCGCCGCCGATTGGTACGCGAGCATCCGGCGAAAGATCGAACAGCAGGCGAACACGCCGAGGAAGGGCAGGAGCGACCCGAAGAAGTTCCTCGACGAGGTCCGCAAGGACATGAACACCGTCGGTATCCCAGTTCCCGGAGATCGGCGAGCGCGTGTGGACGCAGGTCGCCGAGGAGATCGGGCTGCACTATCCCGGGACGGGACCGGCGGCCGCCGCCGAGCCGACCCACCGGTACGCGCCGAAGCACGCCGGTCGATGACGCCGCGGGCTCCTCGGGCGGACGGCGCTCGCCGGCGCGCCACCGCGGACTCGCCTCCCCCCAGCTGGCTCCCCGAGCCGCCGACACCCCGGCCGCTCGGTGGCCGCCGCTGGAGCCCCGACGTGATCCGCGGGGTCCCCACAGCCCGGCTGCGGTACGTGGTGGTCGACGAGCTGTTCGGCGATACGGCCGAGCTCGGTATCTCGGCGTGGCCGCGCGTGGATGCGCTGGGCCGGCTGCGGTTCTCGGAGGAGCCGACCGACCACATCGAGGTCGACGCGCGCAGGATGCAGACGTTCCTCCGTCGTCATCGGATGCCGAGGAAGGCGGTGGGCCGCATCCTCCGCGCGGGCGATGCCTTCGGCTTCACCATCCGGGCGCGCGGGCTGGCCGGCTTCCTCCAGGAACTCGAGACCGCGCAGGACCGTGCCCGCCGGAAGATGCTGGACCCCAGGACGTGGGCGTGGCTGGAGCCGCCCATCTACGACGTCACCGCCGATGCCAGGGAGGCCGCGAAGCTCTCGTACTACGCCGCCCTGACCGGGCCGCTCCCTCCGTCGTCCTTCGAACGCCGATGAGCCTGCCCACCACGCCGGTCCCCACCTCCTCGTTGCACCGCGGCGACTTCCTCGGCGACGTCGACGCCGAGGATGCCGTGTACTTCCTGCTGAACGTCGGCGACGGTGACACCCAGCTGATCGTGCTGCCCGAGTTCCGTGGCATCCGTCAGGCGCTCGTCGTGGACGTCGCGACGACGGGAAAGCTCTCGAAGCTGCTCGAGGAGCTCGCGTCCACCGCGCTCTTCCCGCTCGGATCCCGGTTCGCGATCGTCATCGGCACCCATCCTCACGACGATCACATCGGAGGGATGCCCGAGTTCATCGACCGCTTCGGGGATCTGATCGACGAGTACTGGGAACCCGGCTACTACCATCCGACCCGAGCGTTCTTCGAGACGATGCGGGCGCTCGAGGATCGCGGAATCCGCCAGCTGCAGCCCACGAGCGGCACGAGCCGGTTCCTCGGGAGCGGCAAGGTGACGGTGCTCGCGCCGGCGATCGGACTCCGCAACCGTTTCGACTCCTACGGCGTGGAGATCAACAACGCGTCCCTCTCGCTCATGGTCGAGGCTCCCGCCTCCCGGTACCTCGAGCGGGATCGAGATCGTCACTACGTGCGACGTCCGAGCACGAACAAGCTCTTGCTCGGCGCGGACGCGCAGACCCTGTCATGGGGCCAGGTGCTGCAGGACTTCCCCCAGCTCGTCCCGGAGAGCTCACCCGTCGCCAAGTTGCTCAGGGAGGCGCTCGGCTCCGACCCGCTCAAGGCCGACGTGTTCAAGATCCCCCACCACGCCTCGAAGCGTGGTGTGAACCTCGAGCTGGTGGAGGCCGTCGACCCGAAGATGTGCCTGATCTCCTCGGTGGGTGGCGGCGGCAAGTACAACTTCCCCCACACCGTCTCGATGGAGGCGATCCGCGAGGCGATGCAGCCGATCGGCTCCACGGGTGGAACGCGTCGGGACGACCACCTGCTCAACATCCACCACACGCACGGCGTGGACACGGACGGCCAGCCCCTCGGATCGATCGGGTTGGTCCTTTCGCCGACGGGGCGGAAGCGGCATCTCTGGAGGTTCCGCGACGCACCGGGCGAGCTCATCAGCCTCGAGGTCGCCGACCTGATGGGATGACGTCGCCGAGCGTGCGGAACGGGCCGGGCTCCGAAGGAGCCCGGCCCGTCGCGACGTTCTCCTCACGAGCGTTCCTACCTCGGAACGAGGCTTCGTCGGGTAGACCAGGTCCGAACCCGCGAGGTCGGTGAGCTGGTTGGATTCCGCCGAGCTTCCGGCAGACGGGAGGGGCGGTCGGCCCCGGCCCGGGAGGGACGGCTCAGCAGCCAGTCACCTCGAGGGTCTCCTGCTGTCTATGCAAGTAGGACCACCTCCTTCCTCTCGTGGCGACATGGTGCGACAGGAGCGCGCCTATGGCAAGCGCGGTCGGCAGGTGTCTCTACGCCGGCACCCGGTAGAGGCGCCAGCGGTCCGGGACGCCTTTCAGCTCGTGCTCGCCGGCGTCCTCGAACACCAGACCCGATCCGGCCGTGAGGTCCCGCACGGTCTGTGACGCGAGGACCTCCGACGGTCCCGCCACGCTCCCCACCCGAGCGCCTATCACCACCGCGAGCCCACCTGCCTTCGTGTCGATCGTCTCGACCTCTCCGGTGTGCAGGCCGGCGCGGACTTCGATCCCGAGGGAGCTCACGGACCGAACGATCGCTTGCGCGCATCGCACCGCGCGGCCGGGCCCATCGAAGGTCGCGAAGAACCCGTCGCCGGCCGTGTCGACCTCCAGGCCGCGGTACCGAGCGAGCAACGCTCGCACCTTCGCGTGGTGGTGCTCGACGAGTCCCTTCCATGCACGGTCGCCGAGCTCGGTCGCTCGCTCGGACGAGCCGACGATGTCGGTGAACAGCACCGTCGCGAGCACGCGGTCGAAGTCGGCATGCTCCTGCTCGATCGCCTCCGCGAAGCGCCGGATGGCCCGGGCCACATCGACGACGTCACCGAGATACGCGTCGTCCTCGTCGCCGGACAGCACCACGAGCTGCGCGCCGGGGATCTGACCCGCCGTCCACCTGGACTCCTCGACGAGGGTGTTCGCCCAGCCTTCACGCATGAACACGGCCGCCGGCACCTGGATCGCGGGGAGCGCGCTCCGAGCGTCGGTCGAGAACCACACGCGGCTGAACCGGACGAGGTCTCCGGGCGCGACGGCGTTGCGCTGGAGCCGAGGCAGCCACTCCACGAACACCGGATCCCCCGCGAGCCGCTCGCCGACCTCCCCGAAGGTCATCCTCACCGTCTCCTCACCCCTGGACTGGTCGCCCCACAGCCCCATCCTGATCGCGAGCCGCTCCTCGAACCGCTCCTCCTTCATCCCCCACGGGTAGTCGGACGCCTCGGCGATCCGGACGCCACCACTCCACAGCACGAGGCCGAGGGTTCGCTCCGGATGCGTGGCCGCGAACAAGGCGGCGAGGGCCCCGCCGTCGCTGTCGCCCACCACGATCGCCCGCTCGGATCCCACCGCGTCGACCACCGCACGGAGGTCATCGATACGGGCTTCGAGGGTCGGAACGACCGAGAGGCGGTCGGAGAGGCCGACCCCTCGCTTGTCGAACAGGATCACCCGCGCCCACGAGCTCAACTCCCGGACGAATCGCTCGAACGAGGGCAGCTCCCAGAACAGCTCGATGTGCGAAACGAACGCGTGCACGAAGACGAGATCGATCGGACCCTCGCCGACGACCTGATAGGCGATGTGAACGTCGTCGTCGGTGGTCGCGTAGCGCGTCAGGGGCCGGTCCACGTGCGCATCCTTGCTTCCCGGGGTGGTCGACCGCAAGCGATCCGGCCGGCTGAGCCGCTACCGGATGACCCGGATGTCGATCGGAAGGTTCGCCTCGACCCATCGTCCGTCCGTCGTGACCGCGGTCGCATCGATGGTCTGCGCGAGCGCGAGGCAGGCGCGATCGCCGAACGAGAGACCGGAGCCGGACGACCAGAGCTCTGCCGTCGGTCGCGCCATCGACATCCCGAAGTCCCGGAACTCGATGCCGAGCGCCTCGAGGTCGTACTCGAGTCCTTCCGTCTGCACGCCGTGCTGTTCTGCTTTCTGGATGACCTCGGACAGGTTGACGCAGGTCATCGATGCGCCGTCGAGGAGGCCTTCGACCTCGTCGGCGCCGTCCTCCTCCTGCAGCAGGGCCAGGACCGCGGAGGCGTCCAGGACCACGGTCGTGGCACTCACTCCCCGGACTCGCGGAGCGCCTCGGCGCGGCGGTCGGCTGCCAGCTCGTCGGCCAAGCTCACGTCGCGGACGTTGGCGAAACGCTGCCGGAGCCGGCGGAGGACCTCGGTCCGGGGCTCGAGGATCAGCCTCCGGCCGTCCGTTCGGATCGCCAACTCGGACCCCTCGTCGAGACCGAGCTGTCGGCGCAGGTCGACAGGCACCACGAGCCTCCCCTGGGGCCCCATGCGAACAGGATGCGGCGTGGGTTGTGCCATCTCTCGAGATGATGGCACGACCCGTGCGGGATGGCAAGGAACGCGGATGTGCCACCCGGTGGACGCTCTCAGGGGACGCGGGAGGATCAGGGCGCGATCGAGCGGGCGGCCTCGACGGGGTCGCCCTCGAGCATCCGGATACCGAGCCCGGACAACTCCTCGGGCCGTATGCCGCCGCCGACGGCGACCGGGACCCGGCCGGCGAGCATCCGGAGTGCGTGCGTATCGCTCGCGATCGGCGTTCCTTCGGCCACGGCCAGGACGACGAGCGCCGGCTCCACCGCGGCCGCGGCCTGCGCGATCGTCTCGACCGGCGTGTCCTGTCCCAGGTAGACGATCCGCCAGCCCCGACGCCAGGCGGCGATGCCGAACATGATGAGCCCGAGGTCGTGCTCCTCCCCCGGCGGGCAGGCGAGGAGGAGCGAGGGCGCGCGCCCCGCCCCCCAGCCCCGGGCCAGGCCGAGGAGTCGTCCCCGGATCAGCGAGGACGCGAAGTGCTCTTGTGCGACCGAGATCTCCCCTGACGCCCATCGGTTGCCGAGCATGTGCAGGTACGGCAGGAGCACCTGTTGCATCACCGTCTCGAGGGAGAGGGCGGCCAGCAGGCGATCGAGGCCGCGGTTCGCTCCGTCTTCGTCGAAGCGATCCAGTGCATCTGCCAACTCGGTGGCGAGCCCTTCCGTGGCCGGACCGTCCTCTTCCCGCCTCCGCAGGGCCCTCGGGGCCGAGCGCACGACGGGCGGCCTCGGAAGCGGACAGGCCCTCCGCGATCAGCGCCTTCGTACGCAGGACGCGAGCCTCGTCCTGGTCGGAGTACAGACGGAATCCGCCTTCGGAGCGCGCGGGACGAAGGAGCGCATAGCGCTGCTCCCACGCGCGCAGGAGCTCGGGCGAGGTTCCCGTTCGGCGGGCGAGCTCGCCGATCCGCAGGTACCCATCCCGTTCGCTCATCGACCGAACCGTACAACATCTGCACAGGATTCTCTACAAACCCTTGACAGTTCGAGGCGTGAGAGGCCTATCCTGACTCTCGACAGAACCTCTAACCAAGACTCGACACTGAGGGAGGGAGATAGATGAAGAAGTTCGATGCCTTGACCCTGGCACTCGCGATCGTGGGCGCCCTGAACTGGGGCCTCGTCGCTCTCGCGGAGTTCGACCTCGTCGCGAAGATCGCCGGCCTCGAGTTCGGCGAGACGAACGGGTTCACCCGCGTGATCTACGGCCTCGTCGGCCTTTCGGCGGTGTACCTCATCGTTCGCTTCGGCGAGCTGGTGGCACGTGACCGGGACCACGATCGCGACCGCGTTCGGTTGGCCGCGTGAGTCCAGAACTGACCTACGAAGCACCCGGAGAGGTGGATGTGATGAAGAAGCGGATGATCCTCATGACCGCGTCGGCGATGCTGATGCTCGGACTCACCGGGACCGCGCAGGCGGCTCCGGGCGCCGACATCAAGGAAGCATGCGGCGCATCGTTCGGAGCCCTGGTGTCGTCGCCGAAGCCGTCCGGCACGTCGGCTCACTGGAACTACGCCGGTGGCGCCAACGCGTTCTCGAACCCGGCGATCTTGGCCGCGCACGGCTGCACCGTGTAGGACCTGCAGATCGCACCAGAGGGGCGGGTGCCCGTCGCGAGCGACGGGACCCCGCCCCTTCTCCTCGTGCGCGCGGTTGCGAGGGCGTTGCGTGATCTAACCCGTCACGCGGTAGAGGCGCCAGCGTGTCGGGCACGCCCTTCAGCTCGCGCTCACCCGCGTCCTCGAACGCGAGCCCGCTGCCCGCGACGAGGTCTTTCACCGTCTGCGAGACCAGCACCTCGGACGGTCCGGCCGCCGCGCCGACGCGAGCGCCGATCACCACCGCCATGCCGCCGACCTTGCCGTCGATCGTCTCGACCTCGCCGGTGTGCACGCCCAGCCCGGACGTCGATGCCGAGGGACGAGACGGCCTCGACGATCGACGTAGGCGCACCGCACCGCACGCGCCGGGCCGTCGAACGACGCGAAGAACCCGTCACCTGCCGTATCGACCTCCACGCCCCGGTACCGCGCGAGCTGGCCACGCACGCGTCGGTGGTGCTCTTCGACAAGCTCCTTCCATCGCCGGTCGCCGAGCTCGGACGCCTTCTCGGTGGATCCGACGACGTCGGTGAACAACACGGTGGCCAGCACCCGGTCGAGCTCCGCCTCCACCTCGCCGAGCGCGACCACGAAGCGCTGCACCTCGTCCACGACCGCGTCCGGGTCGCCGACCCAGACCCAGTGCTCGTTCCCTGGGAGCTCCACGAGCTTGGCGCCGGCGATCTGGCTCGCCATGTCCCGCACCTGGTCGATCGGGAAGTCGAGGTCTCCGTCCTTGGCGATCACCAGCGTGGGCACGTGGATCGACGGGAGGGCATGGGCGGCGTTGATCTGGCGGTTCATGAGCTCGAGGGCGACCGCCGCACCCGGACTGGCCGACTTCCGCATGTACGACGCGAGCCACGCCACCAGCCGCTCGTCGGACTCGTGACCGGGCGCGCCCCAGTCCGCGATCTCGCCCCGCGCGAACTCGAGGCTGCCCCACGACTCCTCCATGCGGGCGAGATACGCATCCGGATCTTCCTTGTAGTCGGGGTCCCGGACCGTGAAGTCGGCCAGCGTGCCGAACAGGGCGAGGGCGATCGTCCGCTCCGGGTAGGTCGCGGCGAATAGCATCGACATGGGACCGCCCTCGGAGACGCCGAAGACGACTGCCCGCTCCGACCCGACGGCATCCATCACCGCGCGCACGTCGTCCATACGGGTCTCGAGGTCGGGGAGCCGCTCCTCGGGCACGCGGTCGGAGAGGCCGACACCGCGCTTGTCGAACAGGATCAAGCGGGAGAACGTCGCGAGGCGATCGAGCAGCCGGGCGAAGCCGGGCTCGTCCCACATCGCCTCGATGTTGGTGACCCACCCCATCACGAACACCATGTCGACGGGTCCGTCGCCGACGACCTGATAGGCGACGTGGACCCCGTCGACGGTCTTCGCGTAGCGGGTCTCCGGGTGATCCACGTGCGCATCCTCGCGGCCGAGGCCGCCGGCGGCAAGCGCCGCGTACCACGCTCCCCTACGATCGCGTGGGAGGTGGTCGGGATGTCCGAGCCGGTGGTGTTCATCAGTCACTTCGGGATCAAGGAGGGGACGCTCGAGGATCTGCGGCGACTCTCCGAGGACGTCATCGAGGCGCTCCGCGAGGACAAGCCGCGGACGGTGCTGTACCTCGCCTACCTCGACCATGAGGGGACGGAGGTGTCGTTCCTCCACGCGTTCCCCGACGCGGAGTCGATGGACCTCCACTTCGAGGGCGTGGACGAGCGGGCCAAGGCTGCCTACCAGTACATCGAGCCACGGGGGTGGGAGATCTACGGGCGACCGAGCGACGATGCCATGGAGTCGATGCGGCAGGCGGCATCGGGAGCGGGGGTCCCGCTGACCGTCCTTCCCGACCACCTCGGCGGGTTCCTGCGGCTGCAGCCGGTCTGAGCCGTCATCCGCACCCGCTCGAGAGATGCAGGTACTGGCGGCACTCGTCGTCGGAGAGCGCTCTGGTGACGTTCTCCCTGGCGATGCGGATCAGCTCGTCGATGTCCAGCGCCCAGATACGCACGGTCGCATCGGCGCTCGCGGAGGCCAGCCTGGTTCCGTCCGGACTGAAGGCCACCCCGGAGACGTGGAGTCGGTGACCCCGCAGGACCAGGAGCTGGGTCCCCTTCCCGGCATCGAAGAGCCGAGTCGTGCCATCGTCGCCGGCCGTCGCGATCGTCGAGCCGTCGGGGCTGTACGCGATGTCGTTCACGGGACCCTCGTTCGCGGGGAAGCGACGGAGGCGCTCGCCGCTGTCGGCGTCGAGGACGTCGACGAAGCCATCGAACCCCGCGAGGGCGAGCTCGTCCATCGATGGACTGAACACGAGCTGGCTCGCTCCTCCCGGGTTGGGATCCGGTGCACCGCCCGCTCGGCCCCCCAGTCCCAGATCGTGACCGTCGCCTGTTCCGGGCTCTCGTACGAGAAGTCGGAGGTCGCGACCGAGCGGCCGTCCGGGCTGAAGGCTGCGGCCTCGATCCCGTATCCGTCCGGAGCGTGGAACGCTCCGACGCGCTGACCCGCCGCGTCGTGGATCACGGCGCCGCCCTCGTAGTCCGTGATCACGAGCCACCGCCCGTCGGCACTCCAGACGAGGTCCGAGTTCTCCCCGCCATCGAAGGTCTCGACCGTGAACGTCCTCGCGCCGTGCCGGGGATCCCACACGTCCACGATGCTCGCGAATCCCCGGGCGGTCGCGACCCGGGTGCCGTCGCGGTTCGCAGCGATCCGCACGACGGGCTCGGGCGGCTCACTTCCAGGACCGAGGGTCTGCGTCGCCTCCGCGCTGCCCTGCTCACCGATGTCCCAGACGGTCACCGACTCCTCGTCGCTCGAGGCGACCACCTCGTCGCCACGGAGGAACGCCACGTCGACCGGCACGAGGGGATCGGTCTCCAGGTTCGTCCACTCCGCGTCGCCCGCGAGGCTCACGTCCCAGATCGTCGCCGCGGTGATGTCGAAGTCACCCGTCAGCACGTGGTCTCCGTCGGGCGAGAAGACCGCCCAGACGCCCGACCTCGTGCCCTGGCTCGAGAGCGAGATGCGCTCCTGGCCCCGTTCCTCGCCGACGTCCCAGACCCTCGCGGTCCCGTCCGAGCTCCCCGTGAGGAGCCGCTCTCCGTCCGGGCTCCAATCGACGGAGAGCACGGGTCCGGCGTTGCCGAGGATCTCGAGCTGCGAGCGGCCGGTCCGGCCGTCCCAGATCCGGACCGAGGAATCGTTGCCCCCGGTCGCGATCCGTCGGCCGTCCGGCGACCACGCGATCGAGGTGATCCCGAAGCGATGTCCCAGGAGCTCGGAACGCGGCTCGCCCGATGCCACGTCGTAGACGGTCACGGTGGGGATCGCGCCGTACCCGATGGCGATCGAGCGACCATCCGGGGAGAGGGCCGTCTCCCCCGGGAACACGTCACCCACCTCGATCGTGCGGATCTCTCGGCTCGTGAGCGGATCGAGCACCCTGACGACACCTACCTCGGGCCACGCCGCCGCGACGAGCGATCCATCGCCGCTGAACGAGACTCCCAACACGATGCCTTCACCCTCGAAGCTCGCGATCGGCGCGCCGGTCGCGGGGTCCCAGACCTTCAGGAACCCGTCGTCGCCGATGGTGGCGAGCATCGATCCGTCGGGCGAGAACTGCGGCTCGTTCAGGTCGACGTCGTGCCCGTGGAACGGCGGGAGCACCGGCTCTCCGGTCTCGACGTCGCGGATATCGATCTCCCCTGTGTCCTCGGGGCCCTCGGTCACGAACACCCCCTTCGGACTCCAGTCGACGGAGCCTCCGATCCCGGGCTCGAACCGCACGATCCGTGAGGCCGTCACGGCCCGGTGCAGGGCTTCGCGGGCCTCGGGCAGGACCGTCCCGTCGACGGACCTGGTGTGGTCGATCGCCTCGAGGGCGAGCAGGACGCTCCGTTCGGGATCGCTCTCCAGGCTCGAGACGGACGCGGCGGCCAGCTCGCGGGCGACCGCCGTCCGGCTCTCGGCCTCCGCCCGCCGGCTCTGGGTCAAGGCGAAGACGGTCAAGCCGATCGCGACGACCGCGGCGGCGGCCAGGACGGCGACGAGCGCGCGGAGACGGCGGAGCGAGCGGCGTTCGAGCTCCTGTTCGTGGGCATGCCTCGCGTCTTCCTCCACGCGCGAGGTGTCGAGGTACTCGCGCTCCTCCGGCGTGAGGGCGATCTTCGAACCCTCCCGCCACGATTCGGCCTGCTCCAGCCGGGAGCCGCCGAGGAGGAACGACGGGTCGCGGCCGGCCTCGAGCCACTCCCGCGTCGAGGCCGCGACCCTGCGCTCCGTCCTGAGGTCGTCCCGCGCGACGTCGATCCACCGATGGAGGCGAGGCCACGCCGTCAGCATCGCCTCGTGTGCCAGCTCGATCGTCGGCTCGCCGGTCCGGGCGTCCCGGTCGAACGAGAGCTGGCGGGAGGAGCCGAACGTGTCGAGGGCCGTGGCCATCGCCTGCTGGTCGACGTCGAGCGACGCGATCTCCGCTCGCGGCACCCGGCGCCGTGTGTCCTCTGGCCCCTCACCCGAGCGCGACGAGGCGGAGGAACAGCTGACGGGCGGCCTCCTTCCCGTCATCATCGAGCTCCGCGTAGAGCTCCTCGGCCCGGCGTCCCAGCGCTCCGGACACGCCGCCGATCTCCCGGTACGCCTCGAGGAAGAGCGTTCGACCGTCGCGTCGTTCGAACAGCTCGGTGAGCGCGTACTCCATCAGCGGGAGGGCGCCGGGCTCCTCGGCAACGTCGGCGAGCATCGCGGCCACGAGGCCCGGCTCCAACGAGACGTCCACGCGCTTCGCCGGCCCGGAGATCGGCGCGCTCGAGCTCCTCGGCCGATAGCGGATCACGGCCTCGACGCGGGACTTGAACAGCTCCGCGAACCCGCGGTAGAGCAGCGGGCGGTCGTAGAAGTCGGCGCGGAGGGTGACCACCACGCGCAGGCGGCTCCGGGGATCCGTCGCAGCCGCTTCGAGGTTCTCGAGGAAGTGCGTCCGGACCGACTCGTCCTCCACGAGCGTGAAGACCTCCTCGAACTGGTCGATCACGAGGACGAGCTCGCTCCCGTCGGAGGGCAGGAGCCGCAGGACCGCGCGCTGGAGTCCGTGCTGATCGTGCTCGAGCTGCTCGATGAGGCTCGCCGGCGGGTCCGGCGCGGCGCGGAGCAGTGCCGCCTCGAGCCCATCCAGCGGGTGCGCGCCCGGGAACATGTCCGCGATGTGCCAGCCCTCGGACCCGGGGATCGCGCCGCGCCGGATGGCCGGGATCAGCCCGGCGCGCACGACCGAGGACTTCCCGCTGCCGCTCGGGCCGACCACCGCGAGGAACCTCGTCTGCCCCAGCCGCTTGACGAGCTCCTCGACGAGCTCCTCGCGTCCGAAGAAGTCGGGCGCGTCGCCCTCCTCGAAGGCCCGGAGCCCCTTGTACGGGTTCGCGACGATCGTCCCGGGCACGGCGGGCGTGAGCCCGGCCACCCGAGACCCCAGCGCGCGCCGGAAGGCCATGTCATCCGCCGCGTCGTTCGCCTCCGCGCGGAGCCGGATCACGTGTACCGGATCGGCGAGACCCTTGAGTTGGACGGTCCCCCGGTCCACGTAGGCGACGCCGTCGACCTTCCTCGCGAGGTGGGTGACCGCGGGGCTGGCGAGGATCTCGGCCGGGGCGGCGATCCCGCACAGGCGCGCCGCGAGGTTGAGCGCGCCGCCGCGATAGCCGCCCTCGACGGGCACGGCCTCTCCGGCGTCCAGGCCGATGCCGACGGCGAGGGGGAGGGCGGGATCCGCGACGGTGGCATCGACGAAACGGCGCTGCAGCTCCACGGCCGCGCGGATCGCCTGCCGGGCGGAGTCGAAGACGGCGAGCGCTTCGTCGCCGCGGAGCTCGACGACGGTCCCGCCTCGGGCCTCCACGCCTTCGCGCGCCACCACGGCGAACCTGCCGGCCAGCTCGGCGGCGGCCTCGTCGCCGTGCTCCTGCGTGAAGACGGTGTACCCGCGGACGTCGGCGATCAGGAACGTCCGGATGTGGGCGTCGCCAGAGGGGCCTCCGCTGTCAGCCATGGAGGATCATGGTCCGAGCGACCTACCCCTTCCTAGCCGGACACACGGTAGAGGTGCCAGCGGTCCGGAACGCCCTTGAGCTCGTGCTCGCCGGCGTCCTCGAAGGTGAGCCCGCTTCCCGCGACGAGGTCTCTCACCGTCGACGACACGAGCACCTCGGATGGACCGGCCGCGGCAGACACCCGCGCCCCGATGTGCACGCCGATCCCACCCACCTTGCCGCCGATCGTCTCGACCTCGCCGGTGTGGACGCCGGCGCGCACCTCGATGCCCAGGTCGCGGACGGCGTCGCGGATCGCGAGCGCGCATCGCACGGCACCGGCCGGACCGTCGAACGTCGCGAAGAAGCCGTCGCCCGCGGTGTCGACCTCCACGCCGCTGTGCCGCGCGAGCTCCCTCCTGATCGAGCGGTGGTGCTGCTCGAGGAGCCGCCGGTACTCCGTGTCACCGAGCTGCGTGGCGTGCGCGGTCGAATCCACGACGTCCGTGAACAGCACCGTCGCGAGCGCGCGAGGTGAGGGTTGGCGGGCAGGGCCGCCGGAGCCCACGAGGAACCGCTCGATCGCGTCGAGGACCGCATCCGACTCCCCAACCCACGGGAGCGTGTCGTTTCCCGGCAGCTCCTCGAACGTGGCTCCTTCGATGTGCTCCGCCAGGTAGCGACCGCTCTGGACGGGTTCGACGGGATCGTCGGTGCGATGCAGGACGAGGGTCGGGACACGGATCGACGGCAGGAGTTCCCGGAAGTTCACCTCGCGGAGCATCCGGGTCTCAGCCACCGCCGCGCCCGGTCCCTGCGTCAACGCGAGGAGGGTCGCCATCCGTCGGATCGCCACGGCGTCGCCGGCGTTCGATGGCAGGGCGGTTCGGATGTACGCCTCTGCGACCTCCGAGAGTCCCGGGCCCGTGGTCGCCGCCTCGACGTCATCGAAGTCCTCGTCCGACCATTGCCACGGCGTCTCGCTCGTCCGCTGCCACGTGTGGGCCGCGCCGAACAGGATCAGCTTCGTGAAGCGCTCGGGATGGGTGGCCGCCGCGAGCAGGGCGTGGAAGCCGCCATCCTGCACGCCGAACACGGCGGATCGGGAGGAATGCGCGTCTCGCGCGACCATCCGGAGGTCCTCCACCCCCTCTTCCAAGGTCATGGCCTGACCGGGAGGGAGTCGATCGGAGCAGCCGACCCCACGACGATCGACGACGATCGTTCGGGAGAAGGTGGAGAGTCGCTCGAGGAACCGCGCGTGATCCGGCGCGAGCCAGTTGCCCTCGACGTTGCTCACCCAGCCGGGCAGGTAGATCAGGTCGGGCCCGTCGCCCAGCACCTGGTAGGCGAGCGCGAACCCGTCGTTGTGGGCGTACCGGAGCTCGGGCGGCCCGACCATGCTTCGCATCCTCCGGCGACCCGGCGCCGCGCGCAAGGCGTGGCACGTCGGATCGAGGCCCTCCCGCGCGGTCGGTATGGGCCGTGCAGCGGCCGCTCGCCTAGAGCGGTTGCCAGTCGGGGGCGAAGTCGAACGTGGCGAACGTGCGATGGACGGCTCCGGCCCCGTTCGCGCGGATGGTCCAGATGTTGATCCGCTCCTTGTCCTTGGACCGTCGGTTGAACGCGATGCGCCTCCCGTTCGGCGAGAACGACGGGGCGAACTCCGCCTGCGTGTTGAACGTCAGCTTGACCTCCTGGGTGCCGTCCGAGCGCATCTTCCAGATGCTCCCGTTCCGGGAGAACGCGATCCGCTCCCCGTTCGGCGACCAGTCCGGACGCTCGTCCACGCGCGGTCCGGCCGTGAGGCGGGTCGGGTTGGAGCCGTCGTCGTCGATCACCCAGATGTCGTCGAGGGCGGCACGGTCGCTCGTGAACGCGATCTTCGTGCCGTCGGGCGACCACTCCGGGAACGCGTCGAACCCGTTCGTGAGCGTGAGCTGGGTCTGGTTCGCGCCGTTCGCGTCCATCACCCAGATGTCCTGCGACGGATCGTCGGCATCGGACGTGAACGCGATCTGCGTCCCGTCGGGCGACCAGGTCGGCCAGGTCTCCTGCACGTCGGGGGTGAACGTGATCCGGGTCTTGTCGCTCCCGTCGGCGTTCATCGTCCAGATCTCGCAGTTCGGGAAGTCGCCCTCGCCGCATCGCGCGAAGGCGATCTGCGTACCGGCGGCGTTGTAGTCCGGCATGCCCTCGTTCTTGTGCACGGTATGCGTCAGCCGGTTCGTGCCGGTGGTCCCGGGGCGCACGATCCAGATGTCGTTCTGACCGTGCGTCGTCCGACCGAACGCGATCTCCCCGTTCCCGCCGGGGAACGCGGCGTGCGCGATGGGAGCCAGGACGATCGACAGCGTCAGTGAAAGGACCACGGACCACACGAGCGTCATGCGCCGCACGAGCACCACCTCCGTCGCTTGCCGGGGCGGTCCGGTTGACCAGACCCGATACGCGAGCGTAGCCGACGCGACGATCCGGTGCGGAGGCCTAGCGGCCGGTGTCCGACATGTTCGAGCGCCCGGCGAAGTAGGCGCCCTCGTCGATCGCGAGCGTCTTGCACGTGATGTCGCCCTCGACGCGCGCCTGGCCGCCGATGCGGACGCCCTGCTCCGCAACGACGTCACCGGTCACGGCACCGTGCACGGTCACGTTCTGGGCGTGGACGTCCCCCTCGACGCGGCTCTGCTCCGGCAGCACCACCGCGCCCGGCGCCGTGAGGTTGCCCTTGACGCGTCCGGCGAGGCTGATCGTGTGGGCGTTGATGTCGGCCTTCACCTCGCTGCCGGCCGCGACCGACACCTCGCCCTCCACCGTGATCGCGCCGGTGAGGCGGCCGTGGATCCGGAGGGAGCCCGCCGAGGTGAGCGTGCCCTCGATCCGTGCGCCGCGTCCCACGACCGAGATGTCGTCGCTCCGCTGATCGGCCACGCTGCCTCCTCCGTTCGGTCGGCTGGGTCCGAAGCAGCCTACGATGCCGGTCATGGCCGGGACCACGCCGAAGGCGCGCGCATCTCGCGAGGTCACGATCTCGAGGCCCGACAAGCAGCTCTGGCCTGACCTCGGCTTCACGAAGCAGGACTACGCGGACTACCTGAGCGCCGTCGCCGACGACATGCTCCCCTGGCTCCACGACCGGCCGGTCACGATGGTGCGGGCGCCGGATGGCGTCGGGGGCCAGCGGTACTACCAGAAGGCGGCACCGACCTACGCACCCTCGTGGGTCCGCACCACGCGCATCCCCGCGCCGAGCGCCGGGCGCGACGTCGACTACGTCGTGTGCCAGGACCTCCCGACGCTCGTGTGGCTCGGGAACCAGGCCGTGCTCGAGTTCCATCCGGCGCCGGTGCGACGGGATCGTCTCGACAAGCCCGATCTGCTGGTCGTGGACATCGATCCGCCCGCGGACGACGCGTTCGCGATGGCCGTCGAGGTCGCGTTCCTCGTCCTCGAGGTGCTCGAGGACCTCGGTCTACCGTTCGGCGTGAAGACGACCGGCGGGAAGGGGCTGCACGTCGTGGTGCCGATCGAGCGACGCGTCGGTCAGGACGAGCTCCGCGCCGCCGTGACGCGGCTCACCGAGATCGTGGTGGAGCGCCGTCCCGACCTCGTGACCGACGCGTTCCGCAAGGCGAAGCGCGGCGGGCGCGTGATGCTGGATCCGTCGCGGAACGGGACCGGGGCGACGATCGTGGCGCTGTACTCCGCACGCGCCCGGGCGGACGGGACGGTGTCGTTCCCGATCGCGCCCGAGGAGCTGGGCTCCGTCTCGCCCGCGGACTTCACGCTGCGGACGGTGCCGGCGTTGCTCGACCGACCCGGCCCGAAGCGGTGGCGCGCGCTCGCGGACGAACGCGGGCGGCTCCCGAAGAACCTCCTCGGCTCGGGGTAGCGTACGTAGGCAACCTCAGCGAGGAGGGACGATGAAGCCCGAGGACGAGCTGCCGTCGGCGCCGACCTCACCACCGCCGTCGGAATGGGTGCCACCGCCGCCGGAGCAGCCCGCGGCGACCCCGCCTCCCGCGGCCACCGGCGCGGACCTCGCGCTGGCACTCGTGGGAGGCCTGGTCGGCGCGATCGTCGGCGGCATCGCCTGGGGGTACCTCGTGAAGTCGACCGATACGGAGATCGGCATCGCCGCGATCGGCGTCGGCATCCTGGCGGGCTTCGGCGTCGCGTTCTTCGCGCGAGGGAAACGCGGCGCGCCGCTCCAGGTGATCGCCGCGCTCTCGGCCGCCCTCGGCATCCTGTGGGGCAAGTACCTCGCCTTCGTGCTCGTCGGCCGTGATCTCCTCCAGGAGGAGTTCGGCGTCGGGGGCGACGCGCTCCCGCTCCTGTCCGGCGACACGTTCTCCCTGTTCACCGAGGCGTTCACGGAGCTCTTCAGCGGCTTCGACGTCGCGTGGATCGCGTTCGCCGTGTACACGGCGTGGCGGATCCCCGCCGGCCAGGGCTTCGGTCGCATGGCACCGGGGGTACGGCGGAGCTAGCTCGCTCGGGTTTCCGGAAGCACAAGACCTCGACCTCCCAGTGGCGGCGGCGTGGGCCGCTGTCGGGAGCATCCCGCGCTGGGTCGTGCTGCTCACGGCGGGTGTCGCGATCTCGATGCTCCCGGCGAGCGTCATCGAGCATGGATGACATCCGCGAGGTGCCGATCGCCTCTGGCCGGTCTACGCCGGCGGGTTCATCGCGTCGCTCCTGGCGGTGGGGGCGATCCGCGCGTCGATGCGGCCGGCGAGGGCTGTCTCCCGAGACCCTCGCCGGAGCACGCTGAGGATGGTGGTAGCGGGGATCGTCGGGACAGCCTGTGTGGCGGCCGCCGCTGTCGCCTCCGCGGTCATGATGAGCGCGATGGACATGAACGAGTACGGGCCGGGCGCGGTGGAGTGGGGCTACGCCTTCGGACTGCTCGTGGTCGCGATCACCGCCGTGGCGAGCGTGGGCGCATGGGTCGTGGGGGACGCGATCGTCCACGGTGGAGGCGCGCGCGGTTCGCCCGGACGCCGGTCGAGGTCGGCACCTAGCGCAGGGTCGTCCGCCGCCCCGGTCGCGGGCGGCGGGCGTCTGCGCGCTCCACCGCGACACGCTCCGGCGTACACTCGCCGCGCGACGGCGTGGGAGCCGGAGCGAAGGAGCGAAGGTGGAGCGCGACCTCCCCGAGGCCGAGCCCGGGCGGCGGGGGCTCTGGCTCGGGATCCTCGTCTATCGAGTGGCGTCGTTCGCGCTCACCGCGGTCCTCGCGGCGATCGTCCCGCTCGAGGAGCCGGCGCTGGCGTGGGCGGTCCTCGGCGCCGTGGGGATCTGGATCGGCGTCGTCACCTGGCTCCGGGCGTGGGACCGGCCCGCGATCCGGTGGGTCGATCTGCTCGTGTCGGTGGGGTTCCTCCTGGTCGCTCCCCTGCTCGCCGAGCCGGGCTCGCTCAGCGAGCAGCCGTTCCTCGGCGCCGCCTATCCGCTGTCGACCGTCCTCACGTGGGCAGCCACCGCGGGTCTCGTGCCGGGACTGGCCGTCGCCGGGCTGTGCTTCGTCCCGCTCGCGCTGTCCCGGCCCTTGAACGACCTTCCCTACGACGAGCTGTCGGCGGGCGAGATCGCCGGCGTGGTCACGATGGGCGTCTATTACGCGTTCGGCGCCGTCACGATCGGGTTGTTCGCCGGGACGCTGGAGCGAGCGGCGCGCGATCTGCGGCGGGCGAACGAGGCCGCGCTCGCCGAGCGGGAGCGAGCCGCCCGCTCCCGGGAGCGGGAGACGATGGCCCGGACCCTGCACGACTCCGTCCTCCAGTCGCTCGCGCTCGTGCAGCGGCGTGGTCGAGAGCTCGCCGCGCAGGATCGGGTCGCGGGCTCCGAGGTGGCGGAGCTCGCTCGCGTCGCCGAGGACGAGGAGCGGCAGCTCCGGGCGCTCCTGCGTCAGGAGCCGGAGGACGCGCCCGAGGGCACGCTCCCGTTGCGGACCGTGCTGCAGGCGGCTGCGTTCGGCATCTCGGGGATCGCCGTGAAGGTCTCCACGGTCGATCCCGTCTGGATCCCGGCGAGCGGCGCCGAGGAGGTCTCGGCCGCCGTCCGGCAGGCCCTCGACAACGTGGTCGAGCATGCGCGGGCGACCGGCGTCACGATCTTCGGCGAGCGGGACGGGTCCGACATCGCCATCTCGGTCCGCGACGACGGCGACGGATTCGTCGTCGACGAGGCGGCGATGGCGGCCGACGGGAAGCTCGGGATCTCGCGGAGCATGCGCGGGCGGATCGAGCAGATCGGTGGGACGATGCGGGTCGTGAGCGCGCCGGGTCGGGGTACGGAGGTGGAGTTCCGTCTCCCGGCGCCCGAGACGAGCGACGAGGCGGGCGCGCCGTGAGCCGGGGCGACGGCGTGGACGACGGCGTGGAAGAGGCCGAGCAGATCCGCGTCGTGATCGTCGATGACCATCCCTCGCTCCGCGACGGCGTGCGCGCCGATCTCGAGGGCTCGGGGGTGGCCACCGTGGTCGGCGAGGCCTCCGACGGCGGCGAGGCGATCGACGTGGTCCGGCGGTCGATGCCCGACGTCGTGCTGATGGACCTGTCGATGCCGACGGTCCAGGGCGTGGACGCGATCAAGGCGATCGCCGAGGAGCTCCCGCACGTGAAGATCCTGGTGCTGTCGGCGTCCGAGGCGGAGGCGAACGTCCTGGAGGCGATCAAGCTCGGCGCCGCCGGCTACCTGTTGAAGACGTCGACGGCCGCGGAGCTCGCCGACGGCGTCACGCGGGTCTACGCGGGCGACGCGGTGTTCACACCGTCCCTCGCCGGGCTCCTGCTCTCGGAGTTCCGCCGGACGGCGGACGTGGAGCCCGGTGAGCCGGGGCTCACGCAGCGCGAGAACGAGATCCTGCGGCTCGTCGCGAAGGGCTACACGTACGGCCAGATCGCGCAGGAGCTCTTCATCAGCACGAAGACCGTCCAGAACCACGTGCGGAACATCCTCACGAAGCTGCACCTGCGGAGCCGCTACGAGCTGATGCGGTACGCGATCAAGCGAGGCCTCGACCACACGGAGTAGGCGTCGTCGGCGTCACTCCTCGTCGACGCGACGCAGCTTCTTGATCCTCGCGCGTCGCTTCTTCGCGGCGATGCGTCGGTCGACTGCTCGTTTGCCGGGCTTCGTGGGCCGGCGGATGCGGGGTGGTGCGGCGAGCGCCTCCGCGAGGATCCCCTTCAGCCGTTCCTCCGCGGCCTCGCGGTTCCGCAGCTGCGACCGTTCCTCCTGCGCGGTGACCGTGAGAACGCCGTCGGTGAGCCGATCGCCCAGTCGTTCGAGCGCGCGGGCGCGTTGCACCGGCCCGAGCGCGGTGGTCGCGGTGAGGTCGAGGCTGAGCTGCACCCGGGAGTCCGCGGTGTTGACCGACTGGCCGCCGGGTCCCGACGACCGGCTGAAGCGCCATCGCAGCTCTCTCTCCGGGATGGTCACGGAGCGCGTGACGCGGAGCGGGCCGGGCATCGGTTCGAGTATGAAGCCCGGAGTGCCTCCGCCACCGAGCCTCGACGCCGAGAAAAGTTCGCTGAACGTGACACGGTTCACAGACCACCGGCCGTGACGTTCGTATCGTCGACCACATGTTCGGGGATGCATACGCCAGGGATGCATGCGCCAGGGATGCATGCGCCAGGGATGCGCACGCCAGGGATGCGCACGTCGGAGATGAGCAGACATGAGCGGCCTGCGATCCGTCGTGGAGGAGCTCCGCTCCGAGACGTTGGCGGAGCTGCCGGATGCGCTCGTCGAGGAGGACTTCGCCGAGCTGCAGCGCGCGGCCGAGCAGCTCGAGGTCGAGCGACTGCGCCGGCTGGCCGAGCTCGATCGGCGTCGTGTCTTCGAGCGCGACGGGTACCTGTCGGCGGCCTCGTGGCTCGTCGGGGCGTTCAGGGTGGGATGGGGCGCCGCGCGGGAGCAGGTACGGCTGGCTCGGTCGCTGGAGCGGATGGCGAGGACGCGCCGCGCTCTGGAGGATGGTGACGTCTCGCTCTCGGGCGTGCGTGTGCTCGCAGCGGCACGCGAGACCGACCCGGACGCATTCGATGCGAACGAGCAAACGCTGGTGGAGGCGGCCCGGATCCACTCGGTCGCCGATCTCGGGAGGGTGGTCGCCTATTGGCGGCAAGCCGTCCAGGCCGAGCGCGCTTCGGGAGATGACGAGGAGGTCCGGGCGCGACGTCGGCTGCATGCATCGGTCACGCTCCACGGGATGGTCCGCGTGGACGGCGATCTCGATCCCGAGACAGGAGAGTCGCTGCTGACGGCACTCGGTGCTGTGATGGATGCAGAGGCGCGCTCCACGACCCAGGACGAGCGCGCTCCCGCGCAGCGTCGGGCGGACGCCCTCGGAGAGGTGTGTCGGCAGTGGCTCGATCGTGTCGACCGGCCCACCGTGGCGGGTGAGCGTCCCCATCTCACCGTGACGGTGGGAGCGGACGCGCTCGCGGGAGGCTCGGGGGCGATGAGCGAGCTGGATCACACCGGCCCGGTGACCCCTCGGATCGCCCGGCGCATCGCGTGCGATGCCTCGGTCATGCGCGTCGTGCTCTCGGCTCGCTCGGAACCGCTCGACGTCGGCCGCAAGACCGCGGTCATCCCACCGGCGATGCGGCGGGCGGTGGTGGTCCGCGATCGGCGCTGCCGATTCCCGGGATGCGATCGCCCGCACACGTGGTGCGACGCGCACCACGTCCGGCACTGGGCCGACGGCGGACCGACCGCCGCCCACAACCTGCTGCTGCTCTGTCGGCGCCACCACACCGCGGTGCACGACCGCGGCGGGTTCCGGTTGGAGCTCGTGGACGGACGACCGGTGTTCCGGCGCCCGGACGGCTCGGTGCTGGAGGATCGGGCGCCGCCCTAGGCTGCCCTACCCGGCGGCGACCCGCTCGGCCGCGCGCATCACGCGCAGCAGGTTGCGGCCGGCGACCTTCGCGAGGTCTTCGTCGCCGTAGCCGCGGTCGGCGAGCTCGCCGAACAGGGCGGGGTACGTCGACACGTCCTCGAGCCCGTCGGGCATGCCGGAGAGCCCGTCGAAGTCGCTCCCGACGCCCGCGTGATCGATGCCGGCGATGTCGCGGATGTGGTCGATGTGGTCCGCCACGTCGCGCACCGAGCTGGCCGGGGTCGGCTGGGTCTCCTCCATCTCCTCCACCGCGGCGCGGACCGCGTCGGGGTCGTCGGGGTGCTCCTCCTTCAACCGCGCGGATCTCGCGCCACTCGGCCTCGTTGGCCTCCGCGCCCTCGGCGGTGAGGAACCAGGGCACGAAGGTCGCACTGATGACGCCGTCCGTACGACCGACCAGCTCGATCACGTCGTCGGGAACGTTGCGAGGGACGTCGCAGAGCGCACGAGCGTTCGAGTGCGAGAAGAAGACGGGGGCGGTCGAGACCTCGATCGCCTGCCGCATCGTGTCCTCGGACGTGTGGGAGAGATCGACGAGCATCCCGAGCCGGTTCAGCTCGCGGACCACCTCCTCGCCGAACGTCGTGAGGCCGCCGTGCGCCCGCTCGCCCGTCCCCGAGTCCGCCCACGGCGTGTCGTCGTTGTGGGTGAGCGTGAGGTAACCGGCGCCGAGGCCGGCAAGGATCCGGAGCGCCCCGAGGGACGAGCCGATCGATTGGCCGCCCTCGACCCCGATCATCGAGGCGACGCGCCCGGTGGCCGCGATCCGCTCGACGTCGCCCGCCGTGCGCGCGAGCTCCAACCGGTCGGGATGCTCCCGCACGAGCGCGAACAACGCGTCGATCTGCTCGAGCGTCATCGTCACGGCCGCGTGCGGATCGGCGAGGTCGGACGGGACGTAGACCGACCAGAACTGACCTCGAACGCCGCCGTGTTCCAGGCGGGGCAGGTCGGTGTGGAGACGTCGGGGCGGATCGCCCCACATCGTGCGACTCGCCGTTCTCGCGCGCCTTCCGCAGCGCCCAGATCAGGTCGTTGTGCCCGTCGATCAGCGGTGCAGCGCGGAGCAGCTCGACGATCCGCGTCTGGTCCCCGGTTGCCATCGGCCGGATGCTACCGACCCGGTCGGCCGGTCGGAGCGGAGCTACCCGGCGGTCGCCTCGGTGCTCGCCTCCGTGCTCGCCTCCACGAGGGCTGCGTCCACCTCGGTGCTCGGCTCCACGACTGCCACGGTCTCCGGATCGAGACTCGACCCGACGTCCTGCGTCCCTCCGTCGACCTCGGCGGTTCCCTCGCCGCCCAGTGAACCGTCGCCCAAGACCACGTCGCCTTCCGCCGCCCCGGGCTTCGTCGTCTCGGAGACGACGTTCGACGGCGTCGACGAGCCTCCCTCATTCGTCGCCACGACCCGGTAGAAGTACATCGTGTCGGGCGCGAGGCCGGCATCCGTGTACGTGGTGACGTCCTGACCGCTCGTGCCGATCGCGGTCCATCCGGTCTCGCCGTCGGACGATCGCTCGACCCGGTAGCTGGTCTCGTCGGCGAGGTCGTCCCAGGCCAGGTCGATCGTGGTACGCGACTTCGACGTCACCTGCAGGACGGTCGGCGCAGGGGGGTCGACCAGGGTCGTGGCCGACACCACGTCGGACGGAGGCGCCGCGGCCCCGTCCTCGAGCAGGACGAGCACCCGGTAGAAGTACGTCTCCTCCGGGCTGAGACCCGCGTCCTTGTAGGCCGTGACCCCGTCGCCCGTGATCGCGACCGTGACCCACCCCGTGTCACCGCTCGTGGAGCGCTCGACGTCGTATCCCGTGGCGCTGGGGACGTCGGCCCAGGAGACGCGGATCACGGTCGAGGAGCGAGGCTGGGCCTCGACGAAGGCCGGCGTGGTGGTCTGGCTGTCGGAGGCTCCGGATCCCGAGGCGTGCTCGTCGGCGCCTCCCGCCGGTGTAGCCGACGACCCACCGGCCAGGCCGACGACGGGCGCGCGCGTCGTCACCGTTCCACTCGCGCGGACGCCGCTTCGAGCGGGATACGCCGATCCGTCTCCGAAGATCACCGGGTCCGAGCCGAAGGCGGCAGACGTGACGCTCTCCGGCGAGGGGATCGAGAGCGCCGAGATGGCCAGCGCGATCGCGGCCGCGGAGCTGAGTGCGACGAGCCTCCGGACGCGGAGGAGGCCCGAGGTCGACGAGCTCATCTGCCAGAGCGCCTCGAGCTGGCGGATCTCGCGCCTCGCCCGATGCCGGCCGGGGGCCACCATCAGGACCGACATGCCGAGGACCAGCGCGTTCAGCGCGAAGGTGCCAGCGATGAGCCAGACCGCGATCTTCACAACAGCACAGCGTAAGCCGGTAGCTCTGCAGGTGCATGTCGGCCCTCCGGGGGAGGGGAGTTGTGCTGGAGTGCATCCTCGGAGATTGCCGCGCCCGTCCGACGGCCCCGGCTGCGGACTTGGCAGGACCCACCCAGGTGGCATACGGTCTGAGCGCTCTCAACGGCCGATCGGAGGACGACGTGCGCCGATGGTTGGGCGCCGCCGGGGCGGCGATCCTCATATCCGTTGCGTCACCGTACATCGGAGCCGCCGCGCCGCCCGCAGGCCGATTCATCGTCGTGCTGACAGATCCCGTCGCGTCCCCCAGCCAGGTCGCCGCCGCGCACGCTCGCCGATATCACCTCGGCGTCAGTGCCGTGTATCGATCCGCGATCCGCGGATATGCGGCCACCGTTCCCGGCGCCGCCCTCGCGGCGCTCCGGGCCGACCCTCGCGTCGCCTCGGTGACCCCCGATCGCCCGATCCGGACCCAGGCGCAGGCGCTCCCCACCGGGGTGAACCGGATCGACGGCGACCTCAGCAGCACGCGGGCCGGCAACGGCTTCGGGGTCGTGGGAGGAGCCGTCGCGGTGATCGACACGGGGATCGACCTCGATCACCCGGACCTGAACGTGGTGGGCGGTCGCAACTGTTCGACCGGGTCCACGTTCGACGACGGCGCCGGCCACGGGACGCACGTCGCCGGCACGATCGGAGCGCGGGACAACGGGATCGGGGTCGTCGGCGTGGCGCCGGGCGTGCGTCTGTTCGCGGTGCGGGTCCTCGACAACAACGGCTCCGGCACGATCTCGACCGTCCTGTGCGGGGTCGACTTCGTCGACTCGCGAGCTCCTGCCAACGGCGGCACGATCAGGGTGGCCAACATGAGCATCGGGGGGCCGGGCACCGACGACGGCGCCTGCGGCAGCATCGACGGCGACGTCCTGCACGCGGCGATCTGCGAGGCCACCGACGACGGTGTCACGTTCGTCGCCGCGGCCGGCAACTCGGACGAGGTATTCGACGAACAGATCCCCGCCGCCTACGACGAGGTGGTCACGGTCACCGCGGTCACCGATACGAACGGACGTCCCGGCGGCGGAGCGGGTGTCTGCAACGGTGATGCTGACGACACCATCGCGCACTTCAGCAGCTTCGCCGTCGCGGGGAGCGCGGACGCGACGCACACGATCGCCGCCCCCGGAGCCTGCATCCGCTCCACCTGGAAAGCGGGCGGCTATCGGTGGCTGTCGGGCACGAGCATGGCGTCTCCCCACGTGGCCGGGGCCGTGGCTCTCTGTATCGCCTCGGGCCGCTGCGCGGGTCTGACCCCGAGGCAGATCGCCGTCAAGCTGCGAGCGGATGCCGCCGCCCGGCCGTCGTCCTACGGATACGCCGGCGACCCGTCTCGGCCGGTCGTCGAGCCCGACGGCACGACCCGGTTCTACGGCTATCTCGCGTACGCGGGAGGCTACTGAGGAGCGGTATGCTTTCTGCATGTCACAACAGATAGCGATACGCATACCGGACGCGCTCGCGGCCGAGCTCGAAGGCCTCGTCTCCTCCGGGAGGTTCGAGACCAAGGCGGACGCGGTGCGAACCGCCCTGGAGACCTTGATCGACGCCGAGCGCAGGGCCGACGTCGGACGGAGGATCGTCGAGGGGTACCAGCGGGTCCCGCAGGAGGACGCCGACGTCGCCGAGGCGGGCCACGCCGCGAGCCGCTCGATCGAGGAGGAGCCCTGGTGATCGAGCGGGGGGAGGTCTGGTGGGCCGAGACGCCCGAGTCCTCGAAGGGACGGCCGTTCCTGGTCCTCACGAGGAACGAGGCGATCCCTGTCCTGCGGACGCTCCTGGTCGCGCCGGTCTCGCGCACGATCCGGCGCATCCCCACCGAGGTTCCCCTCGGGATCTCCGAGGGCCTGCCCGTCGCATCCGCGGCAACGATGGACGCGGTGCTCACGGTCCCCAAGTCGATGCTCGTCCGACGGATGGGAGCCCTCGCACCGGAGCGCCACCGGGAGCTGTGCGCGGCGTTCGCCGCGGCGGTCGATTGTTAGATCGCGCGCCGATGCGAGAGTCTGTCCTTCGATGGCGAACTGGAACGAGAACATCATCGAGGAGTTCCGAGCCAACGAGGGCGCGGTCGGCGGCTACTTCGAGGGCGCGACCGTCCTCCTGCTCCACACGGCCGGCCGGCGGACCGGGCGGGAGCACGTCACGCCGGTCGTCTACCTCCCCGACGACGGCCGGTGGGTCGTGATCGGGTCGAAGGGTGGCGCGCCCGCCGACCCCGACTGGGTGCGCAACCTCGAGGTGAACCCGGAGGCCACGATCGAGGTGGGGACGGAGACGATCCCGGTGCGCGCCGCGAGCATCCTGCGTGGCGGTGACGAGTGGGACGACCTCTACGCCCGCCAGGTGGCCCGCCGGCCGGGCTTCGCCGACTACCTCGACAAGACCGAGGGCATCCGCACGATCCCCGTGATCGTCCTCGAGCGCCGGGCTCCCTAGACCGCTCGGTCGCCGACCGCCACGAGCGCGTTCGGCACCGTGTCCTCCGGTTTCACCGGCGACCAGGCCTGCTCGATCACTCCCTCCTCGTCGATGAGGAACGAGGAGCGCAGGATGCCCATGTAGGTGTGTCCGCCGCGATGCTTCTCCACCCAGGTGCCCCACGCCGTCGCGACCCGGTGGTCCTGATCGGCGAGCAACGGGAACCCGAGCCCATACTTCGTGTCGAACGCGAGCTGCTTCTGGGGATCGTCCGGCGAGATCCCCACCACCTCCAAGCCGATCCCGGCGAGGTCCTGGCGGTGGTCTCGCAGGTCGCACGATTGCACGGTGCAGCCGGGCGTGTCCGCCTCGGGATAGAAGTACACGAGCAGCTTCCGGCCCCGGTAGTCCTCCAGCCGCACCGTCTCACCGCGCTGATCGAGGAGGGAGAAGTCGGGCGCGGGGTCGCCGATCCGAAGCGTCGTCATGCAGCCACTCTAGGCAGGACGCGGTCGAACGACCCCTACACTCCGATCCATGGACTCGAAGGGGCGCTGGTGGTTCGCGCTGACGGCGCTCGCCGTCCTCGTCGGCCTGGTCGTCCAGGTGCTCGTCGCCGCCAACGCCCAGACGGGGTTCTTCGACACATCGGCCAAGCGCGCCCTCAACGTGTTCGTGTTCTTCACGATCCAGTCCAACGTGATCGTGGGGGTGACGAGCCTCCTCCTCGCCCTGAACCCGGCGCGCGCCTCGACGATCTTCCGGGCCGCGCGCCTCACCGGCGTCGTCGCGATCGCGATCACGTTCGTCGTGTTCCACGTCGCGATCGCGCACCTGTTCGAGTTCGAGAGCTGGTCGCTCGTCGCCGACCGGATCCTCCACGCGATCGTGCCCATCCTCGCCGTCGTGGGGTGGCTGATGTACGGGCCGCGCGGCCTGGCGCCGCGGAGGGTGATGTGGCTCTCGCTCGTGTTCCCGGTCGCCTGGTGCGTCTTCACCCTGATCCGGGGCGAGCTCGTCGGCTGGTACCCGTACCACTTCATCGACGTCGGGGTGCTCGGCTACGCCAAGGTGGCCGTCAACTGCCTGTGGGTCGCGGTGCTGTACCTGGGCGTGGCCGCGGGGCTCAGCACGCTCGACGACTGGCTCGCGCGCTTCGCCGCTCGACCGGACGAACCCGCTCCCGGGTAACCAGGGCGCCCGCCCTCATCGGAGATCCGGGTTCAGGGAGTAGATCGGGACGATCGTGCCCTGGTCGAGCACGTGCCCCTCGATCGCCGCGCGGAACTCCTCGAGCGTGAACCCGGGCACGAGGCCGAGCGAGTCGACGTCGAGCGCGTAGACGGTGGTCTCGTAATGATGGACGCGCTCGTCGTTCCACGGCGGGAACGGCCCGTCCCACCCTCCGTAGGTGCCCTCGAGGTCCGCGTTCCCCTCGAAAAGCCCGCGATACCCGTTCTGCCCGGTGACCGCCCCGAGCGCCGGCGGCTCGGGCGGCTTGCCGTGCGCGATGAAGCCGTCGCCGCCGGACTCCTCCGCCAGGGCGTGCACGCTCGGCGGGATGTCGGCCACGAGCCAGTGGGCGAAGTCGACGCGCGGCTCGTCGTCGCCGAGGGACAGCCCCTCGACGCCCATCCGCGTCCGGTCCGCGGGCACGTCGGGATCGACCACCGAGATCGCGAAGGAACGGGTGCCCTCCGGCTCGCCCGACCACCGGAGATGGGGGCTCAGGTCGCGGCCGGCCATCTCGGCCCTGCCGTCGGCGGTCGGCGTGGCGACCGCATGGATCTCCGCGATCGGCTGGCCGTCCGCGATGCTCGTGCTCTCGACCTCCAATGCCATCGAGTGCCTCCTCCCCGAGTCGTCGAGCAAGGCTCGCACCCGCCCGGACCCATCGACAACCGCCCCCGAACGAGCCCGGCGTCAGTCCGTGGCGAAGAGCTCAGCGAGGTGCGCGGCCTCGTCGTCGATCGCACGGCGCGTCTGCGTCGACGGGCGCTCGAACGGCTCCGTCACGATCTGCCCGCGCTCGTGACGCCAGCTCCCCGCCACCTGCCCGTCCACGAGGAACGTGTGGATCGAGTGCGGGGTCTTCGTGTTGAAGACGCGCGCCCGGTAGTGCTCGGGCAGGATCTGGGTTCGTCGGGCGTGCGTCAGGAGCGTCGCGTCCCACGCCGGCAGGAACCGGATCGGCGCCGGGGTCTCGGGGTCCGGCAGGGGTGTCCTCGGAAGGTCGAGCAGCTCCTTGCCTCCCTCGTCGAGGAAGCGTCGGAGCGGGATCCGCTCGAACGCGGCGGTGAGTGCGCGCGCGGAGATGCCCGTGAAGCGGACGACGTCGGCGCGCGACGCGGGCCCGAAGGCGGCGAGGTAGCGACGCACCAGATGCTCGGTCCCTTCCTCCGCCGTCACGGCGGGCGCCTCCCCGAGCCACTCGGACGCGAGCCCGTAGAGGTCGGCGCGCGGCTGCTCCCAGGTGCCGAACGGAGGGACGCGGACGAGATCGAGCCAGAGCCCGACGCCGTTCCAGATGGGGGTGTCGAATCCGAGCGTCGAGACGATCTCGGCACGGCGCTTGGGCCCGTCGGCCAGGAACCGCTCGGTCTTCCTGGCCGCGGCGGCCGCCTCGCTCGCGGACCGGCGGAAGCCCTTGATCCACACCTCCCGGCGATGCTCCCGGACGGCGGCAGAGAACAGCCAGAAGTCGCTCCTCGATGCCATGTGGATCGTCGTCCGCATCATCCACGCTTGGACGACGGCCTTCCGGTGCAACGCTCGGGTGAGATCGTCTCGCCGGAAGCCCTCGCGACGGGTCCGCAGGGCGATGTAGCCAGCGGGGGCGTACTGGGTCTGGAGGCCTCCAACCTGCTCGATCGCCTTGGGAACGCTCGTCGTCGCTCGCTCCAACAGGTGCTGTCGAGCCAGGAGAGCTATGTTGAGCTCTCGCGTGGAGAGGGTACGCGTCGGTTCCGCGTCGGCGCTCACCGGAGGGAGACTAGCCCGCGCCGCGCACGCGCTTGTCGCTTCCTGAGCCCATCGGTAGTGTCCTTCGTCAACCTGTCGGATGTATGGCGGGGCAACGACCAGCGTTGTTATCTCAAAGCACCGAGGGGGAGCATCCGATGCAGCTCGAGATCACGGCGACCGACGACGGCTATCGCCTGGAAGGTGAGCTCGACATGGCCACCGCAGCGGGGTTGACCGAGCTCCTGCTCGCCGCCTCCGGCGACACGCCGCTCGTGCTCGACTTCTCCGGGGTTTCGTTCATGGACAGCAGCGGCCTGCGCGCCCTCCTCGAGGGAGCCGGCCCACCGAACGGGAGCGGACCGGTGGTGATCAAGGACCCCTCACCGCAGGTGCGCCGCGTCCTCGACATCAGCATCCCGGACGGGGTGCCGGGCCTGGAGAGTCCGTCCCTGACCCGTCCGACCCATGGTGCTCGTCCGGCTCCTCGGGCTGGTTACTCGGGCTCCGGTGCCGGGGTCGACTCCACCACGTGGTCCGGCGTGTGGTGGATCGCGGGCACGGTTCCCAGCCGCCCGGCCTGGTAGTCCTCGAACGCCTCGACGAGCTCGTCTCGCGTGTTCATCACGAACGGGCCGTACCACGCGACCGGTTCGCGGATCGGGCGACCGCCGAGCACGAGCACCTCGAAGGCGGGTGATCTGCTCTCCTGCGAGGCGGCGGCCTCCAGCCGCACCAGGTCTCCCGCGCCCAGCACGGCCAGCTGGCCGGTGACGATCGGGCGGCGATCGGGTCCGACCGCGCCGGCTCCCGACAGCACGTACGCGAGGGCGTTGAACGACGGGTTCCACTGGAGCTCGAGCCGCGAGCCGGGCGAGATCGTCGTGTGGACCATCGTCATCGGCGTGTAGGTCTGCCCGGGGCCGGTCCAACCCGCGAGGTCACCCGCGATCACTCGGATGAGCGCGCCGGCGTCCGCCGACGCCAGGAGTCCGACCTCGCTGCCCCGCAGATCCTGGTACCGCGGAGGGGTCCACTTCTCGGCCTTGGGCAAGTTGACCCAGAGCTGGATCCCGTGGAACAGGCCTCCGCTGGCGACCAGGTGCTCCGGTGGCTTCTCGATGTGCAGGATCCCGGCGCCGGCCGTCATCCATTGCGTGTCGCCGTTCGTGATCACGCCGCCGCCGCCGTTCGAGTCCTGATGCTCGAAGATCCCGTCGAGCATGTACGTGACGGTCTCGAAGCCGCGGTGCGGGTGCCAGGGCGTGCCCTTCGGCTCGCCCGGCGCGTACTCGACCTCGCCCATCTGGTCCATGTGGACGAAGGGGTCGAGATCGGTGAGCTCGACGCCGGCGAAGGCCCGGCGGACCGGGAACCCCTCGCCCTCGAAGCCCCCCGGCGCCGTCACGATGGCGCGGACCGGACGGACCACCGCTGACCCACGGGCCTCAGGGAGGCGCGGGAGCGCGGTGGCGTCGTCGACGGTGATCGCGGGCATGTCTCCCCCGGAACCTCACAGCGGGTGCGCGTATTCCGGTTTGAGTCAGTCAGTCCGCGAGTCCGGGCGGAACGATCCCCAGCTGCGACTCGATCTCCTCGGGCGTGGCCACGGGAGGACCCGGCTCGATCAGGCCGGCCTCACGATCCCGGCGTCGCTGCACGCGAGCGAGCCGCCGCTCCTCCGCCGCCGCCGCCTTCTTCGCCTTCACGTCCTTGCGCTGTCGCTTCCCGAAGGTCTCCGGCATGGTCATCTCCTCTGTCTCGTTCGTGCGCCGCCCGGCGCGCGCGGCGATACCTGCGCTGAGCCGTGTGCCGGGCGATCTGTCGGTGGCTGCGCACCGTTCCGCGCGCCGACCGATATCCACCAGGATACCTGCAAGCTGCGCGTTCTCCCTGCGCTCAGGTCGGAGAGGCGCACCCACCTCGAGTTTGCCTCGCCCGGTGCATGGGGAAGGTCTTCTCGCATGCTCGGATCGATCGAGTCGCGTCTCCCCCAACGGTCCGTCGTCGCGATCGACCTGCTCGTGCTCCTGTGGACGGTGGTCTGGCTCGTGCTCGGGATCACGGTGGGGGCGTTCGTCGAACGGCTCGGCGCCGTCGGCGAGGGCATGGAGGGAACCGGTCAGGCGATCCATCGCGCGGGCGACGCGGTCGGTCGCCTCGCCGACGTGCCTCTCGTGGGCGAGGGGTTCGAAGCCGTCGCGAACGAGATCCGCACGATCGGCAACGAAACGGCCGAGAACGGCCGATCCGTGGAGCAGGACATCGACACGCTCGCGCTGCTGATCGGGGTTGGCCTGGCCGCGGGACCGACGCTTCCGCTGCTCGCGGCCTGGATCCCTCCGCGCGTGTCCCGCGAACGGGAGCGCCGCGCGCTCCGAAGATCGCTGAAGAGCGGCGACGGCGTCGCGCTCGCCTACCTCGCCAACCGCGCCGTGGCGGGCCGACTGTTCCGGGAGCTCCGCGCGGCGAGCGACGATCCCGTGGCCGATCTGGCGGCGGGCCGGTACGAAGCGCTCGCGGCGCTCGAGCTCGACCACCTCGCGCTGGCATCGAGATCGTGGCTCCGCCACCACTCGAGCACGGCTCGCGGAGAGCGCTCACGCCTCGGTTGACGAGCGATCCTCGATCTCCCACGCGTGATCGAGGACGTGCCATGCATCGCGGCGCATGAAGTACCGCGCGGACCACCTGGCGCCGCCGCGTGGTCCTTTCTCGGGGATGCCGTCGACGACCGCGCGTTCGAGCCCCTCGAGCACGGCGGCTCGGAGCGGTTCCCTCGCGACGGCCGCGTCGTCCTCCGCGAAGCTCGGCGGCTTCCCGGCGATCATGCGCAGGTAGCCCCCTTCCGCGCCGACGACGTGGCCGACGATCGCGTCGACCTCCCGGCCGCCGCCGCGCGGCCCCTTGCGGAGCTCACCCGTCACACGGGCGACGGCGCGGTCGAAGGACGTCCAGCACGCTCGGAGGACCTTCTCGTTCCGCGTGAGCCACCGCCGATCGATCGGCCTGGCGTCGGCCTTCGGTGCGATCGAGGGGGCGCCGAAGTCAGTGGTGGCGTCGCCCGTAATCCGTTCCACGATGGAGAGCGTCGAGGCCCGCGAGGGTGCCGTGAAACGGACGCCCGTTCCCTTCAGGACGCGCGCGTAGCGCGACCCGTACTCGAGGAACGTCTCGAGCGCGGCCTCGTCGTTCCCGCCGGACCGGCACCATCCCGGCCACTCGACCGCGCCGGCGAACGCGCGCTTCCCGGTGGCTTCGACGTACACCTCGACGGGCATCCGCCGAGACTACGCGTCCTCCAGCTGACCACCGACGTAGCTCGCGCGGCCGTTCCCGTCGTACAGGTACTCCACGACCCCGTCCAGTCCGGGCTGCTCCGGATCCGTGTCGTCGTCCGTCTCCGGACGCTCCGGCCAGTACACGGGATGCCCTTCCTCCAGTTTGTCGTCGGGGATCTCTTCCTCGCGCCCGTCCAGCGGGCCGTCGACGAACGTCACACGCATCCTCGATCACCTCCGGAGCCCCTGTACCCGCGGCGGGACCGGGGGAAGCCTCAGGCCTTCGGCTTGGGCGGCTTCTTCTTCTTGGGCTGCTTGGGCGGGAGCTCCTCGGCGTGATCGAGCGACCGGGCCGCCCACTCGCGGATGCGGTCAGGGTCGTCACGCCAGGCCCCCGGGAGCACGACGTACTCCTTCATAGGGCGGCCGGCCATCGGCTCGAACACACGTCCACCCGCCACGATGACGTCCGTACGATCAGCCTCCGGGAGCCGCACGAGGACGTCCTCGCCGAAGATCCCCATGAACATGTTGCCGTTCACGAACGCGGAGAGCTGGCCGAACATCGGGCGGATCGTCACCGCGGGATGATCCGGTACGACCGACGCGAAGAAGTCCTTCGTCTCCTCGGTGGGCTTCGGCAGCTTCGACGGAGCCATGCCGACAACCCTACCCGGGAGCGTGAACGAGATCGTCGTGCCGGCGGTGATGCTCTCGGCGCGGATCTCGCCGCCGTGCGCTTCGATCAGCGATTTCGCGATCGCCAGCCCCAGTCCTGTCCCGGGCGAATCCGCGGCTCGCGAGAATCGGTCGAACACGTGCGGGAGTCGCTCCGGCGGGATCCCCGTGCCGGTGTCGGACACGGAGATCCCGATGCCTTCGCCCGTGACGACGGCAGACACGGTCACGACGCCACCCGCGGGCGTGTGCCGGAGGGCGTTCGAGAGCAGGTTGCCGAGCACCTCGCCGATCCGCACCCGGTCGACCTCGATGTCCGGCAACGACTCCGTCACCCGGGTGTCGAGCCGGACGCCGGCCTCGCTCGCCTGGGCGGCGAACGATCGCACGGCGGTGTCGATCAGGTGGCCTGGCTCGGTGGGCTCGCGGTGCAGCGTGAGCGCGCCGGCCTCGGCCGTCGACAGGGTCTGGAGGTCGGTCAGCAGCCGCGCCATGACCTTCGTCTCGTCCAGGACGGACCGCAGGTGGGTCTCGTCGGCCGGATAGAGTCCGTCGACCAGCGCCTCGAGGTTCGCCTGGATCACGGAGAGCGGCGTCCGAAGCTCGTGCGCGACGTCGGCGAGGAGCTGGCGGCGGCGGGCCTCGTTCGAGCCGAGCCGCTCCGTCATCGCGTTGAAAGCGCGGCCCAGCCGCTCCACCTCCCGGGGTCCGCGCGCCTCGACGCGCGCCTCGTAATCGCCGGCGGCGACGCGATCGGCCGCCTCCATCACGTCGACGACGGGCGAGGCGAACCGGCGGCCGGCCCGCACCACGAGGAGCACCACGAGGACCACGACGAACAGGCCGATCGGGAAGAACGGTCCGCGGTCGCCGTCCCCACGGAAGAAGAAGCCCCCCACCAGGGTCGAGAAGCCGACGATCGCCGCGAGGATGACGACGAACTTCCGCACGAAGTGGCGACGCATCCCGCGCCATGCCTCGGGCCCGCGCGGCGGCCAGTCCTCGTCGTCGGGCCACCAGGGAGGCCGCCCCCGCCCCCACGGCCCCCCACCCCACGGCGGACCTCCACTCCACGGCGGACCATGCGGGTGCGAGTGGTCTCGATCCTCAGGCATCCGCGAACCGATATCCGACGCCGTGGATCGTCAGGATGTAGCGGGGCTTCCCGGGCTCGGGCTCGAGCTTCTTGCGGATGTTCTTGATGTGCGCGTCGATCGCGCGCTCGTAGGACTCGATCGCCACGCCGTGGATCGCGTCCAGCAGCTGCCCTCGCGTGAACACGCGTCCCGGCTCACGGGCCAGCGTCGCGAGCAGCTGGAACTCCGTGGGCGTCAGCTCGACGGGCTGCGCGCTGACGGTGACGCGCATCCGCTGCGGATCGATCTCGACGTCCCCCACCCGCACCGGCTGCTCCCGCAACATCTCGGCCGTGGAGGTGCGGCGGAGGACGGCGCGCACCCTGGCCACCAGCTCCTTCGGACTGAACGGCTTCACGACGTAGTCGTCGGCGCCGAGCTCGAGGCCGACGATCCGGTCGGTCTCTTCCCCGCGCGCCGTGAGCATCACGATCGGGACGTGCGAGGAACCGCGGAGCTGGCGCGCCACGTCGAGGCCGTCGATGCCCGGGAGCCCGAGGTCGAGCACCACGAGGTCGGGCCTCGTCCCCCGAGCGCTCGCGAGCGCCGCCTCGCCGCTGGAGGCCACGATCACGTCGAATCCGGCGTCCGTGAGGTAGTCGCGGACGACGCGCGCGATCTTCATCTCGTCCTCGACCACGAGCACGGTCTTCACGGAGCCTCCTCGGGTGGACACAGTGCAGCGGCGGCGGAGCGGTGGCAACAACGCTCACCGCCCCGCCGCGCGTGCGCTCAGGCGCTCGACGGCTCCCCGCCGGAGCTGCTCCCGCCGCCGCTCTCGTGCTGCCGGCGGTGCCACTCCTCGTATCCTTGCTCCCATCGGCCGTGACCACCGGGGCCATGGTGACCGCCGGGGCCGTTTCCGCCGTCGTGATCCCAGTGCCGGCGCCACATCGCGCCCTTGAACGCGAACAGCGCCAGGAAGAACAGCGGGAAGAAGAGGAAGAACGGGAAGAAGCCGAACCCATGGCCGCCGACGTAGCGGACCACCTCGACGCCCTCGCCCGTCCGTTCCAGCCCTTCCGTGATGCCCCAGTTGTACGCGCCGATCCCGACGCCCACCAACAGCAGGACCACCAGGATCGCGGCGCCCCATCCGAACCCGCGTCGCATCTCGAACCTCCTTGCCGGATGGGTCCCTCCCATCCCTGGCTTCAGCCTCGCGCCGCGGTGTGAAGGAGCTGTGAACGCGGTGTGGAGGGTTCGCGTAGGCTCCGCCCCATGCTGGAAGGCGACCGCGTCGTGCTGCGTCCGATCCAGTCATGGGACCGCGAGCGCCTCTACGAGCTCGTGGAGACCATCGAGATCCGGGCGCTCTCCTCGGGGACGCCACCGCTGCCGCTTTCCCTCGAGGAGGTCGAGGCACGCGACAAGCGATGGATCGAGGAGCGCAACGAGAACTCGGCCTGGTTCGCGATCGACGTCGATGCCGAGCTGATCGGCATCTGCGGCCTCCACTCGCTCGATCATCACCAGCAGCTCGCGGAGATCGGGATCAGACTCGGGAAGGACTTCTGGGGAAAGGGGCACGGGCAGGACGCCGTCCGCACGTTGCTGGACTACGGCTTCCGCCACCTCAACCTGGCCAAGGTCTCGCTGCGGGTGCTCGCCGACGACGAGCGAGCGGTGGGTGCCTATCGGAAGGCGGGGTTCGTGGAGGAGGGCAGGCTCCGGGCCCACGCGTGGTACGACGGCGCTCGGCACGACGAGCTCGTGATGAGCGTGCTCCGGGAGGAGTGGCAGAACCCCGCGCCGTGACCGCGCTCGTCAACGGGTGGCTCCTTCATCACCCCAGCAGTTCGTCGATCTCGGCGAGCTCGTTGGCGGTGAGCCGCCACGCCTCGATCGCTTCGGCGTTCTGCCGCACCTGCTCGGCGCTCGTCGCCCCGGCGATCACGGTGGCGATCTCCGGTTGCACGGCGAGCCACGACATCGCGAGCTCGAGGATCGTGTGGCCGTGCGCCTCGGCGAACCGGCTCACGCGCTCGACGACGTCGAAGCGCTCGTCGGTCAGGTCCTCGTCCCAGCCGCCGCGGGCCATCCGGGTCCCCGGCGCGGGTGGCTCGCCTCGCCGGTACTTCCCGGTCAGCAGTCCCGACGCGAGCGGGAAGTACGGCATGAAGCCGATCCCGAGCCGGCGGCAGGCGGGGAGCACCTCGTCCCGGGGTTCACGCTCGAGCAGGCTGTACTCGTTCTGCACGGTGACGAACGAGCGGATCCCGAGCTCGCGCGCAGCCTCCTCCGCCTCGGCGAGCTGCTGGGCCGAGAAGTTGGAGCAGCCGATCTCGCGGACCTTGCCTTCGTCGACCATCCGCGACATCGCCGTCAGCGTGTCGCCGATCGGCGTCGCGTCATCGGGCGTATGCAGCAGGTAGACGTCGATCCGGTCGGTCCCGAGACGGCCGAGGCTGTCCTCGCACGCCCGCACCACCCATCGGGGATCACCCCCGGTCATCCCCTCCGGCGGTGTGCGCATCCCGAACTTCGAGACGATCACCGCTCGATCGCGACGGGAGCCGATCGCCCGTCCGAGGAACTCCTCCGAATGCCCGTCTCCGTAGAGGTCGGCGGTGTCGAACAACGTGGCATCGGTATCGAAGGCGGCGTCGACGACCTCCCGTGTCCGTTCCTCGTCGATCCGCCGCCCGAAGTTGTTGCACCCGATCCCCGCCAGTGGCACGGGGATCTCCCCGATCGTTCGCAGCTCCATCAACCCATGTTCCCAGCCCTCGTGCCACGGGGTCCGCCGGGCATAGCGGTCAGGGCTCGGCGATCTCCCGTGGGTGGAGCAGGCCGAACAGGTACGCGTCCGTAAGTGCTTCCCACGACGCCTCGATGATGTTCTCGCTGACGCCCACCGTGGTCCATGATCGCTCGCCGTTCGAGGAGTCGATCAGCACGCGGACCACCGCCCCCGTCCCGTGCGTCTCGGCGAGCACCCGCACCCGGTAGTCCTCGAGCTCGATGTGCCGGAGCTCCGGGTAGTCGTTCGTGAGCGCCTTGCGGAGCGCGTCGTCCAGCGCACCGACGGGCCCGTGACCCTCGGCCGACTCGATGTGCCGTGAGCCCTTCGTGCGGACCTTCACGGTGGCCTCCGCGAGCGGCGCCTCGCCGTCGCCGACACGCTCCTCCACGTGGACGCGATAGCTGTCGATCTCGAAGAACGGCTGCGTCCATCCGGACGCCCGCCGCATCAGCAGCTCGAGGGACGCGTCCGCGAGCTCGAACGTGTAGCCGCGCGCCTCGCGCTCCTTCAGCTGCTCTCAGCACCACCGGCACCGCCTCGTCCTCGATCGCGAACTCGAACTCGGCCGCCTTCATCTTCAGCGTGGCGGCACCGCCGAGGTCCGACGCGACCACGCCCCGCCGGTTGCCCACGGCATCCGGGGAGACGTGCTCGTAGGCCTCGCTGAACCGCGCGACGCCGCTCGCGTGCAGGCCCGCTTTGTGCGTGAACGCGAAGCGGCCCGCGTAGGGCTGTCGCGAGTCGGGCGCCACGTTCGCCACCTCCGCGACGTAGTGCGCCACCTCCGTCAGCCGCTCGACCGCGCCGGGCGGGAGGCAGTCGGCGTCCATCTTCAACACGAGGTTCGCGGCGATCGGCACGATGTCGGCGTTGCCGGTGCGCTCGCCGTAGCCGTTCACGACGCCCTGGACCTGGAGGACGCCGGCCTCGACGCCGGCGAGGGCGGACGCCACCGCGCACCCGGCGTCGTTGTGGGTGTGGATGCCGAGCGGGACGCCGTCCACCCGGGCGCGGACCTCCCCCACGATGCGCGCGACGTCCGACGGGAGCGTGCCGCCGTTCGTGTCGCAGAGCACCAGGCGCTCGGCCCCCTCCTCAGCCGCCGCCTCGAGCACGCGGATCGCGAAGTCCGCGTTTCCCAGGTAGCCGTCGAAGAAGTGCTCGGCGTCGAAGAAGACGTGTCGGCCCTGGGCGCGGAGATGCCGGACGGTGTCGCGGACCATCGCCACGCCCTCGTCGAGGTCGGTCCGGAGCGCCTTCTCGACGTGGACGTCCCAGCTCTTGCCCACGAACGTGACCGTCTCGGTCCCCGCGTCGAGGAGATCGCGCAGGATCGCGCTGTCCTCCGCCTTCTCGCCCGCCCGCCGGGTCATCCCGAACGCGACGAGCTCCGCGTGGTCGAGCGTCTCCTTCGTTGCGAGGCGGAAGAACTCCGTGTCGCGCGGGTTCGCGCCCGGCCAACCGCCCTCGATGTAGGGCAGACCGAGCTGGTCGAGCTTGTGGAGGATCCGCATGCGATCCTCCACCGAGTAGGAAAGGCCGGGCGCCTGCGCGCCGTCACGTAGCGTCGTGTCGTAGAGCTCCACACGGGGTCCGGTCACGAGGTCACCGCCTCCACGACGAGATCGCCGACCTCGCGGGTCGAGTAGCCCATCTCGCCCGCGCGCATCGAGGCGAGCTTCGTGCAGGCGAACCGGATCCCGGCGTCGATGCGCGACGCCGCCCGTTCCTCGCCGAGCTGGGCGAGCAGCATGCCGGTCGCGCCGATCGCGGCGAGCGGGTTGATCGTCCCCTTGCCGGTCTCGGACGGCGCCGTGCCTCCGATCGGCTCGAACATCGACACGCCGCTCGGGTTGATGTTCCCGCCCGCGGCGATCCCCATCCCGCCCTGGATCATCGCGCCGAGGTCCGTGATGATGTCGCCGAACATGTTGTCGGTGACGATCACGTCGAAGCGCGAGGGCTGATCGAGGAAGTAGATGCACGCGGCGTCCACGTGGACGTAGTCGGTCGTTACATCGGGGTACTCGAGCCCGATCTCGTTCACGACCCGCTGATACAGGTCGCCCGCGAACGTCAGCACGTTCGTCTTGTGGACGAGCGTGACGTGACGCCGCCTGCCGGGCTGCATCGCGTGATCGAACGCGTAACGGACGATCCGCTCCACCCCGTGCCGGGTGTTCACCGAGGATTGCACGGCCACCTCGTGTCGGGTCCCCTTGCGATGGAACCCCCCCAAGCCGCTGTAGAGCCCCTCGGAGTTCTCCCTGATGACCACCATATTCACGTCGTCCTCGCCGTGGGAGGGCACGAGCGTCTGCACGCCGGGGAACCGGATCACGGGACGCAGGTTCACGTACTGGTCGAGCTCGAAGCGGATCCGCAGCAGGAGGTCGCGTTCGAGCACCCCGGGCGGGACGCGCGGATCGCCCACCGCGCCCAGCAGGATCGCGTCGAGACCGCGCATCGCCTCGAGGTCCTCGTCGGGCAGGGTCTCGCCCGTCCGGAGGTAGCGGTCCGCGCCGAGGTCGAACTCGACGAGCTCCACCGCGACGTCCCCGCGCACGGCGTCGAGCACCTTGAGCGCTTCGGTGACGACCTCCGGGCCGGTCCCGTCCCCGCGGATCACGCCGATCCGGTAGGGGCGGGGTTCGGCGTCGAGGCGCTCCGGGCGGACCTCGGTGGCGACCGCAACCGTCACGGGGTGACCTCGTTCTCGTTGGTGGCGGTGTCGCTCATGGCGGTCGCGATCGACATCTCGGCGACTGAAGCCGCGCGGTTGATCGCCGCGAGGTAGGCCCGGGCACTCGCCTCGACGACGTCGGTCGCCACACCGCGGCCGGTCACCCTTCGCCCGTCGATCTCCAGCTGGACGACGACGTCTCCTAAGGCATCCGAACCCCCCGTGACCGACGACACGTTGAACGTGATCAGCTTCGCCTCGACGCCCGCCGCGCGCTGGATCGCTCCGCAGGCGGCGTCGATCATCCCGTCGCCCATCGCGGATTCCTCGATCACCTCGTCGCCGCGGCGGAGCCTCACGGTCGCCGTCGGCGCGAGGTGCGTGCCACCGCCCGAGGCCAGGGACTCGAGGACGAGAAGATCCTCCTTCCCGCTGCCGACCTCCTCCGACACGATCGCCGCCAGGTCCTGATCCGTGATCTGGATCTTCCGGTCAGCGAGCTCCTTGAAGCGGGCGAAGGCCCGATGCATGTGGTCCTCGTCGATCGAGATGCCCACCTTGTCGAGCGCGTCGGAGAACGCGTGCCGCCCGGAGTGCTTCCCCAGGACGATCTGGTTGCCCTCGAGCCCGATCTCGACCGGGTCCATGATCTCGTAGGTCGCGCGGTTCGCGAGCACGCCGTGCTGGTGGATCCCGCTCTCGTGGGCGAACGCGCTCGCCCCCACGACCGCCTTGTTCGGCTGCACCGAGTACCCGGTGAGCGCGGAGACGAGCCGCGACGTCCGCACGATCTCCTTCAGGTTGAGGCCGTGCTGCACGCCGAGCGCCTCCCGGCGCGTCCGCACGATCATCGCGATCTCCTCGAGGGAGCAGTTGCCCGCGCGCTCGCCGATCCCGTTGACCGCGACCTCCACCTGACGGGCACCGTGCTCGATCCCGGCCAGCGAGTTCGCCACCGCGAGGCCGAGGTCGTTGTGGCAATGCGTGGAGATCACGACGTGGTCCGGCGTGCGCTCACGCACGATCCGCACGAGCTCGCCGAACTCCGCCGGCGTGGCGTACCCGACCGTGTCGGGGACGTTGATCGTCGTGGCGCCGGCCTTCACCGCGACGTCGAAGCACTCGAGCAGGAAGTCGAGCTCGGTCCGGGTGGCGTCCTGGGCGCTGAACTCCACGTCGTCGGTGTAGCCGGCCGCGAGCTTCACCCCGTCGCCGATCCCGTCGAGCACCTGCCGGTGGGACATCCGGAGCATGTCCTCCATGTGGATCTGCGACGTCGAGATGAACACGTGGATCCGGAACCGGTCGGCGCCCTTCAGCGCTTCGGCGGCGCGCTCGATGTCGCCGGGCACCACACGGGCGAGCGACGCGATCACGGGGCCCTTCACGCTCGTCGCGATCTCGCGGACCGCGTCGAACTCGCCGTCGGAGGAGATGGCGAAGCCGGCCTCGAGGATGTCGACCCGCAGCCGGGCGAGCTGCTCCGCGATCTCGACCTTCTCGTCCTTGGAGAGCGCGATCCCGGGGGCCTGCTCCCCGTCGCGCAGGGTGGTGTCGAAGAACCGGACTACGTCGGGGTCGGTGCTCACGACGGCGGCACCTTGTCCTCGCTCCGCAGCCACGGCATCAGCGGCCGAAGCTGCCGTCCGACCTCCTCGAGCTGCGACGACCGCGCCTCGCGACGCTTCGTCTGGAACTCCTGGAAGCCGCCGTCCGCCTCGGCGATCCACCGCTTCGCGAAGGAGCCGTCCTGGATCTCGCCGAGGATCTGCCGCATCGTCTCGCGCGTCCCGTCGTCGATCACGCGGCCGCCGGAGACGTAGTCACCCCACTCGGCCGTGTCGGAGATGGAGTGGCGCATCCAGGAGAGGCCGCCCTCATAGATCAGGTCGACGATCAGCTTCACCTCGTGCAGGCACTCGAAGTACGCGATCTCCGGCTGGTAGCCGGCCGCGACCAGCGTGTCGAACCCGGATCGGATCAGCTCGGACAGCCCGCCGCAGAGGACCGTCTGCTCACCGAACAGGTCGGTCTCGGTCTCCTCCTTGAACGTGGTCTCGATGATGCCCGCGCGGGCCGCGCCGATCCCGTTCCCGTACGCGAGCGCGCGCTGCTTCGCCTTGCCGGTGGCGTCCTGCTGCACGGCGACGAGGGCCGGCGTCCCGTTGCCCTCTTCGTACGTGCGGCGCACGAGGTGGCCCGGGCCCTTCGGCGCGATCATCGTGACGTCGACGTCGGCCGGGGGCGTCGACCGTGCCGAAGTGGATCGAGAAGCCGTGGGCGAACATCAGCATGTCGCCGGCGTTCAGGTGCGGCGCGATCTCCTCCGCGTACACCTTCCCGTGCGAGGTGTCGGGCAGCAGGACCATCACCACGTCCGCCTCGGCGACCGCCTCCGCGGGGTCCACGACACGGAGGCCTGCCTCCTCGGCCTTCGCGCGACTCGACGAGCCGGGTCGCAGGCCCACGCGCACGTCGTGACCGGAGTCCTTCAGGTTCTGGGCGTGCGCGTGGCCCTGCGACCCGAACCCGAGGATCGCGATCTTCTGACCGGCCAGCGCCGATACGTCGGTGTCCTGCTCGTGGTAGATGGTTGCCATTCCTCGTGTCCACCCCTTCGCCTCGTCGCGACTCCTAGACACCGCCGCCGGTCCACTCCGACGCGTCCTCGGCGCCCGCGGCCTTCGCCATCCGCAAGCCGCCCTTCTCCCTGATCCCGCGGTCCCCGCGCGCGAGCGCGATCCGCCCGGTGCGCGAGAGCTCCACGATGCCGTACTCCGACAGGAGCTCGCGGAGCGCTTCGAGCTTCTCCGGCTTGCCGGAAGCCTCGACCGTCAGCGTGGTCTTCGTCACATCGACGATGCTCACGCGGAAGACCTCGGCGATCTCCATCGATCCGCGCCCGCGCGTCGCCCTTCGCCCGGACCTTCGCCAGCATCAGCTCGCGCTCCACGGCGGTGCCGGACTCGTGCTCGAGGATCTTGATCACGTTGATCAGCTTGTTCAGCTGCTTCGTGACCTGCTCGAGCGACTTCGTCTCGACGTTCACGACGATCGTCATCCGCGAGAGCCCCTCGGCCTCCGTCGGCCCCACCGCGAGCGAGTCGATGTTGAAGCCGCGCGCCGAGAACAACCCCGCCACGCGTGTCAACACGCCCGGTTTGTCCTCCACGAGGACCGAGATCGTGTGGAGGCTCATGCGATCGGTGCCTCCGCCGGGTCGTCCTGCGGCTGAAGGCCCTCCGGCCCCGTGATGATGTCGTCGTTCGAGGCGCCCGCCGGGACCATCGGGAAGCACATCTCCTTCGCGTCGCAGCGGAAGTCGATCACGACGCTCCGGTCGTCGACCGAGAGCGCCTTCTCGATCACCGCGTCGACCTCTTCGGGTCGCTCGGCGCGCAGGCCGACCGCGCCGTAAGCCTCGGCGAGCTTCACGTAGTCGGGCACGTCGTAGCCCAGGTACACCTGCGAGTAGCGCTCCTCGTAGAAGAGCTCCTGCCACTGCCGCACCATGCCCAGATAGGCGTTGTTGATGATCGCGGTGACGAACGGGATCTTCTCCGTCGTCGAGGTGGCCAGCTCCTGTGAGGTCATCTGGAAGCAGCCGTCTCCGTCGATCGCGATCACGCGCCGGTCGGGCTGTCCGGCCGCGGCGCCCAGCGCCGCCGGCACCGCGAAGCCCATCGTGCCGAGACCGCCCGAGTTGATCCACGTGCGCGGCTTCTCGAAGGACCAGAACTGCGAGGCCCACATCTGATGCTGCCCGACTCCAGCGACGACGATCGTGTCGCCGTCGCTGTGCGCGCGGAGCCGCTCGATCGCGTACTGCGGCTTGAGGGGTCCGTCCGGCTCCTGGTCGTAGCGGAGCGGCTGCTCGGCCTTCCATGCGGCGAGCTGCTCGAGCCATGCGCTCCGGTCCGGGATGCCGGACTCGTCCTGGCGACGGGTCAGCTCCGCGAGGAGCTTCGCGGTCACGTCCTTGCAGTCCCCCACGATCGGGACGTCGGCCTTGCGGTTCTTCCCGATCTCCGCCGGATCGATGTCGATGTGCACGATCTTCGCGTCGGGAGCGAACGTGGCGAGCTTGCCCGTCACGCGGTCGTCGAAGCGCGCGCCGACCGCCACGAGCAGGTCGGCCTTCTGCATCGCGGTGACCGCGGTGTAGACGCCGTGCATGCCGGGCATCCCGAGGCACAGCTCGTGGGCATCCGGGAATGCGCCCCGCGCCATCAGCGTCGTGACGACCGGCAGGTGCCCCACGGTCGCCAGCTCGTACAGCTCCTCGGTGGCCTCCGCCTTGATCACGCCGCCGCCGACGTAGAGGACCGGCCGCTTCGCCTCGAGGATCAGCTTGGTGGCCTCCACGACCTGACGCATGTTGCCCTTCGTCGTCGGCTTGTAGCCCGGGAGATCGACCTGGTCCGGCCAGCTCCACGTGGTCTCGTTCACGAGCACGTCCTTCGGGAGGTCGACCAGGACCGGGCCGGGCCGGCCGGTGCGGGCGATGTGGAACGCCTCGCGGATCGTCTCCGCCACCTCGCCGGGATCCGTCACGAGGAAGTTGTGCTTCGTGACCGGCATCGTGATGCCGGTGATGTCCGCCTCCTGGAAGGCGTCGTTGCCCACGGCCGGCGTGGGGACCTGCCCGGTGATCGCGACGATCGGGACCGAGTCCATCTTCGCGTCGGCGAGAGCGGTGACGAGGTTGCAGCCGCCCGGACCCGATGTGGCGATCGCGACGCCGACCTTCCCGGTCGCCCAGGCATAGCCCTCCGCGGCGTGCCCGGCCCCCTGCTCGTGCCGGCACAGCACGTGGCGGACCCCGGACTCGATCAGCGGATCGTAGGCGGGCAGGATCGCGCCGCCCGGGATCCCGAAGACGATGTCGACGCCTTCGCCCTCGAGGGCCTTGAACAGCGCCTGGGCGCCGCTGACCTTCATCCCGCGACCGCCTGCCGCTCCTCGACGGGGCCGGTTTCGACCCGCTTCACGGTGGCGCCCAGACGGCGGGCCAGGTTGCGACAGGCGCGCTCGAACTCCCACGGGGTCCAGTCGCGACGCCTGCTCTGCAGCTCCTCGCCGCCGAAGCCGCTCAGGTAGGTGACCTCGGAGGACAGGTAGCGCTCCACGGTCGTCCTCGTGCTCGGATCATCGGTCTCCACGCTCACCTGGCCGGGTCCCTCCCACAGCACGCTGGCGACGGTGGCGCCGTCCTTCTCGAACTCGTAGCGCATCGGATGCTCCTTTCAGGTCTGTTCTCGTGTTTCGGCTGGTCGTGGGCAGAAAAAAACCCCCGCATGGCGAGGGTGTCGGCGCGGGACGCGGGCTCTCAGGCCCGGCCGCGCCTAACGAATAAGTACGAGGACGGTGCTCGGCGTGGTCCTCGCGCTCTTCATGGTCGAGTCAGTGTCGGCGCTCGGCCTAGGAGTGTCAACCCCCGGTTGGCCGATGGGTTCAGCGCTGGGGGGACCAGCTACGCTCATCCTATGGAGTCGCTCCCCGACGAGGGGTCGCCCGTCCCCCGCGCCCATCCCCTCGAGATCCCGTTCGTGTGGTTCGGGCTTCAGTTGATCGAGTACGTGGTCGTCTGGGGCCTCATCACGACCTTCCTGCCGGAGACGATGCCTGGGCCGGTCGGCTGGGCACTCTTCCTCGTGCTCATGCTCGGTCTCACGATCTTCAACTACCGGATCCGCCGCCGGTTCATCCCTCGGTAGCACCACTGATCTTCGATCATGGGGTTGACCTCGAGCTATACCCTGAGTGTATAGTCGCTCATGTCCACCGGCCATGCGCTCCTCGGGTTGCTCGAGGAGCGTCCGCGGCACGGCTACGAGCTGAAGCACCTCCACGACCGGCTGTTCCCGAACGGGAGGGAGCTGCGCTTCGGTCAGGTCTACGCCTCGCTCTCACGACTCCTTCGCGATGGCTTCGTGGTGGTCGATGCCGTCGAGCGAGAGGTCGGGCCCGACCGGAAGCGGTACGCGATCACACCCGACGGCGTCGCTCGGCTCGAAGAGTGGCTGCTCGACCCCGTAGACCCCCGGAGCTACCTCCAGAGCACACAGTTCACGAAGGTCGTGTTGGCGCTCCTTTCGGGGAGGTCTGCCGAGGAGATCCTGGACGGGCAGCGGTCGGCGCATCTGAAGACCATGAGGGAGCTGACGCGAAAGAAGACCTCGGGAGACGTCGGCGATGCGCTTGCGGCCGACTTCGCTCTGTTCCACCTCGAGGCCGACCTGCGCTGGATCGAGCTGACCGGCGCCCGGCTGGACAAGCTGCGGAAGGAGCTCGAGATCGATGGATGAGGCGATGTTGAGCGGGACCTCGCTCAGGAAGCGGTTCGGGAAGACGACGGCCCTCGACGGTGTGTCGGTCGCCCTCGAGCCGGGCGAGATCGTCGCGGTGATGGGCCCGAGCGGTTCGGGCAAGTCCACGCTCCTCCACTGTCTGGCCGGGATCCTCCGCCCCGATGAAGGAGAGGTCTGGTTCGACGGAGAACGCATCGACGCACTAAGTGAGGGGCCGCGGACGAAGCTCCGGCGTTCGTCCTTCGGATTCGTGTTCCAGCTCGGTCAGCTCGTGTCCGAGCTCACCCTCAACGAGAATGTCTCGCTGCCACTTCTGCTGGCCGGGCGGCCCCGACGTGCGGCGTTCGCCGAAGCGGAAACGTGGCTCGAGCGGCTCGGCGTTCGCGATGTGTCCGCGCACCGTCCCGGCGAGGTCTCGGCCGGCCAGGGCCAGCGAGCGGCGGTCGCCCGGGCGTTGATCCACGATCCCCGGGTGGTGTTCGCTGACGAGCCGACCGGCGCGCTCGACTCGCTGGCCGGCGAGCAGGTGATGGAGCTCCTCGTGGGGGCCGCGAAGGAGCGCGAGGTGGCGATCGTCCTGGTCACCCACGACGTCCGGGTCGCCGCCTACGCGGATCGCGAGGTGATCGTGCGGGACGGGCGAGTCGCGAACCCGGTCGCGGTCGGGTGAGCGTCCACTCGGACCTCGCGCTCGGCCTCCGGCTCGCGGTGGCAGGAGGGAGACAGGCCCTCGCGCGCCTGTTCCTGATCGGGAGCGGCATCGCGTTGGGGGTGGGATTGCTGCTCTCGACGCTGGGCGTCTTCCCTGCAGAGAACGCGGCCGAGCGGCGCCGCCTGGCTCGGGAGCTCGAGGTGTTCGGCCGGGGTCCCGTGCCAACCGATCGGTACGACGCGTCGCAGACGTCGACGGAGTTCGGCGACCGCTCGATCGCGCTGACGTACCTGGCCCCGGTCGGAGATCCCGTTCCGGCTCCGTGGCTCGGACGGGTACTGGAACCGAGCGAGATCGTGGCGTCGCCGGATCTGGCCGTACTCCTCGCCTCACCGGAAGGTGCACTCCTTCGACCGCGGCTGCCCGGTCCGATCGTGGGAACGCTCGACCGGCGATGGCTCCTCCATCCCGGCGAGGTGGTGGCCTACGTGGGGGCGACGAGGGACGAGCTCGGACGACGCCCGGACATGGTGACGGGATTCGGACTCGACCCGATCCGTCACGATGCCACAGGCGTCCCCGCTCATGAGCGACCGCTGTTCCAGGTCGCCTTCCTCGTTTCTGTCGGGCTGCTGATCCCGATCCTCGTGTTCGTCGTCACGGGCGCCAGGCTGTCGGCGTCGGCACGAGAAACGCGACTCGCCGCCGTCCGCCTCGTGGGAGGCACGCCCGCGCAAGCCCGGATGGTGGCCGTCGGCGAGAGCCTCTTGGCCGGCCTGATCGGCTGCGCGTTCGGCATCGTGCTCTTCCTCCTCGCGCGTCCGGCGATGGCCCGACTGGCACCTCCCGGGGATCGCTGGTTCCCTTCCGACATCGCGCCTCCGCCCGCGGTCTTCGCTGCCGTGATCGCGGGCGTTCTCGCGCTTTCGGTCGGCGCGTCTCTCGTCTCGCTCCGGCGGGTGGTGGTGACACCGCTGGGCGTCGTCCGTGGCGGAGGGAAGCCGGTGCGCGCGTGGTGGCGGTGGGCGATGCTTGGGACGGGCGTGACGGGGCTCTGGTTCTCGATGGCGGCCGCGGACGTCGTGTTCGGGAACGACCGGCTCGTGATCCCGTTCCTCATCGCCTCGTACGGGCTCACGGCCCTCGGGGCGGCCGCGGCGGCTCCGGTCGCCGGATCGACGATCGCTCGGCTCCTGGCGCGGGCGGCGAGCGGCCCTGGGGTGACGCTCGGCGCGCGCCGCCTGGCGGTCGATCCCCGGACGGCGGGACGTACCGTCGGTGGGATCGTGATCGTCGTGATCGCCGCGGCGATCACCTCGCTCTTCGCCGGCGTCTACACCGAGATGCTCGGCTCCGCCTACTTCCCGTCGTCGCTCCGCGCGAACACGGTGCTCGTCGAGCCCGCGACGTCCGAGCCATTCGACACCGAGCGGCTCCGTAGCGTCGACGGCGTCGCCTCCGTCGCTCCCGCGTGGCTCGGGTACACCCGCCACGGCTACAACGTCCTCGTCGCGGATTGCGACGCGGTTGACGCCGCGGTGATCGAGGACCTTCCTCCGTGCGAGCTCGGCGATGCGCTGGTGAACGAGCGGCTGTACGACGGTGGCGACAGCTTCCGCCCGGAGATGCGGATCCACCTCGACCGCGCCCCGAAGCTCCGCGTGGACATCCGGGCGACGAACCTCGAGCGAGCCGACGTGGAGCTGGGCGAGTTCCACCAGCTCCTCGTACCGCTCACCGCGACCGAGACGGACCTCGCAACCGAGGCGGCGCCGTCGGTGGTGTACGTGAGCACCGACGGCGACGCTGCGACCCTCGAGCGGATCCGCAACGCCGTGCACGGTCCGCACGCGCCGGTCGTCCGGCCGCGCGGAGAACTCGAGGATTACGCCGACGAGGTGTTCGGGCTCGTCGATGCCGGCGTGACGTTCGGGATCGCGATCACGTTCGCGATCGCGGCGGCGACGATGCTGGTCACCGCCGTCGATGCGGTGGCCGAGCGTCGCCGCTCCCTGGCGACGCTCGCTGCGGTCGGCGCGTCGAGAGGCGTCCTCCGCCGGGCCCTCGCGATCGAGACAACGCTCCCGATGCTCTCCGGCGTCGTCCTGGGGCTCAGCGCAGCGATCTTCGGCACGTGGATGGTGTTCAAGGGCGTGACGGCGTACGAGGGGCTCGACGAGATGCCCACGATCCGATGGCGCTCCCTCGGCTACGTCGTCGTGTTCGCGATCGTCGCGACCGTGGTCGCGACGGTCGCCACGTTCCCGTCGCTCGGCCGAGCGATCCGGCCGGAGTCCCTCCGCACCGAATAGTGCTCATCCGACCCTCGAACCACCGCTGCCAGCATGCGTCGCCCCGGCTATCGAGCGACGTCGTAGTCGCCCTGAACGTTCGCGAGCGTGCCTGGCAGCCAGAAGTCCACGGTCGTCCCGCAGGCCGGGGCACGAATCGACGAGGAAGTAGCCGCCCGCTTCCTCCGTGCGCTCCCGCATCGAGGAGAGACCGAGGTGTCCGACGTCCGCGGACCTGCCCCCGGCCACATCGAACCCGAGCCCATCGTCGGTGATCCGCACGTGGACTCCCCCGTGGAGCGGGGCGACCGCCACGTGCACCATGCGGGCCCGGGAATGCTTCCGCACGTTCGCGAGCGCTTCCCTGGCGACACGGAACGCGACGGTCCTTGTCGCGTGGCTCCCTCCGCCACGGATGCGATCGTCCAGCCGGTGGTCGATGTCGATGATGCTCGACAGGTCCTCCAGGAGGACGCGGATCGCCGGACCCAACCCCTCGCGGTGGAGGATCTTGGGCTCGAGCTGGAACACCAGGTGCCTCAGCCGATCGACCGCCGCCTCGACCGTCCGAGCGATCCTGTCCGCGATCTGGATCTGGGTCTGGTCCGAGAGCAGGCCCCGGAGACGGGCGCACTCGAGCTCGATCGCGCTCATCGTCGAGATCGTGTCGTCGTGGATGTCGTGCGCGATGCGTCGCCGCTCCTGCTCCTCGGCGTTGAGCATCCGCTCGTAGAGCAGGTCACGCTCGGGGGTGAAGTCGACCAGAGCGTCGTTCCTCCCGGTCTCGAACCGTTCCACCTGCGCTGCCATCCGCAGCATGCCCTTCCTCCGTTCCCGGGGGTTCGAGAGAACTGACTCTTCCACCCCGTACCAAAGAGCGTTCCCCGACCGAGCTACGGACTACCCCGCCGAACGGACGGAATGGGGAGCAGACGGCTTGACCAGATCCGCCGAACGACCTAGACGGTTCGACCGGGGATCCACGCGGTGCCTCATCCACCGACGCACGGGCCGCGGTGCTAGCGTTCGGCCGCCATGGTCACGGACGCGTCCACCGACCCGGCGCTCGACGCCGCGATCCGCGCGATCCCGTCGTGGGAGGGCACGGAGCTCAAGATCATCCCGATCGCAGAGGGACGGACCAACCGGAACTTCCGCGTCACGGCCGGGGACGAGACCTTCTTCCTCCGTCTCTCCGAGAAGTCCACGGAGCTCCTTGGGATCGATCGGACCGCAGAGCAGGACTCCGTCCGGGCAGCCGCCGAGGCCGGCGTGGGGCCCGAGGTGTTCGTGTATCTCCCGGACCTCGGCTGCCTCGTCACCCGCTGGATCGACGCGGACCCCCTCTCCGAGGGTGACCTCGAGCGCGAAGAGGTGCTGCGTCCCGTGGTCGATGCCATCAAGGCGATCCACGCCGGGCCGTCCCTCCCCTCATCGTTCGACCCGTTCCGCATCGTGGAGGACTACCGGCGCATCTCCGAGGAGCGCAGCGTCGTGGTTCCCGACGCCTTCGACGGTGCGCACGAGAAGGCGTCCCGGATCGAGGCGGCGTTCGCGAGCGATCCGATGCCATCGCTCCCCTGCCACAACGACCTGCTCGAGGCGAACTTCCTCCTCCGCGACGGACACGTCTGGGTCGTGGACCACGAGTACGCGGGGATGGGCGACCCCTTCTTCGATCTGGGGAACCTGTCGATCAACAACGCGCTCTCGGACGACGCCCAGGAGCGACTCCTCGCTCTCTACTACGACGAGCCGACCGACGCGCATCGCGCGCGCCTGAAGCTGATGCGGATCATGTCCGACTTCCGCGAGGCGATGTGGGGCGTCGTGCAGCAGGGTCTGTCGACGCTCGACATCGACTACGTGGAGTATGCCGAGAAGCACTTCGACCGGCTGTCCACGACGCTGGCGGATCCGCGCTTCGACGATTGGATCGACGCGGCGAAAGGCATCTGAGCGGATGGTCGCCGATCGAGCGCGGGTCGTGATCGTCGGAGGTGGCGTCGCCGGGACGAGCATCGCGTACCACCTCACGAAGCTCGGCTGGACCGACGTGCTGCTGCTGGACCGAGGCGAGCTGACGAGCGGTTCGACGTTCCACTCCGCCGGCCTCGTCGGACAGCTTCGTTCCTCGGTCAGCCTGACCCGGATGATGATGTACGGCACGGACCTGTACCGGAACCTCGAGGGCGAGACGGGCGTGGACGTTTCCTGGCACGAGGTTGGATCTCTGCGACTCGCGTCGTCGGAAGAACGGATGCAGGAGCTCCAGCGACAGGCCGGTTGGGGCCGCACGTTCGGACTTCCGCTCGAGATCCTCTCGACCGACGACGCACTCGCGCGCTTCCCGCTCTTCGACCCGACCGGAGTGCTGGGGGCCGCGTTCCTTCCGACCGACGGGTACCTCGATCCGTCGGGCCTGACGTTCGCCCTGGCGGAGGGAGCGAGACAGCGGGGAGCCGAGATCCGGACGAACACCCGAGTGACCGGGATCGATGCGCGGAAAGGCCGCGTACGGGCCGTGGCGACCGAGGAGCACGGTCCGATCGAGGCGGACGTCGTCGTGAACGCCGGCGGGATGTTCGCGAACCAGCTCGGACGGATGGCCGGCGTGGAGGTTCCGGTCGTGCCGTTCGGCCACCAGTACCTGCTGACGGAACCGATCGAAGGCGTGACCGCGGATCTGCCCACGATCCGGGACCCCGACCGGCTCGTCTACTTCCGTCCAGAGGCCGGCGGCGGGCTCGTGATGGGCGGGTACGAGCGGAACCCCGACCCGTGGGCCGTGGACGACGGTCCGCCTGCCGATTTCAACGGGAAGCTGCTGCCAGAAGACTGGCCACGGTTCGAGGCGCTGGCGGATGCCGCATCGTCCCTCGTCCCGGCGCTGGGCGAAGCCGGAGTCGTGAGGCTCCTGAACGGTCCCGAGGCGTTCACGCCCGACGGCGAGTTCATCCTCGGCGAGTCCGATGTCGCCGGGTTCTTCGTGGCGGCCGGGTTCTGCGCTCACGGGATCGCGGGGGCGGGCGGGATCGGCAAGGTCATCGCGGAGTGGATCGTCGAGGGCGAACCGGAGTGGGACGTCTGGAAGATGGACGTCCGCCGGTTCGGCGCCCAGTACCGGACGCGGAGCTACGCACGGGATCGCGCGTACGAGGTCTACGCGACGTACTACGACATCCACTACCCCGGCGAGGAGCGTCAAGCGGGACGACCCCTGAAGCTCCCCCCGGCGTACACGCAGCTGCAAGCGCTGGACGCCGAGTTCGGCGAGAAGTCGGGGTGGGAACGGGTGAACTGGTTCCGTTCGAACGAGGATCCCGAACACGAACGGCGACGGCCCCGCGGCTGGGCCGGGGAGCATTGGTCCACGGCGATCGTGACCGAGCACCTCGCGTGCCGAGAGCGGGCGGCTCTCTTCGACGAGAGCAGCTTCTCGAAGCTCGAGGTCGCCGGCGGCGACGCGCTCAGCTTCCTCCAACGGATCTGCTCGAACGATATCGACCGCCCGCCGGGAAGCGTCGTCTACACGCAGATGTTGAACCGGCGAGGCGGGATCGAGAGCGACCTGACCGTGACGCGCCTCGCCGAGGATCGGTTCCGCCTCGTGATCGGGACTGCCTTCGGGAACCACGACCTCGCGTGGATCCGGAAGCAGCGACGACCCGACGAGCGGCTCGAGGTCGATGACGTGACCGGCGCGTACGCCTGCTACGGGATCTGGGGACCCGTCGCTCGCGATGTCTTGGCGCTCCTCACGGACGCCGACCTCTCGAACGCCGCGTTCCCGTATCTGAGCTCTCGGCAGATCGACGTCGGCATGGCGACCTGCCTGGCGCTCCGGGTGACGTACGTCGGCGAGCTGGGGTGGGAGCTGTACGCGCCGGCGGAGTTCGGTGCGTCGCTCTGGGACGAGCTCGTGGAGGCCGGCAGGGACCACGGGGTGGTGCCGGCCGGGTACCGCGCGATCGACTCGCTCCGGGTGGAGAAGGGGTACCTGGCGTGGGGATCCGACATCACGCCCGAGGAGGACCCGTTCCAGGCCGGCCTCGGCTTCGCGGTCGCCGAGGACAAGGACTTCCTCGGCCGGGAGGCGCTCGAGGCGAGGCGAGGACGGGATGAGCGACCACGGCTCGAGTGCCTCGTCCTGGACGATCCGCGGGCGATGGTCCTGGGGAACGAACCCGTGTTCGCCGACGGGAAGGTCGTCTCCCGCGTGACGAGCGGCGGGATCGGCTACGCGGTCGACCGGTCCATCGCGTTCGCTTACCTGCCGGCGGCCTTCATCGAACCGGGAACGCGTCTGGAGACCGAGGTGTTCGGCGAACGGGTGGGCACCGAGGTCGTCCGCCGGCCGATCTGGGACCCGGCGGGCGAGCGGATCAGGGCCTGAGGGAGGAACCGTGGAGCAACCGAGCTTCGACATCGGCGGACAGGTGGCCCTGGTCACCGGAGCGAGCCGCGGGATCGGACACGACCTCGTGCTGGCCCTGGCCGCGGCCGGCGCGAAGGTGGCCGCCGGCGTCTCGTTCGCTTGGCGACGGCGGCTCAGTGGTCGCGGAGGCTCGTGACGCCGGACTCGAGACCGCCGGGGTCGCGATGGACGTCACCGATCGCTCCTCGATCGAGACCGCGATCGACGAGACGGTCGAACGGTTCGGCCGGCTCGACATCCTCGTGAACAACGCCGGCCTCGGGACGAACCACGACGCCCTCGACGCTACCGAGGAGGAGTGGGACGAGCTGTTCGCGGTGAACGTGCGCGGCCTCTTCTTCGCGTGCCAGTCCGCCGGCCGGCGGATGGTCGAGCAACGGCACGGCCGGATCGTGAACATGGCCTCCCAGGCCGGACTCGTGGGCATCCCACGGCACGCTGCGTACAGCGCCAGCAAGGGCGCGGTGATCGCGCTCACGCGCGTCCTCGCGCTGGAGTGGGCGCCGTTCGGCGTCACGGTGAACGCCATCGCCCCGACGTTCATCCGAACGCCCGGGACCGCCGCGCGTCTGGACCGGCCCGAGTTCCTCGCGGACGTCGTCGAACGGATCCCCGTCGGCCGCGTCGGCACCACGACCGACGTCGCCGGGGCCGTGCTCTACCTGGCGTCCCCTGCGGCGAGCCTCGTCACCGGCACGGTCCTCGTCGTCGACGGCGGGTGGACCGCGCGCTGAACTATCCGTTCGGAGTGAACGTGTTGCCGTTCCACGTCGCGCGGATCCGTTTGCGGATCACTCCGGAGACGTCCAGGTGCACGGACTCGGGGAGGTCGCGACCGCCGCAGTCGAGCAGGAGCACGACATCCCTTCCCTCGAACCGCTGGAAGTCCCGCTTGAACCCGGGCGGATCGATCGAGGCTTCGAGGACGAACACGGGGCGGTAGCCGTACTCCATCGTGACCGCCCAGACGTAGAGCACGCCTCCCCTCGCTCGCACGTACTCGATCGCCCCGGGAGTCGCCTCGATCCGCACGACCGCCAGCGTGCGCCCGGGGCGGGGGCCCGTCAACGCCCGGCGTCCGCGAGCCGTGCCCCGAAGTCCGGACCCGCGAAGGCATCGCGCGCCCGTGCCCATCGCTCCTCGGCCCAGCCCCAGAAGTCGAAATCGATCGAGGAGATCTCGGCCTGGATCGCCGCCCACAGCGTCCATCCGACGTCGGCCATCACCGCCTGGAGATCCATCCGCGCCAGGAGCGACGGCGTCGCCTCGCCGAAGTAGGCCTCGCAGAGGGTCGCTCGCAGGTCCGGGTCGAACGCGCATTCCTGCGCCGTGTCGCCGAGCTCGAACGTGGGATCGTTGTTGCCGCTGTACTCGAAGTCGACGATCCACAGCTGTCGGCCGTCGTCGATGTAGTTCTCGGCGAGGAGATCATTGTGGCACGGCCGCGCGGCATGCGGCCGCTCGGCCAGGGTGCGTTCGATCGTCGCGACATCGCCGAGGTGCTCTCGGAAGCCGTCGGGGATCCGGATCTCCCGCTCCGAGCAGACGCTCAGGTAGAAGTCGGTGAGCCGGAACATGTCGAAGTCCTGGAGGAAGCGCGGTCCCGCGTGCAGCCGATGGAGCGACGCCGCGATCCGACGAACCTGCTCGGGCGTCCGCAGCGCCTCCGCCGACATCGTCGTTCCCTCGATGTACTCGATCACCATCACGTCGAGGTCCTCGAGCACCTCGACGATCCGGGGCGAAACCCCCGTCGCAGAGGCCGCTGCCGCGTTGTGGCGCTCGTTCGCGCGATCCACCGCGAGGAGCTCGGTCGACGCCCCCAGGATCCGGACGACGTACCTGACGCCGTCGGTCTCCACGAGGTGGTTCGTGTTCGTGAGCCCGCCCGAGAGCTCGCTGACGTTCAGCTCACGACCGTGCCAGACCTCGACGCGCTCAAGGACCTCCTCGAGCGTCGTCACGCGCGTGACCCCGCGCTCACCAGCACGTCCTCGACCACCGTCGCCGGGACGGCTCGACCGAAGACCTCCACCTGCACGTCGTCTGTAGGGCCGAGATCCGCGGGGAGATACGCGAGGCCGACGTTCCGCCCGACCGTGAAGGCGTAGGCGGCACTGCGTACGCGGCCGATCGCGCGACCGTCGCGCAGTACCGCCTCTCCGCCGTAGAGCCGGAGGTAGGAGGCGTCCTCACCGACCAAGAGTGTGCGGAGCCGGCGCTGGATCCCCGCGTCCCGGCGCTGCAGGAGTCGCTGCCGCCCGATGAAGTCGCGGCCTTCGAACGCGACGAACCGCTCGAGGCCGGCTTCCAACGGCGAGTCGTCCGCCGTGAGGTCGGTCCCGAGGTACCGGAAGCCCTTCTCGATACGCAGACCGTCGAGGCAGCGGTAGCCGCACGATTCGAGCCCCGCCGACCCTCCGGCGTCGACCAGCCGGTCCCACACCTGCACGGCGCCGTCGGGCTCGATCGCCAGCTCCCAGCCGGCCTCGCCCGCGAAGCTCACCGCCTGCGCCCAGGCCGCGACCGGACCGATCCGGATCTCGCGTCCTGTCATCGGAGCGAGGGTCGATGGGTCCACGTCGGCACATGCGCCGAGCACGTCGAGGGCGGTCCGTCCCCACACGCCGATCACGGCGAGATCCTCGCTCGCGTCTCGCAGGTCGACACGCGCGAGCCCTTCCTCCATCGCGACCCGTCGGAGCCAGCCGAGGTCGCCGTCGACGGCGGCCGCCCCGGTGGTCACCCGGAACCGGGCCTCGACGAGCCGGGTGACCGTCACGTCCGCGACGATCCCGCCTTTCTGGTCGAGGAACTGCGTGTAGACGACCCGGTTCGGCGCGACGTCGACGCGGTTCGCCGCCGCGCGCTCGAGCAGCCGCACGGCGTCGGGTCCGGTCACCTCGATCTTCCCGAACGAGCTGAGATCGAACAGACCGGCCCGCTCCCGAACGGCCCGATGCTCCTCGCCGACGCGGTCGAGCCACGGTGGACGCTCCCAGCCGAACGTCCGCTGGTCCGCACCCGCCCGCCGCCACGGGCGGCCGGGCTCGAAGCGCTCCGGCCGCTCCCATCCGTGCTTCGCCTGGAATACCGCGCCCGCGTCCTGCAAGCGAGCGTGCAGGGGCGATAGCCGTTTCGGCCTCCCCCACTCGTCGTGATCGAACGGGTAGCGGAGCCGGTAGTAGTAGCGGTAGGTCTCGCGGGCGAGCTCCGCGACCCACCCGGCGTCGTCGTGGACCCGACCGAAGCGCCATGGACGGTACGCGGTGAGGTCGATGCCCGGGTCGTCCTCCGCAATCCATCCGGCCAGGGCGCGGCCGAGCCCGCCGGCGGCTCCGAAGCCGTTCAGCGAGAGCCCGGCCGCGAACCACAGACCGCGGACGGTCGGCGCCGGGCCGACGAGCGGGTTCGCGTCCGGGGTCATCGCGTCCGGATGACACACGAGTTTCACGATCTCGGCGTCGGCGATGAAGGGGAAGCGCCGGGCGGCGCCGCGGAGCAGCTGCTCGAACCGCTCCATGTCGGGGGGAGCGACCGCCCGCCGTGCTCCCAGGGCGCGCCGTCGATCCATCGAGCGACCGGATCCGGCTCGTACCCGCCGAACACGATCCCACCGGCCTCCGACTTCCCGTAGACGAGACGATCGGGGTCGCGGAAGCACGGCATGTCGCGCGGCAGCTCCGAGCCCGGTACCGCCTTCAGGGCCACGTGCTGGTGGTCGACGGGCGTCGACGGGATCCGGACCCCCGCCATCGACGCGACCCGCGGCGCCCAGATCCCGCCCGCGTCCACCACGACTTCGCACTCGACCGGGCCGTGCTCCGTCCTGACCGCCCGGACCGTCCTCCGCTCGTCGAGCTCGATCGCGGTCACACGCTCGTTGGTCCGGATCCGCGCGCCGAGGCTGCGCGCGGCGTCCGCGAGCGCATACGTCGCGGTATGGGGATCGAGGAAGCCGTCCGCCGGCACCCACACGCTCCCGAAGAGCGACTCGGGGCTCGCCGCCGGCATCAGACGCAGGGTCTCGTCCGGAGACAGCAGTTCCACCTCCAAGCCGATGCCGTTGGCTCGAGAGACCCCGCGTCGCAGATCCTCCAGAGACTCGCGGCTCGACGCGATCCGGAGGGAACCCACCGTGTCGAAGACCCCGAGCTGCCGATACAGCTCGATCGAGTACCGGCGGAAGGCCGCCATCGTCGGCGATGGGTTGAACATCGTGACGAGACCGGCCGCGTGCGCCGTGGACCCGCTCGTCAATTCGCCCTTGTCGAACAGGAGCAGGTCGGTCCAGCCCGCCCGCGCGAGGTGCAGGGCGACACTGCATCCGGCCACGCCGCCCCCGATCACGACCACGCGCGCGCGTTCGGTCATCGGGGCCGACGGAAGGGGCGGGGCCTCCGGCCCCGCCCCGTCCTGCTCCGTCGCCGGTCGCTCACTCCGGCGGGATCTCCCGGAACGCGTACTCGACCTTCAGACCGGCGCCGGCCCGGACCTGCCGCATCACGAGATACACCAGCAGTCCGAACACCGCGGTCCCCAGGACGATGTAGTACGGGAACCAGCCGTTGATCGACGCCGCCAGGCCGAGGTTGTCCACGAACAGGAACGAGCCGACCATGAAGGCGCCGAGCAGGAACCCGAGGCCCCCGATCACGGTCACCATCGGCGTGTTGCCCAGCTTGTACTCCACGCCGGGCGACGCCTCGTACACCTTGGCGGCTCGATACGGAAGGAGCGCCGCCGCAAGCGCCGAGAGCGTCATCACCGCCCCGTTCGCGAACGTGATCCCTAAGGTCCAGCGGAACCATTCGCCGATCTTGTTGTAGCCCCAGATCACCGGGATCGCCGCGAGGAAATACGCGATGTGTGCGTTGACCGGTGTCTTCCACCGCGGATGCACGCGCGCGAACCAATCAGGCAAGAGGCCGTCGAGCCCCTGCGCCACCATGATCCGCGTCGTCCCGATGTAGCAGTTACAGACGATCTGGAACGAGTTGAGGATGTAGCCGACGCCGATGATGCCGATCAGGATCGGGCTCGAGGTGAGCGCGATCGCGATCAGGTTGGGCATCAGCGGCACGACCCCTTCGACGAGTTTCGCCTCCGGGACCAGGTACCAGTAGCCCGAGGACGCGACCATGATCCCGTCCTGCCCGATGCCGCTCTGCATCGCCTGGGCGAGCAGGATCAGCAGCGCCGCCGTGAACGCGAGGGATCCCACGATGATGAAGACCTGGCTCCGGAACACGTTGGCGTTCTTGATCTCGCCGCCCTGCTCCGAGGAGTAGGTCGCCCACTGCAGGCTGGTCCACGCGATCGGCGCGACCATCAGGGTCCCGAAGAGCCAGAACGGCGGGTTGAAGTTCACGCCGGCGTCCGCGGCCGCAGCCTTCGCGGTTGCGAAGAACCCCTGCGTACCGTCGGTAGCCGCCGCGAACCCGTTCAGGCTCGACTGGAACTCGCCAGCGCTCGTCGTGAAGAACAGGATCAGCATCACCGCGAACGATGCGAGGATCGCGTACCACATCACGTACTGGAACCGGACGTAATTGCGGAACCCGGTCACGAGCAGCACCAGGGACAGCGCAGCGTTCAGGATGCTGATGACGATGATCCCGTTCGAGCTCGCGGCCCATGCACCGGCGTCGATCAAGGCTTGGCTCTCCAGCGTGACGCCGAGGCCCAAGAGGGTCGGCGCGATGCCGAGGACGGCCATCAGCCATCCCGACAGCGCCACCCACTGCAGGATCCAGACGACGAAGAACGCGAAGACCACCGTGAAGCCGAACCCGCCGCCGAACACGCGGCTCTGGAACACGTAGTCGCCGCCCGATCTCGGGAGCGCGGTCGCGAGCCACACGTAGGCCAGCGCGATCGGCAGTTCGAACAGGAACGCGAACAAGATCCCGAGCACCAAGTTCGATCCTTGGAACGCGGTCGGGGCCCAGACGTAGGTCCAGGGGAAGATCAGCCCCATCGTCAGGACGTTGTAGATGAAGGCCGAGTACGGGGACATCACCCGCACAAGGCCGGAGGCACGCCGGGTGAACACCTGCGGCGCTACGGCTTCAGCCATCCCTCCCTCCTTCTGTGCGTCACGCGCCGGCTCAGCCGGACGTGAACTGGTGTCCGATCACCTCTCCGCCGCGGATCGCGACGATCAGCCCTCGTAGCACCCCCTCTCCATACTCGCTCCCAGGGTTGAATGCGGGCGTGCGGCCGAAGCTCGTCGCCCCTCTGGATTCGTGGATATGGCCGTGCAGTCCGACCGTTGGCTGGTACGTCGCGAGCGCGTCCGCCACTGCCTGGGACCCGGCGCCGTACTCGACGGGTTGCCCCCGCTCGATCACCGGCTTCGGCGGCCAGACCGACGCGTCCAGCTTGAGGCAGGTGTCGAGCCCGGAGTCGAGCGGTGGGCAGTGGAAGTTGAACACCGTCTTCGTCGGGTCCGCCACGGACGGGATCAGCTTCTCGATCACTTCAGCGATCTCCTCATCGGTCCGCTCGCGTGGTGTCTCCCACGGCGTCGGCGTCGAATACCCGATCGTGAGCAGCTCGTGCTCGTCGTCGAGCGGCACGGCGCGGTTCTCTGCGTTCACGACCCGTTCGCCGGTCGCCTCGTCGAGCGCTGTCAGGACCTCATCCGTGTCGTCGTTGCCGCCACAGAGGAAGACCCGCACGTGCGTCCCGGTGAGCCGCTCCTCCGCGAGCGCGACCCACTCGGCGAGTCGCTCCTTCGCCAGCACGTCGAACAGATCGTCGATCCGATCCTGCTGCCCTACGTACGAGGCATACTCCTCCGGGTCCATCTCTTGCCAGTAGAAGCCGAGGGTCTGCATCGTTCGCTTGAACTCGGCGAGCTGTTCATCGCTCCTGAGGTGGTGGTCCTTTCCTTGGAGGTGGGCGCGCCACGTCCCGCCGGCCTCGCGAACCAACGGGATCAGGAGCTTGCCCATCAGGTCGCCGCCGAAGACGAGGGCGTCGACCTCGTAGAACTTCGCGGCGTTCAGGAACTTACGGTACGTGGGCTCCGAGCCGTGGATGTCGCAGGCGTAGAAGAGCTTCGTCGCGCTCTCCTTCGGCTTCTTCGAGAACAGGGGCATCTACGCGTCCCCCGGCGTCGCCGTCAGCTCACCCACGTCGCGATACCACTTCTTGCGGTCCCCGACCTTCGCCCGCACCTTCCACGACATCGACTTCGGCTCGGCCTCGATCCGATCGAGCGCGGCCTGGACCTGCTCGGCCACCCGTCGTGTCTCCTCGTCGGAGAGCTGCTCGTAGTGCTCGGCCATCTGCCGGACCTTGCCGAGGTTCATCGTGAGCGTCCGCCACCAGCCCCAGTCCTTCGCGCAGACCCGCGCGACGCGATCGATGTTGATCGTCTCGTCGTCGTGGTCGCCCAGAGGGAACTCCAGGAGCAGCGTGATCGTGTCGATCAGATCCTTCTCGTTGATCTCGACGATCTGCATCTTCTGGAGCAGCAGCTCGGCGAGCGGGATCGTCTCGGGATCGAGCTCGAGTCGATCCTTCCAGAGCACCGTGTGACAGAAGTCGAGCTTGTCGAAGAACACGTCGATGTGCATCCCGATCCCTGCGTGCTCCGCGACGAGGCGCGTGCCCTCGGATCCGACGTAGACGTGTGGATCGTCGGCGTACCCGGCGCCGGCCAGCATCTCGCGGATCCGATCCGCCTCTCGCCCGTACGCGGCGAAGTCGATGTCCGTGTAGTGGCGTCCGAGCCGTTCCCGCAGATGGGCATGGTTCGGGCAGCGCCGGGCGAACGCGACCGCGCCGAGCAACCGGAGCGTGATCCCCGTGTCCCGGGCGAGACCAAGCAGGCGATCGGCCTCCGCCTCGAACTCCGCCTTCTCCAGGGCGACCTCCCGAAACGATCCTCGCTGCCGGCACGGCGAGTCCGAGTGTGGGCGCTCCGGTCTCGGGACGCAAGCTGGGGTGTGCGCCGGGTCAACCGAGCGCGGCCAGGAACTCGTCGAGGTCGGGAGCGACGTGGAAGCTCGGCTCCACCGAGCCTTCGAAGGCCTCGACGGTCTTGAAGCCGTTGCCCGTGACGAAGGCCACGACCTCCTCCTCGGGACCGATCACGCCCTGGTCGACCAGCCGCTTGAGGTTGGCGATCGTCACGCCTCCGGCCGTCTCGGTGAACACGCCCTCGGTCGAGGCCAGCAGGCGGATCCCGTCCAGGATCTCGGCCTCCGTGCACCACTCGATCGCGCCGCCGGTCTCCCGGGCGACCTGGAGCGCGAAGTAGCCGTCCGCGGGCGAGCCGATCGCGAGCGAGCGTGCGATCGTGTCCGGCTTGACCGGGGTGACCTCGTCGGCGCCGTCCTGGAAGGCCTGGGCGACGGGCCGGCAGCCCTCGGCCTGGGCGCCGCTCACCCGGTAGGACTTCTCCTCCACGGCCCCGATCGCGATGAGCTCCTGGAACGCGCGATGGATCTTCGTCAGGAGCGCGCCGCTCGCGATCGGCACGACGACGTGGTCGGGCACGTGCCAGCCGAGCTGCTCGGCCACCTCGAAGCCGAGCGTCTTGGAGCCTTCCGCGTAGTACGGACGCATGTTCACGTTCACGAAGGCCCACGGGAGCGTGTCGGCGACCTCGGCGCACAGACGGTTCACGTCGTCGTAGTTGCCCTTGACGGCGACGACCTTGGCCCCGTACGTCTCGGTGGCGAGGATCTTCGCGCGCTCCAGGTCGTCCGGGACGAACACGTAGCACGGCATCCCGGCGTGCGCGGCGTGCGCGGCGGCCGCGTTCCCGAGGTTGCCGGTGGAGGCGCACGAGAGCGCCTCGAAGCCGAAGGCCCGCGCCATCGTCGCGGCGACCGAGACGACCCGGTCCTTGAACGAGTACGACGGGTTCACCGAGTCGTCCTTGATCCAGAGATCGCGGAGGCCGAGCACGGCCGCCAGCCGATCGGCGCGGCGGAGCGGCGTGAAGCCGGCGCCGAGGTCCACCCGATCGAGGCCGGGGCCGCCGGGCAGGAGCGGCTCGTAGCGCCAGAGGCTGGCGGGCCCCGCCTCGACCTGCTTCCGGAAGTCCACGCCGTCGATCGCGTCCAGGTCGTAGGAGGGCTCGAGCGGACCGAAGCACTCCTCGCAGATCGTGAGCGGCTCCACGTTGTACCGAGCGCCGCACATCCGGCACTGGAGCGCGGCCGGGCTCGTGATCGACGTCGTGGCGCCACTCATCGCCGTGGTCATCCCGTGATCGCGCCGTGGTCGGCGCCGCCCACGAGCTTCGCGTACTTCGCGAGGGCGCCCTTCGTGTACCGCGGCTCGGGCGCGACCCACGCCTGACGTCGCGCCGCCAGCGTCTCGTCGTCGACGAGCAGCTCCAGCGCCCGGGTGTCCGCGTCGATCCGGATCCTGTCGCCGTTCTCGACGAGCGCGATGGGACCTCCGATGAAGGCCTCGGGCGCGATGTGTCCCACGCTGTATCCCTTGGTCGCCCCGGAGAACCTGCCGTCGGTGATCAACGCGACGTCCTTGCCGAGGCCCGCGCCGGCGACGGCCGCGGTGACGGCGAGCATCTCCGGCATCCCGGGCGAGCCCTTCGGCCCTTCGTAGCGGACCACCATCACGTCGCCGGGAACGATCGCCCCCGACGTGACAGCGGCGAACGCGTCCTGCTCGGAATCGAAGGGACGAGCCACGCCTTCGAACGTCAGGCTCCCCGCGCCGGCGATCTTGACGACCGCGCCGTTGGGGGCCAGGTTGCCCTGCAGGATCGCGATCCCGCCCCACGGGTGGATCGCGTCGGCGACGGGATGGACGATGTCACCGTCGGGCGCCGGCGGGGCCACGTCGGCGAGGTTCTCCGCCTGGGTCTTGCCGGTGACGGTCATGCAGTCCCCGTGGAGCAGACCGGCATCGAGCAGCTCCTTCATCACGACCGGCACGCCGCCCACGCGGTCGAGGTCGCTCATCACGAACCTCCCGGCCGGCCGAACGTCGACCAGATGCGGTGTGGCACGCGAGATCCTGTCGAAGTCGTCCAGCTCGAGGCCCACCCCCGCCTCGCGCGCGATCGCCAGCAGATGCAGCACGGCGTTCGTCGAGCCGGCGAGCGCCATCACCACCGCGATCGCGTTCTCGAACGCCTCCTTCGTCAGGATGTCTCTTGGGAGCGGCCCGCCGGCGGCGACGAGCTCGGCGGCACGGATGCCGCTCTCACGCGCGAGGACCTCGCGCCGGTAGTCCACGGCGGGCGGGCCCGCCGCGCCCGGCAACGAGAGCCCGATCGCCTCGCCGACGGCCGCCATCGTGTTCGCGGTGTACATGCCCGCGCACGACCCGGTGCCGGGGCAGGCGGCACGCTCGATCGCCCGCAGCTCAGCCTCGTCGATCGTCCCCTTCGCGTGCGCGCCGACGGCCTCGAACACGTCCTGGATCGTGATGTCCTTCCCGCCGTAGGTACCGGGGAGGATCGTCCCGCCGTAGAGGTAGACCGATGGCAGGTTCATCCGGGCCATCACCATCATCATCGCGGGCTCGGATTTGTCGCAGCCGGCGATCCCCACGAGCGCGTCGAATCGTTCGGCGTGCATCACGAGCTCGACGGAGTCCGCGATCAGGTCGCGGCTCATCAGCGACGCCTTCATCCCCTCGTGGCCCATCGCGATCGCGTCGGAGACGGCGATCGTCCCGAACTCGACGGGGACCGAGCCGCCCTGGCGCACGCCCTCCTTCGCGAGCGCGGCGAGCTTGCCGAGGTGGTAGTTGCACGGGGTCACCTCGTTCCACGACGACGCCACGGCGACCTGCGGCTTGGCGAAATCGTCCTCGGAGAAGCCGACGGCGCGGAGCATCGCGCGAGCCGGTGCGCGGTGTGGTCCCTCGGTGACCTCCCAGCTCCGAGGACGATCGTGCTCGCCAGTCATCTGCGTCCTTCCGTGAGGAACTGCGAAGATGCGGAGCTTGAGCCTAGCAAGGAGGATGAGCCGCCCGTGACGAACGTTCCCCCTGATGCCGGCCGCAGCTGGTGGTTGCGCGAGGCTCTGGCCGACGACCCCGGCGACCCGGCGCCACCGCTCCGCGGCGATCTCACGGCCGACGTGGTGATCCTCGGCGGCGGCTACACCGGGATGTGGGCGGCGCTCCACCTGAAGGAGCTCGATCCCGGGATCGACGTCGTGATCCTCGAGCAGGACATCCTCGGCGGAGGCGCGAGCGGCCGCAACGGCGGCTTCGTGAACTCCTTCTGGGGCGACCTCGAGTACCTCGCGCATCACTTCGGCGACCGGGCCGCGGTGGCGCTGTGTGAGGCCGGCGAGGCGAGCGTGAAGGCGATCGGCCGCTTCGCGAGCGACGAAGGGCTCGACGCCTGGTACCGCGCCGACGGCGAGTACGTCGTGGCCGCGTCGGAGGAGCAGATCGGCCGCTGGGCCGACGGGGTGATCACGGCCGACCGGCTCGGCGTGAGCGAGCACTTCCAGGTCCTGTCGGCCGACGAGATGGCTGAGCGGATCGCGTCACCGGTGTTCCGCGGCGCGCTCTACCGGACGGTCGGCGCCACCGTGCATCCCGGTCGGCTGGCGCGCGGGATGCGGCGTGTGCTGCTCGAGCGCGGCGTGCGGATCTTCGAGGACACGCCGGTCACCCGGTTCGGCGCCGGCGACCCGGCGCGGGCCGAGACGCCAGGCGGGAGCGTTCGAGCGGGGGCCGCCGTGATCGCCCTGAACGCGTGGGCACATCACTGGAAGCGGTTCCGGCGGACCGTGGTGGTGCGCGGCTCCTACATCGTGCTGACCGAGCCGGCGCCCGAGAAGCTGAAGGAGATCGGCTGGACGGACGGCTCGGGCGTCGCGGACATGCGCTCGGCGATCCACTACGTGCGGACGACGCCCGACGGAAGGATCTCGTTCGGCCTCGGCGGTATGCAGCCGAACCTGGCGCGGCGGATCGGACCGAGGTTCGCGTACGACCCGCGGGCCATCGAGATCGCGATCGCCGACCTGCACCGGATGTTCCCCGGGTTCGTCGACGTGCCGATCGAGGCGGCCTGGGGCGGCCCGATCGACGTCTCGGGCCACCACCTCCCCACGTTCGGGACGCTCGGCCACGGCAACGTCCACTACGGCCACGGCTACACCGGCAACGGCGTGGGACCGGCGCACCTCGGCGGTCGCATCATGGCGAACCGGATCCTCGGGAAGACGGACCCGGTCCTCGACCTGCCGCTCGTCGATCTCGAGCCCTTGCGGTTCCCCCCCGAGCCCGTCCGCTCACCGGGCGCGCTCGTCGCGAACACGGCGATCCGCCGCAAGGACGAAGCCGAGGACGACGGCGAGGAGCCGAACCCCTTGATCGACTTCGTCGCGAAGCTCCCCCGCCGCCTCGGCTACAACCTCGGCCCCTAGGCGCCGAACGGTTCGTAGCCGGGGGCGACGAGGGGCCACGGGTTCGTGCGCTCCCATGCCTCGGCGACCGTGAGCGCCATGTCGTCGCGGAACCGCGGCGCGGTGATCTGGAGCCCGAACGGAACGCCCTCGGGTGAGACGCCGGCCGGAACACTGATCGCCGGGTGGCCCGTGAGGTTCTGCGGATCGGTGTGGTACGAGTCGCCTCCCTCCGCAGACTTCCCGGTGGCGGGATCGAACCCGTCGGCCTGGATCCACGCGAATCCGTTCGTGGGATGGACGAGCACCGCATCGTCGCCGAGCAGGACGTCGAGCTCACGCACGTACTCGAAGCGACGCCGGCGAGCAGCCAGGTAGTCATCGAGCGTGCTCTTCCTGGCGAACTCCACGACGCCCTGGAACACCGGTGAGAACCGTTCGAAGTTCGCCTCGCAGAAGTCCCAGCCGAGGTGATACACGTGTTCGGGCGCGCACAGGACGATCCAATCCGAGTTGGGATTGCCGGCCCTGAAGATCGAGGCGGCCTCGACGCGCTCGACCGGTAGCCCCACGTCCCGCTCGAGCGCATCGAGTGCGGACTCGAAGAGCTCCTCGACGGCCTCGGGCAGCGGGCCCCAATCGACGGGACGTGGGGCGGCGATCACCCGAGCGGGCATCTCGCCAGGCATGGAGACGGGGTACGGGAGCGCGCTCGGATCGCCCGGCACAGGACCGGACTCGATCTCGAGGAGGAGCCGGACGTCCGCCACCGTGTGACCGAGCGGTCCGAACGTCGACAGGTCGATCCACTCCGGGATCGGTGAGCGGCCGATCACGCCGTTCGTCGGCTTCAAGCCGACCAACCCGCAACACGCCGCCGGGATCCTGATCGAGCCGCCGCCATCGGTGGCGGTCGCGATCGGCGCGAGCCCGGCGGCCATCGCTGCGGCGGAGCCTCCGGATGAGCCACCGGGCGATGCCTCGAGGTTCCAGGGATTCCGCGTGGCCCCGTAGAGGAGGTTGTCGGTGTAGCCCGCGAACGCGAACTCCGGCTGGTTCGTCTTGCCGACGACGATCGCGCCGGCCGCCTTGAGACGCCGGGGGATCAGCCCGTCGGCGTCGGCCGGCGCCGCGTCGGCGAACACCACAGAGCCGTAGGTGGTCGGCACGCCCTCGACGGCCTCCATGTCCTTGACGAGCAGCGGGATCCCGGCGAGCGGCCCGGGGTCCTCGCCCGCGGCGACCCGTCCGTCCAGCTCACGCGCCTCGTCCAGCGCCTGCTCCCGGACGGAGATCACCGCGTTGATCGGCGGGTTCAGCCGCTCGATCCGCTCGAGCGAGGTTCGGACCAACTCTTCGGCCGACGTCCGCCGGCTCCGCACCGCGTGAGCGAGTTCCTCCAACATCCGGCGGAGCGTAGCCGACACCACCCGATGGCGGCGCAGGAGTTCCACACGGAGAAGCGCCTGGGTAGTGAGCCCGCCCGATGGGAGCTTGCCGCGGCTGGTGTAGTTCTGCGTCGAGCATCAGCCAGGCTGAAGCTGGACGCGCCTCCTACACTCCGCCGGATGGATCTTCGACTCAGCACGGCCGATACGGATCTCCAACAGAAGGCGCGCGACTTCACGGATCAGGTCCTCGTCCCGCTGGAGGACGAGTGCGAGGCGAACGACGGTCTCACGCCGGAGAGCCACGCAGCCGCGAAGCAGGCCGTCCTGGATTGGGACTTCCACGCGATCAACCATGCGCCGGAGAACGGCGGCCGCGGTCACGATCTGTTCCAGCAGATGCTCATCGAGGAGCAATGGGGCCGCGCCACCGGAGCCCTGTGGGACATCCCGTGGAGACCCTCGATCCCCCTCGCCTCCGGCACCGAGGAGCAGAAGGAGCGCTTCCTCCGGCCGGCCTGTCGCGGCGAGCGGCGGGACGCCTACGCGATCACCGAGGAAAGCGCCGGCTCCGATCCCACGATGGTGGAGACGACGGCGACCCGCGACGGCGACGCCTGGACGCTCACGGGAGAGAAGTGGCACGTGACCTCGGGAGACGTGGCGGACTTCTTCCTCCTCCACACCCACGTGGACGGGGATCCCGCGAAGGCGACGATCTTCCTCGTGGACAAGGACGCGCCCGGCGTGCGACTCGTCCGCACGCCGAAGTACATGCACACGTTCGTGTTCGAGCATCCGATCTTCGCGTTCGAGGGCGTCCGGGTCGGCGACGACCGGATCCTGGGCGAGGTCGGCCGCGGCTTCGAGCTCACGAAGGACTGGTTCGTCGAGGAGCGCCTGATGATCGGCGCCCGGACGGTGGGCGCCGCCACGCGCGCGCTCGAGCTCTCCCTCGACTTCGCGAAGGGACGGCGGCAGTTCGGTCGACCCATCGTCGACTTCCAGGCGGTCGAGTTCATGCTCGCCGACATGGCCGCGGACCTGATGGCCGCGAAGTCGATGCTCTACCGGGTCTGTTGGCAGGCCGGACGTGGCGGCGCCGATCGCAAGGAGCTCCACGCGATGGCGGCCGCGGTGAAGCTCGTCTGCAGCGAGACGGCCGGCCGGGTGGCGGACAAGGCCGTGCAGATCCACGGCGGCCGCGGCTACATGCGCGAGCATCCCGTTGAGCGGTTGTGGCGCGAGCTCCGCGTCGACCGGATCTGGGAGGGGACGTCGGAGATCCAGCGCGTGGTGATCGGCAACGAGCTGCGCAAGCGAGGCGTCGATCGTTACACGGGCTGGCCGGCGGAGTGACTAGACGATCGACTGGCGGAGCGGCCCCGAGAGGACGTTGAGCCAGTCCAGCAACGGATACGAAAGCCCCACCAGCCCGAGGACCAGCCCCAGGAAGTAGCTGCCGCCGCCTTCCCCGCTGCTCGACGTCATGATCGAGGACAGGACGGCCATCAGGCCCAGGACGGCGGCGAGGGCGACGAGCTGTTCGGCGAGCTGGCCGCCGGCCGCGACCTCGGCGGAGTACTGCCCCAGGATCCTGCTGTCCGGCTGGAATCGGTAGATCCAGAGGACGGCGCTCCCGAGGGCGGCCACGAGGCCGGTGACGACCGAGATCGCACCCAAGGGGTTCGTATGCCTGCCCGAACTTCTGTAGACGCCCGCCATCAGGCGGTATCCAAGCACCCCTGGACTTCGGCGGGCAAGCCTGGGATGTCGATGCCGGCGCCACCCTTCACGAAGTCGTACCGCTGGCCGGACCACGTACCCGGCAGGCCGGGGTACGACGATGGCTCGGTGTCCGCCCACTGGAACCCGCTCCAATCGGGCGAGCGGAACCCATCGGTGTCGTAGGGCGCCACGGCGGCGACACCGTCGCCGAACTCGCGCGACTCGACGAGGAACCGTCCCTGGAACCGAAGGTCATCCTCCGTATAGAGCTTCACGTACCAGCGCTCGACCACCGCGAGGTACCCCTTCTCCGAGGGCGGCGACTCGGGGCCGGTGAAGTACCGCATCTCCACGACCGTCGGCTCGCCGGGAAGCTGCACGCTCCGGCCGATGATGCGCAGGGGTTTCTCGAAGAGCGGTGACTCCGCGTCCGGCGAGACCCAGCCCTCTACACAGGTGTCCGAGGCGTCGCCGCTCGTCGGGAGGGGCTCGCCGGGGAGCGCCGGGGGTGTCGGAGACGCGAGCGTGGGCGTCGACGGGAACGGGGATGCCGACGTCGGCGAGGACGGCCGCTGGAACGGTTCCGGCTCGCCGTCGCACGCGACCAGGAAGAACAGCAGCGCGGCAGCGATCATGCGTTTCGTCATGAGACGACCCCTCGGAGACCGACCGAGGATAGCGGGCTGATACAAAGGGGGGCCATGGACACCGGACCCTACGGGGAGACGCGCGACGAGCGTCACCCGATGCCGCTCAGCCGTCGACGCTTCCTGCGTACGAGCGCCATGGCCGTCGCCGGCGGGGTCCTCTTCTCGTGCACCGGCGGCTCCCGGATCCAGAGCGTCGACGACACGATCCCGGAGATCGACACACGATGGCCCATCAAGCGTGTCATCTACGTGATGCTCGAGAACCGGAGCTTCAACAACCTCTTCGGGAAGTTCCCCGGCGTCCGGGAGGGGACCAGGGTCGGAGTGGAGAACGGCGCCGAGAAACGGCTGATCCGCTGCCCGGAATGGCTGCCGGGCGACATCCCCCACGATCTCGCCGCGCACCGGTCCTGCGTGAACCACGGGAAGATGGACGGGTTCGGCAACGTGCAGCACGGGTACAACTACGCGTACTCGATCTTCGACGAGGACCAGATCCCCAACTACTGGCAGTGGGCCCGTGAGTACTGCCTCTCGGACAACTTCTTCGCGTCCGCAGCCGGCCCCAGCTACCCGAACCACTTCTACTTCATCGCGGGGTCCTCGGGCGGCGTCGCCGACAACCCGGAGAACATCCGGACGAGCCCGCTCGGGGAGGGAAAGGTCTTCAAGAGCTGGGGCTGCGACGCCGTGGGGGACGACGTGTTCGTCTTGGTGACGGACGAGGCCGGGAACCTGACGAAGCACAACACGTGCTTCGAGTTCCCCACGGTCGGCGAGCAGCTCACCCAGGCCGGCATCGACTGGGCCTACTACTCGGCGGTCCCGGGACAGCCCGGCTACTTCTGGAATGCCTATAACGGCATCTCGAACGTGTTCCACACGGACCTGTGGCCCGAGCACATCCGATCGGTGGACACGCTCCTCGACGACATCGACGCGAACGCCCTGCCGCCCGTCACCTGGGTGACCCCGCGGTTCCAGCTCTCCGACCACCCTCCGTTCTCCACAGGCCATGCGCACAACTGGGTCACGAAGATCGTGAACAAGGTGATGCGCTCCGACATGTGGGAGCACACGGCGATCTTCCTGACCTGGGACGAGTGGGGTGGCTTCTACGATCCGGTCGTCCCGCCCGCCGTCGATCACCTCGGCCTGGGGATCCGCGTCCCGCTGCTCACGATCTCGCCGTACACGCGCCGGGGCGTGATCGACGACGAGCTGGGTGAGTTCTCGACGCCGCTGCGGTTCATCTCGGACAACTGGGGACTGGAGCCGCTCACCGATCGGATCCGGAACACCCACAACTTCGAGCACGTCTTCGACTTCGCCGGCGAACCGCGGGCGCCGGAGTTCGGTCGCGAGCAGGCGCCAACGTTCGTCGATCCCAGTGGACATTCCCGGGCGATTCGTACACGGGCTGGGAACCGGGGGTGGTGCCGGTGGAGGACCCGCTCTAGCCGCTCGACGCCCAGCGGCGATCCGCGTAGCGCCAGACCGAGGCCTTCTTGACGCGAACGACATCGGGGTCGCGGGGATCGAGCGGGAGGATCAGCTCGGCCGCGCGCGATCCGCGAGCCTTCGGCTTCTCGATCCGTTCGCGCTTCATGCTCATCGCCATACCCCCTCGATGAAGGTTGTATGCCGGGCGGTGCGAGGCCGAACCATGACCACCGTCACATCGCGGGTGTGACGTTCGGCGCGGATCGGGTTCAGGCCGGAACGACGAGGGCGTCCACGGCGACGCAGCCCGACGGCGACACGATCACCGGGTTGACGTCGAGCTCCGCGATGCGATCGCCGAGCTCCACCGCGAGCACCGACAGGCGTGAGACGGCGTGTGCCAGGGCGTCGACGTCGGACGCCGGGGCCCCGCGCACCCCGTCGAGGAGCGGACGGATCGCGAGGCGGTCGATCAGGCGGCGGGCGGCGTTCTCGTCGATCGGCGGGAGCGCGAGCTTGCGGTCGTGCAGGACCTCCACCAGGACGCCGCCCGCCGCGACCAGCACGAGCGGGCCGAACGTCGGGTCGCGCACGACGCCGAGCGCCACCTCCACGCCCGGCGGCGCCATCGCCGCGACGGTCACGTCCGGGCCGAGCCGATCCTCGAAATCCCGATAGGTCTCCCGGAGCCCGTCGACGTCCCCGATGCCCACGCGGACCCCTCGGACCTCGGACTTGTGCAGGATGCCGGGCACCGCCGTCTTGAGCGCGACCGGATAGCCGATCTTGTCGGCGGCCCGCTCCGCCTCGTCGAGCGACCTCGCCGGGAGCGCGTCGACGACGGGGATGTCGTACGCGGCCAGCAGGCCCAGCGCCGCGACCTCCGAGAGGGCGGTGGCCTCGGCGAACCGTCCGCGCCACTCGGCCTCGATCCCCGCTGCGGACGCGGGCGGGGGATCCACAGCCAGCGGTGTCCGCGCCGTGGCGTCGGCGAGCAGGTGCTTCAAAGCCCGGAGGCCGGTCACGGTGCCCTCGAGCACGGGGATCCCCGCCTCGCGGAGGATCCCGACCTCGTCGTCGGCGATCGTGGCCGGCAGGTTCGAGATCACGCAGAACGGCTTCGTCGTTCGATCCCACACGTCCCGCGCGACCTGCAGGTACCCCACGTCGTAGGGCTCGCCCTGCCGCGTCAGATCGACGACGAACGCGACGGCCGCCGTCTCGGGGTCGTCGTGGAGCGCCTGGAAGCTCTCGACGTAGATCCGGTCCGCGTCGATCCCGGTCCCCCAGGCGTCCAGCGGGTTCTCGGCCACGAGCCCGGGATCCAGCACGTCCGCGATCTTCGCCTTCGTGTCCTCCGAGATCGCGGCGAGCGGGACGCCGGTGTCGGTGGCGAGGTCGACGAACAGCGCTCGCTCGCCGCCGGAATCGTGGAGCGACGCGATCCCCGCGCCGCTCGTCACGCGGCGCGGGCTCGAGAAGAGCTCGAGCGCGTCGGCCATCTCCTCGAGGTCGCGGCACTCGTGCACGCCGAAGGCGTCGAACACGGCTTCGTAGGCGCCGTGCTCACCCGCCAGCGCGCCCGAGTGCGCCACCACCATCTGCTTCGAACCCTCGGTGCGTCCGACCTTCAGCGCGAACACCGGGACGCCGCGCTCCGCCGCCTTCGCGAGGGCGGCGACGAACCCGTCCGGCCGACGGACGGTCTCGAGCAGGAGCGCCACGACCTTCGTGGACTCCCGGTCGAGCGCGAAGGACAGGTACTCGTCCATCGTGGTGACGATCTCCTGGCCGCTCGACACGAGCAGGTTGAAGCGGATCTGCCGGTCGTTGAACAGGAACGCCGCCCACCCGGACCCCGAGTGCGAGAGGAACGTCACGGGTCGCCGGGGCGGAGCTCGTCGGGCGTCAGGAACCCGGTCGCGCGGAGGTTCGCATCCACGTGGACGAAGCCCATCCCGTTGCCGCCGCAGAGGGCCATCCCGTGCTCGCGGGCGATCGCGGCGACCCGCTCCGCGAGCGGCGCGCATCCCCGGCTCCGGCGGCTCCTCCTCGTAGAGCGAGGAGAACGTCACCACGCTGCCGGCGCCGGCCTCTCCGGCGTCCCGCACCGCCTGCTCGATCCGCTGCGTTCGCGACGCCCACGATCGCGAGGTCGACGGGCTCTCGGATGTCGCGGATCGACGGCAAGCATCGGTGCCCGAGCACCTCCTCGTAACCGGGGTTCACCGGATGGATCGTCGCCGTCGTAGCCGCCGCGCTGCAGCTCGAGCATCATCTGCTGCCCGAGCGAGCCCTCTTTCACGGAGGCGCCGATCACGGCGACCGAGCGCGCCTCCAGCATCCGCTGGAGCGGCGTCCGTTCTCCTTCGGTCACGAGCGCTTCTTGATCGCCCTGTCCTTCACGGCCGCACGGTACGCCTTCCAGCCGGGGATGCCGTTGACCCCGCCACCCGCGTGGGTCGCCGAGGACCCGTGGTACAGGCCCTTGATCGGCGTGCGGAAGTCCGCGTACCCGGGCGCGGGGCGCATGTGGAAGAGCTGATCGACCGACAGCTCGCCGTGGAAGATGTTGCCGCCGATCAGCCCGAGCTCCTGCTCCATGTCGTACGGACCGATCACCTGGTAGTCGATGATCGCGTCCTTGAAGTTCGGCGCGAGATCGTTGTAGAGGTCGAAGATCCGCTTCGCGTACGCGTCGAGCTCCTCCCGGTGCGGCTCGTTCACCCAGTCGTCCGGCACCCACTGGCTGAACATCGAGAACACGTGCGTCCCTTCGGGGGCGAGCTTCTTGTCCATCGTCGTCGGGATCACCCCGTCGACGAAGGGGGCCACCGACGCCTTCCGGTCCATGTGCGAGTCCTGGAACGCGCGCTCCGCGTAGGCCGGCGAGAAGCACAGCTCCACGGAGCCGGTGTGATGCTCCTGCAGGTCCTTGCCGGGCATCGCCGTGAAGTCCGGCAGCTCCGACATCGCGACGTTGATCTTCACGACGCCCGAGCGGGTCTTCCAGCGCTGGATGTCCGTGACGAAGTCAGCCGGGAGATCCGTGGGCGGGATCATGTCGAGGAACCCGATCTTCGGGTGCACGCACGTGACGCCGATCGGGGCGCGGAGCTCGGTCCCGTCCTCGAGCACGACGCCGTGGAACCGACCGCCGGACGTGAGCATCGACTTCACGCGCGCGTTCGTGCGGACCTCGGCGCCGAAGGACTCCGCGGAGCGCCGGATCGAGTCGGAGACGCCGCCCATGCCGCCCTGCTGGTAGCCCCAGGAGCCGAGGTGACCGTCGCCGACGTCGCCGATCGAGTGGTGGAGCATCACGTAGGCGGTGCCCGGCTCGTCCGGACCCGCCCACGTCCCGATGATGCCGTTGACCGCGAGCATGCCCTTGACCGCGTCGGACTCGAACCAGTCGTCGAGGAGGTCCGTGATGCTCATCGTGAACAGGCGCGTCACGTCGCCCACGCCGCGAACGCCGAGCTTGCGAACCTTCCACGCCGTCCTCGCCGTCTCGAGCAGGTCGCCGATCGCGAGAGAACCGGCGCGCGGCGGGCTCTGCAGGAGCAGCGGCCCGAGGATGTCGGCGACGCCCTTCAGCCACGCCTCCCACTCGACGAGCGTGTCCGCGTCCTTCTTCGAGAACTGCGCGATCGAGTCGCGGGAGCGCTCGGCCTCGTCGGCGTAGACCATGATCGCGCGGCCGTCGGGGAACGCCTGGAAATACGGGCCGAACGCCGTGACGTCGTAGCCGTGCTTCTTGAGCTGCAGCTCGTTGATGATCGTCGGCGGCATCAGCGACATCACGTAGGAGTAGGTGGTGACGTTGATCTCCGGGTGATCCGCGAACGGGGCGCTCGTGTCGGCGGCGCCACCCGTCTTGTGCCTCGCCTCGAGGACCACGGTCTTGGCGCCGTGCCGGGCGAAGTAGGCGCCGGCGGTCAGGCCGTTGTGCCCTCCGCCGATCACGATCGCGTCGTACGTGTTCGTAGCCATCCGCCTTCCTTTCTCGGGCCGCGCCTCCATCCCCGTCGTGACCGAGGGGGCCCTGCGAATGATGCCCCATTCCTGAACGGTGAGTCAAACGCGCTCGTGGGAGCCTTGGCTTTGATTTCTGCTGCTCAACGGGGTACGGTTCGCCAGGTCCCCGGAGAGGCCGGGGACGGGATCGGCCCCGATCTCTGTATCTCGTTCAGGAGTCCGATGGCCAAGCAGCGAGCGAAGGCGGGGAAACCCGGCGCGAAGGCGGGCAAGGACCGACGCCAGGAGATCCTCGCGGCCGCCGCGCAGGTGATCACCGACCGAGGGCTGGCCGAGACGCGGATCCAGGACATCGCCGAGAGCTGCGGCGTGTCCACCGGCCTGATCCTCTACTACTTCGAGTCGAAGGACCGTCTCCTCGTGGAGGCGCTCACGTACGCGAACGATCAGTTCTACCTCCGCCTCTCGCGCGAGCTCCGCAAGAACCCGTCCGCGCGGGCGCAGCTGGACCGGCTGATCGAGCTCTCGGTCCCGGGTCTGCTCCCCGAGTTCTCGTTCCTCGACGAGTGGGCGCTCTGGGTGGAGATCTGGGTCCGGGCGCTCCGCGACCCCGAGATGGCGAAGGAGCACGAGGTGTTGAACCGTCGCTGGCGGCGTTCGATCGCCGACATCGTGCGGCACGGCCGGTCGACCGGCGAGTTCCCCGAGGGACTCGATGCCGACGAGCTCGGGATCCAGGTCGGCGCGGTCGTCGACGGGCTCGCGATCCAGGTGCTGATGGACCACGGCGACGTCGACGCCCGAGGACATGCTGCGGCGTGAGCCGCGAGGTCTCGGCGAAGCTGATCGGGTTCGCCCTCGAGCCGGCCGGCGCCTACGCGGCATCCGCTCCGTTCGCTCCCTGAGTACCCTGTGCCGGCCATGGCGCCCCGTCCCACGATCCTCGACGTCGACACCGGGGTGGATGACGCCCTCGCCCTGCTCTACGCGGTGGCGTCACCGGAGGTCGAGCTCATCGGGGCCACCAGCGTGATGGGCAACATCTCCGTCGAGCAGGCCACGGAGAACACGCTCGCGGTGTTGGAGGCCGCGGGTCGCGGCGACGTCGAGGTCGCGCAGGGGGCGGCCCGGCCGCTCGGCGGCGACCACGTCCCGTTCCCGGTCGTCCACGGGGAACGAGGGCTCGGCCGGGCCGCCCCGCCACCGCCGGCGGCCGCACCGTCGAGCCGCTCGGCGGTCGAGCTGATCGTCGGCTCGGCCCGGGAGCGACCCGGCGAGGTGCTGCTCATCGCCACCGGCCCGCTCACGAACGTCGCGCTCGCCCTCCGCGAGGAGCCTCACCTCCCTCAGCTGCTCGGAGGGTTCGCGCTGATGGGTGGCGCGTTCGCGCGGGGCGGCAACGTCACGCCTGCCGCCGAGGCGAACATCTGGGTGGATCCGCTCGCCGCTGCCGAGGTGTTCACGCGCGTTCTCCGGCGCCGACGACGCGCGGCTCCCGATCTGCGTGGGCCTCGACGTCACGGAGACGCGCGGTGATGCGCCGGCCGGACCTCGACGCCGTATGCGCGCCGGCGCCCGACTCGCCCCTCGGGCAGCTGATCGAGGGCGCGACGAGCTTCTACATGGACTTCTACGCGGCGGTCGTGGGCGAGGACGGCTGCCGCCTGCACGACCCGCTCGCGGTGGCCATCGCGATCGACGAGTCCCTGGCCAGCCTGGTGACCACCCGCGTCGAGGTGGAGACCGACGGTCGAAGTGGACGATGGGCGAGACGGTGGCGGACCTGGCCGGGGTGCGCGGGAGCCCCTGGCCCGTGGGCTGGGAGCCGGACGCGAACGCACGGGTGGCGCTCGAGGTCGCGGCCGAGGAGTTCATGGAACGGTTCGTGGAACGCGTGCGCTCGCTCGTCGAGGCGAGGGCATGACGGGTTCCGTCGTCGTGATCGGCGCGATCAACGTCGATCTCGTCGTCTCCGGGGCGGCGTTGCCGGCGCCCGGCCAGACGGTCACCGGCGGCGTGTTCGCGCAGCATCACGGCGGCAAGGGCGGGAACCAGGCCGTGGCGGCGTCGCGGGCGCTCGGCGGCCAAGGGGTCGTGATCGTGGGAGCCGTGGGGAACGACGCGCTGGGACACGACGCGCTGGAGGCACTGCGGGCGGAGGGCGTGGCGACCTCGGTCGCGATGCGGCCCGGCGTGCCGACCGGCGTGGCGCTGATCTGCGTCGGTCCCGACGGCGAGAACCAGATCTCGGTGGCGCCGGGGGCGAACGCGGAGCTCACCGCCGCCGATGTGACCTCGGCCTTCGGACAGGTGCACGAGATCGGGGTCGTCCTCGCGAGTCTCGAGGTGTCTCAGGCGGCGGTGAGGGCGGCGGCTGCCTGGTGCACCGAGCACGAGCGGCCGTTGATCGTGAATCCCGCGCCGGCGCAGCCGTGGGCCGCGGAGGTGGCGGCGCAGGCCGCGTTCGTGACCCCGAACGAACACGAGCTCGAAGCGCTGGGCTCGCTCCCCGATGGAGTGGTCGTGGTGGAGACGCGAGGGCCCGAGGGCGTGATCATCCGGCGGGGCGGCGAGGAGACGCGGGTGGAGGCGCCGAGGGTCGAGGCAGTGGACACCACCGGCGCGGGCGACTGCTTCAACGGCGTCTTCGCGGCGGGCTTGGCCGAGGGGATGGACGTCACGGAAGCCGCCGAACGAGGCGCCGCCGCCGCTGCTCTCTCGGTCACGAAGGTCGGCGCACGCGAAGGGATGCCCACGCGCAAGGAGCTCGACTCGTTCCTCCACGGGGGGTGATGCCGACCTTCGCGCAGAGCGGGTACGGTGCTCCCGTGAGCGAGGATCGGCGGGCGGCGTGAACGTCGTCGTCCTGACGAAGTGGGTTCCCGAGCCCGAGGGCACCCCCACGCTCGGCGACGACGGACTCCTCGTCCGCGAAGGCGCCGACGGCGCGCTCGATCCCGGCGACGAGTACGGGCTCGAAGCCGCGCTGCAACTCGTCGAAGCCGCGGGCGACGGCGAGATCACGCTCCTGACGATGGGTCCCGAGATCGCGCAGGCGGCCCTCCAGCGCGGCCTCGCGATGGGCGCGCACAAGGGCGTGCGGATCACCGACGATTCCCTTCGCGGCGCCGACTCGCTTGTCACCGCTCGTGTGCTCGCCGCGGCGATCAAGCGGCAGCCGTTCGACCTCGTCGTCGGCGGCGTCGAGTCGACCGACGGCTACACGGGCATCGTGCCCGCGGCGATCGCCGAGCTCCTCGGCGTCCCGAGCCTCACGTTCGCCCGGGAGCTGCACCTCTCCGACGACACCCTGACGATCGAGCGGCAGACGGCGGCGGGCTACGACGTCGTCGTGGCGCCGCTCCCGCTCGTCATCACCGTGACCGCCGGCGCGACCGAGCCCCGGTACCCGTCGCTGAAGGGTGTGATGGCCGCGAAGTCGAAGCCGGTCGAGACGCTGACCGTCGCCGACCTCGGCCTGTCGGGCGAAGACGTCACCGCGACGCAGACGGTGGCCGAGGTCAACGACGCGCCGCCGAAACAGGGCGGCGAGACCGTCGAGTTCGACGAGACCACCGCTGCCCGGATCGCGGACCTCCTCGCCGAAGCGAAGGTGATCTGACATGCAGATCTGGGTCTGGGCCGACGTCACCCCCGACGGGCCGGCGCCGTCCGCGCTCGAGCTCCTGACGAAGGCGCGCGAACCTCGGCGACGACGTCGCCGCCGTGGCCCTCGGTCCGGGCGCGAAGGCCTCCGCCGACGCGCTGGGCGAGCACGGCGCCACCAAAGTCTTCGCCTCCGACGACGAGATCTTCGCCGATCCACCTCGCGCAGCCCGCGGTCCACGCGCTCGCCGGCCTCGTCGAGGAGCACTCCCCCGACCTGATCCTGTTCCCCGCTTCCTACGATGCGCGCGACGTCGCCGGGCGCCTGCACGCCCGCATCGGCTCGACCTTGATGGCGAACGCCACGGACGTGCTCGGCGCGGACAGGGCCCGCACGGAGATCCTCGGCGGCACGAAGGTCGTCGATGTCGAGCTGAAGGGTCCGACGCCGAGACTCGTGATCGTCCGCCCGCAGTCGTTCGCGGCCGAGCCCTCCGGCGGTACCGCCGAGGTCGTGGACGTGAAGGCGGACGTCCCCGAGGAGCTCACGACGGCCGAACGGATCGAGCGACACGAGGAGGCCGCATCCGGCCCGAAGCTGGAGAGCGCGAAGGTCGTCGTGGCCGGCGGGCGAGGGCTCGGCGGTCCCGACGCGTTCGCGCAGCTCGACACGCTCGCCGCCGCGATCGGGAACGCGGCGGTGGGCGCCTCGCGCGCGGCCGTCGACGCCGGCTGGGTCCCGTACAGCTACCAGATCGGGCAGACCGGCAAGACCGTGAAGCCCGAGGTCTACATCGCGCCGGGATCAGCGGCGCGCTGCAGCATCTCGTGGGGATGAAGGGCGCGAAGCGGATCGTGGCGATCACCGACGACCCCGACGCGCCGATCCTGAAGATCGCGGACCTGGGCGTGGTGGGCGACCTGTTCCAGGTCGTCCCGGCCCTCACCGAGGAGATCGAGAAGCGACGGACGGGCTCGTAGCCGCCGCGGCCCTCGCGGCGGTCGTCGTCGTGGCGGTCGCTGCTGTTCGGCGGCGCGTCCGGCCGCGCGTGGCGCTCGTCGCGAACGCCCGCCCGGCCGGACGCGGCGCCCCCACCGCGGATCGCGTCACCCGCGAGCTCACGCACGTCTTCCTCCAGAAGAAGCTCCTCCAGAAGCTCTGCCCCGGCCTGATGCACGCGTTCATCTTCTGGGGCTTCATCGTGCTGCTCCCGACGATCGCTCGAAGCCGCGCTCGCGATCGTCGACAAGGACTCGTCGCTCCCATTCCTCGGCGCGCGCGCCGTGGTTCGCGTTCCTCTCGACGTCTTCGCGACGCTCGTCATCGTCGGCATCGCGATGGCGTTCTCCATCCGCAAGGTCCTGAAGCCGGAGCGGTTCCGAGGGAGCCACATGGGCGAGGCCGACCGGATCCTGCTCGCTGATCCTCGCGATCGTCGTGACGTTCCTGCTGTGGAACGCGTCGCGGATCGCGCTCGGGATCGCCGAGGTGCCCGACTGCGCGGCCGGTCGCGAACCTGCTCTCCGGCCTGTTCGGCACCGGCCAGGCACCGAGGCCGCCGAACGCGTCCTCGTGTGGGCGCACCTCCTCGTGATCCTCGGCTTCCTCGTGTTCCTCCCCGGCTCGAAGCACCTGCACATCGTCACCGCGCCGGCGAACGTCTGGCTCGCGAAGGACGGGCCCGACCGGGCGGCTCGAACCGAACCGGATCGACCTCGAGCGCCCCGAGGAGGACATCCGGTTCGGCGTCGCGACGCAGAAGGACCTGTCGAAGAAGCAGATGCTCGACCTGTTCTCGTGCACCGAGTGCGGCCGGTGCCAGGAGGTATGCCCGGCGTGGGCGACCGGCAAGCCGCTCTCGCCGAAGCTGCTGATCATGGACCTCCGCGACCACGTGGTCGCCGAGGCCGCCGGCGAGGTCGAGCTCCAGCCGCTCGTCCCCAACGCCGTGATCGACCAGGTCGTGTGGGACTGCGTGACGTGCGGCGCATGCGTGCGCGAGTGCCCCGTCGACATCGAGCACGTCGACACGATCGTCGACCTGCGCCGGAACCTCGTGATGGCCGAGTCGCGGTTCCCGCAGGAGGCCGGCGCGATGCTCCGCGGCGTCGAGGACCAGGAGAACCCGTGGGGCCAGCCGGCGTCGGCGCGGCTCGACTGGGCGAAGGACCTCGACGTGCGGGTCCTGCAGGAGGGCGAGCCGGCGCCCGAGTTCCTGTTCTGGGTCGGGTGCGCGGGCGCGTTCGACGACCGGGCGAAGAAGACGACCCAGAGCGTCGCCAGGTTGCTCGCCGCCGCCGGCATCGACTCGGCCGTGCTCGGTCCGCGCGAGCGTGCACGGGCGACCCGGCGCGGCGGATGGGCCACGAGTACCTGTTCCAGATGCTCGCCGAGCAGAACGTCGAGACCCTCAACGACGCCGGCGTGACGAAGATCGTCGCGAGCTGCGCGCACTGCTTCAACACGCTCGCGAACGAGTACCCCGACTACGGCGGCGACGCTCGAGGTCGTGCACCACACGGAGCTGCTGTCGCGAGCTGCTCGCCGAGCGGCGGCTCCAGCCGCGGCCGGCGACGGGAAGTCACGTACCACGACGCCTGCTACCTGGGGCGCCACAACGGCGAGTTCGACGCCCCGCGCGACGTGATCGGCGGCCGAGACCGAGGAGATGGCGCGCGACCGCGAGCGCTCCTTCTGCTGCGGCGCCGGCGGGGCCCGGATGTGGATGGAGGAGGGCGGCGCCCCGGATCAACGACACGCGGTTCGCCGAGGCCGCCGCGACCGGTGCCGAAACCGTCGCCGCCGCCTGCCCGTACTGCTTCGTGATGCTCGACGACGCCGCGAAGGGCAAGGGTTCCGAGATCCGCGTCGCCGACGTCGCGACCCTGCTGGCCGAGTCAACAATCCAATGACTGATCCCTGCAACTAGCACCGATGCGAGCGTCCGGGCGTCGCAGCGAGGAGTTCCTATTCGCGTGCGCGGGATTGTGCCGACAGGGGATACAGGTGGAGAAGCTTGACGTCGCGACCCGTCCCCAGCTTGAACAGGATTCCCTCGTTGACCCACCGCGTCACGGCCTTGCTGAAGCTACTTTGGTCGACCTTCGCTTCCCTGATGACTTCGGCTTGTGACCTGGTCCCGTCACAGAGGTTGTATGCGGCGAGCTGACGGGCTGAGGTTCCAACTCGTTCTCGGAGGGCCTCTTCAGGGAAAGCTTGGCGTCCATTGAGCTCGAATCAGGATGCGGAGCAGTTCGTCCGTCTCTCCCATTGGTGCCTCCTGGCTACGGCAAAAAATCCTGACGGTCGTTGAATAGTGCGATCCAGTCGTTGAAATAGAGGTCGACCCGGTTCTCCTCGTTCTTCGACAAAGGGTTGTTGTGAGCGACGATATTGCGTGGCGGCTCCAGCTCGTCCAGGCGCTGAGTGATCCATGGCTGCTTGAGGAAGATGGGCTCGAACTCCTTCCAGTTGCTCGTGATGATGTCGCGCAGGTCGCCGAAGTCCGAGTAGTAGATCTCCTGAGTTCCGCGCTTGCCGTGCCACGGCTTCTTCGCCTCCTGTGCCTTGCGGTCACCCACCTTTTTTCTGCACACCGACCGGGACGCTCTTCTTCCACCAGTCCGCGCCGTCCTTCGCTTTCAGGACGCGGATGACGACACTGCGGATGGAATTCTCGAAGATGTACAGCTTCGGGTAGATCGTCGCCATCCGGCTCGCTGCCTCGGCGACCGCGTTCGGGAGGCCGGCGTCCACAAGTTCGAGGTTCGGTGCAATCCGAACAGGTCGAGATGCGGCCGCCGCCTTGGTCCGCTCCTTTGAAGGCTTGCCAGGTGTGGTCGGCCCGGCGGTCGTGGGCAGCAATCCCCGAACGCGGTCCACCGTCGTCTGGTCCAGGTACTTGGTCAGGTCGAGACTCTCTTGGTGCGCGAGGACATACGTCGCGTCCTCCGTCGACATCGGACCGTAGAGTCGCTTGACCTGGGCAGCGCGCTGCGAGAGCCGCTGCGGTGTCACCCCGAGCTTCTTCAGAAGGTCGGCCTTGAGCTGTCGATTCGTGGCCACTACCTACCCATTCCCTCCAGGCTTGGAAGCGGTTCCTTTGGTCTTGCGCTTCTTCGCCTTGTTCAGGGTCACGTTGACAGCGTTCTGCGTCGTCCCTAGGAGTTCCGCGATTCGCGTCTGACCGAACCCAGCCCCGTCCAGTTCGACGATGAGCTGCGACTGGCTGTGCGAATCGCGGCGAAGCTGGATGACCAGCAAGCGAATCAGCTCCTCCTCCAGATCGAGCTTCTTAGGTTTCGTTCGCTGCCATGGGTCACTCCTCGACTGCGGCGCCTCGGCGGCCCGAGCGTCTGGTTGCCGGCACGGAGCGGCGGACACGGGACAGCGTGGCGCGGACCGTTGCTGGCGTTGTACCCACCAGCTCGGCGATGAGGTCGTTCTCCAGACCTACGCGGCCGAGTAACGCGATGGCGTCCGCGCCCGTTTTGTCTCCGAGTGCCTGAAGCGCCGCAAGTCGGATGAGCACGTCCATCTTCGATCCTAAATCTTGGTTCGGTGCCATCAGACGGCCCCGTTGCGTGGCGTTCGCTGAGCTTTCCGCTGGGCGAGCTTCCTTAGCGACTCGTCAGTCGAACCGACAACGATGGCGGCCTCCCGCCGAGGGGAGTCCCCATTTCATGAGGAACTCGGCCTGCTCGAGGACGCCCTTGGATCGCATGTCGGCTAGGTGGAGGCATAGGTACCCCAGAGATCGACCGATGAATGGGTCCCAATCAAACTGCTCATTTTGACCTGCCATCCCCGCCTCCTCCAACGGAAGGGGCATAAGATTACACCCATGTTATTTTTGTTGGCAAGGCGTGCTGATTCGCGTACGTGGGATCGCCTGGGCAACCACGTGCGGTCATGACGCCGTGTTCCAGGTGTCCGCAGCCAACAAGCAGCGTGCCAGGCAATCTCGGGTACTTGCCAGCCCAGAACGTCGTCGCGTCCACGGTAGCGTCCAGATCCGTTCGAGCCGGCCAGGGGGCAGCTCCGATCCGTCGCTTCCCGACGGGTGCACAGACCTAGCGCCAGAGGGCTTGGCCTCGCGCTACTCTGGAGCCCCTAGGTTCGAGGTCCCACCTGACGCGGATGCCACGGAACTACGTGAAGGCCTTGAGGCCGGTGAGCTGCTCCCCGATCACCAGGGTGTGGACCTCCTCGGTCCCCTCGTAGGTGATCACGGACTCGAGGTTCGTCATGTGGCGCATGATCGGGTACTCGAGCGTGATGCCGTTCGCGCCGAGGATCCCGCGTGAGGTCCGCGCGATCTTCAGCGCCTCGCGCGTGTTGTTCAGCTTCCCGACGCTCACCTGCTCCGGCGCGAGGCCCTTCTCGTCCTTCAGCCGGCCGAGGTGGTAGGCGAGCAACGTCCCCTTGTACAGCTCGAGCGCCATGTCGGTGAGCTTCTTCTGCGTGAGCTGGAACGAGCCGATCGGCTTGTCGAACTGCTCGCGCGTCTTCGAGTACTCGAGCGCCGTCTCGAAGCACGTGCGCGCCGCGCCCATCACGCCCCAGACGATCCCGTAGCGGGCCTCGTTCAGGCAGGACAGCGGCCCGCGGAGTCCCTTCACCTCCGGCAGCATCGCGTCGGCCGGTAGCCGCACGCCGTCCATCACCAGCTCAGACGTCACCGACGCGCGGAGCGACATCTTCTTGTGGATGTCGTTCGCGGTGAAGCCGGGCGAGTCGGTCGGCACGATGAAGCCCGCGGACACCGTCGTCGGTCTGCGCCCAGACGATCGCGATGTCGGAGCAGCTGCCGTTCGTGATCCACATCTTCGTGCCGTTCAGGATCCAGTCGTCGCCGTCCTTCTTCGCGGAGGTGCGCATCGACCCGGGTCGCTGCCCGAGTCCGGCTCCGACAGGCCGAAGCACGCGATCGCCTCGCCGCTCGCCATCTTCGGGAGCCACTCGTTCTTCTGCTCCTCGCTCCCGAACGCGTGGATCGCGTGCCCGCAGAGCGAGCTCTGCACCGACACGAACGACCGGAGACCGCTGTCGCCGGCCTCGATCTCGAGCTCCACCAGCCCGTAGGCGACCGAGTTCAGGCCGAGGGTCCATTCGGTGTCCAGCTGCATCAGGAAGAAGCCGAGCTCGCCGACCTCCTTCGCGAGCTCGCGCGCCGGGAACTCGCCCTTCTCGTACCAGTCCTCGACCTCGGGGAGGATCCGGCGCTGCACCCACTCGCGGGCGACGCTGCGGATCTGCTTCTCCTCGTCGGAGAGGAGGTGGTCGATGTCGATCAGATCCGTGGGCTGCAGGTCGGACGGGCTCACGAACCGAACGTATCATCGGGCTCGGAGGGCGTGGTGGGATAGCGCCGTGTCCACGCCACCGAGCGACCCCGCAGCAACGGACAAGCAGAGTCGCCGACCTCGTTCGTGGCATAACCGAGATCCTCGGTTCGGCCCTCGTCGGCATGTACACACATGGATCGGGCGGTCCTCGGCGGCCTTCGGCCGGACAGCGACATCGACGTCCTGGCGCATCGCCTCGCGTCCGACCAGCCGCGAGGAGAGACGAGCCTTGAATCGAATCGCTCCTCGCTGTGTCCGGGGCCCGAGTTTCTCTACGACGAGGCCGACCGATCGAGTTCGACCTGGTCGTCGCCTCTGAGGATCCGACCCTGGCGGTACCCGCCAACGTTCGACTTCCACTGGACAGCGAGCTGCTGGCGAGGTCCGGTTCGAGACCGGAGAAGCGGAGCCGTGGACGGTCAGGGAGAATCCTGACCTCGCCTCGGTCGTGACCGTCGCGCTGCTGGGCGAGGAGCCGCTCGTCGGTCCGCATCCGTCGGAGGTGTTCGGATACCGGTACCACGCGCCGACTACGTCGATGCCATCCTCCGTGACGTCGACACGGTGGACGAGTACCTCCCCTGGGACACGCGAAACGTCGTGCTCACGCTGCCACGCATCTGGAGCGCGATCGCGACCGAGGAGGTCCACTCGAAAGAGAGCGCTGCCCGATGGGCGCTCACCCGGACCCCGACGGAGCATCGAGCCGTGCTCGAGCGAGCTCCTCGGGATACCTCGGCGATACGGAGGACTCGTGGGACGACATCCGAGTGGAGACACGCGCGTACGTCGACGAGATCTGATGGAGATCTGGCGAGCGCGGGCTCGTGCCGATCCTGACGGCTAGCTTCACTCTGCCCAGCCTCGGATTTGCCGTCCTACCACGAAGCGCCGTAGGTTGAACGAGCGAGCAACTCGCTCCCCGAATGGAAGAGGTGAACGTAATCATGCGCAGCTTCCGTCGCATCGCCGCCGTCGTCGTCGCAGGGCTCTCTTCGATCCTGATGATGACCGGCCAAGCCGGCGCCGTCGTCGGCGGCACCGACGACACGAGCAACATCTACGAGAACGTCGGCTTGCTCCAGCTCCAGTTCGAAGGCGAGTGGTTCGACTTCTGCTCGGGCACGCTGATCGAACCCGATGTCGTCTTGACAGCCGCGCACTGCACCGACTTCCTTCAGGAGGTGGGCGAGGACGGATTCGGCCCCGACGACCTCCGCATATCGTTCGACGTCGATCCCGACGAGGACTCCACGTACTACGCGACCGATCACATCGTGGTCCACCCCGACTGGTTCACGGCACCGGCATGCATCGGGAACTCGAAGAACCGGTGCCTCGCGTCGCCCGCCGAGGACATCGCGCTCGTGTTCTTGACCTCGGACGTCGCTGGCGTCGATCCGGCGCCGATCGCCGGGGCCGGTTACCTCGATGAGCTGAGCCTCAGAGCCGAGACGTTCACCGTCGTCGGCTACGGGACCGACGAGTTCGTCACGGGCTCGGCCGGCTCACCGATGGCGATCGTCATCACCGACGGGATCCGCAGCTACCGCGACGTCTCGGTGGTCAGCGAGCACGACGCCTTCCCGGACCGGTTCCTCAAGTACACGAAGAGCACGTGCTTCGGGGACTCCGGTGGACCGCTCTTCCACGGGGACACGGTCGTCGGGATCAACGTGTGGACGTTCAGCTATCGGTGCGACGGCCCCAACTTCGCATACCGGCTCGACTCGGAGATCGCTCAGGACTTCCTCAACACGTATCTCTGATCCAGCCGTCGAGGCTGTCTAGGAGGTCGGGGGAGCCGGCGTCTCCCACACGGAGACGTGGGATCGGCTCTCGCTCGTGAAGGGCTCCTTCGTCCACCCTGCCCATCGCTCGCGCAGCGTCATCCCGGCGAGCTGCGCCATCAGGTCGAGCTCGGAGGGCCAGACGTAGCGGAACGGAAACGAGAAGTGCTCGGCCCGACCATCCTGGGATCCAGAAGTGGTGGGAGATCAGGCCCTGCGTGGCGACGTCGTACTCGTCGATCCCCCAGCGATCCTCGCCCATGTGGAAGACGTGGCCGGTCTCGCCGGGCGGAAGCCGCCGGAGCTCGGGGATGCCGACCTCGATCACGAACGTGCCACCGGGCTCGAGGTGCGCGGCCGCGTTGCGGAAGCACGCGACCTGCGCCTCCTGCGTCGTCAGGTTCCCGATCGTGTTGTAGACGAGGTAGACGAGGGAGAACGAGCCGTCCACCCGGGTCGTCGCGAAGTCGCCGATCGTCACACCGATGTCGTCGCCGCCCGGCTTCGCGCGCAGCCTCTCGACCATCGCCGTCGACAGGTCGATGCCCTGCACCGGCACGCCGCGTTCCGCGAGTGGAAGGGCGATCCGTCCGGTCCCGATCGCGAACTCCAGGGCGGACCCGCTGCCGGCGAGCTCCGCCAGGAAGTCGACGGCCGGCTCCAATACCGCGGGGTCGAACTTCTCCGCGGAATCCTCGTCGTACGTCGCGGCTACGGACTCGTCGAAGTACCCGTCGTCGTGCACGGGCCGGAATCTACCGGCTACGTGCCAACCACATCAGGCGTTCGATCGTCGACCACCTGCGTCCACGCCGAAACCGGCGCCTGCGTCCCGGTTTCGAGACCGAAGGCCTTCGGGCTCCGGAGGTCGAGCCAGATCTCGTCTCCCTCCTGGACCGCGCCGAGCTCCTCGTTCGGGACGTGGGCGACGAGCGTCTCTCCGCCGGGGAGGCGGATCGAGAGTCGCGCGAGCCAGCCGAGGGTCGCCATCCGCTCGATCGTCCCGCGGACGCCGGTCTCCTCGGTGGAGACCCGGACGTCGTGGGGGCGGACGTAGGCGGCCGCCTCGGCGCCGTCCTCGAGGTGACCGGCTCCCGGCACGCGGAACGTCCCGAGGTGCACGTGGCCGTCGATCACCCGGCCGTGGAGCACGTTGGCGGCGCCGACGAAGCCGGCCACGAACGCCGTCGCCGGATCCTCGTAGACCTCGGCGGGCGAGCCGGCCTGCTCCACGCGGCCCTCGTGCATCACGACGACCTGGTTCGCGAGCTCGAGCGCCTCCTCCTGGTCGTGGGTGACGAGGAGGCTGGTGACGCCGAGCTCGCGGTGGAGCTCGTCGAGCCAGCGCCGGAGGTCCTGGCGGACCTTCGCGTCGAGGGCGCCGAACGGCTCGTCGAGCAGGAGCACCTCGGGCCGCGGCGCCAACGCGCGCGCCAGCGCGACCCGCTGCCGCTGTCCTCCCGAGAGCTGCTCCGGGTACCGGTCGGCGAACCGCGACATCTGGACGAGCTCCAGGAGCTCCTTCACCCGCGCGTCGCGCGCGTCCCTGCGGCCTCCTTCCGCACCTTGAGACCGAACGCGACGTTCTCGGTCACGGTCATGTGACGGAACAGCGCGTAGTGCTGGAACACGAAGCCGACCTCGCGCTCCTGCACGCTCTTGGCGGTGACCTCCTCCTCGCCCACCAGGATCCGGCCGGCGGTCGGGCGCTCCAGGCCGGCGATCACCCGCAGCACCGTGCTCTTGCCCGAGCCCGAGGGCCCGAGCAGCGCGGTGATCGAGCCGGCTCGCGCGGTGAACGACACGTCGGTCACCGCCTCGAAGTCCCCGAAGCGCTTCGTCAGGTTCTCCACCACGATCGGCGTGCTCATACGTCGGTGCCTCCTGCCGTTAGCCGGCCTCGTTCGGTGCGCCTGCGGAACCCCTCGATCACGACGAGCAGGACCACGGAGATGGCCGCGAGCGCGAGCGCGACGACGTAGGCCTGCGCGTCCTGTCGTTCCTCGAGGGCGTTGAAGATGTAGATCGTCGCCGTCTCGGTCTTGCCCTGGATCAGCCCGCTCACGATCAGCACGGCGCCGATCTCCCCGATCGCGCGCGCCGACGGTGAGCGCGATGCCGTACCCGAGCGCCCACCGGATGTTCGGGAACGTCACGCGGCGGAACGTCTGCCAGATCGAGGCGCCGAGCGTGCGCGCGGCGTCCTCCTCCTCGAGCCCGATCTCCTCCAGTACCGGCACGAGCTCGCGGATCGTGAACGGGATGCAGATGAAGATCGTGACGAGGACCATCGAGGGCAGCGCGAAGATCACCTGGATCCCGCGCGCCGCGAAGAAGTCGGCGAACCACCCGCCGGTGCCGAACAGGAGCACGCACGCGAGGCCGACCGTGACCGGCGAGAGCGCGAACGGGAGGTCGACGAGCGCGTTCATCAGGGCACGGCCGCGGAACCGCTGGCGGACGAGCACCCACGCGACGCACAGGCCGAAGAACGTGGTCACGACGACCGTGATCAGGGTGATCACGAACGTGAGCCAGAACGCGTGCAGCACCTCGGGGCGCGAGAACGTGTCGGTCACGATCGAGAAGCCCGGATCGAGCGCGGTCGATGACGATCCCGATCAGCGGCAGGAGCAGGAGGACGGCCACGTAGGCGATGCAGGCGATGGCGAGGCCGGCGCGCAGGAACGAGCGACGACTCGCTGCCGAGGTCGATCGCGCGGGGGGCGGGGCGACGGGGGCCTGGACGCTCATGCCGCCTCCCTCCGCCTGAGCAGCCGCGCGGTGATCAGGACGAGCACGAACGAGATGCCGAACATCAGGGTGGCGACCGCCGCGGCCTCCTCGGGCCGGAACTGGCCGGTGAGCTGGAAGATGAAGACGGGGGCGGTCAGGGTCTCGCCCGGGCGGTTCCCCGAGACGAGGACGACGCTGCCGAACTCGCCGATGCACCGGGCGAACGTCAGCAGCGTCCCGCCGACGACGGCGGGTCGGATCGCGGGGAAGACCACGCGCCGGAACGTGCGTCCATCCGCCCGCGCCGAGCGTCGCGGCCGCCTCCTCCTCCGCGGGGTCGAGCTCCTGGAGGACCGGCTGGACGTTGCGGACGACGAGCGGGAGCGTGACGACGCAGAGCGCCAGCAGGATCCCCACCGGCGTGAAGATGACTTGAAGCCCGATGCCGTCGAGCGCCCTGCCGATCGCGCCGTTCGGGCCGTAGAGCGTCGACGATCATCAACCCCGTGACGAGCGTGGGGATCGCGAGCGGGAGGTCGACGAGCGAGGAGAGCGTGTGCCGGCCCGGGAAGCGGAACCGGACGAGGACCCAGGCGAGCGCGACGCCCATCACGGCGTTCAGGATCGCGGCGAGCCCCGAGTGATCAGCGTGAGCCAGATCGCGTGCCAGGCGTGCGGGATCGCGAGCGCCTCGCGGAACGAGGCCGAAGCCGTCGCCGAACCCGCGGGTCACGACGGCGGCCACGGGGATCACGACGAACGCGCCCAGGTAGACGATCGCGGCGCCGCGCAGGCCCAGGTGCCGCAGCGCGGCGACGGTGCGGTCGCGGGACCGCACCGTCGCGCTGCGAGCTGCCGAAGGGCCTGCGCGGCGCCGCTCATCCAGTCGCCGCCCGCCTGCGCCTGCGGTGACGATGCCGGCGTCGCCGAAGAGCTTCTCGGTCAGGGCGTCCCAGCCGCCGAGGTCCTCGACCGTGAACAGGTCCTCGATCTCCGGGAAGCCCGTCGCCGCCCGCCTGCGCCTCTGCCACGTCCGTCGACCGGAGGAACCCGACGTCGGTGTACATCTCCTTCGCCTCGGGCGTGTGCAGGAAGTCGACGAACGCCTCGGCGACCTCGCGGACGCAGTGCGCGTCGACGTTCTGGTCCACGAGCGCGACCGGGTTCTCGATCAGCACGCTCGACGGCGGGTAGACGGCCTCGTCCTCGAGACCGGCCTCCTGCGCCGTGAGCACCTCGTTCTCGTACGTGATCGCGACGTCGCCGTTGCCGGACTCGAAGTTCTTGATCGAGTCGCGGGCGCTCTTGTCGAACGCGACCACGTTGCCGATCAGGCCCTGCAGAAGCGCGGTGGCGCCGGCTTCATCGTCCTGGGTCACGCCCGCGTGGCCGCGGAGCGCCGCACCCCAGGCGGACACGAGGTTCCAGCGCGCGCCGCCGCTCGAGGCGGGGTCGGGGGTCAGCACCTCGACGCCGGGCTGGCGCCAGGTCGTCCCAGTCCTCGATCCCGGTCGGGTTGCCGGGACGGACGTCGAACACGACGACGGAGGTCGAGACCATGCCGCCGTCGGGCGCGTCGGTCCAATCGTGCGTGATCAGGCCGGCGTCGGCGATCTCATCGACGTCCGGGCCGAGCGAGAGCGCGACGATGTCGGCCTCGTAGCCGGCGATCACGTTCGCGGCCTGCGACGTGGACGCGCCGTAGGACTCCTGGAAGATCACGTCCTGGCCGTCGTGGTCTTCCTTCCACTGGTCGCGGAAGGCCGGGATGATCTTGCCGTAGACCTCGCGCGGCGTGCTGTACGCCGCGAAGCTGATGACGGGGGTGTCCGGCAGGCCGGTGCAATCGGCGGCGGCGCCGGCGGGGTTCGAGCCGCACGCGGACAGCGCGAGGACGGGAACGAGGCCGAGCACGGCCAGTCGGAGGGGCTTGGAACGGAGGAACATCGAAGCTCCTTTCGATCGAACCGGGACGTGAGACGCCCACCGGTTGCTGTGGGTCGGTCTCCGGTGGTCCGGTCAACCGAAAGGACATCGCCCGCGTCGCGGGCGGTGCGTTCCCCGCATGGATACCGCCTCGGAAGGGGTGGTGTCAAACATCCCGCTGTCGAGGAGCACGACTCGTCACGATTCCGTCACAACCAGTCCTCGGTGACCGACGTTGACTGGCTCAATCCGCCGACCTCGATGCCGATGTTTCTCGTGTGAGAACCAGGAATCAGCCGCAGGGCCCAGTTCATCGGTCTGGTCGGGCTCGTTTGGGCGATCTGCTTCACCGCGTTCATCGTGATCCAGTTGAACCTCTCCCTGGATGGCCGCACCTACCTCGAGGGCATCCGATACCGGCGGGTGACGGAGCTGGCGAGCGTCCGATACGACCTCTGGCTGGCAACCCTCAGATTCCTCGGGGCGTCACTGGGGATGGCGGCATTGATCCTCGGGGGTCGGCGGCGGTTCCCCTTCGCGCTCCCGATCGTCATGGCGCTCGCCCTCCCCGCGATCTTCGGCGGCGTACCGGACTGCACCTCGTTCGATCAGGCGGCGGTACCGCACGGACTTGGCCCCGGTTGGAGCTTCACCACGTACGTGGATGGATGCGGGTATCTGCTGTTCGCATCGTGGATGGGGACAGCGATCGACCTCGCCCTGGTGATGGCGCCGGCGATCGTGCTGGCGGTCGTCGCGACTCGCTTGGCCCCGATCGCGGCTTCGGCCGTACGGAGCCGGCCAGATGTGGGATCGACGGTGATCGCCGCGGTGCTTTGTCTGATCGGCTTCGGCCTCCTCCTGAGCGCGCGCGAGATGGGGGTGCTCGGATATCCGATCCACTGGCGTCCTTGGTGGCCGATCCACTCCTCCCTCGCAACGTTCGGAGCGATGCTCGGTCTGCGGCGTTCGTGGTGGAGCCTCGCCCTCGTTGCCGTCCCCCTTGCCCTTTACCCCATCGAAGCGGGATTGCCGTACGGATTCGAGTTCGATATGCAGGTCGCCGCCTATCCAGTCCTCGTCACGGTCCTCGCAGCCTCGTGGCTGCCCCTGGCGTTCGGCGTGGAAAAGGCAAGGATCCTTCTCGCTGGGCGACAGCACCTCGCAGCACCGACCAACATCTCGGGCTAGACTCGGGCGACAGCTGACCGGACGACCGGAGGCCGTGGCGCGAAACGCGCTGCGGCCTCGACGCTTCTAGGATGCCAGCCGTGACCGACGACCAGACGACGCAGCCCTCCACCCACGACGAGCCGATCGACGGCGAGGACCTGACGGACGAGGAGCGACGGGTCCTCGCGAACGTCGCGGGCATCCTGCGCAAGATCAAGTACGGGACGGTCGTCCTCGTCGTCCAGGACGGCAAGGTCGTGCAGATCGAGATGGCGGAGAAGTTCCGACTCCGATGAGCCGAGCCGCGACCCGAACCCGGGACCACCCGGCCGGCGTTCCGGCCGCTTCGACGATCTCGGTGCGCGACCTCGCGATGACGCGGACGCGGCCGTCCGGCGAGCAGGTGCCTGCGTTCGAAGGCCTCACGTTCGACGTCGCGCGCGGGGAGTTCGTCAGCCTGATCGGGCCGAGTGGGTCCGGGAAGACCTCCACGCTCGGCGTGATCGCGGGGCTGGAACGCCCGACCCACGGCGAGGTGCTCGTCGACGGCCGGCCCGTCACCGGTCCGGGCCCCGACCGAGCGGTGCTCTTCCAGGAGCCGGCGCTGTTCCCGTGGCTCTCGGTGCGGGGGAACATGGATCTCGCACTGCGCCTCGCGAACGTCCCACCGGGCGAGCGTCAGGAGCGAGCCGCGACCTGGCTGGCCCGGGTGGGGGTGGACGGCGCCGCCGACCGCCAGCCGTACGAGCTGTCGGCAGGGATGCGCCAGCGGGTCGCCCTCGCGCGGGCGCTCGCCTGCGACCCTCCGATCCTGCTGGGCGACGAGCCGTTCGGGGCGCTCGACGCGCTCGCCCGCGAGCGGCTCCAGGACATCGTGCAGCGCGAGCGCGTCGAGCGCGCCGGCCGCACCACGTTCCTCTTCGCCACCCACAACGTCCGGGAGGCGGTGCTCCTCGCCGATCGGGTGCTCGTGATGTCGGCAGCGCCGGGCCGGCTCCTCGAGGAGTTCCGGATCGACGCGCATCGGCCGAGGAAGCTCGACGACGTCCTCGTCGCCCGCGTCGTCTCGGAGATCCACGGCCTCCTGATCGACCAGCTCGAGGAGAGCTCCTCGTGAAGCGGTGGACGAGCGAGCTCGGACCCCCGCTCCTCGGCATCGCGGTGCTCGTGGTGGTCTGGGCGATCGTCGCTGCGTCTACCGAGACCAGCTCCGTCCCGGGACCGGCCGAGGTCTGGACCGCGTTGCGGGACGGGTTCACCGACGGTGGGTTCGTCGAAGCGACGCTCAAGACCCTGATCCGGCTGGCGTTCTCCTTCGCGGCGGCGCTCGTGATCGGAACGGCGCTCGGGCTGCTCCTGTCGGCGTTCGAGCTCGCTCGCCGGAGCATCCGCCCGCTCGTCGTCGCCCTCCAGATCACTCCCTTCGTCGCCTGGGTCCCGCTCGCGGTGATCTGGTTCGGGGTCACGGAGCGTGCCGTCGTCTTCGTCGCGATCGCGGGCTCGTTCCCCGCGGTGGCACTCGCCACCCTCCAGGGGATCCGCCAGGTCCCGCCGCTCTACGTGCGGGCGGGCCGGACGCTCGGCGCGACGGGGTGGGACCTCCAGCGCTCGGTGGTGTTCCCTGCGGCGTTGCCCGCCTACATGGTCGGCGTGCAGCAGGCGTGGGGCTTCGCGTGGAAGGCGTTGATGGCGGGCGAGCTGATCGTGCAGGCCCGCGGCGCGAGCGGGCTCGGGCATCTCCTGGACCGTTCCGACGACGTCGCGTCCATCCTCGCGGTGGTGGCGGTGATCGCCGTGATCGGGGTCGCCGTCGAGTACCTCATCGTCGGCGCGATCGACCGGCGGATCCGCTCGAAGCGGGGGCTCCTCGAGACCGCGTAGCCCTCAGACGCCGCCGACGGTCTCGAGACCGAACCGCTCGATCTCGGCGTCGATGTCGAGCGCGCGCATCCGAGCGCGACCGTCCTCGATCTCCGGCGTCTGCAGCTCCTTCGGGACGATCCAGCAGACCTCGAACTCGAGACCGTCGGGATCGCGCCCGTAGAGCGCCTTCGTCGTGCTGTGATCGGTGGCGCCGGTGAGCGCGCCCGCCTCGGAGAGCTTCGCCGCGATCTCCCGGAGATCGGCGAGCGTCTGGACCTCCCAGGCGATGTGGTACAGACCGACGGTCGCGCGACCGGCCTGGGATGGGCCCGCCTCTGCGCCGATCGTGAACAGGCCGAGGTCGTGGTCGTTGTCGGAGTCCGGAGCCTGGAGGAACTTCGCACCCGGCACCTCCATCACGACCCGGAACCCGAACACGTCCCGATAGAACTCGTAGGTCTTCTCGGCGTCCCGCACGTACAGGACGGCATGGTTCATGCGCTTGATCGCCATCAGTCGATCGGACCTCGGCCGAGCCGATCTCGACCCATCTTCACCCGGTAGCTCTCATTGAACGCGAACAGGTACCGGTCCTGGCGCGGATAGACGCCGGTCGTGAACGCGCGAGAGCCCACCCCGATCTGGGCCCGCTCGCACACGTCCCAGTCCTGCTTCGAGATCAGGTCCCAGAGCTCGACGACCGGCTCCGGCTTGAACACGGCGGGGTCGGCGATCGTCTCCGGCCGGAACAGGTACTCCGAGACGACGGTGGTGTGGTTCGGTCCCTTCGGGTACCCGACGTAGTACATGACGCAATCCGGGTGGATGTTCAGGAGCAGGTTCGGGAACTGGTACGCCCCGTAGTAGCGCGTCAAGTCCTCGTCGAGGAGTCCGGGGAGCGGCGGGAGCTCGGAGCGGCCGGTCATCGTGAAGGACTTCGCGCCGTCCATCATCTCGTTGCCGCCGTCGCGGGTCTCGCCGTCCCACACCTCGCCGAAGCGGAACAAGAGGAACCACCTGCACCAGCTCGGGGTGGACGACCGGACAGTGGAGGCACTCGTTGTAGTTCTCGACGACGATCTTCCAGTTCGCCTTGACCTCGTACACGATCCGCGCGCCGATCCGGAGATCCTCCATGCCGAAGCGGTCGAACGCCGTCACGCTCTCGACGCCGTCGTTCAGCGATTCGAGGAGCGGTCGCGGCTCCCGAGCGAGGTTCGCGAACAGGAACCCGGCGTACGTGTCGACCGGGAAGCCGTGGAGCGGGTACTGCCCGCGGTCGAAGTGCTCGTCCTCCCGCACGTTCGGCGTGCCGATCAGCCGCCCGTCCAGGTCGTAGGTCCAGGAGTGGTACGGGCAGACGAAGGCCTTCCGCACGTTGCCCGACGCCGGTTCGTCATCGAGGAACTTCGTCCCGCGGTGCGAGCACACGTTGTAGAACCCGTGGAGCTCACCCTTCGCGTTCCTCGTGATGAAGATCGACTCCCCCACGAGGTCCCGGACGAGGTAGTCGCCGGGGTTCGCGACCTCCTCGGCGCGGCCGATGCAGACCCAGTCGCCGAACCAGATCCGCTCGCGCTCCTCCTCCCAGACCTCGGGGCTCGTGTAGTCACTGCCGCTCAGCGTGGGGCGCGGCTTCCATCGGCCTTCGCGCTCCCTGATCGTCTCCTGTTCGAGCATGCGTTCCTCCGTGGGTGAGAGGAAAAGGATAGGCGACGGCGAGTCCGTCGGGCGGCGCCGGCTACGCGACTCGCCCTGCGGGACGCATGAGCACGGCGGGCAGTGCGAACAACGCGAACAGGAAGGGGACGAAGAAGAAGCTCGTCGGCACCGTCGAGGCCACTCCTATCAGGAACCAGCCGACCGGCCGAGCCCACGACGCGGCAGGATGGTCGCGGCGCTCCAGCCCGAAGATGAGCAGGAGCGCCCCGCCGAGAGCCGCTGCGGCGATGCCCAGGGTCCACCACTCGCCCGTTTCGAGGAACGTCACGAACACCAACGCGCCGAAGATGAGGAAGAAGCATGCGGCCACTCGAGCGGTCCACAGCAGGGACGGCGGGAGCTCCCGGCGCTTCAGCGAGATGACGCTCACGGATCGACTGTAGGCCTTTCCCTTCTTCGGGGATACGCTCCGCCGATGTCCGAGCCGATCGTCCAGGCGAGTCCCGAGCGGGTACCGGCGCTCGCTGAGCTCCTCGGTCGAGCGTTCACCGACGACCCGATGCTCGTGTGGCCGTTCGGTGCGGAGCAGACCGAGGCGATCACCGACTTCTTCCGCGCGTTCGACGAGCAGATCGCGGCACTCGGCTGGCTGTGGGAAGCGGGGCCCGGACTCGGCGTCGCGGCGTGGATCCCTCCAGGGAGCGACCAGGTGATGATGGACATCGACAGGTCGATGCGTCCGACGCTCGCCGCTGCCGGGTCACGCCACGAGGAGATGTGGGAGTGGATCGCCGACAACTTCCCGCGCGAGCCGTTCTGGTACCTCGATCACATCGCCGTAGACGCCGGAGCATCGGGGCACGGGCCTGGGAGCGGCGCTGATCCAAAAGGGACTGGACTTCGCCGATCGTGACGGCGTGCCGGCGTTCCTCGAGACCGGACGGCCGGGCAACGTGGCGTACTACGAGCGCCGAGGCTTCCGCACGATCTCGGACGACGACGCGCCGGGCGGCGGCCCGCACATCTGGTTCATGCGCTACGACCCCCGATCGAGCGTGCCAGGGTCCTGAGCTCCCACGATAGGTTCGAGACCGCGGCCGCAGTCAGCGAGGACAGGAGGAGGCGACATGGGCGACGTGGTGATCGACATGAGCATGTCACTGGACGGCTACATCGCAGCGCCGAACGACACTCCGGAGCAGGGGCTCGGCGAGGACGGGATGCGGCTGCACAATTGGATGTTCGACGATCCCTCCGTATTCGAAGAGGTGTTCGGGAATCTGATCGAGGAGACCGGCGCCGTGATCATGGGTCGCCGGACCTACGACAACTCGATCGAGGCATGGGGTGGCAAGGGTCCGTTGGGCGAGGTCCCGTGCTTCGTGGTCACGCACAGACCCATCGAGGACGCTGACCCGATGTTCACGTTCGTCACCGAGGGGATCGAGAGTGCCTTCGCGAAGGCCCAAGAGGTCGCCGGCGAGAAGCGCATCGGGCTCATGGGCGCGAACCTCGACCAGCAGTTCCTCGCCGCGGGGCTCGTGGACGAGATCAGGATCCACCTGCTCGATGTCCTTCTCGGAGGGGGCCGTCGGCTGTTCGATCAACTCCCGCAGCGGATCGAGCTGGAACGAACCGGGCTCGGCGAGACCGGCGGCGTGACGCATCTCGACTATCGCGTCCATCGCAGCGCTCCTAGCGCTTGAGAAGGACACGCACTCGCTGGCGCAAGAGTGTGCTGCGGCTCTCAGGCCGAAGCCATCGATCCCTCGGTCACTTCCCCCTTGTGCGCCGCGAAGGCAGCCAGGACCTCATCCTTCTCGCGCTGAGGGACCCCGAAATGGTCGAGTGAGCGTCCCAGCTCCGCCGCGACCTCATCGAACTCCTCGGGGGTGATCTGGAGCTCGCGATGGGCCTCCTCCAGCCCGAGAGCGGTGCTCCCTGGCTTCGTGGCCGCGAACGTGAAGGGTCCACCAGCGACGTTGCAGACCCACAGCGTGCGCATGAACTTCAGCCCCGGCAACCTCCCGAGCTGGTTGGTGTGCCACTCCTTGAGCTCAGGGTTCTTCGACCCTTGGCCGACGATGGAGTTGCGGACGACGGCATCGCTGAAATGGTCGATGACCGCAGCGATGGCGAACACTCCACCCAATCGTTCGTACAAGCTCGGCTCTGCCATGCTCCTCGCCTCCTCCCACGTGGCGGGCGAGCCGCCACGTGTCCGGTGGGTCTACGTGCGGCACCTGGTGGCGGTTCTTGTCTCGGGGATCGGGAGAGGAACGGCTGGGTCCCCCGGTTCTAAGGGAATGCACCTCGAAGTCACACGGAGACCGTCGCGAAGCCCGTGGCTGCGGTCAGTCGAGGCGCAGGATCGTTTCCTCGATCTCCTCGTCACGACCGGCTGCGAAGCCGCGGTCGACGCCGATGCGTCGGAACCCAGCCTTCTCCAGGACTCGAAGCGAACCGAGGTTGTCCGAGGCCGCTCGGGCGAACACCGGACGCTCGGCAGTCTCGGCGAGAAGCATCTGGAGTGCTGCGCTCGCGATTCCTTTCCCCCAGAGCGATCGGTCGACCCAGTAGGTCACCTCGAGCCGATCGTCGATCCGGAACGACGCGATCGTTCCCGCGATCGCTCCGTCCACGTCGATGACTCGGTTCGAGGCGCTCGTGTTGGCCCGGACGCGCGACATCCGTTCGAGGAACGCGCCATGATCGGTCTGATCCTCGGCCGTGAAGGCAGCCATCCGGACCGACACCGGATCCGTCACGTGCTGATAGATCGTGTCGAGATCCCGGTCCTCGAGCGGCCTCAGCGAGACGTTCATCTGGGCCTCCATCACGTGTCGTCGTCGCCTCGCGGTTCCCGAGGGTCGCCTGGGCGAGGGCTACTTCTCCGGCTCGCCGAGGCTGTCGGCGAAGCGGCTGACCTCCTCCGTGTGCTCCTGGTAGTGGTCGAACGTCTCTTCCTTGAACCAGGACGCGGCCTCGTCGGTGACTTCGGGGAGCGCGGTCAACGCCTCTCGGGCGGCCTCCCGGTCGGCAAGGGCTCGCGACATCGCCTCTTGGTAGAGCATCGACTTCGACTCGGCGGCCCAGAGATCGTTCTTCCCTCGCCAGACCTCGTCGGGATCCTCTTCGCCGGGGCTCCCAGAGTCGCGGATCAGCGTCAGCTTCTCGGCGGCGACGCCGGCCCACCTCCCGTTGTGGAAGACGAGGTCGTTCACGGACCAGCCTGGGACGACGCCCTCGTTCCCGCGGAGGTGTTCCGGCACGCGGCCCACCTCCGCGACGAACTCGGCCCACGCCGCCTCTTCCGCCCGCAACAGCTCCTCAGCCGACGGCATCAGCGGGTCCTCGGGAAGCCGAGGTCGACGGCGGACGTGGCCGGATCGGGCCATCGCGCCGTGACGACCTTGCCCCGCGTGTAGAACTGGATCCCCTCGGGGCCGTACATGTGGTTGTCGCCGAACAACGAGTTCTTCCACCCGCCGAAGGAGTAGTACGCGACCGGCACCGGGATCGGGACGTTCACGCCCACCATCCCGACGTTCACGTCGAACTGGAACTGGCGGACCGCGCCGCCGTCGCGCGTGAAGATCGCGACGCCGTTCCCGTACGGGTTGTCGTTGACCATCTTCAGCGCCTCGTCGTAGGTGTCCACGCGGACGACCGAGAGGACCGGGCCGAAGATCTCGTCGCGGTAGGCGTCCATCTCCTCGGTGACGTGGTCGATGAGCGACACGCCGAGGAAGAACCCGTCGCCGTCGTAGACCGCGTCCTCGCGACCGTCGCGGACGACCGTGGCGCCCTGCTCGGCGCTCGAGTCGAGGTAGCCCGCGACCTTGTCGCGGTGCTCGCGCGTGACGAGCGGGCCCATCTCGGCCTCGGGATCGGTGCCCGGACCGACCTTCACCTTCGGCAGGCGATCGGCGATCTTCGCGACGAGGTCGTCGGCGATCCCGCCGACGGCCACGATCGCGGAGATCGCCATGCAGCGCTCGCCGGCGCTGCCGTAGCCGGCGGAGACGGCGGCGTCGGCCGCCATATCGAGGTCGGCGTCGGGGAGCACGATCATGTGGTTCTTCGCGCCGCCGAGCGCCTGCACGCGCTTGCCGGCCTTCGTGCCGTGCTCGTAGATGTACTTCGCGATCGGCGTCGAGCCGACGAACGACACCGCCTGGATCGTCGGGTCGTCGAGGATCGCGTCCACCGCGACCTTGTCTCCGTGGACGACGTTGAAGACGCCGTCGGGGACGCCGGCGTCCCGGAGCAGCTCCGCGAGCACCAGGGACGCGCCCGGATCCTTCTCCGAGGGCTTCAGGACGAACGTGTTCCCGCACGCGATCGCGTTCGTGAGCATCCAGAGCGGCACCATCGCGGGGAAGTTGAACGGCGTGATGCCCGCGACGACGCCGAGCGGCTGGCGGATCGAGTACACGTCGACGCCGGTGGAGGCCTGCTCGGTGAACCCGCCCTTCAGCAGGTTGGGGATCCCGCACGCGAACTCCACGTTCTCGAGGCCGCGCTGCACCTCGCCCATCGCGTCGGACAGCACCTTGCCGTGCTGCGCCGTGATCGCCGCCGCGACCGTGGCCTTCCGGTCCTCGAGCAGCTCGCGGATCTGGAACATCACGTCGGACCGCTTCGAGAGCGACGTCGCGCGCCACGCCGGGAACGCCTCGGCCGCGGCGGCGACCGCCTGGCCGACCTCGTCGGTGCTCGCGAAGTCGACCTCGTGGGTCTGCTCCCCGGTCGCCGGGTCGAAGACGGGGCCGGTGCGACCGGACTCCCCCGGGACGACCTTGCCGCCGATCCAGTGGCTGATGCGTTCCATCGTCAGCTCCTCTCTCTCCTGGGGGCTACGCTCGCTCGGCGCTCGCTCCTTGAGCCCCCAGACCCCCACCTCCCGCGGCCCTTCGGCCGTGACCAGAGGACATCTGGGGTCCGGCGCGAGCGAGCCCAAGAGCTCGCCGAGCCGCTCGTGCGCCGGGTCCAGGCACACCCGCCAGGCACGCTCGGCCGGGCCGGCCATCACGTTCAGGTAGTACATCGTATGTCCTGGCGCCGCGACGCACGGTCCGTGGTAGCCGCGCGGGATCAGGAACACGTCGCCGTCGCGGACCGTGACCGTCTCGTCGATCGCGCCGTCGGTCGTGTAGGTCCGGTGCAGGCCGAAGCCGTGCTCGCCCGCGGATCCGGAAGTAGTAGATCTCCTCGAGCGGGATCTCGTCCTCGGTGTGCTCGTCGTGCTTGTGCGGCGGGAAGGACGACCAGTTCCCGTCCGGCGTGAGGACCTCGACGGCGATCAGGCGCTCGGCTTCGAAGGCGTCGGCGGCGAGGAAGTTGTTGATCTGGCGGGTCGCGGCGCCGCCGCCGCGGACCTCGACGCCCACGGCACGCGCGGGCACGTACGCGGGGGTGAGCGCCCGGGTCGCCGGGCGCGTTCGGGAGCGCGAGCTCGCAACCGGCCTGGTCCTGACGACCATCTCCGTTCCGGAGGGGAGATACGCGAAGTCCGACACGCGTGAGAACACGTCGGGGCGGCCCTCGAGCTCGAACGTCTCGCTGCCGACCTCGATGGCGCACGAGCCGGAGAGCGGGAGGGCCACCGCCTCGATGCCGTCGAGCACGGATGCACGCGGCGATCGCCCGGCGGCGAGCGACGAGGACGCGGAGGCCGCTGAAGGACCATCCCGCGTCGGCTGGCGTGAGGTGCACCGGCTCGCCGTCGACCGCCGCGGACCCCGCCGGGCGGAAGAGGTCAGTCCCCACCGCGCGCTCCGCGGGTAGCGTTCGGGGCGTGCGCAGGGCCGGCGTCGCGGCCCGATCGGTGATGGCGCCGTCGTCGCGGTGGTCATGGCTGTCGCCGCCGCGACGTCCGATCGGGTCTCCGGTTCACGGACGGCACGCCGGGCGATCTGCGGGCGGTGGCGACTCAAGCGTGGCAGCGGTTCACCGACGCGGTTCCCTCGTGCGCGGACCGGTCGGACGGCCTCACGGTCGGCGTCGCGTGGGAATTGCCGGACCGGGCGCGCTACGAGCCCGAGCGGGCCCTGGTGCTCGTCCGGGCGCCGGGGACCGCCCCCAACCTCGAGGCGACGCTCCTCCACGAGTTCGCGCACCATGCCGAGCGCCGATGCCCGCCGAGCGACGCGTTCCGGCAGCGGTTCACGGCCGCAGCCGGTCTCCCGCGGGACCCCGTGGCGCGGCAGCGCGCCATGGGACCGGATCCCGTCGGAGCGGTTCGCCGAGGCGGTGATGACGTACATCCTCGGCAGCCCGCCGTCGCACATCCTCGTCCATCTGCGCCCCGGTGAGCTCCGCGCGGTCGCGGCGTGGGCGCAAGGGAGCTGAGCCGGGCTCACGCATCGACGAGCAGTGCCTCCACCTGCGCTTCGTCGGGCATCGCGTCGGCGCACGCGAGCTGTGATGCGACGTGGGCCCCCGCGCCGTTCGCGAATCGGATCGTCCTGGGCACATCCCACCCCTCCAGCAGGCCGTGGCAAACAGCAGCGCCGAAAGCGTCGCCGGCGCCGAGCCCGTTCACGACGGAACCGGGACCGGCGGGAACCGCTCGGCGCCGCCTTCCCACGCCGCCAGGACGCCGTCTCCCCCGAGCTTCACGATCGCGAGGTCCAGGCCGAGGTCGAGCAGCCGGCCCGCGAGGTCTTCGGGCGATCCGTCCCCCACGGCGACAGCGCATTCCTCGACGTTGCCCACCGCGACCGTCGCGAGCTCCAGGGCGCGCAGCTGCTGCTCTCGCGCGTCGTCCGGGGATCGACCAGAACATCGGCCGGTAGTCGAGGTCGTGCACGGTGATCGCTTCCCGGTCGCGGGCCTCGAGCGCGGCGAGGGTGGCCGTCCGGCTCGGCTCCGCCGAGAGTCCGGTCCCGGTCGTCCAGAAGACCCGTGCGCCGCGGATCGCGCTCGACGTCGAGCTCGCCGGCCGAGACCTGCATGTCCGGGGCGCTCGGCTGCCGGTAGAACAGGATCGTCGGGGACTCCGGCGGCAGGAGCTCGCAGAACACGATCGGCGTCCGGAGCTCCGGATCCGTGCCCACGAACCGGTCGTCGACGCCGAAACCGCGGAGCGCCGCGTGGACGTAGTCGCCGAAGCCGTCGGCGCCGACCTTCGTGATCACGGCCGCCCGGTGCCCGTAGCGGGCGGCGCCGACGGCGACGTTCGTCGGGCTCCCGCCGAGCGACTTCGCGAACGTGCGCACCTCCGCGAGCGGGACGCCGCTCTGCTCGGGGTACAGGTCGACCCCGACGCGGCCCATCGTGATGAGGTCGTAGGGGCCGCTCGCGTCCACGTCAGCCCTCGGGCGTGGCCTCCCCGTCGGTCGACGCCTGCCCCGGGGCTCCGCCGACGACCGGCTCGGCGGCCACGGCCTTCACCTCCTGCTCGAGCACCGCCGACGGCCTTCTGGAGCTCGGCGTCGTCGCCCGCCTCCTGCTGGAGCTCGTGCGCCAGGGTCTCGAGCTCGGCACCTCCCGCCATCATCTGGACGAGGTGCTCGAGCGTGAGCTCGGCCTTCGGGAAGCTCCCGAAGACCTTCCCGCGCCGGAGGATCACGAAGTGGTCGCCGACGGGGTAGGCGTGGTGCGGGTTGTGGGTGATGAAGACGACGGCCACCCCTCGCTGCTTCGCCCGCACGATGTAGCGGAGGACGACGCCGGCCTGCTTCACGCCCAGCGCCGCGGTCGGCTCGTCGAGGATCAGGACCCTGGCGCCGAAGTACACGGCACGGGCGATCGCGACCGACTGGCGCTCGCCACCCGAGAGCGTCCCGACAGGCTGCTCCGGATCGCGAACGTCGATGCCCATCTTCGCCATCTCGTCGCGCGTGATCTCCTTCGCCTTCTTCACGTCGAACCGACGGAACGGACCCCATCCTTTCGTGGGCTCCGAGCCCAGGAAGAAGTTCCGCCAGATCGACAGGAGCGGGATCATCGCCAGGTCCTGGTACACGGTCGCGATCCCGCGCGCCAGGGCGTCACGCGGGGAGTGGAGGTGGATCACCTCGCCGTCGCACAGGTAGTCGCCCTCGCTCGGCTCGTACACACCCGAGAGCGTCTTGATCAGCGTGGACTTCCCCGCCCCGTTGTCGCCGAGGAGGCACGTCACCGTGCCCGGCCGGACGAGCATCGAGATGTCCTTGATCGCGATCACGCTGCCGAAGTACTTCGAGAGCCGTCTGGTCTCGAGCAGGGCGTCGTCCGTCTGCGCGCTCATCGAGTGGCCGCCTTCCTCCTGATGAAGTTGTTGAAGATCACCGCGACCACGAGGACGCTCCCCAGCACCACCTGGTACCAGTCGCCGTCCACGCCGGTGATGACGATCCCTTGCTGCACCATCGCGAAGATGAGCGCCCCCAGGGCGGCGCCGACCACGGACCCGTACCCCCCGGTGAGGAGGCACCCGCCGACGACCGCGGCGATGATCGCTTCGAACTCCAGGCCGGCGCCCCGGAGCGCGTCCGCGCTGTTGACCTGGACGACCTGGAGCAGCGCCACGAGGAACGCGGCCAGGGCCGTCGTGACGAAGAGAGCGAGCTTCACGCGGCTGACCGGGACGCCGACGTTCCGCGCCGCTTCCACCGCGCCGCCGGTCCCGAAGATCCAGTTCCCCGTCCGCGTCCGGAGCAGCACCCAGGTCGCCACCACCACGAGGCCGACCCACCAGACGATCGTGATGGAGAAGGTCGCGCCGAGGACCTCGATCCTGGTACCGAAGAGTGTGTCGGCGAGGTCGAAGCCGGCGATCTCGTCGATCCCGCTCAGCTGCGTTCGAGAGGTCAGCGAGCGGGTGACCGCGATCGTGAGGCCCCGGAAGATGAAGAGCGTCCCGAGCGTGATGATGAACGACGGGAGCTTCGTCACGTTCACGAGCAGCCCGTTGATCACTCCGATGAGCGCCGTGAGCACGGGCCGCGAAACCCACCGCCGGCCAGAGCGGCCAGCCGAAGCCCCCCGCGTCGGGCGGGGAGATGAGGATCATGATCGCCATCCCCGAGAAGCCCAAGAGCGATCCGATCGAGAGGTCGAACTCGCCGGCGATCATCAGGAGCGCGACCGCGATCGCGAGGATCCCCAGGGGAGCTGCCCGGTTCAGGATCGACGCGAGCGTCGCCATGCTCACGAAGTTGTTGTCGGCGGCGACGATCGCGAAGAAGACGTACACGAGCACGACCCCGACGAGCGCGCCCAGCTCGGGACGCGCGAGGAGGCGCGATGCCTTGCCGGTCGCACGGACCCTCTCGTCGGCCGCCTTCGGCGGCGCTTCGACTTCGGTGGCCATGCCTCCCCCTTCCTGGTTCTGCTCCCGCTCGCGCGTGAGCCTAGAACGGAAGGCCCTCGCGCGCGACCTCGCGCGCGAGGGCCCCGCTCATCCTGCTACCGCAGTCCGTCCGCGGAGTAGTCAACGACGTCCAGCGCCGTCTCCGCCGTCACGATCTGTGGTCCGGTCAGGAGCACGCGATCCACGCTGCCGAGCGGCAACGCGCCGGTCTCCAGGTACTTCGTGAGGAACACGATCGGCAGGTACCCCTGCAGGTACTGGGCCTGGTCGATCGCGAACAGCATGTCGCCCGCGTCGATCGCCTCGAGGACCTCCGGCGAGAGGTCGAAGGTCGCGAACGCGATCTCCCCGAGCGTGCCGGCCTCCTCGAGCGCCGCGATCGTCGGCGCGGCGCCGGTCGGGCCGAGCGTCAGGATCCCGTCGATGTCCGGGTTGTTCTGCAACGCCCCGGCCACCGTCTCGGTCGTGCTGGTCGGGTCGTCGAGGTCGACGGCGATCACTTCGCCCTCGACACCGAGGCCCTCGAAGAACCCCTCGCAGCGCAGGTCGAGCGCTGCGTTGCCGACCTCCTGGTTCAGGCAGATCGGGTTCTGGACGCCCTCCTCGGCGAACCGCTGTCCGGCGATCAGGCCGGCCTCGAACTCCGTCTGCCCGACGTGCAGGAGCACGCCGAGGTCGGCGAACGTGTCCGATCCCGAGTTCATCGTGATGACCGGGATCCCGGCATCGACGGCCGCCGTGATCGACGGACCGAGCGCGTCGGCGTCCGGCAGGCTCACGACGAGTCCGTCCGGCTCCGAGGCGACCGCCGCGTCGATCAGCTGCGACATCTCCACCATGTCGAACGTGCCGGGCGCCTGGTACTCGACCGTCGACGCCCATGTCCTCGGCCGCCGCGTCGACCCCGTTGGCCGCGACCGACCAGAACGGGTCCGATGCCTGCCCGTGCGTGACGACCACGAAGCGGAAGTCACGCTGCGTGACGGCGCCGTCGCCGTTCCCGTCGCCGTCGCCGTCGCCGTTGTCGTCGCCGGTGCACGCCGTCGCAGCGAGGGCGAACACGAACACCAGCATGGCCAATCTCTTCACCATCGAACCAACCCCCTTCTCGCCGGGCCCTCGCCCGGTCATCTGGGACTACCTCCCCGTCGAAGCGCCCACCTCCTCCCACGCCCGCTCCAGGAACGCGAGGCTTCGCCTCGCGTGCAGGAGCGGGCCAGACCCCGGCTCGGGCTCGTGATCGAGCACCTCGTCGTGTTCGAGTACGTACCAAACCACTTCCGCGGACTCCTCGACGGCGCGGAGCACCCCGCGGACGTCCACGTCGCCGTCGCCGAGCGGCCGGTAGAGGCCGGCGCGCACGGCCGCGTGGTAGCCGAGCTCACCCGCCGCCACCCGTTCCGCGATCGCCGCGTCCACGTCTTTCAGGTGCACGTGGACGATCCGCGACCCGCGGTGCGGGCGAGGGCGACGGGATCGCCGCCCCCCACGATCACGTGGCCGGTGTCGAGGCAGAGACCGACGTCGGAGACATCGAGCAGACGCTCGACGTCCTCGGGGCGCTCCACGACCGTGCCGTGGTGGGGGTGCACGGCCACGCGGAGCCCGCGTTCGCCGGCCGAGGCCACCACGCGGTCGATCCCGCGCCCGAGCGCGCCCCATCCGGCGGCATCCAGCCGCCCGGCATCCTCGTAGCCCTCGCCGCCGGTCGACGCCGCGAGGACGAGCACGCCGCCGCCGAGCGAGGCGATCGTCCGCGCCGCGGCATCGACCTTCGCGAGCTCCCGCTCCAGGGACGACGGGTCGTGCAGGACCGCGGGGACGAACCCCGCCACGAGGGAGAGGCCGTTCGCGTCGAGGAGGGCTCGCTCCGAGCCGCGGGGCAGGAACCCGTCCGGACCGAGCTCCGTCGCCCGCAGCCCGAGGGATCGCATCTCGGCGAGCACGCGCTCGGCCGCCATCTGGTGGCCCCACCCGGGCACCTCGCAGACCCCCCAGGTGATCGGTGCGCCGGCCACGCGCTGGGCGAGATCCGTCACGCGACCTCCTCGAGCCGGACCGGCCGGTGCTCCTCCCGCGAGCGGTCGCACGCGACCGCGACGCGCATCGCCTCCAACGCGTCCTCGGCGGTGCACGGGACTCGGCCGCCGGCCCGCCGCCACGTCCACGAACGCGGGCATCTCGGCACGGTAGGCCTCGGCGAAGCGCTGCTGGAAGTTCGCGTACGCGTCGGCCGGCGCCGGGGGCCGCCCGGCTCGACCGATCGGAGCGGGAGACGGTCGTCCCACCCCACCACGACGCTGTCGCCCGACCCGAGGAGCTCCATCCGGATGTCGTAGCCGAGCGGATCGTGCCGCGTGACGGAGAGGATCCCGAAGCTCCCCTCGGACAGCCGGAGGGCGACCACGCCGGTGTCGACGTCGCCGTAGCGCGCGAACTGCGGGAAGTTCAGGACCGCGCCGTCGGCATACACCTCCACGGTCTCCTGGCCCGTGACGAAGCGGAGCGCGTCGAAGTCGTGGACGCTGAAGTCGCGGAAGATCCCGCCCGACGCGGGGATGTAGTCCTCGTGCGGCGGCGCGGGGTCGTGGCCCGCCATCCGGACGACGTAGAGCGTGCCGAGCGAGCCGTCCGACGACGAGGTCGCGGGCGGCGGAGAAGCCGGCGTCGAACCGACGCTGGAACCCCATCTGGAGCTGGATCCCGGTGGCACGCACGTGCTCGACGACCGCGGCGGTGCTCGCGAGGTCGATCGTGATCGGCTTCTCGCAGAAGGTCGGGAGCCCGGCATCGGCGCACGCGTGGATCAGATCGGCGTGCGCGGAGGACGCGGCCGCGATCACGACGGCATCGACGGCGGCGAGCAGGTCCTCGGTCGTGGCCACGGTGTCCGCGCCGGCGTCGGCGGCGACCTGCATCGCCCGATCCCCGTCGACGTCGGTGAGCACGACCGAGTCCACCTCGGCGATCGACCGCAGCGTGGCCGCGTGGGTCTGGCCCATGCGGCCGACCCCGATCACCCCGATGCGCATCCCGGTCCCGCCGGTTCGTGGATGAGCGTGCGAACCCTCCCCAGGCGTCTGGAACGTTCCAAACCTGCTCCGGACGGGTGCGAGTGGAACGTTCCAACGAACAGGGCGTACGATAGGCGCCGCCTCGACGGGCTGTCAAACCCGACGTCGCGACGGGAGGAGCACCGTGGAGACGATCCGCCTCACCACCGCCGGCGCCATCGTCCGGTACCTCATCGCGCAGCGGACCGAGCTCGACGGGAACGAGGTGCCCCTGTTCCCCGGGGTGTTCGCGATCTTCGGCCACGGCAACGTCACGTGCCTCGGCGAGGCCCTCGAGGCCGTGCAGGACCGCCTCCCGACGTGGCGCGGCCACAACGAGGGATCGATGGCGATGGCCGCCGTCGCGTTCGCGAAGGCGAAGCGGCGGCGGCAGATCATGGTCGCCACGAGCTCGATCGGGCCGGGGGCGCTGAACATGGTCACCGCGGCGGGCATCGCGCACGCGAACCGCCTCCCGGTGCTCCTGCTCTCCGGCGACACGTTCGTGAACCGCGTCCCCGACCCGGTGCTCCAACAGGTGGAGCCCTTCGGCGACCCGAGCGTCACGGTGAACGACGCCTTCCGGCCGGTGACCCGCTACTGGGACCGGATCGTCCACCCCGCGCAGGTGCTCCAGTCCCTCCCGCAGGCCGTGGCGACGATGCTCGATCCCGCGGAGTGCGGACCGGCCTTCCTCGGACTGCCGCAGGACGTCCAGGCGGAGGCCTACGACTTCCCGGCTGCGTTCTTCGAGCCTCGGGTGCACCGGATCCGGCGGCCGGGACCCGATCCGGCGGAGCTGGCGGAGGCGGCGGACGTGCTCCGGGCGGCGGAGCGACCGCTCCTGATCGCGGGCGGAGGCGTCCACTACTCCCTCGCCACGGAGCAGCTCGCGGCGTTCGCCGAGCGACACGGCGTGCCGGTCGTGGAGACGGTCGCGGGCAAGTCGTCGCTCCCCTGGGATCATCCGCTGTTCGCCGGCCCGATCGGGGTCACGGGGAGCTCGTCGGCGAACGCGCTCGCCGGCGACGCCGACGTGGTCCTCGCGGTGGGCACCCGCCTGCAGGACTTCACGACGGGCTCGTGGAGCGTCTTCGGCGACGAGCGGCTGCGGCTGATCGCGCTGAACGCCGCGCGGCACGACGTCGCGAAGCATCGGGCCGTGCCGCTCGTCGCCGACGCCCGGCGCGGCCTGGAGGAGCTCGACGCGGCCCTGGCCGGGTGGCAGGCGCCGGCCGAGTGGTCCGCGCGCGCCGCCCGGGAGTACGCGGCGTGGAACGAGACGCTGGACGAGGCCGCCGCCGCCCCCACGTCGAGCGGCCTCCCCTCCTACGCCGCGGTGATCCGCCGCGTGAACGAGCTGGCCGGGCCGGACGACTACGCGCTGGCCGCGGCCGGCGGTCTTCCGGGCGAGCTGAACAAGCACTGGCGATCGCTCGGCGTGGGCACGTTCGACTGCGAGTACGGCTTCAGCTGCATGGGCTACGAGATCGGCGGCGCGTGGGGCGCGGCGATGGCGATGCCCGAGCGGACCGTCCTGTCGTTCTGCGGGGACGGCTCGTACCTGATGTCGAGCGCCGACGTCTACGGGTCGGTGCTCGCCGGCCACAAGTTCATCCTGATCCTGTGCGACAACGAGGGGTACGCGGTGATCGATCGCCTCCAGGTGTTCGCGGGAGGCGCCTCGTTCAACAACATGCTCGAGGACGTCCGCGCGGAACGACCCGCTCGGGTGGACTTCGCGAAGCACGCGGAGGCGATGGGCGCCTGGACCGAGGCGGTGGACGATCTCGATGGGCTCGAGGGCGCGCTGGCAGCGAGCGCGTGATGCGGATCGCACCGCCGTGATCGTGATCCGGACCGATCCGCACGCGTGGACGGAGGGTGACGCCTGGTGGGACGTCGGGGTCCCCGAGGTGTCGGATCGCGACGAGGTGCGCGTGGCCAAGGCCGCCCACGAAGCCGCGCGGAAACACCAGAGGCCGGGGGTGTGAGCCCGCGGGCGGCCGCGGGCGACGGCCGAGGCTCGAGACGCCGGCACCCCACGATCGTCGACGTCGCGGAGCGGGCCGGCGTCTCGAAGTCCCTGGTGTCGCTCGTGCTGCGGGACGCGCCGAACGTGAGCGACGAGAAGCGGGCGGCCGTGACGAAGGCCGCCGAAGAGATCGGCTACCGCCCGAACGCCGTCGCGAGGAGCCTCGTCCGCCGCCGGAGCTACCTGATCGGCGTGATGGTCTCGGATCTGCACAACCCCTACTTCACCGAGGTGATCGACGGGATCCAGGCGGCGGCGCGCGGCTCCGGCTACCACGCCCTGTTCAACACCGGTGGGCGCGCCGCCGCCGGGGAGGACGAGGCGCTCGACACCCTGCTGCAGCTGCGGACCGACGGCATCGTGATGGCCGGTCCGGTGCTCTCATCGCGCCGGATCGCCGCGGTCGCCGCGTCCGTCCCGGTCGTGGTCGTCGCGAAGCACTCCCGATCGCCGGCGCACGACTCGATCACGAACGACGATCGGATGGGCGCGCGGATCGCCGTCGATCACCTCGTCTCGCTCGGGCATCGGCGCATCGCCCACGTCGACGGCGGGACGGGCGCAGGATCCACGCAGCGCCGCGCCGGGTTCCTGGACGCGATGGATCGGCACGGGTTGCGATCGTCGGCCCGGATCGTGACCGGGGCGTTCACCGAGGAGGGCGGGCGCGACGGCGTGACCGGCGTTGCTGCGCGACCGACGCGGCGTCACCGCGGTCTTCGTCGGCAACGACCTCGCCGCGGTCGGTGCCCTCGACGCGTTCGACCATCACGGGCTGCGGGTGCCCGACGACATCTCCCTCGTCGGGTACGACAACATCGCGCTGGCCGGGCTCGGGCACATCGACCTCACCACGATCGACCAGCCGCGCCGCGACATGGGCGTGACGGCGGTCCGGCTCCTCCTCGAACGGCGCGACGAGGATCGACGGTCGGCCCGTCACCTCGTCGTCCCACCCTCCCTCGTGGTCCGTGGATCGACGGGCCCGCCCCCTCCGCGCGACGCTCCGGTTGACGTCCTGGCCGACGGCGGCGGAAGCTGGAGGCCTCCGACCCCCGAGGGAGGAACCATGGCGCGACGTCTCCGCAAGCGGCTCCCGGCTCTCCCTGATCGCCTCTGGTCGCTGCTGATCGGCGGCATGCTCCGTCGGCCCGAGCGCGGCGCAGGCGGCGTGTCATCCGATCCAGACGACGCCCGAGTTCACCGGGGTGGTGCCCACCGCCCATGAGGTCGCTCGGCTTCGACCTCGGCGACCAGGAGGTCTCGGCGGCCGAGTCCGACGCCTATCTCGGGGCGATCGACGACGCGAGCGACCGGGTGACGAGCGGGACCGCTGGGTTCTCCGTCGAAGGACGACCGCTGCGCTACGCGATCGTCGGCGCGCCGGAGCACGTCACGTCGGACGGACTCCCCGCGGTCCAAGCGGCGATCGACCAGCTCCGCGATCCCGCCACGTCCGAGGCCGAGGCGGCGGCGCTCGCCGCGTCGACCCCCGCGATCCTGCTGGTGCAGGCGAACGTCCACGGCGGCGAGGAGAGCGGCACCGAGTCGTCGCTCCAGCTGCTCTACGAGCTCGCCGACCGCGACGACTGCGTGTCCGAGACGATCCTCGACAACGCGATCGTCGTGATCGTCCCGATCCAGAACCCCGACGGCCGGGAGGCGGACACACGGCGGAACGCCTACGACATCGACATGAACCGCGACTGGTTCGCACGGACCCAGCCGGAGACCGATGCGAGAGCTCGAGCTCTACCGACAGCTGCCGCCGGTGCTCGACCTCGACGTGCACGAGATGGGCGCGTACACGTACTTCTTCCCGCCGAACTCCGACCCGGTGTACCACGAGATCGCCGACATCTCGAACGACTGGATCAACGGGATCTACGGACCGGCGATGGCGGCCGAGTTCGACAGGCAGCGGATCCGCTACTTCAACTACGAGCCCTACGACTTCTTCGGCACCTTCTACGGCGACACGGTGCCGACGGTCGCGTTCCACTCGGCCGGGATGACGTTCGAGAAGCAGAGCAGCGACCCGCTCCCTGTCCGGATGTACGAGCAGTACGTGACCTCGATCGTCTCGGTGTTCGAGGCCGCCTCCCACAAGGAGGAGATCCTCGAGGACTGGCACGCGTCGTGGGTCGAGGCGGCTGCGGAGGGAACGGCGGGGACGCTCGAACGGAACGCGGTCTTCCAGAAGGGACACCGCGTGCTCCAGCAGCCGCCGACCGGGGCGGTGGTCCGCCACTACTTCCTGCGCGACGATCCATCGAAGGCGTACGAGGTGCAGCGCCTGATCCGCCGCCTGCAACGGATGGACGTGGAGCTCTACCGGCTCACGGAGCCGCTCAGCGTGCCGGACTTCCGCGCGTACGGCCGTGCCCCGGCGAGCACCACGCTCCCGGCCGGGACCTACTGGATCCCGCTCGCGCAGGCGCGGAAGCACTGGGTGCAGTCGATGCTGAACGAGGACACCTACATCCCGCACGACGTCACCTACGACGTCACCGGATGGAGCAACCCGCTGCTGATGAACGTGCCGGGCGGGTTCACGGCGTCGGACCTCGATCCCGTCGGCGTGCCGGTCGAACCGCTCGAACGAGCCGGCGTGGCCGTTCGACGCCGCGGGAGTCCCTGTCGGTCGCGGTGTTCGAGGGACCCGGCACCACGGCGCTCGAGTCCCGCGGCGGGGTCCGGTGGCTGTTCGCCGAGGTCTGGGGATTGCCGTTCGACCTGGGGAACGACGAGCATCTGATCGTCGGCTGGGGAGATCACCGCCGGCGCGCTCTCCGACTACGACGTGCTCGTGATGCCGGACGGCTACGCGAACTACGCCCTGCAGGCGCTGGGCGCCAAGGGGAAGAAGGCGCTCGTCGCGTGGGTCAACGACGGCGGGCATCTGATCGCGTGGGAGGGGAGCGCCGAGGTCGCCACGCGGATCGGCGCGTCCACGGCCGTGTTGCAGATGGCGCACACGAACATGCCCGGCAGCCTCGTGCGGATCGCGCTCGACGAGACGAGCCCGCTCGCCGACGGCGTCGGCCCGTTCGCCTGGGCGATGTTCGAGGACGATCCGGTGATGGCGCCCGGCCGTGGTGAGGAGGCCGCCGTCTTCCCGGATGCCTCGAGCGAGGACTTCTTCGTGTCCGGGCTCGACAGCGGCGCCGAGCAGCTCGGCGGGACGTCGGCCGTGGTCGACGAGGCCGTGGGGAAGGGCCGGGCGACGGTCTTCACGTTCGACCCGGTCTTCCGCGGGTGGGCGGACGGCACCCAGCGGATCCTCTGGAACGCGATCGCCGGTCCGGACCCGTTCCCCGGGTGCCGCCGCGCGGGCCGGATCGCCGGCGCGAGTGGACGAGGAGCGAGCTGGCCCGCTCGGCTGCCCTCCGCCTGCCTCAGGTGGCGGCGCCCTTCCGGCTCACGGTCGTCCCGGACCGACGCGCGGGCCACGACGGAGCGTGCTCAACGGGTTCGAGGCCACGCTGGGTCCGGCTGCGCGTGCCCGGAGGCGTGCTGTTCCTGATCGCGAACCCGCGTGAGCTCTCCGCCGAGGAGCATCCGTTCGTGGCCAGGCTCCCCGGACGCGCTCGCCTCCGAGGGCATCGCCGTGCGGTCGCTCAGCCTGCGGTGACGCGTCGGGCCGGGCGGGCGCCGGAGGCGCCCGCCCGGCCCGCAGGTGTAGGCGGTCGACCTCCAAGGGAATGGTCTTCTGGATGAGCCCCACGGAGCAGATCGAGACCGTCGGCGGCCGCTATCAGCTGGGTGAACTGCTCGGCGCGGGCGGCATGGGCGAGGTCTTCGTGGCCCACGACCTGCGCCTCGATAGGGAGGTCGCCCTCAAGCTGCTCCGGGCGGACCTCGCCGAGCAGGACGGCATGCGCGAACGGGTCGTCGCCGAGGCCCGGCTCGCCGCGCGCCTGACCCATCCCCACGTCGTCGGCGTCCTCGACACCGGCGAGCAGGACGGCCGACCGTTCGTGGTGATGGAGCGGCTGTCCGGCCGCACGCTCGGGGACGAGCTCGCCGGCGGACCGATGCCGCCCGAGCGGGTCCGCGACGTCGGGCTGCAGGTGCTGCGGGCGCTCGCCGCGGCCCACGAGCTCGGCATCGTCCATCGCGACGTGAAGCCCGGGAACATCCTGGACGCGGGCGTCGGGACCTGGAAGGTCGCGGACTTCGGCATCGCCAAGTGGGTCCACGCGGACGAGACGCTGACCGGGACCGGGGAGCTCTTGGGGAGCCCCTCCTATCTCGCCCCGGAGCGCATCGACGGAGCAGCAGGCGGGACCGGCGAGCGACCTCTACGCGGTCGGCGTGCTGCTGTACGAGGCGCTGTGCGGCCGGAAGCCGTTCGAGGGCGACGACCCCTTCGCCCTCGCCACCGCGATCCGCGACGGACGCGTACGAGCCGCCCACCGCGATCGTCGCCGACGCCGATCCGGAGATCATCGCCGTGATCGAGCGCGCGATGCGGCGGGATCCGGCGGAGCGCTACGAGAGCGCCGAGGCGATGGCGGGGGCGCTGCTCGGCGACGAGGAGCGACAGTCGATCGCCGGACGACGGAGGTGATCCCGACGGCCGAGCGAGCCGAGGTCGAGCGCCGAACCGGACGGACACGAGACCGTGCCGATCCCCCGCATGGAGCAGACCGCCCGGCTCCCCTCTGCAGCCGGCCCGCGAGTCCGAGCCGTCGAGGCTGACCTCGTCCATCGCGCGTCGCGCTGATCGCGGCCGGCGGCGATCGTCGTCGTCGTGCTGCTCGGTGGTCCTCGCGCTCACGCGTCTTCACCGGGCCGGACGCTCCTGGGGCGAACGGCACGGGCGGCACGACGCTCCCGGCGTCGCTCGACGACGCGCTGCGCGAGCTCGAGGAGTCGGTGCAGCCGTGAGGCGAGTCGACGATCGCCCTCGGCATCATCGCGATCCTGGCGAGCTCGTGCGGCGAGGGGGAGCTCCCCGCGCAGCTCGCCGCCACGCTGGAGAACCGTGTCGCGCAGATCCGGCACCTTCGCGGAGAACGGCCGCCCCGGCCTCGCCCGGACGGAGCTCCGCCGCCTCGTCGAGCTGGTGATCTCGAGGCTGGACGCGGGACGGATCGACGAGGGCCGGGCGACGGCGATCCTCGATGCCGCCGAGGCCGTCGATGAGCAGCTGGTGCTCGTTCCCCGGGCGTCGCCGTCCGAGAGCCCCGAGCGCATCCCCGGCCGACGAGGGCGACGAGGGCGGCGGCGAGGGCAAACCCGACAAGGACAAGGACAAAGGGAACGGGACACGGCGACGAGGGTCACGGGAACGACGACTGAACCGCGGCGCCCGCTCCGGCGCGCCGGCGTGCGTGAGTGGCCGCGTCTCGGGAGCACGAGGAGTGCGAGAAGGAACGCCACCGCGAAACTCGGCACGCTCGCGCCCAGCCGTGAGTCCATGAGCGGGAAGGGGAGCCCGACGCTCGTGAAGATCCGCGCGATCGCGTCCACCCACCCTTCTGGTCCGGTCGGCACGCTCCAGTGATAGAGGATGAAGCCGGCGAACCACGGGCACCACGGCAGGCCAACGGATGCCTTCTGACGCCTGGCCCGAACACGCGCTCCGACCCGTAACGACCACGCGCTCTCACGAAGTAATCCGCGAGGAAGACGGCGCCGAGAGGCACGAACACGGATCCGATCACGAACAGGAACACCTCGTATCGCTCCATCGTGAACAGGAGGGCGAGCAGGAACGCGAGTGCACCGACGACGACGGAGAGCACCGCCGCGGACGCCCGTGGGACCACGTTCAGCGTGGAGACCGCGGTGGAGTAGATGTTCGCGAAGGCGTTCGGCGCCTCACCGATGAGCAGCCCGAGGATCAGCACCCCGGCCAGGCCCGCGGCCACTCCGAAGATCGCAACCCCGATGCCCTCGGCGCTCGGGACCGCGACCGCGTTCAGGACGAGAAGCGCTCCGAGGACGTAGAACCAGATGTTCCCGGCCGCGTACCCGACGAACGTGGCGGCGAACACATCCCGCTGGCTCCGCGCGAATCGGGTCGAATCGGCCACCAAGGGGAGCCACGAGATCGGCATCACGATCGCGAGATCCACGGCGAGCCAGAACGGAAGACCGCCTTCACCGGCTGCGGTCCACGCGGACGCGATCGAGCCCGCGCGGAGCAGCGTGATCGTGAGAAGGAGACCACTGCCGAGCACGATCCACGTGCCGAACCGTTCCAGGAAGCGCTTCACGACGAGCACGGGCCCGCCGATCGCGAGCGCGGTGCAGGCGACGGCCGTCAGGGCGAGCCACAACCAGAAGGCATCGAGGCCGAACAGCTCGATCGACAGGCTGTTCGCCAGCCTCCCCATCGCCCAGAACTCGACCGAGGTCCAACCGAGGAGCTGTGCCACGTTCAGCACGGAGGGGAGGTACGGAACCTCGTCCGCCCGAGAACCGGCCGGAAGAGGACCATCCCGGGGAGCCCCTCCCGCGCTCCTGCCAGGGCGACTGCGGCGAGGGGAAGACACCCGATCAGGCTCCCCAACACGATCGCGCCGATCGCCGCCGGGAGCCCGAGCGCGGGGACCAAGAGCACCCCCGGTGACGAGGACCAGAAGCCCGAGGGACAGATCGTTCCAGAGGATGCCGATGTCGAACGCGGAGAGGGTCCGCCTCTCCGCCGGGATCGGAGCGATGCCCGGTGGGACGAGAGTGGTTGGATCCGATCCCCCGTCGGGTGCCGGGCGCGTCACGGACGACATCTGCGTGCTCCCTCCGCCGGTACGAACCGGATCAGGTTCGAAGGGTCGCCGGCCCGTGCTCCAGGTCCAGCCGGCCTCTCAGCCCGTCACATCGAGCTCCCCCGCTGCTCCACACCTTAGCGCGACCAAGGCGCGCGATCGCGGCAGCGCTGCGGCCTCAGCCGAGATCGGCTGGTGCTCGCGACCGACGGGCTGCCCGCGAGGAGACACACGAGCTCGTACACGACGGTCGCGGCGGCGAGCGACGTGAGGTCGGCGTGGTCGTAGGGCGGGGAGACCTCGACGACGTCGGCCGACACCAGACGCAGTCCCGCGAGACCGCGGAGGATCATCAGCAGCTCCCGCGACGTCAGCCCACCGATCTCCGGCGTCCCCGTCCCGGGGGCGTGGGCCGGGATCGAGCGAGTCGATGTCGATCGAGATGTAGAGCGGGCGGTCCCCGACCCGCTCGCGGATCCTCTGGACGACCCCTTCGACCCCTTCGCGGTGGACGTCCTCCGTGCGGATCGTCCGGAAGCCGAAGCTCGCGTCGTCGACCATGTCCTGCGAGCTGTACAGCGGTCCCCGGATGCCACATGCATCGAGGAGTCATCGAGGAACAGTCCCTCCTCCGCCGCGCGCCGCAGGAGCGTGCCGTGCGTGTAGGGAGCGCCGAAGTACGTGTCCCACGTGTCGAGGTGCGCGTCGAAATGCACCAGCGCGACGGGGCCGTGCGCCGCGGTGCATCGAGCGGAGGATCGGCAGCAGGACCGTGTGGTCACCCCCGATGCTGACGATCGAGCCGGCTCGCTCGAGCACCTCGTCGGCCCCGCGCTCGATCTGCCCGATCGACTCATTGATGTCGAAGGGGTTGCAGGCGACGTCGCCCGCGTCGGCGCCCTGCAGGAGGGCGAACGGCTCCATCTCGTGGATCGGATGGAACTGTGGCCGGAGCATCCGGGAGGCCTGGCGGATCGCGCCGGGACCGAAGCGGGCGCCGGGGCGGTAGCTCACGCCGGAGTCGAACGGGATCCCGAGGATCGCCACGTCGCATCGATCGAGGTCGCCAGCTCGGGGAGTCGGACGAACGTCGAGGGCCCTGCGTACCTGGGCACGACGGTGCCGCTGACAGGCTGGACCGTGGGCTCGCCGTTCGAGATGTCGCGCCCTCCCTGGATGGCCGCCCGCGGATGCTAGCGCCCGGTCCCACTCGGCGTCGTCGCGCCGACTTCGGGCCGGGAGCTAGGACGGCTCGTCGGAGGAAAGGTGCTCGTGGATGGCGAGCCACGCGCCATCCGGCTGTCGCTGGAACACGATCGACTCGCGTTCGTGGAGCGTCGCTTCCTCGCCGTCCCACAGCTGGGTGGTCGTGACGCGGTGCGTGAACACGGCGGTGTCTCCGAAGACGGAGATGTCCGCGTCGTGCGACGTCGACGACAGCACCTGGAAGCCGTGCTCGTCCTTCCACGACCGGACGAGCGCCCGGTAGTCGTCCCGTGAATCGATCGGGTCCACGCCGTGGAACAGGAACGTCGCATCGGGATGGAAGCAGTCGAAGTAGCCCTGCTCGTCCCCGGACGAGAACGCCTCCATCAGCCGATCGGCCGCCGCCCGCACCTCGTCCTTCGCATCCGTCATCCCCCGTCTCCTCCCCCAGCAGACGCCGGACGCCACGCTTCGCCAGCTGGTCGGCCACGATGTTCCGCTGGATCTCGGACGTGCCCTCCCAGATCCGGTCGACGCGCAGCTCCCGGAAGAATCGCTCGGCCACGTTCTCGCGCATGTACCCGCGGCCGCCGAAGATCTGGACGGCCCGGTCGGCCACCCGACCCGGCGGCCTCGGACGCGAACAGCTTGGCCATCGAGCACTGCGCGTGCTGGATCTTCACGTCGATGCCCGCGTCGATCCCGCGTGCGAGCTCGTAGGTCATCAGGCGCGACGCCCACAGGTCGGCGAGCGAGTCCGCCAGCATGTGGCCGATCGCCTGGAACTCGATGATCGGCTGCCCGAACTGCACCCGCTCCTTCGCGAACGCGGTCGCCTCCTCGATCAGCCGCTCCATCGCGCCGCAGCAGCGCGCCGCGATCATCAAGCGCTCGTAGCGGAACCACGCGTGCGTGAACGCCATCCCGTCGCCCTCGGCGCCGATCAGATGCGAGGCCGGGACGCGCACGTCGTCGAACGCGACGAGCGCATGCGTGTCGGGATAGGTGTGCGAGTACCGCGGCTCGCGGACGAGCCGGACGCCCGGGGTGTCCTTGTCGACGAAGAACAGCGCGTGCTCCCCCTCGTGATCGCCGCCGGCGAGCTTCGCCTGGAAGAAGATCCAGTCGGCCGTGTTGTACGAGGTCACGTGCATCTTCGTGCCGCGCAGGACGTAGTCGTCGCCGTCGCGCGTCGCGGTCGACTCGATCGCGTCGACGTCGGAGCCCGCGCCCTCCTCCGTGATCGCGTAGCACTCGTGCCGCTCCCCGCGCACCGCGGGCACGATCCATCGCTCGAGCTGCTCGGGGCGTGCAGACGGCCGGCGCCCACCCCGGCGGCGTGTGGACGCACCAGCCGAGGGCGTTCGTGACCCGGCCGATCTGCTCCGAGACGAGCACCTGCCGGAGCATCGTGAACCCGCCGCCGCCGAGCTCCTCCGGCATGTTCATCGACGGACAGACCGAGCTCCCTCGCCTTGGCGACGTGGGCGTCGTGGACGTCGGTCGGGGATCCGGCCCTCGTGCTCCTCGGCGTGGACCTCCCACGGGATCAGCTCCTCGTCGACGAATCCGCGGGTGCGCTCCTGGATCTCGCGATCCTCGGGCGTCATCCAGTCGCCGGACATCCGCTGAGGATACGGCTCTCCGTGGCGACCGCTCTAGGCCATCCGTCGGGGGGACAGCGGTGCCGCCAGCCGACGGTTGTTCCGCTTATCGGCTGATTCCGTAACTCCCCCCATCCAGAGATCGACCTCCGGAACCCGATGAATCAACGCGAGGGCACCGACCGAGACCACCGAGGGCGAGGACACCGGCAATGCGAACCCGTCACACGATCCCGAACGACCACGCACGTCACCCATGGGATCGTCCAGCCCCCGAGCCGGGTCATCCGGCCACACGTCCGCTCCGATGGCTCGCGCGCCTCGGCCTCCTGGCTCTCATCGCGGCCTCCGTGTACCCCGCCATCGGTGACACGGGGGTCGACGCTGCGGTCACGTGCGACCCGACCCGCGTCGGCGTCGCGACGACGTGTCGAGCGACGATCGCGGAGACCGACCCGACCACGGCCTCCCTCCCGACGGAGGGGATGCCCAAGCCGATCGCACAAGGCGTGTTCACCCGCGACAACTTCCCTCCGGCCGGGTCTCCCATCCGCATCATCACGAAGAAGATCTACTGGGACACCCTGGAGGCGACCCGTGACATCGTGACGCTCGGCCCGATCGAGACCGTCCTCGACACGGCCGAGTCGCGGGGGTTCGACGGTGTGCGCCTGCGGTTCTCGTTCGGCGCCGACGCTCCGCAGTGGGCGAAGGAGATCGGTGACGGGCCCATCGACTACCTGGAGGCGCAGAGCGACACCCCGACGACCATCCCCGACATCTGGGATCCCGCGTACCAAGCAGAGGTCGAGGAGCTCATGGCCGCGGTCGCCGCGGCGTACGACGCCGATCCTCGGGTGCTGCTCGTGTTCGCGTCCGGTGCGCAGACCTACTACTCCGAACCGTTCATGCGAGGCATCTCCGCACAGCAGAATCGAACGAACATCCTCGCGGCGGGGTACACGAAGGCGCTCGATCAGGCCGCGCAGACGTGGCAGCTCGACATCATGCGGGTCTTCCGCCGGACGCCCGTCGGTCTCGCGTATAACCCGTGGCAGTTCATCAACCCGGATGGGTCTGCCGGTATCTCGGTCGCGTACACGGCCCAGGTGATGGACTACCACCTCTCGTTGTTCGGCGATCGGACGGTCCTTCAGAACAACTCGATCCGATCGAGCTACATCGCCGACCCGCCACCGATCTACGCGGAGTTCCTCACGAGACTCGACGCGCCGGGGACCACGCAGTATCAGGCGGCCGGTGCGACGCGGATCGGTGACGCCGACGCCACGATGAACTGGGCCATCGACTACCTGAAGGCCTCCGGCGTCGAGCTGGTGAACGGGTACACGACCTTCCACACCGATGCCGAGATCACCGACTACGACGCGGCGATGACATCGGACACCACTCAGCCCGTGACCCACGCCGTGAGCTGGTCCGCGTCTGGGAACGGCACGTTCTCCGGATCGTCCTGCGACCCGGGGGGACTCGGCGTGACGACGTGCACGGTCCGCTACCGGCCGGGTTCGGGGTCGGCAGGCGAGCACACGATCACCGCGACGTACTCGGGCTCGACGATCTCGACGGGGTCGGTCAGTACCCTGCTCCGCGTCTCGCCGCGCCTGTCGGCCACCACGCTCACATGCGCGACACCGGTCCCGGCCGGCGCGAAGAGCAGCTGCACCGCCAGCGTCTCCGACGGGAGCGGCGGGCAGATGAGCGCGCCGACGGGGACCGTGCGGATCGCGGTCGACGGCGCCGTCGCGGCGTCGTGCGAGTTGACCGCGACCTCTGGCTCCGCGTCGGGATGCACCGTCGACGTCGTGGCGGCGCCGGGCACGCAGCAGGTGACGGCCAGATTCGGTGGCGACACCGATCACGAGGCGAGCGCCTCCGGAGCCGTGTCATTGACTGGAGAGGCGCCGCCCGAGGAGCCGCCCTCGGAGGAACCGCCGCCCGAGGAGCCGCCGGCGCCTCCCGCCGATACCACGGCACCAACCGTGACGATCCTCTCGCCGGCAGACGGGACGGCGATCCAGAAGGGCCGCACGATCAAGGTGGTGGCGACCGCGACGGACGACGTCGGCGTGATCAAGGTCGAGTTCGCCGCGGACGGCGTGGTGATGTGCAGGGACGTCGAGACCACGGCGATGTCGTGCGCATGGTCCGTTCCGAAGCGGGGGTCGACCGGGTTCACCGTCACGGTGACCGCCTGGGACGCCGCCGGGAACGTCGGCAGGCAACAGATCGCGATCAGGGTGGTCACCGGCCGACCCTGAGCTCGAGGCGCCGCGCCGGTTGACCATCCGCGTCCCTTCGCGGAGGCTCTCGTTCCGATGGAGAGCCGCTACTGGCGAGCCGCCGAGCCGAAGTCGGCTTACGAGGTCGTGATCGTCGGGGGCGGTGGGCACGGCCTCGCGACGGCCTACTGGCTCGCGAACGCCACGGGATCACGGACGTGTGCGTCGTGGAGAAGGGCTGGCTGGCCGGCGGGAACATGGCCCGGAACACCACGATCATCCGCTCGAACTACCTCTGGGACGAGTCGGCCGCGATCTACGAGCACTCGCTGAAGCTGTGGGAGGAGCTCGAGGAGGAGCTCGGCGTCGACGTCGAGTTCTCCCAGCGCGGGGTGCTGAACCTGGCCCACGACCTCGGCGAGGTCCGGTCGGCGATGCGGCGGGTCCACGCGAACCGGCTGAACGGCATCGATGCGGAATGGCTCACGCCCGAGGAGGTCGCCGCGGTCTGTCCGTTGCTCAACGTCTCACCGGAGCTGCGGTACCCGGTGCTGGGAGCGACCCTGCAGCGCCGGGGGGGTGTGGCGCGCCACGACAAGGTGGCGTGGGCCTACGCGACCCGCGCGAGCGAGCTCGGCGTCGACATCGTCGAGCACGCCGAGGTGACGGGGTTCCTCCGTGGGCCCGGCGGTCGCGTGGAGGGCGTGTCGACCACCCGCGGCGAGATCCGCGGGGCGAAGGTCGCGCTCGCCGCCGCGGGGCACACGAGCGAGCTGGCCTCGATGGTGGGTCTCCGTCTGCCGCTCCAGTCGCATCCACTCCAGGCGTTGGTGAGCGCCCTCTACGAGCCCGTCCTCGACTGCGTCGTGATGTCGAACAAGGTGCACGTCTACGTCTCACAGGCCGACAAGGGCGAGCTCGTGATGGGGGCCGGGATCGACGCGTACAACGGCTACGCCCAGCGCGGGTCGTTCCACGTGATCGAGCAGCAGCTGGCGGCGGCCGTCGAGCTCTTCCCGATCTTCGCGCACGCCAAGCTGTTGCGGACCTGGGGGGGCATCGTCGACGTGTGCCCCGATGCCTCGCCGATCGTGGGGTTGTCCGGGATCGACGGCTTGTTCCTCAACTGCGGCTGGGGGACGGGCGGCTTCAAGGCGACACCCGGCGCCGGCTGGGCCTACGCGGAGACGATCGCCACGGGCCAGCCCTCGGAGCTCGTGCGGCCCTTCTCGCTGGAGCGGTTCACGACCGGGGCGTTGATCGACGAGCACGGCGCGGCGGCCGTCGCGCACTGATGCAGGTGGGGAGCGCGTAGATGGGCGTGCGGAAGGACACCGTGCGAGCGATGGCGCTGGCGCTGCCCGAGGCGCTCGAGCAGGAGACGTGGGAGACCCCAACCTTCCGCGTGCGGAAGAGGATCTTCGTGATGTTCTCCGACCGGGAGCGCGAGGCGTGGGTCAAGAGCACGCACGACGAGCAGCGCGCCCTCGTCCAGATGGATCCCGAGACGTTCTTCGTCCCGCCGTACGTGGGGCCGAGCGGCTGGGTGGGCATCCGGTTCCGCACGGTCGATCGGGAGGAGATGCGCGAACTCGTCACGGAAGCGTGGCGGATGGCCGCACCGAAGCGACTCGTCGCCGCGTTCGACGGGAAGGACGCCTAGGCATGCTGCTCGTCAGGTGCCCCTGGTGCGGTCCGCGCGACGAGATCGAGTTCCGCTACGGCGGCCAGGCGCACATCGCGTATCCGTCCGACCCGGAGGCACTCTCCGACGAGGAGTGGGCGGACTTCCTGTTCATGCGGGACAACCCGCGCGGACCGTTCCGGGAGCGCTGGTACCACGTACACGGGTGCCGCCGCTGGTTCAACGCGGTGCGGGACACCTCCACGCATCGGTTCCTCTCGACCTACCGGATCGGTGAGGAGCCGCCCCCGTGACGTCGCGGCGCATCGCGGAGGGCGGCTCGTGGATCGATCGATCGACGCCGATCACGTTCCGGTTCGACGGCGAGGAGTTCGAAGGCTTCGAGGGCGACACCCTGGCCAGCGCGCTGCTCGCGAACGGCGTGACCGGTGGGTTCCGGAGCCCGATCCTCGGCCGGCCCCGCGGAATCATGACCGCGGGACCCGAGGAGCCGAACGCGTTCGTCGAGGTAACCGAGCCCTGGTTCGATCCGATCGTCGCCGCCACGATGGTGGAGCTCGTGAACGGGCTGGTGGCGGAGCCGCGGGCCGGCGTCGGACGCCTCCGCGAGGCGGGTGCGGCGACGGCGCCCCTGGCGGAACACCGCCACGTACATGTCGAGACCCTGGTGATCGGCGGCGGTGCATCCGGGCGCACGGCGGCATCGGCCGCGGCGAGCCGCGGCGACCGCGTGATGCTGGTGGACGAGCGCCACCGCATCGACGACTCGCCGGACGACGTCACGGTCCTCCCGCGGACGACGGCGCTTGGGATCTACGACGACGGCTACGTCGTCGCGCTGGAGAGCACGGCGGAGCTCGAACGACTCTGGCACGTGCGAGCGGATCGCGTCGTCCTCGCGACCGGCGCGACGGAGCGGCCCATCACGTTCGCCGGGAACGACCGTCCCGGCGTGATGCTGTCGACCGCGGCAGCCGTCTACCGCCGCCTCTTCGGCGTGAAGGTGGACGAGGCCCCCGCGCTGGTGACGACGAATGACCTCGGGCTCGTGGCCCGCGCGATGGTCCTGGACGGCGGACCCGAGGAGGGTCCGGTGATCGACTTCCAGATCGACTCGATCACCGACGAACTCCCGTCGGACGGATCCCTTCTGGTCTCGGGCGGATTCAACCCGAACCTCACCCTTTGGCGAGCGATCGGGGGGACCGTCGAGTATCACCGGCGATCCGCGTGCTTCGTGCCCGGGAAGGGACCTCCGTGGATAGAGGTGGCGGGGATGGCGAAGGGCCATCACATCCCCGACTGCGTACCGGTCTGGTTCGTCGACGGAGATCGAGCGACCGCGTTCGTCGATCTGCAGAGGGATCAGACGGTCGCCGACGTTGCCGCTGCGCTCGATGCCGGCCTGACCTCGGTCGAGCATGTGAAGCGCGCGACCTACATCGGCACGGCGATCGATCAAGGACGGACGAGCGGCGTCCTCGCCGCCGCCCTCGTGAACCAGCTCCTCGGCGCCGGTCCCGATGCGCAGGGGCCGACCAGCGCTCGTCCCCCGGCCGTCCCGGTTCCCTACATGACGATCGCGGGCCCCGAATGCGGAGATCTCCTCGACCCGATCCGTCAGACGCGCCTCCATCGGTGGCACGAAGAGCACGGAGCCGTCTTCGAAGACGTGGGCCAGTGGAAGCGACCTCGGTACTTCCGGCGCGAGAGCGAGGACATGGACGCAGCGGTCGCCCGCGAGTGTCTCGCTGTGCGCGAGGCCGCGGGCGTGCTCGACGCGTCCACGCTCGGGAAGATCGAGGTCGTCGGTCCCGACGCCGCTGCGTTCCTCGATCGGATGTACACGAACCGGATGAGCACGCTCGCCGTCGGCTCGATCCGCTACGGGTTGATGCTGGGCCTCGACGGGATGGTGGCCGACGACGGCGTGGCGATGCGGCTCGCGAACGATCGTTTCTTCGTCACGACGACCACCGGCAACGCGGCGATGGTCCTCGATCGGTTCGAGGAGTGGCTCCAGACCGAGTGGGCGGATCTGCGCGTCTATTGCACGAGCGTCACCGAGCAGTGGGCCGACATCGCGATCGCGGGACCGAAAGCACGCGACGTCCTCGCGGCACTGGGCACCGACATCGATCTCTCCGCCGGCGCGTTCCGGTTCATGACGTTCCGTGACGGCACGGTCGCGGGGATCCCGGCCCGGGTCGCCCGCGTGAGCTTCACGGGCGAGCTCTCCTACGAGGTCCTCGTCGACGGCCGGCGGGCGCTCGAGCTCTGGGAGGCCGTGATCGGCGCCGGCGAGCCGCTCGGCATCGAGCCCTACGGCACGGAGGCGATGCACATCCTGCGCGCCGAGAAGGGCTTCGTCATCGTCGGCCAGGAAACCGACGGCACGGTGACGCCCGCCGATCTCGGGATGGCGTGGATCGTCCGGAAGGACGACTCGGACTTCATCGGGCGACGTTCGCTCCGGCGCGCAGACACCGGTCGGGCCGACCGGAAACAGCTCGTTGGCCTCCTGTCCGATCGATCCCCTCCCCGAAGGCGCGCAGCTCGTCGAGGAAGACACGGGGCGGATCCCGATGGCGATGATCGGGCACGTCACCTCGTCGTACCGGAGCCCGATCCTCGATCGGCCCATCGCGCTGGCGATGGTCGAGCGCGGACGCGAACGGCACGGCCGGACGGTGTTCGCGCCGCTGCGGGACCGCACGATCGCCGCGGAGATCGTCTCCCCCGTCTTCTTCGACCCGGAAGGGGCCCGACATGACGGCTGAACCTCCCGTGCCGATCGACCTCGCGCAGATCGACGTTCGTGCCGACCCGGGTCGCGTGCCGTTCGACGTCCCGCCGGAGAACGCCGTCACCGCGTGGAACGGCCGAGACGTCCTGTGGCTCGGTCCCGACGAGTGGCTGGTCGTCGCCGAGCCCGACGCGGCGTCGACGATCGAACGGGAGTTGAAGGACGCGCTGGCGGGACACGATCACTCGGTCATCGACGTCAGCGCGAACCGGACCGTGTTCGAGCTCGTCGACGGGCTCGAGGCACTGTCCTCCGGGTGCGGCCTCGACCTCCATCCCAGCCGATGGCGTCCCGGTATGTGCGCGCAGACGCTCTTCGGTCAGGCACAGGTGATCCTCCATCAGCGCAGCGAGCGAACAACGCGCGTCTTCGCCCGCCCCTCGTTCGAGCGCTACGTGATCGATCGGTTCACCGCGACCCGCATCAGCTGAGCTCCTCCATCGTCCTCTGCTGCCACACGACGGTCTCCTGGACTTGATTGAACGTGAAGATGTGCAGCGCCTGGACGTCCGCCGTGGGATCGGTCAGCGTTGGAGCGAGCGCTTCGAGGAGCGCGTCGGGTCCGAACGATCGCTTCAGGACGTGACCCAGCAGACTCCGGTGCTTCCGCAGATACCGCACCGACCCTGCAACGCCGATCTTCGCACCGATCGTCGTCAGCTTCCCCAACGTGGCCGCACCGGGAAGACCCAGGTGGACGGGGAGCGTGATGCCTTCGCTCCGCATCCGGGTGATCCAGGTCGCGATGGCATCGGGATCGAAGCCCATCTGGGTCGTCATGTAGCCGGCGTGTGCCTGCTTCGCTCGGAGAGAACCCGTGAGCACGTCGCTCGGGATCGCCGGGTGACCTTCCGGATAGCCGGGCACGCCGATCGACGTGAACGGGTCGATCCAGATCCTCCATGAGCCGGATCAGCGCCAACCCGTCGTGGATCTCCCCTCGATCCTTCGCATCCCCGCCCACCACGAACGCGCTCCGGATCCCGCCGATCGGCATCGGTCGAGAAGCTCGGCGACGTGGGCTCGGTCTCGGAACATGTGCGCCGCGAGATGCGGTGTGGCCTCGTGCCCTCGGGCGCGCAGCCCTTCGCAGAGCTCGATCGTCGCCTCGATGCCGTGGCCGGGCGACGCCGTCACGGTGGTCGCCGCTCCGGCGGGCAGGGCATCCGCTTTCTCGAGGGCGTTGCGGAGCGGGATCAGCTCGAACAGCGGCCGTCGAACCAGCCGGGCGATGGCCTGTCGTTCGTCCGAAGCGGCCGCGGATCCACGGCGACGGCGGGGAAGGATCTTCATGGCGAGCGGCCATCGTGACGCACGCCGGGTTGACGGGGCAAAGATGCATCGCGACCGGAGGTCAGCGGACTATCGAAGCGATCGTCCGGAACCGGCCGGCGTTCGTCGTGCCTCGATCTCGCGCCTCGCCCACGTGTTCCACTCGAGCATCTCGCGCTCGTAGCCCACACCCCAGTCGAGGGCCAGCCGGAACGCCCACTCCCTCGACGTGTCGCGGACGGGCTGTTCGGCTTTCGCCTCGAACTCGCGCAGCTTGGACGTGACCGCTCGCCCGGGAACGACCCGCCGCGCACCGGTGTAGCACGCGGCATGGATCCGTCGAAGTGGCGCAGACGAGGCACCCTGATCCCCCTCGTGGTGCTCATGGCGTGCACCGGTTCCTCGGGGAACGGAGACTCGATGTCGCCTTCCGAGGCGCAGCCGAGCCCGGAGCCCCTGATCGTCCGGACCGGCCGGATCGTGTTCAGCGGCGACGACGGCGAGATCCACGTCCTTTCGCTGTCCGGCGGCGGCGACCGGGTCGTGACGTCGATCCCCGGACCGCAGTTCGACCCGGACGGCCACGGGCCGCTCATCGTCTTCCGGGACTCGCGGGCCGGCGTGAACGTCAACGACGACATCGCGGTGATCCGCACCGACGCTACGGGCTACCGGAACCTGACGCGCTCACGGGATGCCAACGAGTGGGGACCGGTCTGGTCCCCGGACGGCCGGCAGATCGTCTACTCCTCCGACGAGAACGGCGTGCCGCAGCTCTTCGTGATGGACAAGGACGGCTCGAACGTCCGACACCTCTCGGACACCTGGGGCGAGTACCCGGCCTGGTCGCCCGACGGATCCCGGATCGCGTTCGCGTCCTCGATGGGAGGGTCGACGCTGTTCGGCGACCCCGACTACGACGTGTTCGTGATGGACGCCGACGGGTCCGACGAGGTCAACCTCACGCACTCGCCGGACATCAACGAGGGATACCCCACCTGGTCGCCCGACGGCGAGTGGATCGCGTTCGAGTCGACGCGAGGAACGCCGCCGAACTACGAACCGCCTCCTCACGACGTCGAGCGCCAGAGCGACGAAGACATCTGGGTGATGCGCGCGGACGGGTCCGATCCGCGCAACCTGACGTCGGACCTCGTACGGCAGAACAAGTTCCCCGACTGGTCGGACCGGGGCATCGTCTTCGACCGCGAGGGGTCGATCGTGATCCTCGACCCGGATACGGGCGCACAGGACGACGTCAGCGAGCGAACCGGTGTGCTCGGGGTGTTCCCCGCCTGGATCGAGCGTTAGCCCTTCGGGATCTCCTTCGTCGGGTCCCAATGGGGCGTCTGCACGACGGTCGCGCCGACCGTGCCCTTCGGGGTGTCGACCTGGAGCGACGTCCCGAGCTCGGTGTGCTCGATCGGCAGCATCGCCAGCCCGATGTTCTTCTCCAGCCGCGGCGAGTAGCAGGCCGAGGTCACACGGCCGACGACGCTTCCGCCCGCTGATGCCGGGAAGAAGTCGAGCATCTCGGAGTCGATGTAGGTCCCGAGCGGCTCGCCCTCGATGTCGACGCCCACGAGCTTCTGCTTCACGCCCTCGGCCTTGATCTTCGTAAGGGCTTCCTTGCCCATGAAGTCCGCTTCCTGCTCGAGGTCCACCATCCAGGTGTAGTGGTAGCCGACCTCGAAAGGGTTGTTCTCGTACCACATGTCCGCGCCGAAGGCCAAGATGCCTCCCTCGATGCGACGGATGTGGCACGGGCCGATCACGCGCAGGTCGTGCGGCGCGCCGGCCTCGAGCACCTTGTCCCACAGCTGCTGGCCGTGCATCGAGGCGTCCCGCAGGTAGATCTCGTAGCCGACCTCGCCCGTGTAGCCGGTGCGAGAGACGACGACCTGCATGCCGTCGAGCTCCGCCTTCATCAGGCCGTAGTACGGGACGTCGAGGATCTTGTCGCCGAGCAGCTCCACGAGCACCTTCTTCGCGTTCGGGCCCTGGATCTGGACCGGTGCGACGTCGATCTCCTGGACGGTGACGTCCATGCCCTTCGCGGCGGCGATCCCGAGCGCGTAGAGGTTCACGTCGGAGTCGGCGAGGGAGAGCCAGAACTCGTCCTCCTCGACGCGGAGCAGGACCGGGTCGTTCAGGATCCCACCGTCGGGACCCGTGATGAACACGTACTTGCACTGGTCCACCGCGCACTTGTTGAGGTCCCGGGGCACGATCATGTTCGTGAGGTCGAACGCGTCGGGGCCCTTGATCTGGATCTGCTTCTCGACGCCGACGTCCCACAGGGTCACCGCGTTCACGAGGTGCCAGTACTCCGCGACGGGGTCGCCGTAGTGGCGAGGGTGGTACGTGTGGTTGTAGACGCTGTAGCGCGCGACGCCGTGCTTCCGCGACGCGTAGAAGTACGGCGACTTGCGGATCCTGCGTGTAGAGCAGGATGCCCGGGTCCTCGTTCACGGTCATCGTTCCGTTCCCCTCTTCTCACTCAGGCCCGCAGGCGCTCGCCCTTGGGGTCCCACAACGGTTCCGCGGCGACGGTGGCCGCCAGACGGTCGCCGAAGTATTCCACCTCGACCGGCGTCCCTTCCACGGCGAGCTCCACCGGGAGGTAGCCGTACACGATCGCTCGGCCGATCGAGTAGCCGTACGCGGCGCTCGTCACGTAGGAGACGACCCGGCCGCCGTGCCGGATCGGCTCTTTCCCCATCACGACGGCGGCCGGGTCATCGAGGGTCATGCAGGCGAGCTTCTCCGTCGATCCCTCGATCGAGCTTGCGCTGGAGCGCCTCCCGCCCCTGGAACTCGCCCTTGTTCATCCGAACGGCGAACCCGAGCCCCGCCTCGAAGTGATCGTGCTCGGTGTGGATGTCCTGGCCCCAGAGGCGGTAGCCCTTCTCGAGACGGAGCGAGTCGAACGCACCGCCGCCGGCCGCGACGATCCCGTGCGGCTGCCCGGCCTCCCACAGCACGTCCCAGGCCCGCTGGCCCATCGCGATCTGCCCGTAGAGCTCCCAACCGAGCTCGCCCGCGTAGGAGATCCGCTGGGTCCAGACGGGGTCGACCTCGCCGACGTTCAGGTACCGGGCGGTCATGTACGGGAACGCCTCGTTCGACACGTCGACGTCGGTGACGGCCTGGAGGACGTCGCGCGCCTTCGGGCCCCAGAGGCCGAGCGCGAACAGCGACCCGGTCCGGACCGTGAGATGGACGCGCTCCCCCGGGCGCCGCTGCGCGAGCAGCCACGCGCGATCGTGCTGGCCGGAGCCCCCGCCGGTGACGACTCGGAAACGATCCTCGTCCTTGCGGGTGATCGTGAGGTCGCACCGGATCCCGCCCGACGGCGTCAACATCGACGTGTACACGATCGAGCCGACCGGGCGATCGATCCGGTTGGCGCTGATGCGCTCGAGGAACGAGAGAGCATCGGCGCCGGTGATGTCGAACTTCGCGAACGGCGTGATGTCGAACATCGCCACCCGCTCGCGGGTGGCGACGTGCTCCGCCCCGACGCACGGCGACCAGTTCTGCGCGGCCCACCCGGTTCGCGACTCCCAGGGCGCGCCGGTGAGCACGTGGTTCGCCTCGAACCACTGCGGCCGCTCCCATCCGGCACCCCAGAAGAACTCGGCGCCGAGCTCCCGGTGGCGAGCGTAGAACGGTGTCAGCTTGAGCTCACGCGGGTGCGACATCTGTTGGAGCGGATGCAGGATGTCGTAGACCTCGCGGTACTGCTGCGCGCCGCGGGCCCGCACATAGGGCGCCGTCGTCATGAACGGGTAGAAGCGGTTCGCGTCCGCCTCGGCCATGTCCATCGAAGGCTCACCGCCTGCGATCCATTCGGCGGCCATCCGCCCCATCCCGCCGGCATGGGTGACCCACACGGCCTCGCAGATCCAGAAGCCGGCGACGTCCGCCGACTCGCCGACGATCGAGCCCATGTCGGGCGTGAACGAGAACATGCCATTGATCGCGGTCGAGAAGTCGACGCTGATCCCTCACGGGCGGGAGCAAGCGCGTGCTCTCCTCGTACGCGACCTCGAAGTGCTCGGGCGTGAACGGCTCGACACTCGGCTGCGGCTCGCCCGAGCGGTAGGGACGGAGATCGTCGGGCTCGAACAGGATCGGCTCGTGCCGGTAATTGCCGAGCGCGTAGCGGTCGCCTCGCTGCCGAAAGTACAGCGAGAAGTCCTGGTCCCGAAGGATCGGGTGGACGATCTCCTCGTCGGCGTCCGCGGCGAGCTCGGGCAGCGGCTCCGTCCACACGAGCTGGTGCTGGACGACGGCGAGCGGGATCGGCACGCCGGCCATCCGACCGATCGTCGGTCCCCAGATGCCGGCGCACACGAGCACCTGGTCGCACTCCACGTCGCCCCGGTCGGTCCGGACACCGTGGACGCTGCCGTCCCGGATGTCGAACCCCGTCACGCGCACGCCGCCTTCGAACGCGACTCCCTTCGCCTGTGCCTTCGCGCCGAGCGCGGCCGCCACGCGGATGCCCTTCGCGATCCCGTCGGAGGGGACGAGGTACGAGCCCAGGATGTGGCCGGGGTCGAGGATCGGGATCCGCTCGGCGGTCTCCTCGGGCGTGAGCAGCTCGGTCCCCTCGATCCCGTACGCGAGCGCGTACCCGCGGCGCCGCTTCAGCTCCTGCATCCGCTCCGGCGTCGTGGCGACCTCGATGCCGCCGACTCCGTACCACGCGGGCCCGTCTTCGGTCTCGAGACCCGAGTACAGGTCGACCGAGTACTGCGCCAGCCGGCACATCGTCCGCGAGCCGTTCGTCTGGAACACCAGGCCGGGCGCGTGCGAGGTCGACCCACCCGTCTCGAACAGTGGCCCCTGGTCGAGGACGAGGACGTCGGTGATCCCGAGCTCCGTCAGGTGATACGCCGCGCTCGCGCCCACGATCCCGGCGCCGATCACGACGAGCTGCGCGCGATCCCTCATGCGAAGCCGACAGTATCGAACGCGTCTCAGCCCTGCGTGTGCTGGTAGGAGACCAGCCGTCCGCCTCGCAGCGACACGATCACTCCCTGCAGCACGCCCTGCACGTACTCGCTTCCGGGGTTGAACGTCTGGGTCCGGCCGATGCGGAAGCGGCCTCCCGACTCGTGGATGTGACCGTGGAGGCCCACGAGCGGCTGGTAGCGCTCGATCGCCTCTCGCACCGCCACGCTCCCGCCGCCGGTCGTGACGAATCGGCCGCCCTCGCCGGATCGGCTGGGGAAGCTCGCCCGGCCGCACCTCGAGCTTGAGGCACGTGTCGATCGGGGTGTCCTTCGGCGGGCAGTGGAGGTTGAACACGCAGCGCCCGACGTCGGGCACCGACGCCACGGCCTCCTCGATCGCCCGCGCCGATCTCTTCCTCGCTGGCCTCCCGCGGCGTGTCCCACGGCGTGAAGGTGGACAGGCCGACCGTGATCATCGTGTGCTCGCCGTCCAGCTCGACGAGGCGCGCCCTCACTGGCGATCACGTGGTCACCGTCGTGTCGCTCCAGCGTCTCCAGCACCGCCGGCTCGTCATCGTTCCCACCGGTCAGGTAGAGCCGGACGTCCGTCCCGCGCAACGCCTCCTCGGCGCGTTCGATCCATCCCGCCAGTCGCTCCGAGGCCAGCTCGTGGAACAGGCCGTGCTTCGCCATCGGATCGCCCTCGACGGCCTCGTACTCCTCACGGTCGAAGACCTTCCAGTAGAAGCCGGGCTGCTCGAGCGCGTCGGTGAACGCACCGAGCCCATCGGCGTCGAACTCCTCGTCACGCCCCTGGAACGATGCCCGGAACTCGCCGTTCGTGCGCAGGATCGGAACGAGCGCCTTGCCCATGAGGTCCCCACCGAAGACGAGCGCGTCGACGCCGTAGAACGCCGCGGCGGCGAGGAACTTCCGGAAGGTGATCTGCGAGCCGTGGATGTCGGCGGCGAAGAAGATCCGCATCGGCGCGGGCGCCATGAGCCGACCCTACCCGGAACGCGAGAGGCGGCCCCGAGAGGCCGCCCCCACGCCGCGCCGAAGCCGGTCGCTACTCGACCGGGATCTCCTTGTGGATCGCACCGAGGTCGATCCCCTGACTCTTCCTGACGAGCTTCGCGACGATGTAGATCACGAACGCCAGGAGGTACATCCCACCCATGAAGAGCAACGAGTCCAAGTTGTTGATCGCGTAGAGGTTGCCCTCATCGAGGGGAGGCCAGAGCCACTTGTACAGGTTGTACCCGAGGAAGGCGGCGGTGAGGAACCCGGTGACCGTGATCAACGGGATGCCTGCCACCTTGTACCGCGCCATCGGGGAGCTCTCGTACAGTCGCTTCTTCGCCCACGGCAACACGGTTGCAGCGATCGCCGTCCCGAAGAACGTCACCGCGATCACGAGGGTGGCGTCCAGGATCAACGTCTTGAATGTGTCCGTGAATGCGTAGAACCCACTCACAACGAGCGACGGGACCAGCATGAGCGCAAGCGCCCACACCGGAACATGGCGTCGCTCGGACACGTCGGCCACCTTCTCCGGCAGGATCCGGTCGAACGCTGCGGCGAAGATGACCCGCGTCGACGAGAGGAAGAGCGTGCCAGCCCATCCCAGGAACCATGCCCCGAAGGCGAGGATCAAAAGCGCGCCGATGAGGTCGTTGTGGAAGAACATCCCCACGAGGAGGGGAGGGTAGGTCCAGATGGGTGTGGGTCCAGGGCTATCCGTGTAGGCGTAGAAGTAGTTGATGAAGTTGACGTTCCCGGCGTTGAAGAAATCCCACCCGAAGAATTTCGACGCGAGCAGGAGGAACACCACCGCGATCACGATCGTCACCCACAGGCCGCGCATCATGCCGCCCATCACGTGCTTGAAGTCGCTCGCACCCCGTACCTCGCCGTACAGGGTCGAGCCCCAGTTCGGCCACAAGATCCAGAAACAAAGGAAGGGGATGATGAGGAGGCTTTCCCCGAAGAACGGCGTCAGCCCGATGTCGGCAGGGAGAGCGGCACTCCCCCCAGCGAACGCGATCGTGTCACGGTACGCGTTCCCCGTCGTACCGAAGAGCTTCGCCGATTCCTCGTTGAACGCGCTCTCGAACCCGCTCTTCGAGCCGAAGAGCATGACGAGGAACACGACCGCCAGCGCGGCCATCCCGATGTAGAAGCAGTACTTCTGGATCTTCGCGTATCCCTCCATGCCGAGGGACACCAGGTATCCCGCGAGGAGCGCCGTGACGACACAGACGGTGAAGAGTCCGATGTCCTTTCCGAGGAACTCGAGGAGCCCGTCCGCACCGAGGAAAGCCGACAGTGGTTGAAGGACCTCGACGTTCAGGATGCTCGCGTAGATCGGCGTCCAGTACCAGAGGATGAACCACCATCCGGTGACCGAGAGCACGAACGCGATCCCGCCGCCGAGCACCCGGCTCTGCCAGACGTAGTCGCCCCCGGCGCGAGGCATGATCGAGATGAGCCCGGCGTACGTGACGACCATGCACGTGATGAATGCGCCCGAGATGAGCAGCGCGGGAAGGACCTGTCCGGCGGGGACATACCCGATCACGGACAGACTGAAGAACAGACCCAGTGTGACGAAGTTAACCGACATGAACGAGTAGAGGAACGCGTCGAACTTCGACCATCCCTTCACCAGTCCGGTCGCCTTGCGCAGGAACAAGGTAGGGGCTTCACCTACCGCTGCCATCTGCAACCCCCTCCCAGAGGTCCGGAACGGCCCTCTAGCCGTTCACCAGTTGGTAGTTCTTGACCTTCCGCTTCTTGTCGTCGATGGTCACCACCGCTGCTTGCAGGATCCCTTCCTCGTACGAGCTGCCCGGGTTCAACGCGAGGGTCTTCCCGATCCTGGTGGCCCCCTTGCTCTCGTGGATGTGGCCGTGGAGCGAGAGCATCGGCTGGAACCGCTTGATCGCGTCGTGGACCGACGTCGAGCCGACCGGCCTGATCGCCTGCCCGCCGGAGACGTAGGTGAGGTCGTCGTTCAGCGCCGGCGCGTTGTCGAGCTTCGACCCGTACGGCGGCGCGTGGAAGTTGAAGATCGTCGTCTCGGGATCGGAGGCGGCCGCGAGCGCCGTCTCGATCCGCTCGGCGATCTGCGGCTCCTCGGCCTCGCGGAACGTGTGCCAGGGCGTCGGGTTCGTCCATCCCATCGACACCATCGTGAACTCGCCGAGCTGGATCGGATGCGCCTCGTCACCCGTCTCGACGACGCGCGCCCCGGCCAGGAGATCGTCGATCTCGAACATGTCGTCGTTGGCGGGACAGGCGATCACCCGGATCCCGGTGTTCGCGAGCTTCTCCTCCGCCATCGCGATCCAGCGCTCGGTGCCGTCGAGCATGACCTCCTTGAACCGTTTGTCGACGAGGTCCTCGTCCTCCTGCATCGCGACGTACTCCTGATCGGAGACGCGGATCGGGTAGTACCCCCGGTTCATCACGCGCTTCTCGAATTCCACGATCGCGTCTTCGGATTCGAGGGTGTCGCGGTGGTCCTGGAGGGAGGCCTCCCAGGTCCCGTTGGCGCGTTGCACGATCGGGACCATCGCCTTACCGGTGACGTCACCGCCCAGGATGACGACGTCTGCGCCGTAGAAGGATCCGGCGTTCAGGAACTTCTTCCAGCAGATCTCCGACCCGTGGAGGTCGGTCACGAAGAAGATCTTCACCGTAGGAATCTTGACCTCGCCCGCCGAGGTGCGCAACCCGGGTCGAGTGCCCGCGGACGCAACGGCGCGCTCAGTGCCCGACCTCCTCGGGGAGCTGGTACCACTGCACCCGGTCCCCGACCTTGGCGCGCAGCTTCCACTTCAAGGTCTTCGGCGTTGTGTTGCAGACGTCGAGGAGGGCCGTCGCCTGGGCGGACGGGTCGAACGGGGGTTCCTCCGGGACGAGGTCCGGCGGACGGCCCTCCGCGTAGAGGATGACCTTCTCCAGGTTCATCGTGGAGGTGCGCCACCACCCCCAGTCCTCCCCGACCAGCTTCGCCACCCTGTCCATCCCGATCGTGCCCGGCTCATCGCCGTCGGCCACCGGGAACCCCGAGAACAGGTGGAGGATGTCGTGCACGTCCTTCCGATTGAGCTCGAAGACCTGGAGCTTCGTCAGCAAGAGGTCGGCGACGTCGAGCGTGTCGGGGAGACGGTCGATCCGATCGTGGAAGTCGAGCACGTGACACATGTTGAGCCGGTCCATCACGACGTCCACCGAGGTCTTTCCGTCCGCGGTGGTGAAGTACATCTGCCGGTCGCCGTGAAGGGTGTTGAATCGCTGGTCGCCCAGGAATCCCTGCTCAGCGAAGAACGCGATCACGTCACGCTTCTTCGAGGAGACGCAGCCGAAGTCCATGTCCTGATCGTCACGGGCGCGGTGCGGGAAGAGCGGGCAGAGCAGCCGCACCGCCTGTCCGCCGAGGAGCTTGAGCGGGATCCCGCGAGCGTTCGCCTCCCGTACGACACCGACCGCGACCTCGAAGGGATCGGCGGCGGTGAGAGGGGACCCGTCCACGAGGGAGCACGCTAACCCAGTTCCCCCGCGAGCGCGTCGCCGCGGTTTTCGGCACACTGTTCCAGCGATGGACCGGGCGTTCGACTACGTGATCGTCGGCGGTGGCTCGGCGGGGAGCGTGCTCGCGAACCGGTTGACCACCGATCCGTCCACACGGGTCCTCGTCCTCGAAGCGGGTCGTCCGGACTACATCTGGGACGTCTTCATCCATATGCCGGCGGCCCTGACCTACCCGATCGGGTGGCGGTGGTACGACTGGAAGTACGAGTCGGAACCCGAGCCGAACATGGGTGGACGCCGGATCTCGCACGCCCGCGGCAGGGTGCTCGGCGGGTCGAGCAGCATCAACGGGATGATCTTCCAGCGCGGCAACCCGCTCGACTACGAGCGATGGGCCGCCGATCCGGGGATGGAGACCTGGGACTACGCCCACTGCCTCCCCTACTTCAAGCGGATGGAGAACTGTCTGGCCGCGGACCCCGCCGACGCCTACCGAGGTCACAGCGGACCGTTGATCCTCGAGCGGGGTCCGGCCAGGAACCCGCTGTTCGGCGCGTTCTTCGAGGCGGTGCAGCAGGCCGGGTACCCGCTGACGGACGACGTCAACGGCTACCGGCAGGAGGGGTTCGCGCCGTTCGACCGCAACGTGCATCGCGGGCGGCGACTGTCGGCGGCCCGCGCGTACCTCCATCCCGTGTCGAGCCGTCCGAACCTCGAGATCCGCACCCGGGTCATGGTGAACCGGGTCCTGTTCGAAGGGACCCGCGCCGTGGGCGTGGAGTACTCGCACGGGCCCGGGCCGAGCCGCCGCGTCCGCGCCGGCGAGGTGATCCTCTGCGGCGGCGCGTTCAACACGCCCCAGACGCTGCAGCTGTCGGGCGTCGGCAACGCGAGCGAGCTCGAGTCCCTCGGCATCCCCGTCGTGCAGGATCTCCCCGGTGTGGGTGAGCATCTCCAGGACCACCTGGAGGTCTACGTGCAGCACGCCTGCACCCAACCGGTCTCGATCGCGCCCGGGCTGAAGAACTGGCGCAAGCCCTTCATCGGCGCCGAATGGCTGTTCTTCCGGTCCGGCCTCGGCGCGACCAATCACTTCGAGGCCGGGGGCTTCGTGCGGAGCAACGAGGACGTGGCCTATCCGAACCTGATGTTCCATTTCCTGCCGATCGCGATCCGCTACGACGGCTCGGCGCCGGCCGGCGGCCACGGCTATCAGGTGCACATCGGGCCCATGTACTCCGACGCCCGCGGGTCCGTGAAGGTCGTGAACAGCGACCCGCGGGCGCATCCGGCGATCCGATTCAACTACCTGTCCACCGACCAGGATCGCCGTGAGTGGGTCGAGGCGATCCGTGTGGCGAGATCGATCCTGTCGCAGCGGGCGTTCGGTCCGTTCGACGGTGGAGAGCTCTCCCCCGGACCGGAGGTGGCGACGGACGAGGAGGTCCTGGACTGGGTCCGGAGCGACGGGGAGACCGCCCTCCACCCCTCCTGCACCTGTCGCATGGGAACGGACGATCGGTCGGTCGTGGATCCCCGGACGATGCGGGTCCACGGCGTCGAGGGCCTCCGCGTGGTGGACGCCTCGGCGATGCCCTACGTGACGAACGGCAACATCTACGCCCCCGTGATGATGCTCGCCGAGAAGGCCTCCGACCTGATCGCCGGCGCCACCCCGCTCGAGCCGGAGCACCTCGAGTTCTACCGCCATCGAGGCTGATCGCCGAGGCCGACGACGACCTTCGCGTCAACCCAGGCCGAGGAGGAGCAGGCCGCCCACCACCAGGACGACACCCACGAACTGGTTCGCGACGAGCCGCTCCTTGAAGACGATCACCGACAGCGCGACCGCGATCAACGGGAACACGGCGCTGGCGGCGAGCACGATGGAGTTCAGGCCGCGCTCGGAGCCGACGGAGAACGTCACCACGCCCAGGATGTCGGCGGCGCCGGCGAGGAGCGCGACCCACAGTCCGAACCCCGGTCGCAGTCGTGACAGCTCCCTCCTGAACACGACCACGAGGGGCAGGTAGAAGACGACCTGCGCCACGCGTGAGGCCCAGAGTCCGGCGACCCATCCGGCACGGTCCGCGATCCAGCCCAGCAGGAAGCCGGCGACCCCGAATCCGATGGCGGCCGCCACCGACCACGGGAGACCGGGGAGGTGGTTCTTGATCCCGTCGCGGAGCTTCCGGAGATCCGTCGAGACGAGTGCCACGCCGGCCACCGCGATCCCCGCGCCGATCAGGGCGAGCCCGGAGGGACGCTCGCCGAGGATCAGGATCGCCAGCGCGACCCCCACGAGCGCGTACCCCGCTCCGATCGGTGAGACGACCGCGACCGGTCCGAGCTCCAGCGCCTTGTAATGCGTGATGTACGCGAACGCGGCGGCCGCACCGTTCACGACGATCAGCCAGATGTCCGGTCCGAGCGGTGCCAACGACGTTCCGGTCGCCACCAGCACCACGGTCATGAACACCGCGGACAACACCTGGCCGCTCATCACCGCGCCGATCGAGCCGATCCTGCGGCCGGAGAGCGCTCCGAAGAAGTCGGCGAGCCCCCAGCCCAGGGCCGCGGCGAGGCCGAAGATCACACCGGTGGCCGCATCAGGCGTCGCCGCGGAACCTGGCGTCGCGCCACGCGATCGCCGCCCTCAGTCCCTGCTCCGCCGTGATGCGACGGAACTGGTCGCGGGCCGGGAGGTTCGCCGTCTCGATCATCACGTCGAGCTCGGTGTTGGCGGCCAGGGCCGCCCGGAGCCCGGCCACGTCCCACGCACGATTGACCGCGCGCTTCGTCGTTTGGATCACGAACGGCTCGTTCTTCGCGATCTCCTCCGCGAGCTGCAGCGTGGCGGCATCGAGCTCCTCACGGGGAACGACCCGGTTCACCAGACCCAGCCGGAGCGCCTCGTCGGCGGAGACGCGATCTTCGCCCGTGAAGAGCAGCTCCTTCGCCGCCCGGACGCCCACGACCCAGGGGAGGAACATCGAGACGACCCCCGATCCGAACCGGACGTCCACGTAGCCGAAGTAGGCGTCGTCGGCCGCGACCGCGAGGTCACAGGCGAGCATCAGATCGGTCGCTCCGGCCAGGCAATAGGAGTGGACGCTCGCGATCACCGGCTTCGGGTGGTCGAGGAACTTCAGCATCTCCTCGGTCGAATGTTGCAGGTCCCCGTGCCAGCGCTGGGCGTCGAGCACGCCTCCGGCGGCGTCCTCGTTCAGGTCGTAACCGGCGCTGAAGGCCCGGCCCGCCCCCCGGAGGATCAGCACCCGAACGCCCTCGTCCGTCGCGGCCTCGTCGAGCGCCGTCGACATCGCATCAACCAGCTCCCGGTCGAGGGCGTTCAGCGAGGCCGGACGATTCATCGTGAGGCGGCGGACCGGACCCAGGTCCTCCACCAGCAGCACCGACTCGCTCACGTCGTCTCCCCTCCCCGATGACCGCCGGATGCTAGCGGAGACTCGGACCCCGCGGGGCAACCCGCAGCCCCTCGGCACACGTATCCCTTGGGGAGGCCTCCGCCCGCCTGCCTTGCGCTGATCGTGAAGGCTGGGGTAGCCTCCTGAACCGGCGTTCAAACATCGACCGAGGGAGGCGTCATGGTCTACCACCCGAGAGATCCCGCTCACCGCAGCGTGTCGCGACGGGACTTCCTCCGCCGATCGCTGGCGGCAGGCGTGGCTCTGCCGACGTCGGCCGCGATCCTCGCCGCCTGCGGCGACGACGGGAACGGCCCGCCGGATGCGGCCGGGGACGACCAGATCCCCCGCTTCGGCACCCTCGACAACCCGGTCACGCTCCAGACCTACGACGACAACCCGCCGATCGACTCGAACCTCGAGCCGGAGGCCGGACCCCTGGTGATCTACAACTGGGAGCAGTACATGTGGAAGCAGGTCCTTAACGACTTCAGCAAGAAGTACGACGTGGAGGTCAAGTACGAGACCTTCTACAACATGGAGCAGGCGATCGCGAAGTTCCAGTCGGGCGAGGTCGACTACGACGTCTTCTTCCCGACGATCGACTACGTCCCGAAGCTCGTGGCCGGCAAGCTCATCCAGCCCCTCAACCACGATTACCTGCCCAACATCTCGAACCTGTGGCCGGTGATGCAGGATCCGTACTACGACCAGGGGTCGCAGTATTCGCTGCCCTACACGATCTACCACACCGGCATGTGTTGGCGCACCGACATCGTGCCGGTGGAGGTGGAGGAGCTGCAGGCCTCCGCGAACCCGTACGAGATCTTCTGGAACGCTGACTACGCGGGCAAGGTCGGGATCTACGACGTGTACCGGGAGGCGCTCGCGCTCGGGATGTACCGGGATCACCTCGCCCAGACCGATCTGAACGAGGACGACCCCGCCGTGATCGAAGCCGCGAGGGACCGCCTGATCGAGCTGAACGACCTCGTCGGGGTCAAGACGACGATCGACGGCGCCTACGCGGGCGTCCCCGAAGGGAAGTTCGGTCTCCACCAGTCGTGGTCGGGCGACATCCAGGCCGGCCCGTGGTACGCCGCCTCTCCCAAGGAAGAGGCACCGCTCCTGCGCTACTACTGGCCCGCCCGCGACGGGTTCGGCGGCACGATCGACAACGACACGTACGCGATCCCCACGAATGCGAAGAACCCCGTGCTCGCCCACCTGTTCCTCGACTTCATGATGGAAGAGTTCAACGCGATCAAGAACTGGACCTGGGTCGGGTATCAGGTGCCGTTCAGTGCGGTCAACGTGGACACGATCTTCGAGGAGAGCTACCCGGGCCTCGAGGGCTGGTTCTCCTGGGACTACGGCGCACCCAAGGGCGAGCACTGGGAGAACTTGAAGTCGACCATCGTCACGGAGGAAGACTTCGACATCGGCCTCCGGGCGACGGGGCTGCCGGTCGAGGTCGACGAGCTCTGGTCGAAGGCGTACGCGGACTTCAAGGCAGGATAACCTCCCAGGGATGTCCACTCCGGCGGGCGGAACCGTCGGGCAGCGGCGCTGGTACTACCCGGCGCTCGCGATGCCCGGGATCGTCTGGCTGCTGCTCCTGTTCATCATGCCGTTCTACGCGATCGCGGCGGTCGCGTTCGGCACCCGCGATCAGATCTTCGCCCTGCCGATCCCGGCGTGGAACCCGCTCGAGTGGCAGTTCGAGACGTTCTCCGAGACCGCCGGCGAGCTGTTCGCGGCCGGGGGCATCCAGGCGCAGTTCATCCGCACCCTGTACTACGTCGGCACGGCGGTCGTGCTCTGCCTCCTGGTCGGCTACCCGGTCGCCTACTACATCGCCCGCTACGGCGGACGGATGAAGGTCCTCCTGCTCACCCTGATGATCGCGCCGTTCTGGATGAGCTACCTGATGCGGATGCTCGCGTGGGTCAACCTGCTGGCGGTGAAGCCGGATGATCCCGGTCTGTTCAACCGGTTCCTCCTCCTCACCCCCTTCGTGAACGATCCGATCGCGTGGAACAGCGGAGCGGTCTCCCACATGACGGTGATCCTCGGGTTGGTCTACGGCTACATCCCGTTCTTCATCCTGCCCCTCTACGCCGCGCTCGATCGGATCGATCGGTCCCAGCTCGAGGCGTCCCGAGACATGGGCGCGAGCCCGGCGAGCACCTTCTGGCGGGTCACGCTGCCGCTCTCGAAGCAGGGGATCCTCGCGGGAGCCGTGATCATCACCCTGCCGATGTTCGGCGACTACTACACCCCGAACCTGATGACCGCGAGCCCCGAGAACACGATGATCGGCAACGCGATCGACCTCGCGCTGCAGGGTGGACAGGGCACGCAGCCGAAGGGTGCCGGTCTCACGCTGCTCCTGTCGGCGTTCATCGGCGCCCTGATGATCTATTACCTGGTGAGCGTGTCGAGGGCTGCGAAGGAGGCGCAACGGTGACCACGGTCGAGGCCACCGTGCCGCGCGCCACGGCCGCTCCCAAGATCGGCTGGCTCCGCTCGTTCTTCGCAAACCCGTGGGGGAAACCGCGGTTCCTGTCGGTCTGGACGTGGCTGTACATCTTCTGGACGATCGCGCCGGTCGTGATCGCCGTGCAGTTCTCGTTCAACGCGGGCCGCTCTCGCAGCACGTTCCAGGGGTTCAGCATGCAGTGGTACGAGGCCATCTGGAACGAGGCATCCGACGGCTTCGACGACTCGCTCATGCCGGCGCTCGTGCAGAGCCTCAAGCTTGCGCTGCTCACGATGCCGATCGCCACGGCGCTCGGTGTGGGCCTGGCGATCGGCTTGGCCAGGTGGCGCGGACGCGGCTCCGGCGCGGCCAACTTCCTGATGCTCTTCCCGCTGGTGACGCCAGAGATCGTGATGGGCGCCTCGATGTTCCTGATCTTCTCGAACCTGTACCACATCCGGTTAGGGACCACGGCGCAGTTGCTCGGCCACGTGACGTTCTCGCTGTCCTACGTCGTGATCGTGACCCGAGGACGGCTGTTCGCGATCGGGAGGGACTACGAGGAAGCGGCGATGGATCTCGGGGCGTCTCCGGCGGGCGCCCTCCGTCGCGTGCTGCTGCCGCTGCTCGCGCCGGCGATCCTCTCGAGCTTCTTCATCGTCTTCGCGATCTCGATCGACGACTTCGTGATCAGCCAGTTCCTCTGCGCGCAGGACTGCACCACGATCCCGATCAAGATCTACAGCGCGGCGCGCAACGCGGGGAACCCGAGCCTGAACGCGCTCGCGACGATCATGATGCTCCTGTCGCTGCTGTCGATCACGGTTGCCGTGCTGATCCTCCGGGTGTTCAACAAGCGCCAGGGGACGGGTCGCTCGGCAGTCGAGGACTTCGCGCGATTCGAGATCTGAGCGGGCTCAGCGCAGTGCTTGAGCCGCGGCCGAGAAACCTTCCTCGGACACCTCACCCTGCGGGAGCACCCGGAGCGCCTCGCGAGGGAGATGGACGGAGACCGCCGTGCCCTGTTCGAACGGGATCGCCTCACCCTCGTTCGCCACGAGCACCTGGAGCTTCTCGCCGGGCGCGAGGTTGACGATGAGCTGCATCGTGGAGCCCACGTAGACGATGCGCTCGACCATCCCCGGGATCCGGTTGGCGCCGGGACCTCCCGAGGGCTCGAGGTTCACTCGTTCGGGCCGGATCGACAGCTTCACCTCGCCGTGGGCGTCCGGCTCCCCCTGGCCGGCGACGAGCTCGAACTCCCCGAACCGGACATCGCACCCGCCGTCCGTCGGGCCGTAGGCGGTGGCGTCCATCAGGTTCGATACCCCGAGGAAGTCCGCCACGTAGGCCGTGGACGGTTCCTCGTAGACCTCCCGAGGCGGCCCGATCTGCTCGATCCGCCCGTTGGACATCACGGCGAGCCGGTCCGACATCGTCAGGGCCTCTTCCTGGTCGTGGGTCACGTAGATGAACGTGATCCCGACCTCCTCCTGGATCGACTTCAGCTCGATCTGGAGGGCCTTGCGGAGCTTCGCGTCGAGGGCGCCGAGCGGCTCGTCGAGCAGGAGGAGGGCGGGGTTCAGGATCAGGGCCCTCGCGAGCGCCACCCGCTGCTGCTGGCCACCTGAGAGCTGGTTGGGACGACGCTTCTCGTAGCCGGTCAGCCGGACGAGCTCCAGGGACCGGCCGACCATCCGTGCGCTCTCCGCCTTCGACGTCTCCTGGTACCTGAGGCCGAAGGCGACGTTCTTCTCGACGTTCAGGTGCGGGAACAGGGCGTAGTTCTGGAAGACCGTGTTCACGTTCCGCTTGTGCGGTGGAACGGTCGCCACGTCCATGCCGTCGAGGACGACCTGACCGTCCGTGGGCCGTTCGAACCCCGCGATCATCCGGAGCGTGGTGGTCTTCCCGCACCCCGAGGGCCCGAGGAGGGAGAAGAACTCGCCGGAGTCGACCCGCAAGTTGATCCCGTCGACGGCCGTGAAGTCCCCGAACCGCTTCACGAGGTCGACCAGCTGCACCTCTCCACCAGCCATGAGGGCCGGAGTGTATCGCGGTGACCGCCCGTCCAACGAGTGTCGTTCCGGCGCGAGCCCGCCCTGCCATCATCCGTGCATGGCGCGAGCCGAGGCGGAGCGAGGCGGGGAGCCGCTGGTGCGGAGCCGGACCCTGCCCCTCCTGGCGGGGTACTGGAGCTTCGGCCAGTTCTGGGGCGTCTGGGTGATCCTCGTGCTCGAGTACCAGCGCCAGCACGCCCTCTCGGACAGCCGTCTGGGGCTGATGTACTCCCTGCTCTCGCTGGCCGCGATCGGGACGATGCTGGCGGGCGCCCCTCGCCTGCAGCGTCTGTCGCTGCGGGCCAGCGTGCCGGCGTCGCTCGCGTGCCTCGCGGTCGGATCGATCGGGCTCGCCGTGCAACCCACCTCGTTGGTGCTCGTCACGTTCGTGGTCGTGGGCGTCGGGAACGGGCTGATCGACGTCTACCTCAACGTCGCGGCGCAACGGGAGGAGTCGCGGACGCGGCGACCCGTGCTCCAATGGCTCCACGCGAGCTACGCGCTCGGGGGCGTCACCGGGGCGGCCGCTGCCGGAGCGCTCCGGACCGTCGACCTCGATCACCGGCTCGGGCTGGCGGCTGCCGGCGTCGCCCTGCTCGCGACCGCCGCATGGAACGCGCGGAGAGCGGTCGATGAGCCGGCCGCCGCGGGTGCGGGGGCGCTGCTGTCGGTCTCGGCACTGCGACGGAACCCGGCGCTCTGGATCCCGGCGCTCACCGTGCTCTTCTGCTTCCTCGTAGAGGGATCGATGGACATCTGGTCCGGTCTCTACCTCCGCGAGCAGCTCGGCGCGTCCGCGGGGGCAGCCGGGGCGGCGTTCGTGGCGTTCGCGGGAGCGCTCTTCGTCGGCCGCCTCTTCGCCGCCAAGGTCCTCTTCGGACTCGGCGCGCGTCGCACGATCATCATCTCCGGGATCGGCGGCGGGATCGGCGGGACGATCGCCGTGCTCTCCGACACCACCGTGGTCGTGGCGGCCGCGTTCCTCGTGATGGGGTTCGCGATGTCCGCCGCGGGACCGGCGGCGTTCAGCCTCGTGGAGGGAACGAGCGAGGACCCATCGGCCGCGATCGCAGCCGTCGCGACCGTCGGCTACACGGGCTTCGTCTGGTCCCCGCCGCTGCTGGGATGGATCGCGGATACGGTCGACCTCCGCGCCGCGATGGGGGTCATCGTGTTCGCCACCCTGGGGATCACGGTCATGGGGTTCTTCGCGCGGCGGAAGACGGTCGAGCGAGGGGACCCGGTCGAGAGATCCGGGTGACCTCCCGGTTGTTGTGCTTCGGCGCACTCTGTTCTATCGTCGCGCAACGGGGGTCCCATGGCACCAGCTGTGCGGATTGCGATCGCAGTCGCCGTGACGCTGGGACTCTTCGCGAGCGACAGCATCCATCCTCAGCCCGCACGAGCTCGTCCGGCTCGACCCGACATCGTCGTGCTCGTCACCGACGACCAACACAGCGGCACGCTCGGATGGATGCCCGTCCTTCGGCGCTACATCGCCCGGCGCGGCGTTCGCTTCACGAGAGCGATGGTGCCCACATCGGTGTGTTGTCCTTCACGCGCCTCCATCCTCACGGGCGAGTACGCGCACACGACGAAGGTCTGGGAGAACACCCAGGGCTGGCCGCGCTTCCGGCGCGCCGGGATGGAACAGAGAACGATGGCCATCTGGCTGCGTCAGTCTGGGTATCGGACCGCGCTCATCGGGAAGTACCTCAACATCTACCACCGGGCCACGCCGCCGCCCGGATGGAGCAAGTGGCACGCGTTCTTCGAGAACAACGCGAAGTACTACGACTACGAGCTTCAGCACACGGACGGTTCCACCACCACGCATGGCTTCGATGCCGCCTCCTATTCGACCGACGTCCTCCGTCGCTACGCGCTCCGCTTCATCAAGGGGACGCCGAGCGACACGCCGTTGTTCCTGTACCTCGCCCCGGCCGCTCCCCACGAGCCAGCGACGCCAGCACCGCGCCACGTCTCACTTCCCGCCCAGATCGACTCCTTCTGGCCGCCGAGCGCCCGGGAGACGGACCTGAGCGACAAGCCGCGGTGGATCCGGGACCTGCCACCGGTGAGCTCGAGCGTCATCCATGAGACCCGTATCCGGCAGTATCGCTCGCTCCGATCCGTCGACGAAGCCATCGCGGCGATCATCGACCTGCAGCGAGCGAGGAGGCGTTTGCGCAACACGCTCCTGATCGTCCTCTCGGACAACGGCGAGATGTGGGCGGAGCATCGAGCCATGGGGAAGTTCCTTCCGTACCAGGGGGCGACTCGGATCCCGATGGCGATCGCGTGGCCGGCGACCCTGTCGGGAGGACGGGTGGACAAGCGCCTCGCCTTGAACATCGATGTCGCAGAAACGGTGGCAGCGGCTGCATCGGCCCCCCATCCCGATGTCGCCGGCAGGGACCTCGTCCAGCGGTGGGAGCGGAGCGGATTCGTCCTCGAGGCCAGCGGCGCCGAGGCCTTCGGTGGGAACGGCACGAACGTCACTCGCCCTCCGTACTGCGGCTGGCGGACGCGTCGGTACCTCTTCGTCCACTACGGCAACGGGCGCGAGGAGTTCTACAACTACGCGCTCGATCCCTGGGAGCTTCGGGACCGTCGGGGGACCGCTCCGGACGTGGAGCGGAGACTGCGACGACGAGCCCGCGACGCGTGCTTCCCGGTCCCCCCCGGGTTCACCTGGGGGTAGCGGGGCGAGCGAACGAGACCCACGCACCGTCGGTCCACTCGGGATCGTCCTCGAGGAGCGCCCGGAAGCGGCCGTACCACGCCTCGGTGGCGGGATCATGGGCGTTCGCGGAGTACGTCGCCTGATCCTCGAAGATCACCCCCGCGACCAGAGCGTTCTCGTCGTCGTCGGGCAGCAGGACGTACGTGGCCCTGAACCCCTCCGCGTCGAGGCTCTCGCCCATCATCGCCACCACCGCCTGCCGGTTGCCGGGCGTGGCCCTCGCTCGCATCACCGTTCCGTACATCTCTCCTCCTTCTTCGATCCAGGTCACCCTTCTATCAAGGTCCTTCGGGGGGCGGAGGCGCCGCCCCGATCCCCCAGGCGTCCGCACCACCGTCGACCGTGACCGTGGAACCGGTCACGTACGCGCCGCCGTCGCTCGCGAGGAACGCGATCGTCGCGGCCACCTCCTCCGACCGCCCGGCACGGCCCATCGGCACGGTCTTCGCGTACTCGTCGACGAGCTCCTGCCCGCCGTACTGCAGCATCCCCTCGGTCTGGATCAGCCCGGCCGCGACGCACACGGCGCGGATCCCGTACTTCGACCATTCGATCGCGATCGTCGACGCCATGTTCTCGAGCGCGGCACGCGCTGCCGAGGAATGCGCCATGAGCGGCACCCCGCGCCGAGGGCTGAAGCCGATGAAGCACACGAACCCACGGCGGTTCGGGATCATCCATCGCTCCGCCACCCGGTTCGTCACGTACCAGGGCGCGTCGACGTTCAGCCGATGGACTGCCCGCATCCCCTTCAGCCCGATCTGTTCCAGCGGTGCGGCGAACTGGCCGCCGGCGTTGTTCACGAGGACGTCGACCGGCCCGAGCCGCTCCGCTACGGCATCGAGGAAGGCCTCGACCTGCTCGGGCTCCCGGACGTCGCACGGCATCGCGAAGACCTCTCGGTCGGCAGCCTCCACCTCGTCGCGCACAGCCTCCAGCGGCTCCGGTCGCCGGCCGCAGATCGCTACCCGCGCGCCCGTCGCGGCGAGCTGAAGGGCCGTGGCGCGACCGATCCCCGTGCCGCCGCCGGTCACGATGGCGATCCGGCCGGCCAAGGCATCGTGCGCGAGTGGAGAGCGGAACTCCTCTACCATGCGCGTCCGAGTATGCCGGAGCGACGCGTGAGGAGACGAGCATGAAGGAGCGAGACGTGCCGGGCGACGGCGACGTTCGGCTCGCCGTGCGGGTGCATGAGGGTCCCTCCGCATCGGCACCCGGGCTCCTCCTGCACCACGGGCTCGCCTCGTCGCAGCGGATCTGGGACCTGATGCTGCCGCGCCTCACACGCACGTTCCGGGTGGTCACGTTCGACGCCCGTGGCCACGGACGGTCGGCCAAGCCGGCGAGCGGCTACGGGTTCGACACGGTCATCGCCGACTCGCTCGCCGTCCTCCGCGCGACCCGGCTCCGCAGAACGCTGATGGTCGGTCATTCGTGGGGTGCGAGCGTGGCGCTCGAACTCGCCGCCCGTCATCCGCGGTCGATCGCGGGCGCGGTCCTCGTCGACGGCGGTCTCGGCGGCCTCCGCGACGCGATGGATTGGGCCACCGTGAAGGAGGTGCTGGCGCCACCGCGGCTCGCCGGCATGCCGGTCGAGGAGTTCCGCGCCTCGATCCGGACGTTCCTCGGGGACGAGGTCGAGATCACGCCCCAGATCGAAGACATCGTCCTGTCCGTGATGCGGGTCGATCGCCTGGGTCGCATCCGGCCGCACCTCTCGAGGGCGAACCATTTCCGGATCCTCCGAGCGATCTGGCTGCACCATCCCGACGAGGCGCTCGCTCGCCTCTCCGTCCCCACGTTGGCCGTCCTCGCTCGTGGAAGCGGCCATTCGGATGCGGACGCGGAGGCGGAGGCGCACAAGCGCGGTTTCGCGGAGCGGGCCCGCCGATCCGGCGCACCGATCCGGGTCAGCTGGCTCGACGGCATCCACGACCTCCCGCTGCAGCATCCCGCCGCCCTCGCGGGCAGGATCGAACGTTTCTCCGAAGGGCTCGTACGATGACCGTATGGCATGGGTCATCCTGGTCCTCGTCCTCCTGGCCGCTGCGTTCGGCGTCCTGGGCGCCGTCATCAAGGCGGCGGCGTTCCTCGTCCTGACGATCCTGCTCGCGGTGGCGGCGCTGGTCGCCATCGCCTGGTACTCGTTCAAGGGCCAGCTCCGGCGCTGGGAGCGGGACGGGATCGGCTGGCGACACGCAGGTCCGGACGTGGTCCACACGCCGATCGGACCCCCCGCGGGATCTCCCGTCCCACGACGACCGCTACTAGGTCCCGCGGCGAGAGTCATCGCGCCCGCTGCAGGAGTCGCGCGAGCAGACGCCCGATGACCAGGAACACCAGGGTGAAGGCGAGCCCCACAGCGATGAACACGAGGATCCTCACGCCGTTCGGCGACCCGACGATCAGCGTTCGCACGAGCAGCCCGACGGGGACCGCCACGATCCAGGTCCGGAGGAGGCTCCGCCATCCCGGTCTCCGGTAGGCGTGCGCCAGCCAGGCGACCAGGAACCAGGCCGCGAGCAGCGGGACCGCGGTCCTGAGGAACCCCTCGATCGTGCTCACACGATGACCGCGGAGCCCGATCAGCACGAAGACGACCAGCGCGGCGGCATCGGCGAGCGCGTACCAGATGGCCCGGGGCCGACGCGCCAGCAGGTTCCTCAGCACCGCGACGGTCTCAGAGCAGGGCGCCGGCGAGCGCACGCAGGGCTGGGAGGCTGACGTCATCGTCACGTCCGGAGATCACCTGGACGCAGACGTGATCGGCACCCGCGTCCAGATGCTCGCGGACGCGCCGGGCGATCGAGGACACGTCGCCCCAGGCGAACGCGGCGTCGATGAATCGATCGCTTCCACCGTCGCCGAGGTCATCCCCGTATCCGAGCCGGCGCCAGTTGTTCGCGTAGTTCGGAAGCTCGAGGTAGTGAGCCACCCACGGTCGGGCGATCCTGCGGGCCACCGATGGATCGTCCGAGACGATGGCGGTCTGTTCGACGGCGAGGACCGGCTCGGGGCCGAGGGTTTCCCGTGCCCGGGCGGTGTGCTCGACGGGGACCAGGTAGGTGTGCGCGCCGAGGGCTCGCTCCGCCGCGACCCGGAGCATCCTCGGTCCCAGCGCGGCGAGCAGCCGGCGTACGGGCACCTCCGGCTCGGGTCCCATCTGCGCCGTGTCCATGACCTCGAGGTAGGACCCCATCCGTCCCACGGGGTCGGTCCAGTCCTGGTTGCGACGACCGGCCGTGTACTGATGCCCGACCCCGATCCCGAGGACCAAGCGGTCGCCGAATGCATCGGCGAGCGTCCTCGCCCCGCCCGCCATGGCCTCCGGATGCCGAGCGGTGACGTTCGCGATGCCCGAACAGACCGTGATCCGCTCGGTCGCCGACAGGAGGAGCGAGAGGTGCGCGAAGACCTCCCGGGAGGTGCCTCCCTCCGGCACCCAGAGCGCGGGGTATCCCAGCCGCTCGATGTCGGCGACCGCCTCTCGAACGATGGCGGCAGGCAGCGCGTCGAACGCGAACGTCCACACGCCGACGCGTCCGAGGCGGGCTCGAACCGCATCGTGCTCCGCTCCCATAGGAGCGAACCCTATCTCGCGCCACCGTAGGGTTGGCGGATGGATGCCCAGGCGGCGATCGGGGAACTGCGACGCCGAGCGGACCCGTCCCGGAAGCCGGGGATGGCGCGCGTCGGGATCGACGTCTCTCGGGCCCTCGGCGTGAGCGTTCCGGACATCCGCGCGGTGGGGAAGCGGTGCGGAACCGATCAGACGTTGGCGTCGCAGCTCTGGCGGAGCGGCATCCACGAGGCTCGGATCCTCGCGACCCTCGTCGCGGACCCGGGAGCGCTCACGGTCGAGGAGATGGAGGCCTGGGTGGTCGATATCTCGTCGTGGGACGTCTGCGACTTCGCGGCCGATGTCTTCGGCCGAACGCAGGGCAGCCCGCGGACGATCCGCGCGTGGGCGCGCCGACCAGAAGGGTTCGTGAAGCGCTGCGCGTTCTCGATGATCGCGCGACGGGCCGTGTGGGCGAAGGACGCGCCGGATCGGGAGTTCCTCGGCTACCTGCCCCTGATCCGTCGGGCCGCGACCGACGAGAGGAACGAGGTGAAGAAGGGCGTGTCGTGGGCCCTCCGGCAGATCGGGAAGCGGAACCGGGCCCTGCTCGCCGCGGCGATGGAGGAGGCGGAGGCGACCCTCCTCCTGGGGACAGCGTCCGCGCGATGGATCGCGCGCGACGCCCTCCGGGAGCTCGGGAGCGAGAAGCTCCGCTCCCGGCTCCCGGACTGACGTCTCGCTTCCGCTACCCCAGGTCGGGCCTCCGAGGCTCGCCGGCCTCGACGAGCTCGGCCGGCGTGTCGGGGATCTCCACGCGGTGTTCCGCGGCCTCGTGTCCCTCGACATCCAGCTTGGGCAGCCACTCGAGCCACTTGGGGAGGTACCAGTTGGCCCGACCGAGCAGCTTCATCGCGGACGGCACCAAGACCGTCCTCACGATCGTGGCGTCGAGGAAGACCGCGACCGCCAGGCCGAAGCCCATCTGCTGCAGGGGTGACAGACGGCCGGCGGCGAACCCGCCGAACACGGCCACCATGATCAGCGCCGCGCCGGTGATGATGCCCGCCGTGGTGCGCAGGCCGTACGCCACCGAGCCGGTGTTGTCCCCCGTGCGGTCGTAGTGCTCGCGGATCCGGGTCAGCAGGAACACGTGGTAGTCCATCGACAGGCCGAACAGGACGGAGAACAGGAACAGCGGGATCCACGCCTCGATCGATTCGACCTGGATGAAGTTCAGCGCAGAGGCGATGTCCTTCACGAACTCGGGTCCCACGCCTTGCTGGAAGAACATCACGACCATGCCGTAGGCGGCGCCCACGGACAGCAGGTTCATGAGGATCGCCTTCACGGGCAGCACCACGGATCGGAACACCACGGTCAAGAGCAGGAACGACAGACCCAGCACGAACGCGAACACGATCGGCATGTAGGTGTCGGACTGGTTGAAGAAGTCGACGTTGAACGCCGTTTCCCCGCCCACCAGGACGCGAGCATCCGCGTCGGCGAAGGCCTCCGGGACGTACTCCTCCCGGAGATCTCGGATCGCCTGGACCGACGCGTCCTCGTAGATGTCCCCCCGGAACGGGATGGAGAGCACGGCGAGGTCGCCGGCTTCGTTCACCTCGAGCGGATTGGGAGCAGCGAACGCCTCTACGCTCGCGACGGATGCGGTGAGCTCGTCGATCCCGCTCTGCACGGCGGGGTCGTCGATGTCGCCGTCGATCACGATCTGCGCCGGCTCGGAGAGACCCCCGGCGAAGTGCTCCTCGAGGAGCAAGAACGCCCGCTTCCCCTCGATGTCGTCCGGCAACGTGCTCACCCCGGACGTCCCCGTGTGGATGCTGAAGTAGGGGATCGCGAGGATGACGAGGAGGCCTGCCCCCAAGAGGAGGCTGACGACCGGTCGGCTCATCACCCGGCGGGTGGCACGGTCCCAGAACCCCGTCCCGGCCTCGACCCGACCGGCGTTCTTCCGGACGCGCAGCTTGTTCACGCGGTCTCCCAGCAGCGACAGGATCGCCGGCAGCAGGGTCATCGAAGCGGCCACGGCGATCAGGACCACGAAGATCGCACCGCTCGCCAGGCTCCGGAAGATCGTGTTCGGAACGATCAACAATCCGAGCAACGCGAGGACCACGGTCATCCCGCTGAAGAACACGGCGCGGTTCGCCGTCGCACCGGCACGGCCGATCGCCTCGAGCTTGTCGCGCCCGTGGAGCCGTTCCTCCCGGTACCGGGCCACGATGAAGAGGGAGTAGTCGATCCCGACGGCCAGCCCGATCATCGTGATCATGTTCTGCACGAAGAACGAGAAGTCGACCACGAGGCCCGCGAGCGCTGTCGCTCCCATCGCGATCACGATCGAGAAGGCCGCCAAGACGAGCGGGATGAGGCCGGCGACCACCGCGCCGAGGACGACGAGCAGCACGATCAACGCCACGATCGAACCGATGCCCTCGCCCTTCGCGATGTCTTCCTCGATGATCTCGTTGAACTGGTTGAACAGCGTGGCCGGACCCGCCACGTGGGTCTCGAAGCCCTCCGGACGGTCGACGGAGGTGACGGCTTCGTCGAGCAGCTTGGCGTCATCGCTGAGGACGTCCTCGTCCGTGCTCGTCATGAGGACCGGCAGCAAGACCGCGTGACCGTTCTCCGACACCGGGCCGTCCTCGGTGAGGAAACTCCCGACATCCGTCACCACGTCGGGACCGAGCGCCTCTACCTCTTCTTGCAGGGCGGCGACGTACTCGGAGAAGGTCGGATCCTCGACCGTCGTGTCCTCCGAGATCACGAGGATCAGCTCCGAGTCGGGCTCCTCACCCCGGAGCCGTTCCTCGACGAGGCGGGCGGCCTCCTTGGCTTCTGGCTCGTTGGTGAAGTCGATCGCGTTGGTCAGTGCGTCGCCGAACAGCCCGCCGGCGACGAGACCGATCGCACCTCCCAGCACCACGACCCAAGCCACGACCGTTCGCCATGGGTGACGGCTGCTGGCCCGAGCGAACGTTTCCGGGTTGACCTTCATGTCAGCTCCCCCTCCGTGCATCTTGCGGAACGTACGTCGTACGCTTACGATGTACGGACACTAGGCGTACGACGTAAGCCTGTCAACCCCGAACCTACGGTGCGAGCCAAGACGAGAAAAGAACGGGATACGACATGAAAGTGAACGAGGTGCGGAGCAGGGAGCCCCTCACCCGGGATCGTGTGATCGAAGCCGCTCTCCGGGTCATGGACGAAGAAGGCCTCGACGCCGTCTCGATGCGGAGGGTCGCCCGCGAGGTCGGCGTCGAAGCGATGTCGTTGTACCACCACGTCGAGGACAAGGAAGACCTCCTCGATGGGATCTGTGAGCACGTCATGGCGGGGTTCGAATTCCCCGATGCCGTGGAGGACTGGGCGGAGAACTGCAGGCGAGGAGCCCGCGCGTGGCGTCGCCTCCTCCAGTCGCATCCCGCCGTGATGCGTCTGTTCGCCGAGCAGCGAGGCCCGGTCCGCACGGTCGACTCGATGCGCCCGATGGAGTTCGCGCTCCGGCTCCTCCGCGGCGCAGGACTCTCCGATCGTGACACCGCGCAGGCGTTCCACGCGTTCGGCGGCTACATCCAGGGGTTCGTGATGATGGAGCTCGGCTCGATCGCGGGCGGGTCCGACGAGGCGCACCTCAAGGCCCACGCGGAGCTCGTGTCGGGCCTCCCGGACGAGTTCGAGGCGCTCGTTGCGGTCTCGCCGTACTTCGCCGAGTGCGATGCCGACGAGCAGTTCGAGTTCGGCCTCGATCTGCTGATCCGAGGCCTCGAGGCCAAGGCCGCTCGGAACGCCTGACGTCCACGGGAACCACGCTCGGACGAACGGCGTCCAAGTCCGAACCGCCGACACGGAGGCTCTGATGAAGGTTCGGCTCCCTGCAGCACTCGCGCTCCTGCTCACGCTCGCCGCCTGTGCCGACTCGCCGGTCGATCCGGGAGTCGGCGGCATCGACCACTCCACCGCCCCCGACGAGGCGCTCGTCCGGATCTCGTACGAGGGGGGCTTCGTCCCCGTCGAATGGACCTACACGAACTTCGCGTTCTACTCGCTCTACGGCGACGGCACCCTCATCGTCCCCGGAGCACAGATCGAGATCTATCCCGGACCCGCGCTCCCTGCCATCTCCAGCCGGCAGGTGGACGAAGCGGGGATCCAGGCCATCCTCGAGCAGGCGATCGCCGTGACCCGGAACATCCCGACCGACATGAACGATCTCGGCTTCATGGCCATCGCCGACGCATCGACGACGGTGATCACCGTCTCGGCCGGGGGCGTGGACCGGACGATCCGTGTCTACGCGCTCAGCGAGCTGACCGAGCGCCCCGACGGGATGCCCGAGGACGAGTACCAGGCGCGCCTCAGCCTCCAGGACCTGGTCGCCACGCTGACGGGTCCGACCGAGTGGCTGCCCGAGGGGTCGCTGGGGCCCGAGGGCACGTACGAGGCCTCCGCGGCTCGCCTGTTCATCGGAGACCACCGCGGCGTCGACGACCTGAAGCAGGATCCGATGCCCTGGCCGCTCAGCGCCCGGCTCGCGGACCTCGGCGAGCCGATCCCGCCCGGCGGGATGCGCTGCAGGGTCGTCGAAGGCGAGGATTGGGACACCGTCCGCGAGTCGGCGACGGCCGCGAACCAGCTCACCCCGTGGACCGACGCCGGCGACCGGTACTCGATCCTGTTCCGCCCCCTGCTCCCGGACGAGAACGGCTGCTGAGCCGGTCCGGCCCCGTGAGGGGCTGAGCGGCCGGTCAAGTCCCCTCCTGACCGAGCCGATGGTTCCGTGAGGAGCAGGCCGCCCTCCCGCGGCCACTGTGCCGACCCATGACGACTGAGATCGAGGACTCCGCCGTGGACCCACCGAGGACCACCGACGGCTTCTTCGAGCCGCCCGCTGTGGGGAGCGCCGACCGCATCCGGGAGCTCGAGCTCCGCTATCGCGGGATCATCGACCGGCTGCCGGCCGTGCTCTACGTCGACGCCGTCGACCAGAACCAGCCCATGATCGACGTGAGCCCGAGCGTCCACGATCTCCTGGGGATCCCCCGCGAGGAGTTCCTGAGCAGGCCGTTCGCGTGGACCGACACGATCCACCCCGACGACCTCGCCGCGGTGATGGCGGAGAACGAGCGCTCCGCGGTCACAGGTGACCCGTTCCGCATGGAGTTCCGCGTCGTCCACCCCGACGGGAAGATCCTCTGGGTCCGCGACGACGCGGTGCTGATCCACGACGAGTCCGGAGCACCGCTCCACTGGCTCGGGCTGATGCTCGACGTCACCGAGCTGATCGAGGCGCAAGCCGAGCTGCACCAAGCCAAGACGAAGTACGGCGCCCTGGTGGAGCAGATCCCGGCGATCGTCTACGTCGACGCGGCCGACGACGAGATGTCGACGACGTACGTGAGCCCACAGATCCAGGCGATCCTCGGCTACACCGCGCAGGAGTACATCGACGACCCGCAGCTGTGGGAGCGCAAGTTGCACCCCGACGATCGAGAGAACGCGGTGGCCACGTACCTGCGCGGGCGGGAGTCCGGCGAGCCCTTCGTCTTCGAGTACCGCCTCCTCGCGCACGACGGCAGGACCGTGTGGTTCCGTGACAGCGCGATCGTGCTCACCGACGAGCAGGGCCGCCCCCAGCACATCCAGGGCGTGATGCTCGACATCACCGAGCGCAAGATCGCGGAGGAGCGGATCGCGTTCCTCGCGTACCACGACAAGCTCACTGGACTGCCGAACCGCACGATGTTCGACGAGCTGCTCGGGCTGGCGCTCGCGCGAGCGAAGCGCCACGAGCTCGGCGTCGTCGTCGTGACGGTGGACCTCGACGACTTCAAGCTCGTGAACGACTCCCTCGGACACGAGGCGGGAGACACGATCCTCGTGCAGTTCGCGCAACGGCTCAGCGACGCGACACGAGAGACCGACCTCGTGGCGCGACCGGGTGGGGACGAGTTCCTGCTCCTGCTCTCCGACCTCGATCGTGCGTCCTCCGGCCACGGGGGCCACGAGACGGTCTCCGTCTCCGCCGAGTCGGTGGCGCTGCGGATCCAGGAAGCGCTTCGCACCCCGTTCACCGTGGGCGATACCGAGCTCTACGTGACGGCGAGCCTGGGGATCAGTGCGTTCCCGGAAGACGCGATCGACGCGCCGACGCTGCTGAAGAACGCGGAGACGGCGATGTTCCGCTCGAAGCGGTCAGGACCCGGCGGGTACGTCCTGCACGCGAAGGACGACGCCGACTCGATCGTACGGCTGTCATTGTCGACGCGGCTGCGGCGGGCCGTGGAGCAGGAACAATGGATGCTGCACTACCAACCGCTGATCGACCTGCGCACGGCCGAGATGAACGGCGTCGAGGCGTTGATCCGGTGGCCCGAACCGAACGGCGGCCTCGTGCCGCCCGGCGACTTCATCCCGCTCGCGGAGGAGATGGGACTGATCGAGGCGATCGGCGCCTGGGTGATCGACGAAGTCTGCCGGCAGGGTCGGATGTGGCGGGACCAGGGCCTGGATCTGGACGTCTCGTTCAACCTGTCCCCCCGGCAGCTCTGGCAGGCAGACATCGTGGACCTGATCGTCGACCCGATCCTCCGATCGGGGATGGATCCGAGCCGGGTGACGGTGGAGATCACCGAGTCGACCGCGATGACGAACCCCGACCGCACGCTCGGCATCCTCCACGAGCTCCACGCTCGCGGGCTCCAGCTCGCGATCGACGACTTCGGGACCGGCTATTCCTCGCTCGCCCGGCTCCGCTACATGCCGGTCGACATCCTGAAGATCGACCGCTCGTTCGTGCGTGAGCTCGATCGCGACGAGCAGAACGCGAGCATGGTCTCGGCCATGATCGCGTTGGCCTCCAACCTCGGGATGACGCCCCTCGCCGAAGGGATCGAGACGGAGGCTGAGTGGCACGCGCTCACGGAGCGTGGCTGCGAGCTGGGGCAGGGCTATCTCTTCTCCCGGCCCGTGCCGGCCGACGAGATCCTCGCGATCCACCGGCGCGCCGGGCTCCACATCGTGGAAGGCGGCGCCGCGGGATGACCGTGGGAGCGTCGCAGGCGCTCAGCGCCGACGACGCGGCCGGAGCCCACTCCGCTTCCCCCGTGCGCCGCCGCTGAACACGACGCGCGGAGGCGACACCTTCATCCCCTCCTGCTCGAACTCCGCGTGGAGGTCGAGCCGAGCTGCCATCCGACTCACGTCGCCGAGCTGCTCCGGCGTGACGAACGTGATGCTCGTCCCCGACCTCCCCGCCCGGGCCGTGCGTCCCACCCGGTGGACGTAGCCCTTGTCGTCTTTCGGCGGGTCGTAGTTCACGACGAGGGTGATCCGCTCGAGATCGAGACCTCGGGCGGCCACGTCCGTCGCGACCAGGATCCCGACGTGTCCGTCCTCGAACCGGCTGAGGGCACGCTCGCGAGCCTGCTGGGTCATGTCGCCGTGCATCGCGACGACCGTGACGCCTTCGGCGCGGAGCTGCCGGGCCAGGTGGTCGACGGCGCGCTTCGTGTTCACGAACACGAGGGTCGAGCCCGACGCCTCCGAGGCGAGCCGAGCCAGGGTGGATAGCTTGTCCTGCGGCGCCACCGGGATGAACCGGTGGTCGGCCTCCTCCACGAAGCGCATCTCGATGGAGCCGACCTCGTGGCGCATCGGGTTCCGCGTGTACACCTCGGCGATCCTGCCGATCGCGCCGTCGAGGGTCGCCGAGAAGAACATCGTCTGCCGATCCTTCGGCAGGTGGCGCACGATCCGGTCGACCTGCGGCTGGAACCCCATGTCCAGCATGCGATCGGCCTCATCGAGGACGAAGATCTTCACGCCGTCGAGCGCGACGAGACCGCGCTCCACGAGGTCGTCCAGCCGTCCCGGGGTGGCGATCAGGATGTGCGCGGAGGTCACCCCTTTGGACTGTTCGCGGACCCTCGTGCCGCCGTAGACGGCCATGACCCGGAGCTTCCGCGCCCGGGCGATGTCCTCGAACTCGTCGCTGACCTGCTGGGCGAGCTCACGGGTGGGCGTCAGCACGAGGGCGGCGGGGCGGCGCTTCACGTCGGGATCGATCTGGTCGACGATCGGGATCGCGAATCCGAGGGTCTTGCCGGAGCCCGTCTTCGATCTCGCGAGCGTGTCTCTGCCCGACGTGGCGTCCTCGATCACCATCACCTGGATCGGGAACGGCGACTCGATCCCGCGGGCCTCGAGCGCGCGCACGACCGCCTCGGATACACCCAGGTCGCGGAACGTGATCATCGTGGTGGAGCACCTCCTCCATCGAGAGTACCGCCCGCGGCGACCCCCCGAGCCGTGCCGGTAGTCTCTCGGCGCCGCGCTCCTCGAGCACGGATCGGGAACGCCGAGAGGGAGGAGATGCACGGCATGGGCGACACGACCGGGACGGACGATCGCGCGGGACTCTGGAACGAGCTCGCCGCCCAGCTGGCCGTCGACAGCATCCGATCCACGACCGCGGCCGGGTCCGGTCACCCCACCTCGTCGATGTCCGCGGCGCACCTGGCCGCGGTCCTGTTCGCCGATCACCTGCGGACCGACCTGACCGACCCGCACGGCCCCGCGAACGACCGCTTCGTGCTGTCGAAGGGTCATGCCGCGCCGCTGCTCTACGCCGTGCTGAAGGCGATCGGCGCGATCGACGACGAGATGCTCCTCTCCCTGCGGCGGCTCGGATCTCCGATCCAGGGACACCCCGCCCCGGTCCCCGAGCTGCCGTGGGTCGAGGCCGCCACCGGATCGCTCGGCCAAGGCCCGGCGATCGGGCTGGGGATGGCGCTCGGGATGCGTCTGCACGAGAGCCCCGCGCGGGTCTGGGTCCTGGTCGGGGACTCCGAGGCCGCCGAGGGATCGGTCTGGGAGGCGGTGGAGGCCGCGGCGCACCACCGCGTCTCGAACCTCGCGTGCGTGCTCGATCTGAACCGGCTCGGCCAGCGCGGCCCAACGATGCACGGCTGGGATGCGGACGTCTTCGTCGCCCGCGCCCAGGCGTACGGGTGGCACGCGCTCTCGATCGACGGACACGACGTGACGGCGATCGACGCCGCGTACCGCTCGGCGGCAGAGGCCGATCGACCGACGATGATCGTGGCGCGGACCGAGAAGGGGCACGGCGTCTCCGAGGTGGCGAACCAGGACGGTTGGCACGGGAAGTCCTTCCCGGAGGATCTGGCCACCCGAGCGATCGAAGAGCTGGGAGGCGTGCGCTCGCTCACGATCACGCCGCAGAAGCCCGAACCGTGGATGCCGACGGGTGCGGGCGCGCCGGCGGGCGCCCCCGCCCCCACCTACGCCGAGCCGATCGCCACCCGCAAAGCCTTCGGAGAGACCCTGCGGTGGATCGCCGGCGAGCGGGATGACCTCGTCGTCCTGGACGGCGAGGTCGGGAACTCCACCTACACGGAGGACGCCGAGGCCGTCGCTCCCGATCGCTTCTTCCAGATGTACATCGCCGAACAGACCTTGGTCGGCACGCAGACGGGCCTGCACGCGCTCGGCGCGACCGCCTTCTCCGCGACGTTCGGGGCGTTCTTCACACGGGCCTACGACCAGATCCGGATGGCGGCGATCGGGCGGGCGGATCTCCGCCTGTGCGGATCGCACGCGGGGGTGTCGATCGGCGAGGACGGCCCCTCGCAGATGGCGCTCGAAGACCTCGCCGCCCTCCGCGCGATCCACGGGACGACCGTCCTGTATCCCTCGGACGGCAACGCCACGGTCCGGCTCGTGACGTCGATGGCCGACATCCACGGCATCTCCTACCTCCGCACGACGAGGGAGTCCACGCCGATCCTGTACGGGCCGGACGAGGACTTCCCGATCGGCGGGTCGAAGACCCTCCGCGAGGGCGACGACGTGACGCTCATCGGTGCGGGCGTCACGGTGCACGAGTCGTTGAAGGCCGCCGACCGCCTGGCGGCCGACGGGATCGAGGCCCGCGTGCTCGATTGCTACAGCGTGAAGCCGATCGACGCGGGGTCGCTCCGGAGCGCCGCAACCGCGACCGGGCTGCTCGTCGTGGTCGAGGACCACAGGATCGAGGGCGGCCTGGGCGACGCGGTGCTCGACGCGCTCGCCGCGGGAGGGACGCTCACCGGGCGGGTGATCAAGCTCGCCGTGACGGACATGCCCGGGTCGGGCGCGCCCGAAGAGCTCCGGGCCTGGGCGGGGATCGACGCCGACGCGATCGTGGGGGCGGTGCGGAACGCGCTCGGCCGAGACTGACGTCTGATCAGCTCGCTCCGCTCGCGACGCGCAGACCGCCGAAGGACATCGCGATGATCTCCTCCGGCGGCACCGCCTTCGAGAAGTAGAAGCCCTGTCCCATCACGCAGCCGCGGTCCCGAACGAACGCGAGCTCCCCCTCCGTCTCGATCCCTTCGGCCAGGGTGGTGACGCCGAGCCCTCGTGCCAGCTCGATGAAGGCGCTGACGATGCTCTGGTTCTGAGGATCGACGTCCACGCCGCTGACGAACGACCGATCGATCTTGAGCACGTCGACCGGCATGTCCCGGATCCGGGCGAGCGAGGAGTACCCGGTCCCGAAATCGTCGATCGCGATCCGGAGGCCGCCGTCGTGGAGGGCCTCGAGGATGGTCTGGGCACGGTCCGGGTCGGTCATCGCCGAGGACTCCGTGATCTCCACGATGACCTTCGCGGGATCGATGCCACCTTCGCGGATCCGGTCGAGGATCCCGCTCGCGAGATCTGGCTGCCAGAACTGGCGTGGCGACAGGTTGAAGCTGATCGAGAGATCCATCTCCAGCTCCCGCCAGGCCTGCGCCTGGTAGACGAGCTCGCGCACGACCCAATCGCCGATCGCTTCGATCAACCCGAGCTCCTCCGCCACCGGGATGAAGTCGCCCGGCGGCACCATCGTGCCGTCGGCCTCGATCCAGCGGATCAGCGCCTCCACCCCGCGCATGCGGCCGGTCGCCAGGTCGAGGACGGGTTGGTAGTAAAGCGTCCATCGCTGGCTCTCCACGGCCTTGCGCAGCCGCGTCACGAACCGGAGCTTGGCGGAGGAGTCCAGGGCGCTCCGGTTGGACACGACGTACGCGTGTCCTCCCTTCTTGGACTCCAGCATCGCCGCGTCCGCGTTCCGGAGAAGGCTGCCCGGCTCGTCGCCGTCCTGGGGGAACAGGCTGATCCCGATCGAGGCGGACACGTAGAGCTCGGTGCCGCCCGCGCGGAACGGAACGGTGAGGGCATCGAGGATCCGCTGCGCCGCCGACTCCGCACGGGCGACGGCCGCTTCGACGTTGTCGCCGTCGCGTTCGAGGTCGGCCAGCAAGAGCAGGAACGTGTCACCGGACCGGCGAGCGACCAGGTCGGTCTCCCGGGTCGCCTCGCGGAGCCGTTCGGCCACGACGTTGAGGACCTCGTCGCCGGCGAGCCGGCCGAGGGAGTCGTTCACGAGGCGGAAGTCGTCGATGTCCACGCAGATCACCGCCACGGAGTCCTCGTGGTGCTTCGCACGTGCGATGGAGAGGTCGAGCAGCTCCTCGAACATCGCGCGGGTCGGGAGTCCGGTCAGCTCGTCGTGATAGGTGAGGAACGCGACCTTCTCGTCCCCGCGCTTCATCTCGGTGACGTCGAACATCACGCCGAGCGAGAACGTGGGGAGGCCGCGCTCGTCGCGGACGATCCTCGCCTCGTCGCGGATCCAGACGATCCGCCCGTCCTTGCGATACATCCGGTAGTCGAGCGAGAACGATTCGCCCGTCTCGTTGTGACGCTGGTTCTCGGCGATCGCTCGCGGGCGATCGTCCGGGTGGACGATCCGCAGCCACAGATCCGGGTCGCCGATCCACTCCTCCGGCGCGTAGCCGAGCAGCTGCTCCACCTGCGGGCTCATGTAGACGGTCGACGCCGCGTCGTCGAGCGCGTCGATGTAGGTCACCGCGGGGATGTGCTCGACGATCGAGCGGTACCGATCGCCCACGATCTCGTCCATCGACAGCTGGCGCTGCCGCTGGATGTCGGCCGCGATCGATCCGGCCAACACGCGCAGGAGCTCGATCTCCCCGGTCCCCCAGGAACGACCGCCGTTGCAGTCGTCGACGCTCGAGGAACCCCCACCACCCGTCGTCGACGGCGATGGGGACCGCGACGAAGGACGCCGTTCCCTCCGCCGCGAGGGTCCGCCGCTCGGACTCGGGGAGGTCGGTCACGGACGCGCTCAGGACACGATCGATCCCCCAGGACCTCGATCCACCGGATGAAGTCGGGGGAGTACGGGTGCAGCGTCGTGCTCGGGATCGTCGAATACGCCTCGGATACCGTTCCGCCTCCATTCAGAGATGAGGTTCATCCAGAGGCGGCCGTCGGGATCGCGGATGTTCTCGAACAGAGCGACCCGATCGGCGCCGAGCTCCCGCCCCACGTTGGCGAGCGCGTCCGACACCTGGGCGTGCGGGGACGCGGCGCTCGACACGCCGGGATCGACCGCCGGCACGGCGGCCGAGGACGAGCCCTGCGAGACGTCCATCCCTCCAGCTATCGGCGGCCCCCGAGGGCCGCTGAAGGAGCCGCCCAGGTACCCCTGCCTGCTACTCTTCCGAGCCGATGGCCGACTACAAACAGGTTCTCCACGAGCGCCTCTACGTGCGCGTCCCGGGCACGGACAAGCTCCGGAAGACGGCCGCGGCCCGCCTGAAGCACCTGGTCGCCACGGGATGGCGCGAGACCGAGCGCGACCGCAAGCCCGACCACATCTGGGTCCGCTTCGAGCGCACGGGCCACGCGCCGATGCGGGCACGGCTGCCCAAGAAGGCACCCGAGATCCAGATCGAGCGCCGACCACGCCGGGACAATCGCGGTGGCGGCGGCTTCAGAGGCGGCCGGCGGTAGCCGATACGCTCGATACCGGATATCGTCCGGTGAACCGACCCTTTCACCGGACTTCCTTCGGGTAGGATGGCGAGTCCGCACAACCTGTGCGGTCTCCCGAGAACGACGAGCCTGCGAGGACCTGATGAGCGTGGAATTCCTCAGTCCCCCTTCGGGGCGCCCCGGACACCGCGATCCGCACGCCCATGCGGCCACCCAGCCCTTCACCTATCCCCTGCAACGTCCGTACGCGGAACCGGACTGGACCCGCCTCCCGGCGTACCGGGACGTCACCACGGAGCAGTGGGAATCCGCCCAGTGGCAGCGGGCGCACACCGTGAAGAACCTCAAGGAGTTCAAGGCGGCCCTCGGCGAGCACCTCGACGACGAGCTGCTCGCTGACATCGAACGCGACCAGCAGGAGCGGGCGACGATGTCCATGCTCCTCCCGCCGCAGATGATCAACACGATGGATGAGACCGATCTCCGGGCGGACCCCGTCCGGCTGTACATGGCCCCCGCGTTGAGCGACCGGGATCGAGGAGTTCCCCTCGCACCCGTTCGCCTCGCGCGACTCACTCCACGAAGCCGACATGTGGGCCGTCGAGGGTCTGACCCATCGCTATCCGACCAAGGTGCTCGCGGAGCTGATCCCCACCTGCCCCCAGTACTGCGGTCACTGCACCCGGATGGACCTCGTCGGCAACGACACGGTGCAGGTCCTCAAGTACAAGTTCGAAGCCAAGCAGAACGACCGCTGGGACGCGATGCTCGACTACCTCCGGCGCACGCCGAGCGTCCGCGACGTGGTCGTGTCCGGCGGTGACATGGCCAACGTCCCGATCAAGCGATTGGAGACGTTCGTGATGGGCCTGCTCGACATCGAGAACGTCCGCGACATCAGGCTCGCGACGAAGGGCCTCATGGGGATCCCGCAGCACTTCCTGCAGGACGAGGTGAAGGCCGCGGCGGAGCGGATGGCCTCACGGGCCAACGAACGCGGCGTGGACATCGCCGTCCACACCCACGTGAACGCGGCGCAGCAGGTGACGCCGTTGGTGGGTCGCGCGACCAAGGTGTTCCTCGACGCGGGCTTCCGCGATGTCCGGAACCAGGGAGTGCTGCTCCGCGGTGTGAACACCACGCCGCAGCAGCTCCTCGAGCTCTGTTTCATGCTCCTGGACCACGCGAAGATCCTCCCCTACTACTTCTATATCTGCGACATGATCCCGAACGCCGAGCACTGGCGGACCGCTGTCTGGGAGGTGCAGGACCTCCAGCACGCGATCATGGGCTACCTGCCCGGCTTCGCGACACCGCGGATGGTCGTGGACGTTCCCTTCGTCGGGAAGCGCTGGGCGCATCAGGTCGCCGAGTACGACCGGGTCCGCGGGATCTCCGGATGGACGAAGAACTACCGGACCGGCATCGAGAGCGACGACCCGGAGGCGTTCACCCGGCGGTACCACTACTACGATCCCATCTCGACCCTGCCCGAAGACGGCAAGGCCTGGTGGCGGGAGCAGCTCGCTCGAGGCGTGGACGAGCTGATCGCGGAGCTCCAGCCGCAACACACCTAGTCACGGGTCTGGGGGCTCAAGGAGCGAGCGCGCCAGCGCGAGCGTAGCCCCCGATGAAGAACACCCGCTGCTAGGGTCCGAAGGCGTGAGTCGCGTCCTCACCGTGCTGTCGGCCCAGGTCGCGCCCGTGGCCTGGGACCCGGCGGCCACGCTGGACAAGTTCGAGGATCACGTCCGCGTGGCGCGCCGCGCGTTCCCGGACGTCGATCTGATGATCTTCCCCGAGCTCTACCTCACGGCGGTCGACGGGTTCACGTCGGGCGGCACCGGAGACTGGGAGCGGCGGGTCGCCGAGGAGATCCCCGGGCCGCTGACCGACCGCGTGGCCAAGATCGCCGCTCGAGCGAAGCGGTGGATCGTGGCCGGGTCGATCAACGAGCGGCGCGGGAAGAAGATCCACAACACCGCGATCGCGTTCTCGCCCGACGGGGAGATCGCCGCCGTCTACCGGAAGCTCTTCCCGTGGCGACCGTTCGAGGACGCCGATCCCGGTGCGGAACCGGCGCCGGTGTTCGAGATCCCGGGCAAGGGCGTCGTCGGGCATGATGATCTGCTACGACGGCTGGTTCCCGGAGGTCGCTCGAGGGCTCGCGTTCCAGGGCGCGGAGCTGATCGCGCAGCCGACCGCGACGACGACGCCCGATCGCGAGGAGGAAGTGGTCCTCGCGCGAGCGAACGCGATCGTGAACCAGGTCTTCGTGTTCAACCCGAACATGGTCTCGACGTTCGGGCCGGGACGGAGCGTCGGCGTCGACCCCGAGGGCCGCGTCCTCTTCGAGGCGGGCGGCGGCGAGGAGCTGCTGGTCGAGGTCGTGGACATGGATCGCGTGGCCGAGGTCCGCCGTCGAGGCACGCGCGGCGTGTCACGGCCGTGGCAGCACTTCCTCGACGGGCCGCGGGACGTGGTGCTCCGCCCCTACCGCGCGCGACGCACCACGTAGCCAGCGATCCCGAGGATCGCGACGGCCGCGCCGGCGACGAGCCACCACATCGAGAGACCGGATCGTGCATCAGCCGCGGGTTCGTCCTCGCCCGCCGCATCCGTCCCCGACGCCGAACCGCTCTTCGGCCGCCCCTCGCCGAGGACATCGCAGGCGCGACCGTCGCGCACGATCACGGTCCACCGGAGCGCCTCGAGTCCCGGCGACGTCCCGGTGAGATCCTCGTCGGCGCTCAACGTCCGACCGGGAACCTGGATCGTCATCGTGGCGCCCTCGATGATCGGGGGATTGAACACGTTCGCACCGCGTTCGGGGAGCAGGAGAGATCTCGGTCTCGTGTGCGACGGTCGCATCGACGCGCACCAACCGGTTCACGTCCCTGTAGTACGCGAAGGAGAGCGGCGGAACGTCCGGATCCCTGATCGCGATGTCCACCCGGAACGGCCGCCCGACCGCATCCGGCACGACCAGCGGTTCCGCGAACGTGAGCGTCCATCGAGCGGAGGTGCCGAGCTCGACGATCTCCCCGCGTGCGTCCACGAGGTCGGGCGGTGCCCCGGCGCCGGGCGTGTCACCGCATCCGGCCACGTCGCCGGTGGGATCGGACGCGGCCACGAGGAGCGGGACGATCGCGATCAGGGCCGCGCGGCGCGCCGGGCCGGCGCGCGACATCAGGACGGGCAGTCCCGCGGTTCGATGATCAGCGGGTCGAGACGGGGCTCCTGGTCGAAGTCGAACGCTCCGGAGAGCGGGTCCGCCTGCCGGTCCCTGCCGGTCATCGGCTTCAGGCCGTGCAGGTTCTCGATGAACCGGAGGACGGAGGAGAACTCGTACACGGTGGAGTCGATCGACCCGCCGTCCGGGTTGTCACCCGCCTTCGTCCACGGCGAGATGATCAACGCCGGCGTCCGTGGGCCGAGCCCCATGACGTCGTAATGCGGCGGCACCACGTGGTCGTAGAACCCGCCGAAGTCGTCCCAGACGATCACGATCGCGGTGGTCGGCCAGGCGTCGCTGCGCATCACCGCGTTGATGTACTCGACCGTCCAGTTCTCGCCTGCGCACACGTTCGTCATCGATCCCGGGTGCTCGTTCGGATGTCCCTCGGGCGGGATCAGCCACGAGACCGCCGGGAGCTCATCCCGCCGCACGTCCTGGAGGAACGTCTCGGGCGGCTGCACCTTGTCCCACATCGGACCGAAGCGCACGTGGCGGACCGCCTGCAGCGCGTTCATCCACGAATCGGCGTTCGCGTAGTACTTCCAGCTGATCCCGTTGCGCTCCAACAGGTCGGGAAGCGTCTTGATGTCGATGCAGGTCCTGGTCGACTCCCAGTACGCGGCGATCCTGATGAGCTGGTCGGGGACCTCGGAGGTGATGTCCTGCTCCAGGGCCATGATCTCCTGGACGTCCGCATCCGTGAGGTCCTCGATCGGGAACCGCTTCGTGATCTCGGTGTCGTCGTCGCAGTAGTTGCCCTCGACGTTGGTCGTGGTCTTGTTGTCGACGATGCCGTAGGACTGCGCGGCGACCGTGTACAGGTGCTCGGGGAACGTCGGCCCGAACATCGACGTGAAGAACGTGATCCGCCAGCACGAATCGATCGGCGTAGGCCCAGTACGCCGGCAGTGTCTTCCGTGAATGCTGGGTGTACCCGATCATGTCCTCGCCAAGCGGGACGCAGTTGTAGCCGTTCATCTTGCCGCCGTTGATCGAGTACAGCCCGGGCGCGAACGCGTGGCCGAGGTCGTGCGGGAGGATGAGCGGCGCCTCCGTCAGGCGAACGGTCGGGCCGTCCTGGAAGGTGGTCGCGCTGCAGTCCTCGATCGTGCCGCCCTCGGTCGCGCCCGTCGGCCCCGGGGTAGGACCCGAAGTAGTGGTCGAACGAGCGGTTCTCCTTGATGAGGAAGATCACGTGCTGGATCGGCGCCTCAGGATCGGTGGGGTCGGGCGAAGGGGACTGGCCGCCGTTCTGGTTGCCGCCCGGCTGGGAGTTCGGGTCCCGCTCCTGACCGGCGGAGGGCCAGAACTGCCATGCGAGGATCGACGTCAACACAACGACCAGTGCCCCGAACGTCTGTCGACGCTGACGAACGCGTGCGCGGCGCACAGGTCGGATGATCGGCCCGGGTCGCATCGAACCAGTCTAGCCGGGGCCCAGGACGCGCCCTAGGAGGGCGCGCAGGCGCGCCAGGATCCCCGTGGCGTGAGGATCCGTCGCCCGATTGATCGTCTCCCAGGGGTCGGCGGACCAGCGTCTCCCGCTCAGGTCGTAGAGCTCCTCGAAGCCGTTCGCGTACCGGATCAGCTTGAAATCGGTGGTGCGGACGGCCGTCCACGCGGGGATCCGCTGGTCGCCCGCCCACTCCAGGAACACCGCCTCGGCCGGCTCGCCCGTCATGTCGTTTCCCCCGATCGTCCCCGCGAAGCTCGTCCCGTCCGTCGCCGCGGGCGATCGGACGCCGGCCAGATCGAGGATCGTCGGCGCCAGGTCCACCATCGAGACCAGCTCCTCTCGCTCTCCGGGGAACAGCCCGGGAGCATGCACGGCGAGGGGAACCCGGACGCACGCTTCGTACGGACACGTCTTGCCCTCCCATCGGTGCTCCCCGAAGGAGTAGCCGTTGTCCGACAGCACGAAGATCACGGTGTCGTCGAGGCGATCGCCGAGCGCGGACACGATCGCGCGGAGCGCATCGTCGACCGCCCGCAGGGTCTCGGCCGCCCGGCGCTGGTCCTCGAGCCAGGCGGCGCGCTGCTCGGCGCTCGGGACCGGCAACGAGCGCACCCACGGCGGGGCGCCGCGCAGCGCCCCTACCACGGACGGTGGCTCCTGGACCGCCGAGCCGGCGAACGTTCCCTCGTGGCGGGCCGCCGGGATCCACGGAGCGTGCGGGGCGCTCGGCGCGAACAGGAGGAAGAACGGCTGGGACGCGGGCGCGCTCCGTACGAAGCCGACCGCTCGCTCCGCGAGCCAGTCGGTGGCGTAGCGACGGACGAAGACGGGCGATCCCTGGTCGACGGCGTGGAAGTCGCGATACACGGTCGCACCGGTCTGGTTCTGCTTCGCGAGGAACCGGTCCCAGCCCGGTGGCACGAACGAGAGCCGCCCGAACGGGTACCGGTTCAGGTACTTGCCCACGAGGCCCGTCCGGTAGCCCGCGTCGTGGAGCCACGTGGCGAGCGTCGACGAGGCGTCGAACCTCCCTCCGTCGTCGTTGTCGAGGACGCCGGTGTGCCGGGCGAACAGACCCGTCAGCAGGCTCGCTCGCGCCGGGCAGCAGAGCGGCGTGTTGGCGAACGCGTTCGGGAACGAAGCCCACCCCGTCCCGGTGCGGGCGAGCTGCGCCGCGAGCCACGGCATCGCCGAGAAGGAGCCCCATCGCTGGTCGTCGGTCAGGACGACGATCACGTTGGGCCGGTCATCCGAGCGTTCGGCGGGCTCGGGAGCGACGAGCGCCGCGCCGAGCCCGACCAGCGCGGCGAGCGCCGCCCCGGCCATCCGGCGGCCGGGCGGCGCGAGCCTCACTCCTTCCGCACCTTCCAGATGTGCTCCGCGGGGAACGCCCGGGCCCACTCCAGGGGTGCGTAGTCGTCGTAGGTCGTGGTCGCGTCCTGATCGGGCCGGAGCTCGATCAGGTCCTCGATCATCAACCCGTTCGCTCGGAACAACCGGATCCAGTCCCCGTAGGTCAATTGGAACTCGGTCGTCCGCCAGGACGGGTCGGCGGATTCGATCGACCGCATCTCGAAGTAGTCCGCGCGCATCTCCCGGGTCGTGGGGAGCTCTTCCTCCTGATCGCCCCAGGCGACCCAGATCCACGGCGTCGTGCCGTTGAAGACGAACCGCCCGCCCGGGCGCAACACGCGAGCCACCTCCGGGACCGTGAGAAGGGGATCGGCGAACCCCATCACCCCGTGGTCACAGAACACGAGGTCGAACGACGCGTCGCGGAACGGCAACCGTTCCCCGTTGCCCTGCACGATCGGGAATCGGAGACCGGCCTCCTGGAAATGCTCCGGGGCATGTCGCAGCTGGGCCATCGAGAAGTCGAGCCCCGTCACCGCCGCGCCGCGCATCGCGACCTTGATCCCGAACTGGCAGGCACCACAGCCCAGCTCCAGCGCACGGACGCCATCGACCTCCCCGAGCGCATGGATCTCGTCCTCGAGTGCATCGAAGACCCCCCAGCCGAGCCGATCCCAGCGGTTCAGCTGCGCGCGATTGCGCTCCTGGTACTCGGCCGCCTCGCTCTCCCAATGCTGGCGGTTCTTCCGAACGTGCTCGGTCGTCTCCGACGTCACCGGTCCAGCCACCCTCCTTCTCTGCCGTGATCGGCCGCGACGAGCCCCGCGGCGATGGCGAGGGCGATCTCCTCGGGCCGGCGCCCGCCGAGGTCGAGGCCGAGCGGGCTCCGGATGCGGCGGAGATCGTCGTCTCCGAACCCGCGGCCCTTCAGATCTTCCACGTAGTGCGCGACGTGACGGCGGGAACCCATCACGCCGATGAACCGGACGGGGGAGCGCAGCAGCGCGGTCAGCATGTCCGCGATCCCGGGAGCATCGTGATCGGTGAACACCACTTCGTCGTCGTCCCCGAGCGTCAGCTCCTCGAGCGATCGAACGGACGGCCCGTCGTCGGGAGCGATCCGTTCCGCCCTCGGCTCGAGCACGATCACCCGTCGTCCCTGACGCTCCATCTCGACCCGCAGGGCCCTCGCCACGTCGGTGGCCGAGACGACGACGAGCCGTGGAGGCGCGCCGTGCGGCTCGAGATACACCTCCACGTCCCCCTCGGGGTGATGGAACGTGCGCATCTCGGGTGCTCCCGCGGCCTGGATCTCGGCGGCCGCGCTGACGGCGGCGGCGTCGAACTCCGCACAGCCCAGCGTGCCGCGTACCTCCCCGCCGGGCACGATCGTCATCGCGTTCCCGACCGCGCAGGGAGGCGAGCCGATCACCCGCACCGCCTTGGCGTCGACCCACGGGCCGGACGTCGCTTCCTCCGTCGATGTGACCATCGCGGTGGGCGGCGTCGCGTGCTGGTCGGGAATCCGCGGATGGGCCCCCGTGGCGCCGCCGAGGAGCTCCACGGCGTGCGGGACCACCGGGAGCACCGCCGCGAGCGACTCCTGGACCCCTTCAGGGCTGCCCGGAAGGTTCAGGATCAACGCGGCCCCGGCGGCGCCGGCGATACCCCGGGAGAGCGCCGCCATCGGCGTGTGGGCCAGCCCCGTGGCCCGCATCAGCTCCGCGAGCCCGGGCGCCTCGCGCTCGATGACCGCTCGGGTGGCCTCCGGCGTCACATCGCGTGGGCCGAACCCCGTCCCGCCGGTCGTCACCACGAGCCCGTTGGTCGACGCGAGCTCCCGGAGCGCGGGCTCGATCTCCGCCCGCTCGTCGGCGACGACGCGGCGCTCCGACACGTCGAAGCCCGCGGCGCGGAGCAACGCCTCGGCCGCGTCACCGGAGGCATCCTCTCGCGTGCCCTGGGTGACACCGTCCGAGACGGTCAGCACGGCAGCGCGGGTCGTCCCCGGTTCCACGGGGGGAGCCTAGCGCCGTCGCGGAACTGCCCGGCTCCCACGGGTCGAGGGACGCCCGTCCTAGGATTGGGGGACTTCCCCGCGGGATCGCCCCGCCCGCGCGAGCGACGAGGAGGCACCGAGATGGAATGGGTCGACCGGCTCGCCGCCGAGCTCTCGCTCGACGCGCTGTCCGCGCACGAGAAAGACCATCTCCTGACCGCGTCTCGCGAGGTCGCCCACCGGATCGAGCGGAAGGCCACCCCCCTCGCGATGTACGTGCTCGGCCTGTCCGTGGGCAGCCAACTGGCCGATCGCAAGCGAGACGACTCGATCGAGGACGCGATCCACGCCCTGCTGCTGCGCCTGCCCCCCGCGAACGAGAGCTGAACCGCAACCCGCACGCGGCGGTAGGCTGGCTCCTATGACCGACCGGCTTCCCCACGAGGCGACGATGCCGCTGGACGGGCCGCTCGTGGACACCTACGGGCGGGTCGCGGACGACCTGCGGATCTCCGTCACGGACCGCTGCAACTTCCGGTGCACGTACTGCATGCCGGCCGAAGGGCTGGCGTGGCTCCCGAAGCACGAGATCCTGACCTTCGAGGAGCTCACCCGGGTGCTCGGCATCTTCGTCCGGCTCGGCGTCCGCAGCCTCAAGGTCACGGGCGGCGAGCCGCTCGTGCGCGCCGACCTCCCCGTGCTGATCCGCATGTTCCGCGAGGTCGGTCCCGACCTCGACATCTCCCTCACCACGAACGGCGTGCTGCTCGACAGGCTGGCGGGACCGCTCGCGGAAGCCGGCGTCGACCGAGCGACGATCTCCTGCGACTCGCTCCTGCGGCATCGCTTCGAGGAGATGACCCGGCGCGACGCCCTCGAGAAGGTCCTCGCCGGGATGCGGGCCGCGGAGGCCGCCGGCCTCACGCCGATCAAGATCAACTGCGTGGTGATCGGGGGGACGAACGACGACGAGGTCGTGGACTTCGCCCGTTGGTCCAGGGAGACCGGCTACGAGGTGCGATTCATCGAGTACATGCCGCTCGACGCGCAGCACGCGTGGGAGCGGGAGAAGGTCGTTCCGGCGGCTCGCATCCTCGCCGCGATCGACGCCGTGCACCCCCTGCTCCCCGAGGGCCACGCGAACGAGCCGGCCACGACGTTCCGCTTCGCCGACGGAGCCCCGGGACGGGTCGGCGTGATCGCCTCCGTCACGGAGCCGTTCTGCGACACCTGCAACCGACTCCGGCTGACGGCCGAGGGGATGTTCCGGAACTGCCTGTTCGCCATGGGCGAGACGGATCTGCGAGCGCCGATGCGCGGGGGCGCCTCCGACGACGAACTCGCGCTCCTGATCAGGCGAGGTCTGTGGGCGAAGTGGTCCGGGCACCGGATCAACCACCCGGACTTCGTGCAACCCGAGCGATCGATGTCGATGATCGGCGGCTGATCGCAGCAGGTTCCGCCACCGCTCATCGTCTCGTCACGCGGCGTTCACCTCCGGCTGCGAGCCTGGCGTCGCCGTGGAGGCTGCGCCCCCTCTCCGGCGCGGGGAGCCGGCCGCAGGCCGGCTTCCCGCGTACCCCTTCGTCACAGGTTCTCGATCAGGAGCCTCGGCACGTCGTCACGCTCGAAGCCCAAGACCTGGGCATAGAACGACAGCTCCGCCTCCAGCGCGGCTCCGGATCGACTCCGCCTTGCGGAACCCGTGCTGCTCCCCCTCGAACAGGACGTAGGCGTACGGCAAGCCCCTTCTCCCGGAGCGCCTCGACCATGATCTCCGCCTGCCGCGGCGGGACGACGCGGTCCTCGGACGCCCTGCAGCAGGAGCATCGGGCACGAGATCCCGTCCGTGGCGTGGATCGGCGAGCGGGCGCGGTAGCGCTCGGCCTCCTCGGGGTAGGGACCCACGAGCGAGCGGAGGTAGCCCGGACTCGAACTTGTGCGTGCCCCCGCTCACGAACGACTCGAGGTCGGCGAGGCCGAAGTAGCTCGTCGCCGGCCGCGAACCCCTCGTGCATCGTCAGCGCGCAGAGCGTCGTGTAGCCGCCCGCGCTTCCTCCCGTGATCAGGAGCCGGTCGCCGTCGACCTCGCCTTCGGCGGCGAGCCATGCCGCCGCGTTGATGCAGTCGGCGGTGTCGACGATCCCCCACGCGCCCTGCAGCCGCTGCCGGTACGCCCGCCCGAAGCCCGTGCTCCCCCCGTAGTTCACGTCGACGATCGCGAATCCGCGGCTCGTCCAGAACTGGGTCTCGAGGGAGCACCGGGGCGTGGCCTCGGCCGTCGGTCCGCCGTGGCTCATCACGATCAACGGGCGGCCGTTCACCCTCGGGGCCGACGGCGTCGCGCGTTGCGCGGCGGATAGAAGTGCGCGAACGCCGTCAGCCCGCCATCGGTCGGGAACTCGATCTGCCGCGGGGTCGAGATCGCGGCCTCGTCGACGTCGAACGAGCGACGACGACGACGAGGGGCCGAGCACGTCGATCGACCGAGCGGTGACGTCGAGGAGGACGATCTCGTCGGGGATCGCCGGACCACCGCCGACGAACGACGACCCGGTCACCCGTCCACGTCGAGCCGGGGCGCCATCGCGGTGTGGGGGATGTCCAGGTCGATCAGCTCGCCGGAGCCGGGATCCAGGATCGCGAGGTGCTGCACGCCGTCGCGCTCCCACAGGCAGCGCGATCCGTCCGTCGCTCGAGGAACCCGTAGGCGGTCATCCCGAAGACCCACTGCGGCCACCCGAACTCCGCCTCGGCGGGATGGAGCGCGCCGGACCTCGCCGTCGCGCTCGCGGTAGAGGTTCCACCAGCCGGTCCGGTCCGAGGCGAAGTGGAGGTCGCCGGCCGGGCTCCACGCGGGCTGGAAGATCGACTCCTCGCCCGCCCGGCCGGCGACCCGCCGGGCGCTCACGAGGGTCCCGTCCCCGGCGAGGTCGCCGACGAAGAGCTCGCACCCGTCCCACGGCATCCACGGGCAGGTCCCACTCGAGCCAGCAGAGCCGCGAGCCGTCCGGGGACGATCCGCGGCGTGGCGTAGAAGTCGCGGCCGGACCGGATCACGACGGCTCCGACGATCCGTCGGGCGGGAGCGCGACGAGCTCGTTCACGACCCCGGACGGATCGTCGGGCTCGGGGTGACGCTCCCGCACGCAGATCAGCCATCGGCCGTCCGGCGTGATACGTCCGTCCGCGTACCGATCGCGGCCTCCGGAGTCGGCCGTGATCGGCACCGGGTCGCCGCCAGGGCTCCTGCCGGTAGAGCCGCTGGTCCGCGAAGTTGGAGAAGTACGCCGTGCCGTCATGGAGCAGGTAGGCGCCGCCGCCGTACTCGTGCACGGTCGTGCGGACGTTGAACCCCGGCGGCGTGACGTCCGCCGGCTCGGAGAACGGCGTCGGCGCGAACCAGCACGGATCGCCCTCCCTCGGCCGGGCGTCCCTCCAGCCAGTACGACGATGCCGTCGTGCGAGGTGCGGCTGCAGCAGGGAGATCGTCGCCGGCCGACACCATCTCGGCGCTGATCGGCGAGCGCCACGTGCCGTAGGGCGCCGCTCCCGTCACGCGGTCGTCTCGGCCACGATCACCCTCGTCAGCGGCAGCGGACCACCCTTCGTGCTGCGGATGTCGCGGAACCCCTCGCCGCGGAGCACGCCCTTTCACGTGCTGCACCCGATCGGAGCTCACCTCGAGCAGCAGCCACCCGTTGGGCGAGAGCCACGCCGGCGCCTCGCGCGCCGTCCGGGAGATCAGCCCGAGCCCGTCGGGGCTCCGGTCGGTCAGCGTGTGCTCCGGCTCCCAGTCGCGGATCTCCTCGGGCAGATCCTTGAGCTCGCGCATCGGCACGTACGGCGGATGCAGCGTGATGACGTCGACGGTCCCCGCAGCGTCCGCGGGAGGCCGTCGAACAGGTCGCCGGTGAAGAACCGGGCTCGCAGCCCCAGCCGCTTCGCGTTCGCGCGAGCGAGCTTGACGGCGTCCGCGGACAGGTCGGTCCCGACCACGTCCGCCCGGGGACCTCGTTCGCCACCGCCAGCGCGATCGTCCCCGCTCCGGTCGCCAGGTCGAGATGGACCGGCCGCGCCCGGCCGCGCAGGCGCCGCATCGCCTGCTCGGCGAGGAACTCGGATGCGTCCCGGGGGACGAAGACCCCCGGACGCACCAGCAGATCCAGGCCTCGGAACTCCGTGTATCCCTTGATGAACGGGATGGGCTCACCGGTGGCGCGGCGACTCGACCAGTCGATCGAACGTCCGCCGCTGCTCGGTCGGTGATGTCGTCGCGCGGATCCGGCTCCTCGCCCAGGACATGCCAGAGCAGGTCCTCCGCCTCGATCCGCTCCCGTCCACGCTGCCAGTGGTCGATCGCAGGCGAGGCCTTCAGGACCTTGACCGCGTCGTCCAGGACCGTGCGTGCCTTCAACGCCGGGCATCCTACCGAGTGACGCTCGCTAGACTCGGATGCCATGCCCGGAACGACGCCCGCCGGACGGCGCGAAGTCGACGAAGACGGCGAAGCCCCGTCGCCCGCGCGCGAAGAAGCCGCCGTCGACGGGCGGAGGATCTGCGTCTGACCGGAGACCGGCTCGTCGTGCAGCTGCCCGAGAACGGCGAGCGGAAGTCCGCGAGCGGCCTGCTGATCCCCGCCACGGCCGCGCCGGCGCCGAAACGTCTGGCCTGGGCGGACGTCAAGCTCGTGGGCCCGGACGTGCGCGTCGCGGCCCAGGGCGACCGCGTCCTGTTCCTCCCGTCATCCGGCCTCGAGGTGGAGCTCGACGGACAGGAGCTCGTCCTCCTGCGTGAGCGGGACGTCCAGGCGGTCTCGTCGCCGCCGGCATCGGACGCACGCTCCCAGCGAGCTCCGGGGCAGTACCTGTAGCGGCGGCCGTCTTCGCGAAGCCCTCGATGAACGTCAGCCGCACGCGCCGGACGTCGTTCTCGCGGTTCGGATCGACCAGGACGACCGATTGCCACGTCCCGAGCACGAGCCGCCCGTCCTCGACCGGGAGGGTGAGCGTCGGGGCGACGAACACCGGCAGGAGGTGATCGCCTCCGTGACCCACCGAGCCGTGCCGGTGCGCGTATCGGTCGTCGCGCGGAAGCAGCCGTTCCAGCGCCGCGTCCAGGTCCTCCTCGGAGCCGCTCCCCGTCTCCATCAGGGCGAGCCCCGCCGTGGCGTGCGGGAGGAACACATGGAGCAGGCCGTCGCCTCCCGACGCTGCCGCGAAGGCCCGGACTCGATCCGTGAGGTCGACCACGCGGCGGCCCTTCGTCGACAGCTCGAACTCGGTCGTCCTCACGCTCCCGAACCTATCCTCGACACGGTCGGGTGGCCGGGTCGCGTGCTTGATCGTGTAATGATGTAATCTCACTTGCATCACACGTCGAGGAGGCACCGATGGAAGAGCTGAGCGGATGGTTCGCAGGCCGGATCCCGGCCGAATGGTTCCAGGGGGCACCGACCGTCACCGCGGACCGCGAGGAGATCTACGTGGTGGGGGCGCTGGCGGAGCCCGAGCTCCCGGCGGACGCAGGCGAGGAGGCGCGTGAGGCGGCGCTCGAGGCCAGGATCTCGGGGTTCCGGGAGGACACCCGCCGCGCGCGGATGCGCATCGCCGACGAGGCCCAGAGACGCTTCGGCCGCAAGGTGAGCTGGGGAGCGAGCTGTGGAGACCTCACGGAGGCGTTCACGACCCTGTCGGTGCCCGCGATGACCCGCCTGCGGATGGAGGAGCGCCGCGTGCTCGACACGTTGATCGAGGCCGGCGTCGCCCGGAGCCGGAGCCACGCCCTGGCCTGGTGCGTCCGATTGGTTGCGGAGCGCCAGGACGACTGGCTGAAGGACCTCCGCGGCGCGCTCGAGAAGGTCCGGGAGGTGCGCAGCGGGGGGCCGACAACCGGATAGGGGCTGCCGGAGGGGGCCGGCGCTCAAGTTCCCTGCACGGCGGAGCCGACCTTCGAGGTATGGCCGAAAGGGGACGTGGGCTTCGCCGTCGACTGACATCCATCGCGCTGCTGACGCTCCTCCTGTCGCTGGTGCAGGTGCTCGGAGCGACGACCGCGCACGCGACACCGCCCTCGTGGACCGAGGGAGAGGACGGGAGCGGTCCCGGCCCGTTCCCGGCCCATCTCTCCCGGTCCGAGCGTGCCCTGGCCCCGACCACCTCTTGGAGTGACCTGGAACCGGACGATGCCTGGGCGAAGGTCGCGATCGACCACGTCGCCGGGACCCACAACTGGATGCGGGACTTCGCGCCGGACCAGAACGGGAACTGGCGCTTCCGTCCCGACAGCGTTCGAGACACGGGAACGATGGGCGCGGGCCATCGTCCGTGCGTTCGCTCCGGAGGAGGAACCCGATCCATCGATCACGTTCACGGATCTCGATCCGTCCGATCCGTTCTATCGATCCGCCGTGATCGCGGTGCAGCACGGCTGGATGACTCGCGGGTCCAGCGGTCGATTCAAGCCCACGAGCTTCGTCCGCGCGCGCGGGGTCCATCGATCGCTCGTCCGCGCGCTCGGGATGAGGCAGACCGCCGCCGCGCTCGATCGTCTGTCGACGAGCGACGGCTATCGGTTCGCCACGCCCGAGGTCGTTCGGGGTGGATCTGCTCGCGATGCGACTCGGCCTCCGCTTCAACAACAAGGTGGACGAGTCCCAGGACGTCACGCCCGGCTCGCTGCTCCGGCGCAAGCAGGTCGCCTGGTCGCTGTACCGCGCGACCACCTTGGAGGACTGGGTCGTGGAGTACCTCGAGGATCAGTACGCGGACATGGTCCTGCCGAAGATGGGCGCCGGGCGGCGCTCGATCGTCGACTGGGGCGTCCGCTACGTCGGCTACCCGTACATCTGGGCGGGTGAATGGGGGTTCGAGTCGACCTCACCATCGGCGTTCGGCAGGCCAGCCGGGACCGGGGTTCGACTGCTCGGGTCTGTCCTGGTGGGCGCTCCGGGCCGATGACGGCGTGTACTGGGAGATCTCCCCGCCGCGCCCGCACGAGGGGTGGGCCGCTTCCGCAGCGCACCTCCGCCGAGATGGCGAGGATGACGAAGGTGAAGCTCCGCTACGCCGACCTGCTCCCGGGAGACCTGATGTTCTACGACGGGGACTTCGACGGCACCGTCGATCACGTCGACGTCTTCGTGGGCAACGGCTGGTCGCTCGACTCCTCCAGCAGCGTCGGCGGCGTCACCCTGATGTGGGTGAAGACCGGCTGGTACCGGGATCACTTCGTGCACGGCCGGCGGGTCCTCCCGGCGCCGAAGCCCTAGCCGGCTCCGTCCGCCTCGATCGCGCCCTGCAGGCGTGTTCCGCTCCGCCTCCGTGAGCGGCCGGCTGCGTCCCGCTTCCGGGTCCCTCGCCACGATCACCGACTCCGCCTCGGCGGAGAGCCTCCCGTCCGCCGCGTGGACGACGCTCACCGGTCCGGATGCTCGAGGTCCCGAAGCTGGTGATGCCGCATCGGACGATCACCTCGCGATCGCGCTGCTGCAGCTCGCTCCGGAAGTCGATGGCCACCCGCGCGACCACGAAGTCCCAGGCACTCGGCACCGAAGAGGGACTCGACGAGACGATCGCGGGCCTCTTCCAGGTAGTTCAGGAACACCGCGTTGTTGACGTGACCGTACGCGTCCACGTCTCGCCACCGGATCGGGATCCTGACCTCTGCCGTCACGGTCGTCACGGTACCGGGAAACAGCGACGGGGCCCGGAACGGGCCCCGTCGCGGTAGATCGAAGTGCGGTGCGTCAGAAGGGGCCGCGGCGCGCGTACATCGCGTCCTGCGCGTACCCGTCGTGCTCGCCGCCGATGTAGAAGTCCACCTGCGGCGACGTGGCCACGCGGTTGAGCCCGGTCCAGACGGTGTGGACGCGATCCAGCGCATCGACCACGAGCCCCGTGTAGTCGCCGTGGAAGACGTTGCAGTCCTTCCCTTCGGCCGGCTCTCCCCCGTCGGTGTGCGCCCTCGGGCCCGCAGATCGACCGGCCAGTCGCTCGTGTACTGCCCCGCCCAGTGGGTCACCGAGACGTCGATGTGCTCGGCCGGCCCCAGCACCTGCTTCCCGACGCCCTGCACCCACAGGACGTGCCGGAACGTGTCGGCGGGCGCCGCTCCGCTGTCCTCGTCCCAGGCGATCGCGAGTCGGCCGTCGGAGAGGTGGTCCACCCACGGGAACCACTGATGGCCGGGAGCGTCGTCGCACCGTGGTGGGTGCCGACCACGTGAGCCCACCGTCGGTCGATCGCGACATCCGGACGTCGGTGTCCGAGCCGGGCCCGGCGCCGCACGGGTCGTAGTCCGGCCCCGTCCCCGGGACCTCCTCCAGACACGCGGCCGTAGCGTTCGGGTTCGCCGAGTCGCGATCCGCCCAGACGACCACGACGTCGTCGGGGTCGTTCGGGTTCACCGAGATGTTCCCCCACGCGTTCCACCGGATCTGATGACCCCAGGGGGACTGGCTCCCGATCACGGTCCAGGGCATGTCCGACGCGCCGTCCTCGAGCTCGACGACCCGCCGCGGCGCGCTCCACGTGGCCCCGCCGTCGGTCGACTTCGTCGACCATGATCGTCGAGTCGAACTCCTCCGGGACCTCCCACTCGGCCTCGTTCTGGAAGTTCAGGAAGTGGACGTACACGGTTCCGTCGGACGCGACCTCCGGGATGGAGAACTGATCCTCGTCGCACACGGTGCCCGGTGCCGGTCGACTGGAACGTGCAGTCGGCCTGCGACCCCGAGATGATCTTCGGGCTCGTCCAGGAGTGCGCCCCGTCGTCGGACCAGCGCGATCGCGATCGGCGAGCGGTCGTAGGACCCCTGGATCGCGTTCACGAACTTCGTCGCCGTCACGTAGATGCGCCCGTAGTGGGGGGAGTCCGGGTCGTTGTCGACGGCGATGTAGTTCTTGTCCCAGAACACCGCCTTGTTCGCCGGCCCGATGCCCGCGCCGCGGCCCATGAACACCGTGACCGGCTCGGACCAGGTGATCCCGCCGTCGTGGGAGTGGCTCACGGAGACGTCGCCCTGCGACACGAAGAAGCCGCCCTGCCCGCCGACGTTCTCCAGCTGCGCCATCACCGCGATGTCGTGCTTGCTGTCGAACGCGGGAGCAGGGTCGCCGGCGCCGTTGCCCGAGCGCATCGGGATCTGCCCGTCCACCCAGGTCTCGCCCCCGTCGAACGAGGTGAAGAACCCGGTCGGGACCAGCGCCTGGCGGGCGCCGGTCGAGTTGTTGAACCGGTAGTAGTAGTCGTTGGACCCGGCCAGGAGGTGATCGGGGTCCTCCGGGTCGACGGCGATCGCGAGCTCGTTGTCCGGCGCGAAGTCCTGCCCGAACCTGGTCGTGTTGCAGCTCAGGTCGAGCCACGTGTCCGGGTCGCCCGGTCCGTTCTCGCAGCGGAAGTTCTCCACCTGCGCCTTCGAGAACTGCCCGCCGCTCGTCCCCGGCAAGCCGGAAGAGCGTTCGGTCGCGCGGTACCAGCTTCAGGACGTTCAGGGTGCGTGCTCCGGAACGGCCGGTCGCGACCGATCGAGGTACCGGCGAAGGCCGCGAGCAGCAGGGCGGCGGCCGACAGGAGGACGAGCGGACGGCGCATGCGGGGGCTCCTTCCGATCCGGGGAAGTCGAGCCTACTCCCACCGCGAGGAGGACCGCAAAACTGGACCCTCCACGCGGAGGGCCGGCGCGCCTCCGGCGCGCCGGCCCTCCGAACCTGCGTGGTGCGGTGAGCTGCCCTAGAAGTCCATGTCGCCGCCGCCGGGCATGGCGGGAGCGGCTTCCTTCTTCTCGGGCTTCTCGGCGACCACGGCCTCCGTGGTGAGGAACAGCGCCGCGATGCTGGCGGCGTTCTGCAGCGCCGAGCGGGTCACCTTGGCGGGGTCGACGACGCCGAACTTGAACATGTCGCCGTACTCGCCGGTGGCCGCGTTCAGGCCCTGGCCGGGATCCATCGAGCGGACCTTCTCGATCACGACGCCGCCCTCGAGGCCGGCGTTGTGGGCGATCTGCTTCACCGGCTCCTCGAGCGCCCGGCGGACGATCGTCGCGCCGGTGAGCTCGTCACCCTCGAGGTCCACCTTGTCCAACGCGGTCTGGGCGTTCAGGAGCGCGACGCCGCCGCCGGCGACGATGCCCTCCTCGACCGCGGCCTTCGTGGACTGCACGGCGTCCTCGATGCGGTGCTTCTTCTCCTTGAGCTCCACCTCGGTGGCCGCGCCGACCTTGATCACCGCGACGCCGCCGGAGAGCTTGGCGAGCCGCTCCTGGAGCTTCTCGCGGTCGTAGTCGGAGTCCGTCTTCTCGATCTCGGACTTGATCTGGTTGATGCGGCCCTTGATGTCCTCGTCCTTGCCGCCGCCCTCGACGATCGTCGTCTCGTCCTTCGTGACGACGACCTTCCGGGCGGTGCCCAGGAGGTCCAGGGTCGCGTTCTCGAGCTTCAGGCCGACCTCCTCGGAGATCACCTGACCACCCGTGAGGATCGCGATGTCCTGCAGCATCGCCTTGCGGCGGTCACCGAACCCGGGCGCCTTCACGGCCGCGGACCGGAACGTCCCACGGACCTTGTTGACGACCAGCGTGGCGAGGGCCTCGCCCTCCACGTCCTCGGCGATCACGACGATCGGCTTGCCGGTCTGCATCACCTTCTCCAGCACCGGCAGCAGGTCCTTCACCGCGGAGATCTTGGAGTTCGCGATCAGGATGTACGGCTCCTCGAAGACCGCCTCCATCCGCTCCGGGTCGGTGATGAAGTACATCGAGGTGTAGCCCTTGTCGAAGCGCATCCCCTCGGTGAACTCGAGCTCCATGCCGAAGGTGTTCGACTCCTCGACCGTGATGACCCCGTCCTTGCCGACCTTGTCGACGGCCTCGGCGATCTTCTCGCCGATCTCGGGGTCGGCCGCGGAGATCGCGCCCACGTGGGCGATGTCGTCCTTCGAGTCGACCTCCTTCGCGGAGTTCTTGATGGCCTCGACGGCGAGCTCGACGGCCTTCTCGATGCCGCGCTTGATCGACATCGGGTTGGCGCCGGCCGCGACGTTACGCAGGCCTTCCTTCACGATCGACTGCGCGAGGACCGTGGCGGTCGTGGTGCCGTCGCCGGCCACGTCGTCGGTCTTCTTCGCGACCTCTTTCACCAGCTCGGCGCCGACCTTCTCCAACGGATCCTCGAGCTCGATCTCCTTCGCGATGGACACACCGTCGTTCGTGATCGTCGGCGCGCCCCACTTCTTCTCGAGGACGACGTTGCGGCCCTTCGGCCCCAGCGTGATCTTCACGGCGTTCGCCAGTTGATCCATGCCCCGCTCGAGCGCGCGCCGCGCGTCCTCGTCGAAGCTGATGATCTTGGGAGCCATCCCCTCGACCTCCTTCTCCCTGTTCGGCTTCCTCGTATCGGTCCTCGTCCCGGGACCGGCGTCAGCGACGCGTTCCCAGGCGGGGCTCCCGACTGCTAGCACTCGGGAGACCCGAGTGCTAAGGATTCTAGGGGCCCCCCGCGCGAGTGGCAAACGGGATAGACGTGCCTCCGTGGCCGCGCGGCGCCGTGGCCCTATCCTCAGCGCCGTGAGCGCGCGCCCAGCCTGGACCCTCCGCTTCACCCATCCGTCGATCGAGCAGGTGGCGTGGGCCTCCTCGGCGCCGGAACGGGCGGCGGCGGTGACCACGGAGGACGGCAGCACGCAAGCCTGGGCGTGGGACGTTCGAGCGGACGAGCGCCGGCGCGGTGTCCACGGGAGGCGTCGGCGCCGAGGAAGCGCACATCCTGCCGGACGGGTCCGGCGTGGTGTGGTGGTACGACGAGATCGGGAACGAGCGCGGCCGATGGATGCTGACGCCCTTCGAGGGCGGGGACGCGCGGCCGCTCTTCCGCGGGCTTCCACGACGAATGGATGATGGGTCTGTCCCTGATCGACGGCGGCGATCGCCGCCGGCTTCGCGACCGACGAGGACTACCGCGTCTTCGTCGCGATGGGCTCGGAAGCGCCCCGCCAGATCTATCGGAATCCGGAGCCCGCCGGCGTGGGCAGCGAATGGCCGCAGGGTGGCGGCGGGCTCGTCCCCCGACGGCGCCCTCGTATGCATCCACCATTCCGAGAACGGGGACATCGACCGGCAGGCGCTCCGGGTGCTGGACTCCCGCTCCGGCGAATCCGCGGGCGACCAGGTCGACCCGGAGCTGCGGATGGAGGCGGTGGCCTGGTCGCCCGCCGCGGGCGCACGGCGGCTCCTCTTCACGCAGGAGCGCTCGGGGATCGAGCGCCCCGCGATCTGGGACCTCGGCACGCGGGAGCGGCTCGACCTCGAGTTGTCCGACGTGACCGGTCCGGTGATCCCGCAGGGGTGGACTCCCGACGGATCCCGCATCCTCGCGCACAACGATCCCGGGGAGGGCGTGAACCGGCTCCTCACGATCGACCCCGTCGCCGGATCGGTCGAGGAGACGGTCAGGCAGGAGGGGACGATCTACGAGGCGGGCTTCCGCCCGGGCGGCGATCTCTGGTATCGCGGCGACTCGAGCGTCGAGCCCCTTCCGTCCGGGACGCCGCCGGAGCCACGATCCTCGAGCTGCCGGTCGATCCCCCGCCGTCGGGAACCAAGAGCCGCTGGCTGACGTGGAGCAATCCGTCGGGCGACCAGATCACCGGATTCCTGACCAGCCCGTCCGGGTCCGGGCCGTTCCCGACGATCGCGTCGATCCACGGCGGGCCCGAGTGGCACCACACGGATCTGTCGGATCCGGGGCTCCAGGCGTTCGTCGACGAGGGGTTCGCGGTGCTGCAGGTCAACTACCGAGGGTCGACCGGCCGGGGCAAGGCCTTCCGCGAGGAGCTGAAGGGGAACATCGGGTTCCCGGAGACCGAGGACATCGTGGCGGGCGTCGATCACGTGGTGGCCGAAGGCTTCGCCGACCCACGGGCGTTGTTCCTCGAAGGCTGGTCGTGGGGCGGGTACCTGACGACGCTGATCGCGGGGCTCCACCCGGACCGATGGCGCGCGGCGTGCGCGGGGATCCCGGTCGGCGACTACGTCGCCGCCCACTACGAGAGCGCTCCGACCCTCCGCGCCTGGGACATCGCCACCATGGGGGGCTCCCCGATGGATCTCCCGGAGCTCTATCGCGAGCGGAACCCGATGACGTACGTGGATCGGGTCCAGGCGCCGATGCTCCTGATCGCCGGCGAGCACGACAGCCGCTGCCCGCTCGGCCAGGTGATGGTCTACGCCCATGCGCTGCGAGCCCGAGGGCACGAGGTCGACGTGCACCTGTACGGCGGCGGGCACCACGCGCTGCAGGTGGAGGAGAAGATCGCCCACGCCAGCCGGTCGATCGACTTCTTCCGGCAACACCTGGCCGGGTAGTCCGCGGCGGGCGGACCGTCGCTCGGCCGTCACTCGTCGGCGGGGGCGCTCTCCGACATCTCGCGGATCTGCTCCACGACCTCCGCGTTCGCCAGGGTCGTCACGTCGCCGAGGGTCCGCCCGTGCGCCACGTCGCGGAGCAGGCGCCGCATGATCTTGCCCGACCGCGTCTTCGGAAGATCCGCGGTGAAGATGATCCCGTGGGGCCGCGCGATCTTGCCGATCTTGTCGGCGACGTGCTCGCGCAGCTCCTTCGCCATCGCGTCGTCGCCCTCGTAGCCGGTCTTCAGCGTCACGAAGGCGACGATCGCCTCGCCGACGAGGTCGTCCGGCCGCGAGACGACCGCGGCCTCGGCGACCTTGTCGTCGTCGACCAGCGCCGACTCGATCTCGAACGTGGACAGCCGGTGCCCGGCGACGTTCATGACGTCGTCGATCCGGCCGAGGAGCCAGAAGTACCCGTCCTCGTCACGCTTGGCACCGTCGCCGGCGACGTAGATCTCCGGCCCGTACTTCGAGAAGTAGGTCTCGACGTACCGATCCGGATCCCCCCAGATCGTCCGCGAGATCGCGGGCCATGGTCGGGTGAGGACGAGGTAGCCCGCCCCCGCCGAGGGGCACGGTGGCACCTTGCTCGTCGACGACTTCGGCTCGGATCCCCGGGAACGGGATCGTCGCGGAGCCGGGCTTGAGGTCCGTGAGCCCGGGCAGCGGAGTGATGAGGATGGCGCCGGTCTCGGTCTGCCACCACGTGTCCACGACCGGCGCACGCTCCCCGCCGATCACCTTCCAGTACCAGACCCAGGCCTCGGGGTTGATCGGCTCGCCCACCGATCCGAGGAGCCGGAGGGTGGAGAGGTCGTGCTTCTCGGGATAGTCCGTCCCCCATCGCATGAAGGCGCGGATCGCGGTCGGCGCTGTGTACAGGATGGTGGCCCCGTACGTCTCCACGATCGACCACCAACGATCCTTGTCCGGCCAGTCCGGGGCTCCCTCGTACATGATCCCGGTCGTGTGGTTCGCGAGTGGCCCGTACACGATGTAGGAGTGCCCGGTGACCCAGCCGCAGTCGGCCGCGCACCAGAACACGTCGTCGTCCTTGATGTCGAAGATCATCCGGTGCGTCGCCGCGACCTGGGTCAGGTACCCGCCGGTCGTGTGCGTGATCCCCTTCGGCTTCCCGGTGGTGCCGCTGGTGTAGAGGAGATACAGGATGTCCTCCGCGTCCATCTCCTCGGGCACGCACTCCGTCGACTGCTCCCCGACCAGGTCGTGGTACCAGATGTCCCTGCCCGGCGAGAACGCGTGCTCGTTCTCGCACCGTCGGAGCGTGATCACATGCTCGATGCTGGGACAGTCCGCGACCGCTTCGTCCGCGTTCGCCTTCAGCGGGACGACCTGTCCGCGACGCCAGGCGCCGTCGGCGGTGATGAGCACCTTGGCCTCCGCATCGTTGATCCGGTCGCGGAGTGAGTCCGCGCTGAACCCGCCGAACACGACCGAGTGCGGGGCGCCGATGCGCGCGCACGCGAGCATCGCGATGGGCAGCTCGGGCACCATCCCGAGGTAGATGTTCACCCGGTCGCCCTTGCGCACGCCGAGGGAACGCAGTCCGTTGGCGAGCCGACAGACCTCGTCCAGGAGCTCGCGATAGGTGAGCGTCCGCGTATCTCCCGGCTCCCCCTCCCAGTGGAAGGCGACCTTCTCGCCGCCACCGGAGGCGACGTGTCGATCGAGGCAGTTCACGGACGCGTTCAGGGCTCCCCCCACGAACCACTTCACGAACGGGGGCGTCCACTCCATCACGGTGTCCCAGGGACGGCTCCACTCCAGCCGGCCTGCCTGCTCCGCCCAGAACGCCTCGGGGTCCTCGGCGGCACGCTCGTAGATCGCCGGATCGCTCACGACGGCCCCCTCGGCGAAGCCCGAGGGGGGCGGGAAGACCCGTTTCTCCTGGAGGAGCGCGTCGATGTGCGGCTGCGCGTCGGTCACCCTGATCCCTCCCTGCTCGGCTCGTGCTCCCTCGTGAGGGCGTGGACGGTCCATCGTACGGGAGGCCCCGGGGTGACGTGTGAGGGCCTGGGTGCTTGCATAGGTGGGAGGACAGAGCCACCATCGTGCTCAGAGCCGCCCATCGAGGCGGCTCGGAGCGTGATGGGGGAAGGGAGGCACGGAGTGGCTCAGTACGAGGCGTATTGCGTGAAGTGCAAGGCGAAGCGCACGTTCGAGGGGACGGTCGTCACCCTCAAGAACGGGCGCAACGCCGCTTCAGGGACGTGTCCCGTCTGTGGGACCAAGGTCATGCGGATCCTCGGCAAGGCGGACGTGGCCGCGTCCTAGGGACGAGACAGGAGCTGCTCGGGGCTGACCAAGACGAGCCCCGGGGACATCGAACGGTGGCGGGCCGCGAGGTCCGCCACCGTCGTCTCTGCGAACACCGCCTGCACGGCCCTGGCGACATCAGCCCAGAAGCCTTGCAGCCCACACTGTGAGTCCTGGAAGCACGTGTGATCCGACGGCTCCAGGCAGAACATCGGGAAGATCTGCCCTTCGATCGCATCGGCGATCTCGGCCACGGTGACCTCGTCGGGCGACCGTGCCAGCCGGCATCCCCCGCCGCCGCCTCGGAAGCTCTCGACGAGCCCCGCCTTGGACAGCGCTCCCAGCTGCTGCTCGAGGAACCGGAGCGGGATCTGCTGCCGAGCCGCGATCTCGCGCGCCGGCACGAGCACACCCGCATGGCTGGCATCGGCGAGCTCGATCATCGCGCGCATCGCGTATTCGAGCTTCTGGGAGACCTTCAGCACGGGAGCACGTCCTTCCCTTTGGCTGGACTCTTCGGTCGCCTTCGAGCGTAGGAGGGCCTTCGGGTCCCGTCAACGCCGCCTCCACCTCGGAACCCCGGATTCCGGGTATCCAGCTGACCGGTCCTCCGTTCCGATGATTCGACTGATGTAGGTTCCACGGGGCTCCCCCGGAAGGAGGACACGGTTCAGATGGGTCGAGTGCTGGTCGTCGACGATGAGCCTGACGTCTTGCTGCTCTGCCGCTTGAACCTGCAGCAGCGGGGGCACGAGCTGCTGGAAGCCGCGGACGGGAGCACCGCCCTGGAGATCGCCCGTGATCTGCACCCGGACGTGATCGTGCTCGACCTGATGCTGCCGGGGATCTCCGGCTACGACGTCCTGGAAGCGCTGCAGCGCGACACGGAGACCACCAACATCCCCGTCCTCGTCCTCACGGCGAAGTCCCTCCGAGCCGATCGAGAGCGGTCGCACGGCCTGGGGGCGTCCGCATTCCTCACGAAGCCCTTCCTGCCGAACGAGCTCTGCGAGATGGTGGATTCGCTCGTGGGTCCACGCCAGGGAGCGTGACCGCTCAGAGCTCTCCCGCTTGGTCCTCTCCGAGGACGACGACGACATCCGCGGCATCGTCGATGACGCCGGAGTCCGCGAGATCGGCCGGCAGTCGTTGGACCGGGACACTGCCGAGGTACTCGTCCGACAGCAGCTGCGCGTCGGCCTCGTTCTGCGCCTTGTTGTCGTCCGCGCGGAAGTAGACGATCGAGTCGACGATGGGCTTGTCGGGCGCGTCCCCGGCGTCTCCGGCAGGGAGATACTCGCCGACATCGACCAACATCTCCTGGAAGTCCGCCGCGTACCCGGCCGTCGACGTTCCGTTGAGGACCTGGACGAGCACGCCCTTCTGGTTCGGGACGATCGAGGCCTGCGGAGACTGACTCGGGGTCGGGGTCCCGGTCGGCGACTGCGACGTCGACGGCTCCGGCGTGGCCGCGACCCCTTCGTCGTCGAAGCCGTTGGCGAGCACGGCGACCCCTCCGATGACGAGCGCGATGACGATCGCGAGCCGCGCGATGCCCGGATTCACCCGCGCATCCTACCGTCCACGGCCTGCGGTCCTCGGTGGTCCCGCCCGCGTGCTCCCCGCCGGCTCAGACGCGCACCCCGAGGCCTGAGGCCGTCCGAGACCGGCGGCGCACGGCCCGCACGCGCCGCAAGCGGCGGACCAGCATCGGGTCGTACGCCACGGCCTCCGGACGATCGATGATCCGGTGGAGGAGCTGGTGGTATCGAGACGGCGAGAAGCCGAACCGTTCGCGGATCGCGCGCTGCTTGGTCACGGTGAGCTTCCAGGCCTCCCGCTCGAAATCGAGGACCTGGCGTGATCGTTCGTCGAGCGTCAGGGAGGGATCCGGCGCACGATCAAAGGCGGTCTCCGACCCCGGACGTGCGGAACCGCTCCGATCTCCCATAACCCGAGGGTAGCCCGCGGCGTGCAGGGTTCAAGCACCACCGCTCCGGTCCCGACGGTACGGGAGGTGGGAGGATGGGGTGGGAAAGGCTGTGGTTGATGGCACGAAGGGAAGAGCTCGGCGAGAACCCCGCCCCGTCGGCGGACCTCCGCTTCGTGGCGCAGCTGAACATGCTCCACAGCATGGCGGCCACCCTGACCAGCCTGGACGACGTCTCCGAGATCGCCGCCGCGATCACGGACGAGCTCCACACGATCCTCGACTACCACAACTGTCGCGTCTACGTGATGCAGGACGATGGCTCGACGCTGCTCCCCGTCGCGTTCCGCGGTGAGATCTTCTACGAGTACGAGCACGAGACGCTCGAGGAGCTCATCACGCACGTCGGCGAGGGCATCACGGGCTGGGTCGCCGAGCATCGCACCTCCCTCCTCACGCCCGACGCGCGGCTCGTGGAGTTCGCCGTCCAGATCCCGGACACCGACGACATCCTCGAGTCGATGCTCGCCGTGCCGATGACCGTCGGAGACGCGGTGCAGGGCGTCATCGTCCTGTCGAGCCTCGGCTACGGAGCCTTCGACGAGGAGGACCAGCGGCTCCTCGAGGTGCTCGCCTCGCATGCCGCGATCGCGATCTCGAACGCGAAGCTCCTCCAGGCGGAGCGGACGGCGGCGGAGACGTCGTCGGCCCTGTTGGGGCTGTCCGAGCAGCTCACCCAGCTGCGCTCCGTTGGCGACATCCTCCAGGGAGCGATCGAGACGGTGTCGTCGCTGATCGGCGAGGCCGCGGTCGCGTTCCACATCCGCGACGAGCACACCGGCGACTTCCGCCTGGCGCGGCTGCTCACGCTCGATCCCGACTCGATCCGACCCCGGCACGAGATCGGTGACGTCCCCGAGGCCGTGGCCCTCTCGGTCGTGTTCGAGAACGATGAGCCCCTCGTCCTGCCGCGCACGTCACCGTTGATGCACGGCGACTACCTCATCTCGAAGGAGCCGCGGGAGGTGCTGGTCGCGCCCATGACGTGGGAGCCGGACGGAGCCGGCACGATCTCCGTCGTCGGGCGAGCCGGGCGACGGGATCTTCGGGGATCGGGAGCTCCGTCTGATCCGAGGCGTCGCGGACCTGACGTCGCTGGCGCTCGGCAACGCCCGACGGATGTCCGAGCTCGAGCGGTTCCACGAGCTCGTTGCGGGGTTGGATGCAGCCTTCTGGGAAGCCTCGATCCCGGGTCTGGAGTTCACGTTCGTCGCCGGCGCGGTGCAGGACCTGTTCGGCGGCGACGCGGAGTCCTGGCCGGGTCAGGACCGCACCTGGGGCTCTCATATCGACGCCCGCGACCGCGACGAAGCCACCAGGGCGATCCTGCGGGCGATCGACAGCGGCGTGGGGGAGGGACTGGAGTATCGGGTCCCGAGCGATCACGGCTCCCCTCGATGGATCCGAGATCTGGTGCACGTGATCCGCGGGCGCGGGGGAGCCCCCACGATCCTCCGCGGCCTGATGGTCGACATCACCGAACGCAAGCGTGCGGAGCGGGCGCTGGCCGCCAGCGAGCGGAAGTACTCCGATGCCTTCAAGCGCGAACGGGAAGCAGCGCAACGCCTCCGGATGCTCGACGACATGAAGAACACGTTCCTGGAGGCGGTCTCCCACGATCTGCGGACCCCGCTGACCTCGATCCTGGGGTCGGCCCTCACCCTCGAGCGTTCCCAGCTCGACCTCCCCAAGGACGACGCCCTCGACATGGTGGGGAGGATCGCGGCGAACGCGAGGAAGCTGGAACGGCTCTTGTCCGACCTGCTCGACCTCGATCGACTCCAGCGCGGGATCGTGTCACCGAAGCGCCGGGCCACCGACCTCGAGGACTTCGTCCAGCGAGCCGTGAAGGAGATGGATACGCGCGGACGTCGGATCGAGCTCGACCTGCAACCGGGGAGCGTGCAGATCGATCAGGCGAAGACGGAGCGGATCCTCGAGAACCTCCTGTCCAACAGCATCCGACACACCCCCGAGGAAGCCAGGATCTGGGTCCGCGCGCGGCCGCACGACGGCGGCGTGCTGTTCGTCGTCGAGGACGACGGCCCCGGCGTGCCGCCCGAGCTCCGGGAGGCGGTCTTCGAGCCGTTCCGGCAGGCGCCGGGGTCCTCGTCGGTGCACGCTCCGGGCGTCGGCATCGGCCTGTCCCTGGTGCAGCGCTTCGCAGAGCTCCACGGGGGCAACGCCTGGGCCGAGGAGCGCGAGGGTGGCGGCGCCTCCTTCCACGTGTTCCTGCCCGGATCCTGAACGCGCGGGACGGGACAACGCGCGCTTCGTTCGACGAGAGCCGGCGGTCGGATTCGAACCGACGACCTAGCGATTACAAATCGCTTGCGCTACCGGGCTGCGCCACGCCGGCCGGAACCCGAGTCTACCGGGGGATCTCCCGCGGCTTGAACAGGAATCCGTACGTCAGCAGGGCGTAGATCACGAACGCGTCCAGCGCGAACGTGAGGAGACCGGCGCTTCCGGTTCTCCGAACCTGCGCGAGCCCACCGACGATCCCGAGCACCGCGAGCACGATCCCGAGGACCCGCCCCGCAGGGCGGAGTCGGAGGATCAACCACCCGGCGCACAGGGAGAGGATCCCCTGCACCACCAGCACCAGCGCGACGAAACGCGCGGCGGCTTCCCCATCGAGGAACGGCGCGTCGATATCGACGCCGTCGCCCGTCAGGCCCATCAGGCCGAAGATCGAGACGAGCGCCCCCGCGATCATCAGGATCGCCGCCGCGCCCGTGACCGCCGCCGGGCGTGACGTCGGCGGAGCCGCCGGACGCGGGGTCGGCACGCCGGGAATCGGTCCGGGCGAAGGCGGCGGTGGGATGTCGTCCATCGGGGATCCCGCGCGAGGCGGCTGGCGCGAGCCTAGCCAGGGGAGGGTGGGGAGGCAACGACATCGCGCGGGAGGACGAAGCCGTAGAGGGCTGCTGCGAGGGCCGCGGAGGCGTTCAGCGACCCCACGCGACCCATCACGGGAAGCGCCACCAACAGATCGCACCGCTCGCGCACCAGCCGTGACATGCCTTCGCCCTCCGAGCCGACCACGACCGCGACCCGGCCCGTCGGACACTCCTCATCGAAGATCGAGGAGGAGGCGCCGCCATCCAGTCCGATCACCGAGAACCCCGCCTCCTGCAGGCGCGCGAGGGCTCGGGCGATGTTGGCGACGACGGCGTGCGGGAGGTGCTCCAGGGCACCCGCCGATGCTCGGATCGCCGCCGGGGTGACGCCGGCCGCGCGGCGGCTGCGGGTCACCAGCGCAGCGGCGCCCGCCGCCTCGGCCGTCCGCGCCGCGGCGCCCAAGTTCTGGGGATCCGTGATGCCGTCCAGGACGATGACGAGCGCGTTCGGCGCGAACGGAAGGGTGGCGAGGTCACGCTCCCCCAGTTGCCGGAGGCCGGCGCGGCCGCCCACCGTCCGCGCGACGACGCCGCGATGATCGCCGGCCATGGCATCCAGCGCTCGCCGATCGGTCGCGCGGACGGGCACCTTGGCCGCGCGAGCAGCCTCACGGACGGCCCGGAGGCCCTGGGTGTCGCGCGCTCCCGCGGCGACGAGCACCTCACGGACCTGTCCCGCTCGGAGGGCCTCGACGACGGCCCGGCGACCCGTGACGAGCTCGTCGCTCACGCCACCACCGCGAGCGCCAGGCACCCGACGCCCTCGCCGGTGAGGCCGAGTCCCTCCGGACGTGTGGCCTTCACGGATACCCGGTCGACCGGGAGACCGGCGATCCGAGCGAGGCGCTCGCGCATCTCGAGGCGTCGCGACGCGATCGAAGGCCGGTGGCAGACGATCGTCACGTCGACCGAGACCGGAGACCGGTGGCCCTCGGCGAGGAGGCCCAGCGTACGGCCCAGCAGCTCCTCGCCCGAGATGCCTGCGGTCGCCGGATCGGTGTCCGGGAAGTGCTCGCCCACGTCGCCGAGCGCCACGGCGCCGAGGAGCGCATCGGCGATCGCGTGGCAGACCACGTCGCCGTCGGAGTGGCCGGCGAGCCCGGGTTCGCCTTCGAACAGGAGCCCCCCGAGCCACAGCGGACGGCCGGGGGCGAACGCATGGACGTCGAAGCCCAGTCCGACGGCCGGATCAGCCACCGGCGGCGCCCATCCGTCGGTCGGCGAGTGCGAGGTCGGCCAGGGTGGTGATCTTCACGTTGTCAGGGTCGCCGGGCACGGCGAGCACCTCGTACCCGGCCCACCGGAGCATCGACGCGTCGTCGGTGAACGAGGCGCCGACGGCCTCCGCCTTCGCGTGTGCCTCCCGAAGAGCGGCGGTCCGGAACGCCTGCGGGGTCTGGCCGAGCGCCAGCTCCTCACGGGGTTCGCCGCCCTCCACCACCTCTCCGCGAACCCGGAGCACCGTATCGGCGACCGGGAGGACGGGAACCGCGCCGTCGGGACCTCGCTCCACGGCGCCGAGGACCCGCAGGAAGAGGTCCGGGGAGGCGAACGGTCGGGCGGCGTCATGGACGGCCACGATGGCCACGGATGCGGGCACGGCTCCGAGAGCAGCCCGGACCGAGGCCTGTCGCGTCTGGCCTCCCTCGACGAACCGCACGTCGACCTCGAGGTCCTCCAGGCAGGCCCGCGCACGTCCTTCCCAGCCCGGAGGGAACGTCACCACGAGCCCGCCCACCCCGGAGGCCGCGGCGGCTGCGGCGGCCACCGCGAGGACGGGTCGGCCGCCGATCGAGAGGAGCGCCTTCGGTTCCTGGCCGCCGAGTCGGTGACCGGCGCCGGCGGCCAGCATGATCACGATCGCCGCATCGGGCTCCACGCTCGCAGCATCGCAGACCGAGACGGTCAGGCGTCGGCGCCGGCCGTGGCGGGCGAATCACCCGAGAGGGCGGCGAAGATCATGCGCCCGGTGGTCGTCTGGATCACGTTCGTGACCCGGACCTCGACCTGGGAGCCGATCCGGGTCGCGGCCTGCTCGACGACGACCATCGTGCCGTCGTCGAGGTAGGCGACGGCCTGACCGTGCTCGCGCCCTTCCTTGACGACGCGGACGGCGAGCTCGTCGCCGGCCGTATAGGGAACTCGGAAGCGCGAGGCCAGCGCGTTGATCTGCGCCACCGGCACCCGGAGCGCCTCGGCGACCTTCGCGAGGTTGTGATCGACGGTGATCAGCTGGGCGCCGCGCTCCCGGGCCAGCCGCACGAGCGCGGCATCGACGTCCATCACCCCGAGCTCCTCCACGAGCTGGAACTGCAGGGTCGGCGCCTTCTGGAGCTCCACGAGCATGTCGAGCCCACGGCGGCCGCGCGTTCGACGATGGGGGTCCGAGGAATCGGAGATGGCTTGGAGCTCGCGGAGCACGCCCTCGTGCAACAGGACCGTCCCGGCCACGAACCCCGTGGCCACGAGGTCGGCGACCCGGCCGTCGATCAAGGCGCTCGTATCGAGCACGTGCAGATCGCCTCTCGTGACGCCGGCGGCCCGCGGCTTGACGCCGACGAGGCTGAAGATGTCCTCGTACTTGGCCTGACCCAGCCGGTAGCCGAGCGTCCCGAAGGCGAGGTAGAGGAACACGATGGCCGGCCACGACGGCGGAGGCGGGCAGGAACACGAGGGGGATCATCATCAGCCCGGCTACCAGCAGCCCCACGATCAGTCCGACCACGCCGCCGGCGAGGACCGCGGGTGGCTTCTTGCCCAGCTCGGACTCGAGGCCATGGACCGCACGGAGGGTGAGGCGTCCGAAGACGCCGCCGATCACGTAGCCCACGCCGGCTCCGAGGAAGACGAACAGGAGGGCACGGCTCGTGCTGGTGGTACGGGAGGCCTCGCCGAGCCGAGCACCGACGGTGGCGCTGAGCGCGACGAAGATCATCCGCACGCCCCCGGCCACGCGGCCGCGGAGGGCGTCGCCCCGCCCGTGCTCGTTTTCCGTCACGATGCTCACCCCGCCTCGGGAAGCCCGATCGAGGCCATCCGGCCCCTCACAGGGTCATCGGCGCGTCCGGCACCGCTCCTGAGCCGAGCGGCCGGGTCAGAGGGTGAGGTTCGGGGTCAGGCCTCGGCGGCCATCTTCACGCCGTGGGCCCCGTCGAGGACCTCGTCGATCATGAGCTCGGCATCTTCCTCGGTCTTGCCTGCCGCGTGGGACAGCTCCGAGATCGAGGATCTGCCGCGCCTTGTGGATCATGCGCTTCTCTCCGGCGGAGAGCCCCTTCTCGCGGTCCCTGATCGAGAGGTTGCGGAGCACCTCGGCGACCTCGAACGGGTCACCCGAGTGCAGCTTCTCGAGGTTGTTCTTGAAGCGCCTGCTCCAGTTGGCGGCGGAGATGGTCTCGGCCTCAGTGAGGACCTTGAGGATCTTCTTGACCTGGGGCTTGCTGATGACGGGCCGGAGTCCAACCTGCTCCGCCGAGTCGACCGGGACGGACAGCGTCAGGTCCCCGTACACGACCCGGAGGACCAGGTACTTCCGCTTCTCGCCGAGGAACTCCTTGTCCTTCAGTTCTTCGATGACGGCCGCCCCGTGCTCGGGGTGGACGACGGTGTCTCCTTTGCGGAACGCGGACAAGTGGGTCTCCCTTCACGAGAGGTGCGTCCGGCCGGAGCCTGGCCGGGCGAGGATAGAAGGGTAACACGGAACGTCCTTCTCCCGCAACCCAAAACCGCAGGTCAGAGGCACTTTCATCCATCATCCCTGGAGTTGGACGGACCGATCGCTTGACCGTTCAGGAAGCTCGTCGCCGTGTTGCCGCTGCATCGTCGTGCGTCCACGACAGCGCCTCCGATACGTGACGCACGGGGATCAGGAGCGGGTGCCGCTGCGTCTCGGGACCGGGCGCCGCGAAGACATGTGCGCAGCCTGACGCCTCGGCCGCGGCGAGCCGCTGCGGCATGCCGGAGACGTGCCGCACGAGCCCCGTCAGCGAGACCTCCCCCACGAACGCGGCACCTTCGGGCGCAGGTACCCCCGTCACCGCCGATGCGAGGGCGGCGGCGACGGCGAGGTCGGCGGCCGGATCATCGACCCGGAGCCCACCCGCCGACGCCCCGAACAGCTCGGCCCGGCCGAGCCGGTAGCCGGCCGCCCGAGCGAGCACGGCTGCCATCAGCTGGAAGCGCCGGGCGTCCAGACCCGTCGTCTGACGCCGGGCCGGCCCATCGACCGACCCCATCAGTGCCTGGACCTCGACCGCGAGGGCCCGCCGGCCCGCCATCGGGAGCGCGATGGCCGCGCCGGGGACGCCGGATCCCTCGAGCAGCAGGCCCGAGGGATCGATCTCATGGAGGCCGTCAGGGGCCATCTCGAACCACGCGGACTCGCCCTCGGCGCCGAAGCGGTTCTTCCCGCCGGAGAGCACGCGCGAGCCGGACCGTGCGTCGCCCTCGAACAGGAGCACGACGTCGACCGCGTGCTCGAGCGCACGAGGCCCGGCGAGGTCGCCGTCTTTGGTGACGTGGCCGGTCATGACGACCGCGATCCCCTCCTCCTTGGCCATGCCGACGAGCGCGTCCGTGCAGTTCCGCACCTGCGCCACGCCGCCCGGCATCTGGGACGCGGACGGATCGCGGACCGATTGGATCGAATCCACCGCGAGGAGGAACGGGCGACGCTCCCGGGCGGTCGCCAGCACGGTCATGAGGTCACGGCCCGGGGCGAAGGCGACCGCGTCCCCCGCCACGCCGAGCCGGCGCGACCGGGCGGCGACCTGGCCATGGGACTCCTCGCCGGACACGAGGAGGCATTCGCGGTCGTCCGCGGCGAGGCGCGAGAGGAGCTGGAGCAGCAGCGTGGACTTCCCGATCCCGGGCTCCCCCGCGAGAAGGATCACCGAGGCGGGGACCAGTCCGCCGCCGAGCACCCGGTCGAGACCCGGGATCCGGGTAGACACGCGGGGTTCGAGGGAGGCCGTGCCTCCTCCGAGCATGAGGACCGGCCCACCGGGCCCTGCCGCACCTCCGACGGCGCTCTCGATCGTGCCCCACGCCGCGCACCCGGGGCACCGACCGACCCACTGCGCAACCTGCTGCCGGCACTCCGAGCACGCGAAGAACGTCCGGGGCCGTGGCATGGTGCGGACGCTAGCCGAGGGGTCTGACACCCCCGTCGGAGCGGTGTCGGAGTCGGCGGCTACCTTCCTCTGATTAGGACCATCGGCCCGGATCCGCGGCCGGCGGTGTGAGATCTGACCCCGCAGCTACGAGTTGCGTCAGACATGCCGATAGATGGTGTGACGACGCCGAAAGACGACGAAGGAGGCACGGTCGTGGAGGTCGTTCCGATCGACGGCGGAGACGCCGGATGGGACCAGGATCCCGACGGGCCTGCGCTCGGTCCGGCCGAGAGGCTCGCCGAGTCGGTCGAGGACCCCACCGACCCGCCCGAGTTCCCCCTCGTCCTCGTGACGTGGCGTGACGCGTGGTTCGACTTCGAGGAGCCGGACCCCGAGGACGTCCGGGCCGACTACCTCGTCAACACCGTCGGCTACCTGGTGCGGAGGGGCCCACGCTTCGTATCGGTCGCCCAGGAGATCCTTCCCGACGGCGACGGGTTCCGTGCGGTGACGCACATCCCCGTCGCGGTCGTCGAGACCATCGCATCGCTGCACGGCTCCGAAGGGGTCGGGATGGACGACGCTCTGGCCCTGTGAGGGCGTATACTCGGCCGGCTCGGTGCGATCGACGCGCCGACCATGTGCCGATCACCTGAAGGAGGGATGCGACATGACTGCCCACACGGTCACCGTCAGCGCGCAGCGTCCCTCCATCTCCCGCTGAGCCGCTCGGCTCCCACGCGGTAGCTCCCGAAGGACGCGGCGTCGCCCATGTCCGCATCTCTGCGAACGCCGACATCCCGACGAAGGGGGCACCCGCGTTGCATGACGAAGTCTTCGAGCACTTCCTCGACGAAGGGCTCATCGAACGGGTCATCAGGCCCATCAAGAGTGGCAAGGAAGCGAGCGTGCACCTCGTGCGCGCGAACCCGCGCACGACCGGCGAAGAGCTGGCGGCGCTGAAGATCTACCACCCGCTCGATCGTCGCGACTTCCGAGACGAGTCGCTCTACCGCGACGGCGAGTTCATCAAGGAACGGCGGATCCGTGTCGCGCTGGAGAAGAAGACGCGGTTCGGTCGTGAAGTCCAAGGCGGGATCTGGGTCGGCCGCGAGTGGGAGACCCTGCGTGCGCTGTTCGCCGCGGGCGCTCCCGTCCCCCGGCCGATCGAGGCCACCGACCACGCGATCCTCATGTCGTACATCGGTGACGAGGACGACGCCGCGCCGCAGCTCCACCGCTATCGGCCCTCCGATCGGGGGGAGATCGAGGACCTGCTCGAGCAGTGCATCCGCGTCGTGGAGCGGATGCTGTTCCACGACGTGGTCCACGGGGACCTCTCCCCGTTCAACATCCTCGTCTGGGACGGGCGGGTCTGCGTGATCGACCTCCCGCAGGCCGTCGATCCGAAGAAGAACCGTCATGCCGCGGCCCTCCTCACGCGTGACGTGGAGCGCGTGTGCGCCCACTTCGACCGGCTGGGCGTCTCCCGCGACGCCGCGCGGGTCGCCGAGGATCTGTGGACCGCGTGGACGTTCGCCGACCTGATCCCGGAGGAGCTCCGGGCCACGTTGGAGGTGGGTCCGTCCTCGGCATGACCTCAGCGGTGTGACGAACGTCACACGTCGTTCGTACTTCCGTCGCAGCGGAACCGAGCCACGGCGTGTCTTGATGGCGTCGACGAACACGAGGGCGGTCACCAGATCCGTTCCCTCGAAGATCCGCGAGACGAGGAGGTCGCGATGAGCGCCAAGGCACAGACCCTCGCAGCACCGGCACGACCGATCGCTTCGTACGTCCTGACGATCGTCCTGACCCTCGCGATCGGGGCGGCTGCAGGCAGCCTGATCACGCGAGCGGTCGCCTCCGATGCGCCGGCTGTGGCCGAGCAGGTCGCCGGGATCACGCCGTGGGATCAGCAGAAGCTCGACGCGATGAACGGCCGGCAGCAGGCTGTCACCGCCGACGTGGACGGCCCCGGGATCGCGCCGTGGGACGAGGGCAAGCTGGACGCGGCGGACGGGCTGCAGGCTTCGGCGGCTCGCACGGGCACCAGCTAGACGTCGAGGCGGGTCCGGTCGGTCGCACCGCCGGCCCGGACCCGCATCGACCTCGGCATCTCCGAGGCGTACCGTGCGGAAGGTCCGGTGCGCTGAGGGGTTCGATGCAGCGAGATCGTCGTTTCGCGTGTCCCTAGAGGTGTGGTCTCCCGACGGGAGCCAGATCGCGTTCATCGTCTCTCAGCACGGGGAGTCCTACGTGCATGTGTTCGACCTCGTTACGGGCGAGGACCGGGAAGTCGGCCCCGGCGAATACATCGCCTGGGTCGGCGACGGCACACTCCTGGTGCAGGAGTACCTCCCAGGACACTGAGGGACCGCGCTCCTCTTCGCTTCGATGCTCCGTGCGATCTTGGAACCCCCGATGCGCTCGATGCGCAGCGGCATCTGGGAAGGCGGACGCACCCGAGTACTCCGACCCGGATTCCGGATCAGCTGGGTAAGACGCGGATACGCTCCTCGTCCGGGACCGCCCGGCTCCGGACGGGTAGCCCGGCCCGGCCACACTCCGGTCGTCCTAAGCTGCACGCGTCGCTCGCGCATCCATGCTTCGTGCGAGCTGAGGGTGAGGTCGTGAGGTTCTCCTCGGAGCGCGTCGAAGCAGGGGCCCGCTTCGACGAGTTCTTCGAGGAGGAGCACGAACGCCTCTTCAAGGCCCTCTACTTCGTTACCGGGAACCGACACGACGCCGAGGAGCTGATGCAGGACGCCTTCCTGCGGCTCTGGGAGCGGTGGGACACGATCGAACGGATCGATGATCCGACCGGGTATCTGTTCCGCGTCGCGCTGAACGGGTTCCGGATGCGCCGTCGCCGAGCGGCGACGGCGATCCGGAAGCTGGCCCCGGTCGTGGAGACCCGCGACGTGTTCCTCGACGCGGAGATGCGCGCCGACGTGCGCAGGCTCCTGCTCGAGCTCACGCCGCGGCAGCGGGCGGCCCTCCTGCTCGTGGACCTGCTTGGCTACCCGTCCGAGCAGGCGGCGCGCATCCTGCGCGTCCGGCCATCCACGGTCCGGGCCCTGGCGACCCAGGGGCGACATGCCCTCCGAACGACGGAAGGAGCGCGGGATGCCTGACGTGCAGGAGGTGTTCCGTATGGCCACGCAGAAGGTGCGCCCTGACGCCGGGGGCCCTTGAGCGACAGCTCGGCGGGACAACGTTCGCGGGCCACCAAGCGGAGGGTTGGCGCCTACGCCCTCGTCGCAGCCCTGGCATTGGTCGTCGCGTACCTCGCGATCCGAGCACTGCCGACGGACCGCGACCACACGGGCACGGATCGACAACAGCCGCGGAACGCCTCACCCGGTCTGGTGATGGTGGATGCGTCGACAGGACGATCGAGGCAGATCGTCGGCGTCGAGCCCTACTCGCATCCCGACGTCTCGTCGGATGGAGCGACGATCGCGTTCCACGCCGACGTCGACGGTCACAACCAGATCCACGTGATGGACGCGGACGGTAGGGACTTGCGCGCCGTGACAGATGCTCCGTTCGGGGCGGAGGACCCGGACTGGTCTCCCGATGGTCGCGCGATCGCATATCAGGCGCTGGTCGAGGCGGAGACGGGGTATGACATCTTCGTCGTCGACCTCGGCTCGGGGCGCACGCGGCAGCTCACCCGCGAGCGAGGCGACGCCTCCAACGCCTCCTGGTCGCCGGACGGGACCCGGATCCTCTACACGGTGGGTCGGGGGAACGACACGCTCCTTCGGGTCGTGAACGTCGCGACCGGGAAGGTGACCCGGCTCACGGCCCGAGGCGAGTCCGCGGCCGAGGGATCCTGGTCGCCCGACGGCACTACGATCGTGTACGCGCTCGACGCCGTCGGCGGTGGAGTCGCGGGGCCCGACGACGGACGACACGGGATCTGGCGCATGGACCCCGACGAATCCGAGCGGCGCGAAGTCGTCTCGAGCGAGGTGTCCCTGTTCCGCCCCGTGTACTCGCCGGATGGAACCAGGCTCGCCTACTTCGTCGAGGACGAGGACGGGTGCTGCGACACCTATCTGTTCGACGTCGGGACGGGGGGCGCCACGAAGCTGGCCGAGGGGCTCCTCTTCCCGACGTGGCTCGACAACGACTCGCTCGTCGGAGTCACTCACTAGTCGATCGGAAGGAGAAGATCGATGCAACTGGTCCGTACCTTCGCTGCCATCTCACTCGCGCTGGCCGCGGTTCTGTCCGCGACCCCGGCGCGAGCGGGTGGGCGCGTGGACCTAGATGACCTGGTGCCGTCGCCCCCGCCAAGCGCCGATTGCGGACTCGACGGGAACTGGGTGATCTGTCACACGGCCGTCGTCCACGAGCCCGTGGACGAGCCGATCATCGAGCTCCCCTGCGGCACCGTCTACGAGACCGCGATCGATGCTCGACGCGGGACCCGGTGGTACGACGCCGGGTCCGGCGTGATGCAGAAGCGGTTCGTCGCGCAGGACCTCGATGGGATGTGGAGCCTCTCGCCGACGGGCCGCGGTGAGACAGTCGCGATCACGGCCCACGCGACCTACTGGAACATCGGGCCTTTCGCGGACCCCGAGGATCCCCGATTCCTGGCCGGTTGCCCAGCACGGCGTCGGCATCACGCTCCAGGCACACGGCGTCGGCGTGATCAGCTGCAAACACCGGTTCCCGACATCGACGACCCGGCGCACGGGCTCGCCGAGCTCGTGCAGATGCCCTCGACCGCGAGCGCGTTGTGCGAGGTGCTTCAAGGCTGATCGGCCCAGCGGAACATGCCGCAGCGGCGCTCCCTAACAGACGGCTATCGAAATCGGGAGGCGAACCACCCGGGTGCCGAGAAGCCCGGTTCCCGAACGGGGACCGGGCTTCGGCCTTCCCGACGCGCCGTGGGCGCGCCGGCTGACGCGGGTTCGACCTACTCGGTCGAGCCCGCGAGCTCCACGGGCGGCGTGTCGGGCGGCATGATGCCGGCTCCGTGCTCGAACGTGATCTCGCCGTCGCTGCGCGTCCACGATGATGGTCTCCCCGGCACGGAACTCCTTGTAGAGGAGCTTCTCGGCGAGGGGGTCCTCCACCAGCTGCTGGATCGTGCGGCGGAGCGGTCGAGCGCCCAGGGCCTTGTCGTATCCGCGCTCGGCGAGCAGGGTCTTGGCGGCATCGGTCAGGACGATGTCCACGTCCTTGGACTTCAGCTGCTCCTCCACCCGCCGCATCAGCAGGTCGACGATCTGCTTGACGTCGTCGGGGGTCAGCGAGTGGAAGACGATGACCTCGTCGATCCGGTTCAGGAACTCCGGCCGGAAGGAGCGCTTGAGCTCCTCGGTCACGTTCTCCTTCATCTTCGTGTACGTGACGGCGTCGTCGCGCGCGGCCGTGAACCCGATCCCCACGCCCTTGGCGATGTCCCGGGTGCCGAGGTTCGAGGTCATGATGATGATCGTGTTCTTGAAGTCCACCTTGTGCCCCTGCGCGTCCGTCAGGTGCCCGTCCTCGAGGATCTGCAGCAGGGTGTTGAACACGTCGGGGTGCGCCTTCTCGATCTCGTCGAACAGCACCACCGCGAACGGCTTGCGCCGAACGGCCTCGGTGAGCTGGCCGCCCTCTTCGTAGCCGACGTAGCCGGGGGGCGACCCGATCAGCCGGGAGACCGTGTGCTTCTCCATGTACTCGGACATGTCGAGCTGGATCAGCGCGTCCTCGTCGCCGAACAGGAACTCGGCCAGGGCCTTAGACAGCTCGGTCTTCCCGACGCCCGAGGGCCCGAGGAAGATGAACGAGCCCGAGGGGCGGCGCGGGTCCTTCAGGCCGCTCCGCGTCCGGCGCATCGCGCGCGAGACCGCGGAGATGGATTCGTGCTGGCTGATGATCCGCTTGTGGATCTCGTCCTCCATGCGGAGGAGCTTCTCCGTCTCCTCCTCGGTGAGCTTGAAGACGGGGATCCCGGTCCACACGGAGAGCACCTCGGCGATCTCCTCCTCGCCGATCTCCGACAGGACGTCCATCTCGCCGGCCTTCCACCGCTGCTCGCGACGCTGGCGCTCCTCCTGGAGCTGCCGCTCCTCGTCGCGGAGCGATGCCGCGCCCTCGAAGTCCTGCGCGTCGATCGCCGACTCCTTCCGCAGACGCACCTCGGCGATCTTCTCGTCGACCTCACGGACGTCGGGCGGAGCCGTCATCCGGCGGATCCGCGTGCGCGACCCGGCCTCGTCGATCAGGTCGATCGCCTTGTCGGGGAGCGAGCGGTCCGCGATGTAGCGGTCGGCCAGGTTGGCAGCCGCGACCAGCGCGTCGTCGGTGAAGCTCACCCGGTGGTGGGCCTCGTAGCGATCCCGAAGGCCCTTCAGGATCTCGATCGTGTGCGAGACGGTGGGCTCCTCGACCACGATCGGCTGGAACCGCCGCTCGAGCGCCGCATCCTTCTCGAGGTGCTTGCGGTACTCGTCGCGCGTGGTGGCGCCGATCGTCTGCAGCTCGCCGCGGGCGAGCATCGGCTTCAGGATGCTGGCGGCGTCGATCGCGCCCTCGGCGGCGCCCGCGCCGACCAGCGTGTGCAGCTCGTCGATGAACAGCACGATGTCGCCGCGCGTCTTGATCTCCTTCAGGACCTTCTTCAGGCGCTCCTCGAAGTCGCCGCGGTAGCGGGAGCCGGCGACGAGCGCGCCGAGGTCGAGCGTGTAGATCTGCTTGCCCTTCAACGTCTCGGGGACCTCTTCGCGGACGATGTCCTGCGACAGACCCTCGACGACGGCGGTCTTGCCGACGCCGGGCTCGCCGATCAGCACCGGGTTGTTCTTGGTCCGGCGCGACAGCACCTGCATGACGCGCTCGATCTCCTTCTCGCGGCCGATCACCGGGTCGAGCTTGCCGTCGCGGGCGAGCTGGGTGAGGTTCCGACCGAACTGATCGAGCACCATCGAGCCCTGGCCGCCCCCTTCCTGCGAACCGGCGACCTGCTCGCCCTTGCCGGCCGTGTAGCCGGACAGGAGCTGGATCACCGTCTGGCGGACGCGGTTGAGGTCGGCGCCGAGCTTCTGCAGCACCTGCGCGGCGACCCCTTCGCCTTCGCGGATCAGCCCGAGCAGGATGTGCTCGGTGCCGATGTAGTTGTGTCCGAGCTGCAGCGCTTCGCGGAGCGAGAGCTCGAGGACCTTCTTGGCGCGAGGGGTGAACGGGATGTGGCCGGTGGGCGCCGCTTGACCCTGCCCGATGATCTCCTCGACCTGCTGGCGGACGGCTTCGAGCGAGATGTTCAACGACTCGAGCGCCTTGGCGGCGACACCTTCGCCCTCGTGGATCAGGCCGAGCAGGATGTGCTCGGTCCCGATGTAGTTGTGGTTGAGCATCCTCGCTTCTTCTTGGGCGAGGACGACCACCCGCCGTGCTCGGTCGGTGAATCGCTCGAACATGCGCTACATCCCTCCAGGCGGCGACCCGTCCGTCCGGCCCCGAGGATCTTCGGACTCCGTCCTACCCCCGAGGTGCATGAGGCGCCGCTCCCTTCCGGTGGCAGCGCCTCTCTGCACGCAGTATACCCAGCGCCCCCGATACGCCAGCACGCCGCCCAACTTCCACTCCGTTCACTCGGGGGCCGGATCTCGTCCTGATCCAACTCTCATCTGAGTCTTCGGAAGAACCGAGCCCGGGGATGAGTCCCGACGATCTTTCCGAGGGGTGAGACGCGGCATAGACCTTTCGGACCAGAAGGACCACCCGGAAGGCCGTTGGCATCGCGAGGCTCCGGCTGTCAGCATCGTGGTGATGCTCCTCGTGTCCCCCACATGAGAGCCCTCCCCAGCGTTCCGGAGGTCCGGCCTTCCCCATGCCCGAGCACCATGGAGAAAGAGAGCGAGACAGTGCGCGTGCTCGTCGTCGATGATCACCCCGCGTTCCGGAAGGCCCTCGCAACCGCCCTGCAACTCGTCGGCGATATCGAGATCGCGGGGGAGGCCTCGGGCGGCGAAGACGCATGCGTCGGAGCGAAGGAGCTGCAGCCCGACGTCGTCCTGATGGATCTCTCGATGCCCGACATCTCCGGCATCGAGGCGATGCAGCGGATCCATTCCTTCACGCCGGAGCTCCCCGTCGTGATCCTCACCGCCCATGCGGACGAGGGCGTCGAGCGAGCGGCCCGTGGGGCGGGCGCCTCGGGGTTCGTCGCGAAGGGACGAGGGCTCCAGGACATCCTCCGAGCGCTGCACGAGGTGACGGCCGCGAGCTGAGCCCCGCGATAGGGTCCCCCGCGTGGGATGCCTCATCGTCCTGTTCGTCCTCCTCCTGCCTCGGACGATCATGGTCGTCCTGTGGCTCTTCTCCAGCTACCTCTCGACCGCGTTCGGCTCGTGGGTGTGGCCGCTGATCGGCTTCTTCGTGCTCCCGACGACCACGCTCGCCTACGCCGTCGCGCAGAACCGCTACGGGGGCGTGCGTGGTGTCGGGCTCGTCCTGGTGATCCTCGGCGTCCTGGTGGATCTCGGCGCGCTCGGGGGCGGCGGCAGGGGCGCGGGGAAACGCTGGTCCGGAGATCGCTGAGTCCCGAACGGAAGGGGGCCGGCTCGCCTTCGGCGAGCCGGCCCCCACGGATGCCCCGGGTGCGTCGGGGCCACCCCCTGTTTCCCCAGACGCGCCTCGCCGATCGCTCGACGCTGCGCTTCCGGGCCATCCGGGTCGTTCGTGACCCACCCGAACGTATCCACGCACGTGCGCGAGGGATGTAACGCAGGTGACAACCGGGGCGTGCTGTTCGTCACCGCCCGATGGTGACGTAGGTCACGTTCGGGTCAGTCGAGCGCCTCGGGGCGATGGGCGGGGAACATGATGAGGTCGCGGAGCGAGGCGGCGTCCGTCAGCACCATGAGCAGGCGGTCGATGCCGAGACCCAGCCCTCCGGCCGGCGGCATCCCGTGCTCGAGCGCCCGGAGGAAGTCCTCGTCGAGCGGATGCGTCTCCTCGACGCCGGCCGCCTTCAGCTGCTGTTGGAGCTCGAGCTTCGCCCGCTGCTCGAGCGGGTCGGTGAGCTCGGAGAACGCCGTCACGAGCTCGACCCCGCCGATGATCAGGTCGAAGTGCTCCGTCAGGCCGGGAGCATTCCGATGCGGTCTCGCGAGCGGTGACACCTCCCGCGGGAAGTCGCAGACGAACGTCGGCTCGACGATCGTCGACTCGACGAGCTTCTCGAACAGCTCCACCACGATCTTCCCGGGGCCCCACACGTCGTCGACGGGCACGTCGTGACGGGCCGCGATCGACGGGAGGTCGGTGCGCTCGAGCGTGATCTCCTCACCCGTCGCGGTCGACACGGCGCCGAGCATCGCGAGCCGATGGAACGGCGGTGCGAGATCGATCACCTGGCCTCTCCACGGGATCGTGAGGTCCCCGGCGTCGCGGCCCATGATGGGACCCACCGCGCGGGCGCTCTCGCGGATGAGCGCCTCCGAGAGCTCCATCATCGTCGTGTAGTCGCCGTAGGCCTGGTACGCCTCGAGCATCGAGAACTCCGGGTTGTGGTCGCGGTCGATCCCCTCGTTGCGGAAGTTCCGCCCCAGCTCGTACACGCGCTCGATCCCACCGACCAGGAGTCGCTTGAGGTAGAGCTCGAGCGAGATCCGGAGCTTCATCTCGGTGCCGAGCGCGTCGTGGAAGGTCGTGAACGGCCGCGCGTTCGCTCCGCCCGCCACCGTCTGGAGGATCGGACCCTCGGACTCGACGAAGCGGCGTTCGTGCAGAACCTCGCGTGCAGCCCGGAGGACGGCCGCGCGCGCGGCGAAGAGACGGCGGGGAGTCTCGTCCGCGATCAGATGGAGATACCGACGCCGCTGCTGCAGGTCCGGGTCCTTGAGGCCGTGCCACTTCTCCGGCAGCGGTCGGAGCGACTTCGTCAGCATCGCCCAGCGCGCGACGAAGACCGACAGCTCGCCGCGCCGCGTCGTCCCGACCGGGCCGGTGGCCGCGACGATGTCACCGAGGTCCACCTCGTCGAGGAGCGCGAAGGGCTCGGGCTCCAGCTCCGACCGGTTGCAGACGAGCTGGATGTCGCCGCTGCCGTCGCGGAGCGTGAGGAACTTCAGCTTCCCCATGTCCCGCTTCAGGACCACGCGACCGGCGACGGTCACGGTCTCTTCGGCCCGATGGTCCGGGGGGAGGTCCCCGTGCCGGTCCCGGAGCACGGCGGTCGCGTCGGGCTCGTCCACGCCAAGCGCGTCCTTCAGGGTGAGCGCGAACGCCCGGTCGCCGAGCCGCTCGAGCGATGCGCGCCGCGCGCTGAGTACCTCCTCCTCGCGCGAGGGGCCGCTCGTGTCCGCCGGCTCAGTCATCCACGTTCTTCTCGTGGACCAGTCGCAGACCCTCGAGCGTCAGGAACGGCTCGTGATGATCGATCGTGCGGCAGTGCGGGATGATCACCGTGGCCAGCCCGCCGGTCGCGATCGTGGTGGCGCCCCCGATGTCGCGCCGGATCCGATCGACGATCCCATCGACCTCGCCCGCCGTGCCGAACACGAGCCCCGACTGGATCGCCTCGACCGTGTTCTTGCCGATCACGGACGCCGGTGCCTCCATCTCGACGCGGGTGAGCCTCGCCGCCCGCCGGACCAGCGTCTCGGCGGAGATCTGCAGACCGGGCGCGATGACGCCGCCGAGGAACTCGCCGCGTTCCGAGACGACGTCGAAGTTCGTCCCCGTACCGAAGTCCACGACGATCGACGGGCCGCCGAACCGCGTGTACGCGGCGAGCGTGTTCACGATCCGGTCCGCGCCGACCTCCCGGGGATTGTCCGTGAGCACCGAGACTCCGGTCCTCGTGCCGGGACCGACAACCAGCGGCTCGAAGGACAGGTAGCGGTCGGCCATCTCGCGGAGCTGCTGCGTGACGTCGGGGACGACCGAGGCGATGCAGAGGCCCGAGAGCTTCTCGAGGGACAGCCCTCGATGCTCGAGCAGCCCCGCGAACACGAGCGCGATCTCGTCGGCGGAGCGCTCGGGCTGCGAGGACAGGCGCCACGTGTGGACGAGCTCCGGGCCGTCGAAGACCCCGAGCACCGTTTCCGTGTTGCCGACGTCGGCCGTGAGCAGCATCGCGCACTCCTCGTGGGACGGATGCGAGCAGGAACGGTCCATCGTGGCCCACCGGCCGACAGGCGACAACCCGTTCAGCGCGCGCCGGCGGGTGCGGGGAGCAGCAGGTTGTCGATGAGACGCGCCGACGGGAACCGCGCCGCCACCAGGGCCCGCGCGGGCCCGTCCACGTGCGTGATCGCCTCGAAGGTGTCGTCTCGGACCACGGCGACGTAGTCGAGCCGCGCCATCGGCGTCGCACCGATCTCGCGGGCCATCGCCGCCACGAGGACCGCCGTCTCCCGCTCGCCGGCCCGCGCCAGGCCGGCTGCCTCGGACAGGGCGAGGAACAGGCAGCCGGCCTGCTCCCGCTCCTCCGGGCTGAGCCGTGCGTTGCGGGACGAGCACGCGAGACCGTCGGACTCGCGCACGGTCGCGACCGGCACGATCGTGACCGGCAACTCCTCCTCGCGCACCATCCGGCGAACCAGGAACAGCTGTTGGGCGTCCTTCTGGCCGAAGACGGCGCGGCACGGCCCCGTCACGTCGAAGAGGCGGCGGACCACTTTCAGCACACCGCGGAAGTGCCCGGGCCGGGCCGCGCCTTCGAACGTGTCGCCGACGGGCCCCGGATCCGGCTCCCGGAGGGCAACCCCGGCCGTGTAGACCTCGTCGATCGGTGGCGCCCAGACCGCGTCGACGCCCAGCCGCGCGCAGATCTCCAGGTCCCCGGCCTCGTCGCGGGGATACGCGGCCAGATCCTCGCCGGGACCGAACTGGGCGGGGTTCACGAAGATCGTCACGAGCACGCGAGGAGCCTCTTCCCGAGCTCGTCGGATCAGCGACGTGTGACCGGCGTGCAGCGAACCCATCGTCGGGACCAGCCCCACGTCACCGTCGCTCCGCCAGGCGGCGGTCAGGCGATGGACGTCCTCCGCCGTTCGGATCAGGTCCATCCGGCCAGCACGTCTTCCACGGCTACCCGCGATGCGGGGGAGCTCCGTCCGGAACGTTCCGCGAGCCGCAGGGTCGACCTCGCCAGCGCGACGTAGACGGGGACGAGCTCGGGAGCGTGCCGCTCCAACGCCTCGAGGTTCCGTCGCACCGTGCCGGCGTCGCCTCGGATCGCGGGACCGGTCAGCGCCCGGGCGGCGCCGAGCTCTTCGACGTGATCGAGGGTCGCCCGCTGCAAGGGCGCCATCGCCGCTCGCGGGTCGGACACTCCCGCCGCCGTGAACAGCGACTCCGCGATCGCCGAGACCGTCACGAGCGAGTTGGACGCGAACACGGCCGCGGCGTGGTACAGCGGACGCAGCTCGTCCGCCATGGCGAACGGCACACCCTCGAGGTCCCTCGCGAGCCGTTCTCCGACGCGGCCGCCCTCGTCATCGTCGGCGGTCACGGCGATCCAGCAGCCGGGCAGACCCGCCAACGCCGCCTCCACGTCCGGGAACGTCTGAAGGGGATGCAGCGCCAGGCGGCGGCCACCCACCTCGGCCGCGGCGCGGACCGCGTCCAGTCCGAGGGAGCCGGAGAGATGCAGGACCCAGGCGCCCGTTGCCAGCGCACCGGCCGTGGCGAGCTCGGTCACCGTCGGCTCGATCGCATCGTCGGGCGTGCCGATCACGACGAGCTCCGCGGTGGAGGCCGCGTCGGCGGGCTCCCGCACGGGAACCCCCGGGAGATGCATGGCGGCGCGGTCCCGGGTCTGGGCCCTGCCGGACACCCCCACGAGCCGGTGTCCGGCCCGCTGGAGGAAGACCGCCACGGCCGTGCCCACCGTGCCCGCACCGATCACGGCGACCCTCATGGGTCCGAGTATCGCAACTGGCTCCGAACCGCCCTCACCCCGAACCGGTCAGGGGCGCACCGCCAGCGGAGAGGCCGAGGGCGCCACGCCGTCCGTGGGTACGGGCAGATCCCGCAGCCGCGTCCCGTCGGGCAGGACGGGATCCGCGACCAGCTCCAGCAACGGCAGGAGGACGAACGCTCGCTCGGTCAAGCGCGGATGCGGCACCACGAGGTCCGACTCGTCGATCGTCTCCTCGTCGAAGAGCAGGACGTCGATGTCGATGGAGCGGGCCCCCCACCGCTCCTTCCGGACGCGTCCCAGGCGCTCCTCCACCCGGTGCGCCGCATCGAGCAGGTCTCGAGCGGAGAGATCGGTCTCCACGCGGATCACGGCGTTCAGGTAGTCGGGCTGCGGCGGCCCGCCCACCGGCACCGTCTCCCAGACCCTGCTGGACGCCACCACCCGCAGTCCGGGCTCCCCGTGGAGCAGGTCGACCGCGCCCTGTAGGTTCGTGAGGCGGTCGCCCAGGTTCGACCCGAGCCCGAGGAACGCGACGGTGCCCACCGCTCCCTCGTCACTCCCCGGCGGAGACGGTGGCCCCCGCGGCCACCCCGTCGATCCCGAGACGGCCGGCGGCGTTCGGCTTGTGGACCACCGCCGTCACCTGGCCCACGTGCGGGAACGAGCTCACCCGGCGGGCGATCGCGCCGGCCATCGCCTCGATGAGGTCGAAGGATCCGCCCTCCACGATCTCGCGGACGGCATCCGTGACGCCGCGGTAGTCGGCCGTCGCGTCGATCGAGTCGCGGGGAGCATCCACCTCGATGTCGAGGTCCACGACGAAGGGCTGCGGCTGGTCCTTCTCGCCGTCGCGCGCCCCGTGGCGGCCCTCGGCGCGGATCCCCGTCAGGAACAGACGGGCTCGGGTCATGGCGCTGCCTCCTCGTCGTCGTCGGGAACGAACCAATCGTCGCGCTCGTCCTCCTCCAGGTCCAGCCACGGAGGGCGGCGTTCGAGCTGGATCCGCACGACGCCGTCCTGGGCGTGGCCCGCTCCATGCGGCTGCCGCAGGTAGCGGGCCCGCAGGTACTCGAGGATCATCGGGGCGATCGTGGCGGCGGCCTCATCGGTGAGATCGTGGCCGCACCCGGGCACGAGTCCGAGCGTCGACGTCGCGATCGCGTCGTTCAGCTCCTCGCCTACCGAGACCGGGACCACTACGTCGTCCTCCCCCCAGAGCAGGAGCACCGGGAAGTCGAAGGACGCGAGGACACCGTCGTCGGCAGCGGGCGCCCGAGGCGCGTCGAGGAGGACCATCGCGTCGACGCCGCCTCCGGCGGCCAGGACCTGCGCGAGCGACCCGCCCGTCCCGTGGCCGATCACGCCGCACCGCTCCCCGCCGAGCGCGCTCCGCACGAGGTCGACCGCGGCCGGTTCGTCCCCAGGCAGATCGGGCGCGATGACGCGGAATCGGGACTCGAGGATCGGCACGAACTCACGCCATTGGTCTGCCGACCTTCCCTCGTCGTGCAGGAGGAGCAGGATCGGATCCTGGCCGCTCACGGGCGCCCCCGTGCGATCGCGTCCGCAACCCGGAGCGCCTGGACCGTCGGGCCGACGTCGTGGACCCGGACCACGTCCACGCCCTGCGCCGCGCACCACACCGCGGCGGCGAGGGAGCCGTCCCGCCGGTCGGCAGCGTCGGCGACGCCCGAAAGCTCGCCGATGAACCGCTTGCGCGACGCTCCCGCGAGCACGGCCACGCCGAGCTCGCGGAAGGAACCGATCGATCGCAGGAGCGCCAGGTTGTGCTCGAGGTTCTTCCCGAACCCGATCCCGGGGTCGATGCACAGGCCGTCGCGGCCGATCCCGGCCGCGACTGCCGCCTCGATCCGCTCGGCGAGGAACCCACGCACCTCCCCTGGTCCCGCTCGCCGAACAGGACCGCAGCTCCTGGGACGCTGGCGCCATCGCGGAAGGCGTCGCGCTGATCACGAAGACGCTGGCGAGCGCGCCGGTCGGGCCGTACCAGCTACAGGCGGCGATCGCGGCCGTGCACGATGAGGCGGTCCGCTTCGAGGACACCGACTGGCGCCAGATCCTCGGCTTGTATGGGCTGCTGGAGACGGTGGCGCCGGGACCGATGGTGACCCTCAACCGGATCGTCGCGGTCGCGATGGTCCACGGACCGACGGCCGGCCTGGATCAGCTCGCCGAGGCCGAGGGCGATGCCGCGCTGGCCGGGCACCATCGTGTCGACGCCGTCCGCGCCCACCTGCTTGAGATGGCCGGCGATCGGGAGGCCGCGCGGGCCGCCTACCGCATCGCGGCACGTTGCACGCTGAGCGTCCCGGAACAGCGCTACCTCGAGTCGCGCGCCACGCGACTGGCGTAAGGGCGAGCTTAGACCGCGGCGCTACTCGCTCTCGCCGAGCGCCGGTGCGAGCGGCAACGCGAACCCGAACTCGGCGCCACCGCCGTCGCGTGGGCTGGCCCACAGGCGCCCGCCCAGCGCCGTGACGATACGCTCGCACACGGGCAGCCCGAGACCCAGGCCGCTGGCCGTGCGCTGCGCCTCCGTGCTGCGGTAGAACGGCGAGAACAGCCGCGCGGTATCGGTGTCGTCGAGACCGAGGCCTCGATCGAGCACGCGGACCCGCGCCTCGCGGTCGACCGTCTCGAGCGTCACTTCGATCGCTCCGTCGGGGCCACCGTATTTGTGCGCGTTCGTGAGGAGGTTCTGCAGCAGGAGGACGAGGTGCGTGCGGTCTGCCTCGACGACGACGTGGCGTCCGGGAACTTCCACGAGCCGGATATCACGATTCGGATGGCGCCGCGAGAACACCCCGATCTCTTGCCGGATCACGTGCGTCAAGACCTGCGGCTCGAGCTCCGACGACGTGCCCGCCTGCATCCGGCTGAGCAGCAACAGGTTCTCGACGATCTCGAGCAGGCGCTCGGAATCGTCGGCGATGTCGGTGACCATCGCGTCCCGGGTCTCCGCTGGCAGCCGGTCGAGGCGGTCGCGGAGCAATTGGGCGTTGCCGTAGATCGTCGTCGACCGGCGTCCGCAGCTCATGGGAGATCAACCCGACGAACTCGTCCTTCACGTTGTTGGACTGCGCCAGCGCCTCGGCGGTCGATCGAAGCTCGGCCTCCACGCGGTGGCGTTCGGTGACATCGACGATGACGTTGACGGCACCGATCAACCGGCCGGTCGCGGTCGTACAGCGGCGTCGGATAGGGCTGGAGATCGACCCGGCTGCCATCCGGGCGCTCGGCGATCGCCGTGAAGCCCCGGACCGCGCGGCCTTCCTTCAGGGTGATCGCCATGGGGCAATCGCCGTGCGCCAGCGGGCTTCCGTCCGACCAGAACAGCCGGAACGAGCCGCACCACTCCTCGCCAAGCTCGGGGCGACGTCCCCACAGCTCGGCCGCGGCTCGTTGAAGAACGTGATCTTGCCGTCCGCATCGGTCGTGTAGACCGCGACCCCGAGGCCCTCAAGGAACTCGCGGTAGCGGTCGTCGTCGCCCGCGGCTTCATCGCTCGAGTCGCGGCGCGTGGCCAGCGATTCGACGAGGCGCAGGATCGGATCCGCGAGGCTGGCACCCGCCGGCTCGCGCGCAAGCTCGGTCATCGGCTGGCAGTGTATGGGCCGTCGACCCACCGAGCCACCCATTTGGCGGCGGCTTGTCACGCGTCTGCAACACCGCCGGGGCGTAGTCACGATGCGGAACCGCGATTCGCCGCGTGTCCCGCCCAGCCAGGCCACCAGCGGCAACAGCAGCATCGGCGCCTCCAGCAGCGAGTACAGCGGCCCGCTGCCGCGAGAATTGAGCACCGAGACGACCCAGTCGACCCACAGCACCCCGAACGGCAGGCACAGCGCCGCGAACACGGCCAGCCCGATCCACCACGAGCGTTCGCGGAACCCGAAGAAGGCGAACGGGAACAGGCTGGGTTTGAGGAGCACGAAGGGCGCGGCCCAGCGGTACACGATCGCGATCGACATCGCGGCCATGCACCAGATGACCGGGTTGCCGGTCCAGATCTTGAGCGGTGTCGTCGGCCAGGCGAGGCAGAGCGCCATCAGCGGCCAGACAGCCGGCCGCGGACGCACCCGCCAGATGCGCCCAGATCGTCAGTGCCGCCGGGATCGCCCACCAGAGCACGGCCGGCAGGACCGTGAACGGCACGAACAGCCACAGGCCGACGGGCGGGTACAGCACGTCGCCGTGGGCGACTTCGTACGGCCCCGAGAGCTGGTGCGGCTCATAGAAGGGTCCGCCGTCGACCCAGCGTGCCGCCACGTCGCGATACAGCGCGAAATCGATGCCGGGGGCTTGCTCGAGCGGGTCGGGGATGGCGAGCACGAACAGGACGGGCAGCAGCAGGGTCGCCGCGGACGCGGCGAGTGCCGCGGACCGGCGGTCGAACAGCTCGATCCAGCGCGCTTTCACGGTCGCGATGGTAGCCGCCGGCGCCGGGCGACTCTCAGACCATTCTCAAGCAAGGCGTCCAGATTCTCGGGAACTCAGCCGAAGGCGCCATCGCGCCGCGACCCCTTGAAGACGAGGATCCCGATGACCCAGACCGACCCGACCGAGCCCGGCCGCGACCTGCGCGCCGTCCCCGACAACGACGACCCGCGCGCCGTCGCCGAAGCCATCCTGTTCGAGGTCCGCCGCGTGATCGTCGGCCAGGACGCGATGCTCGAGCGCATCCTCGTCGGCCTGCTGTGCGGTGGCCACATCCTCCTCGAAGGCGTCCCGGGCCTGGCCAAGACGCTGACGATCAAGACGCTCGCCGACGTCCTTGGCGGTTCGTTCAAGCGCGTCCAGTTCACGCCGGACCTCATGCCGTCGGACCTGGTCGGCACGCGCATCTACCGCCCGTCCGACGGCTCGTTCCAGACCGAGCTCGGACCGGTGTTCGCGAACTTCCTCCTCGCCGACGAGATCAACCGGGCGCCGGCCAAGGTCCAGTCCGCCCTCCTCGAGGTCATGCAGGAGCGGCAGGTCACGATCGGTGGCGTCACGCACGACGTCCCGGCGCCGTTCATCGTCCTCGCGACGGAGAACCCGATCGAAGCCGAAGGCACCTACCCGTTGCCCGAGGCCCAGGTCGACCGGTTCATGCTCAAGATCGTCCTGGGCTACCCGTCGGCGACCGAGGAAGCGCAGATCGTCGCCCGCTCGCTCCGCCCCGGGCTGCCGCCGCGCGAGATCCTGGACGCGGACGGGTTGGCCGCGCTCCAGCGACGCGTCGAGGACGTCTACGTCGATCCGCGGATCATCAGCTACGCCGTGGGCCTGGTCGAGGCAACCCGTCGGCTCGAGTACTGGGGCGCGCCGGAGCTCGCCTCGTACGTCAGCTATGGCGCCAGCCCGCGTGGGTCGATCAACCTCGTCGCAGGCGCCCGCGCCCTGGCATTGCTGCGCGGCCGTCGCTACGCGCTCCCGTCCGACGTCGCGGAGCTGGCGCCCGATATCCTGCGCCACCGGCTCGTGCTGTCGTACGCGGCACTGACCGACGGCATCACCCCCGACTCGGTCGTCGAGCGCGTCCTTGGCCTGGTGCCGGCGCCACAGCTCGACCTCGCGGGAGTCGGCGCCGGAACGGGCCACGAGGCCACCGCGTGACGGGAGATCTCGCCCGCGTCGCCGGTCGCCATCGGTCGCCCGCCCGTCCCGGGCCCGGGCCGATCGCGGACGAGCTCGTCCGTCGCCTCGAGATCGCGCTGACCCGTCGCGCGGGTGGCCGGCTGACCGGCGACCATCGCGGCCGCGGCCTTGGCGAGGGGCTCGACCTCGATCGCCTCCGGCCCTATGAGCCCGGCGACGACGTCCGCCGCATCGACTGGAACGCCACGGCCCGCAGCTTCATCCCGCAGGTCCGCGAGGACGTGCCGGACCGCCAGCTGACCGCGTGGATCGTGCTCGACCAGTCGGCGTCGATGCACTTCGGGACGGCCGACCGGCGCAAGGCCGATGTGGCCGAGGGCGCGGCCCTCGTCGTGGGTCGATTCGTCGCCCGCCGCTCGGACCGGCTCGGCGTGGTCACGTTCGGGACGGCCAGCGATCGCGTCGCGCCACCGGCCGGCGGACGCAACGGGATGCTCGGCCTGCTGCGGGTCCTCGCGACCGATGCACCCGAGGAAGGTGCCGGCACGACGACGCTGGCACGCGCCCTGCACACGGTCGCCGCGTCGCGCACGAGCACGGGTCTCGTGACGATCGTGTCCGACTTCCGCGGGCCGCTCGACTGGCGCCCGGCCCTGACCGAGGTCGCGGGCCGCCACACGGTCCTCGCGATCGAGATCGGCGACCCGCGCGAGACCGAGCTCGTCGACGTCGGGGAGCTGACGCTCGATCGACCCCGAGACCGGACGCACGCTCCGCGTCGACACCGCCGACCGACGACTCCGAGCGATGTTCGGCGAGGCCGCCACCGCCGAGCGCACGGCCGTCGCCGCGGAGTTCTCGCGGCTCGGCATCCGTCATCTCCGCCTTTCGACCCAGGGCGCGTGGCTGCCCGCCTTCGCCCGCGCCATCGACACCACAGGACGACCGACATGACCTTCCTCGCGCCACTCCTGCTCATCGGCCTGCTGCTGGTCCCGATCCTGCTGGGCCTGTACGCCTGGGCCCAACGCCGCCGATCGCGCTACGCGGTCCGGTTCACGAACCTGGACCTGCTCGCGAACCTCGCCCCGCGCCGGCCCGCGTGGCGGCGCCACGTGCCGCCCGCGATCTACCTCGCGGCTGTCGTGGCGCTCGTCATCGGCCTCGCCCGCCCGAGCATGGTCGTCGCCGTTCCACGTGAGGACGCCACGGTCCTGCTGGCGATCGACGTCTCGGGCTCCATGAAGGCGACCGATGTCGCCCCGACGCGGCTCGACGCTGCACGTGAAGCCGCCCAGTCATTCATCGACCAGCTGCCCGAGGGCATCCGCGTCGGGATCGTCGCGTTCGCATCGCGCCCGGTCACGCTCGTCGCTCCGACAGCCGACCGAGGCCAGCTGGACGCGGCACTCGACGGGCTGCGGGCACTCGACGGGACCGCCATGGGCGACGCGCTGATGCAGGTCCTCGACATCGCCGAGACGATCCAGGCCGGCGACGCCGGGAGCGCCGGCGGGACGACCCCGGGTGGGGGCACGCGCATCGCCAGCCCCATCGACCGCACCCGCCCCATCGGCCGACCCCGTCACCCTCTGCCGCGCCGGACAGCCCGGTCGACACGCCGAGCGGCGAGCCGTTGGTGGCCGCGATCCTCCTGTCCGACGGCGCCAACTCCGTCGGTGTCGCGGAACCGCTCGACGCGGCCGAGCGCGCGGCAAGCATCGGCGTCCCGATCTACACGATCGCCCTCGGTACCCCGGCCGGCCAGGTCCAGGTCCGGGACGATCTCGGCCAGATCGTCACGCTGGACGTGCCGCCGGACACCGAGACGCTCGCCCAGATCGCGGAGATCACGAGTGCGACGGCGTTCGATGCGCCGACCGCGAGCGACCTGTCCGCCGTGTACGACAACCTCCAATCGCGCATCGGCTACACGCAGGAGGAGCAGGAGGTCACGTCGTGGTTCGCCGCGGCCGCCCTCGCGCTCGTCGTCGTCGCGGCCGGGCTGTCCGCCGTGTGGTTCGGGCGGTTGCCCTGACGTCAGGCGCAACCATCAGACTGGGCCGGTGACCCCCGCCGAGCGCCAGGCCTTCATCGTCGCCAACACGATCGCGGCACCTGCCCCGCTGGTGCCGGAGATCTCGCTGCGGACCGGTGGCCTCTCGATGCCGCTGTGGGAGGCGGCTGCGCTGACGGACGCGCGCCCGGCGGTGCCACCGCCGTACTGGGCGTGGGCGTGGGCCGGCGGGCAGGCACTCGCGCGTCACGTGCTTGACCACCCGGAGCTGGTCCGTGGACGGCGCGTCGCTGACATCGGCTGTGGCGGCGGGATCGTCGCCATCGCGGCGGCCATGGCTGGGGCCTCGAGCGTCAGCGCCATCGACCTCGAGGTCTTCGCCATCGAGGCCAGCCGGCTCAACGCGAGCGCCAACGGCGTGACCCTGGAGCTCGAGGAGGCCGATCCGATCGGGACGGACGCCGGTTGGGACGTCGTGCTCGTCGGCGACCTCTGGTACGAGCCCGAGCTCGCCGCGCGCATGGCGCCGTGGCTGCGCGAACTGGCGGCGCGCGGCGCGGACATCCTGACCGGCGATCCCGGCCGGGCGCACCTGCCGGTCGACGGCCTCGACGAGCTGGCCCGCTACGAGGTGCCGACGACCGAGGACCTGGAGGACGTCACGACCAAGACGGTGCGGGTGCTCCGGCTGACGCCCTGAGCGCACACGGGCCGGGCTGGCGGGCGGCTTCACGCTGGGGCGGGCAGATCCTCGAACACGTAGATCAGGCGCCGGCGGTGGCCGCCCGTCCCCTGGACGACCCGGGTCGGGACGATCGGTGCGAACCACGACAGCACGCGCTCGTTCGAGATCTGGTGGTGGCAGTTGCGCGGATCCTCCATCACCCAATCGATCGGCAGCGAGAGGATCGCGTGGCGGGCGATCCGGCGGACTTCGAGGAAAGCCTCGCGCTGCCGATCCGTCAGGTGCTCGAAGACCTGGAGCGCCATGAACAGGTCGTAGGCCTTGTCGTCGACCGGCCAGGGGACCTGGGTCGCGTCGAAGACCCGGATCGAAACGCTCGGATCGAGCTCGGGGCGGGCCTTCTTGTCCATGACGTCGGCCCCGACGATGATCGGCAGGACCGGGGCGCCCAGCTCGAGCGCCGTCTGAAGGCCGTGGCGCCCGATCAGGATCGTCGCCTGCGCGAGTGCCGCCGACATGTAGCCCCAGCGGTTCTTGTAGTACGGAAACCTGGCGACCATCGCATCGAACTCGGGCTTGGTCATCGCCCGGATCCCGCCCGATGGTCCCGGCGCGATCGCGCCGCGTCGTCGATATCCGGGCTCGGGCGCCTGCGGCCGCCGCCGACGCGGCCGCGAAGACGGCGCGCAAGAAGCGCCAGATCGGCACGAGGATGGGTCGTAGCGGCCGGAGGAGGCGTTTGAGGCCGCGGAGGATGGGGGTCTCCCTTGGCGTGCGGACGGGCACGGCCAAGCCTACCCTCGCCGCTGGGATGCGGCCAACCGCGCGCGTCAGGAAGGGCGCGGGACCGACGGTCTCCGGCCGTGCCGCCGCCTCGCCTTCCTGTTCGACATCCCGGAGTCCGACTCTCGAGAAACGCGCGCTCTGGGCGGTTCGATGTGAGCTCCAGGGCGTGCCGGTACGCCGACGGCGGCCTCGGAACCACGCCCAAGCCGTCGCAGCAGGTCGGCGCGCGCCGCATGCAGGTACGGGTAGCTCGCGAGCGCACCCTCGTCGGCGAGCCCGTCCATCATCGCCAGGCCGACCGCCGGACCGTCCGCAAACGCGACGGCCACGGCGTGGTTGAGGCGGACCACCGGCGTTGGATCGAGCTCGACGAGGGCTTGATACAGCGTGGCGATCTGGGCCCAGTCCGTGGCGGCGGCATCGGCGGCCTCGTCGTGGAGGGCCGCGATGGCGGCCTGCAACTGGTACGGCCCGACCCGACGGGTCGGCAGGACCGCCTGGACGAGCGTCCTGCCCTCGGCGATCGCGGCCTGGTCCCAGCGGGACCGGTCCTGGTCCTCGAGCAGGACGATGCTTCCGTCAGGGCCGACCCGCGCGTCCCGCCGTGCGTCGTGGAGCAGCATGAGTGCCAGCAACCCGGCGGCCTCCGGCTCGTCGGGGAGCAGCGAGACCACGGTCCGTGCCAGCCGGATCGCCTCGGCACTCAGCTCGCGCCGGATCAGGGCATCGCCAGACGACGCCGCGTAGCCCTCGTTGTAGACGAGGTACAGGACCTTGAGGACGCCGTCGAGGCGCTCGGGGAGCAGATCGAGCGGCGGCACGCGGTACGGGATGCCGGCATCGTGGATCTTGCGCTTGGCCCGGACGAGCCGCTGGGCGAGCGTCGCCTCCGGGACGAGGAAGGCCCGGGCGATCTCCGGTGTCGTGAGGCCGCCGAGCGTCCGGAGCGTCAGCGCGATGCGACCGTCCATCGGCAAGGCCGGATGGCAGCAGGTGAAGATCAGCCGCAGTCGGTCGTCCATGTCGTCGTCCGCCGTCTCAGCGCCGCCACCGCCGGGCTCGATCGCGGCAAGGTCCGCTTCGATGGCGGTCTCGCGCGCGAGCTCGTCCGTCTTGTCCCGGAGCCGTCTGCGGCGGCGCAATCGATCGATCGCCCGGTTGCGCGCGGTCGTCGTGATCCAGGCGCCCGGGTTGTCCGGTATGCCGCGGGACGGCCACACCTCGAGCGCCGTGACGAACGCCTCCTGGACGGCTTCCTCGGCGAGATCGAAGTCGCCGAGGACGCGAATGAGCGTCGCGACCGCGCGGCCCGATTCCTCGCGGAACAGGCGGTCGACGACCTCGCTGGTGGCGGCAGTCGGCGTCAGTCGGCGACCACCGCTTCGGCGGGTGCCTGCGACGACGCGTTGGTGAAGTCCCAGACCGGACGGACCTCGACGGAGCCGTACTTCGCGCCCGGGATCATCGCGGCGTAGCCGATCGCTTCGTCGAGATCGGCCGCCTCCACGAGGTAGAACCCGCCGAGGACCTCCTTGGTCTCGGCGAACGGGCCGTCCGTGGAGATCGTCTTGCCGTCGCGGACACGGACGGTCGTCGCCGTCGCGGTCGGCGCGAGCGCTTCGCCGGCCTTCATCGCGCCGCGATCGGTGATGTGCTGACCGAACGCGTTGTAGGCCTCCATCTGGGCCATGGCCTCATCCTGCGGCGGGGCTTCCGCTGGTTCCTCGGTATAGATCAACAGGGCGTACTGCATCGTGTCCTCCAGCGGTGGCTCTGGCGGTGTCATGTCGCCGCCTTCACCAGCACGACGAACGGCCGCGGTCGAAATCGACGGTGTCTCTCGTCCAATCTACCCCGCGCCGTCACCTCGCACCGCTGGCCGGTGGTCGCGGCGTACGCTTTCGCGCATGGCGACGCCGAAGGAGATCCTCGAGATCGGTGGGCGCGAGGTCTCGATCTCCAACCCGCAGAAGGTCTACTTCCCGGATGCGGGATACACGAAGCTCGACCTCGTCCACTACTACCTGGCGGTCGCGGACGGGGCGCTGACGGGCATCCGCGGCCGGCCGATGGCGCTCAAGCGCTTCGTGGACGGCATCACGAAGGAACCGTTCTTCCAGAAGCGAGCCCCGGACAACACCCCCGACTGGATCCGCACGGCAGAGCTGACCTTCCCCTCGGGCCGAACGGCCGATGAGATCGTGGTCGACGACGCCGCGGCGCTGGCCTGGATCGTCAACCTCGGCTGCATCGACCTGAACCCGCATCCGGTGCGCGCCGACGACCTTGACCACCCCGACGAGCTGCGGGTGGACCTGGACCCGGTCCCGGGAGTCGAATGGCCGCAGATCCGCGAGGTCGCCCTGGCATGCCGGGAGGCGCTGGAGGCCGTGGGCCTGGTCGGGTGGCCCAAGACCTCCGGTTCGCGCGGGATCCACATCAACGTCCGGATCGCCCGCGACTGGACCTACCCGGAGGTCCGCCGCGCCGCGCTGGCGCTCGCCCGGGACGTGGAGCGTCGCGTGCCGGATGCCGCGACCTCGAAATGGTGGAAAGAGGAACGTCACGGCGTGTTCCTGGACTACAACCAGAACGCCAAGGACCGCACGGTCGCGTCGGCCTACTCCGTCCGGCCGCTGCCCGACGCCCGGGTCTCGACGCCGCTGACCTGGGACGAAGTGCCCGACCGTCGAGGCCGAGGCGTTCACGATCGCGACCGTGCCGGCACGGTTCGCCGAGATCGGTGACCCGGGCGCCGGCATCGACGATGCCGTCGGGTCGCTCGACGCGCTCCTGGAGCTGTCCCGCAAGCACGAGGCCGAAGGTGAGGGTGACGCCCCGTGGCCCCCGAACTACGCGAAGCAGGCCGGCGAACCGCCACGGGTCCAGCCGTCACGGAAGCGCCGGCCGGACTCGGAATACGAGCAGGGCCGGGGCGAGTCCGGCGGTCCCCCGCCGGAGGTTGCCGCGGAACGGGCTGCCGCCGTCGCGGCGGGCGACCCGAACGCCGGCCTCCCGACCGAGTGGGAAGGGTCACGCCCGACGCCGACGGGCCGGCGCAAGACCAACATCCCGGTCATCGAGATCTCGCGTGCCGCGTCCAAGGCGGAGGCGCTCGAAGGGCTGGAGCGCTGGAAGGCGCGTCATCCGAAGGCCGCCGACGCCCTGGAGCCCGCCGACGTGCTCGTCGATGGCATGCGCGGGCGCTCGTCGCTCTGGTACCGGGTCCGGGTCAACCTCACCCATGTCCCGGAGGAGCGAGCGACCTGCGCAGGAGGCGCTCGACCCGGACTACGACCCCTGGGCGGGCTTCGAGTGGCCCGACCGGGCCGGCCAACTGGAACGTGCCCCACGGAAGAAGAAGGCGACCGAGTGACGCCCGGGCCCAACGGCGGATACTGGCTAACGGGCACGCGTCTGATCCGCATCGCGCTCGCGCTCCCGCTGATCATCGGACTCTTGCTCGGCACCTCGATCGCGTCGGTGGCTGCGAGGTCAACTGCGACTGGCCTTGATGCCGGCAACCGGGGATGGTTCTTCCTCATGGTTCCGCCGATACAGCTGGTCACTTCAGTCGGCGCGACCGCCTACCTCGCATACCTGTACTTCGGACTCGCGGCATTGCCCCCGAAGGCGGGCAGGAGCGCTTTGGCGGTGTGCTCCGTAATGACACGTCCCCGGACGCTTGACGGCCTGGGTCGTTCGGCGGAGGCCATTACGGCGCTTGGCCTTGCGGTCGGTGGCACCGTTGCGGTCATCCTTGCCGTGCCCGTGCAAGTGATGCTTACTACGTGGCTGATCACGCGGCCCGATCTCTGATTCGGACGTGGAACGGGTCATCGTCGGGGTCGAAACCGCGGCTCTAACGATGTGGCTCGCCTACCTCGGCGCGCGGCCTCTGGCGGACTCGTCATGCCGTATCTCGTCACACCTTGTCGCGAGATTGAAGCCGGACTAGGCCGCATGGGCGGTGACCTGACCGGATCCGCGCCCGCCGGGCTTTCGGCGTTACGTGGACTGCTGGCGACGGCGAACCCCGAAGCCGCCCAGCCAGCGCCGGATGAACGGCAGCCACGCCACCCCGACGATCGCCTGGAGCCCGACCGCGACCATCAGGAGCAGTCGGGACGCCCAGGCGACGCCGACGGCCTCGATCGCGCCGAAGCCGTGAACGAGCCATCGATGATGGCGTCGATGCCCGGTTGGTCGAGCGTGAGGCACCGCGAGTCCATCGGTCCGGACCCGGTCGCGCCGAAGGTCCCGCCGGTCCGAGAGCCCAAACCGGGACGGATGGGTGTGCGGCCGCGCACCACCCGTCGCTCAGCGATCCGCCGAAGATCGCCTCGAGCAGATACGGCGTCGTCGTCTCGAGCTGGTCGTAGCGGCAGGCCGCCGGGGGCTTGTCCGGTCGCCAGCGCTTGAACGTCGTCCCGTGGCGGAAGCGGGTGCCCTGGAGATGGTCGTAGGCGACCTCGGCGACGCGCTCCGCCCGGAGCGGCTCCCACGACAGGTCCTTGCCACGGTTCCAGCGTGACGTGGCGCCGGGCAGGCGCTGGCCGGAGGCATCGGTGTCGCCGGTCGTCGCCCATTCGGCCCACTCGCGCCACGGGTGTCCCTCGAGGGCGCTGCTCGCGCAACGGCGCGAGCTCCTCGGCGAGCGCCGCTCGCTTGTCCCAGGTGAACGACGAGGTGACCCCCACGTGATGGAGCACGCCCTCGTCGTCGAACAGACCGAGCAGCAGCGACCCGACGTGCGTGCCCGGACCGTTCTTGTGCCAGCGGAACCCCGCGACGACGCAGTCGGCGGTGCGCTGGTGCTTGATCTTGAGCATCGCTCGCTTGCCCGGCTGGTAGGGGGCATCGAGCCGCTTCGCGATCACGCCGTCGAGCCCGGCCCCTTCGAACCGGTCGAACCAGTCGGCGGCGGTCGCGCGATCCTGCGTCGCCGGCGTCAGGTGCACGGGCGGCTCGACGCCACCGAGCACGGCCTCGAGGCGGGCCCGACGCTCGCCCTGCGGCGTCTCGCGCAGGTCCTCGTCACCGAGCGCCAGCAGGTCCCAGGCCACGAACGATGCCGGCGACTCAGCGGCGAGCATCTTCACGCGCGATGCGGCGGGATGGATGCGCAGCAGCAGCGCTTCGAAATCGAGTCCGCCGTCGGTCGCGATGACGACCTCGCCGTCGAGCACGCAACGCTCCGGCAGCGCCGCGCGCAGCGGGTCCGCCAGCTCCGGGAAGTAGCGATCGAGCGGTTTGAGGTCGCGCGACTGCGTGTAGACCTCGTCGCCGTCACGAAAGACGAGCGCCCGAAAGCCGTCCCACTTTGGCTCGAACAGCCAGCCGTCTCCGTCGGGCAGCGCGTCGGTCGCCTTGGCGAGCATCGGTTCGAGGGGCGGCTCGATGGGGAGCTGGAGGGCCATCGCGGGAGTGTAGGTCAGCCGCTCACGGTAGTGTCGCGAGTGCCGCCTTGGCCCGCTCGCGACCGAGGTTCCAGGCGAACGGTGACGCGTAGGCGGCTTCCCTGGAGAGCTCGAAGCGGCGCTCGTACAGGAGCCGCAGGATTCGCTCGCGTTCCTGCGCCGGCAGGGTAGGCAGCGCGGCCACGAGGGCCGGGATGGCGTCGTCCGGCAGCACCCCGAGGTAGTCGGCGTCGAGGGATGCCTCGCCGTCGGGCGGCACTAGGGTCGGGTCGATCACCCGGGCGAGATTGCGCTCGGCGACGAACGCCGCCGGCGCGAGCAGGTTGAGGACGATGAGCGAGACGAGCCCGATCGCCACCATCGCGTGTCCGAGCCAGCGCGTCCGATCCGAGGCGAGGAACGCCGCGAGGACGGCCAGCGTGACCGCCATCGCCGCGATCGAGACGGCGACGTACAGGCGCAGCTCGGTCCAGCCGTAGGCGTCCTGGTAGAGCTGCAGCCGGAGCGCCGCCGACGCGAGGACGACGATCGTCAGGCCGACCAGGCCGATCGCGAGCGCGACGTACGGGCGGCTTCGGCGGGTCACCTGGTATTCGAGGCGCGACCAGGATGCCGCCCGCCAGCGCGGCGGCTGCGACGAGCTCGAAGTACCCGCGCCGCGCGTAGTCGCTGTACTTCATGCCGGCGGCGGCCAGCGTGTCGAGCCCACCGAACAGGTACGCGAGCTGCAGGCCGACGAAGAGTCCGACGATGAGATCGATCGCGACGAGGACGACGAGCGCCTCGGTCGTGCCGAGCAACCGCTCGGGGATCACGGACGCGGAATGGGCCGCGGCACCCAGCGACGCTCGTTCCAGCGCCGGAAGGCCGCGGGCCGCGACGGTCAGCAGGCCGCCGGCCAGCCAGGCGATCGCCAGCACGAAGATCACCCGGCCCGGCAGGTCGCCGAGATCGATGCGGAAGTGCATCACGTCCTGGAAACCGCGGTTGAAGATCGGATCGGCCGAGGCGAACAGGACCGCGAAGATCAGCACGAGCGGGACCGCCAGGATGAGCCCTCGTCCCACAGGCCCGAACCAGGCCGGAGCGTGCCGGGGACCGTCCGTCGCGGCCGGTCGCCCGGCACGCAGCGCACGGCCGGCTCCGGCAACCACGGCCTCGAGCACCCAGGCGGCCGTGGCCATGACGACGCGTCGCGGATCGGCGCGTCACCGCGAGCCCGGAGAACGCCGCAACCGAGGCGCCCATGAACACCGCCGCACCCGCGATATCGAGGAACGTCACGAACGGATCTGCCCGTACCGCGACGAACGCGGCGAGGACCAGCGCCGAAACGGGGAGCCACGCGTCGAGGGGATCCGGGGCGCGCCCGGGGCGGCGGAGGAGCCAGGCCGCGGCCAGCATGGCCGCCGTGAGGAGGGGCAGGTTGAGGCCGAAGGCCGGTCCGTCCAGCGCGATGTCGGCGAGGACGCCGATCGCGAGGGCGAGCGAGCAGGATGCGGCGGGCCAGGGAACGATCCATGGGTTCTCCTCGGGGGACGCGGTCGGGGCTGGGACGACTCCGGGCGTGTTCGTGTGGCGTCGGCGGGTCGGCCACCGGAACCGTGGCCGACCCGCGCGCGTCGGGCGGGATGCCGCGCGATCCATCGGGTCGTGGGCACCACGGAGGTCCGTCAACATGCGCACCGTCCGTCCATCGATCGCGCGGGTCGCGCTGATCGCTTCCATCGCCGTCTTCCTCGCGGCATGTGCCGGGAGTGCCTCGGCCCCGAACCTCAGGCCCGTCGGGGGCGCCGTCGGCGACAACGGTCAAGGGCTGGCCGATCCGGGCCAACCTCGCCGGCGGCGGCGATCCGGCTGCCAGTGCGGCGCCGCGCCCCACCCATCACGGAGGACGGCGTCGGGGCGGCCGTCGACGACGCGAAGATCATCCGGACCGGCACGATCCAGCTCGAGGTCACGGATGTCCCGGCGGCCCTCGTCGCGGCGCGCAACGGCATTCGCGCCATGGGCGGCTACGTCGGCGCGTCCCAGACCGAGAACGTCGACGACCAGCCGTACGCCACCATCACATACCGGATCCCGGCGGACCGCTGGGAAGACGCGCTCGACCTGCTGCGCGGCCTCAACGGACTGACCTCCAAGGTCGTCGGCGAGCAGACGCAGGCGGTCGAGGTGACCGGGCAGGTCATCGACCTCGAGGCGCGGATCCGCAACCTGCGCGCCAGCGAGACGGCGCTCCAGGAGATCGCGAGCACGGCGACGCGGATCACCGACGTGCTGGAGGTCCAGAACCAGCTCACCAACGTCCGCGGCCAGATCGAACAGCTCAGCGCCGCCCTCGCGGATCTCGAAGACCGCGCGGGGTTCGCGACCCTGATCGGCGACCTACAGCGTGCCGATCGTGGCCGTCGAAGCTGCCGCGGAAGGGCTTCGAGCCCGCCAAGGTCGTGGACGAGGCGACGGCGAGCATGGTGAACATCCTGCAGGCGCTCACCACGGCCGGGATCTGGTTCGCGATCGTGTGGCTGCCGCTGCTGCTCGTGCTCGGCGCGATCATCGCGATCGTCGTGTGGGTCGGCCGACGGCTCGGGCCTCATCGGCCGGCGGCGCACGCGGCGACGCACCGCTACCGGGATGATCCGGTCACCCGCGCGTGGCACCATGCGCGGGTGACGGAAACGGCTGAACGATACGACCGGATCGCCGCCGGCTACGACCGATGGTGGGCGCCGGTGCTGGCGCGCAGCGCCGTCGCCCTCCTCGATCGACTCGACGGGGCCGTGGCCGATGGCGCGCGAACCGTGCTGGACGTCGGGGTCGGGACCGGCAACCTGTCGATCGCGGCCCTGGGCCGCTGGCCGGAGGTCCGTGTCACCGCCATCGACGCCTCGCGCGAGATGGTCCGCGCGGTCGAGGCGCTGGTCGAAGAACGCGTCCCGACGGCACGCGACCAATTCGAGGGTCGCGTGGCCTTCGCCGCGGAACTGCCGTTCGAGGCGGGGACGTTCGACGCGGCGATGTCGTCCTTCGTGCTCCAGCTCGTGCCGAGCCGGCCCGCGGCGCTCCGCGACATCCGGCGCGTCCTGCGCCCCGGCGGGCTGTTCGCCCACGTCACCTGGATCGCCGACGAGCGGGCGTTCGCGCCCGATCGCATCTTCGATCGACTGCTCGAGGAGTACGGGTTCGAGAACGACGAGGATCCCAACCGCCACGGCGACATCCCGTCCGTGGAGCGCGCCGCCGGGGAGCTGCGTCATGCCGGCTTCCGTGACGTCGTCGCCGACGGGGGCATGCTGGAGTACGCCTTCACGGTTGACGGCTACATCTCGTTCCTGACCGAGTTCGACGAAGAGAGCCTCTTCGCCGAGATGGGCCGAACGGAGCGCCGGAAGTTCCTGCAGCAGTTCCGCGAGCGCCTGATGGCGCTGCGATCCGACGAGCTGACCTTCCGGGTACCGATCGTGTACGCCTCAGGCCGCCGCTCGGACGGCTGACGAACGCTCGGGCCGGGTCGGAGCGACGAGGCCCTAGCTCTCCTCGGACGACCCGCTGTCGCCGCCGCCTGAGTCGGTGGCGCCACCCTCGCGCACCTTCCTCGCCCTCGGCACCTTCCTCGCCCTCGGCGCCCTCCTCGCCCTCGGCGACCTCCGGCTCCTCCTCGACCTCGACGCGCGGCGCCTGGACCTTGGCGATGATCTCATCGGCATCGGTCAGGAGCGTGACGTCGGACGGGATGGTCAGGTCGCGCACGTGGAGCGAGACGTCGAAGTCGACGAGCGATTCGATGGAGTACTCGATCGACTGGGGCAGGTGATCGGGAAGCGCCCGGATCCGGACGGTCTCGGTGGGATGGAGGACCGTCCCGCCGAGCTGATCGACCGCGTACGACACGCCGGTGGCGGCGAGGGGCACATCGACCGTGAGCTCCTCGGTCATGCGCACGAGGAACAGGTCCGCGTGCAGCGGGCGGCGATGGACCGGATGGATCTGGACCTGGTTGATCAGGACCGGCTGGGCCTTCTCGCCGTCGACCGAGAGGTCCACGAGGGCGTTGGGGCCCGTGTGCCGGCGCAGCAGGTCGAAATCATGGGCGTCGACGGTCACCGTGGTGGACTCGACGCCGTGCCCGTACACGACGGCCGGCAGCTTGCCGGCCTTGCGCAGGTTGTTCACCTTCTTGCCGGTCACCTCACGGTGCTCGGCGGCGAGTGTGGGACGGGCGGTGGCCATGGGATGTGGACCTCGGGGCTGGATGTTGGTGATGTCGGGCCGCGGCTCGCCGGCGGGGCCGGTGATGGCGAGGCGCCCGGAGCGGGAGCGTAGGGTACCACGAGATCCTCGCTCGTTCGGTCGAGCGCGCTCGGCGGACGGAGCGGACGGCCAAGGGGCATCCGCGGCGCCCGGTGTAGCATCGGTCGCATGGCCGCCACCATCCTGATCGTCGAAGACGAGCACGCCGTCGCGCGCGGGATCCAGTACGCCCTGCAGCAGGAGGGCTACGACGTCGGCGTCGCCCGATCCGGCGAGGAGGGCCTGGAGATCGCGACTCGTGAGGCCCCGGACCTGGTCGTCCTCGATGTGCGCCTCCCCGGCATCGATGGCTTCGAGGCGCTTGCGCCGCATCCGCGCGGCCGGTGCCAAGATGCCGATCCTCGTGCTGACGGCTCGCGACGACGAGGTCGACAAGGTCATCGGTCTCGAGCTCGGCGCGGACGACTACCTCACGAAACCGTTCGGCCTGCGCGAGCTCCTGAGCAGGATCAAGGCGCTCCTGCGGCGCTCGTACGGCGATCTCGCGGACGCGGCCGGCGGGCGGGTCATCCGCCACAACGACCTGATCATCGACCTGGAGCGTCGGCGGGTCCAGCGCGGCGCGCGACGGATCAGCCTCACCCCGACGGAGTTCGAGATCCTGCGGCACCTCGCCTCCCGGCCGGGTCGCGTCTACACGCGTGGCGAGCTCCTGGAGCTGCTGCGCGACTACGAGGCCCTCGACCAGGACGAGAAGACCATCAACGTCCACGTCAGCCACCTGCGCGAGAAGATCGAGGACGATCCGGCGACCCCGGCCTTCGTCCTGACCGTCCGTGGCGTGGGCTACGCGTTCGCCGAGCGCTGAGCGGCCGGTGCTCCGGCGAATCCGTCCCACGCGTCGCCTCTGCGCCGGCTCATGCCCCGCACGTTCGGGGGCCGGCTCACCGTCGCGTTCGTCGCCGTCATCGCGCTCACGCTGGGCCTCGTCTCGGTGCTCGTCCTCAACCGCCTCGACGCGTATTTCGCGCAGCAGCAGGACGCCGACCTGCGCGAGCGTTCGACGACGGTCAGCGACTTCATCAGGGCCCAGGCCGAAGCCGCGGCGGGACGTTCCCCGGTCGTCGGTGCGGATGGCTTCCTCGACGAGGATGTCGTCGAGATCCTCAACACGCCGGCGCGCCAGGCCTTCATCACCGACCGGCTCGGCCAGGCCGACGTCATCGCGCGCTTCGGGCTCAACGTGACGACCGGCGACCGGACGATGTTCATCCCCGCGCCGAACGGCACGTTCCAGATGAACCTGCAGGCTCCCCCGCGAGCCGGCCAGTCGCGCGAGAACACGTTCGTGACGGAGCGCTACGGCGGCGGCGAGACGTTCCAGCGCTACACGCTCGAGGTCACGCTGGCCAATCCATCGACCTTCCGGGCCTCGGCCATCGCGAACCTCACGGGGCTCCTCGCGGCGATCGGCCTGTTCGCGCTCGGCCTCGCCGTCGTCGTGTCGGCCGCGCTGACGCGCCGCTTCACGACGCCGTTGCGCCAGCTCACCGACGCGTCCCGGGCGCTGGCCGAAGGCGACCTCTCGCGGCGCGTGCCGGCGGCCCAGCTGCGCGCCGGATCCACGGAGCTCGGCGAGCTGGCCGTCCAGTTCAACACGATGGCCGACCGGCTCGAGGAGAGCGTCGAGATCAGCCGCCGCGACCGCGATCGAAGCCGCGACTTCCTCGCCGACGTCTCGCACGAGCTGCGCACCCCGCTCGCGGCGCTGCGCACCTTCAACCAGCTGCTGATGGAGACGGCCGGGGACGACCCGGAAGCGCGCGCCGAGTTCCTCGAGTCGAGCGCGGGGCAGATCGAGCGACTCGACTGGCTCGCCCAGAACCTGCTCGAGCTCTCGAAGCTCGACTCCGGCCTCGTCCTGCTGGACCTGCGACCTGACGACCTGCGGGCCGCGGTCGAAATCGGCGGCCCACCAGCACGACTCGGCCGCCGCTCGTCGCGGCGTCCGCGTCACGGTCGACCTTCCCGACGCACCGATCCGGATCCGCCACGATCCGCCGCGGATCGGCCAGGTCGTCGCGAACCTCGTCGGCAACGCGATCAAGTTCACGCCGCGTGGCGGGTCGGTGCGGGTCGCCGTGGTGCCGACCGACGACGGGGCCAGGGTCGACGTCACCGACACGGGCGTCGGCATCGACGCGGCCGAGCTGCCCCACATCTTCGAGCGCTTCTATCGCGGATCGCGGGCGAACGAGGCGCGGGGCAGCGGGAGCGGGCTCGGCCTGGCGATCGTCCGCTCGATCGTCGACATGCACGGCGGGACGATCGAAGTCGAGAGCGGACCCGAGCGCGGCAGCCGGTTCACGGTGCACCTGCCGGGCGATCCACGCGTGGTCGCGGGCACGCCGGCCGCGGCACGGGCGGACGTGGCCAGCGCTGCCGAGGGGACCGAGCGGATCGCCGCGGCGGCCGCTGACGAGGCAGGAGTCCCACCGCGCCTGGGAGCGATGGCGAAGCCGGTGCGAACATGACGGAAACTTCACCGTCCGACGCGTCGCGTTTGAACCCCGCTTCGGCACCCTGAACACCACAGTTCCCCGACCGGCCGCTCACCACCGGTCGAGCAGCCAAGGTTAAAGGAACCATCCCGACGATGACCGATCAACAGCACCCCGACGATTCCGACATCACGCAGCGGCACGAGGTGCCGGCCGAACCGCCGGCATGGCCGGCGAGCGCAGGGACCACCGCGACCCCGGTGACCCCCGCGACGGGCGATTCCGACTCTCCCGCCGTGGAACGCTACTCCCCGCCGGCCGAGCCGCGGACCGACTGGTCCCGCCACGAAGGCGGCATCGAGCCGGCCACGACACCCGAGCGCTGGTACGAGCCGGCCGTCGTGCCGGGGACCGTCCCGACGACACCGGTTCAGCCCGCCACGAGCGGCTCCGGCAGGTCCGGGCGAGGCGGCATCGGCACGCTCCTGGCCGCCGCGCTCCTGTCCGCCGTGCTGGCATCGGGCGGCACGGTCCTGGCCCTGCGCGCAAGCGGCGTGCTGGATCGTCCGACGTTGGTCCAGGCCGGCCCGACTGGTACCACGGTCGGTGCCAACAATCAGCCCATCACGATCGAAAGTCTCGGCCACCATCAATGTCGCCGCCAAGGCCAGCCCGGCGGTCGTCCGGATCACGATCGGCGGCGATGTCGACACGTCGACCGGCATCATCCCCGAGACCGGCGTCGGGTCGGGCGTCATCTACGACGGCGCCGGCTGGATCCTCACGAACCGCCACGTCGTCGAGGGCAGCGACACCCTGTCGGTCGAGCTCAACGACGGCCGCGTCCTCGATGGCACCGTCTACGGCATCGACACCCTGACCGACCTCGCGATCGTCAAGGTCGAGGGCACCGGTCTGCCGACGGCCTCGCTCGGCGACTCGAGCGCGCTCAAGGTCGGCCAGCTCGTCATCGCCATCGGCAGCCCGCTCGGCACGTACTCGAACTCGGTCACCAGCGGCATCGTGTCGGCCAAGGGCCGGACCATCACGGCCGACGGCAACGACGAACCTCAACAACCTCATCCAGACCGACGCGGCGATCAACCCCGGCAACTCCGGTGGACCGCTGCTCGACGCGGGCGGCAACGTGGTCGGCATCAACACCGCCATCGCGGCCGACACCAATGGCATCGGCTTTGCGATCCCGATCGACATCGCCCGGCCGATCATGGAGCAGGCGCTCGCCGGCGAGAAGCTCGCCCGTCCGTACATGGGCGTCGTCTACCGCGCGATCGACCTCCAGTTCGCGGACGCGAACAACCTGCCGGTCGACGAGGGCGCGCTCGTCATCCCCGGTAACGGCCCCGACTCGCCGACCCCGGCCGTCGTCCCCGGCAGCCCGGCCGAGTCCGCGGGCATCCGCGAAGGCGACATCATCGTCAAGGTCAACACCCAGCCGATCGACGGCGACCATCCGCTGGACGCGACGCTGAGCGAGTTCGCCCCGGGCGACACGATCTCCGTGGAGGTGCTGCGCGACGGCCAGACGCAGACCGTGTCACTGACCCTGGCGACGCCGCCCCGACCTCTAGCGCTCGGAGCGACGCCGCCAGATCTCGACCGCGGCGTGGTCGAGCGGGCCACCGAGCTGGACCTCCGGCTTGCGCACCCGGACGCCGACCTCGGTGACCTCGAATTCGGTGAGGATCTCGTGGCTGATCGCCTCGGCGATGGCCTCGAGCAGTCGGTACGACGTCGACTCCACGATCTGGCGGGCGATGGCGTAGACGCGGCCGTAGTCGACGGTCTTCTCGAGATCGTCGTCGACGCCCGCCGGCTGGAGGTTCAGCACGAGCTCGACGTCGACCTCGAACGGCTGGGCCGTCGTGAGCTCATGGTCGTAGTAGCCATGCCGGCCTTGGAACTGCATGTTCCGCAGGACGATCCGGTCACTCACTGCGCCTCCCTTCGGCGTTCGCGTGATCCCGCCATCGACCCCGGACGATGGCGTCGCTGACGCGGGCGACCCGGACGTTGGGGGGGACATCGTGGACGCGGACGAGGTCGACGCCCGCCGCGATGCCGAGCGCGGTCGTCGCCAGGGTCGCCTCGAGCCGGTCCTCGGCCGGCAGGTCGAGGATGCGCCCGAGCGTCGACTTGCGCGACGTGCCGAGCAGGACCGGACGGCCCAGCGCCGACAGCGCGCCGAGATGGCGCAGGACCGAGATGTTGTGGTCCGCGGTCTTCCCGAAGCCGATGCCCGGGGTCGACGATGAGGTCGTCCTCCGGCACGCCGGCAGCGCTGGCCCGGTCAAGCGCAGCGCCGAGGTCGGCGACCACTTCGCGGACGACGTGCGTCGTAGCGAGCCTCAGCCCGGTTGTGCATCACGATCAGCGGCACACCGGCGCCGGCGGCCAGCGCGGCCATCCGCCGACGTCGGGGCCGGTGCCCCACACGTCGTTGAGCAGGTGGGCGCCGGCGGCGAGCGCGGCCTCGGCGACCACCGGCTTGGCGGTATCGATGCTCATCGGCGTGTCCGGCAGGGCCGCGGTCACGCGCGGTGATGACCGGGATCACGCGGCGCATCTCCTCGGTCGCATCGACGGAGACGTGCCCGGGTCGGGTCGACTCGCCGCCGATATCGAGCAGGTCGGCGCCGTCGTCGACCATCTGGCGCGCGGTCGCCACGGCCGCTGCGACGGGGTCGGTGCCCTCGAGGAGGCCGTCGCCCGAGAACGAATCGGGCGTGACGTTGAGGATGCCCATCACGAACGTCCGCTCGCCCCAGGCGAACGTGGCCGGGCCGATCCGGATGGGGGCGGGGTCGGCGCTGGTCGTCCGTCGGGCGGCTGTCATCGAGCGGGGGCTCCGGATCGGGGTCGCGCAGGTCGGGGTCGTCGACGAGATGGGCACGGACCGCGCCGACAAGATAGAGCGAGCCGGCGACGACCGTCGTCCCCGGGGCCGCCAGGCGGGCTCGAGCGCCGCGAGCGGGTCGGGGACCGCGGTCACGCTGGCTGGGCCCGGGAGGCTTCGCCAACGCTCGGCGAGCTCGTCGGCCGGCATCGCGCGCGCCGCGTCGACCGTCGTCGCGATCACCGCTGCGCCGCGGAGCGCTTCTGCGGCGCCGAGCGCCGTCACGATACCATCGACGTCCTTGTCGGCCATGGACGCCGCGACCAGGGTCAGCGGCCCGGCGCGAGGTGCGGGCGCAGGTCGTCGAGGGCCTGGGCGAGCGCGGCGGCGCCGGCGGGGTTGTGCGCCCCGTCGAGCAGGATCTCGCGACCGTCCACCAGCTCCAGCAGCTCGAGGCGACCGGGCCAGACCGCGGTCGCATACCCGCGACGCCGGGCTCCGGGTCGGCGGTCGCGATGCCGGCGTCGTCCAGTGCGTCGAGGAGCGCGTCGGCGACGGCGACGTTCGCGGCCTGGTGCCGGCCGCGCAGACCGACCCGCGTCGGGCCGAGACGCGGCAGCTCCACGTCAGGCCGTCGCGGTCCCAGCCGAGCAAGGGGGCCGGCTCCACGACCGTGAGCGGGCGCCGCCATCCGGCGGGCGCGCCGTCGGATGATCTCGAGCGCCTCGCCGTCGGCACCCGTGACGGCGACGGTCGCCCGCGCTCGATGATGGCGGCCTTCTCCTGGCGATCGCCACGATCGTGGGGCCCGAGCCGGTCCATGTGGTCCAGCTCGACGTTGGTGACGACCGCGACGCCGCCGTCCCACGCATGGGTCGCATCGAGGCGGCCGCCGAGCCCCACTTCGACGAGCGCGACGTCGAGGTTGCCTCGGCGAAGTGGCGGAAGACCACCGCCGTCAGCAGCTCGAACTCCGTCGGCTCGCCGTGGCGCCGCGCGACACGGTCCGCGACCGCAAGCACGGCCTCCACGTGTCGCGTGAAGTCGTCGACGCCGATCGGCCGACCGTCGATCGTCGACGCGTTCGCGGTAGGAGACGAGATGCGGCTTGGGGGTCTCGCCGACCCGCAGCCCGGCGGCCCGCAAGGCGCTCCCGGCCAGGGCGAGGACGCTGCCCTTGCCGTTGGTCCCCGCGACGAGGGCGCCCCGCGACCGCGAGCTGCGGATCGCCGAGCTCCGCCAGCAATGCCCGCGTCCGCCCGAGACCGAGCCGGATCCCGAACCGGCCGCGCGCCGCGAGCGCGTCGAGGCGCCCTGGTAGTCGAGGGCTGGGGTGGCGGGCGAGCTGGCCGTCACTCGCGGGTCAGCTCGTCCTCGTAGAAGACGCATTGATTGAAGCGCGGCGTCAGGCACACGTCGTTGACATAGCCCTGGTCGAGGTGGACGCCGCCGCGCAGCTGGCAGCGCGAGACGTTCGTGTCCTGGCGGATCAGCGCCTTGAGCAGATGTGGCGCCTGGATGGGGATCGCGCCACGCGAACCCGTCATGTAGAAGTGCGGGCAGACGTTCCGTCGCAGGTTGGGGAGGCCGAAGCCCGGCCGCACGCCCATCGGCATCGTGGCCGCGCTCGCGGCGGCGAGCGGCCAGCGGCGACGGCGTGACGCGCGCGATCGGCCCGAGGCCGAATGCCGGGCGACCGGTGCGGCGGCCGCACGCGGACCGCGGGACGACCGGACCCGCGCCGGTCCGGCCAGGCCTGGACCGGCGACCTGGGCGGCGATCTGACGTGAGCGGTCGTCCGGTCCGTGGATCGCGGGCCTGCACGCGTCCTCCCATGCTGCGGGGCGCGCCGCGTCGTACAGCACACGCGACCGAGCCAGAGTACAACGCACCGTGCCGCTCCGACATGTCGCGAACCGCGGTCGAGACGGTACCGCCCTCGAAGCGGATCCGACTGGCGGTGGCATGCGACAATCGCGCCGCGATGGCGACTCGGCGCGGCACGCGCCCCAACCACGTTCGGCCCCGTCCCCCGTCCGGCGGGCGTCCAACCCCCGTCAAGGTCCGGCCCCGAGCCCGCATCGCAGGCCGCCTGTCGGTGCACGCGCCGATCCGTCGCAGCCGCGGCATCCCGCTCATCGGACGACTGGCCCTCGGCGCGGGCGTTCTCGCGGTCGCCGTCCCGTTCTGTACGTCGGCGCGGGCGGGCTCGAGCGTCGTCGCGGGGGCCCTGGGTGGCACCGTCACGAACTTCGTGCAGGGGGTGACGGCGACCCCGGTCCCGTCGGTCCTCGCGCCGACCGCGCCGGAGGCGCCCGCCATCGAGTCCCCCACGGAGCCGTACACGAACCAGGCCCAGGTCGACCTGACGGTGACGGTCCCCGCGCGCCTCGCCGGGAACCCGGACTACCTCGTTGCGGGTGTACCTCGCGCTCGAAGGACCAGGCGCCCACGCCGATCGATGAGAAGCCGCTGGCCCCGACGGCGCAGATGATCATCCCGGTGACGCTGACGAAGGGCATCAACGACTTCTCGCGTCACGCTTGTCGGTCCGGGCGGCGAGTCCGAGTCGTCGCCGCTCGCCCGCTGGGTGCTCGACACGGATCCGCCAGCCATCCGCCTCACCTCCCCGAAGGACGGCGCGCTGGTCAACCGCAAGGCGGTCACGCTCGAAGGTCGCACCCAGGGCCGGTCGACGGTCAACGCTCGGAACACGAAGACGGGCGAGTCGATCGGCGGGACGGCCGCCGGTGACGGGACGTTCTCGCTGAGCCTGCCACTCACCAGCGGCGTCCAACCCGATCAGCCTCACCGCGACGGACCCGGCGGGCAACACGAAGGCGCTCCAGCTGACCGTCCGGCGCGGGTCCGGCCGGCTGCGCGCGTCGCTCGAGCGCGTCCGCCTATTCGATCAGCCAGAGCGAGCCTGCCGACGCAGATCCGCCTGGCGTCCTCGTCGACGACCCCGACGGCGAACCCGCTGGCGGGCGCGCGAGTGACGTTCACGCTGAGCGTACCGGGCGTCAAGACCGTGACCGGCGACGCCGTGACGGACGCGAACGGCCAGGCGTCCATCTCGACACGACGATCCCGAAGGGCGCCGATCGCGGCGGGGGCACCGCGGGGTCCTCGTGCGGACCGACGGAATTCGGCCGGGCGACGGACGAGACCGTCATCAACATCAAGAAGTAGCGCCGGCCTCCGCAGGGCTCGACACGGCCTGCACTCGCAGCTACCATCCGCGCCATGCCGATGTGGCGGTGTCCGCATTGCGGGACTCCCCAGGCCGAGACGGCACGGTGCTGGGTCTGTCGGCGGTCCTCCACCACATGCGCGACGTGCCGGCAATTACCGGCGGTCGGTCGCGGGGCAACTCGGCTACTGCGGACTGGATGCGCGGCGCCAGCCCCTCAGCGGCGATGAGATCCGCGGATGCTGGGAGAGCGGCGGCCGGACGGCGCAGTCGCTCGGCTCGACCGCTCCCCTCACGATCGCACCGGCGCAGGGCCGGCGACGGGCGGCGCCGGCCGCTCGCAGTTCGTCGAGGTCCACGGGCAGCTGGAGCGGACATCCCGGCTGTCGAGCCGCGGAGCCGGACACCGACGCGGCCGGCCGGTGCTCTGACCGCCGCCCGCTCGCCAGCCGCCGCCGTACGCGAGCCTGGCTGGAACCTGTGGGGCGACCCCGACCGCTGAGCGGACTGCGCGAGGCCGGGCGATCGGGCACGCAGCCCGAACGGTCACGCCGGTGGCGGCGCCAGGGATGCCGGCGGCACGCGCGTCGGCGTCGGTGTCGGCGTCGGGGTGGGCGTCGGTGTCGGGGTGGGCGTCGGTGTCGGGGTCGGGGTCGGCGTCGGGGTCGGCGTCGGTGTCGGGCTCGGCGTCGGGCTTGGCTCCGGCCCCTTCGAGATGACGTAGTCGACGGCGATGCCCTTCGCGACAACGACGCCCGGGGCGACGGGATCTGCGTCACGACGAGACCGTCGGGCACGGTCGGGTCGAATGCCTCGGTCTTGGTCCCCGGCACGAGGCCGGCCGTCACGATCTCCTGGACCGCCTGGGCCTCGGTCTTGTTGCGCAGGTCCGGCATTGGGACCTGTTCGAGGCCAGAGCGACCGTCACGTCGATCGTCGCGCCGACCGCGACCAGGGTGCCCGCCGGCGGGTCCTGGGCGATGATCGTGCCGACCGGCTGGTCGGTCGGCCGTGACCGACTCGAGCTTCAGCCCAGGCCGCTCGGCCTCTCCGGTCGCATCGGCGAGCAGCGTCCCGACGAACTCCGGGACGGCGACCTGCTCGGGGGCTCGTCGGCTCGTCCGGCCCGGACAGGAGCTGGAAGACGATGAAGGCGACGGCGGCGAGCAGCGCGATAGCGCGATCCCGGCCAGCCAGACGAGCGGGCTCGTGCCGTCCGCTCCTCGTCGGGCTCCGGAGCTCGCGTGCCGGCGGGCTGGCCGCCGCGGCGTGCGTCGTCGGAACCGGCGTAGGCGTCAGGCGGATACGAGGCGACCGTCGGGTTGGAGCGGGCGACGCCGGCCGAGCAGCCGCTCCGGCGGCCGCGCTCGCGGCGGCTCCTGCGGGCGCCCGCTGCGCGGTCCGCGATGTCTCGAGAGCGTCGGCCATCGATGCGGCCGAGGCGAAGCGGTCGATCGGCAGCCGGGCGAGGGCCTTGCGCGTGATGGCCGCCACATCCGGCGGGATCGACGGCCGCGACGAGGGCCGGATCGGGGGTCGTTCCGCTGAGGCGGGCGAGCGCGACGGCGGCGGCGGTGTCGCCTTCCCACGGCCGCGTGCCGGTGAGCATCTCGTACAGGACGATGCCGAGGGCGTAGATGTCGGATTCGTTGGTCGCGGTCTCGCCGCGAGCCTGCTCCGGGCTGAAGTAGTGGACCGACCCGAGCGTCGTGCCGGGCAGCGTCATCTGCGCCTCGGCGATGGCACGGGCGATCCCGAAGTCGACGACCTTGACCCGGCCGTCCCGGCCGATCAGCACGTTGCCGGGCTTCACGTCGCGATGGACGATGCCGCGTGCGTGGCCGCGGCCAGGGCGCGTGCCACGGCCGCCGCGATGCGGGCCGCCTGGGACGGCGGCAGGGCGCCGTTCCGCCGCAGGATCGAGGCGAGGTCCTCGCCGTCGACGAACTCCATGACGATGTACGGCCCGGCCGGGTCCTCGCCGTAGTCGTACACGCGTGACGACGTTCGGGTGGTTCAGCGACGCAGCGTTCTGCGCCTCCTGGCGGAAGCGCGACGAGAAGTCGGGATCGCGCAGGTACTCCGGCCGGAGCAGCTTGACGGCGACGTCACGCCCGAGCTGCGTGTCGACCGCCCGGAAGATCGTCGCCATGCCGCCCTGGCCCAGCAGCTCCACGAGCCGGTAGCGGCCGCCCAGGATCGTCCCGATCTCCGCCAAACGTGCCCCTCGACATGGTTCGGCGCGCCGCCGACGTTCGCGACGCGCTCCGGCCCGCATGGTACCCCACGGCGGCGCGATCAGCCGCCTGTCAGCCTCCGGCGGACGAGGTCCAGGAACTCGAGCGAGCTGATCCCATCGAAGAGGCGGCCGCCATGGATCGCCCATTCCTGGGCCTCCTTCGCGGCCGTCAGGGCGAGCAGCACCGCGCGCCAGCGAGTCCCGGCGACCAGCCGGCCACGCGAGTCGGTCCGACCGCCGCGACGAGCAGGAACCAGAACTCGAAGACATTCGGGAAGACGAGCAGCAGCATCCGCTCGCCGGTCAATTCGAAGAGGACGAAGCCGACGAACCGGTACGCGTACAGCGCGACCGCGATCGACGCGAGCCGGGCCGGCCCAGCGCAGGGCGACGATCAGGAAGGTGGCGAGGTAGACCTGATCGAGCCACTTGTCCAGCGCCTGGTAGTCGCCGACCCCACCGAGGTCGAGGGCGTCCCGCAAGAGCAGGTCCGACAGGTCCGCGAGGATCGCCAGGACGCCGCCGGCCAGGGGCCAGCGCAGGACCGGCAGCGACGCGGCGATGCGGATCACCGCGATCACGAGGATCTCGGGCGTCACCGCGCGGCTACCCCTGCGCGCGTTACGTCTGGAGGCCGGCCAGGTAGGTGCGGAACTCAGGGGCGAGGTCGGGTCGCTGCAGGGCCAGCTCGACGGATGCCTTCAGCCAGCCCATCGTGGTCCCCGCGTCGTAGCGCGTGCCCTCGAACTCGTAGGCGAAGACCTCCTGCTCCTCCATCATGGCCTCGATCGCATCGGTCAGCTGGATCTCGCCGCCGGCGCCGCGCTGCGTCTGCTCGAGCTTGTCGAAGATCTTCGGCGTCAGGACGTAGCGCCCGATGATGGCCAGGTTGGACGGGGCGTCCTCGGGGCCGGCTTCTCGACGAGCCGCGTGACGCGATGCAGCCGGCCGTGATCGAGGGGATCCTCGGTCCGCTCGCGGCGATGATGCCGTAGCGGCTGGTCTCCTCGCGGGGGACCTCCATGACCGCCACGACCGAGCCGTGGGTCTGCTGGTAGGCGTGGATCAGCTGGCCGATGCCCGGGCGGTCGCCGATGCACACGTCGTCCGGGCAGGAGGACCGCGAACGGCTCGTGCCCGATGAGGTCCTTGGCCATCAGGACGGCATGCCCCAGCCCGAGCTGCTCCTTCTGGCGGACGTACGCGACCTGGGCCAGGTCGCTGATGTGCCGCACCTGGCGGAGCATCTCGATGTCGCCCTTCTCCTCGAGCAGGTGCTCGAGTTCGTAGTACAGGTCGAAGTGGTCCTCGATCGCGCGCTTCTGGCTCGAGGTGACGATGATGATCTGCTCGATGCCCGCGGCAACGGCCTCTTCGACCGCGTACTGGATGATCGGCTTGTCGACCAGCGGCAGCATCTCTTTGGGCTGCGCCTTGGTGGCGGGCAGGAAGCGGGTGCCCCAGCCCGCGGCAGGGAAAACGGCCTTTCGAACGCGCATCGAACCTCGTTCGGTAGGGTGTCAGGGGAGGGGATGGGTCGGCCAAGTCTAGCACCGGGCCCGTTCAGGGCCGGTCGGCACGGGTCGGCCAGTCGCTCGATCGCGCTCTGGAAGCGACTCGGCGAAGCGCCGGACGGCGAGACTGAACGCCTCCGGGCGGTCCAGGTTGGCAAGGTGGGTGGCACCCCGAGGCGGACCCGGCGCACATCCCGGGCGTCCCGCGCGAAGCCGTCGGCACCCAACCGGAACAGCAGGTCGAACTCGCCGTTGAGGATGAGCGCCGGGCCTGGGTAGGCGGCCAGCCGCGGCGCGAAGCGCTCGCCGACGAGGGCGCGCAGGGCCTGCGCGCCGCCGGCCGAAGAAGCCCCCGGCGACGATCGGCTCTGCGATGGCCGGCGGAAAGCGGGTCCGGAAGAACCACGCATTGAGGCGCATCGAGCGGCCGCCCGTCGAGCCGATCCATGACCCAGGCGAGGGCGAGATACGGGGTCGGCGAGCGGCCGACCGGCTCCTGCGGTCGCGCCCGAGAGGACCAACCCGCGGACGAGGTCCGGACGAGTAGCGGCGAGGTCCATCCCACGTAGCCGCCCAGCGACAGGCCGACGACGATCGCGCCGCCGCCGGCCGTGCTCGATGACCCGCGCCAGCCTCGGCGGCCGCGGCCAGCGAGAACGGTCGGTCGGCCAGCGCCCCGTGACCTGGCAGGTCCATCGCGACGACCCGGAAGGAGTCGCGCAGGGCCTCCAGCTGGGGTGTCCACAACGAGCGGGTCAGAGCGCGTGCCGTGGACGAAGACGATCGCCGGCGCCGTCGCCGGGCCCGCGACGTCGTACGCGCGGGCTTCCGCGGTCACGTCCTCGCGGTCCAGCCCGTGCTGCACGGCAAGCAGCGCCGCCTGCGTGCGGCTGGCCAGGCCGAGCTTGGCGAGGATGTTCGAGACGTGCGTCCGCGCGGTGCGCTCGGTGATGCCGAGCTCCTCGGCGATCGGGCGGTTCGGAAGACCACGGGCGACGCGGGCGAGCACGTCCCGCTCGCGCGCTGTGAGCGCGGCGAGCGCGTCCCGTCCGTGCCGCGGCCGCTGCCCCCGGCCGACCGCCGTCGCGCATGCGGCGGGCGACGATGCTCGCGACCGCCGGGTCGAGGTGGACCTCGCCGGCCGCCGCCGCGCGGATCGCGGCGGCCAGCTCGTCGGCCTCGGCGTCCTTGAGCAGGAACCCGGATGCGCCGGCCTCGATGGCCGCCACGACCCGTGCTTCCTCGATGAAGCTCGTGAGGGCGACGATCTCGATGTCGGGCCGCGGCCTTGATCAGGCGGTCGCCTCGATGCCGTCGAGCCCCGGCATCATCAGGTCCATCACCACGATGTCGGGTTCGAGCACAGCGCCTGCTCGACGGCCTCGGCGCCGTCGGCGGCCTCGCCGACGACCTCGATGTCGTCGTGCAGGCCCAGGAAGTCGCGCATCCCGCGGCGCACCATCGCGTGGTCGTCGACGAGGAGGACGCGGATCGCGCGGTCGGGCATGGCGGTTGCTCCGTATCCGCTACGGGCCGCCCGGGACGACTGGTCCCGTGGCTCGGTCGCCCCGCTCGCGGCGGGTCGCGACGAGCGCTGGAGCAGCAACGCGCGCCGCAGGATCGCGATCGCCCCGAGGATCTGGATCGGGGCCAGCGCCTCCTGAAGCAGCCACGCCGCCAGCGCGACCCCGACGACCGGCTCGAACAGCATGAGGATGCCGGCGCGGGTGCCCCCGATCGATCGGATCCCCGTCAGGAACCCAATGACGGGATCGCGGCAGCGAAGATTCCCGTGAACGCCAGGAGCGGCAGCACGTTCGGGTTCGCGAGCGGCTGGGACAGCGATTGCACGCCGCCCGCGACGAGGGCGACCGCGACGGCGCCGATCCCGGACGCGAGCAGGACCGTTGTCATCGCCTGCTCGGTGGGGACCTCCGGGTACCCGTCACGAGCGAGGATCACGAAGATCGTCTGGCTGACGGCCGCGCCGAGCGCAAGCGCGATGCCGATGACGTCGAGCCGGATGCCGCCGCCGGATCAAGTTGCGACGCGACGACCAGGACCATGCCGACGATCGCGAGCGCGAGAGCCAGCACGCGGTTGCCGTCCAGGCGTTCCCGACCGAGCGCGACGTTCGCGACCGCCACGAGCGCCGGATAGGTGTAGAAACCGAGCAGCGCCAGGGCGATCGTGATGCGATCGAAGGCGATGAACATGCATAGGTTGAGGGTCGTAGCCGCATGACGGCGGCCGGCAGAGCAGCGACCGAGCCCGCAGCGGCAGTGCTCCCAGGCGGACCAGTCTGGTCGCGCCGCGGCGGACGCGCCACGCGACATAGGCGCCCATACCGAGGAAGCCGATCATCGCCCGCCATGCCACGAATGCCGGCGGCTCCATCCCTGTCTCGTACGCGAAGCGCGAGAGCGGGCCGAGCATCCCGAACAGCGCCGCCGAGCCGATGACGATCGCGAACCCGACGAAGCGGCGGGGCCCCGTCGCTCGCCGCGGCCGTCGAGGCGCTGCGCGAGGTCACGTCGGGGGTGGGCATCCGCGCATCGTAGGGCCCGGGCCGCTGATCCGCCGCGGGCCTGCTGACCGCGCGTCGCGCCGGGCATGCGTGAGCGACCTATCCGGGTACGCGGCTCGCGGATGGCGGCGCGGCGGCTCCCGACGCGGGTTCCCGAGCCGGATCCCGGTGAACGGGATACGGATCTCGCGGAATACCTCGATCGAGACGAGGAAGCCGAGGAACAGGAACAGGATGCCCAGGAACTTCCCGAGCTGGAACAGGTCGGTCGAGCCGAACCGGTTGAGCGAATCGGTCAGGGTCGGGATGAATGCCCCGATCGCGATGAGGATCGTCGCCGGGACGCGGCTGTGGATGCGGCCCGGCGGCCAGCGCCCGGATCGTGCCCGGCAGCGACGCAACGAGGTTGACCACGATCGCCACGGGCGCGATGAGCAGGTTGAACAGGAACTGGTCGCCGGGCTGACGCGGATCGAGCGAGTACGGCAGCACCCGACGCTTCGGCATGAACACGTACGTGCTGAAGACGGCGCCGAGGATCAGCACGAACGCCCCGGTCACGTTCAGGAACGGGGTCAGCAGCCGGAGCGTGCGCCGGAAGCAGCGTCGCCGACGGGCATCCCCGTCGCCTCGTCAACGGCATACCCGGGCGGCGCGATCGTCGATCGTTGCCATGAGCACGAGGCCTGAGGACGGTCGCCCCGACCACGGCACCCGCGGCGAGCGACGGCCAGCGCTCGTTCTGGAAGTAGGTCTCGACGGCCACGGCGAGTGCGAGGACGCCCGCAGCGATGAAGTACAGCAGCGGGGCCGCGCCGGCCCCGGGTATTCCGGACGGTGCGGGACGAGGAACGTGAACAGCCCCGCCAGGAAGAGGCACAGGGCGAAGCTGTAGCCGAACCGGGTGCGACCCAGCAGGAACGCGGTACCCAGACCGAGCCACCCAGCGGTCCACACGGCGCCGGTCAGGTACCAGGTCCGGTACAGGGCCTCGTTCCAGCCGCCGAGACCGGCGAGTGCCTCACAGCCCGCCGCGATCCCGTAGAACAACATGCCGAACCCCCAGATCAGCTGGAAGCCGCCGCGTCGTTCACGCCACTGGTCGAACAGGGCCGCGCTGAAGACGAGCGCGAGGACCGCGGTGAGCGCCGGGGAGGACGATCGTGGCGCATCGATCAGCGCTCGACCCGGTCCGCCCGGTCGCTGGTGGGTCTCGATGAAGCGCAGCAGAAGCCGATCCAGCAGCGCCGAGGCGTCGCCGTACAGGTCGGCCAGGCGGCCCGGATCGAGCGAGCGGCGACGGCCGAGGCCGGCCAGCTCCGCGAGGAACGGCTCCCGCGCGGCGACGAACCCGGAGACGGCTTCGGTCAGACTGCCGCCGCCGTCGGCCAGGCGACTCGCCTGGTCATCCACGATCGCGCATGCCTCGGCCTCGAGCCTGTCGCGCGTGCCCGCGTCGGCCGCATCGGAATCCAGGAACTCGATGAGCGCGCCGATGAGCCGCCGTCCGTCGCGTCGGAACGCTTCGCGTTCGGGATCGGCCTGCGATGCGCCGGCCGGCGGCGGCGACCACCCTCCGCGCCGGCGTAGTGGCGGCGATACGCACGGGTCATCCGCGCTGGAGTGGCGCCGAGCTCGTCAGCGGCCGGCCGGGCCGCGCCGCTGGCTGGACAGACGCTCGAGGGCACGCGGTCGAAGCGACGATGGCCGCCAGGCGTCGTCCACGCCGGGACGCGACCGTCGTCCGCCCATCGGCGCAGGGTGTCAGGGTCGACCCCGAGCACCAGGCTGGCGGGCCCCAGCGACAGCCAGCGCCCGGATCGCATGCTCGAGGTGGTCGGGTCGGCCATCGGACCTCGCTCGGCTGGATGATCGGGCGCCGACGGGCCAGCCTGACCGTGGGGGGAGACGGCTAGCTGGCCCGCCGGCATGAAAATCTGGGTAAATCTGGGTACCAGATTTCGCCCGGGCGAGCGGAGGATAGGCCTCACTCGAACGGAGTGTCAAACAGGACCTTGTCAGGCGGGCACGAACTCGTGATCGTCGCGATGGATACCGTC
>CAWAPY010000020.1:0-37414 GCA_963784055.1 uncultured Actinomycetota bacterium
GTCCTAGGTCGACGTGGTTCCGGGACGCGTGGTGGCGTTATCGACGTAGCCGAGGTCCCGGCGGCGATCGCGGCGCACGCACCGAGCGCCGGGGTGTTCCTCGACCTCGATGGGACGCTCGCGCCGATCGTCCCGCGGCCGGAGTTGTCCGAGGTCCTTCCCGAGATCCCCGCGGTCCTCGCTCGGCTCGCACGTCGTCTCGATGCGGTCGCGGTGAACTCCGGGCGTCCGTCCGAGCAGGTGCGCGAACTGCTCGACGTGGAGGGAGTCCAGATGGTGGGACGACGGCTCGAGGACGAGCCCCCGATGGCCGAGGAGATTCCGATGAGCTCCGGGCGGTGGCGGCGGCCGTGGGCGCTTGGGTCGAGCCGAAGGGCGCCGCCGCCGCCGTCCACTTCCGGGGGCTCGCGGACCCGGAGCGAGCCCAGTCCGCATCGGCCGGGCGTCTCGCCGTGATCGCGGCGACGCACGACCTCGACGTCGTGCCGGGGAAGCGGATCCTCGAGCTCGCACCCGCCGGACGTCCGCGGAAGGGTGGCGCGGTGGAGCGGACCAACGCAGGAGCGAGGACTCACCGCGGTGCTGTTCGGCGGCGACGACGTCGGCGACCTCGACGCATTCGCCGGGCTGGGTCGGCTCCGCACGCGAGGGCTGTGGACGTGTGGAGTCGCGGCGAGCGGCCCGGAGACGCCCGCCGAGGTCCTCGCAGTGGCGGACCTCCGCGTCGAGGGGCCCGCCGGCATGGCCGCCTTGCTCGGATCGATCGCGGCGGAGCTGGAGGCGGCCGACCGAACCTAGTCGCTCGGCAGCCGGACCTCGTCGATTGCCCCGGAGCTGCCCGGCGAGCCAGGTGGCGGGGGTGTGGGCCAAGGCCGATCTCTGGAGCCCGCGCGCGCGCCGGGTTCGCTCCTCCTCGGGCATCTCGAGCGCCTCGTGGATCGCGTCGGCCGTCTCCGAGAGGTCGAACGGATTGATGGCGAGCGCATGCCGCCCGAGCCGCCCGAACGCGCCCGCGTTCCGGGACAGGATCAGCGCGCCGCCGCTGGTGTTGACCACCGGCGCCTCCATCGCCACGAGGTTCATGCCGTCGTGGACCGGGTTGACGAGCATGGCGTCGTATCGGTCGTACGCGGCGACGGCGTACGTGAAGTCCTCCTGCAGCTTCAGGACGATCGGCGTCCAGTCCTCTTTCCCGTACGCGGCGTTGATCCGGTCGGCCGTGGCGCGACAGTCGGCGCCGTAGTCCCGGTACGCCGGAACCTCCTCGCGCGAGGGGCTCAGGAGAGCGAGGAACACGACCTCGCCGCGCCACTCCGGATGCTTCTGCAGGAGGAGCTCGAACGCCAGGAACCCGCAAGGATGTTCTTCGACGGCTCGAGCCGGTCGACGCGGAGCAGCAGCTTCCGGCCTCCGCGAACTTCTCCACCTGCGTGCGCAGGCGCTTCGCCCGATCGGTCGCGGCCGCCTCCCGGATCTCCTGCGCGCCCACGGCGACGGGGAAGGACCGGATCTGCACCTGCCTGCCGTCCACCTCGGCCCGGTGCGCGCGGATGTCGACGTGGACGTCTTCGAGCTCGCGGGCGGACAGGAGGAAGTTCTCGCCCCACTGACGGCCCTGGAACGCCACGACGTCGGCGCCCAGCATCCCGCGCAAGATGATTCCGCATGCCGACGGGGAGCGTACCAGGTAGGTCCGCCCGGCGAACGGGGTGTGCGAGAAGTGCAGGATGCGCGCCTCTGGGACCATCTCCCTGAGGAGCTGTGGCACGAGCGTCAAGTGGTAATCCTGGATGAGGAAGATCGGGTCGTGCTTCGCTTCCACGGACAGGGCACGGGCGAACAACCGGTTCGCCTCGACGTAGTCCGCCCAATCGTGCTCCGTTCGCTCGTCGAACGTCGGCGTCCTGGCGATGTCCCATAGGTAGTGGTGCGCGAACCACAGATCCCATTGGCGATGCCGTTGTAGTACCCGTCGTAGCGCTCCTCCGGGATGTCCACGTAGCGGACCCGCTGCGCCGCCCCCTCGAGCTTGCGGCCGCGCGGCGCCACCTCCCGGTCCCCTTCGGTGACGGCGGCGGCGACCCACGTGGCATCGTCCCGCTCGAGGACCCCGCCAAGCACCGTGACCAGGCCGCCGGAGCCTCGATGGGCGACGAGCTTGCCGTCCTCATCGCGCTCGAAGCGGACGGGCCCCCGGTTGGATGCCACGACGAGGGCGGATTCCATCGCGGAGTGCTGGGCGTCGCCATGCCCCTCCATCCTCCCAGGCTCGCCCGAGGTCACCCCGAAGGGCAACCTCAGCCGCGCTCCGCTCGCCGGCAGCCGCCCGGACGAGGCGGCGGACGTCCGCCGGGCCCAAGAGCTTGGCCTCGCGGGTCCGGAGCCATCGGAACGCCTGAGCCCGCTGCGCGAGGGCGGTGATGCCGACGACATCGCCGGGGGAGGAGGCCTTCAGCATCCCCCGGAGGGCGCGGAGCTCGTCCACGTAGACGGGGACGTCGTGCTTGCCGGCGCGCGCGGCGCCGAGGCGGAGCTGCCCGATCACGTCCTCACGCGCCCGGCCACGGAGGTACTTCTTCAGCTCCGCGATCGCGAGGTGATCCGAGCCCAGGGCCGCACGCACCGCGAACCCCTGCAGGATGTCGTCCGTCCGGTCGCCTGCCGTGCCGATCGCGAGCCAGATCTCCCGGCCCGGCGGCCTGAGTCCCTGGAGGATCTCCACGAGCCCGTCCATCCCCGCCTCGTTGTGGGCGTAGTCGAGGACGAGCAGTCTGCGGTCGAGCCGGAACAGGTTCGTCCGGCCCGGGTTCTTCTGCGGATCGAGGACGAACGTCCGGAGGCCCTTCGCCACCGCTCGCTGCGAGAGTCCCGCCGCCAGCCCTGCGGCCGCCGCGGCGAGCGCGTTCTGCGTGTACATCCGGGAGAGTCCGGCGAGGGTCACCGGCACGCGGTCGAGCTCGACCAGCGGGTGGACGACCGAGTGCTCCATCCAGGCGATCGTGCCGTCGAGGACGCTGATCGCGCGGCCGCCGCCGCCGAGCGTCTCGCGGAGCGCCGGGTGACGGGGGTCCAGCGAGAAGAGCCAGAGCCGGCCGCTCGCGGTGCGCCGCATCGCGAGCACGCGAGGGTCGTCCGCGTTCAGGACGACCCACCCGTCGGGCCGGGTGATCCTGGTGACCGTCGCCTTGACCTCCGCGAGCTGGTCGACCGTGGAGATGCCGTGGAGGTGGAGGTGGTCCGCGGAGACGTTCGTCACCACCGCGACGTCGTTGTGCGCCACGCCGATCCCGCGGAGGAGGATGCCTCCGCGGGCGGTCTCGAGGACCGCGACGTCGGGATGTTGCGCGAGCGCCGTGGCGGCTCCGGCGAACCCCGAGTAGTCGCCCTTCTTCACCAACCGGTCGTTGCGGTACACGCCGTCCGTCGAGGAGAACGCCACGCGCTTGCCGGCGGTCATCACCATGTGGGCGATCAGCCGGGTGGTGGTGGTCTTGCCGTTCGTGCCGCTCACCTGGATCACCGGGATGTCGGGGTCTGGTACCGTGGGCGGCGGCCCGGGCTCGGCGGCCGCCACGGCACGGCCGAGCTCGGCGATGACGCGTGCGGGCGATCGTCGGAGCAGCGCGCCCATGCCGGTGGCGACGGCCTCGGCGAGCGCCTCCGCCGACCCTCGCCGTCGCCACGGGAACACCACGACCACGTGCCCGACCTCGGGGCCCGTCCGCCCGCGAACGGCGAGCCGACCCGTGCCCACGGCCTCCGCGATCCGCCTCGTCAGCTGCACCGCGATCCGCGCGGTCGCACGCAGCCGCTGGTCGCTCTCGGCGCTGCCCGGGTCGAGCCGTGGGATGCCCAGCTGGTCCGCGACCTCCCGGACGCGGTCGTCGCTCGCCCGGAGCCACCCAGCCACCTCGAGCATCAGCTTCACGGCGGGACGAGGGAAGTAGAGGTTGGGGCCCTCCAGGACACGGAGCTCGGCGGTGCGGACGCTTCCGGCCACGGCCTACCCGGCCGGTGGCTCGGCGACCCGGTCGATCTCGGCCGCGAGCCCCACGTCCTTCTCGGTCACGCCTCCGGCGTCATGGGTGGACAGCGACAGGTCGACACGGTTGTAGTGGATCTCGATGTCGGGGTGGTGCCCCGCGGCCTCGGCGAGGTCAGCTACACGGTTCACGAACCCGATCGCCGCCCGGAAGCCAGGGAACGTGAAGTCGCGATGGATCACGTTCCCGAGCGAGGTCCACCCCTCCATCTCGTCGAGGAAGACCTTCAGCTCCGGCCCGGTCAGCTTCGTCATGCGCCGCAGCGTACGTCAGGTGGTGTCGGGTGCGCGAGCCCGCCGGAGCTCCGGAAAGAGCAGCGCGACGAGCCCCGCCCCGAGGATGCACGCGATCCCACCCGAGACGACGCTGAAGGTGGGGGAGACCAGCCTCGCCACCACCCCCGCCTCGACGTCTCCCAGACGCGGGCCACCGGTCACGACGAGGATGTGGATCCCGAAGAGCCTCCCTCGCAATCGATCGGGCGCCGACATCTGGAGGATCGTGGTGCGGAAGATCGCGCTGATCACGTCCGCCCAACCGGCGAGCGCGAGCATCGTGAGTCCCAGCCAGAACGTGCCGGACCACCCGAACGCTGCGATCGCCACCCCCCACGCAGCCACCGAGAGGATCACCGCGAGCCCTTGCCGATGGACCCTTCCGGTCCAGCCGCTGGTAAGCGCCCCGAGCAGTGCGCCGACCGCCAGGGCTGCGAACAGGAGCCCGATCGCCTTCGACGAGTGCTGGAACTTGTCCACGATCAGGAACGGGAACAGTGCACGCGGCAGGCCGAAGATCATCGCGAACAGGTCGATCACGAACGTCGCCATGATCAACCGGTGCGTCCGCGCGAAGCGGAACCCCTCGCGGATCGCGCGGAGGCCGGTGTCGCCGTGATCCTCGCGCACCGGCGGCATCGGTCGCAGGAGCGAGGCGGCGACGAACATGCAGCCGATGGAGGCGAGGTCGATCGTGTACGCGACGGTCACGTCCCACCACACGATCACGAGCCCGGCGAGCAGCGGGCCGATCAGCGCGGCCGTGTTCCACACGACCTGGTTCAGGGCCTGCGCCGCCGGCAGCTGCGCGGGATCGAGGATCCGGGCGGTGATCGCGGATCGGGTGGGGCCGTCGAACGAGCTGCTCGCGGCGAGGATCGCGAGTCCCGTGTAGATCAGCCATAGTGGCGGCTCGCCCACGAGGGCGCCGGCGAGCAGGATCGTGGAGCCTGCGGCCAGACCCACCTGCGCCATCATCAGCAGCCGTCGCCGATCCCACGCATCGAGGATCGCACCGCCTCCGAGCGAGCCCGCCACGAGGCCGAGCAGATACGCGAGCCCGGTGGCACCGACCGCCGCTTCCGAGTCGGTGAGGTTCGTCACCTGGACGAACACCGCGACGAGCGTGAACTGGCTCCCGGTCGACGTGACGAGGAGACCGGTCCAGAGCAGCCGGAACTCGCGCGAGGCACGCAGTGGCGCGAGATCGATGGCCAGGCGACGGAGTCGCCCCCCCGAGGTCCTGGGAGGCGGATCGTTCACCCGTGCAGCTGGGTCGTGGTCATCCCGCCGTCGCGGCGACGGCCTCCTCCAGCAGATCGAGGCCCTCGTCCAGCAGACCGTCGTCGATCGTGACGGGCGGGAGCAGCCGCAGGACGTTGCCGTAGGTCCCCGCGGTCAGCACGATCAGGCCTCGTTCCAACGCGGCGCTGCCGAGGGCCGACATGACCGCCCCATCGAGCGGCTCTTTCGTGCCGCGATCGGCGACGAGCTCCATCGCCCGCATCGCCCCGCGTCCGCGCACATCGCCGATCGAGCCGAACCGGTCCTGCATCGCGCGCATCCGCCCGTGGATCGTCTCGCCCATAGTGCGGGATCGCTCGAGCAGTCCCTCGGCCTCGATCTTGTCCAGCACGGCGAGCGCCGCCGCGGCCGCGACCGGGTTCCCGCCGTACGTCCCGCCGAGCCCACCGACGTGCACGCTGTCCATCAGGTCCGCTCGCCCGGTGACGGCTGAGATCGGCAGTCCGCCCCCCAGGGACTTCGCGCTCAGCACGATGTCAGGGACCACGCCTTCGTCCTCGATCGCGAACCATCGGCCGGCGCGGCCCATCCCCGACTGGACCTCGTCGGCGATGAAGACGATGCCGTGGGCGGCGGCGAACTGGGCCAGACCGGCGATGAACCCGGGCGCCGGCACGATGAACCCGCCCTCGCCCTGGATCGGCTCGATCAGGATGGCCGCGATGTTCTCCTCGCCGATGTGCTTGTGCATCTCGTCCAGCGCGTAGGCGAGACAGGACTCTGCGCATGTCTCTTCCGTCCCACCGGTGGGGCATCGATAGGGATACGCGAGCGGCAGCCGGTAGACCTCGGGGGCGAACGGGCCCATCCCCTGCTTGTAGGGCATCACCTTGGCCGTCAGCGACATCGCCATCAGGGTCCGGCCGTGGAACGCGTGATCGAACACGACGACCCCCGGCGCCCCGTGTGCTTCCGCGCGATCTTCACCGCGTTCTCGACGGCCTCGGCTCCTGAGTTCGCGAACATCGTCTTCTTCTCGTGGTCGCCCGGTGCAAGGGCGTTCAGCCGTTCGGCCAGCTCGATGTACGGCTCGTTCGCGGTGACGTGGAAACAGGTGTGCGTGTCGAGCTCGAGCTGGCGCTGGGCGGCCGCCACCACCTCGGGTGCCGTGTGACCGACGTTCAAGACCGCGATGCCTGTGGCGAAATCGATCAGCCGATTCCCGTCGACGTCTTCCACGATGGCCCCGGAGGCGCGCGCCGTGACGATGGGATGGATGTTCGCGACGCCGCGAGGGACCGCCGTGTTCCGCCGCTCGAACCACTCGCGTGACCTCGGTCCCGGGATCTCCGTAACGAGCTTCCGCTCCTGAGGGATGTCCATGACAGGCCTCCATCCGGCTCGTCGGGTGCGTCGCGCCCGCGTCGACCGGGAGTATCGTGCGCCACCCGCCGTGTTGTCAGCCGGGACGCCTCCCCGAGGAACCCGCCAGAGAAGCCACCCAAGAAGGCGGCAAGGACCCAGAAGCGTCGTCGCGCGGGCTCGGCGACACTCAGAGGATGTCGTCCGACGGCTCCCTCGGCCCGACCTCTGCCGGCTTCTCCGGCCTCGACTTCTGGCTGGGGGAGTGGACGTGCACCTGGGATGGAGGCCACGGCCGGAACGCGATCACGAGGGAGTTCGGGGATGCGGTCGTCGTGGAACGCTTCGAGTCTCTCGAGCCCGAGCGATGGTCGGGGATGAGCCTGAACGTGTTCGACGAGCTGCACGGTTGGCGACAGACGTGGGTGGATTCGACGGGCAACTACTGGGCGCTCCAGGGCCGCTCCCATCCGGAGGGGTTCGCCTTCGCCGTCGACGAGGTCGAGAACGGTCGAGACATCACGAAGCGGATGGTGTTCTCCGGCATCGAGGCCGACTCCTTCCGATGGCGGTGGGAGCGGTCCGAGGACGCCGGCGCCACCTGGTCGGAGCTCTGGGTCATCGACTACCGGCGTGAGTGAAGACGCCGCCGGGATGGAGGGAAAGGCAAGGAACCGGCAGGAACGGCAAGGAAACGGCACCCCTCGGCAAGAACGCGCTATCTCCGGTCCGAGCCGACGTCTAGCGTCGGTGACGTGCTCCGGTACCTCGTTCGCCGGCTGCTCTATTCCGTCCTCGTCCTCGTCATCATCTCGATCCTCACGTTCCTCATCTTCGTGAAGCTGCCCGCCGGCGATCCGGCGCGACGGGCGGTCGGCCGGAGGACGGATCCCGCAGCAGATCGCGAACGCGCGGGAAGCCTTCGGCCTCGACCGGCCCTTGATCGTCCAGTACGGCAGGTTCGCGAAGGGGTTGATCCCGCTGCCGAACACGTTCCTGTCCGAGGACGTCTACTACTCGTTCTCGAACTACCTGCCGGTGCGCGAGGAGATCTGGCGCCGGCTCCCCGTCTCGGCGATCCTCGGGACCGGGGCGGCCGTGCTCTGGCTCCTGATCGGGATCCCGCTCGGGATCGCCTCGGGCGTGCGACCTCGATCGCTGAGCGCCCGATGGACGATGATCCTGGCGATCGTGGGGGTGTCGCTGCCCGTGTTCTGGCTCGGTCAGCTGCTGCTGTACGTGGTCTGGTACAAGCTCCATCTCGCGCCGTCGGCGGGCCTGGAGATCAACGCCAGCGTGTGGGGGAGCGCGCTGAAGGGCAAGTTCCTCCTTCCCTGGATCACGGTCGCGGTCGGCTACGCAGCGATCTACGCACGGATGCTCCGCAGCAACATGATCGAGACGACCCACGAGGACTACATGCGCACGGCGCGGGCCAAGGGCCTCTCCGAGCGCCGGGTCATCTACAAGCACGGCCTCCGCGGAGCGCTGACCCCGATCGTGACGATGCTCGGTGTCGACTTCGCCACGATCCTCGCGGGGCTCGTCATCACGGAAACGCTCTTCGGGCTCCCCGGCCTGGGCCAGCTCGCCGTCCGCTCGATCTACAGCAACGACTTCCCCATGGTGATGGGTGTGACCGTCGTGGGGTCGATGTTCATCCTCGCCGCCAACATCGTCGTGGACGTCGCCTACGCGTTCCTCGACCCCCGCGTCCGCTACTGACCAGGTCGGTCGGACGGAGGCGTTCCGAGGGAACCCATCCCACTGGGCCGCTAGCCGGATGCAGCTCAACGGACGGATGTCGCATACTGGCGAACCGAACGTTGGTGCAGGAGCCGCGCAAGCCGGCGGCCGAGCGAGGAGGGGAACCCAATGGCGGACGCCTATCAGATGTTCATCGACGGCGAGTGGGTGAACTCGTCTGACGGACAGACCCGCGACGTGATCAACCCGGCCACCGGGGAGGTCATCGCCTCGGTGCAGGAAGGCACCAAGGAGGACGCGAACAAGGCCGTCGCGGCCGCCAAGAGGGCCTTCGAGGGGGACTGGTACGACTCCACGCCGAAGGACCGGCAGCTCGCCCTGCTCAAGTTCGCCGATCGGATCGAGGAGCACGCCGACGAGATCGTGAAGCTCGAGGCCCAGAACGTCGGGAAGCCCGCTGCCGTGACCCTCTCCGAGGAGATCCCGCCGATCGTCGACAACCTCCGGTTCTTCGGCGGCGCCGCGCGGACGATGGAGGGCCGCAGCGCCGGCGAGTACATGGCCGGGTTCACGAGCTACGTCCGTCGCGAGCCGATCGGCGTCGCGGGGCTGATCGCGCCCTGGAACTACCCGCTGATGATGGCGATCTGGAAGATCGGGCCGGCGCTCGCCACGGGGAACGCCATCGTCCTCAAGCCATCCGAGATGACGCCGCTCACGGCGCTGAAGCTCGCGGAGCTGACGGCCGACATCCTGCCGCCCGGCGTGTTCAACGTCGTCACGGGCGACGGCGTCCCCGTGGGCGACACGCTCGTCCGGCATCCGGACGTGGGCATCGTCTCGCTCACCGGCGACACCGCCACCGGCAAGCTGATCGCCGCGAACTCCGCGGAGACCCTGAAGCGGGTGCATCTGGAGCTCGGCGGGAAGGCGCCGTTCATCGTGTTCGACGACGCCGACATGGAGCAGGTCGTCGAGTGGATCAAGATCGGTGGGTACTTCAACTCCGGCCAGGACTGCACGGCGTCGGCGCGGATCCTCGTCGGGTCGGGCGCCTACGAGAACGTCCTCGCAGAGCTGGTCCCGGCGGTGGAGTCGATCAAGGTCGGCGACCCGTTCGCGGACGACACCGAGATGGGCTCGATGGTCTCGAAGGAGCAGCTCGAGCGCGTCGTCGGGTTCGTGCAGCGGGCCGAGGAAGCCGGGGCGAAGGTGCTCACGGGCGGCAAGGCGATCGACCAGGACGGCTTCTGGTACTCGCCCACCGTCGTGAGCGACGTGGGCCAGGACGCCGAGATCATCCAGAAGGAGGTCTTCGGCCCGGTCGTCACCGTGCAGCGCTTCGACGACGAGGCGCAGGCGCTGGAGTGGGCGAACGGCGTCCCCTACGGGCTCTCGAGCTCCGTGTGGACGCGCGACGTGGGCCGGGCCCACCGGATGGCTCGCCGGCTCCAGTTCGGGTGCGTCTGGATCAACACGCATATCCCGCTCACGCCGGAGATGCCACACGGCGGGTACAAGCAGTCCGGCCACGGGAAGGACATGTCGGTGTACTCGTTGGAGGACTACACGAACATGAAGCACGTGATGGTGTCGCTCGACTGAACGAGCGCGCCTCGGGAAAGGCGGCGATGACATGGCGGTGAGGCCCTACCTGGTGAACGGGGAGTGGCGGACGGGCGACGGCTCGTTCGAGGTCCACAGCCCGTACGACGACAGCGTGGTCGCCGAGATCGGCGTGCCCACCGACGCCGACGTGGAGGAGGCGACGGCGACGGCGCACGAGACGTTCGCGGAGTCCTCGAAGCTCCCCGTCCATGCGCGCGCGGATGCCCTCGATCACATCTCGAAACGGCTCGGCGAGACGATCGAGGAGAACGCCAAGCTGATCGCCGCAGGAGGGCGGCAAGCCGCTCAAGTGGGCGACGGTCGAAGCGACACGCGCCGTCTCCACGTTCCGCTGGGCCTCCGAGGTGATCCGCCGCGGGGACGACGAGCTGATCCGTCTGGACACCGAGGCCGCGCTCGGCTCGCGCGTGGGACTGATCCGTCGGTTCCCGATCGGCCCCGTCCTCGGGATCACCCCGTTCAATTTCCCGCTGAACCTCGTCGCGCACAAGGTGGCGCCGTCGCTCGGCGTGGGAGCGCCGATCGTCGTGAAGCCGGCGAGCGCGACCCCAATCGGCTCGCTCCGTCTGGCGGAGTTCTTCGCCGAGACCGATCTCCCGAAGGGGATGTACCAGGTGCTGCCGGTGTCCTCGAAGGTGGCCGACGGGATGGCTCGCGACGATCGCTACCGGAAGATCTCCTTCACGGGGTCTGCCGAGATCGGCTGGTACCTGAAGGGCCTCGATCCGAAGAAGCGGGTGACGCTCGAGCTGGGCGGGAACGCCGGCGTGATCGTCGCACGCGGACGCCGACCTCGACTTCGCCGCCCAGCGGATCGCGTTCGGCGGCTACTACCAGGCGGGCCAGAGCTGCATCAGCGTCCAGCGCGTGCTGGTCTCCTCCGAGGTTTACGACGACTTCACGGCACGGCTCGTGAAGCAGGTCGAGAGCCTGAAGGTCGGCGACCCGATGGATCCCACGGTCGACGTGGGCCCGGTGATCCAGCGCTCCGAGGTGGATCGGATCGCGGGATGGGTCAAGGAGGCCGTCGCCGAAGGAGCCGAGGTGCTCACCGGCGGCGAGGGCGACGGGCCATTCTTCCAGCCCACGCTCATCTCCAAGGTGACGCCCGAGATGAAGGTGTGTCGCGAGGAGGTCTTCGGACCGGTCGTGACGATCAGCCCGTACGAGACGTTCGAGGACGCGCTCAAGATCGTGAACGACTCGAAGTACGGCCTCCAGGCCGGCGTGTTCACGAACGACATCAACCGGGCGTTCGAGGCGCATCGCTCTATCGAGGTCGGCGGCGTGATCGTGAACGACGTCTCCGCCTTCCGCGCGGATCAGATGCCGTACGGCGGCTCGAAGGACTCCGGGTTCGGGCGCGAGGGCCTGCGGTACGCGATGGAGGAGATGACCGAGCCTCGGATCATGGTCCTTTCGCACGTTCCGCTGTAGGCGGCGTCGTGGAGGCCCGCGACGTCCTGCTCGTCCTGCCGTTCGTCGTGCTGATCACGCTGGGTCTTGGGTTCCTGCTGGTGTTCCGCGAGCGGGCGGCGGCGCAGGACGTGCTGCGCCGTCGGACCCAGCTCGCGGAGCCGGATCTGGCGACGCCGCTCCGCGACTCGCAGCCCCCCGAGCGACCGTGGTGGGGGAACCCGTGGCTGTGGGTGCTCGTGTCCTTGGCGTCCGTCCTGCTCGGCATCTTCGTGTGGCCCGGCCTGTTCGGCGGCACGTTCCTGTTCCTACCGTTCATCTGGGTCTGGCGTCCACGGCGAGGCCGCGACGGCGACCCTCGCTCGAACGGCCACGGCTCCCGCGTCGACCCCGGCTCCCTCGGCGGCTGACGGTGAATAGCGTCGAGCCGCGCCCATGAATGCCCTCCTCGAGCTCCTCGATGCCATCACGGGCATCATGCTCGGCGCCGAGTCAGGGAGCAGGGTCGGCAGGATCGGAAGAGCCTCCGACATCGATCCATTCATCCTCCGCCTCGAGGAGATGGGTGCGTCGGAAGGGATCGAGCGGTGCGCCGACGATTCTCTATGCCACGGCGAAACCGTCCTCGTCTACGCGGTGGAACCACTCATCACGCCTGAAGGGAAGGGTCTGGCGGATGTTGCCGTCGGCCAGCTCGTAAGGCACGGGCCAGGATCGACAGGGTCGAGCAGCCGCATGAACATGTGCTCTCCGCGGCGGGCTCGATCGACGAGGGATGGCTCGAGGCGCGGATCTTTGCCTCCCGAGGTTGGTCTCTTTGATCGACGCTCCGTCGGAGCGGGACGCAGGCGTGTTGGTCGAGTTGCTCGATCGCGCTATCGCCGAGTTTGAGGATCCGTCAGCTCGGTAGCGGGAGGGTGCGGTCGGCGAAGTCGCCGACGATCGCCGCCGCCTCGCGTTCGCGTCGCCAGAGATAGTGGTCGGTGCCGTCCATGATCACCACTTCCGCGACTCCTTCGGCGTAGGCGCGGAGCTCGTCGGCAGGGCAGTACTCGTCGTTCGCTCCCGCCAGGAAGAGCAGCGGTCGCTTCAGGAGCAGGAGCTCCTTCGCCGAAGGCATCGGCGGGAGCTGCAGGTCGTTCGGCCTGAGTGGGACACCGAACAACGCGAGCGCGTCCACCCGATCGTCATCGAACGCCTCTCGGAGTGCGACGCTCGCGCCGAACGACCACCCGAAGACGAGCGTCGGACCCACCGCGCGCTCCCGCACGGTCCCGATCGCCGCCCGCACGTCGCGCAGCTCCTCGCGCCCGCCTCCGTACGTTCCTGCCGAGCCCATCGTGCCGCGGAAGTTGAAGACGAGCGTCGCGAGCCCTCGTTTGCCGGCCAGCTCGTTGCGCACGGACCAGAGGACCGGATGGTCCTTGCTACCGCCGTGCTTCGGATGGGCGTGACAGATGACCGCCGAGCCGCGAGGCAAATCGTCGGGCATGCGGAGCTCGCCCTCCAGGCGAACGCCGTCCTCGGTGAGGAACGTCACGGGCTCCATCGCATCTGCGACGATGCCAGCCGTGGGGGACCTGCGCCAACCGACCGGGACGGCTTTCACCATCCGCGACCCCTTGCCGTGGCCGGACGTTGCCAGGATCGCGCGCGCAGGCGAGGCCCTCGGCTATGCCGCCGTCCTCCTGCCGGAGACGGGAGCGCGTGACACGCTCGCGACGTTGGTCGGTCTGAGGGGCGAGACCTCGTCGCTCCACCTCGGCAGCGGCGTGATCCCGATGGGCTCGCGGACCCCGAAGCTCGCGGCGATGGCGGCCGCCACCGTGCAGGAGCGGTCGGGTGGTCGGCTCATCCTGGGGGTGGGGACCGGTGGGTCGGCCCCGGGGGCGCTCGAGCGGCTCCGGACCTACGTGGAGGAGATCCGCGGCCTGGTGGGCGGGAGCACCGCCGGGGCCGCGCTCCGATTGCCGCTTCCTGCCCCGGTCCCGATCTGGATCGCGGCGCTCGGACCGAAGGCGACCCGCCTCGCGGGCGAGATCGCGGACGGCGTGATCCTGAACTGGTGCACGCCGGAGCGCGTCGCGGAAGCACGGGACGCGATCCGGGCCTCGGCCGCCGGGGCGGGTCGCGATCCCGACGCCTGCACGATCTCCGTCTACGTCCGGGCGTCCTTCACCGACCGGGCGGACGAAGCCCTCCTCGCAGCGGCGGGCGAGTACACCTCCTACCCGTCCTACGCGCGCCAGTTCGAGGCGATGGGGATCGAGGCGACCGCGGAGGGGGCCGTGGAGGCCGTCTGCCTCCGCGGCGACCCGGCCGGCGCGAAGGACCGGCTCGAGGCCTACCGGGAGGCGGGGGCAGACCTGCCCGTCGTCTACCCGGTCCTGGCGCCGGGGGAAGGCCCCGAGGCGTCGATCGCCGCGCTCGAAGCGCTCTCGCCGTGACCCCTTGCCGAGCTCCCCTCCGGCGGTAGACTCCATTCGCAAGGTCGGCACCGTGGAAAAGGGGTAAATGGGATGACCTACACGATCGCAGAGCCCTGCATCGACGTGAAGGACCGTGGCTGCGTGGACGAGTGCCCCGTCGACTGCATCTACGAGGGCCCGCGGATGCTGTACATCCACCCCGACGAGTGCGTCGACTGCGGTGCGTGCGAGCCCGTGTGCCCGGTCACCGCGATCTTCTACGAGGACGACGTCCCCGCCGAGTGGAAGCAGTTCAACGCGATCAACGCCGAGTGGTTCAGCGATGAGATCAGCGGCGTCGGCTCGCCGGGCGGTGCGGCCCAGGTCGGGCCCGGCCGCCAAGGACCACCCGACCGTCGAAGCCTGGCCTACCCTCTAGCCGCGAAGGCTCACCACGGGCTGGAGGGGAGCGGCCGGCTCCGGGTGCACCGCGGGGAGGAACACCCGGAAGGACGCACCTCCTCCTTCCCGCTCCTCGACCCAGGCGCGACCGTGGTGCATCTCGGCGAACCGTCGCACCAGCGTCAGGCCGACGCCCACACCCGGTGAGGGCTGCGGCACGTCCGTGCCCTGACTGAACTCCTCGAAGACCCGCTCTCGCAGGTCGAGCGGGACGCCTTCCCCCTCGTCCTCCACGAGGATCATCGCCCCGTGCGCGATCGCGGTCACGGACACGTGGACGGAGGTTCCTGCCGGGGTGTGTCGGACCGCGTTCACGAGGAGGTTCTCGACGATCCGCTCCACCTTCGGCGGATCGATCGGCACGATCACCGACTCCGCCGAGACCGTCACCTGCTCGCGGAGCGACGGATCCGACTCCGTGACCATGCGGCGGACGAGGTCGCCCACGTCGGTCGCTTCGAACGCCGGGGTCAGCACGCCGCGTGCCAGCCGATCGAGGTCGAGGAGGTTCGTGACAAGGCGTTCGAGTCGGCGGGCGTTGTGCTCGATGCGACCCGCGAGCTCCCTGGTCTCCTCGGGCAGCAATCCGACGTCGCCGCGTTCGAGGGTGATCGCCAGGCCGAGGATGGCCGCCAGCGGCGTCCGCAGGTCGTGCGAGACGGCCTGGAGGAACGTGTCCTTCATCTCGTCCAGGGCGCGGAGTCGGACCGCTGCCTCCCGCTCGACCTCGAGGGCCCGTTCCAGATCCTCCTGGGCCCGCTTCCGCTCGCTGATGTCGCGGATGAATCCGGAGAAGCTCGTCTCCTCCCCGACCGAGACCGGCACGATCGCCAGTTCCACCGGGATCAGCCGGCCGTCCCGATGGAGGCCCTGGATCTCGATGCGAGCGTTCAGGACGGCGCCCTCACCCGTCTCGCGCCATCGCCGGAGCCCTTCGCTGTGCGCTGCCCGATGCGCGTGCGGCACGATGGTCTCGACGAGCGACCGGCCCACCACTTCCTCGGCGCTCCACCCGAACGTGGTCTCCGCCTGGGGGTTCCAGGCCGTGATCACGCCGTGCACGTCCATGCTGACGACCGCGTCCAGCGCGGAGTCGACCATGACGCGCAGGTGCTCGTGGGCGTCCTGCAGTCGCTGCTCCGCTTCCTTGCGTCCGGTGATGTCGAGCTGGAACCCCTGCCAGTAGGGCGTCCCGTTCTCGGGACGGATGAGCGTCGCCTCGTCGAGGACCCACACGGTGCTGCCGTCCTTGCGGACCATGCGGTACTCGAGGGCGAACCTGTCCGAGCCGTCCGTGTTGCTCGATGCGTCCGCTCGGTACACCATCTCGCGGTCGTCCGGATGGACCATCGTCCTCCACAGGCCGGGGTCGGCGATCATCTTCTCGACCGGGACGCCCGTCAGCTGTTCGGCGCGAGGGCCGATGTACTGCGTCAGCGACCTCGTGGGATCCTCGGGGTCGATGCTCTGGATGTAGAAGACCGCCGGGTTCTGCTCGACCATCGTGCGGAACGTGAGCTCCGCCTCTCGGAGACGTGCCTCCGCGTCGTGCCGCGAGCTCACATCGGTCAGGAAGCCCAGGAAGTAGTCGAGGTTGCCGTCCTCGTCGAGGACCGCGGTCGACCGGTCGTGCACCCACACCCAGTGGCCGTCGGTGTGTCGCATCCGGTATTCGTGTTCGAAGGGTTCGAGGTCGGCGTTGTTGAAGGCATCGATCGCTCGCAGTCGGGCGAGATCGTCGGGATGCATGATCTCGAACCAGAGGTTGGCTCGCTCCAGGAACCGCTGGGGCGGGTAGCCCAGGATCTCCTCGATCTGAGGGCTCACGAAGCCCATCACCGTGGTCCCGTCCGCGCTGACATGATCGGTATAGGTCACGGCGGGGATCCGTTCGACCATCGCACGGAATCGTGCCTCGGCCTCCCGGAGCCGCTCCTCGGTCTCCACCCGCTCGGTCACCCCGATGAGGAAGCCCTGCCAGTACAGGATCTTCCCCTCCTCGTCCCGAACCGGCCGGACCTTGTCTCGCACCCACGCCCAGGTGTCGTCCGCCCTCCGCATCCGGTAGGTCTGATCGAAGTCCGTGCCTCGCGAGAACGAGATCCGGTTGGCGAGCTGCACCTCGTCCACGTCGTCGGGATGGACGTGCGACCACCACCAGTCACGATTTCCGAGTGGGAGCTCCGGTGCGGAGCCAAGGAGCTCGTGGAGCTGGGGGCTGATGAACGTGAACCGCCCACCTTCGGGATGGTGGGACTCCGTGTAGGTGACGGCGGGGTTCTGTTCCACGACCTGCTGGTACCTGATCTCCGCGTCGCGCCGACGGGTCTCGGCGCGTCCTGCCTGCTCCGCCGCTCCGAGCATGCCGGCCGCTGCGCGGAGCGAGTCCAGCTCGAACGCCGTCCACGCTCGCTCCTCGACGCAATCGTCGAAACCGATGAAGGACCACCACTCCCCGTCCACGAATACAGGGAACGCGGCGATCGAAAGGATCTCCTGCTTCGTGAGCTCGAGCCGTTCCTCCTCGGGGAACGTCGCTGACGATCCCGTGCACGGTCTCGCGGGACGACATCAGACCGATCCATCGGGAGAACCCTGCGTCGGTGAGCGCGGCGCCCCGGAGGGTGGGGTTCTCGAACTGCGACGACACGCCCGGCGCGCACCACTCGGCGAGCTGGGTCGCTCGGTAGCCGGTGTCCGGCGGGTCCACCTGGATCAGGTAGGCCCGGCTGACGCCGGCCGCCACGCCGAGGTGCATCAGCACGTCGTCGATCGCATCCCGCCAGTCGGGAGCCAGGAGCAGCCGCTCGGCCGAGTAGGCCACGGCGGTGAGCATGCCGCCGCCCGCGAGCAACGGTTCTTCGTTTCGGATCGATCGAGCCACGCGATCTCCCGGAGGAACGGCAGGTTTGCGACCCGTTCAGGGCCTGCTGGGATTATCGGGCGCTCCGAGGGCGACATGGAGTCCCCTGGTTGGGGCCGGATGTCGGCCGTCCGGGGGGCACAGGCCTGGTCAGGAAGGACGGGCCTGATCTGCGGCGACGGTCTGCGCCTACGGGTCTGGGACGATCGGAAGGATCCCGGGTGTCGAGCCCGCTGCGGGCATCTCCTCGGAGGTCGGCCACCGCTCCCGGGACTTCGCCGCGAGCTTGAACATGAGCTCGACCGCCTTCGGGTCCTCGGCTCCCGGCCGATGCTCGATCACGCCGTCCGCCGTCGCCCGATCCCAGATGTCCTGGCCACGTTCCGTGCGCACGATCGACAGCGTCCACCCCTCCGACTGCCCGAGGCCACCGAAGGAGATGTCGGCGTGCTCGGCCGCGAAGTCGGGGCAGCGCAGGCAGCCGGGGCGGGTGAACCGGTGCGCTTCCTTCAAGGGGTACACGACCTCGTCGCCGGTGTCGGTGTAGAAGAGCAGCTTGCCCTTCACGTTCACGCGGGAGAGGTGGTCGAGGTCGAGGCCGAGCTCCTTCTGCGCGATCTCCACCATCAGACCGTCGTAGGTGAAGGACTTGGAGCAGAGGAGTCCGAACGTCCATGCGATCTTGCGACGCCACTTGTTCACCCGTCGGAACTCGAGCGCACCGGTCACGCTGGACTGACACCCCATCCCGACCAGCGCCACCTTGGACAGACCCATCTCGGCGGCCTTCAACAGCGCCAGCGGGTTCGCGGAGTAGGTGTACCGGGAGCCGGCCGTGGCGAAGACCCCCTCGGTGTCCGTGACCACGGTCGGCTCGGCGTCCCAGGTCCGCTCATCGGAGAGCTTCGAGGTGCACGCCCCGTCGATCTCGCCGTTCTCCAGACCCCACACCAGGAGCGCGGAGACGGCGCCGCCGTCCTGGCCGTGCATCAGCGACTCCTGCCCGGTCGCACGCGCGAGATAGATGTCCCGGTACTGTCCGATGATCTCCTCGGGCTTGCGTGTCTGACCGAAGAACAGCTCGTCGATCTCCGACTCCCACTCGCGGAAACGCGGGCAGGCGCGGGTGCAGATGTCACAGCCCTTGTCGCCGTGGCTGCACCCGTCCGGTCCCTCCTCCTGGAGCTGGACGGGGACGTTGTCCTCGTACCCCAGCACGTGGAACGGGCACGCGACGATGCACGAGGTGCAGCCGGTGCACAGTCCCGTGAGCACCACCTCGTTGTAGAGGTCCCGCCACTGGGTCTTCTCGACGGCCACGGACGCAGTGTAGTGGGCACCGTCGTCATGGAGGCGAATCCGGTTCGCCCGCCCGCCCGTAGTACCGTGCGGGCCCGGGAGACCGGGCATCACGTTCTCGGGAAAGGGAGGGACGATGGACCGACGGTGGATGCGCCTCCTTGGCGCGGTGTTCGCGCTCACGCTGCTCGCAGCGGCCTGCGGGGGGGATGAGGAAACCCCACCGGATCAGAACGGTGGCAGTCCGTCCGAGAGTCCAGCCGAGAGTCCGTCCGACGGCGGCGGGGGCGGCGCGGATCTCACGATCGTGGACTTCTCATTCTCACCGGCCGATCTCTCCGTGACGGAGGGGCAAACGATCGAGGTCACGAACATCGGCGAGACCTCGCACACGTTCACGACCGACGACGAGGCGATCGACGAGACGATCGGCGCCGGCGAAACGATCGATATCGACCTCACGGGCGCGACGAGCGGGGGCTTCCACTGTCGGTTCCATCCGCAGATGGTGGGGACGCTCACCGTCGGGTGACGGAGCTCCAGCAGGCGGATCGTCGAGGCGCTCGAGCCAGTCGAGGAGCAGTCAGATGATCGAGGAGAAGGAGTCGCCGCAGGCGCATTCGTGCGTGGCCTGCGGGTTGAGCATCTTCAGCCCACCACCCAGGAGCGAGTCGTTGAACTCCAGGGTGGAGCCGCGGACGATCGGCGCACTCCGCGGATCGACGAGGACGCGGACGCCGTCGGCTGCCTCGATCACGGCGTCGTCCTCGGCTGGCCCGTCGGCGAACGACAGCTCGTAGGTGAAGCCGGAGCAGCCGCCGGCGGTCACACGGACGCGGAGGACGGGCAGCGCATGGCCCTCCTTGAGGGCGAGCGCGGCGATCCTCCGCGCGGCCTTGTCGGTGACCGAGATGACCTCGGTGACTGGCGCATCCATCACCTCCAGGCTACCCGACCTGCTCGTCGATGCCGAGCAGGGCGCCCTTCACGGACTCCGACAGGGTGGGATAGGCGTGGATCGCGTGCGCGACGGCCGTCGCCGGCGTCCGCGCGGCCATCAGCACCGCGACCTCGTGGATCAGCGCGCCCGCCTCCTCGCCGACGACGTGGCCCCCGAGGAGCTCGCCGGTCCCTCGGTCGGCGACCAGTTTCACGAGTCCGTGCGTGCTCCCGTCGATGCGAGCGCGCTCGTTGTCGACGAACCGCATGACGGAGGTGATCACGTCTCGACCGTCATCGCGAGCCCGCTGCTCGGTCACGCCGACGCTCGCCACCTCCGGGTCGCAGAACGTCACCCGCGGGATGACCCGGTAGTCGCGGGACTCGGGGTGTCCCAGGATGTCCTTCACCACGAGCTCGGCCTCGTAGGAGCCGACGTGGGTGAACAACAGGTCGCCGGTGGCGTCTCCGGCCACCCACACGTCCGGGTTGCGGGTGCGGAGCGTCTCGGTCAGGACGGGGTTCCCGTCGTCGCCGAGCTCGATGCCGGCCGCCTCGAGGTCGTGCGGCTCGAACACCGGGCGGCGTCCCGTCGCCACGAGCAGCTCGTCGGCGATCACCGCGTCGCCGCTCTCGATCGCGAGCGTCCAGGCCGTGCCGTCGTGCCTCGCGCTTCCGATCCGGACACCGGACCGCAGCGAGATGCCGTCGGCCTCGAGGGCGGGAAGGATCGAGGCGGCGGCCTCCTCGTCCTCCTGTGGGAGCACGTGGGGCAGGGCCTCCAGGGCGGTGACGTGAGAGCCGAACCGCGCGTAGATCTGGGCGAACTCGATCCCCACCGCGCCCGTACCGATGACGGCGAGCGACCGAGGCGGCGTCGCGGGCTCCCAGATCGCCTCGCGGTTCGTCCAGAACGGCCCGTCCTCGATCCCGGGGATCGGAGGGACGGCCGCGTCGGTGCCGGTGGCGAGCACCACCTTGCCCGCCTCGATCACGGACCCGTCCGCCAGCTCCACGCGATGCTCGCCCGCGATCCGTGCCTCCTGGAGGAACACCCGAACCCCCAGCCGCTCGAACGGCGCGGCGCCTTCCCCCGACTGCGCCTCGATCACGTCGCGGACCCGTTGCCGCACCGCGGGGAAGTCGACGGAGACGTCGGGGATCCGGAGACCGAAGCGATCCCCGTCGCGCGCGAGCTTCGCGATCTTCGCGGACCGCAGCATCACCTTCGTGGGGACGCAGCCGTAGTGGTTGCACTCACCGCCGAGCCTGTCTCGCTCTGCGAGCGCGACCGTCAGTCCGGAGGAGCGCGCGAGCGAGAAGGCGACCTCGGATCCGGTGCCGCCACCCCCGATCACGAAGACGTCGACGGCGTCCACGCGGGCTAGCGGGTCCCGAGGTACCCGACGAACATCCGCGCGTACGAGCGCGCCGCGGTGACCATCTCCTCGACCCCGATCGACTCGTCCGCCATGTGCGCGACGGACAGGGATCCCGGTCCCGCGATCACGGTGGGGATCTTGGCGTCGTTGATGTAGAAGCGGGCGTCGGTGATCCCGGTGAAGCCGACGAACGAGGGAGGTGTGCCGGTGTCGGCGGCGATCGCGTCGCGGACGATCGCCGCGATCGCGGTGTCCCCCGTGGTCTCGGCCGCCTCGGTCCACTCCCGCAGGGTGATCTCGATGTCCGTGTCCCTCTGTTCGGCGACGAGGTCGTCCACCAGCCGATGGAACGGGGCGAGGACCGCGTCGGGGTCGTCTTCACCGGGGACGATCCGACGGTCGATCTCCACCTCGCACCGATCGGGGACGACGTTAGGAGCGCTTCCGCCGGCGACCATCGCGACGTTGACCGTGGGGGCCCCGACGAGGGGATGGGTGAGATCCGGGAGCACCTCGTGGAGGCGGAGCAAGAACCGCGACATCGCGAGGATCGCGTTCACGCCTCGCTGCGGCTGGGACCCGTGGGCGGCCTTCCCGTGCGCCACGGCGGTGACCCAGGCGCCACCCCGCTCGGCCAGTGCGATCTCCATCTCGGTGGGCTCTCCGACGATCGCGGCGTCCTGGTCGAGCAGACCTTGATCACGGAGGACCCGCGTGCCGTGGACGCCGGCGTGTTCCTCGTCGGCGACCAGGTGGAGCTCCAACGTGCCGGCCAGCGTGATCCCGGCGCGACGGATCGCCGCGACCGCGCCGATCGCCGACGCGATCGGTCCCTTCATGTCGCAGGCGCCGCGCCCCACGAGCCTCCCGTCGACGACCGCGCCGTCGAAGGGGCCGCTCGACCAGCTCGACGGGTCCCCCGTGGGGACGGTGTCGAGGTGACCGTTCCACGCCAGGCGGGGTCGGGCACCGGTTCCGAGCCGGGCGACGACGCTGGGGCGACCTTCCTCGGACCGCACCAGCTGGATCTCCGCTCCGAGGTCGGTGAGGATCTCGGTGGCCACCTCGGCCGCCAGGTCTTCGGTCCCGCCGGGATTCTCGGAGGGCGCCGCGATCAGGGCGCGTGCGTGGCGGAGGACCTCATCGGAATCGACGGCGGCCGCGGCTGTGGCGGCCAACGGGGACGTAGGTCCTGCGACGTCCTCGCCTACCATGGCTGCGGATGGTACACGCGCCCTCACTGCAGGAGATCCTGGGTTCCGCGCTCGAGCAGATGCCGACGCACGCTCCCGCTCCGGGTGACCGACTCGCCGCCGTCCTCGCGCCGCTCGTCGAAACGCCCGAGCGGTCGCTGATCTTCACGGTGCGCTCGGACACGTTGTCGCGCCACGCGGGCGAGGTCTCGTTCCCCGGCGGGCTCGTGGACGAGGGGGAATCGCCCGCCGATGCCGCTCGACGGGAGGCGTTCGAGGAGATCGGGCTCGACCCCACGCTGCCGCGACTGGTCGGCGCCCTCCCCCCGGTGCACACGTACGTGTCGGCGATCCTCGTGATCCCCTTCGTGGGGTTGCTCCCGCTGCCGCCGGACCTGTTCCCGGCCGAGGCGGAGATCAAGGAGATCGTGCGCGTGCCGCTCGCACGATTGGCCGCGCGCGAGGAGCCGATGGAGCTCCCGCGCGCGGACGGGAGCATGTGGCACGGATGGTCCTATCCCCTCGAAGGGCACACGGTCTGGGGCGCGACCGGGCTGATGGTGCATTCCTTCCTCGAGATCTTGCGAGCGGAGGCGCCGTGGACGCTGAACTGATCGCCCGCCAGAACGAGCTCAGGTCCCTCCTGGGCGAGGCTCGCGTGATCGCCGTGGTGGGGATCTCCTCGAAGGAGTGGCGTCCCTCGCACGAGGTGGCCTCCTACCTTCAGGACCACGGCTACCGGATCATCCCGGTCAATCCGAACGAGACGGAGGTGCTCGGGGAGCGCGCGCACCCGACGCTCCTTGACATCCCCGACGACGTCCGCGTCGACGTCGTCGACGTGTTCCGTCGGCCGGAGCACACGCCGGACGTCGCGCGGGACGCCGTGAAGATCGGAGCTCGCGTCCTCTGGTTGCAGGAGGGCATCGTGAGCGACGAAGCGGCGCGGATCGCCCAAGACGGCGGTCTCGACGTGATCATGGGTGTCTGCATCAAGAAGGTGCGTCAACGACTCATGGCCGCCGACGATCGAGAGGTCGAGGATCGGGCAGGAGGACGAGAGAGGGGAACCGACCGATGAAGTGGGAGTACTTCGTGGCGCCGTTGCTCGAGCACAACCCGGGCGAGATCCTCAACAACTTCGGGGAGGACGGCTGGGAGCTCGTGACGATCCTCCAGCAGCAGACGCCCGCGGGGGGCGTCTCCATGGTCGCCTATCTGAAGCGACAGGTCACCTAGCAGGCGCGTGGACGCGGCATCGATCTACCGGGTCGACCACGTCGTGCTGGCCGTCCGCGACCTCGATGCGTCGGCGGCGCGCCTGTGGGACGAACACGGGCTCCGGTTCGCGCCGGGCGGGCGGCATCCGCAGTGGGGAACGGCCAACATGATCGCCCCGCTCGGCGGCGACTACGTCGAGCTCCTCGGCGTCGTCGACGAGGACGTGGGCGCGGCCACGGTCCTCGGTCGGACGCTGCTCGAGCTCTCCGCCGACGGCGACCGGTGGTTCTCGATCTGTCTCGCCGACGACGACGTGGAGGCGACGGCGGCGAGGCTCGGTCTCACCGTCCAACCGGGATCGCGGTCCCGCCCCGACGGCATGGAGGTGCGGTGGCGCGGCGCCGGGATCGAGGAGCGCGGCGCGGATCTCTGGCTGCCGTTCTTCATCTCCTGGGACGTGCCCGCCGCGCTCCATCCGGGCGCCGCGCAGGCCGAGCACCGCGTCCCGGTGGAGGGGATCTCCTGGGCTGAGGTCGGTGGGGATGGGGCGCGCCTCCGCGACTGGCTCGGTGGCCGGGAAGCCCCGATCCGCGTGCGCCCCGACGCCGAGCCGGGCGTCCGAGCCGTGGCGATCGCGGTTGCGGCCGGAGGCGAGATCGTCCTCCGTTCCTAGCGAGCGAGGCTCGTCAGCCCAGCGCGCGATCGAGATCTGCGAGCAGGTCGTCGACGTGCTCCAGGCCGACGGACAGGCGGATCAGCTGCGCCGGCACCTCGCACGGCGATCCCGCGACGCTCGCGTGCGTCATCGGGCCGGGGACCTCGATCAGCGATTCCACACCGCCGAGCGACTCGGCGAGGAAGAACAGCTCGGCCCGCTCCGCGATCGCGATGGCCTCCTCCGCGGACGCCGCGTCGAAGGACACGATGCCCCCGAACGCCGACATCTGCCGGCTCGCGACGTCGTGACCCGGATGGTCCGGGAGCCCGGGGAAGTACACGCGCCGTACCCGCGGGTCGCCGGAGAGCCACGCGGCGATCGTCCCGGCGTTCTCCGAATGCCTGGCCATCCGGAGCGCGAGCGTCTTCAGCCCACGGAGGCCGAGATAGCAATCCATCGGCCCCGGGACCGCGCCGACCGCGTTCGCCAGGAACCCGAGCCGTTCGATCCACTCGGCGTCGCTCGTGACGACGGCACCACCGATCAGGTCGGAGTGACCTCCGATGTACTTCGTGACGCTGTGCACGACGGCGTCCGCGCCGAGCTCGAGCGGCCGCTGCAGCGCGGGGGTCGCGAACGTGTTGTCGACGACGACCCGTGCGCCGGCCTCGTGCGCGATCTCGGCGACGGCCGCGACGTCGACGATCCTGAGCATCGGGTTCGAGGGCGTCTCGAGCCAGACGACGCGGGTCTCCTCGCGGATCGCATCCCCCAGATCCTCGAGGTCGGTGAGGTCGACGACCGAGTACGACAGCCCCCACGGCTCGAGCACTTTGGACAGGAGCCGGTACGTGCCGCCGTAGACGTCGTCGGGCAGCACGACGTGATCGCCGGGGCGCAACGAGAGCAGCAGCGTGGTCTCCGCCGCCATCCCACTGCCGAACGCGAACGCGCGCTCGCCGCCCTCCAGGGCGGCGAGCGCGGTCTGGAACGCCTCGCGCGTGGGGTTGCCCCCACGCGCGTAGTCGAACACCTTGGGTTTGCCCACCGCCGGCTGCGCGTACGTGGACGTCTGGTAGATCGGGACGTTGACCGATCCGTACTGCGCGTCGGGGTCTTGGCCTGCATGGATCGCGGCGGTCTCGAACCTCATCCGATCTTCTTTCAGCTGATCTCCGGGGGCACCTTCCATCCTCGTCTCCTCAACTCGTCGGTGGCGTCGCGCCCGTCACGGGCGAGACGCCACAGCATGGACCTGCACTTGGAGCACCGGCGCAGACTACGCCCGGCGCTGACGAGCGAGGAACTCGAGGAGGTCGCTCCGGGTCAAGACGCCGAGGGCCTGCCCGGCTTTCGTCACGACGACGGCGGGGGAGCGCTCGAGCTCGCCGAACGCGACCTCGACGGGCGCATCCCACTCGACCATCGGGATCGGCGCCGCCATCACCTCGGCCACATCCAACTGCAGCGAGTCGGGATCGCGGAACACCCGCTCCAGCAGCTCGCGGTCCCGGATCGATCCCATGAACTGCGAGACGTCGATCGACTCCTCCCGGACCACCGGCGCCTGGGAGATCCCGTGCTCCTGGAGGATCTCCACCCCCTGACGCACCTTGTCGTGCGCGTTCACGGTGATCAGGGGAGGGATCTCACGGGACTTCGCGGAGAGGACCTCCTCGACGCGCACCACATCGGGACGCTCCAGCATCCCGTGCTGGAGCATCCAGGTCTCCGAGTAGAGCTTCGACATGTACTGCCGGCCGGAGTCGGGGAGCAGCACGACGATCCTGGCCTCGGGGTCGTCCAGCTCGCGAGCGACCGCCAACGCTGCGAACACCGCGGTCCCGCTGGAGCCGCCCACGAGGATGCCCTCTTGGCGTGTGATCGCGCGGGCCGTCAGGAAGGAGTCGCGATCGGAGACCCGGACGTAGCGATCCACGACGGACGGGTCGAACGTGGAGGGCATGAAGTCCTCGCCGATCCCCTCCACCAGGTAGGGGCGGGGGGTGTCGCCCGAGTAGATCGATCCCTCCGGATCCGCGCCCACCACGAGCACGTCGGGGTCCTGCTCCTTCAGGTAGCGCCCGGCGCCGGAGATCGTGCCGCCGGTCCCCACGCCGCAGACGAAGGCCGTGAGCCGGCCCTCCGTCTGCTCCCAGATCTCCGGACCGGTGGTGTCGTAGTGGGTCTGCGGGTTCACCGGGTTGTGGTACTGGTTGGGCTGGAACGCGCCCGGGATCTCCGCCGCGAGCCGGTCGGCCACGCGGTAGTAGCTCTCCGGGGACTCGGGCGCGACGGCCGTCGGACAGATCACGACCTCCGCACCGTACGCACGCAGCAGCGAGATCTTCTCCTGGCTCATCTTGTCCGGCATCACGAAGATGCACCGGTAGCCGCGGACCGCCGCCGCGATCGCGAGCCCGTGGCCCGTGTTGCCGGACGTCGGCTCGACGATCGTTCCGCCCGGCTTGAGGAGCCCCTCGCGCTCGGCCGCCTCGATCATCCTCAGCCCGATGCGGTCCTTCACGGAGCTGCCCGGGTTCAGCATCTCGAGCTTGGCGAGGATCGTGGGCTTGACGCCCCGGGCCACGGAGCGCAGGCGAACCAAGGGTGTGTCGCCCATGGCATCGAGGAACGAGTCGAGCACCGGCATGACGTCCCCTTCTCGTTTGGCGTTTCCGGCCCGCGGGGGCCCGCCCATCGTGCCACGCAGGGGCGGGAACGTCCCAGATCCGGTTACCCGGGCGGCTCCACCTCTGGCGGTAGAGTGCCGATGTCCAGGAGATGATGCAGACCGGGACGACGGGAGAGCACGTGACGGACGACGAGACGCCGCAGGAGGCGGGGGCTCCGACGGAGCCGGAGACGGGCCCCGGAGCGCTCGCCGACGCGATGCCGCCGGGCGCCGATCCGAGCGGTGGAGGCGAGAGCCTCCTGGTCGTCGACGACGACCCGTTCATCGCACGGCTCCTCGAGATCGAGCTGAAGGCGGCCGGCTACGACGTTCGCGTCGCGAGCGACGGCGAGCAGGCCCTCTCGGCTGCGCAGGAGCGTCCTCCTCAGCTCGTCCTGGCCGACGTGATGATGCCCAACATGGACGGCTTCGAGCTCACCCGCCAGCTCCGGCAGGATCCCCGGACGGCCACCGTGTCCGTGATCATGCTGACCGCTCGCGGGCTCTCGGCCGACAAGCTCGAGGGCTTCGCGATCGGAGCGGACGACTACATCGTGAAGCCCTTCGACACCCCGGAGCTCCTGGCGAGGATCCGTGGGGTCCTGAACCGCGCGAGCGACAAGCGATCCCTCTCGCCGATGACCGGCCTGGCCGGCAACGTCGCGATCGAGGATGAGATCGAAGGTCGGGTCTCGAGGTCCGAGCCGTTCTCGGTCCTCTACGTGGATCTCGACCGGTTCAAGGCTTACAACGATCGGTACGGGTTCCTGCGCGGAGACGAAGCGATCCGAGAGACCGGACGGGTGATCGGCGAGGCGGCCACGCAGATCGTCGGCCCCGAGACGTTCGTCGGCCACGCCGGCGGTGACGACTTCGTGGTCGTGGTGCCGCCGGACCAGGCAACCGCGGTGGCGCAGCAGATCGTGCAGTCGTTCGACGAGCTGGCGCCGGCGCTCTACGACGTCGACGACCGGACGAACGGCTACATCGAGATCACGAACCGGCGGGGCGATCTCCAGCGGTTCCCGCTGCTCACGCTCTCGATCGGGATCGCCTCCACGGAGAAGCGGATGTTCCGGCACTACGCCGAAGCGATCACCGTCGCGATGGAGATGAAGCAGTACACGAAGGAGACGGGCGCCTCCTCGTGGTCGATCGACCGCCGCTCGAGCTGAGCCGCTGAACGCCGACGAGCGAGCCGCGAAGCGTCGGCGCCCGGTCGTCATCGAGGTCTCCGACACGATGCCGGGACCGCCGGAGGTCGTCTGGACCCTGATCACGGACTGGGAGCACCAGGACGACTGGATGCTCGAGGCCTCCGACTTCGAGGTGATCGGCGACCAGCGAGAAGGCGTCGGCGTCGAGGCGAAGGCCACCGTGCGCATCGCCGGCATCAAGACGCGGGACGCGGTGCGCGTGAGCATGTGGGAGCCGCCCAGGATCCTGGTGATCGATCACCTCGGGTGGGTGAAGGGGAGCGGCGAGATCCAGCTCCAGCCCGTCTCCGAGGGAACCCGCATGCGCTGGAAGGAGACGCTGTTCCCGCCGCCGCGGCTCGGTCCGATCGGCAGGGTGGGTCTGCGCCTCGCCCGTCCGCTGATGCGCCGCGTCTTCCAGAGGGATCTTCGTGTGCTCCGCGGGTTGGTTCGGATGGGCGCGAGCTAGGGCGTCACTCCAACGGCGCCGGGCGGGCGAGGTAGAAGCCCTGGCCGTAGCGGACGCCGAGCTGCCGCAGGGCGTGCAGCTCACCCGCGGTCTCGATCCCCTCGGCCACGATCGTCATGTCGGTCTCGGCCGCGAACGAGATCAAGGCGGCGGCGAGCGCTCGACGCCCCGCGTCCCTGTCGATGTCGCGCGTGAGCGAGATGTCCATCTTCACCATGTCGGGAGCGAGCTGGAGCGCGTGTCGCAGGCTCGCGTACCCGGCGCCGACGTCGTCGACGGCGACGCGGAGCCCGCGCGCCCGCAACGGCTCGAGCGCCTCGGCGAGCGCTCCATAGTCGTCGATCGCCTCGTGCTCCGTGATCTCGAGGACGATCCGCTTCTCCATGCCGTCCAGCCTCTCGGCGAGCTCGGCCGAGGCGGCGGTGCGATGGGAGCAGTTGATGGACAGGAACGCGCCGTCCGGGATCCGCGGGAGCCCCTCGAGCGCTTCCTTCACCGCGCGGAGCTCCAGCTGGAGGCCGAGCTCGAGGGCGGTCGCTTCGGCGAACCATCGGTCCGGCGGCTTCACGGGGATCGAGCCGAACCGTGCGAGGGCCTCCACGCCGATCTCCTCGCGGGTCTCGAGGTCCATGATCGGGTGGTAGACCATCCAGACGCCGTGACCGGACACGAACCGTTCGATGTCCCCCAGGAGCGCCTGGTCGGCGTCACGCTCGATCTCCTCTCGGCGGAGCTGGGTGGCGAGCTCGGCGACGACCCCGCTCATCACCTCGGCCGACAGGCTCGTGCCGCCCTGGGCGACCTTCTCGATCCCCTGGAGGAGCTCGTCGGCGGCCGTGCCCTTCACGAGGTAGCCGACGGCACCGGCCCGCAGCATCTCGAGCACGTTCGTGCGGTCCTCGTAGGCGGAGAGGGCGATCACCCGGGTCCCGGGCGACACCCGAGTGATGCCGCGAGCGGCGTGCGGCCCACCGCCCTCCGGCATCCGGACGTCTACGAGGGCGACGTCGGGCAGATTCGACTCGGCGATGCGGATCGCCTCCTCGGCGTCCGCCGCCGTGCCGACCAGCTCGACCCGTTCCTCGTGGCTGAGGAGCTCCGTGAGCGCGATCCGCAGGCCGGGCTCGTCGTCTGCGAGGAGCACCCGGATCGGATCGTTCTGGCCACGCAGATGGAGGATGGTTCCGTCAGAGGCCATCGCGCGGGACGCTACAAGCGAGGGAAGGCTGCTCAAGCACCTCGGTAGCATCTTTGCCGTAGCCCGACTGGGGGTTACCCGAACGGGGGTATCGGCCAAGATGGTGCCCGAGATTGCGCCAACACGGGGGGCAGATGGTGGGTAGTGGCGCGAGAGAGGTTCGAGCGCCCCGAGGAACCGAGCTCAGCTGCCGCTCGTGGCCCCAGGAGGCCGCGCTGCGGATGCTGATGAACAACCTGGATCCCGACGTCGCCGAACGTCCCGCGGACCTCGTGGTCTACGGCGGCACCGGCCGCGCGGCACGCTCCTGGGAGGCGTACGACGCGATCGTGCGCTCGCTCCGGGTCCTGGGCGACGACGAGACGCTGCTCGTGCAGTCCGGCAAGCCGGTCGGGATCTTCGGACGCACGAGATGGCGCCACGGGTCCTGATCTCCAACGCGATGCTCGTCCCGAAGTGGGCGGACTGGGACACGTTCCGCGAGCTCGAGCACGCAGGTCTCACGATGTACGGCCAGATGACGGCGGGGTCGTGGATCTACATCGGGACCCAGGGGATCCTCCAGGGCACGTACGAGACCCTCGCCGAGTGCGCGACGCAGCGGTTCGGCGGCACGCTCGCCGGAACGATCACGCTCACCGGCGGTCTCGGGGGGATGGGCGGCGCCCAGCCGCTGGCGGTCACGATGAACGGTGGCGTGGCCCTCTGCATCGAGGTCGACCCGGCGCGCATCGAGCGCCGGATCAAGACGAGCTACCTGGACCGCGAGACGGCGTCGGTCGACGAGGCGCTGGGGTGGGCCGAGGAAGCTCGCACGGCGCGCGAACCGCTCTCGATCGGGCTGCTCGGCAACTGCGCCGAGGTCGAGCCCGACCTGCTGGCGCGGGGCTTCCGGCCCGAGATCGTGACCGACCAGACGAGCGCGCACGATCCCCTCGCGGGCTACGTGCCCGCCGGCCTCACCCTCGAGGAGGCAGCCTCGCTCCGGGAACGCGACCCCGACGACTACCAGCGTCGTTCGCAGGCCTCGATGGCCCGTCACGTGGAGGCGATGGTGGGGTTCCTCGACGCCGGGTCGGTGGTCTTCGACTACGGGAACAACCTGCGGGCGGGCGCCGAGACGGGAGGCTTCGATCGCGCGTACGCCTATCCGGGCTTCGTGCCCGCGTTCGTCCGCCCGATGTTCTGCGAGGGCAAGGGACCGTTCCGGTGGGCCGCGCTCTCCGGCGACCCGGAGGACATCCAGAAGACGGACCGCGCCGTGGGGGAGCTGTTCCCCGAAGACGAGCGGCTGCTCCGGTGGCTCCGCATGGCGGAGGAGCGGGTCGCGTTCCAGGGACTCCCGGCCCGGATCTGCTGGCTGGGCTACGGCCAGCGCGCCAAGGCCGGGCTGCGGTTCAACGAGATGGTCGCGAGCGGCGAGCTCTCGGCGCCGATCGTGATCGGGCGCGACCATCTCGACAGCGGGTCGGTGGCCTCCCCGTACCGGGAGACCGAGGACATGAAGGACGGCTCGGACGCGATCGCCGACTGGCCGATCCTGAACGCCCTGATCAACACGGCGGCCGGCGCGCACTGGGTGGCGTGCACCACGGCGGTGGCGTGGGGATCGGGATGTCGATCCACGCGGGGATGGCGGTCGTCGCCGACGGCTCCGAGAACGCGGCCGCACGCTGGAGCGCGTGCTCACCACCGACCCCGGCACCGGCGTGATCCGCCACGCGGACGCCGGGTACGAGCGCGGGGTCGAGGTGGCGGCCGTCCGAGGCGTCCGCCTCCCTTGCGTGAGTGATCGGGTCCGGTCGCGTCGGGCCGGTAGGCTCGACGTGTGAAGGTCGTCGAGCACCTCGCGAACGCCACGGAGCCCCTGGTGAGCGTCGAGATCATCCCACCGCGGCGGGGCGGCAACGTGGAGCGCATCTACGAGGCGGTGTCCTCGCTGTTGCCGTACGAGCCGCCGTCATCGACATCACCAGCCACGCGGGCGAGACGGTTGGGACGAGGTGCCCGGTCGGGTTTTTCCGGAGGCCGCTGACCCGCAAGGCGCCGGGCACGTTCGGTCTGTGCGCGGCGATCAAGTATCGGTTCGACATCGATCCGGTCCCGCACGTGCTGTGCAACGGCTTCACACGGGAGGAGACCGAAGACGCGCTGATCGAGCTGAACTACCTCGGGATCGAGAACGTCCTCGCGATCCGCGGGGACGGCGAGCGACGGCCGCCGGCAGAAGGACGCAGCGCGAACGAGGGCGCTCTGGAGCTCGTCGGGCAGGTGGCCGCGGGGACCACGGTGAGTACCTGGAGGAGCTCGTGGAGTCCACGCCGACCGACTTCTGCATCGGCGTCGCGGCGTACCCGGAGAAGCACGCGGAGGCCCCGAACCTCGAACGCGACATCGCGGTCCTCGTCGAGAAACAGCGAGCCGGCGCCGAGTACGCCGTGACCCAGCTGTTCTATCGATCACGGCGGCCACAGCTGCCCCACCACGACGCCGGCCCGCACCTCCGGACGCAGCACCGACGACGACTCGGCCGGCAGGCGGGTGACGGCCACGGCGATCCTGGCCGGCCTGATCACCGAGCTCGCGGGCACGACCGGGAACACCGGGAACCGGATCGTGCGGGCGCTACGCGGCACCGCCGACTCCGGCACCGAAGCCGCCGGCGATGCAACCGCGGCTCGGGTGCCCGGGGACCTGATCGACCTCGCCGACTGGTACCTGACCCTGCCCACCGGCAAGCCGGGCGACCCCGACACCGTCGAGCAACCCGACGCTCGGCAAGTTCACCAACGAGTTCTTCAAGGTCAACGACTCCGGCGACGGGGTCGTGTTCTCCGCCCGCGGCGACGGCGTCACCACGAAGAACAGCCACTTCCCGCGCTCGGAGCTGCGGGAGATGAACGGCAGCGACAAGGCCGCCTGGTCCAACACCAGCGGCACCCACATCCTGGACGTGTGCGAGGCGATCACCCAGCTCCCCGCGGCCAAGCCCGAGGTCGTCGGCCGCGCAGATCCACGACGACAAGGACGACGTCCTGCAGATCCGCCTCGAGGGCCAGAAGCTGATCGTCCAGTACGACGACGGCAAGTCCGAGCAGGTCCTCGACCCGAACTACAAGCTCGGCACCCCGTACAACGTGCGGATCGTCGCCGCCGACAGCAAGGTCGACGTCCTCTACAACGGCGAGAAGAAGGCCGAACTGCCGCTCAACGGGCTCGGGCTGGTACTTCAAGGTCGGGGCCTACGTCCAGGCCAACGGTGGGAGCGGGGACGCCAACAGCGTCGGGGCGGTCGCGGTCTACGCGCTCAACGTCGATCACGGCTCCGGGTCCGGGGCGAGCGCCACACCGGAGGCCGCCACCGAGGGGCCGGGAAACGACGAGGACGAGAAGGCCGGCGACCCAGGAACCGGCGACACGCACAGAACCGGCGACAAGAAGGCCGGCGGCGAGGACGACGGGCACTCGGACCCGGCGGACTGCGACGCAGGCCGACTCCGACGCGAGGGACTCCGACGTGGAGGACTCCGGCGTGGAGGACTCCGTCGATGGGTCGACCTCCTCCGATGGCGAGTCCGGCAAGGCCATGGCCGGCGACGAGCAGCCCGGCGACGACACCAGCGACTACTGACCACCGAGTCGCCGACGGCGGCGCACCGGGCGCGCGATCACCAAACCTGAACGACGGAGGAACCATAATGAGCGGACGCACCGGCCGAGTCGCCGGCATCCTGAGCACGGCCGCGGTGGCGGCGCTGGTCGTCACCGGGCTTGGCGCGGGAGTCGCGCAGGCCGAGGGTGTGGAGCAGGTCGAGATACTGCGGACGACGGCGGTCCTCGCCAACCTGGACTCGTCGATCCCGCCGGTCGTCACGACCCTGAACCCCGGCCGGGATGTCGCCTTCCCGGCGTGCCGCACGCCCGACACGGACATGGTGTGGATCCGCTTCGGGACCCCGAACACACTCAGCGGGCCGCAGGACGTGGGCTGGACCTACGCCCAGAACCTGGGCCCCCACCACCCGCTGGCTCCGTGCTGACGTGCGTGCGATGAGCGACCCGACCCGCCCGGCAGACGCCGCGTCGCCCGTGCTCACCGGCTTGGCGCCGCCCGACCGTGTGCCGGGGTTCGCTCCTCGATCATCCGGCTTGCCGGCCGGGCTGCGCATCCCGTCGCTGGTTGCCGACGGCGTACGCGGCGGCGTCGCTCCGCTGAGGGCGGGGGTCGCGGCGGGTGCCGCTGCCGCCGCGGCGGCGACCCGTCGGGAACGGCCGCTGCGGTCGGTGGCGGTGTGCGCGGTGATCGCAGTCGTGTGCGCTGCGGTGTTCGCCGCGGCGGCTCCGGGGCTGCGGGCGGCACCAATCCGTGCGCGACGTCCCCGCTCGACCGCCTGCCTGCGCACGAGGGACACCCGACGGCCGCGGCGACGTGTGTGGACACCACGTTCGGGGAGCTGTCGGCTCAGGAGAACAGCCCGACGCTGCTGATCGTGGCCGCCCCCACCACGGTCCAGCCCGGTGAGGACATCGCGCTGCAGGTGTCGGTGCGCAACCTTGTGCGCGACCAGTTCCCGGCGTCGGCCCATGGCGGCTACCTCACCGAGCCGGCCGAGTTAACCGCAGAGGGCCTCACCCGTGGGCATGTGCACAGCGCCTGCCGCGTACTGCGCAGCGACCAGGAAGCGCCGCTGCCGGGCCGCAACGCCGCGTTCGCCGCGATCGAGGATGGCGGCGGCGGTACCACCCCGGATCTGGTCGAGTTGCACCTATCCGGACGAGACGCCGCGGGCCAGCCACTGTTCCCGGCGGGCGCGCTGGTGCACTGCGCGGCCTGGGCCGGCGACGGGAGCCACCGCATCCCGATGAACGCCTTCGCCGACCAAGTACCGGCCTTCGACGCCGTCCGGATCACCATCGCGAGCTGAGGGGCGCCGGGCTCGAGCACCGCCGGAGCACCGGCCCGGTACCAGGCGGAGGATCGCCCCCGCGGCTCCTCGAGGGGCAGGTCACAGGGTCAGGCGCACCACGCGGACGGTGCCATCGTCCAGGTTTCCACGCATCCCGTGGCACCGGTCGGGTCCAGGGTGATGCTGGTCGGGCTCGCGCCGATGGGACTGGTCGCAGTGCAGCCCGCACCGCACCGCGTCGCGGGCGGCCGCGTGGCGGACCATGAGTGGGCGGGGCGCGTGCGCCGTCACCGAGCACAGCTCGAAGACGAGCTTCGGGGGAGGGACCTGTGCGCGGATGGCGTCGTCGAAGGCTGCACGGCGGGGTGTGACCGGGGCGGCCAACCTCCGAGCGGGCTGCGCGGCCACAGACGACGGCGTGGTCGTGCTGGTGCTCGACGCGCCGCAATTCGCGACGCCGGATCGGGCCGGTTGAGGCACCGCCCAGAGTTGCCTCGGCGCCTCTCTACGGCTTGTTTCCGCTGCTCAGTCCAGCGAAGCAGGCCCAGGGAGGCGGTCAGGGAAGTACCCCTTCAAGCAGGCGCGCCTCCCTGGCCCGCCTCCCGGGCCGGCCGGACCGTGATCCGGGCATCGCACACCAGGATCCGCAGCGCCCGCCCGCCGGCCGCTTCCGGGACGGCATCGAGCTTCCCGACCACCAGGGCACGGCCCCCGTCGGGCTGCACGACCTCGACCTCGAGGCGGTCGCCGGGGAGATCAATAGGCGGGGCGGAAGGGCATGGACTCCACCCTGCGCTGCCGCCGCGCCGGGTTCTAGCGATGTCGCTAGAGTCGCACGACTCGCCTACCTGCCGTTACGCATCGCTGTGACGAGTGGCTGGTGCCGGAGCATGCCCGCTGCCGCGACCGGATCGACTCGTCTCGCCGGTCCCACCGGTGAGTCACCAGGGCAAGCGCCGCGATCATCAGCAGGATCGTGGGGACGAAGACCACCGAGGGCCAGTAGTCCACAAACCACGCCAGCGTCGGGTGATTCCTCAGGTTGATCGTCGAAATCTCCGAGGTGGAGCTCCTTGAGGCCGCGCTTCAGGGGGAGTGAGTGCGGATCCGGCAGGAAGCGCCTCGCCCCCGCGTCCCGTTACTGAACAGCCGGGACCCTGATCACCGACAGCGCGGCAGTACACGGCGGAACTGGAGCCGCGCCGTTCACCGTGACGAGCTGCACCGACCTGTCAGGAACTGTCGGTGACCGGATGCACCATCACGGCGTGCACGACGACCCTGCCCCGACGACCGTGCGCGACCGCCTCGCTGCGGCCGGGCTATCGGACTCCCGGATCGGCCAGCACATGACCGCCGGCCGGTTGCGCGTCGACGGCGAACTCGTCACCGACCTGGACACTCCCGCGCCGCCGCCAGCCCGCGTCGTGGTGGGGGACTAAGTCAGCAACGAAGTCCTTGCGCCGAGTCGGTACTCCGGCGCCGCTACCGCCAGAGTCTCGGGGTGTGCGTAACTCCGAGAGGAGCGGGAGTCCCGGGCGCTACTGGGCTGGTCGAGCCGCCGCGTATGCCTCCCGGCTCGGCCGGCTGGGGACGGCCGCCCCGCTTCGCGGGACATGAAGAAGCAGGGGCGGCCTCATGGCCCGCCCGAAGGCGCTGCGGGATGCTGCCGTTGTGAGGCGTGTGTTCGGCGACCCAGCCGCGGTCTACCTGTGTTGGCCCTGACCTGTGCCGGGCTCGTCGCCGCGCTGGTGGCCGGCACCGCGGTGTGGGCCGTGATCGGTTGGGCGGTCGGCGGCGTCACCGCCGCCATCGTTGTGGCCGTCAAGACGCGGCGCGACAGGTAGCGGCGCGCCGCGGGCCGGGCGACACTGTCCGAGCCCGCTTGACCGGGCGTGTCCGTCGCGGACGAGTTCGGGGGAACAGCGGTGTCGAACTACCAGCAGTTGCGCGCCGACCGCGCGTTGTCGAGGAAGCTGCCGCGCACCTGCGCAAGCAGGCCATCCTCGCCGGGTACGCGGGGCTGGAGCACAAGGAGCTGGCGTTCGGCCTGGCGCGGATCCTCGACGAGCTCGCGCGGCACTGGCGTGACCTCGACGAGCAGCTCCGCGCGCGCCTCCTCGACGGCTGCCGGGCACTGCTCGGCCACCCCGCGGCGTCGAAGGGGCAGTGACAGGATCCGGACGTGACGACGGGTTCGAGTTCCACGTCGTCGGCACGGCGTTCGGCGAGGACAGCTCGGACTTCCTCGGCGATGGCGCCGCGGCGTGGGCAAGCCAGACGGATCGGGCACCGTCCAGCTCGTGGAGCACGGTCCCCGCGCGGTGGTCGAGGATGTCGGCCAGCGGCGCAGCCTCGGCCGCCTCGCGCCTTCAACTGGGCATCGGTCGCCCGGTCGCTGGCTACGTCGGCTTCGGCGTGGCGGGCGGCGGCGGTCTGAAGGGTGGTGCGCAGCGGCCTGGCGGGTGCCGGCCAGCCCATGATCGACGAGAGCTTCTCGGTGGCGATGCGGCTGCCCCCTCCAGCGCATTGAGTCAGACCTGGCTGAGTCAGACCTGCAGGTACATCAGCTCCTGGCCGGCATCGGTGTCCACGGCCACCGCCCGGACCTGGGAGAGGTCGACGGCCGCGGATCCGGCGAGGACCACACCGCCTGCCGGTTCACCGGCAGCAGCACGTCCCAGGATCCGGCGATCTCCCGTCGGCCGTCCGCGGTGATGACGATCAGCCGGCAGTGCGCCCCGCGCGGGAACCCGCTGGCGGTGGCCACCAGCCGCAGCCAGTCCCCGGACGGCGACGGGGTGATGCTCACCCGCAACGCCGCCCCGTTCAGGCCGGCACCTCGCACCGTGTGACCGCCGGCAGCCT